>JBHOQS010000017.1:0-44865 GCA_042408875.1 Chloroflexota bacterium | reverse complement strand
TGGGTGCAGCTGGTGGTGGTGTGGAACCTGAACTATCGGGTGGTGGTGCCGCCCACGGATGAGAAGTATGCCTTCGGCATTGTGGGGCCGGACTGGACCCCCTTGCCTGCCTACCTCGCCCTCAAAGCCCTGCCCAAGTAGCGCACGCTTGCGGGCGACTGCCTTCCTCTGCCCTCCCTTGTGTACGCCGGGCTGCTTTAGTATATACATGCCATGATGTACCAGATCCCTGCGCAGGCAGGTCCCTCGCCGGTGGGTGCCGCGCCCGAGCAGGATGAGAGCGCATGTGCCCGGCTTGTCCGCCTCGCTGCGCGCGTGCAACGCGTCCCAGTTGCTGGCATCTGTCTCGCTGGCGTAGGCCCGCATGAGAACTGCACACTGGCCAGTTTCACTGCAGGCGCCAATGACAATCCGTACATCGAGGCGCTCCTCCGCGTTGTCTGCCAGCACGTCTGTGACTCCGGCCAGCCGGTGGTCATTCAGGATGTGCGCGCCCATCCGCTGACTGCCAGCGCGACTACTGGCCCGCCCGGCCTCGTCGCCGTGGCAGCCGTCCCGCTACGTCCCACTGAAGGCCGCGTGTCTGGCATGCTGTACGTCATGGACCGCTGCCCGCGTGTGTGGAGCGCAGCCGAGATTGCCGTGCTGGAAGACCTCGCCGCGCTGGCAGTGACCGAGCTTATGTTGCACGCTATTGCGAAAGAGCATGATCAGCTCGTTGAGCGGGAGCGCCGGCGTGCCGAGCGCATGCAGCAGCTCGCCGCGACGCTCGCTCGGGTCGCTGCCTGCTCCGAGTGGGAGTCTGCCTTGCGCGAGCTGCTCATCGGGGCGATCAATGTGCTGGATGGCGACTACGGCGTGGTGCAGATGTTCGGGCCCAACCCCGGTGAGCGCAGCTTGATGCTGCGGGTCGGGCGCGACGGGACGATTGTCGAGCGAGAGACAGCATCGCCGTTTCCTCCCGGGAGCTTCGCCGCAGCTCTTCAGGCAGGCAGCCCCGCGATGCTCGTCGAAGATTTCTGGGCGCTTCAGCCGGAGCAGTACAGCCTACGTGACAAGCTCCAGCAGCAGGGGGTGCGCAGCGCAGTGATTGTGCCAATAGAGGCCGGCGGACAGCGGATCGGCAGCCTGCATGTGAACCATCATCTGCCGGGCTTCTTCGGCCCGGCGGAGCTGTCCCTGGCTGAGACCCTGGCTGCGCAGGCAGGCGCGGCTATCGAGCGGGCGCGGCTGACCACTGCACGACAGCAGGCCGAGGCTGCCCGCGCTGCAGCCGAGACGGCGCGGGAGCAGCTTCAGGAATTCATGGCCCTCGTGTCGCACGAGCTACGGAACCCTCTTGCCGTCTTACTCGGGTATGTTCAACTGCTGCGACGGCCAGAGCTGCTACGCAAACCCGAGGGCAGGCTGCGCGCCCTCGACGCGCTTGATGATGCTGCACGGCGCATGCGCCGGCTGCTCGACGATCTCTCCGATGCGGCGCGGATTGGCGCGGGGCACTTTGCAATCCAGCCCATCCACATGGACCTGGTTGCGGCTGCCCGTCGGGTGGTCGAGCATGAGCAGCGCGCCGGGCCGGGGCCGCACGTGGTCCTGGCAGCACCGGAGCGCCTGGAGGGCGAGTGGGATCGGGAACGCATCGAGCAGCTTCTGGTAAACCTTGTCCGTAACGCCCGCAAGTACTCTCCATCAGAGAGCACGGTGAACGTGGTGATCGAGCGCTGCGGGGAAGCTGCGCGCATCCATGTCGTGGATCAGGGGATCGGTATCGCTCGTGAGGCCATCCCGCAACTCTTTCAGCCCTTCACCCGCCTCGCTACGACGCGCTACGTCTACGGGCTGGGCCTTGGCCTGTATATCTGCAAGGCTATTGTCGATGCACACGGCGGCCGCATCTGGGTCGAGAGCACGATCGGTTGCGGCAGCACCTTTATCGTTGAGCTACCGGTGCGTAGCACCTAACACGTCCTGCGTACTGTCTAATGTGCGTACTGTCTAATGGATAGGCCCTGCAATCCCGCGCCACTGCATGGCAGGCGGCCTGTCCAATGGTTGGGAGGCCTGGCGGGGCTTACGCAGTGCGCAGGACGTGTTCGGCAGTACCCACAGGACGCACTACGCACCAGGAGTTACGCGAACCCAGCTGCGTAGAGGGCGCGGGCGCGAGCGATCTCATCCGGCCCGTAGTAGGGAGGTACGCAAGCGGCCAGGTCCTGCTCGAGCTCCTCCGGTCGCATGACACCAGTGACGGTGGTCGAGACTTCGGGGAAGGACAGCACAAAGCGCAGCGCCGCGGCTGCCAGCGTCGGCGCCGCTCCGCCGACTAGAAAGCGCAGCGCATCTGCCTTGCGCACGATGTCCTGAAGCCGCTCCGGCAAGACCAGACTACGGCGATCGTGCGGGGAGAAAATCTGCGGCGCGGCCAGCGCCTGCCGTGCTTCAGCGACGACGGCGTCGAGCAGGAGCCCGCCAGAGAAGGGTGAGCGAGCCAGGATCCCAGTGCCGCGCTCCCGCGCCAGCGGGAAGAGCACGTCGGCCGGTCGCTGATCAATCACGCTGAACGGCACCATCACGACCTCAGCGCCGTGCTCACGGATCGCTACCGCAGCGCCCTCCGCGCTCGATGAGACGCCCCACGCGCGGATTTTCCCAGCCTGCTGCAACTGGCGGAACATCGCGAACGGCTCCGGACTGCGGAGCACAGACATCGGAGCATCGTGCAAGAGGTAGACGTCGATGTAATCCGTTTGGAGCCGCCGGAGACTGAGCTCACAGGCCCACCGAATGTACTCCGGCGAGTGGTTCTGGTACTGCTTCGGCAGGATAGACTGTGCCCCATCGATCCCAGCGATGTAGCCAACCTTGGTCACCAGGACCACGTCGTCGCGTCGGCCCTTGAAGGCGACGCCCAGGATGACCTCGGCGCGGCCATTACCATAGGCGTCCGAGCAGTCGAACACAGTCACGCCCTGGTCGTGGGCCTTACGCACGAGGGCCACGGCATCCTCGGCGCGGATCGGCCCCCATGCCGCCCCGCCGATCTCCCAGGTGCCGAAGCAGAACTCCGAGACGCGGATACCGGTATTCCCGAGGGTGCGCAACGCCAGCGCCATTGTACCAGCCTCCGTATGTCTCTCTTTGGTGATATCGTCTCAATAGCTCTAGTACTAATACTTCAATACTTTTCTATCTAAAATACTTCTTAAAAATACTTCTAAGATCCATCTTCCTGAGGTCCGTGTCCAGCAGCGCGGCGCATAGCTCGCCGAGAGGTTTCCTCGCGCCGTACGCCAAGGCAGGCGCTAGTCCTCGTGGTGAGATGTAGTGGGCAACCAGACCGCGCGGGCGCGCAGGGCGGCCAGGCGGTCGCGGACTGTGGCAAGCTGCCGAGCGATACGCACAGACGGCACCGGCGCAGCCCCTTGAAGCTGGACGAGCAAGACCAGGAGCTCCTCTCGCAGCGCCTCCTCTCGCTCGTCTATGCTGGCGTGGGCAGGCTCCACAGGAGGTGCCGCGGGCCGCGGCCGGAAAATGGGCCTGGCCGATAGTAGCGGGATGCGGCGTCGACGACGCTGCTCGTGCGCCGGGCCAGCGGGGGATGCTGCGGCCTCTGCGCCGGACGGCGTCTCGCGTTCGAAGCGCCGCGCACCCTGGCGCGCCTGCAACGAGTCGAGCGCGGCGCGGACCTGCTCCTCCGTGGCCAGTAAGTCCTCCGGTGACAGGGGAGAGACGGCAGGATTCGCTGTCGGTCGACGCAGGGCGTCTCCAGGGGATGGTTTCTCAGGCAACGTCATGGTCTGTGAGGCTGCTCCGCTGGGCTGCCTTCTGCGCCGAGCAGCAAAATGGCCGTTCTGACGGCCTCATCGCGCGCTACTGCTAGGAAGCGTTGCTGTGCCTGGTAGCACAGGGCGCCCCCAACGCTCAGCCCTACCAGTATAGCACCGAGCGGCGCCGAGTACATGGAGAGACCTGAGAAAGGCAGACCTGCCATGCCATACAGTGCGGCAACCCCGATGGCTGCTCCGGCCCCGGCGAGCGCGCTGGCAAGCAGGCCGGGCCGGAGCACTGGCTTGCCCCGCGGCACTGGCTCGCGGCCAGGCAGTAATGTGCGATCAGACGCTGCCCAGGCTGCGATACTCCCGCCAAGGAGCCCGCCAGCAAAGATCAGTCCAAGATACACTAGCATACGTACCCTGCTGCCAGGCCACAACGTTGCCCGGCCCTGCTAGCAGGGTAGCAGGCGCGTCTGGCTATCGTCAAGCCTCTGGTCGTGATATCGTGTGCACCCCGCTGCACCCCGCCGGGCAAGCCCGGCGTGTTGGGGGGTGTCGACGGGCGAGGAAGCCGTGTGCAGATAGTCGCTCGACGCGCGCGGGAGGCTTCACCTACGGTCATCCCGCGACAGCCTTCAACTGGGCGGGATGGCGGGCTACCCACTCGAGCACACGCGAGCCCAGTATGAGCCGGCGTTGCTGAAGCTCGTGCCAGCGCTGCCGTCGTACCTCAGCCGGACGCTCCCGGCCGGCCAGCAGGTCAAGATGGCACGCCACACGGTCGCGCAGGGCGTCGAGGGCAGGATCGGGAATGCCCAGTCGCCGTGCACAGGCCGTCAGGACGTACAACGCGTCGGTATAGAAGCAGCTATCGTCTTCATGGACGCGCGGCCACATCTCGGCAAGCTGCGCGATCCACCAGCCCAGCCAGTGGTGGTCGAGAAAACGCTTTTCATGTCCCAGCGTGCCAAGCAGGACCCTCCACAGCAGCTGGATCACGGTGGCGCTGCATTCCCAGATGCGCGGGGGATCGCTGGCCTCTCGTGTGATGAGGAGGCATGCCCGCCAGGCTTCCTGGCAGGAGAGAAAGTAGAGTTCAAGCAGCGCCTGCTGCGCCTCATGGCTGGCGAGTTGTTGCAGGCGCAGCAGATACCTCCAGGCGGGCTCACGCGGTGTCGGCTGCCACTGCGCTGCCGGTACGGTGGTTCCAGTCTTGAGCACTTGGTGCGTGGAGCTGGAACGGGAGGGCCGGCCGTGCACCCGCCGGCCGCAGTGCTGTTTCCTAGCCGACATATCGCTCTATCCTTCTGGTGCACCCCGCAGCGCACGTGTGCAGCCACCGCCGGTGAACTCTGTCGCGGAACCCTGTCCCGGCAGCCTGCCCGTGCCCGGGTGGCGCCCAGCTCACTGTACCAAGGTTCGCTGAATCCTCGTTAAGAATTCGCTAAAGCGCCGGCGTCGTGCCGCCGGGGTCGCGCGGACGTACGCGGCTGTAACGCCCTGCCGGCTTCGGTGTTTTCTAGCTGCACGCGGTTCGTGCCGGACGCGCGTGCGGCCATGCTGGAGCAGCACACCCAGTTTGCGCCGCAGACGTGTGTGGCCGGAGCCGGACGAGCCGGCGCTGCTCCACCAGAAGTTGAGGAGAGGCATGAGCATCGTACGAGCCGACACGCTGTTCCAGCGGATCGCCTTCGTTTTCCCTGGCCAGGGCTCGCAATACGTCGGCATGGGGCGGAGCATCTACGAACGTTCGCCAGCGGCGCGCGCTGTGTTCGAGCGCGCTGACGAAGCCCTCGGGTTCGCCCTCTCCCGCCTCTGCTTCGAAGGACCGGTCGAGGAGCTTGAAGATACCATTAACGCCCAGCCGGCCATCCTCACGGTCTCGATTGCCTGCCTGGAGGCGCTGCGCGAGAAGTGGCGGACGCTGGGCCAGATCGTCCGCCCGCTCTTCGTCGCCGGCCATAGCCTGGGCGAGTACTCTGCGCTGGTTGCCGCCGATGCCCTGGACTTCGCCGAGGCAGTGCAGCTCGTGCGTGAGCGCGGGCGCCTGATGAAAGAGACATCGCTGGAGCGACCCGGTGGCATGGCCGCTGTTATCGGGCTCGACGATGCCACCCTGGAGGAGGTATGTCGTGAGGCGGCCAGCTCAGGTGTCGTTGTGGTGAGCAATGCCAATTCGCCCGACCAGCGGGTGCTCTCCGGCGAAGTACAGGCGCTCCTCCGTGCGATGGAGCTGGCCCGGCAGCGTGGTGCGCGACGCGTGGCGCGCCTGGGTGTGTCGATTGCTTCGCACTCTCCCCTGATGCAGCGCGCTGCACAGCAGTTCAGCGAGGTGTTGGCCGGCATCCGTCTGCGCGAGCCGAGCGTGCCGCTGGTGGCAAACATCACCGGCCAGGTGCTCACCTCGGCCGAAGATATTCGCCGTGAGCTGGCCGAGCAGCTGTGCCGGCCGGTGCAGTGGACCCACTGCGTTACCGAGATGCTGAACCGTGGCGTGAGCTCGTTTGCTGAGATCGGGCCCGGCCACGTGCTGTCCGGGCTGATCCGCAGAATCAGCCAGGACGTGCAGGTGATCACGCTTAACGACCAGGCGATCGCCGCGCTGGACGCCTCGTGATGCCCCAACGCGCTGCCGGAGCAGCATTGGCCAGAAGACTATGAGGCAAACGCACCGCTCGGCGCACGAGCGCTCGAGGTGCTTTGTAAAAAAAACACAAAAAACACAAAAACATTGTGAAGAACGATGTGAGTGGCCTCAGTGTCTGTGACATGTGACATGTGAAATGTGAAAGTGGGAGTGTGAAGGAGGGAGCCGGCCGTGTACCGTCGCGTGGTGGTGACCGGCCTGGGCGCGGTGACGCCCGTGGGAAATACGATGCGCGAGACGTGGGAGGCGCTGATCGCCGGGCGCTCGGGCATCGCGCGCATTACCGCCTTTGATCCCTCCGCGCTCAGCGTCCAGATCGCAGGTGAGGTGAAGAACTTCCACCCTGAGGAGCTCTTAGATATTAAAGAGCTCCGGCACATGGACCGCAACGTCCAGTTTGCCGTCGTCGCTGCGCTGGAGGCGGTCGCCGATGCGGGCCTCGACATGGGAGCGGAGGATCCTGAGCAGGTCGGTGTGATCTTCGGCAGCGGAGCGGGAGGCGTGAGCACGATCCTGGCTCAGCAGAAAATCCTCGAGGAGCGCGGGCCGCGCCGGGTCAGTCCCTTCTTCATAGCGAACATGCTGCCCGATTCCGCTTCCGGACACATTGCCATCGTCCTGGGAGCGCAGGGGCCGAACATGGCGGTCGTGTCGGCCTGCGCTACCGGAGGCGGGGCAGTCGGTGAGGCGTTCGAGACCATCCGTCGCGGCGATGCACGCGTGGTTGTGTCCGGGGGCACCGAGGCTGGCATCCTCCCGCTCTTCGTGGCCGGCTTCATCAACATGCGCGGCCTCGCCTCGGACAACGAGCATCCAGAGAAGGCGTGTAAACCGTTCGACCTGCGCCGCGACGGGTTCATCCTGTCCGAAGGGGCGGCGGCGCTGATCTTGGAAGACTTAGAGCACGCGCGCGCCCGTGGCGCACGGATCTACGCCGAGGTGGTCGGCTACGGCAGCGGCAACGATGCCTTCCATATGGCTGCGCCGGCAGAGGGGGGCGCCGGACCGGCCCGCACGATGCGCATGGCCCTGCGCAAGGCCGGCCTTGCTCCGGAGGAAGTCGACTACATCAACGCCCATGGCACTGGCACCCAGCTCAATGACAAGTACGAGACGGCGGCGATCAAGAGCGTCTTCGGGGAGCATGCGTACCGGCTAGCGATCAGCTCGAACAAATCGATGGTGGGGCACATGATGGGCGCGGCCGGCGCGCTCGAGGCAGCGGCCACGGTACTCACGATCTACTATGGTATCATTCCCCCGACGATCAACCTGGAGGTGCCCGATCCGGAGTGCGACCTCGACTACGTGCCGAACGTGGCTCGCCGTGCCGACGTCCGCGTGGCCTTGTCCAATGGCATCGGCCTGGGCGGCCATAATTCGACGGTCGCCTTCCGGCGGTTCGACGGGTAGCTACGCAGCGGGCATGCATGCAGTGATCGCGCAGTGAGAGGGAGCCGTGTCGTACGAGCCTAGGCGTGTCGTGATCACGGGGCTGGGCGCCATCACGCCCGTCGGCCTCAATGCCGAGGAGACCTGGCAGAACCTGGTGCGCGGGGTGTCCGGGGTCACACGCATCACGCGTTTTGAGCCGGACGGCCTACCGGTGCAGATCGCCGCTGAGGTCAAGGGCTTCGAGCCGGAGCGTTACGTTGATCCGAAGGCCGCGCGACGGATGGCCCGCTTTATCCAGCTCGCCGTTGCCAGCGCCAAGATGGCGATCCAGGATGCTGGGCTGACCGAGCCGCCGGCCGATCCCTTTCGCTACGGTGTGGTGATGAACACCGGCGGAGGCGGCGTAGCGGAGATCTACGACGAGGCGCTGCTGTTCGCCGAGCGTGGACCCAGTCGGGTCAGTCCCTTCTTCGCCCCATCGATGATCTCAAATATGGCATCCTGTCAGGTGGCGATGACCTTTGGCTATAAAGGCCCGGTGATCACCTCCGTCGCTGCCTGTGCCAGCAGCATGCAGTCCTTCGTCGACGCCTTCTATCTCATCCAGCGCGGCGATGCCGATGTGGTCATTGCCGGCGGTACAGAGTCGGCGGTCTCCCCACTGGCCATCGTGGCGCTGGCGCGCACCGGCGGGATGGCAACACGCAATGATGCCCCGCAGCAGGCGTCACGCCCGTTCGACCGCGACCGCGATGGCTTCGTGTTCGGCGAGGGGGCTGGCGCATTCGTGCTCGAAGCGGAAGAGCACGCGCGCGCTCGTGGCGCGCGCATCTATGCTGAGCTCGCTGGCGGCGCGATTACTTGTGACGCCTACCACGTCACCGCGCCGGAGCCAAGCGGCGAGGCAGCAGCCGCGGCGATCCGCCGCGCACTGGAAGTGGCGCGCGTGCGTCCGGAAGAGGTCGATTACGTGTGCGCCCATGGCACCGCCACGCCGCTCAACGATGTATCCGAGACCCGCACCATCAAGCTGGTGTTCGGGAAGCATGCGTACCGGCTGGCCATTAGCTCGAACAAGTCCATGGTCGGACACCTGATGGGTGGCGCTGGCGCCGTCTCAGGGCTTGCCTGCGTCATGGCCATCCGCGACGGCATCATCTCTCCAACGATCAACCTGGACAATCCTGATCCTGAATGTGACCTCGACTACGTACCGAATGTCGCACGCCGCGCAGATGTGCGCGTGGCCGTAGCCAACGGCTTCGGCTTCGGCGGCCAAAACGCCGTTGTGGTCTTCCGCAAGTACAGCATGTGAACATGGATACGTTGCAGATCGAAGTACTATGTCCAGCCCTTCTTCCAGTACGTCGTCTCCCCCTCTGAACATTGTCGTTTACGGCGGCGTGAACGAGGCTCAGGCGGAGCAGATCAGGCAGGCCGCCGCCGGTATGACCGTGCACTTCCCGATCAGCACAGAGGAGCTCGCGGGCGTGCTGCCCGAGGCTGATGTGGTGGCTGGCAGCATCCCGCGGTCACTGTTTGGCCTGGCGCAGCGGGTCAGGTGGCTGCACTCCTGGGCAGCTGGCGTCGATGGAGTGCTCTACCCAGAGCTGATTGAGAGCCCAATCGTCATGACGTGCAGTAAGGGCAATGGCGCCGTGCCGCTGGCCGAGCACGCCATCATGCTGATGCTGATGCTGGCGCGCGACATGCTTCAGACGATGGAGGACCAGCGCGCCCATCGCTGGAATCACCGGCCGCACCTGGAGCTCAACGGCGCCACAGTGGGAATTATCGGGCTGGGAAACTGTGGCCAGGACCTGGCGCTGAAGGCGAAGGCGTTCCACATGCGCGTGCTAGGTTACCGGCGCCGCCCCCTGCCCTGCCCGAACGTGGATCAGGTGTTCACCCACGAGCAACTCCATGCGTTCCTGGGGAAGTGTGACTATGTCGTGGTGACGGCCGCGCTCACTCCAGAGACCCGCGGCATGCTCGGCGAGGCTGAGTTCCGCGCTATGAAGCCCACGGCGTTCTATGTCAACATCTCACGAGGCGCCATCGCCCAGCCAGAGGCGCTCCTGCGGGCGTTGAACGAGGGCTGGATCGCCGGTGCCGGGCTCGATGCCCACGCGCACGAACCGCTACCGCCGGAGAGCCCCTTCTGGACCGCACGCAACACTATCATCACACCGCATTACGGCGCTACGACCGCACAGACCCGCCAGCGCGGCGTGGACATCTTCCTGGAGAATCTGCGCCGGTTTACCAGTGGCCAGGAACTGATCAACATCGTCGATAAGCGCGCCGGGTACTGAGGTCGGGGTGCGGCCTCGCTGCACAACGCCGCGTGCATCTATGGGACGTAGCGTGGAAAGACGCACCTCTGGAGACGTGCCTCTCAGGGAATGCTTTAGGGGATATCCTCTAGGGGACGTAGATGTGCACGCGGTCTTTGCCGCTGCGCTTGGCCGTGTAGAGCGCTTGGTCCGCTGCTTGCAGCAGGAGCTGCGGATCTGCGGTGACGGGAGGGCTCGCTGCGCCGCCAATGCTCAAGGTGACGGCCAGTGAGGAGCCCGCAGGAGGCGGGTGGATCGCCACCCGCGGGCGGCGCAGGAGCTCGGCTGCCACTGCCCGGACCTCATCCATACTCTGGTCGAGGCCGCGCTGCACCACTGCGGCGGTAACGAGTCGTACTTTCTCTGCCACGCTCAGGACGGCGGCCGGGGTGCAGCCGGGCAGGATAATGCTGAACTCCTCTCCGCCGTAGCGTGCGACGGTGTCCGTGCTGCGCACGCTGGCCAGCAAGCTCATGGCGATGAGGCGCAGCAGACGGTCCCCGGCGGGATGGCCATACCGATCGTTGTAGAGCTTAAAGTCGTCCACATCGAGCATCAGCAAGCCTAGGGGGTACCCGAGGCGGCGCGACTTTTCGAGCTCCCGCGCCAGAGCCTGGCGCAGGTAGCGGTGATTGTACAGCCCAGTCACCTCGTCGGTGATCGCCAGCCGCTGCACCTCCTCGTACAGCCGCGCGCGATGGATTGCCTCGCCGGCCTGGTTCGCCAGGATGCTCAGGAGCGAGAGTTGCTCGGCTTCACGCACTTGCGGTGAGAGGGGTCCTCCGTTGCCAGTGGAAGCCAGGACACAGAGCAACGTGCCTGCCTGGTCGGGCCCGACCGGCACAGCGGCAACGAGGACGCACACCGCATCAGGCGCAACCACTTGGAGGAATGCGCTTGCCTCAGCAGAGAGCTCTGTCACGGCGGCAGCCGCGCTGCCGGTGCGGGTGAGGTCACGAAGAGGCGCTGGCAGTGCGGCTGCGAGGAACGGGCTATCTGTCTGCGGTGGGCTACACGCAGCCAAGCGCACACAACCATCCTCCGCCGGCATGAAGATGCCAGCCCAGGCGGGCGCTATGATGGCTTGTATCCCTTCGAGCGTGGCGGTCAGCACCTCGTTAACCGTGAGCGGACGGGCGATGGCGTTGCTGACCTCACGCAGCAGCGCCATCTGGTCAATGCGCCGCTGGAGCTCGCGATAGGTCTGCGCGAGGTCCTGGGCATAGACCAGGAGCTGCTGGCGCGACTGAGCGAGCTCGTTGTTGCGGCGGGCCACCTCGACAAGGGTGCGGCGCAGCAGTCGGCGCCTGGCCCGCTCAATCGCCAGGCGACGCCGTGTGGCGAGCAACAGACTATGGGAGCGGAGCAGCCTGCGCCACCGCTGAGCCACACCTACCGCAGGCTGGCGCAGCCTGAGTGCGTGGCGCCTGCCGGAAGGCTCAGGAGATTGGGCGGGGAGGATGTACGGAGAGCTCACCTGCGTATGCTGCCTGTGCTTCTCTACGCTCTGTCACAACCTTGCCGTGCCGGCAGGCGCGTCTCCGGCTGGCTCCTCGTGTCGACCGTACTGAGATTGTAGCAGCAGCGCCATGGAGAGCAGGTACGCGAGTACCGAATGGGTCAGCCCCGTTGTACCGGTACGTGTGGGTGCCCCAGGACCTCTCGGTCTACGCTGCGCAGCCCAGGAGGTCGAGCAGGCTGGCCAGGGTGGTGATCTCCAGGTCGGCTTCGTACGCGGCGTCGAGACGAACAGAGGCGTGCTCCCGACCGGGCACGCGTAGGCGGATCGTGGACAGGCCAAGCGCCCGTGCGCCGATAAAGTCCTTCACCGGGTTGTCGGCAACATACAGCGCCTGCGCAGGGGCGATCCCGAGCTGCTCGAGCGCCGCTACAAAACCGGTCGGCGCTGGCTTCCATGCAGCCCGTCCCCAGTCATCGGTGTAGATGATGACATCGAGAAAGCGTTCCAGCCCCAGCGCCGCAACTTTGCGCCGCTGGACGGCGGCGTAGCCATCGGTGATCACGCCCAGGTGATAGCGCGGCCGGAGGGCCCGCAGCACTATGGCGGTCTCCTCCGGCAGGCGGAGCTGGGGGATATGGGTTCGGTACGCCTCAACTAGCAACGCGACGGACTCGGGCGAGACAGGCAGGCCCAGCGAGCGGAGCGCGGCGTCGAAGATGTCCCCGCGGCGTCCGGCGGTGAACAGGCGCACGCAGGCTTCCTCCAGCGCCGCCGCGTCCAGGCCGAGCGCAGCTGCGCCGTGCTGTGCAGCGGCGCGGAAGCCGCTCAGGACGAACGCACGCTCCGGGTAGAGCGTGTCGTCCAGGTCGAAGAGGACCGCGCGCACAGCGGTCCCGTCAAGGCGCGCTTGCTCTGCCATCCCGTACCTTGCTTACGCTTGCCAGGGCAGCGAGTCTTCGGGCAGGTAGAACGCTTCGTCGTAGCGGAGCATGACCAGCCCCTCGCGGAACGCCTCGCACGGCGCCGGCTCGCGTCCGAGGGCGAGCTCGAGGGCCAGCCGGGGCAGGTCCGCTCCAGCCATGATCGAAAGCGGCGCGCCGCCGCCAAAGCGCGGATTGATCTCGGTCAGGCAGACCCGCTCACCGTCACAGAACGCCTGCACTGTCGCCGGCCCTACTACGCCCAGGTGTTCCAGAGCCAGCCGGCTCCAGCGGAGCAGCGCCGCGTGCCGGCGCGTCACGCTCTTGCTCACCTCGCCAGCACGCGTCTCCAGACGGACCCGGCTCACCGCCGCGAGCACCCGGCCGTGGAGATCGCAGAACGCATCGACCGAGTATTCCTGCCCCGTGGCGAGTTCCTGGACCAGCGCCTCTGGCACGTACTGGCTGAAGAACGCCAACTGCTCCCTTGTGGTGACGCGGTAGGTGTGGACGCTACCGAAGCCGTGGCGCGGTTTAATGAAGAGCGGCAGCGGGTGGTCTTCGGGGAGCTCATGTGGCAGCCAGGTGGCGGGGACGGGCAGGCCGGCGCTGCGTAGAGCGTAGTACGTCAATAGCTTATCGTTGCACGTCTCAATGACCGAAGGCGCTGAGACGAGCGCCAGTGCCCCGGCAGCAGCGAACTCCGCTCTGGCGGCTGCCAGCTTCGGCAGGTCGTGGTCAATCAGAGGAACGACCAGCCGCACTCCCTCCTCGCGACATAGCCGTACGAGATAGGGGATGTAGTCGTCGTCACGGATGGGCGGGGCGTGAAACGCGGCGTCGCACTCCTGGAGCGCCGGGGCCGTTGCTTGAAGGTCGGTGCCCAGGAGACGCAGCCGGATACCCAGCGACTTCGCAGCGCGGCGGAAGAGCCGCAGGAGGCCCACGCGCCGGCCGGCACAGGTGAAGAGCACCGTGCAGTGCTGGAACTGGCGGTTCACGGTGTCAAGCATCATGCTTCGGTGACCGGCGACATATCCGGCGGCGGCTGCGGTCGCGCCTCGCACAGGTGCGCGCATAGTATACCGCACATGGATCAGCCGCTGGGCTGATCCTGCCTGGCTGGTTCCGCCAGCCACTGCTCGATAGCCGCACGCGCCTGCTTCAGGCCATCAGGCGTTGCCTCGAACCAGCGCACCTGCGGGTCAGCGCGGAACCAGGTGAGCTGCCGCTTGGCGTAGCGCCGCGTCTCGCGCTGCGCCAGGCGGATCGCCTCCTCCAAGCTCAGCTCACCGAGGACGTGCCGCACGACCTCACGGTACACGAGCCCGCGCAAGCCTGGATCGTCGGGGCGGTACCCGCGCGCCAGCAGGCCGCGCACTTCCTCGACTAGTCCGGCGGCGACCTGCTGCTCGAGCCGCCGGTTGATCCGCTCGTACAGCGCCTGGCGATCCAGGGCGAGCCCGAGACGCAGCGTATCCCAGCCGGGCGGCGCGCGCCGCCGCAAGGCGCTGAAGGGCGTGCCCGACTTCAGGGTCACCTCCAGGGCGCGGATGACCCGCCGCGGATTGCGGAAATCAACAATGCCGGCAGCGCCCGGATCGCGGCGCAGGAGCTCGGCGGCGACTGCTTCCAGCCCCTCGGTGCGGATACGCTGCTCCAGCTCCGCACGCAGCGCTGGATCGGGTGGCACCTCTGGGAGCACAAGGCCGTCAAGGAGCGCCTTCACGTATAATCCGGTGCCGCCGACGATGACGGGAAGCTTCCCACGGCCCCAGATATCATGCAGTGCGGCCGTGGCATCTCGCACGAATAGCGCCACGGAGTACGACTGGTCGGGATCGATCAGATCGAGAAGGTGGTGTGGCACCCGGCGGCGCATCTCCGGCGTAGGCTTCGCTGTGCCGATGTCCATGTAGCGATAGACCTGGCGGGAGTCGGCGCTGATGATCTCCCCCCTGTAGGCTTCCGCAACGTCGAGGGCGAAATCGCTCTTGCCAACGGCTGTTGGCCCGACAATAGCGAGGACGCGCGGCTTCGGTGCAGACATTGCTCACGTCAGGAATAGATTAGGTAGTAGGAAAGATAAAGATATAGTAGGAAAGGGACATAGAAAGATAGCATAGAGAGGGAATGGGTTGCGAGGGTACCGAGAAGGGCAAGAGGCGTTGTCCGTGCCGGCTCTGGCGCATACCAGATGCTATTAGACGCCAATTATCAAAATTGCCAACTAAAGTAGTATGAAAAAGTATCAATTATATCAATTATATCAATTAGAGGAGAAGAAGCCACGAGGGAGCTTGCTGCGACGCTGGCGCTCAACGCCATCCGGGGTCTGCGCCCTCGCCCGCTCCTGGGCGTCGGCCAGGATCCGTAGGAGCGGCTTCTCTCGCTCCAGCAAGCGCACCAGGCTGCGCAGGCGTCGCTCGGCGCTGTCGGCTTCAAGGAGCGCCTGTTTCTCATCGAGGTCAACCTGCATCCACGAGGCGATCTGGTAGGAGAAGGTGACGGGGTCGGCAGCGGGTTCAGGGAAGCACTTACGGCGGGCGCCGAGCCTGACCAGGAGACGGCAGTACTCATCGAATAGGTTTGCCGCACGAGGAACAAGGATTCGCAGCTTTGCTGGATCACCCAACGGCTCCTCGAGCTCCTCGACCTCAGCGGCCAGATACGGCGTCTCCTGCACGATCGACCGGATGCGAAAGCGCCGCTCGCCCAGTGTGAGGAGGTCCATCTCGCCACCTTTGCGCCGCTCCACGTCATGAATACGCGCGGTTGTGCCTATCTCAAACGGGATTGCCGGGCCGCCGACCTCCTGTCCAGACTTGATCAGGGTGACGCCGAACGGCCGGCGCTCCTGCAGGCAGGAATTGATCAGAAGCTTGTAGCGCTCTTCAAAGATGTACAGCGGGAGCGGCATGCGAGGGAAGAGGACGACGTGGAGCGGAAAGATCGGTAGCCTCATGGGACATCCTCTCAGAGCGGTCGTCCAGGGGCGGCCACAGGAGCTGCGATGGGCTGCTGCCGCGAGAACAGCGTGCGCGGGTACGTCCTGGGCACCAGGACGCTGAGCGCTTGCGGCACCGCGCGAAAGCGCATCGGGATCTCGCCGAAGGCATCTCCGTCGAGCTGCACCGGCACTGGTTGGCTGCTCCACACCGCGAGCTCGCGCGCTCGGAAGTAGCGCACATACGAAGACGCGGTATGGCGGCGCAGGATGACACGCACGACGTGCTCGAGCTTTTGGAGCAGGCCGCTGCCTTCGAAGAGGCACACATCTAGCATACCATCGTCGGCTAGCGCCTGGCCTGTGATCTCGACGAGGCCGCCATACAGGCGAGTATTGCCGATCACTGCCAGCAAGACTCGCCGCCGCACGCGCTGCCCGTCGAACTGGAGCGCCATCCGCGTGCCGGTGAACCTGAGGGCCGTGACGATACCGGCCACGACGTAGGCGATCATCCCCCAGCGACGCTTTTCCTGTGGCCGCACCGCGCGGGTTACTTCCGCGTCGAAGCCAATGCCCGCCATCATCAGAAAGTAGCGCCCGTTGCCGCGGGCCGCGCCGTCCAGTGGTTCGGCATATCCCAGGTCGACGCGATGGACCTCACCCTCCAGGAGGGCACGCGCCGCATCCGCTGGCCGCAGTGGTAGTCCAATCTCGCGCGCCCAGACATTGGCTGTTCCCAGAGGTAGCACGCCGAGAGCGGTGTCCGATCCAGCGAGACCATTCACTGCCTCGTTCACTGTCCCATCGCCGCCGCAGGCAACGACGAGGTCGTACCCTTCCGTTGCAGCGCAGCGAGCGAGTTCTATAGCGTGGCCGGGCCCCTCTGTGCGCAGCAGGTCCACCGTCCAGCCGGCTTCCACGAAGGTGCCGACGGCCTCACGGAGCGACACGCTCCCCTGCCGGGCCTGCGGATTGAGGATGAACCGTGCGCGCATGCTCTGCAGCGTCCGAGCGGACCACGCGACCCGGCGAGCCTCTCGCCACAGGGCCGTTACTTCTGTGATTATACGCTGCGGCCGCCCGGCCTCGCCACGTCCGCTGGGCGTAGCAGGGGCGGCTCCAGCGCCAGGCCGGCCACCAGGCGGGCGATGTCGTACGCCGCGTGCGGCCGGGCCAGCGCGCGAGCCTGCGCGGCCATCTGGGCGCGCGCGGCACCGTCCTCACCCAGACGCCGGATCACCGCGGCAGCGTCGGCGGCCTCCGGCGCGTATACCCCGGCGCCGGCGTGCTCAACATAGCCGATGTTCCCGGTCTCCTGCCCGGGCAAGGCGCTGGTGATGACCACCGGCAGGCCGCAGACGAGCGCCTCCGCGATGCTGGTCGATCCGCCTTTCGTGGCGATGACGTCTGCCGCGGCCATGAGCTCCGGCATGTTGTCCACGAAGCCGTAGATGTGTACCAGATGCCGCCATGGCCGTGCGGCAAGCTGCTGGCGGAGGAGCTCGTTGCGGCCGCAGACGACCAGTGTCTGGCACGCTCCCTGCGCCGGGGGGCTGGCGTCGAGCTGCTCGAGTACTCGGCGAAGGCCGCCCCGACCGGCTCCACCAGCGGCCAGGAGCACGGTGTAGCGCTGTGGATCAAGCCCCAGCCGGACCCGAGCAGCCGTCCGGTCGCCACACATCACGGCGAACGCGGGGTGGACCGGTTGTCCGATAACGATCACGCGCGACGCCGGCATGCCCCTGGCAATGGCCTGGCGCGCTGCCTCAGTGGTCGAGGCGGTGCACCAGTCGGCCTCTGGAGCGATCCACGCTGCGTGGATGGTGACCAGCTCAGTCATCACGATGCCGAAGCGCGCCGGCCAGCCTCGGCGTGCCAGCGACCGGGCAATGAAGCGGTTGACATTCGGCAGCGCCGAGACGATGACGTCGGGCTCCAGGCGGTCGAGCAGGCGCTCCCAGCGCGGCGCGACCAGCGGCGCGGCCAGCCGCGCCAGCGCATCGAACCGCCGCGGCGAATCCGTCGCGCGGTAGAGAAGGCCCCACAGCCAGGGGAGATCAAACATGCGGCTATAGAGCTGCGGGAAGCGGTTGACCGGGAAGAAGCCGCACTCAGCGAAGATGTCTACCCTATGCGTCTCAAACGTGCCTGGATAGAGCTCCGCCAGAGCGCAGTCGATCGCCTGTACCGCTGCGCGATGGCCGGCGCCGACGTTGGAGAAGACAAACAACACCCGCTTCGGCATAGCCAGGCTCTCTGCACTCGTTCTCGGCTGGCAGCGCGCTCCACCTGTGTTCTCGGCGTGCTCACCCGCGCTGCGGGAGCTCCCGGCTGTGGCCGTCCGTACGCGGCACCGAACGCTCCAGGCCATCGACATGTGGCAGCTCTTCCAGGCTGCGCAGGCCAAACGTCTGGAGGAACTCGATCGTGGTGCCGTAGAGCACCGGCCGGCCGACGGTCTCTAGCCGGCCCACCTCCTGAACCAACCCGCGCGCCTGTAAGACTGACAAGGCATGGTCGCTGTTTACCCCACGGATCGCCTCGATCTGCGCGCGCGTCACCGGTTGGCGGTACGCCACGACAGCCAGCGTCTCCAGCGCTGCGGTAGACAGCCGGCCGGTCGCTGCGAGGCCGAGCAGCCGGCGCACGTAGGGCGCGGCGCTGGGATGGGTCACCAGTTGCACGTTCTCGCGGTGGCGCTGGAGCTGTATCCCGCGCTCGGTGAGCACACGCTCGAGGCGGTTCAGCGCCTCCAGCACTTCCTCCGGCTGTGCCTCAAGTGTCCTGGCGAGCTCGTCCAGCGACACCGGCCGGCCAGCGGCGAAGAGCAAGCTTTCCACCAGCACCGTCAAGTCGCGCGAGGGCTCAGCCATATCTCGCCAAACATCCCCTCCTGCTGGGCAGACACCTGTCCGAGCCTCAGCAGCTCGAGCACTGCCAGGAAGGTCACCACAGCTTCGAGGCGGCAGGCACAGCGCGTCAGTAGCGCGCTCAGCGCCAGCCGCCTGGCCCGGACCAGCTCAGATTGCAGCAGCGCGATTTTATCAGCAACGCGGTAGTCCTCCGCCGGCAGCTCTTCGCCAGGCGGGCGCAGCCGCTCCAGCACCCGGCCCATAGCCCGCGCGAGCATGTCGGGAGGAACGGGCTCCAGCGGGGCCGGGCCGAGCAGTCTGGCATCGGGCGCGGCAACCCGCGCATAGCATGCGTGGCCGGCCTCGAGGAGCCGGCGCAACTCGGCTGCTGCGTCGCGAAAGAGGCGATACTCCTGGAGACGCTGGACGAGGTCGTCCGCCGAGTCTGGCTCAGGCTCATCGGCATCTTGCGTCTCCGGTGCTGTCCGTGGGAGCAGCGCCCGTGACTTGAGCTGGAGCAGCCGTGCTGCCACGGCCAGGAAGTCTGCCACGGCGCGCGGATCCACTTCCCCCCGCGCCCGCAGCTCAGCGAGATGCTCCAGATACTGGTCGGCCACCGCCGCAAGCGACACTGCGGTGATGTCGAGCCGGCGGCGCTCGATCAGGTAGAGCAAGAGCTCAAGCGGCCCCTCGAAGACAGGTAAACGCACCGTCAGCGTCGAACGGTGGGCCCACGGCTGCATCAGCGCCGGGGCCGGCTCTGCGGTGCTACCCGGGAAGGCTGGCCCGGTTCGAGCGCGGAGGGACAGCGATGCCGGCATCGGCTTACATGCCTACGATCAGCCCAAAGAGCAGGCGAGACGGCGGTCCGATCAACAGCCCGAGCACGTCTACGCGCAAGAAAAACGGCACGAAGAACAGCAATGCCATGAGGATCAGTGGGCCCTGCGCCTCGTACCGTGCCCACCAGTTTCCCCACTCCCACGGCAGGATGCCCAACGCCACGCGGTATCCGTCCAGTGGCGCGATGGGGATCATGTTGAACACCGCCAGGACGATGTTCAGGAAGGCAAGCATGCGGCAGGCCTGGAGGAGCAAGAGGGGAAAATCGGCGCTCCCGGCCAGTTCCATGCGCAGCGGCACGGCAAAGACGGCAGCCAGCAGCAGGTTCGACAGCGGACCGGCCAACGCCACGGTGGCCATTCCTCTGCGGTACCCCGTGCGCAGGTTCCGTCCGTTGACTGGCACTGGCCTGCCCCAGCCGAAGCCCAGAAACACCAGGAGGATAGTCCCCAGCGGGTCCAGATGCTTGAGCGGGTTCAGTGTGACGCGCCCGTAGGCGCGCGGCGTTGGATCGCCGAGTAAGTCAGCGATATAAGCGTGGAAGAATTCATGCACAGAAATGGCCACCACAAACCCCAGCGCCATGATGATGGCAAGCTCGGGGCTGCGTGACATCAGCAGGTTGATCAGGCCACCCAAGGCAGGCTCCACATGCGCAACAAGACGACGGCCGCCCGCTGCGGGGGCGGCCGTCTGGACAGCACACCGCCTCAATTATCCGCCCCGACGCGCTGAGGTGTCAAAGGAACACAATCGTACGCAGTATGTATTGCGCACTGCATGAGACCCCCTCGCCCGGCCTGATGGCATCGGGGCAGGCCGGAATGGCACGGCGGGCGGAGCGTGCGGACTACACAGTGCGTCTTCCCCGTCATGTTTGCTATTCCCCGGGGCGGCGGGTAGGATGAGCAGCATGAAGGCGGGCCTGCCGGCGCTCTCGGTTCGCGGGGAGTACATGGAAGGGCGCCGGGGCGCAACGGGCTCCTTGATCAGGGGTGCGACGACCTATGCGCATGTCGCGTCTCTTTGGTGAGACACTGCGTGCCGCGCCGGCCGAGGCGGAGGTAGAGAGCCACCGCCTGCTGCTACGAGCGGGCTACGTGCGGCAGCTTGGCGCCGGCATCTTTAGCTACCTGCCGCTGGGGCACCGCGCGATGAAGAAGATCGAGCGGATCATCCGCGAGGAGATGGACGCCATCGGCGGACAGGAGCTCACCATGCCGATGGTGCACCCGGCAGAGCTGTGGCAGGAGAGCGGCCGCTGGTATGAGCTCGGTGAGGAGCTGGTGCGCTTGAAGGACCGCGCCGGCCGTGACCTTGTGCTGGGCATGACCCACGAAGAAGTTGTGGCCGATCTGGCACGGCGGGAGATCCATTCGTATCGCCAGCTCCCGGTGCTGGTATACCAGATCCAGACGAAGTTTCGGGATGAGCCGCGGCCGCGCGCCGGGCTGATCCGCGTGCGCGAGTTCACCATGAAAGACTCTTACAGCCTCGATGCGGACGAAGCCGGGCTGGAGCGGCAGTACCGCAACCACTACACCGCCTACTTCCGTATCTTCAGCCGCTGCGGGCTACACGACATCCTGGCCGTGCATGCCGACGCGGGGATGATGGGTGAGATGCTCGCCCACGAGTTTATCTTCCTCACCGACATCGGCGAGGACACCCTGGCGCGGTGCGAGGCCTGCGGAGAGGCCGCCAACCTCCAGGTAGCGCGCTTTCGCAAGCCCGAGCCTGTTTCAGAGCCGCCTGGCCCGTTGCAGAAAGTTGCCACGCCCGGGGCGAGCACGATCCAGGCGCTGGCGCAGTACCTGGGCGTGCCGGAGAGCCGCACGGCCAAGGTGGTGTTCTTCACCGCGACGGTGTCGGCCGAGGCCCCTGGCCAGCCGGGCGGCACGCGCCAGGTGCTGGTCATGGCGCTGGTGCGCGGCGACATGGAAGTGAATGAAACAAAGCTCAGCAATGCGATCCAGGCGCGCCGGCTTCGCCCCGCCACGCCTGAAGAGATCCGCGCCACCGGCGCCGAGCCTGGCTTCGCCTCGCCTATCGGCGTAGACCGCTCCGCCATGCTCGTGGTCGTCGATGACCTGGTGGCGCGCTCGCCTAATCTCGTGTCTGGTGCGAACGAGCCGGACTATCACTACCTGAACGTGAATGCCGGGCGGGACTACCAGCCCGACGTAGTGGCCGACATTGCCACCGCGTTCGCGGGAGCGGGCTGTCCGCGCTGTGGGGCGCCGCTGCGGCTGGCGCGCGGGGTCACGGTAGGCAACATCGTCAAGCTCGGCACACGGTATAGCGAAGCTCTGGGCGCTACTTATCTCGATGCCGCTGGCCAGACCCGGCCGATTGTGATGGGCTCGTACGGGATTGGCGTGGGCCGGCTGCTCGCCTGCGTGGCCGAGGCGCACCACGACGAGCGCGGGCTCAAGCTGCCGGTCACTGTAGCGCCTTATGAGGTGCATCTGGTGCGGCTCGGCCGGGAGGAGCAGGATGTGGAGAGCCAGGCGGATGAGCTCTATCGTGCCCTGCAGGCGGCCGGGCTCGAGGTGCTGTACGACGATCGCGAGGCCAGCGCCGGCGTGAAGTTCGCTGACGCCGACCTGATCGGCCTACCACTGCGCGTGACGATCAGTCCGCGCTCGCTGGCTGCAGGGGGTATCGAGCTGAAGCAGCGTGATCGGGATGCGGTGCGCGTCGTTCCCCACGAGGACGCCATCAGCGCCGTGCATGAAGCCGTCCAGCAGCTCAAGCTGGAGGCAGCGGCGCGGGTCATGGACGTGCCGTACCCGGCTGCGCAGGAGTAACGGTTCAGGCAGCTGGGGGCACCTGGGCCGGGGCGGGTGCCGGCTGGGTAGTGTTGCCGGCGCACGTCTCGGCCGCCCAGAAGCCGAGGCCGTGCTGCCGCGCCTGGCGCTCGGCTTCACGGAAGAGCGCCTGGTAGCGATAGGGCAGCCGGAAGGTGAACTCGTGGGCGTAGCCCTCGGCCACCACTTGGAGGTTGAACAGCCGGCCATCGGGCAGCCAGACGTAGCGCAAGAGGCGTCCGAAGGCGTCGCGCTCGCCCTGGCTGGCATCTGCCTCTAGCCAGATGGTCTGGCCATCCAGGAGCTCGTGCGCCCGCGCCGAGGCCTCGCGGCCGAAGCACTGCACCGGCCGACGCGGGTCTACGACCTCTGGCGTGTTGATACCGATCAAGCGCAGCCGCGTGCGCTGGCCGCCCAGCAGCACGTCGAGGGTGTCGCCATCCACGACGTTGAGGACCAGTGCGGCGAGCAGGCCAGCCGGCCGCGGCGGATGCTGCACGGCCGGCGCGTCGCTCTCCCAGGGAAGCCGCTCCCAATTGCGCCGCCGTTGCAGCCCCAGCGGCCCGTTCACCCAGGTCAGATGGCCATCGGTGAAGCCGGTCCAGTTGTCGGCCTTACGCCACACCAGCAACCCGCCGGTGGTGCGCTGCTCGGCATCGCCGCTGGTCGGGTTATGGCGCTCATCCTCCAGACAATCGCCGACGGTCGCCGGGCCGAGCAACTCGTATAACGTGGCGAAGCCGAGCACAAAGCGGCACGGCTGCTGAGCATGGAGCGCCGGGGCGGGCACCGCTCCGGCGATGAGTATGGCCAGGGCGATGCCAAGGAACAGGCGAGACCAGCTCATGTGAAGCCACCTTGCAGGGCACAGCATCTTCATCCTTACTCTTGGAGTACTTGGAGTAATATAACGTAGCGCGCGCCTGGATGGTATCGTATGCTCTTCGCCGGCCATGGACATGGCTGTGGCGGCGCGCTTGCGAGCCGTGTATACTGCACGCCAGCGACGGCGGAGCTGGGTGCAGCGGTGAATGCCGCGATGTGGCGATGATGCCCCGCTGGGGGTGCCTATGCTCGCTGACCAGCCTGACCGGCTCACTGCTGGAGCGCGCCGGGTGCTGATCTTTGCCCAGGAAGAGGCCCAGCGCCTCAATCACAACTACATCGGCACCGAGCATCTGCTGCTCGGGCTGCTCCGCGAGGGCGAGGGAATCGCTGCCGGTGTGCTGGAGGGCCTGGGCGTGAGCCTGCCAAAGGCCCGCGAGCAGGTGCTCCGGCTGATCGGCGTGCCGCTGTCGGCGCCTGAGACTGAGGCTGAGATGAGAGGTGAGAAAGGAGGTTGGCGTACAGTGACGACGGTTGTACAGAAAGCAGTTGAACAGAAGGCCGGCATCTACCAGGAGCTCGGCGTCAGGCGGGTGATCAACGCCCGCGGCCACCAGACGCTGCTCGGTGGCTCGCGGCTATCATCCAAGGTGCTCCAGGCCATGGCCGAGGCGAACGACCACTTCGTCGAGATGGAGGAGTTGCTGCGGCGCTCCGGCGAGATCATCGCCGGGTTGATCGGCGTCGAGGCCGCCTACATCACCTCCGGCTGCGCTGCTGCGCTGGCGCTTGCCTCAGCAGCCTGTATGACCGGCACCGACCTGGAGAAGGCGTCCCGCCTGCCGGATACCACGGGCCTGCCGAACGAGATCCTGATCCAGCGCCGCCAGCGCTACAAGTACGACCGCTGTGTCACGATCTTTGGCGCGCGGCTGGTGGAGTTTGGAGACGACAGCGGCGCCACGACCGAGCAGCTCGACGCAGCGATCGGGCCGCAGACGGCGGCGGTGCTGTACTGGGCGCCGAGCGGCCGCCCCGGCCACCTTCCCATCGAGGACGTGCTACGCGTGGCGAAGCAGCGCGGCGTGCCGGTGATCGTCGACGCGGCGGCGCAGGTCTATCCGCCGGAAAATCTGGGCATGTACAACCGCATGGGCGCCGACCTGGTATGCTACGGGGCCAAGTACTTTGGCTCGCCGCACTCGACCGGCATCGTCTGCGGCCGGCGCGACCTGGTTGAGGCGGCAGCCATGCACGGCTTCATCGGGTTTGAGCTCAACGGCGGCCGGACGGTCGGGCGGCCACTCAAGGTGGACCGCCAGGAGGTCGTGGCCGTCGTGGTAGCGCTGAAAGAATGGCTCACTATGGACCACCGCGCGCGCTTCGAGGGCTACGCGCGAAAGGTGCAGGTCATCCTGAATGCCCTCGAGGGCATCCCCGGCGTGACGGCAACGCCGGTGGCAGGCCCGGGCGGCTGGGCCCAGGCAGCGCGCGTCCAGCTCGATCCGGCCGTGGCCGGTATGACCGCTGCAGACCTCGTCGCGGCCCTGCGGCAGGACGAGCCGATGATCCTGGTGCACTCCGACGCCACAGGCATTACGGTGTCGATGCCGACGGTCGCTGACGGTGAGGAACAGATCATCGCCGAGCGGCTCCAGCGCATCCTGCGCAAGTGAGGAAGAGACCCTCAAGCCCCGTGCTTGAGCAGCCGAGTGCCGCCCGGACAGGACCACCGGACGGCACTCGCGGCATTTTGGGCTACAATACACAGGGGAGGGACATCGTATGCGGTGACACGGTGCCCCTCCCTCCCTCGATGCTACTTCTTGGGACTACCGTGTGGAGCCCAGGTTAGCGTAGCGATATAAGATAAACAACGAGACGCAACGAGAGAAAACGTATCGCTATGGATATTGCTGATCGGCGTCCCTATAGTAAAGAGATTTTTATCTTCGGGCAGCGCTTCGACCCGTATGACGTGTTCGAGAACATGGATTTCGAGATTTACCGAAGCCTGACCGAGGCGCAGAAGCGGGCGATCGTCGAAGCGCTGGAAATTACCCTGCTCAACTACTACGCCATGACGGAGGACCTGCCTGCGCTCAACGAGGAGGGGGCCGGCGGGCCGGTGTCACCTTCGTCGCCTCTAGAGCGGCTTCAACGTGCCATCGCCGGAGACGAGCCACGCCGGCGCCGTCTGAGCATCGAGGAAGCGCGGCGGCGGCGCCTGCGCGGGCGATAGCCCTGAGCGAGGCCAGCATGCCCGATATCCTGACGCTGGGCGAGATCATCGTCGAGCTCAACCGGCCGGGGGTGGACCAGCCACTGTGGCAGCCGGGCAGCTTCCTGGGACCGTTCCCCAGCGGGGCGCCGGCTATCTTCGCGGACGCAGCAGCCCGGCTGGGGCGGCCGTTTGGGCTCACCAGCGGCATCATCGGGAGTGTGGGCCGCGACGACTTCGGCCGCTGTGTCCTGGACCGCCTGCGCGCCGACGGCGTGGACCTCACCTATGTCGCTGAGCGCGATGGCTATACCACCGCGACTGCCTTTGTCGCCTACTTCAGTGATGGCAGCCGCCGCTTCCTCTTTCACTTCCGGCACTCCGCCGCGGGGCAGATCGACCGCGCACAGCTCGATGAGCAGTACCTCGCACAGGCCCGCTGGCTGCATATCATGGGCTCAGCGCTCAGTATGAATGCGGCTTGGCACACCGCCTGTGTGCGCGCAGCCGAGGTCGTGACCCGAGCCGGCGGCCGCGTCAGCTTCGACCCGAACTTCCGGCCTGAGCTTGCCAGCCTCGACGAGTTCCGCCGCCTGGCTACGCCCGTAGTAGAGCTAGCCGACCTGCTCCTTCCTTCAGCGGCAGAGGCCGAGGCGCTCACCGGTACGGCAGACCCCGAGGAGGCCTGCCGAAGGCTCGCTGCGAATGGCCGCCGGCTCGTCGCGCTCAAGCGGGGCGAGCGCGGCGCGGTGCTCTTCACCGGCAGCGCACAGATCGAGGTGCCCACGTTTGTGGTGCACGAGGTGGACCCGACCGGTGCCGGGGACGTCTTCGACGCAGCCTTCCTGGTCGGCCTGCTGAATGGCTGGTCACTCGAAGAAGCGGCGCGCTTTGCCTGCGCGGCCGGCGCGCTCTCAGTCACCAGGATGGGAGCAATGGAAGGCGTGCCGGAGGTGGAGCAGGTCTTTCACCTGCTGCGCACCAATCGGTAGGGACGGGTCTGGGTCTGGTAGGGGCAGGTTTGAAACCTGCCCTTACTGGATGAACGTAACCTCCAGATTATAAGGCGAGACCTCATTATTGGCCTCTATATACGCGGTAGGGGCAGGTTTCAAACCTGCCCCTACTGTCCAGGCCCATAGCGAGCGGCATCACCGTCGACCTCACATGAATACGGTAGGAGCTGTCGATACGCTCGCGTTCAGGGCTGCCCGCGCAGCCGGTCGAGCGTGCCTTCCTCGCGGAGGTCGCGCAGGGCTGTGTCGAAGGCCCGCACGGTCCGGTCGATGTCTTCGTCGGTATGCGCTGCCGAGAGCATGCCGCCAGCACCGGCCAGATCAACGCCGTGGACGAGCATAGCCCGGCGTAGCGTCTGGACGACCAGAGCCGGCAGTTTGCCGTGAGGGAGCGGACAGTCTTCGTGCTCCGCCCGCTCGCGGGCCGGACAATCGTGGAATGGCGAGATGTGGAACATCGAGAACGTGCCGTAGCAGCAGCCCGGTAGCCCGTGGGCGGCGATCACCTTGGTCAGCTCACGGCGCAGGCGCGCGGCCAAGCGGTTGGCCTGCCGCTGCGGTTCGCCGGTGGCGACGATCTGGAGGGCAGCCGCGCCAGCCGCGGCGGAGAGCGGATTGGCGTTGAATGTACCGGGATGCGCGATCTTGCGCCTGCGGTTCCATTCTGGATCGTCGTGGAAGGCCAGGATCTCCAGCACATCAGCGCGGCCGGCCACTGCCCCGCCGGGTAACCCCCCGGCCAGGATCTTGGCCAGCGTCGTTAGATCGGGCACTACCCCGAACGCTGCCTGCGCGCCGCCCGGCGAGCAGCGGAAGCCGGTGATCACCTCGTCCATGATAAGCAGGGCGCCATGACGCCGCGTGAGTTCCCGCGCGGCACGCAACACCTCTGGGGACATCGTGTACGTGCCCCAGCTCCCGCCAGTAGGCTCGAGGATCACCGCGGCGATCTCAGAGCCATGCTGCGCGAACGCCTGGGCCAGCCCGTCAACCGTAGCCGGGCACGTCAGCACGGAGGCGAGTGTCTCTGGCGGGATACCGCTGGACATGGGGACGTCGAACGGCGGGTCTACACCGATGGTGGCGTAATCCTGCCAGCCGTGGAAATGGCCGTGCAGCTTGAGGATGTACCGGCGGCCGGTAAAGGCCCGCGCCAGCCGCATCGCCATGTGCGTGGCCTCCGTACCTGAGGCGGTAAAACGGACGCGCTCGGCCGAGGGGATCAGCGACTGCACGAGCATGCCCCAGCGCACTTCGAGCTCATGGGATGCCCCGGGGTGCGTGCCCAGGGGCATCTGGCGGACTACCGCCTCGACGACCGCCGGGTGGCTATGGCCGAGCAGGAGCGCGCCATGGCCGACCAGGTAGTCGATGTACTCGTTCCCGTCGACGTCCCATTTGTGACTGCCGAAGGCGCGCTCGACGTAGATAGGGAACGGCCTCAGGTAGCGATTGTCGTGCGTGACGCCGCTGGGGAAGATGCGAAGCGCCTGCTCGTAGAGCGCCTGCGAGCGCGGCCGCGCCGCGATGTATCGTTCCTCGATCGTTGCGGCGACACCCGCTGCCTGCGGCGCTCCAGGCTGCCGCTTGGTTCCAGTTACCATCGTCGCCCTCCACGGCACCGCTGCGCATCCTTACCGGCACACTCCACCGGCGGCGCGCGGCTGGCTACCGCTACAGTTGTAGCGGAAAGGAGAGCAGCGTGCAACTCCCAGTCCGGTGCCGGCCTTGCCGCCGCAGCCACAACAATGATAAGCTTGCCCCGTCCATCCCTGGACCTGCTCGGTGGGCCCGACGATGGGCAGATGTCGAAATATTTTATTAAAATTTTTAATTAAAAACAGGCGAGTATCACTTCAGGCGAGGTCGAGCCATGAGTCCGGTTCCTGAGCGCGCCCGCGGCGAGCATTCGCAGTACATGTGGATCGATGGACACCTGGTCCCGTGGGAGGAGGCGACGGTACATGCCAGCACGCTCGGCTGGTCCACCATGGGCGCCGTCTTCGAAGGCATCAAGGCGTACTGGAACGCCGACCAGCAGGAGCTCTACGGTTGGCAGTTCCGCGAGCACTACCAGCGTTTCGCCGCCTCGATGAAGCTCATGCGCATGCAGGTGCCGTTTTCCGTGGACGATCTGGTACAGGCGTCGGTCGAACTACTGCGCGCCAATGCCTGCCGCACCGACACGTACGTTCGCCCGATTGCCTGGCATCGCGAGGCAACCTGGTTTGGCAGCATGCTGGGGGAGCCGGCGTCTGTCGCGATCTCGACCGCTCCGTTTACCTCCGTGCTCGGCAGCGGCAAGGCTATTCGGGCGATGGTGAGCTCATGGACGCGCTTGTCGGATAACATGATGTCGCCGCGCATCAAGTGTATCTCGAACTACCAGAACAGCCGGATGGCCCTCATCGAAGCGAACCTGCGTGGCTATGACCAGCCGATCATCCTCAACGCGCTGGGGAAGGTTGCTGAAGGGCCCGCCTCGTGTCTGTTCATCGTGCGCCACGGCGTCGCTATAACACCGTCGATCACTAGTGGGGTGCTGGAGAGCATCACGCGCGACACGATCCTCCAGCTCTGCTGCGAGCGCCTCGGCATCCCGACGATGGAGCGCGAGATCGACCGCACCGAGCTGTACATTGCCGACGAGGTGTTCTTCTGCGGCACTGGTGCGGAGATCACGCCGGTCTCCTCGGTGGACGACTATGTCATTGGGGATGGCGGCATCGGCCCTGTGACGCGGGCGATCGAGCAGGCGTTCCACGACCTCGTGCGTGGCCGGTCGCCCGACTACGCGCACTGGCGTACCCCGGTCTACCGCAGCGCTGCGGTCGGCGCCGGTCGCTAGGGTGGGCGCTGGTCGCTAGGTGGAGGAGCGACGATCTGTCGCGAGGACCGTTCTGGTGCGCTGCCCGTTCTAGGTACTGCTGTGGGCACTGCGGAGACGCGCGCTGGAGGTCTTCGCCGTGCTCTAACTACTGCTCTGTACTCGAGTACAGAATAGCGTACAGGGTGCTCCGAGGGACTGGATGAGGCGTAGGTCGGCGTCGATATGGCTTCGTATCCTGGCGCTTGCCGTGCTGGCAGTAGCAGGCAGCGGCGCGCTGGCAGGCTGGTACATCTACCAGACGCTGAGTAGCATCGTCCACATCGAGCCACGCGTGCCGGTTGTCCTCCCAGGGGCGCAGCCGGGCGGCCAGCAGGAGGAAGCCGCGCTGCCAGAGTGGACTGGGCGTGATCGGGTTAACGTGCTGCTGGTCGGCCTGGACCAGCGCGAGCGGGCGGAGATTCCTCGCACAGATACGATCATCGTGGCATCGATCGATCCGGCGACGAAGAGCGCGGCACTGGTTTCGTTCCCGCGGGACCTGTGGGTGCAGATCCCCGGCTACGGGAACGACCGGATCAATGCCGCGTACCCGCTGGGCGAGGAGGCGCGCGAAGCGGCGCGGCGGAGTAACAAGCCAGTCACGCTCACCGGTCCTGGCCTGCTGCGGCGCACGATCGAGACAAACTTTGGCATCCCTATCCATTTTTTTGTAGCCATCGACTTCCAGGGCTTTATTCGCGGGATCGACGCGCTCGGCGGCGTCCTTGTGGACGTAGAGCGGCCGATCAAGGACAACGAGTACCCCAGCTTCAACTACCCACACTACGAGCGCATCTATATCCCGGCCGGGCTTCAGCTCATGGACGGCACGACAGCCCTGCGGTACGTGCGATCCCGGCACGGCGACTCTGACTTCGGGCGGGCACGGCGCCAGCAGCAGGTCATCCTCGCAGCGCGTCAGCGTGCCCTTCAGCTCAACGCAATCGCCCGCCTGCCCCAGATCGCCGCGGCGGTGCAAGACTCCATTCGCACTGACATGCAACTCTCCGATATGATCGCCCTGGCGCGGGTAGCTCGGGAGATCGACGCCAGCGCCATCACCACGCGGGTTATTGATGAAGAACTCACCACCCATTGGATCACACCCGCCGGAGCGGATGTACAGGTACCGAAGTGGCCGGAGGTCCGCCGCATGCTGGCCCAGGTGTTCTCGGATAGCCGCCTGGCGGCCGAGGCCGCGCGGATCGAGGTGCGTAACGGGACGACCATCGCCGGGCTGGCGCGGCGTACGGCACAGTGGCTGGAGGCGCGCGGGTACACGGTCGTCGATGCCACCCAGGCCGACCGCAGTAACTATGTGGAGCCGCTCTTGATCGACTACGGGAACAAGCCCTATACACGCGGCCTGCTGGCCCGAGAGCTACGTATCCCGGCAGGGAACGTGCGCGTCGAGACGGACCGGACCGGCAAGGCGGACGCGGGCAAGGCTGATATCGTGATCGTGCTCGGGAGCTCCTTTACGCTCCCGGATAGCGCCGCGCCAGCAGCTGCGGCGACGAGCGTGCCCAGCAGTAGCGCTGCCGGACGACCATAGACGTCTATAGCTAATAGCTATAGACGTCTATGTATGTAATAGCGAGTATGTAATAGCGTAGATAGAGCGGACCCTGGGAGGTGCGCTGCACGGGGCGTGAGAGGAAACGCTGAGCGCGCCCGCGCGCTCAGCCGGGCAACCTGGCCGAGCGGTCAGCGGTCCAGCTGGTGCCCGTAGCGCGAGACCGCCTCGATGCCGTCGATGCTGACCAGCCCCGCGCGCAGCGCGTACGCCGCCGCCTGGACGCGATTCTTCACGCACAGCTTGTTCAGCACGTGCCGCACGTGGCTCTTCACCGTCTTCTCGCTGACCACCAGCCGGTCAGCGATCTCACGGTTGTCCAGGCCACAGGCGACGAGTTGCAGCACCTCAAGCTCCCGCTCAGACAGCCGGCCGTTGTGAGACGGCGGTGTAGGGCGGCCATCGGCAGCATTGCGTAGCTCGGCGAAGATGCGTCGAGCGGCGGCAGGGGACAGCGGCACATCCCCATGGGCCAGCGCATGAAGCGACTCGATCAGCCGCTGTGCGCTGATGTCTTTCACTAAATAGCCGTCAGCGCCGGCCCGGATCCCTTCCATCAAGTCGGTGTCATTGGTGGACACCGTCAGCAGCACGACCTGTACCGAGGGCATCTCGCGCTTAATCAGGCGAGTGGCCTCGATGCCGCTGATGCCCGGCATGTGGATGTCCATCAGGATGATGTCCGGTTCAAGCTGCTTGGCCTTGGTAATGGCCTGCGTCCCGTTGGCCGCCAGGCCCACGACCTCAAACTGGTCGGAGTGCATGGACAGAATGCGCTCGATGCCCTGCCGCACAAGCGTATGGTCGTCTACAACAAGAACGCGCAGTCGTCTCACCGGTGTATCCATTCTGCCGGGGCTTGCTACGCTGAGGCTGCGCCGGCCAAACACTGCCTGGGAGGCAACGTGTACTCAGGCTACGTATAGCATGCGGTGCCTGCGCTGGACAATCCCCAGGTGGCCTATTTGTCGGCGGCGGAAATGCATGGGTCGCGCGGGAAAAATACCTATAAGGCGTAGTAAAAATACCCGGAAGGCGCAGACCTACGCAGCGACTGGAAGTACCAGGGGAGAGCCCTCGCGCGCTGGTGAGGCGGCGGCTAATGAGCTTCTGCTGCGCTCGCGAGCGCGCTGGCCGGTGCCTGCACTGGCTTTTCGGCGCTGCCGCTATCCTCAGCCTCCACCGCACGTTGCAAGTATCCCGCTGTAGAGGCGAGCTCGCCGGCGGACCGCGCGATCTCTCCAGCGCTCACGGCAGACTGGCGTACGACCTCCTCCACGCCGCGCATCGTGTTGAGCATCTGCTCGCTGGCCGCCTGCTGCTGGCGCGTCGCCACGCTGATCGTCTGCACTCGCTCAACCAGGCGGGCCATGGCTTCGCTGGACTGGTGGGCGAGCCGAGCACCGCGCTCCGCTTCTTGCGTAGCCCGCTCTGTCGCCGCCACGGCCGCAGAAGCCGCGGCCTGGGTCTGCTGGATGAGGCCCTTGACCTGCTCGGTCGAGCGCTTGGCATCGCGGGCGAGTTCCTTCACCTGTTGGGCCACGACGGAGAAACGGCGGCCATGCTCACCCGCTGCACACGCTTCGATCGCCGCGTTCAGAGAAAGCAGGTGGATCTTGTTGGCGATGTCGTTCAGTATCCCGACGATTTCGCCGATGTTCTGGCTCTGCGTCGCCAGGGTGACGATGCGCTGGGCGACGTCGTGTACCTGGGCCCGGATACCTTCGATGCCCGCGACGGCCTGTGCTACGACGCCTGCGCCCTCTTCAGAGGTCGCAAGGGTCTCGTGGGCGCTCTGCGCGATCTGATCGGCAGCCCGCGAGAGTTCCTCCATGGTGGCAGCCACCTGGGAGATTGCGGTAGCCTGATCCGCTGTGGCGGAGGCCTGGGCCCGCGCCGTGGAAGCGAGATCGTTCGCCAGCGAGACCACCTGCGCGCCAATAACCCGGCGCGCGTCGTGCGCTTGGGCGAGCTGCTGTGTGATACTCTCCCGCTCTGCAGCGCATCGAGCCAGTTCGGCGCGCACCGCCTGGAGTTCAGCGGCGAGCTTCGCAGACGCACCCGCCTCCACAGCGCGGCGGCGAACCAGCTCTGCACAGGCGCCGCCGAGCACGGTAATGGCGAGCACGGTGCTCGCCAGGTCGCCCAGGGTCGCGCCGCTGCTAGACGGGAGACCGAAGCGCGCGGCAAGGTAGAGCAGGATCGCAGCCGCCGAGGCGATGTAGACCGCACGGACATGAAGCAGCACGGCGCTGGCGACCACCAGCGCACTGAGCGTCAGGGCAGTTGGGCTGCCTGGCCCGAAGACCGTCGCACTCAGGATCGCGGCCAGCCCAAACCCGACCAAGCACGCCCAGGTGGCTGGGCGCTGAGCAGCCCGCCGTGACCATGCCAGCCCCGCCAGGCCTGCCGCCAGCCCAGCAGCGGCCGCCACCGCGCCCGCCACCCGCAGCGCTCCCTGCGGAGCGCCCCACAGCATCCCGACCAGTCCGACCCCGGCTGTCAGCGCAAGTTGCGCCAGGCACAGCGCGGGGAGCGTCCCTGCCAACTCCTGCGCGAGCCTCGGGTGTGACGCAGGAACCCGACTATTCGTCCTCTCTGTGATGACATCTGTGATGACACCCGTGACATCCGTGATGCTCATGCCCTGCCTCTCAGGTCCCAGGAGATGCTGCCGGCGTGTGTCTGCTGCGGGAGTGGCAGCGTGCGGCTGCCACACCATCTACTTTCGGCAGGTTAGGCGAGAACTGCAGCGCGCCGGTGAGATGCTATACTGCATGGTGAGTACGCCTGTACTGGACACACAGGGACGGTGTTGTGGACTTCAGCGTGGTAAACCTCGGGCTGGCGTTCGTGGCCGGCCTCCTTTCGTTCGTTTCTCCGTGCGTGCTGCCGCTCCTGCCGGCGTATTTGGGGTACATCACCGGCACGACGCTAGAGGAGTTGCAGGAGCGGTCGATGGCGCGCCAATGGGCTGTCATCACTGGCGCGCTGGCCTTTACCCTTGGTCTGGCGACGACGTTCGCGATCCTAGGCGCCTCGGCAACGGCACTGGGCCGCCTGCTGCTCCAGTATCAGCCAGTCGTGGCCAAAGTCGGGGGTGTCCTGATCATGCTGCTCGGCCTGCACCTGCTGGGGATTGTGCGTCTTCCCCTGCTTGACCAGGAGCGGCGGCTTCGGCTCACTTCTGTGCGAGGGACTGGAGCAGGCACCGCGTTTCTGGTCGGCGCTGCCTTTGGCGCTGGATGGACGCCCTGTATCGGGCCATTTCTGGCCGGCGTGCTGGCGCTGGCCAGCCAGGAGCAGACGGTGTGGCAGGGCAGTCTGCTCCTGGTCATCTACGCCTTGGGGCTGGGTGTGCCGTTCCTCATCTGCGGGCTGCTGGCCGGACGCGCGCTCGCCTTCCTGCGTGGCATGCGACGGCAGATGCGTCTCGTCGAGCGGATGAGCGGCGCGTTGCTGCTGGTCATGGGGTTTATGCTCTTTACCGAGCGGCTGCTGGCACTTTCAGCTTGGCTCAGTCGTATCTTCGGGACAGGTCTCAGTATTTGAGCGCTGGGCGATGGGCGGCAAGACGACTATCGTAGACAATCAGAACCGCGAAGAGTGGGACAGCACACGTCCAGCGGGACGCACCCGGCGGGCAGTCGCCCTCTTCGTGGGCGCGGCTCTTGCCTGGGCAGCGTGTCGGCCGAAGCGGGAGGCAGGCGGAAAGCTGCCGGACGGATGGGTGGCGGAAGGCGCCGAACCGCCTGATGTGGGCAAGCCGGCTGCTGACTTCCGGCTGCCGGCCCTGGACGGGAAGCTGGCCTCACTGTCGGAGCTGCGCGGGCAGGTCGTGCTAGTGAATTTCTGGGCGACCTGGTGTGCGCCGTGCCGCGCGGAGATGCCCGAGATTGTGCGGGCGTACGAGCGGTATAAGTCCCGCGGCTTCACGGTGCTGGCGGTCAACGTCGAAGAAGACGCGCCTGAGGCGGCCGAGTTCGCCCAGCAGTACAGGCTGCCGTTTCCGGTGCTGCTGGACAAGGAAGGTCGCCTGTCGCGCGCCTGGCGGCTGCGCGGCCTCCCCTCCAGCGTCTTTATTGACCGCAGCGGCACTGTCGCAGTCGTGCACCTTGGCCCGCTGACGGCGGAGATGATCGACCAGCGGCTAAACAGCCTGCTATAGTCTCGCTCCAAGTCCTGCGACAAACCACTGTCGGGCCGCCAGACGCCGTGGTGCCGTGCTGGAGAGCCCGCCCTGGGCCAACGAGGAGCACGGTACCACCGTCCCTTCGGTAGCGCGCCGGGCGGGCCGCAGGTGCGGGCGGCGCCGGAGGACGAGCCCTGCCAGGCGGCCGCCCGGTTCGAGTCGGTCCGCTGCCGCTCAGCCCTCTGCTCAGTCGTCTGCTTCGTCCTCTACTAACTACTTTTACTACTGCTTCTAGTTTACTACTGCTTCTAGTTTCTTAGTTTCTAGTCCTCTACTTCGAGGACGAGCTCGATCTCCACGGGGATGTTGTTCGGCAGCACGCTCGTGCCCAGTGCCGAGCGGGCATGACGGCCGCGCTCACCGAAGATTTCGACCAGTAAATCGGAGCAGCCGTTCATCACCGCGGGCTGGTTAAAGAAGTTGGGGTCGCTGTTCACTAGGCCGAGCACCTTGACGACGCGACGCACTTTGTTCAGGCTGCCTAGTGTGTGACGCACGGTGGCCAGCAGTTGCAGGCACACCGCCCGCGCGGCCTGGTAGCCCTCTTCCTGCGTCAGCTCTGCGCCAACGCGCCCGGCGGTCTTGACCCCCGGCAGCGCGGCCGGGCCGTGGCCGGACACGAACAGCAGATTACCGGTGCGGACTGCCGGCACGTAGTTCGCCACCGGCGGCCGGACGGCGGGGAGTTCGATGCCAAGCTGCTTCAGCTTCTCCTCGGGATCCATGTAGCTCACCTCTCGCTCGCAAGATTTGCTGCACGGAATACGCGTAAGCCTATACGGCTAGAGCGCTCGCCCTGCGACAGGAGGTCAGTGTACAACAGTTCCGCGCCGCACGTCACACCAGCCCCGTCGCGCCGGTGCACAGCGGCGAGCGCTGCTTGCGTGATCCGGTCAGTCGTCGAAGTACGGCAGCGCTGACTTGGCCAGCACACCACCATCGACGGCAAGGATGTGGCCAGTGACGTAGGCTGCGGCGTCTGAAGCCAGGAACACCACAGCGCCGGTGACGTCTTCCGGCGTGGCGATACGCCCGGCCGGGATCCAGCGCCCGAACAGGTCTCGCTGCTGCGGATCCGCAAAGCGCGCTTTGCTCATGTCGGTGGCGGTGATGCCGGCGGCAATGGCGTTGACGGTAATACCGTACGGGGCCAGGTCCAGCGCCATGGCCTTGGTCAGCATGTTCAGTCCGCCCTTCGAGGCGCAGTACGCGGCACGGTGGATCGTCGCCACGCTGCCCTGAAGCGAACTGATGTTGATGATGCGGCCGTAGCGGCGCTCTGCCATATGGCGAGCGGCGTGCTGGCTCACCATGAACGCGCCGCGCAGGTTGGTGTCCAGCACACGATCCCACTCCTCGAGCGTGAGCTCGAGAAACGGTCGGCGCACGATGATCCCGGCGTTATTCACCAGGATATCGAGGTGACCCAGCGCATCGATCGCCTGCCGGACGAGCGCGGCGGCCTGGCCGGGATCGGAGACATCAGCCTGGATGGCCAGCGCGCGCCGGCCAGTGGCCTGCACACGCTGGACTGTCTCGCCGGCTGCAGCAGCGTCGTGGATGTAATTTACAGCAACGTCGGCACCAGCGCGGGCCAGGGCGACAGCGATAGCCCGCCCGATGCCCCGGCTGGCACCAGTGACAAGCGCGGTGCGGTTCTGCAACTGCATAGCGGCCGCCATTATACCGTAGTTGGCCCATTGTTGACCGGAGTTGGGTGGCCGCGGACCGCCTCATGCCTGAGGCCCTGCTCAACGCCTGCCACGCTCGAGGGCAGCGAGCGCCGCAGTGCTGTTCCCGGAGCTGCGCAGGCAGGCCCGCGAGCGACCGGCCAGACGCGGGCACACAGGGCGGCCTGCATGCTGAGGCCCGCGCTCACACCAAGGGGCCTTTCGCCCGCTCACTCTCGTACACCTGGCTCCGCGAGAGGACCTTGCGGACAGTCTTGAGCAAAATGATGGCGTCGAGCCAGAGGCTGTAGTGATCGATGTACTGGAGATCGAGCTCGATTTTTTCCGGCCAGGTAAGCTCACCGCGGCCGGTGACCTGGGCGAGGCCGGTGATGCCGGGCCGCGCCTCCAGCCGGCGGCGCTCGCGCGCCGAGTACGCCTCGGCCTGGTAGAGCAGCGCCGGGCGCGGGCCGACCAGGCTCATCTCCCCACGCAGCACGTTCCAGAGCTGCGGCAGCTCGTCTAGGCTGGTCTCACGCAGAATGCGACCAATACGGGTGACCCGCGGGTCGTCCCGCCGCCCGGGGCTCGGTGCGACCGGCGGGGCATCGGCGCGCATGGAGCGGAATTTCACCATCTTAAAGGGCCGCCCGTACCGTCCGGCACGCTCTTGCAGGAAGAACACGGGCCCGGGCGAGTCGAGCTTGATCAGCACGGCGATGATGGCAAACAGCGGCGACAGGAGCACCAGCGCCACAGCAGCGACTAGCAGGTCCAGGGCGTGCTTGATGCGTACCTGCGTCCGGGCGGCGAAGGGTGTCTGGTGAGCAGCAGCAAACGGAGGCATCGCGCACCCTACCCCACCAGGAGATCGTGCAGCACAGCGCCCATGCTGTGCGCTGGCGGACGCAGACCGGCGAGATAGGCCAGGGTAGGAGCGATGTCCACCATGCGGATCAGCCCGTACCTGCGCCAGTCACGCTCGTAGCCAGCGCGCACGCGTGGGCCGGCCAGGATGAAGCAAGCCATGTTCGTGAAGTACGGCGTCTCAGAGGTCGGGATCTGCGAGCCATGCAGGGCCCCGCGCCCGCGCCCGACTGTGCCGCCATCCAGAGGAGGCCCCCACCCATAGCCGCGGTTGTAGGTGAAGACGACGTCACCAGTCTCCTCGCCCCACAAGCCGATGATCTGGGCGTCCTCGAGCTTCAGGACCAGCGCTACCGGCCGCCTGCCGGTGGCGGGGTCCCGCCAGTCAAGCAGCACGTCGATGATCGCCTCCTGCACCGCCGCGTACTCTTCCGGCGGGACGATGCCGAAGGGTTCCCGCCCGGCCAGGTTGACGAAGACCTCCGAGCCCCGATCCGGGAAGGTATAGACCTTACTGCGGGTGAGGTCGATGCGGCGCGTGCCGGGCTCGAAGACCAGCAGCCCGACCTCGGCCAGCCGGGCGTTCACGTCGCCCCAGCGATGCGCCGGCGCCATGCCGTGATCGGAGATCACGCAGATGTGAGCCTCTGGCCCGGCCAGCTCGAGGAACTGTGCCAGCACCGCATCGGCCACCTGGTATACACAGCGCTGGCAATGGATCATCCACTCGGCACGGCGTGGATCGTAGTTCGGGCCTTCCGGATCAGCCGGGTTCACCGTTGGGTGATTAATATGGTCGAAGAGATGCCAGTGCGAGAAGTGCAGGTCCCAGCCGCCGTGCTCCAGCAGGTAGCGCGCCACTCGTACCTGCCACTCGCCCTGGTAGCGAATATCATCAAGGAAGGCGGCCAGCTCGGCCTCACCCGCCACCGGGCTCATGCTGAATGTATCGAAGAAGGGGCCGCAGTGCGCCAGCAGCTGCTGGTCCAGCCCGTCCGGCGCGGCGAAGCCCTCGGCAGCATAGACCTGCGAGCTCACCAGCCGCACACGCAGCGGATCAACAGAGGCCTCGAGCAGGCGGAAGCGCACGGAGCCTGGGCGGGCCCGCGCGTCCTCGCCCCAGCGCCGGATGACGAACTCGCTCCAGGCGCCGGCCGGCACCTCAACCAGTCGCGCGGTACCGTCCGGCCGATCACAGATCCAGAAGCGAACGAGGCGGCCGGTGGTATCGCGCGCGGCCAGAAGATAGAGCTGCTCCCGGCCGCCGCGGTACAGCGGGATGAGCAGCGGCGCGGCGAGGGCGCCGGCCGGTGCACCAGTCCAGCCGGCCTCGCTGGCGAGTTCCAGCCGTGCGCCGACGCTCCCTGGCGGCATCCCTTCTTCAGCGGTGTCGGTGGTCGCGCCAGTGCGGCCGCCCTGCTCGGTGCCCGGGCGGACGCCGGTCTCGACAGTGGGGGAGCAGTAGAAATGCACCGGCGGTGCGATCGGACACGGCGCATCGTGGAAGCCCGGGGCCACCACATAGCCATGGCGGAGCTTGCTAGGCCACACGCCTGATGGCCAGAAGTTCACCAGGCAGCGCAGCCCGGCCTGGTCAGCCACTTCAAAGATCGTCTCAGCACCGAACCCCTCGGAAGACCACGACTGCCGCCGTGGCGCATCCCAAGGGGCGGTCTTCGGCCGAGTGGTCCAGCCGGCCAGCCCGTGCGTGCCAGGGTAGGCGCCTGTGGCCATGGTCGCCCAGTTCGTGGGCGTCCAGGCCGGCAGCGCTGGCAGGATGCGGTTGGTGCTGCCGCGCTGCATCAGCGCCTGGAACGCCGGCAGCACGCCCTCGCGGACGAAACGCTGCAGGAGTGGCAGGTTCATGCCGTCCATGCCGATGAGTAGGATGCGTGGCATAGTCCCGCTCCTCGAGAACACTGGGTACTACCGCTGTGTACTACGCTCGGATGTCCGCATAGTAACGCGTAAGCTCAACCTGCCCGCTCGACTGCTGTCCTGCGTACCCGCCAGACTGTCCTACCGATGTATGTAGCAGTCATGCTAATGTATCGCACCGGACGAAAACGCTTGGTTCACATTACGCAGTACGGAATACGCAGTACGTCTTATGCATTGTGTAGATATTCCCTGATCTTACGGCTATAGTGTTCCAGGACACGCGCCGGGCCGGGCTCGCCTTTGCCCTCCCATTCAAGCGAGAGAGGCCCCTGGTACTGGATGCTCTTCAAGAGCCCGATGATCGTGCCAACAGGTAATTCGCCTTCGCCGAAGAGAGTTGCCTCCCATCGGCCGTCGGCGCCCCGACGGGCGTCCTTGGTATGCGTGTGGATAAGGAACTCTCGCAGCAGCGAGAATGTGTAAGACGGCTCTTCACCAGAGCGCACCGGATGGAGGATGTCCCAGCAAGCGCCGGCATGCAGATGCCGTACTCGCCGCAGCACCTCGGCCACGTACTCGCCGCGCGAGAAGGCATCGTGCGTCTCCAGAGCGAGCTTGACCCCGTACTGTGCTGCCTTCGGTGCGAGGCGAGCGAGGCTTTCGGCCACGCGGTCGAAGAGCTCAGGCCCTGGCTGGTTGCCCTCGTAGCTGCCGCCGAAGACGCGCACGAGCGTGGCACCCCATTCCGCAGCCATCTCCAGATAAGGGATGACCAGCTCCTCATTACGTGCCCGCTCGGCCGGGTCAGGCGAGGCGAACCGCGCCGACGTGCCCACGCAGACGATAGGCACGCCGGCATCAGCGAATATCTGCTTGATCTCATGGCGCTGCGCCGGCGTGAGGTCCGGCGGCACGATGCCCCCGTTCATCGAGCGCAGCTCAACGGCATCGTATTGCTGCGCTCGGGCAAAGCGCGCGATCTCCTGGGGTGACCACGATGGGCACGAGTAGGTCGTGAAGCAGATCAGCATGGCTGGTGCTAGCCTCCCACCTCTGCGAGGATGCGGCGCAGATACTGGATATCCCGTTCCGTGGGCACGCTGCGGTCGCCGCCGCCAGAGTACTCGATGCAGTACGGGCCGTGGAAACCGCGTTCGGTGAGCTTCGCCACGATGGCGAAGTAATCGAGCTCCCCATTCTCGAGCCAGAAGTGATAGTCTGCGCCGACCGGAGTATACGCCACGCGCCGGCAGTTTTTCACGTGCACGTAGCCGATGCGCGCTCCCAGCAAGTCGATCGCCTCTTCTGGGTATTCGGCCGACCGAGTGCCCCACATGTTGCCGGGGTCAAGGTTAGCCACGACCGCTGGAGAGCCCACAAGGTCGAGGAGGCGAACCATCGCGCGGGCGGTGTCATGCAAAGTATTCATATGGATCTCCAGGGCGATGGTCAGCCCGACCTCCGTGGCCACGGTGGCAGCCTCGCGCAGGACGTCTGCTGCCCACAGGTAGTGCTCCTCGCGCGCGATGGCCGATCCGTTGGCCGCCCAGTTGTTGCGATCGACGATGAGCGTGCCCGCCGAGCCGTTCAGCATCGTTGCGCCGTAGTCGCGGGCCATGCGAACGTAGTCTTTCAGCCGGTCGGTCTGGCGGCGCCGCTCGGCGGCATCGTCTGCGATAGCGTTGACGCTGAAGTCGAAGACCGGGATAGGCAGCTCGTATACCTGGCTCAGTCGCTGGGCTTCAGCCCAGTCCTCCCGCAGATGTTCGCTGCGAAAGTGACCTGCCCAGAGTTCCAGCCCGTCATAGCCGCAGTCCTTCGCCTTACGCACAGCGCGCTCGAGGCTGTAGCCTCGGAAGTTATAACTGTGAAGGTAGATAGGAGCCGGCATGGACCCCCCTTTGTGCGGATATTTACTATATATTTAATATATTTACATATTTACTATTTACTATAAAGAAAAAGGGAAAAAAGGGAACAGAAAGTACTCGATAGCGTATATTATGCTAAGCTGTTCGCGCCTTGCGGCACGCCAGGATACCCTTGGCACGGACTCGCTGGGCTCTCCGTGGTCGATGGCACCCTCCCATGATTAGAACGCCGGAAGCCGGCGAGCGTGGTAGGGGGTCGGCAGGCCAGGGCGCTGGCTCGCCCGTCCCGGGACCGTTTGGTGCGGCACGGTAGCGCTGGTATGCTTAGGAGCGGTGAAGATCTCGCAGGAACCACACTGATGCATGATCCGCGCGTTGTTGAGCAGGCACGTATCCTGGTGACGTACTCCATGGCGGTACAGCCCGGCGAGCTTGTGCTCATCGCCGGTGAGGAGGGCGCCAAGCCGCTTGCCCTGGAGATTTACCGGCAGGTGCTGCGCGCCGGCGGACACCCGATCCTGCGCCTGGAGCCAGACGAAGCACAGGAGATTCTCCTGCGCGAAGGCTCCCAGGCCCAGCTTACCTGGGTCAACCCGATCAGTGTGTTCCAAGCTGAGCAGATCGCTGCCTACGTGAGCATCCACGCGCCGGCTAATCTGAAAGCGCACTCCAATATAGAGCCCCAGCGGATCGTCTGGGCGCGCATGGCCACTGCGCCAGTGCGCGAGATCCTGCTGCGCAAGCGATGGGTGGTGACCCAGTTCCCTACCGCGGCCCTGGCGCAGGAAGCCGAGATGTCCTTGGCCGAGTATGAGGACTTCCTTTTCGGCGCGGTGAACCGCGATTGGCCGGCGCTCTCCGCTGCGCTCCATGAGCTCAAGCGTGTGCTTGAGGCGGGCCGGGAGATCCGCATCGTCGGCCCCGGAACGGACCTTACGTTAAGTGTCGCTGGGCGTACCTGGATCCCGGCCGACGGCAAGCACAACATGCCGGACGGTGAGCTCTTCACCGGCCCGGTCGAGGACTCGGCGAACGGCTACATCACGTTTGATTATCCGGCGATCTACCTCGGCAAAGAGGTCGAGGGCATCCGGCTGGAGTTCGCCGGCGGCAAGGTCGTGAACGCCAGCGCTACAAAGAACGAGGACTTCCTACTAGCCACGCTCGATGCAGACGCGGGAGCGCGCTATCTGGGCGAACTGGGCATCGGAACGAATTTCGGCATTACCCGTTTCACGCGGAGCATTCTCTTCGATGAGAAGATCGGCGGGACTGTCCATTTAGCGGTCGGACGGTCGTATCCAGAGACCGGCGGGCGAAACCAGAGCACTGTGCACTGGGACATGATCAAGGACCTGCGCCGCGGGGGCACGATCTACCTCGACGGTCGGCCGATCCAGCAGGACGGGCGGTTCACCGGAGGATTAGAGATCCCAGCGAGCTGATGCGTTGTGACTACGCCTGCGTTCCTGGCTTTCCTGAAGCTACGTATTAAGCTACTTACTTAACTACGCTGCAGAGAGTGAAGCTACAGATAGCAGCCAGTGGAGTAATGATCACGCGTGATTGGAGAGATCACGGAGGAGCGTACCGTCTTGCTACAGGAGCAGGTGCTACAGCACCGGACACCTCAAGCTAACATGAAGACACTGTCGATCATCGTTCCTGCATATAACGAGCGCCCGACCATTCGCACTATCCTGGAACGGGTCGAGGACGTGCAGGTCGAGCATCGGGGTGCGGTGCTTGGAAAAGAGATTATCGTGGTGGACGACTGCTCGACAGACGGCACAGGCCAGGTGCTTGATGAGCTGGCCGCACAGGGGCGCATCCGGCTGTTCCGGCATGCGCGCAACCAGGGCAAGGGCGCGGCGATCCGTACCGGACTTCAGGCAGCGACAGGCGACATCATCGTGATCCAGGACGCTGACCTGGAGTACAGCCCGGAGGACTACCCGGTGCTGGTCAGGCCGATCCTGGACGGCATGGCTGATGTCGTCTATGGCTCACGCTTTCTGGGCACGCATCGTGCGTTTCTCTTCTGGCACTACGTTGGTAATAAATTCCTCACGCTGGTTACCAACGTGCTCTATAACACTATTCTCACGGATATGGAGACTGGCGCCAAGGCGTTTCGCGCCGAGGCGATTAAAGGCATCTGTATCAAGAGCAACCGCTTCGACTTCGAGCCGGAGATCACCGCAAAAGTTTTGAAGCGCGGCTGTCGGCTGTACGAGGTGCCGATCACCTATGCCGGCCGTGATCCCAGAGAGGGCAAGAAGATCACCTGGAAGGACGGCTTCCCCGCCATCTGGGCGCTGATCAAGTACCGGTTCGTGGACTGACGCTGCTGGGGTGAGAGCCCCGAACGGCACCCACACTCGTGAGGGAACGACCACCGATGCATATTCTGGTTACCGGCGGCGCCGGATTCATCGGCTCACATCTCGTTGATGCTTTGATCGCCCGCGGGCATCGGGTCCGCGTGCTCGATCGCCTGGATGCGCAGGTGCATGGCGAGGACGCTGACCGGCCGGGCTACCTGCACCCCGAGGCTGAGCTCCTGCGCGGGGATGTGCGCGACCCGGAGACGATGCAGGCGGCTCTCCAGGAGGTCGAGGCGGTCTTCTATCAGGCCGCGGCGGTCGGCGTCGGGCAGTCGATGTATGAGATCAGGCGGTATGTTGATTACAACACCATGGGTGCGGCCACCTTTCTGGAGGCTGTGGTGAATCACCGCCGCGACCTGCGGAAGATGGTGGTTGCTTCATCCATGAGCATCTATGGGGAAGGGGCGTATCACTGCGACCACTGTGGCGAGGTGTACCCGCGCCTGCGGCCGCTGGCGCAGCTTCGGGCGAAGCAGTGGGAGATGCAGTGTCCGGAGTGCGAGCTACCTGTTACACCCCGGCCGACCCGCGAGAGCAAGCCGTTGTATCCCACATCGGTGTACGCGATCACCAAGCGCGACCACGAAGAGCTCTTCCTGAGCGTTGGTCGGGCCTACGGGATCCCCACGGTCGCGCTGCGGTACTTCAACGTTTACGGCCCGCGCCAGGCGCTCTCGAACCCGTATACGGGCGTGGCTGCGATCTTCAGCACGCGCCTCCTGGCCGGCAAGCCGCCGGTGATCTTCGAAGATGGGCGGCAGACGCGCGACTTCGTCCATGTGCGCGATATCGTGCAGGCGAACCTGTTGGTATTAGAGAACCCGCTTGCCGACTACGAGGTCTTTAACGTCGGCACCGGACGGCCGATCAGCATCGCCGAGGTGGCCGAGGCGCTGCGCCAGCGGCTGCGCCCGGACATCGAGCCGGTGCTCACCGGCGAGTTTCGCGAGGGTGACATCCGCCACTGCGTGGCCGATATCTCCAAGATCCAGGCCCTGGGCTATAAGCCGTCAATCCGCTTCGAGGACGGCATAACTGAGCTCGCGGAGTGGGTGCGCGGGCAGCACGCCGTCGATCGCTTCGACCAGGCAAAAGCCGAGCTCGAGGCCCGCGGGCTGACGAAATCGTGAGCATTACCGCGTGCTGCGTACTGCGTACTGCGCAACACGTAGAGAGGCTCAGCAGTGCGCCCCTGCGCCCATCTCATGCTCACCCTGTCTGGGCATGAGATGTGGCTCCCAGTAGTAGAGCGTCTCTACGCATTACGGATTACGCAGTACGCAGTAAGTAGGGACTTTCACCGTTCGGCGGCGTAGTACACGTAGCGGCTGGCCCAGACCACTGCGACGGTCAGGATGGCGAACACGGCGAAGAAGTAGATCCAGCCGAGGGCCGCAGCATAGCCCAGCCGGAAGCCCCCAGAGAAGGCCACCTGGTGCACGTAGGTCAGCACCTGGTTGAAGGCATCGGTGAACGAGTCCACGATAGTGAAGATCAGG
>JBHOQS010000016.1:0-153704 GCA_042408875.1 Chloroflexota bacterium | reverse complement strand
TGGGTGCAGCTGGTGGTGGTGTGGAACCTGAACTATCGGGTGGTGGTGCCGCCCACGGATGAGAAGTATGCCTTCGGCATTGTGGGGCCGGACTGGACCCCCTTGCCTGCCTACCTCGCCCTCAAAGCCCTGCCCAAGTAGGGTTGCCCAGGAGAAGCACGGTCCACATGTGTGGGGAGGAAGACGACGCGGTGGAAACGGACCAATGGCTGCTGACAGGTATCTCAGCGCAAGGGACACCAGGGACAGGCGCTCGCGCCCCGGAGACTTGTACCTCAGCAAGGCTCCTCACGCTTCCAGTAGCCGATGCCGGGCGCGCAGCACTTGTGGCGCTTGGAAGCACGCTGCTCCTGGCCTTCCCCTCCCTGCCTGCCATGACCTGCTGGCGCAGCCGAGACGGAAGGCGCTTGTCTCAGCATAGATGCGTGCTGGCGGAAGCGTCCTCCTCTGGCTCCTGATATGGCCGGCTGCCTTCTACCGTCGCGAGACACCGAGCCTGTTCCTGCCACTGCTGTGCGCTCGCGGGACCTGGCTGGCAATTGCATTTCGTAGTGATGACATCTCGTAGGGAGGAATTGCCGGTGTCTCGGGCTGCCGATCAGGCTATTCGGCACCCTGGCAGTATCGCTGCTCCGGCTCTAGCAGACCTGCAGCCCCGGCAGTGACGCCGGCATGCTACACTAGCGCTAGCATGTGGGGCATCATCGGACACGACAGCACAGTCCAGTTCCTCGCTCGTGCACTCGCGCGCGGCCGCCTGGCGCACGCCTATCTGTTCGGCGGACCTGCCCAGATCGGCAAGCGTACGCTCGCGCTCGCTTTTGCCCGCGCCCTCCTCTGCCAGGAACGTCAGACGCAGGCGGGCCTGGTCGAGTCCTGCGGCCGGTGCCTGCACTGCCGGCGTATTCTTTCAGGCAACCATCCCGATGTGCGCCTGGTGCAGCCAGACGAGGAACGGCAGGCTATCAGCATCGATCAGGCGCGGGAGGTTCAGGCCGAGGCAGCGCTGCGACCGTACATGGCGGCCTGGAAGCTGTTCATCATCCGACACATCGACCGGCTGCGCGGCGCGCCGTCCCACGAGGCGGCTGCCAACTGCCTCTTGAAGACCCTGGAGGAGCCACCCGAGCACACGCTGTTCGTCCTGACGGCTGATGATCCGGCTGCGGTGCTCGCCACGGTACGCTCGCGCTGCCAGCCGGTGACCCTCCGGCCTGTACCGCCGCATGTGATCGAGGAGGCCCTCCTCGCGCGGCAGGTACTGCCGGGGCGCGCTGCGCTACTGGCCCGGCTGGCGGCCGGACGGCCGGGCTGGGCGCTGGCTGCTGTGGAAAACCCAGGTATGCTGGACGAGCGAGAGCAGGAGCTGGCGCGGATCGCGGATCTGGTCGCCGCCAGCCGGCTGGAGCGGCTGGAGCAGGCTGGACAGCTTGGCAAAGACGCAGCAACCGCGCGCCGAGCGCTGGAGCGCTGGCTAAGCTGGTGGCGCGATGCGCTGCTGGCCGCGCAGGGCTGTCCGGAGCTGATCACGAACACCGACCAGGCTGAGGTATTGCACACGACGGCCAGGCGGTGTAGTCCCCAGACCATCGCCCGCTTCCTGGCGCGCATCCAAGACGCAGCCGTGCAGATCGAGCGTAATGCCAATCCCCGCCTGGTCTGGGAAGTGCTGCTGCTGGACATGCCAGCGTAACGTGCTTTACGCAGTGCATGGTGTGTACTGCGTAGTGCGTAATGCGTAGGGACGTAAAATTCGCCGCTCCTGCTGCCTGATATTATTTATATATAACATACACACGAAGACAGTATACGGGATAGGCTACGTAGATGAGCGTGATCTGCGGAGTGCGGTTCGGGCGCAGCGGGCCGGTCGTGTTCGCTGATTGCCGCACGATCGAACCGGCCCCGCGTTTAGGTGAGGAGCTCCTGGTCGATTTCGGTGGTTCGTTGCACCGTGGACGAGTCGTTGTGGCACCTGACCAGGTGGTCTTCAGTGAAGTGCGTGCGCCTGTGGCACGAGCTGTGCGCCGGGCAGGCTGAAGGCATCGTGCGGGCTCAGTAAAGACCTCATGACGGGCCCACGGTGGTCTTTCATCGGCGTGGCGAACTCAGTCTACACGATGGTGATCTCGTACCGGCTCGGTCGATTGGATCGTAGCGCCCCCTTATTACTATTTACTATTATTATCTAGCAAGATTACCACTTGGAGAAAGGAGTTGCGGCACTATGGAGAGGCCTGCGGCTGAGTGGTTCAGCGGAGACGTGATCGCCAATGGCATTCGGGTTCACTACTATCGCACAGGCGGGGATAAGCCGCCGCTTGTCCTGGCCCACGGCGCAACCGACGATGGGCTGTGCTGGACCCCGGTCGCGCGGGCCCTGGAAGCAGACTATGACGTGATCATGCCGGACGCTCGCGGACACGGCCTGTCCGAGGCGCCGGAGAGCGGCTACGGAGTCCACGAGCGGGCGGCGGACTTGGCCGGCCTGATCCAGGCGCTGGGCCTGGGGAGACCGGCTGTGGGAGGCCACTCTATGGGCGCCCAGACTGTGCTCTACCTGGCTGCTGGCTACCCCGATCTGGTGCGCTGCGCCATCTTGGAGGATCCGGCACTCTGGCTGCCTGGCGCGCAGCGAGATCCTGCTGAGCGCGAAGCCCGAGCGGCGCGGATGCGCCGGAATATGGAGGAGCTCAAGGCAATGAGTCGCGAGGAGCTCATCGCCCATTGCCGCGCGCAGCACCCGGACTGGTCCGAGGACGAGCTCGGTCCGTGGGCCGACGCGAAGCTCCGGGTAAGCCGCTCCTTCATTACCGCGCTGCGTGGCATGGACCAGCCGCCGTGGTGGGAGGTCCTGCCGAGAATCCAGTGCCCGGTACTGCTGATCACCGCCGACCCCGACCGAGGCGCCATCGTCACGCCGGAGGCGGCCGAGGAAGCCGAGCGGCTGAACTCGCGTGTCCAGGTAGTACGGCTGCACGGCGCCGGACATAACATCCGCCGCGAGCAGTTTGCCGCATACATGCAGGCGGTGAGGTCCTTCCTGGCCGCAGCGTGAGCAGGCGGCGCGCCTGCCTGGCAGCGCAGCGGTGCTAACTTTTCTCAGCGGTGATTACGGCCGGCACCGCTACTGGCTGCGCGCGCTGGGGCGGCGGTGTGAAGGCAAGTACGAGCGCGCTCACTGCCATCAGCACGACCGCTGCCAGCCAAATCGGGGTGTAGGTGCCGGTGAAGTCTCGCACGTAGCCCGCGATCGGCGCGCCTGCCCCGCCGCTGAGCAGAGTGACCGGCATGACGGCGCCGCGGATACTCCCCAGATGCCGGCGCCCAAAGTAATCAGCCCAGAGGTAGTTCTGCATCAACATAAGCACGCCGATGCCCAGTCCAAAGCTGATCATAGCGAGGAACATCGTAGGATGATTGGCTGCGGCGATGGTCAGCCATGACGCCAGCGCCAGCATCAGGAAGCCCCCGGCCCCGACGAACCGCGCTGGCACCCGGTGCAGCAGCAGGCCCAGTGCAAACGTGCTCAGCCCGGCCGCCGCCGCGTCCAGTGCAGTGGCGTAGGAGACGAGCCGGGGATCAAGACCGCGATCCATGAAACTGGGAATACGGTGCACAGCTACGCTGCTCGTTGCCAGCATTACCATGCTGAAGACAAAGACCAACCGCCAGAATGCCATTGAACGCACTGCCTCCTCGCGGGTCCAGGACTGCTCTTCTCGGGCCAGCCTGGGCGCCGCCGCTGCTCCTGCGATAGGATGGGGATCGCCATCTGGCAGGAGCCCCAGGTCCTCTGGCTGGCGGCGCACGAAGAGCAGCGATAGCGGGATAATCAGGCCGGCGCCGATTAAGGCCAGCAGCACCCAGGCCATGCGCCAGCCCACTGCGTCGATCAGGATCTGGGTCAGCGGCACGAAGATGAGGCCGCCGACCGGGATGCCCAGGGACATCAGGGAGTACGCCCGGCCGCGCTGGCGCACGAACCACTTCGCCACTGGCACAGTTGTGACGAGGGCGCCGGGGCCGCTCATGCCTACGATGCCCATCAGGCCGAAGAGCACGACGAGCTGCCAGCCGTCGGTGATGAAGGCAAGGCAGATCAGCGCTCCTCCGGTGATGAGTGCAGCGAGCGTGAGCAGGAGCCGAGCACCGAAGCGATCGATCAGTGCGCCGACGAGCGGGGCCGTCAGGGCGCTCGCTACCTGGCGCGTGGACTGAGCCCAGCCGAACACGGCGCGCCCGATGCCGAGCTCATCGCCCATCGGCTTGACGAAGAGGCCGAAGTTGAGGGAGCCCAGCGCCATACTGAGTGCGCCTACGGCAGCCATCACGGCAACGATGACCCAGCCGTAGTACCGTTGGGGCCGCTGGGCGGGCTGCGCTTGTCTCACACGCGTACTCCCTTTGAACATGCTGCCAAGCTTGGGCTGTCGGGATGATGTCCGATGGGTACTCAGATGGCTGACTTTTACGCGCCTGGCCCGGACTGATGCAGGAATGCCAAGATGCCCTCGGCAATGCCACGCGCCGCCGCATCAGGGTTGCCCAGCAGGAGTCTGCGGTCGAGGGGATTGGTCAAGAACCCGGTCTCAACAATGGCCTGCGGTACCCCTGGCGCCACAGCGTGGCAGTAGCGCCGCGAGTTGAAAGCGTAATAGAAACGCATTCGCGACGTGATGTTCACATCGTCGCGCGGTAGGCCGGTGGCTGTCTCGTACGCGGTGTACAGCGCCGCGACGAGCCGGTCATCTACATCAGGGATCGGGCTGAAGCCGGGCCGGGCGATCTTGAAGCCGCGCACCCGTCCCGTAGGATCGCCGTCGGCGTGGATAGCGACGAACACATGCGCCCGGTAGCGCGGGGGTATCGTAGTAGGAAGGATGTCTACCTCGATACCAGCCGCCTCCAGGTATCGCGCCGTGCGCCTGGCGATGTCCAGGTTCACCTCCCACTCTTGCCGGCCACCTCCGCTAGTGCCGTGCTCGAGCCGGATCAACTCCGCCGGCCGCGCCTCGTTGAGCCAGTGGCCCGCTTGCAAGCCGGCCCGCTTCGGCCCAGGCGGGTTCCATAGAGGCACCGCGGGTAGGGGAGCGCGGAGGCCAAAGCGCGGCGAGCCGGGCGTCGGCGGCTCTGCGGGTTCCTGGCATGGATCGCGGAACACTTCCGGCCCCGCTACCTGGCCGGCCGGTGATTCAGACGCTGGCTGGCCCGGACTCCCAGCCTCTGCTTCTGGCTGCCGCGCCTCCGCTGGCATCTCCTCCGCCACCCCGGCTGGACCTGAACGCGTTTCCCCGCGAAGGAGTTCAGACGTGCCGGCCAGTGGCACACACGCCGGAATGAGCACGACCAGCACCGCGAGGGCAGCGCAGAGAACTGCCGCTAGGATGTCACGAGAAAAACGCACGCACATACTTAATTTATATTATATATACAATATAATATACGTAACATATACAGAATGCCCGCGAGGGCAAGGGGCCAGGGTCCTGGCGGGACAGCCGCGCGGGCTGTCCCACAACGCCCGTGAGGGCAAGGGACCGGAGATAGCTCAGCATGTAGTATGTAGTAGTATATGGTAGCGGTTGCTGTCTCCGCGAGTGGCAGTGTGGACAGGGCCCTGGACTGCGTTATCCGAGGCAGCAGGAGCCCGGCATGAAACCTTCTGCCGGGTCGCGGTCTCAGCCAGCGCGGCGCTGGCGCCCATCGGGGCCGGACCGCACTGGAGCAGCCGCCGGGGCCAGCATGGCCTGGGTTCCCCCGCCCGGACCTTGGGCATCCCCGTCTCCTTCTGCGCTGTCGGTAGTCTCGCCAAGCCGGTGCAGCGTCAGAGCGCCTACTGCCACGGCACTTGCCCAGTAGAGCAGCCGCGCCCAGACCTGCCTGGTATCCGTACCGGCCAGCATGCTATGGAGCAGAGCAAGCACGTACGCACCGAACGTCAGATAGTGCAGCGCACGCCAAGCACGATAGCTGATCGTGCCCCGTACATACCAGCTCGCCGTAGTCACGATCAACAGATAGAGCGAGAGAATACCAAGCCCAGTCCAGAAAGGGCGGTACGATGCAATGAATGGTACCAGGAGTTGTGCCAGAGTAAATCCAATGTAGCGATCGCCCAGGAGCGCCAGGACATGCACAGCGGTGAGTGCCAGCGCAAGCAGGGCGGTAAACTCGTGCAGGTCTGTGATGCGCCAGCGGGCGAGCAACGGCTCGGCCACCCTGGTGCGAATGGCAATGCCCAGGCAGACATCCAGGCTCAACAGCACAAAGGCGCTCAGCCCTGTCGCGCGTGTCAGGTACCAGAATGCATGATTGTCTACCAGCCGCGCGCTTGCCGCGAGCAGCGTGGCAGCAATGGCCAGCGCAGCCAGCCAGCTCAGGAACACCACGCCCTTACGCCACATCGCCCGCCTCCCATAGCTTCGTCTCTGAGAGACCCCGAGAGGTGCGCCCACACGGCGTGCAGAGTCGGCGGCTCAGGATAGGAGCGGTGTGCGGACTGTCGGGCAGCAGCAGTCCCGCGGCGTCCGGCTGTTGCTCCAAGAAATGCAGCCCTTCATAAGGTCCAAGGAGCAGGACGACCTTGGCAAGCACCTCAGCGCGCGCCACCGTGGGGGCCAGCACGGTGGCCGACAGCACGCCGCTGTGCGCCGGCTCCCCACTGCGTGGGTCGATGAGATGATGGTATGCCCGGCCGTGAAGGACCCAGCGGCGCCGGCAGACGCTCGAGGTGGCCACCGCGCAGTCCTCAACCCGGAGCAGCATGAGATCCCGCTCCGGCGCTCGCGGGTCCTCCACGCCTACGAGCCAGGGAGCGCCATCGGCCTGCCGACCGGCGGCGTACAGATCGCCGCCAGCGTCTACAGCGAAGTGGCGGAATCCGCGGCGAGCCAGCAGACGTGCCGCCTGGTCTACCGTCCAGCCTTTGGCGATTCCACCCAAGTCAAGCCCGCAGTCCTCTGGTAGCGTGATGGTCTGGCGCTCAGCGTCGAGCACTACCTCACGCCACCGCCCGGCCGCTGCACTGACTGCTGGACGTCCAGGCTCAGCGGTGCGGTCCAGCACCTTTTCGAAGCTACGGTCGTAGCCGGCCGCTTCCAGCGCCCGTAGCACGGTAGGGTCGAACAGTCCATTGCTATCCCGCGCCGCTTTCAGCGCCTCCGAAACTACAGTAAACAGCAGTGGTGACGCTCTAAAAGGCCTTCTTGTGCTCCGGTTGAGATGGGAGAGCTCACTCTCCGGTTCAAAGCGGCTTAACGTTGCCTCAACAGTGGCGAAGAGTCGCTCGATCTCTAGGAACACCGCTTCCACAGTAGGCCGCTGCCTGGTGGTGTCGCAGATCAGTATGACCTGCACGTCGGTGTTCATAGCGCGAAAACGCCATTCTATTTCTTCGCCAGTCAAGAGGTCCATCGAGCTGCCCTCCACAGGTCCTAACGTTAGGACCCGCGCGTACGCAGACGCGGGGCAGGGGCCGTCTGGGACGGCCGATCTCGGGCTGGTGCTGCCGACGGGCTGGCCGGCGCGAGGGAGCGCGCCGCGCGGGCAGCCCGGCTACGCTCTGCCTATTCGTCATCTTCACGACGCCAGATGCCCAGGCGGTCATCGTCGCCCTGCACCCGCGCTGCTGCGGCAGGCGGTGTGGACATCGGCGCCGCCCCGGCAGTCTCCTGCACAGGAGATGGGCTGCCGGTTACTGCTACCCAGAACCCTGCCGTGGCAAGCAGCCCTCCAGCGGCGACCGCCCAGCGGGGCAGGTGATTCCTACGAGTACGGGCCATGGCTAGACCGTCCTTACTCCTGAGCGATAAATTTCTTTGCTACTACTGCATACGTGCTAGGTGCGTCTAAGGCCGTCGTCCTTGTCCTCTCAGAAGGGTGGCCGGAGCACAGCGCAGAGAATGCGTGCAGCAAAGACAGGCATCACCACCATTGCCACCGAGGGCCGGGCGGATGCCTCGTGTGTCAGCGTCTCGCCCGGCCCGTTCCCGACCTTACGGCTACGCCGGCCCGTTACGAGCGCGGCGTCGGGGTGGCGGTGCCAGCCGGGGCAGGGCCGCGCCGTGGTCCACCCAGGCGACCCTGCGGCACGACCCGGGTCATGAGCTGGTCGATGCGCTGGGCAGCCTGCTGCTTAGCCTGGTTGGCCTGATCGGCTGTGAGCCGGCCTGCGGCGACGGCCTGGTCAATGCGCTGGTTGATGGCGCTCTTCAGCGCGGTGGCCACATCAGCCGGGTTTTTGCCGTGGGCCTGCGCCACCTGGGCCAGCGACTTGCCGGGGAGCTCCTGGCGGAGCTGGTCAACGGAGATGCCCATCGCCTGCGCCGCCACCGAGAAGTACACCCCTCCCGGGAAGAAGCCGCGGCCATGCTTCCCGAAGCCGAAACCGAACCCCGGTCCCCGCTGCGGCAGTCCCACGTCATTGCGCGCCTCGGTGATGGCCTGCTGGAGACGCTCCGTGGTAATGCCGAGACGTCGGGCCAGCGCCTCCAGGAAGGCCTGGTAGCCCGGGCGCGGCGTGGCCTGGGCCGGAGGCGTCGCCCCCGGGCTGGGCGTCGGAGTAGGCTGCTGCGCACTGGCCACACCGATGGCTGCGCCGCCGACAATGAGAACCGCACCGCCGGCGAGTATGCCGCGCCGAACAGTGGGAGAGAGCCTGGATAGCACGTTCGTCCGACCTCCTTCCGAGCGATATTCAGGATCAGAAAACAGGATTAGTGAGCCTCGCGTGATCAGGGGCCCTGGCCGGGACGGCCTGCCAGCCTGCTCAGGTCAGGGACACCCCGACGGCCCATGGGAACTCTACCGCAGGGATGTGAAGACTATGTGGAACATATGTAAAACTGGCGTTAAACTCTGCTGAAAGTTTCCTGAAAAACGCTCTGTCCCGCGGACCGCCACGCCGCGTTGACGGAGGGACAGCGGAGTGCTACTGTGCGGGGCTAGATAGGCTGGGTGGACAAGGGGGTGGACGACGTCGGGCGCGTGGTGCTTAGCGGACGAGGAGTACAGCGCGATGAAGATCAGCGATATCACCATGACCCAGTTCTCGTTAGGACCTCTGGAGCGGCCTTACTGGAACTCGATCATCCGCACGACTCACCGGGGTTTCTCACGGGTAGAGATCCATACTGACGAAGGCATTACCGGTACCTCCTTCGGTGGCCATGCGTCCTACGTACTGGGGCGGCTTCGGGAGCTCTTACTTGGACAGGACCCGCTGGACATCGAAGCGTGCTGGGACCGCATGTACGCTTACAACCGCAAGCCGGTCGCCAAGGGCGAGTACATCTCTGCTATCGGCGTGGTAGACATCGCCCTCTGGGACCTGCGCGGCAAGACGCTTGGACAGCCGTGCTGGCGGCTGATGGGTGGACATCGTCGGCGTGTGCCCGTGTACGCGGCCGGCGGGTATTACGAGGAGGGGAAAGGGCCAGCTGAGCTCGCTGCTGAGATGGAAGGCTACGTGAAGCTGGGTTACAAGGCCGTGAAGATGAAGGTCGGCTGGCCCGGCGCCGGGTTGAAGCACGACGCCGAGCGGGTGCGGGCAGTGCGCGAGGCCATCGGCCCGGACGTCGCGCTCATGGTTGACGCTAACAACGCCTGGGATGCGCCGACAGCGATCCGCTTCGCTCGCATGATCGAGAAGTATGAGCCGTACTGGCTCGAAGAGCCAACACCGGCAGATGACTTCCGCGGCCAGGCCGAGATCTGCGCCGCGCTGGACATCCCCGTTGCCAGTGGGGAGAATGAGTTCACCCGCTGGGGCTTCCGTGACCTGATCGAGGCGCGGGCGGTCGATATTGTGCAGGCCGACCCCCGCACGTGCGGCGGGTTCACCGAGTGGCTGAAGATCGCCGCGCTGGCCTCGGCGTACCACCTGCCTATGGCTCCCCACGGCGGGCCGCACGTCGGCGCCCACTGTGTGGGCGCGGTGTCGAACGGGTTGATCGTAGAGAGCTATGTGCACTCGATCCAGAGCTACCTGAACGAGTTCGTGGAGCCCCCCGATATCCGCGATGGCTACGTCACCCTTCCGGATGAGCCAGGCCTGGGCCTGCACTGGAACGAGGAGGCCATCCGCCGCAGGCTGAGCCAGTAACGGCCCTGTAGCTAGCGGCATGCATGTCAAAGAGAGCAGGAGGCCGGGATCGCGACGATGGACAAGGTACGCATAGCCCTGGTCGGGTGCGGCACGATTGCCCTAGGGATGCACCTGCCGGGCATCCAGGCCATGGCCGCTATGGGCTTGGTGGAACTCGTGGCGGTCTGCGATGCCATTGAAGAGAAGGCACGAAGCGCTGCTGCGCTCTTCGGTGTCTCACAGAGCTATACCGATGTAGCGCAGATGCTTCAGCAGGTTGGTTTCGACCTGCTGGTGAACACTACACCGATCCCTGAGCATTTTCAGGTCAGCATGGCTGCGCTGCAGGCAGGCAGGCATGTCTACACGCAGAAGCCGATGGCCACCTCGGTCGAGGAATGTACGCGGCTGATCGACGAAGCGCGGCACCGCGGGCTGCTCCTCGCCTGCGCGCCCGAGCACCCGGTGCGTCCGGTGATCCAGACCATCGCCCGGCTCATACGTGAGGGTGCGATCGGGCGGGTTGCCTTCGCGCGGGTACAGAGCTCTCACGATGGCCCGGAGAAGCACGATGTGCCGCGTGACTCGACGTGGTACTACAAGCCGGGCTCGTCGCCGATCCTGGACCTTGGCGTCCACGGACTGAGCCAGATCACCAGCATCCTGGGCCCGGTGCAGCGGCTGGCCTGCTTCTCTGGCCGCACGCTGCCAGTGCGCTATATCACGGCCGGTCCGTATGCGGGCAAGCGCATTGACGTCGAGATCGACGATAACTCGCTCTTGATGCTCGACTTCGGCAATGCAACGTTTGCCTTCCTCGATGCGACCTACTGTGTGGAGGCGTCGCGCGGCCCTAGGCTGGAGATCTACGGGAGCGAGGGCACCATCAGCCTCGAAGGCCGGGCCGGGCAGCCGGGGCTCTACCTCTATGAGTCTGCCCACAAAGCGTGGCGAGAGGTAGCGGTGCCGCCGGCGCCGCCGGTGCGGGACCTCGGCGTGTGGCACATGGTCGAGTGCCTGCGCCAGGGCACCCCGCTGCGCCTCACTGCTGAGCACGGCCGGCATCTGGTCGAGATCATGACCAGTGCACCGCAGGCAGCGGCCGCGGGGCGTGTCATGGAGCTCCAGACCACGTTCTAACACCGTAACACTACATGCCGGTTACGAATGGTCAGGACGGTAGCGGTGCAGCGGCACCGTCTTCGCCTATTGGGCGATGGCAAACGGACCCAGCAGAGGAGGGGCACAGCATGCCGTGCCCCTCACCGGACAACGGCACCTCAGATCGACCGGCCTCTCCAGTCACTATATCCGCGGGCGCAGCGACGCTGCGCCCCTACAATCATGGTCACAGTGGAGAATATGCCCGATCTATGGTTGCGCCGGCATGCTGCGCCCTTCACCCGCGGCTTGGTAATCTCTCACCAGGATTGGGGGGCAGTAAGCATTACGCCGCATCCATGCTCCCGGGCAGCCTCTCTGCGGGCGCGCAGGGGGCGAACGTCCCCGACCAGACGATGCCAGATGCAGGAGTAACGTGCTCATGAAGATCGAGCGGATCGAATCGCTGCATACCGATGCAGGCTGGCGTACCTTCGACTACCTCAAGATCACCACCGACACGGGCCTCGTCGGATGGAGCGAGTATAACCAGTCGTTCGGCGGCCAGGGTATTGCTGCGTTGATCGACCGCCTAGCGCCGGCACTGATCGGGAAAGACCCGCGGGCCTATGAGGCCCATGTGGCTCTCATGCAGGCGCTGCGCCGCACCGCGGCGGGCGGCGCGTTCCAGCAGGCGATCGGGGCCATTGAGAACGCCCTCATCGACCTCAAGGCGCGGGCCCTGGGTGTGCCGGTATACGAGCTGCTGGGCGGGCCGGTGCGCGAGCGTATCCGCCTGTACTGGTCACACTGCGGGACGTACCGCGTAGGCGGCCGGGCGGAGCTCATGGGCGTGCCTCCCGTCCGGTCCTTGGACGATCTGGTCGCGCTGGGCAAGGAGGTAGTGGCGAAGGGCTATACCGCGCTCAAGACCAACGTGCTGCTCTTCCGCGACGGGCCGCCGCGCGGGCACGTGCCCGGCTTCGCCCGCGGAGCCAGCTTTCCCGAGCTCAACCCCGAGCGCTACGTCGTACAGGCTATCCGCGAGCAGCTTGCCGCTTTCCGCGAAGGCGCCGGCCCGGATATTGACATCCTGGTCGACCTGAATTTCAACTACAAGACCGAAGGCTTTCTCAAAATGGCGCACGCCATGGAGCCCTACGACCTCATGTGGGTGGAGATCGACACGCGCGATCCCAAAGCACTCCGCTACATCCGCTCCCAGACGCGCATTCCCATCGCGTCGGGTGAATGCCTCTTCGGCCGGCGCGAGTACCGCCCCTTCTTCGAAGAAGGCGCGCTCGACGTGGCCATCATCGACGTGCCGTGGAACGGCATCGGCGAGGCGCTGAAAATCGCCGCGATGGCCGACGCCTACGAGGTCAACGTGGCGCCGCATAACTTCTACAGCCACCTGGCCACCATGATGAGCGCGCACTTCGCCGCCGTCGTGCCGAACCTGCGCATCATGGAGATCGATCCCGACATGGTGCCGTGGCAGAACGACCTGGTGACGGTCAAGCCGGTGATCAAGAACGGCTATTTGGAGCTGCCGACCGGCCCCGGGTGGGGCACCGAGGTCAACGAAGAGGCAGTGCGCGCCCACCCGCCGAAAGCATCCTAGCGTGGGGCGCGGTGCCGTGCGTTACAGGGGCTGCTTCTGCCACTGCGCGTCCGGTGGGAAGTAGCTGAACCCACGCACCACCTCAACAGTGCCAGTGGTCCAGTCGCGCACGGTATCGCGCCACCGGACGAAGTGCGGCGCCCGGATGTGCGCCTCGAACGCTTCTCGGTCGCGGTACACCTCGTAGAAGTACACCGTGGTAGGGTCGGCTTCATCACGGATGACGTCGAAGCGCAGGCAGCCGGGCTCGTTCGCCACGGAACCTCTGGCATCGATCGTCGCCGTTGCCTCGAGATACTGCTCGACAAACTCTGGCTTGACCTTGATCTTCACGAACAGCACATACATCCCTGCGCGCCTCCCTGTGGCGATGTCTGCGCCTCGCATGCTACGAGAATTGCGATCTGGTCGCCAGAACGTGCCAGCGGGCCCAGCGATGGGTTACCGAATTGCAGGCAGGGAAGACACGAGCACCTCAGAGACGGGCCTGCGCCGGCGCTGCAAACACGCCGGCCAGCCGGTGGAGTTCCTCCACGCTGCGCTGGATGCTGCGCCACAGTCCCTCCTCGTCATCCCGCCCCGCCACTTCGAGGATCACGGCGCCGTCGAAGCCAACAGCATACAGGGCCCGAAAGACATCCTGCCACTTGATGCTCCCCTCGCCGGGCGGCAAATGGTCATCGTACTGGCCCCGGTTGTCGCTGGCATGGAGCAGTAGCAGCCAGGGCCCGAAGAGGTCGATGCGTTGGAGGAGCTCGCCTGCCAGGTAAGAATGGCCAGTATCGAGGCAGAAGCCGACGTGGTCGCGCGGCAGTTGTTCCAGTAGCCAGAGCAGATCTGCTGTCCGCCCAGCCAGCAGGTGCGGGAGCATGTCCTCTACCGCCAGCGTCAGGCCGAGCGCCGCGCAGTGTGAATGGAGCTCCGCCAGGCTATCGGCGCTGCGATGCAGCCGCTCCATGATGCGGTGCCCATCCGGGCCAATCTCCGAGCCGGGGTGGATGACGAGCACGCGGCCGCCCAGTTCAGCCAGTGCTTCCGCGGCGTGTTTGACCTCCGTCACCGCATGCCGGCGAGCGGCATCGTCCAGCAGGGTGATGTCGATCTGCGGGCTAAAGGGGGCGTGCAGCGAGTGCACCACGAGCCCCAGCGCCTCGACCTGCCGGCGCACCTCCCGCGCCAATCCAGGATCGTGGTAGTCGAAGTGGGCCGGGAAACTGCACACCTCGAGCAGGCGGATGCCACTGACGGCAATGCGCGGCAGCGTCGTCAGGATCGGCCGGTTGTAGTACACCCCTGTGGAGATCCCGATCGGCCAGGAGCATGGCCTTTTCATGCTGTCCTCCGGATAAGTAATGCAGGCCGGTAATCGAGGAGATTGTGGCCGCAGCCGGGCAGGGGACAATATCCCTTCTCTTGCTGGGAGATGCAGTTGAAGTCCTCCAGCGCGTCAACGCCGGTGGCGACCAGGCCGCAGAAGAGCCGCACATAGAAGTCCGCCCGCAGCGCCGGGTCGGCCACCTCCCAGCGGTCTCCCCAGCCATAGTCACGCTCATACTTGGAACGGATGAGCCCAGCGATGGCGCGGGGATGCCAGCCTAAGCTCCAGAGGACGCGGGCGATCGTCTGGATGTTGGTGGGCTTGAGCAGCCAGTCGTTCGGCCGCCGCAGTGGCTCGGCGACACACGGCGGCAGCGCTCCAAGATCAAGCCGGTCATAGCCAGTCGGCCACTGCTCCGGGGGATCGTGCCAGCCGCTGTAGAACTCTCGGTGGAACCGGTACAGCGAGGAGCGCCGGTACCGCTGCACGAGCGCCATTGTGCCGGAGCTGCCATCAGGGATGCACGCCGGTGCAGTTGTGGCAAGCTCAGCCGCCTGCTGCAGATCGCAGCGCACGCGCAGGAGCTCACGTAGAGGGGGCCCGGACCCGCTCCGCGGCACGTACACCAGCGGCGGAACCTCGGCAGCGATGGTTCCGGCGAACCCGGGCGCGTAGTGGTGCTTGCGACACACCGTATAGGCACAGCGAAGCTCGCGGATGTGCAGGAGGTCCCCAAACGCGGAGAGATCGAGCGAAGCCGCCTCACGGCCGACCAGACGAGAGCCGACTCGCAGCCCTGTGGTGACGACCGGGATCGTCGTGGCGTCGTGCACACGCAGCAGCACCTGGTGTACCAGATACTCTAGCACGCGCCCCAGCCCGTCAAAGGCACGCCCCTGCTCCAGTGATACATGCTCCTCGATGTCTGGCAGGCCGCGCGCGTACCGCGCCGCCACCGTCGGCAGCACCTCGCCGAGCTCCACCAGCGCCGTATATGCAGTGCTCTGCGCCGGGATGAACCACAGGAAGTGATAGCCCTTCGCGGAGAGGACCACCAGTGGCGCAAGGTCAAGCTCAGCGCACAGGCTGTTGAGCGCGCAGTAGACCGGCTCGAGCTTGTCGAAGACTGCCTCTGGATGAAGCAGCCCTTCGGCAGGAAAGTCCACGTTTTGATAATCGATGTCAAGGTCGGCGACCAGACCAGCAGCATCCCAGAGCGACCGTCCAATATCAACGCCCTCGTCCAGCAGACGATCGAAGGCTGTGATCGGGTATCGCTGGCCGGCACCCTGCAGGGGCGCCCGGTACGCGATTAGGTAGCGGCTTGTGAACGCTTCGCTGCCAGACACACGCGCGCCGCAAAACTCGGCCAGGCGTACACGCACCGCTGGTGAGCGATAATATGCTTGAACGTCGCTGTCCATCGTGCTGTGGTCTCGAACACGCTGGGGACGCACTCATGTGTCACCATCGCAAGTATAGCCTGTCCGTGCCGCCGTGCGATCAGGGCAAACTCCCGATGCACGGAACACGTACGCCGGATCGCATGATGCTCTGCCGTTGTATATCCTGGTTGGGCACTTCGGGACCGCAGCATGTCGGCAACGATGGCGCCTGGGACCGTCCGGCTGAGTGCGATGGGAGGATCCTTATGACACACGCAACATCTGTCGTGCCCGCGCCGCTCTCGCCGAACGCGCTGGTCATCCTGCGAGAGCGCTACCTGCGGCGCAATGAGCGTCTGGAGGTCATCGAGACCCCTGACGAGATGTTCCGGCGGGTCGCCCGTGCGGTGGCGCAAGCCGACGCACGGTACGGACCGCCCGCTGCCGTGGAGGCGGTGGCTGAAGAGTTCTACCAGGCCATGACGAGCTTGGAATTCCTGCCCAACTCTCCGACCCTAATGAACGCTGGCACGCCCTTACAGCAGCTCATGGCCTGCTTCGTCCTGCCGGTAGAAGACTCGCTAGCAGGAATCTTCGAGACGCTCAAGCTGGCCGCCCTGATCCAGCAGACAGGCGGCGGCACTGGCTTCTCGTTCTCCCGCCTGCGCCCGCGCGGTGATATTGTCACCAGTACGAGAGGGATCGCCTCGGGCCCGGTCTCGTTCATGGCCATCTACGACGCCATGAGCGAGACGATCAAGCAGGGGAGCAAGCGCCGCGGGGCCAACATGGGGGTGCTCCGCGTGGACCATCCGGATATCCGCGAGTTTATCACGTGTAAGCGAGACCGCACACGCTTCACTAACTTCAATATCTCTGTAGGTGTCACCGACGCGTTCATGCAGGCAGTGCAGCAGGACGGCGCGTACGATCTCGTGAATCCGCGCACCGGCGGCGTATGGGCGCGGGCGCAGGCGCGGGAGATCTGGGACCTGATCATCGAGAACGCCTGGGATAGCGGTGAGCCCGGCCTGCTCTTCCTGGACACTGTCAATCGCGCCAACCCGACGCGCCATCTCGGCGAGATCGAGGCGACCAATCCTTGTGGCGAGCAGCCGCTGCATCCATATGAAGCCTGCTGCCTGGGCTCGATCAACCTGAGCCGGATGGTCACGCGCAGCGGCAATGGCTACGTCGTCAACTGGTCACGCCTGGCCGAGCTCGTGCGCATAGGCGTGCATTTTCTTGACAATGTCATCGACATCAACCGCTACCCAGCGCCCCAGACGGCGGATATCTGCATGCGCAACCGCCGCATCGGTCTTGGGGTGATGGGCTGGGCTGACCTGCTGGTGCGGCTGGGTATTCCATATGACTCCGAGGAGGCGCTGCGGCTGGCCGAGGAGGTCATGGGATTCATTGCTGAGCACGCCACTGAGGCATCGGTCAAGCTGGCCGAGCAGCGCGGGGTGTTCCCGAACTATGCTGGGAGTGCCTACGAACTTGCCGGCGGGCCGCGGGTACGCAACGCGACGACCCGTACAATCGCCCCGACCGGCACGATCAGCATGATCGCCAACTGCTCGTCCGGTATCGAGCCGCTCTTTGCCGTGGCCTACGTCAAGCGAGTGCTGAGCGGGGTCGAGCTCGCTCAGGAGCCCCATCCCGTTTTCCGCGAGCTTGCTGAGCAGCACGGCTTCTACAGCGAGGAGTTGATGCAGAAAGTCGCTGCCCACGGCACCATCCAGCATCTGACCGAGATCCCCGCAGATGTGCGGCGGCTGTTCCGCACTGCGCTGGACATTGCGCCGGAGTGGCACATCCGCATGCAGGCGGCATTCCAGAAGTACACCGATAACGCGGTGAGCAAGACTATTAACCTGCCCCAGGAAGCCACGCTGGACGACGTAGCCACGGCTTATCGGATGGCTTACGAACTCGGCTGCAAGGGGATCACAGTGTATCGCTACGGCAGCCGGCCACACCAGGTGCTGAGCGTTCATGCATACTGTCTGAGCTGCGCCGGGGAGGATGGCTTGCCGCTTGAGCAGCCAGGAGGTGACGTGCCCGTGCTGCTCACGCTACCGGAGAGGGCCGGGCCATCCCAGGGAATGCCGTAGCCGTGTACCGCCAGGGTTTTCCCTGATGGCTTTGGTACGCTATCGTTGCTCATAATGCCCTGGAGAACCCATTCGCCGGCCACGTCGCGGTCTGCGGCATGTCCCATGCAGGCCGCCACGGACAGGGCGCTGCCTCTTCGCCGGGCAGCGGCTACGGCCGGCGGGATGCCAGACGAAAGGAATGGTGACGGTATGCTTCGCACACCCGGTCCTGCTGTGCAGGCCTCCGCGGAACCGGCGCACGATATCCTGCGCCCGACACCAACCCAGGTCTCCCTGAGCGTCTTCTTTCGCCCGCAGAGCGTTGCCGTCATCGGGGCGAGCGAGACGCCGGGGAGCGTGGGACGCACCCTGCTCCAGAACCTGATCGCCAGCCCGTTCGGCGGCGTGGTCTATCCGGTCAACCCGCGGCGAGCGCACGTGCTGGGGATCAAGGCGTATCCCTCGGTGCGCGACATTCCCGGCCCGGTGGACCTGGCAGTCATCGCCACTCCTGCACCGACGGTGCCCGGCGTGGTGGCCGAGTGTGTCGAGGCCGGGGTGAAGGGGGCGATCATCATCTCGGCAGGCTTCCGCGAGACTGGCCCGGCCGGCGCCGCGCTCGAGCAGGAGATCCTGGTCCACGCGCGGCGCGGAGGCATGCGCATCATCGGTCCGAACTGCCTCGGCGTGATGTGCCCGCGCACTGGCCTGAACGCCACCTTTGCCGCTGGTATGGCACTGCCCGGCAACGTCGGCTTCATTAGCCAGAGTGGTGCCTTGGGCACCGCTATCCTCGATTGGAGCCTGCGCGAGCACGTGGGGTTCAGCGCCTTTATTTCTATTGGCTCGATGTTGGATGTCGGCTGGGGCGACCTGATCGACTACCTGGGCGAGGACCCGCATACCCACAGCATCCTGCTATACATGGAATCCGTAGGCGATGCGCGTGCCTTCCTTTCGGCAGCCCGCGCCGTGGCACTGTCCAAGCCGATCATCGTCATTAAGGCTGGGCGGACGGCTGCAGCCGCGCGGGCAGCGACCTCGCACACTGGCACGCTGGCCGGCAGCGATGAGGTCCTCGACGCTGCATTCCGGCGCAGCGGCGTACTGCGGGTTAACACCATCGCTGAGCTCTTCTCTATGGCCGAGGTGCTGGCCAAGCAGCCCCGGCCGCGCGGACCACGCCTGGCGATCGTGACTAACGCCGGCGGGCCAGGTGTGCTCGCCACCGATGCCCTCATCACCAGCGGGGCTGAGCTAGCGCAGCTCTCGGAAGAGACCCTGGCCGCCCTCGACCAGTTGCTCCCCCCGCACTGGAGCCACGGCAATCCCATCGACATCCTGGGCGATGCCGACCCGGAGCGCTACGCTCGCGCCGTCGAGATCGCCGCCCGCGATCCGCAAGCGGACGGCCTGCTGGTGATCCTGACCCCGCAAGCGATGACCGACCCGACGCGCACCGCCGAGCGGCTGAGCGAGCACGCGCGCCTGCCGGGCAAGCCTATTCTAGCGAGCTGGATGGGCGGCGCGCAGATCGCCGCGGGCGAAGAGATCCTCAACCGCGCTGACATACCTACGTTCAGCTACCCTGAAACGGCAGCGCGCGCGTTCGCGGATATGTGGCGGTACAGTGCCAACCTGCGTCTGCTCTACGAGACGCCGACGCTGGCCGACGAAGGCGACGCTGGCGCACCGGATCGGGCGGCAGCCGAGCGTCTGGTGCAGCAGGCCCGGCAGGCTGGGCGGACTATCCTCACCGAGGCCGAATCGAAGCGGCTCCTGTCTGCATACGGTATCCCGACGACTCCCATCCATATTGCGCGAGAGCCGGCTGAGGCTGTGGCCGCGGCGAACGCCCTCGGCTATCCGGTCGTGCTCAAGCTCCACTCGGAAACTATCACGCACAAAACCGACGTCGGCGGAGTGAAGCTCAACCTCCAGGATGCGCAGGCGGTCGAGGCAGCCTTCCACGCCATCAAAGCGGCGGTCACGGAACGGGCCGGGCCGGAGCACTTCCTCGGGGTCACTGTCCAACCAATGGTCTCGCTGGACGGTTACGAGCTGATCGTCGGCAGCAGCATCGACGACCAGTTCGGCCCGGTGGTGCTCTTCGGCACCGGCGGGCAACTGGTGGAAGTGTTTCAGGACACTGCTCTGGGGCTTCCGCCGCTGACGACAACACTGGCGCGGCGCTTGATGGAGCGCACCCGCATCTTCGCCGCGCTGCAAGGCGTGCGCGGCCGGCGTCCAGTAGACATCGCTGCGCTGGAGCGGCTGCTGGTGCGCTTCAGCCAGCTCGTCGTGGAGCAGCGCTGGATCCGCGAGATCGATATCAACCCGCTGCTGGCTTCGCCCGAACGCCTTCTGGCTCTGGACGCGCGCGTGGTGCTGCACCCACCTGATCTATCTGAAGCGGACCTGCCGCGGCCTGCTATTCGTCCCTATCCCACCAAGTACATCGGGTCGTGGACAATGCCTGACGGCACGCCCATTACCTTTCGCCCCATCCGGCCTGAGGACGAGCCGTTATTGGTGCAGTTCCACCAGACGCTCTCAGAGGAGAGCGTCTATCTACGATACTTCCATGTCCTGCCGCTGGAGCTGCGTATCGCCCACGAGCGGCTGACGCGCATCTGTTTCATCGACTACAACCGCGAGATGGCGCTCGTGGCCGAGCATCGCGATCCCGAGAGCGGCCGGCCAGAGATCGTCGCGGTGGGGCGCTTGACCAAGCTGCGCGGGACCGATGCCGCGGAGTTCGCCCTCCTCGTCAGCGACCGGTTCCAAGGTCGCGGCCTCGGCACTGAGCTCCTCCGCAGGCTGCTGGACGTGGCGCGGCAGGAAGGCGTGCGGCGGATCACGGCCAAGATCCTGCCCGAGAACATCGCCATGCAGCGCATCTGCGAGCGGCTGGGCTTCCGGCTCTTCCGCCAGCCGGACGATCCGCTGGTGACCGCCGAGCTGGCGCTCTGAGCCCGGCAGCCCGGGATGCGCCGCGCCCTGGCTGCCGGGTCCCGCGCCAGCGTGGATGCTCACCCCGCGGTTTGCACCCTCTTAACACCTCGTACACACGCGTTTCACACTCGCACAGTAGACTCTGGAGCGTGGTGCATGGTAAGGGGTGCCTACAAGGGGTGTGCAAATGAGCTAGGCAGCGCGCCGGGCGGCTGTCCGTAAGGAACGCATCACCACCTGTGCCCCGAACACCAGCTCATGCGATGACCCGGTATACCGGACATTGGCGACCGTGGCCGGAGGGCACGAAAGGTAGGGTACTATGAGGGAGCCAAGAGGGCTAGTACGAACACCAGTCACGCGGCGGGCCATCGTGCACATGTACATCGCGCTGCCGGCCGCGACCGTGCTGGCTGCATGCGCCCGCCCGGAGCGTCACACTGCGCTGCCGGCAGCCGCTGCCCCCCAGGCCAGTGCCTCTCAGACGAACGGCGCAGCGTCGAGTGCTCCAGCGCCTGCCACGTCCAGGCCTCAGCAGCCGGTGCAGGTGCTGGCGCCGACTCCGGCTTGCGGTGATGCCGACGACCCGACGCCGCCACAGACTGAAGGACCTTATTTCACACCCAACTCGCCGGAGCGTACGTCGCTGCTCGAGCCCGGGGTCAACGGCACTAGGCTGGTGGTCAGCGGACGGGTGCTGACCACTGAGTGCAAGCCGGTGCCGCAGGCGCTGCTGGACTTCTGGCAGGCGGATGCTCGCGGGGGCTATGATAACATTGGCTTTCGGCTGCGTGGCCATCAGTATAGCGATGCCGAGGGCCGCTACCGCCTCGAAACGATCGTGCCGGGGTTGTATCCGGGCCGGACCCGCCACATTCACGTGAAGGTCCAGGCGCCTAATCGCCCGGTGCTAACGACGCAGCTTTACTTCCCGGACGAGCCGCGCAACGCCAGCGACGCCATCTTCAACCCCAAGCTGGTCATGGCGGTGCAGGACACGAGCAAGGGGAAGCTGGCCACCTTCGACTTCGTCCTGGTGCTATAACGCCCCTCGAAGGGGGCGCCCACTCCACAGCGTGCAGCCGGCTCACTCGACGATGATCTTGCCGGTCATGCCCGCTTCTCGATGGCCCGAGATATCGCAGACGAAGGAGTACTCCCCCGACCGCGCCGGTGCCGTCCAGCGGACGACGCGCTGGCGCCCGGGCGGGATGGTTACTTCGGTGATGTGCGCGTCATCGCTTTCGAACTCGTGATCGACCGCGCCAGTGTTGACGATGACGAAGCGCACGGCTTCGCCGGCTTTGACGCGCACCTCGTTCGGCTCGAACGTGAACTCGCTGGCGTTAATGCGGATCTCCCGGACCTGCAAGGCATGGGCGGTGCAGCCTGCGAGCAAGAGCACTGCCCCAAGAATGAAGATTTCGACCACTCGACGTAACGTGTGCACGATCCCTCCTCAGGCACGAGAGCGCGCTGAGCGCGGGCGTAGGGTGATGCCCTGCAGGTAGTACGTCAGGAAACCAGCCAGATACGCGCCGTACACCAGCACCTGCAATAGGCTCGGACTGGGGTCGTAGCCGAACAGAGTAGCGAGCAACCGCCCGGCTTCCGTGTTGTCCTGCAGGAGGTCGTAGGTATCCCATACATGCGGGATCAACGCCGGGACCGCGCCCGCCTCCTGCAGCTCCTTGAGCCCGTTGGAGAGCAGGCCGGCGGCGAAGAGGATCAGCAACGCCCCGGTCACCGTGAAGAACACCCGGAGGTTCAGTCTGAGGGTTCCCTGGTAGAGCAAATACCCCAGGAAGGCGGCGATCGCCCCACCCGCTATGCCAGCCAGAGCGTAGGCGAGCCCCGACTCCGCCTTCAGGCTGCCGGCGACCAGGAAGAGCGCTGTCTCAATCCCCTCGCGCCCGACCACAGTGAAGGCGAGCGCAGCCAGGGCCACGCGGGAGCCGGTAGCCAGGGCCTGGTCGACCCGCTCGTGGAGCTCTGCTTTGAGGCGTCGCGCCTGCCGTTGCATCCACAGGATCATCGCGGTGAGGATTGCTACCGCCAGGAGCATGGTCAGCCCTTCAAAGAGCTCAAGGAGCTTGCCGCTGAGCTCACCAGCGAGGCCGTACAACAGCAGCCCGCCGAGCAGACTGATCGCCAGCGCCGCGCCCGTGCCAGCCCAGATCGGTCCCCTTCCCTCGTGCCGGCCGAGCTTGTGGAGATAGGCAAGCAGGATGCCCAGGATGAGCGCAGCTTCCAGTCCTTCCCGCAACGTCACCACGAAGGCGTAGAACACCGAGTAACCTCCTCAGTAACCTCCCTTAGAACCTCCCTCCCTTAGAACCTCCCTCCCTGATAAAGAGGTTTTCATCCCCTGGTGGTGCCCAGACGGGCATCAGTCATTCCTCAGTAACCTCCTCAAGGGATACGCCTCTCAGCCCGTCAGCGCGTCCGCCAGAGACGGCACGAGTAGACGGCGCAGCCACGCAGTGAGGCGATCGACGAGGACCACGACGGCGAGTAGCAGGAGCAACGCAGCCATGAGGCTGTCATACTGGAGCATCTGGATATAGCCCAGTAGGTAGAAGCCAATTCCCCCGGCGCCGACGAAGCCCATGATCGATGAGGCGCGAACGTTGTACTCGAACATGAACAGGAGCTGCGCCAGGACATGGCTCGCTGCCTCTGGCAGGAGCGCATAGCGGGCGAGCTGGAGGCGGTTACAGCCAACGCTGCGCACCGCCTCGATCACTTCCGGATCGACGCTCTCGAACGTCTCGTACAGGAACTTACCGAGATACCCGGCCGAGTAGAGGGCGATGCCGAGGGTGCCGGCGGCCGGGCCTAGGCCAACGGCAACCACGAAGATGATGCCCCACAGCAATGCTGGCACGGTGCGGATCAGAGCCAGGAGGAGTCGCGCTGGGCCGCTGATCAACGGCCCAGCCAGGATGTACGTGGCGCCAAGCGCTAGGGGCAGCGCCAAGGCGAACCCAAGCATGGTGCCGGCGAAGGCAATCTGAATGGTCTCCAGCATGGCCCGGGCGACGGTCCCCAACACGCGCGGGTTGGGCGGGAAGAGCGCCGTGAGGAAGAGGCCGATGTTCGCAACCCCGCGTCCCAGCCGCCCGGCGTCCAGCAAGCCGACGTTCGCGAGCGACAGTACGATCGCTCCAGCCAAGGCGATCCAAAGCCACCGGCGTACAAAGTCCGCACAGATCATCGCAACGTCACTGTCAACTCCGCTGCCAGCGCATCCCGCGCCGGGCAATCGAGCACCTTCTGTCCCTCGCGCAGCACCACCACGCGATCGGCAAAGCGCCCTACAAGATCGAAGGCGTGCGTGGTCACGAGCAGCGCAACCCCCGAGTCCGCGATACGCCGCATCGCCTGCATGATCTCGGTGGCCGTCGCCGGGTCGAGATGGGAGATGAACTCATCGGCCAGGATAAGGCGCGGCTCTTGCATCAGCGCGCGGGCGATGGCCACCCGCTGGCGCTCCCCGCCGCTGAGGTGGTAGCCGGGCTCACCGGCCTTATGGGCGATGCCCAGCGCTTCCAGCACTTCCCGCGCCCGCTGCACCTTCTGCCGCGGAAAGAGGTGCAGCAGGCTGGCCAGCACACCCACGCTCCCCAGCGCGCCGGTCAGCGTGTTGTCGAGCACGCTGAGCGTCCGCACGAGACCCAGATGCTGCGGAATATACGCGACCTCGCGGTCAAGCCGGCCGTGCGGGCCCGCGCGCGGCACCGGGCGGCCGAATACCAGAATCTCGCCATGCTGGGGCAGCAGCAGGCCCTTCACCAGCTTGAGCAGCGTGGTCTTGCCGCTGCCGCTAGCTCCGGCGATCATCACCACCGTCCCCGGCTCCACGGTGAGCGACACATCGCGCAGCACCGGCGCGCGGCCGGGGTAGGCGAACGTAAGCCGACGAATTTCCAGCGCCGGGCATCCTGCCGATGCCGAGTGCCCGGCGGAGAGGCTGGCGCTCAGCTCAACCGCTCCGTAAACGAGAATCGCGTTGCTGCAAGATATCGGTTCAGGGTAGCCAGGTGCTCTTCCGTGGTCGTCGGCGTAAACCTCACGAAGATGCCGGAGATAAACTTCCGCATGAGCTGGCGATACTCCGGCTTGCCCAGCTCCAGGAGAGCCTCCTTCAGCTTGCTGCGCCCCGGTTCCTGGAGCTGCTTGCTGAACACGACGCCGTGCGAGGGCACCGGGCCCTGGGTTTCAATCACGCGTGTGTTCGCAAGCACCTCGTAGTAGAGCTTCTCAGACACGTCGCCGGCGATGACGGTCGCATCGACCTGCCCGTTCTTCAGCGCCTCCCAGCTCTGCGCGTAGCCGCCGGCGAAGAGCACCTCACCGAAGAACGCCTTGGGGTCAACCTCCTGGCCCGAGGGCAGCAGGCCCAGCTCCACCAGCCGGGCCATGGGAGCGACGTATCCCGAGGTCGAGAGGGGGCTGGGCAGGCTCACGCGTTTACCGCGAAGTTGCTCGATGCTGGTGATCGGGCTCTCCTTCCGCACAACCCAATAGGAGTAGTAGTAGGGAGCTTCTTTCTTCTCCTGGCCGATCACGACCTCGCGCACCTCGGCCAGGACGACCTCCGCTCCGGCGTGCTTCTGGGCCAGGGCAGCTGGCCAGGCGCTCATGAAGGCCACCTGCGCATGGCCGAAGCGCAGCGCCTCGATGACGCCAGCATAGGTAGTCGGAAACACCAGTTCAACCGGCCGTCCCAGCCGGCCCTCGAGGAACCGTTGCAGCTCTTTGGCATCTGCGGAAAGCTGCTCCGGCGTGCCGGTTGGCTGGACCGCGATCACGAGTTTCTCGTTCGATGTGTCGGCACGCTGCGATGCTCCGCCCGAGGCGCCCATGCCGCTACAGGCGGCAAGCACCGGCGCAGCAACCGCCACTGCCGCCCCAATCACCCTTCGACGAGTGGTGCCCATGCGCAGATTATTCCTCCTTGCCGCAAGATCGTACCAGGTGATTTTGGTATGCCGAACGGCATTAGGATACCCTAATACAGGCGTGCCAGTCAAGTCGCGCGGGTCAAGAGCCGTTGACGTGCGAACGTGGGCATGGTAGCATTGGTAGCAGATTAGAGTGGTTCTTATTTAGAAGTGAATTCTTCCTAGGAATAGGTCGGCAGGAGGCGCGCGTTTCGTCTCCCCTGCGAGGTCGTTAGTAGGTAGTAGAGTGGGCAGCATGCAGGGCGATCAGGTTCTCCGCCGCACCCAGGAGCTCATTGAGGCCATGCAGGCGGCCGGGCTTAAGCGCACCCCTCAGCGGTTGGCGCTTGCTCGCTTGCTCGCCGCCGATCGTACCCATCCTACGGCACTGGAGCTGGTAGAACGGGTGCGCGCGCAGCACCCCACCATCAGTATCGCAACTGTGTATAACACTCTACAGGCACTCAAGCGGCTTGGACAGGTGATCGAGCTGCGGCCCGATGATGGGCCCTGTCGCTATGACGGCCGCACGGTCAAGCCCCACGCCCACGCAATTTGCACAGTCTGCGGCCGCATTATGGACGTGGAAGGGCTGGGAGAGGTTGACCCGGCTGCTGCGCTTCCTGCAGGTTTTCATGTTCGTGCCTCCCGCATTGAGTTCCTGGGCGAGTGTGCACAATGCCATCAGGCTGCTTCCCAGGCATCCTGAAGGAGAGGAACTGTGCGCCCCACACCAGCCATTGAAGACTACCTGGCCACGATCCTGGCGCTCCAGCAGGCAGGCGAGCCTGTCATCGGCGCGCGCCTGGCCGAGCGCCTGGGGGTCTCGCCGCCGACTGTAACGGAGATGCTACGGCGGCTGCTGAAAGAAGGCTACGTCTCTATCGACCGGCATAAGGAGGTCTCCCTGACACCAGCGGGGCTGGCCCTCGCGGAGTCGGTGGCGCGCCGCCACCGCATCGCGGAGCGCTGGCTGACCGACCAGCTCGGCTTTGATCGCGCCCGCGCTGCCCAGGAGGCCGATAAGCTGGAGCACGCGCTGGCCCCGGAGGTCGCCGAGCGGTTGCACGTCGCCCTCGGTCTTCCGGAGGTCTGTCCGGACGGCAACCCGCTCGTCGGCGCGCCGCCAGATAGTGCGAACGTCCGCCCGCTCACCGAGCTTGAGACCGGCGCGGTGGCTGTGGTAGCGAGAGTGTCACCGGATGTCGAGCGCGATGCAGCCTTTCTGGCAGAGCTCGAGCAGGGCGGTCTTGTCCCGGGCGCGCGGCTCACCGTGCTTCAGGCGGATGCCGGTGCACTCTGGCTGCGCTGCGGTGCGCGCGAGTTGACCCTTGCGCGCACCGCAGCAGCCAAGGTATTCGTCCGCCCGCTAGAGCTCCAGGAGGAGCAGGCGCCGGTGCCTCTGGAGGACCAGCTCCCGGTCGAGGTCGAGGTCAGCGCCGTAGAGGGGTGGTGCCGCGCCCGCCATCACGTGGGCGAACGATTCGAAGTGGGCCACTGCTCGCCCAACGGCCTCTGCGTCGAGGCGCTCGCCGCTATGTTCCCGGTGATGCAGGGCCTGCGCCGACGGGCGCTGGCTGAGGGTAGGACGGCGGCCGCAGAGGTCACCGCCGAGCTGCCATGCCCAGAAGATGGCTCGGTAACATTCCGCCTGCGAGTGCGCCCACGCGGAGAGCATGCCTAACGCAGGCACCGACAGGCCCAGCGGGCGCGCTTACTCCCACGAGAGCTCTCGCCGCACCTGGATCTTTCCTTCGTCGAGTTCCATGCCCATACCTGGCCGGTCCGGTAGCGCAACGTAGCCACCGACCGGCTTGAGCGGCTCCTTGAAGAAGAACTGGTGGATTTCATTCCACTTAATAAGATACTCCAGCAGCGGGCACAGGTTCGGCGGCTGTGCGGCCAGCAGATGCGCGGTGGCCGGCACAGAGTGGCCGTGCGGGATGACCTGCAGGTCGAACGCCGAGGCGAGGGCGCAGATCTTTACCGTCTCGGTGATGCCACCGCACCAGTAAATATCCGGCTGGAGTACATCGGCTGCGCCGGCCTGCATCAACGCCAGGTGGCCCCAGCGCGTGTACTCGTGCTCGCCGGTCGCGATCTGCACGCGGCCGGCAGCCGCGCGCCGGATGGCAGCGCAGCTCTCAACCTTGTCTGGCAGCACCGGCTCCTCGATCCAGCGCGGCTGGTACTCAGCCAGCCGCTCGATCATCTTGAGGGCGTACGGGACATCCCAGCTCATCCAGCAGTCGAGCATGATGTCAACGCCCGGCCCGACCGTCTCACGCAGCGTGCGGGCGAGCTCCAGGTTCTTCGCCATCCCCTCCGGCCCGTCGAGCGGCCCGTGCCGGAAGAACCATTTAGTGTGGCGGTAGCCTTGCGCGACGATCTCGCGGGCCCGCCGGGCGACGAGCTCTGGCTCCAGCGAGTAGCCCAGCGCGCTGGCGTAGGCCGGGATCCGCCCGCGCGTTGGGCCGCCTAGCAGGCGGTACACCGGCGCGCCGGCCCACTTGCCCTTGAGGTCCCACAGCGCACAGTCCACCACGCTGATCGCCATCATCGTGGGACCTTTCCGGCCGTGTACCTGTGTGCGGTACATCGTGTCCCACAACAGCTCGATGGCGAGCGGGTCCTGTCCCAGCAAGAGTGGCTTGAGCTGGCGGTCGATGAGGTACGCCTGGTCGCGGGTGGTCGGGCCGGCCAGGCCGCTCACGCCCTCGTCAGTCTCGATGTGTAGGAACACCGCCTGGATACGATAACGCCCTTCGGCGATCTGCGGCAGCCACTGCGGCCCTTCGGCCTTGTGCTCGGGGTAGATATCGATCGGGCGGACCAGGCGTTCCTCCCAGAAGGTCCCGGGGAATTCCAGCACTCCCTCGACCTGCTCCAGCCAGACCCGCGTGATGTTCATCGCTCCCCCTCGGTTCATCGGGCGAAGGCCTCGTCGAGCCCCAGCTCGGCGGGCCCGGCATCCGGCATGGCCTGAGCAGCAGCGACCGCGGCCGCAACCTGCTCCTGGACCTGTCTCTCAAGCGCATCCAGCCGGCTCGCCGCAACGCCGCGGTCCAGCAGCGCGCGGCGGGCCCGCGGTAGCGGATCGCGGGCCTGCCACTCCTCGAGCTCACCGGGCGGGCGGTACTGCGCCGGGTCCTCCGCCCAGTGGCCACGCAGCCGATACGTGCGCGCCTCGATCAGGGTTGGCCCCTTTCCGGCGCGCGCCCGGGCGACCGCTTCCTGCACCGCCTCATGCACTGCCACCACATCGTTGCCATCCACCAGCCGACCGGGGATGCCGTAGCCGATGGCGCGATCGGCGATACTGGCGCAGCGCAGGTACGTGGAAACGTGCTCGGAGATCGAGTAGTGGTTGTTCTGGCACACGTACACGATGGGCAGGTCCCACACCGCGGCCAGGTTCATGCATTCGTGAAAATCACCGCGGTTGGCCGTGCCATCACCGAAGCTGACCACGACCACACGATCGCAGGAGCCGCCGGGTGCGTCGCGGTCGTAGCGAAAGCTCAACGCTGCGCCAGTCGCCACGCCCAGGCTAGTGCCGAGGTCACCGGCAACCCATGGCGTCACGTGTAGGCTCACCGGCCCGGTGAACGGCACGGCTCGCCCCTTCGCGTACCCGGTGGCCTTACCCAGCGCCTGTGCGACCAGGCGCTCCAGGGCAGCGCCACGCATAGCATAGACCACGAACGGCCCGCGGTAGTGCGGCGCCGCTACATCGTCGGGGCGCAGCCCGTAGAACGTCCCGACGATCGTTGCCTCTTCGCCCTCCGTGGGGAACCACCGCGCGTTGAGCTCCGCGCAGGCGCGCTCAAGATACCGGCTGAGCAGCATCAGCCGGTACATCTCGGTGAGGTCATCTGTAGTGACATGCATCGATCGAGCCCGCACCTCCTCGGCCGCCTTCTTAGCTTAGCATACGAGGGCCCGCGCGAGTTCTGCTTCATTTCGGCAACTGCGCCAGCGACTTCCTGATCGCCTCGTTTACCAGCGGCGTGGCCCGGGCACCGTACTCAGACGGCGACAGTTCGTTCGCGAACATGGCATCGTACAACTTCCGCACTTCTTGCTCAACATTCCACCATTCGACCATGTTCTGAATGCCCCACCCAGAGCGCTTGCTGTGTCGCGCCTGCAGGGCGAAGGCCTTGGGGTCCACCCCATAGCGTCGGCGGTAGAGGTCCTGGGCGATGTCGGTCGCTTCGAGCATCGGCGTGACCGGATGGCCCCAAGTGATCGGATATGAGCCGGCGTTCTCTTTCTTGCTGAACCAGCGGAAGACCTCCCAGACGCGATCCTTGTGCTTGCCTTGCCCCATGTGGAACGAATGTAGCCCCAGCCGCCCGGACACATTGCTGCCCTCGCCGGAGTACGGCAGCGTCGCCAGGGCCCACCGGAACTCAACGTCCCGTGGTGGTAGCCCGAATATCACGTCCATGCCGATCTTGCCGGAGAAGAAGATCGGCTTGCCCGGCACGATGATGCTGCCGCGCTCCTGGGGCTGTGGCGTGACATGCCACGACCAGATCAGGCTGACCCAGTACTCCTCAGCCTGGATCCACTTCGGCGAATCAAAGAGACAGCGCTCCTTGCCATCCCACGGACCCTGGCCGAAGAAGGTGCCGTCGGCGAGGAGCGGAAAGCCGTTGCGCGTGCCGCCGAAGCCGAACTGCTCGACGCCACGGGTGAGCCGGCGGGCGATCTCGAGGAACTTCTCCATCGTCCAGCTCTTGTCGTCCGGGTTGAGCGGCGGATACGGCAGGCCGTGCGCATTGAAGATGTCGATGTTGTAGGCCAGCGCGTCCGCGGATACGGTAATGGGCCAGCCCCAGATCTTGCCCAGGAATGTGATATGGTCCACATGGTCGGGCAGGAACATCCTGGTGAAGTCGAACCTATCGCGCTGAACGTACGGCGAGAGTGACTCGATCACGCCGTTGATCATCAGGTCGGCGTACGCTGCACGGCTGGAGGTGAAGAAATCGGCAGGGGTCCCGGCAGCGTGCAGCACGACCACGCGCACGCGTGATGGCTGGTTCTGCGCGTTCGGGACGACCTCGATGGTGATCTTGGGGTTTTCCGCGGTGAAGCGATCGAAGAGCTCACGCTCGAGCTGGGCGCCTTCACTGGAGAGGTCGTTCAGATAGGTAAGGGTCACCGGCAGTGCCTCCGGGGCCGGCTGCCCAGCTGGCGAAGAGGCGGTACGCCGGCAGGCGGCCGCCAGGCCGAGCAACGGGAGGGCTCCCCCTCCCAGCAGGCGTCGGCGCGTCAGTACCGATGGCAGTACAGATGCCATGGGCACACCTCCATCACTACGTGGCTGACTACGCTGGCTTGCTACGCCCTAGAAGCTCGAAGCGCCTTGCTACAGGTCCCCATCCTGCGAAACATTTACATCCTGGGTGGCTGGTACTGCGAGAGAAGCTCGTTCACGCTCTTCACAGCCGCATCCAAGGCATCACGAGCCGATTTCTTATCGGCGAAGAAATCGTTGAACTGCTCCTGGATGAGCGAGCTCATGCCAATGTCGGAGCGGTACGGATGGCCGTACTGTTCCAGGATGGCACGAAATTTCGCTACTACTGGATCTAGGGCGTCGATCTTTCCGGCCAAGGATTTGCGCGGCGGTATAAATTGGATAGTAAGGTTATATTCAAGCAGGTTCTCTGGCTCCATACAGTGCTCGACCCATAACCAGGCAGCGTCAGGGTTCTTACTGGTCGCGCTGATCGAAAGTACATCCACGTCAACCTCGCCGAACTGCCGCCGGTGGCGCAATGGGACGCCGACGCCATAGAACTGATATGCCTCAGGGTTGCGCTGTTTCATGTTCACCGCCCCTGAGCCGTTCTGGCGCATCATAGCGGCGCGCCCGGCAGTGAGGGCGTTCATGCCCGGTGGCAGCCCGGTGATCGGCTGCTTCGGACTGATCTGGTACTTGTCCATCCAATCTTTCATGAAGGTCAGCGCTTCAATGCCGGCCTCGTTGTTGAACACGACGCGGGTTTGCTCCTGGTTCCACTCCTCACCCCCGGCCTGCCAGTAGAGCTGCCGCCAGGTGCGCACCGACGTGTCCCGAGCAAAGCCCTGCACGCGCCACTCATCGCCTTCCCGGCGGGTCAGCTTCTGGCCGTACTGCACGAACTCCTCCCAGGTCACCGGTGGCTGCTCAGGATCGAGGCCGGCGTCCCGAAAGAAGTCCTTACGATAGGCGATGGTGTCTACGGCTGAGAGGTACGGCACATGATAGAGCTTCCCCCAGTACGAATCCCAGGCAGCCTCGTAGAAGTCCGATTTCTGGCCCCAGAGCTTTACATAATCGTCGAGCTGTCGCACGACACCGCGCAGCACCAATGAGGCCACGAAGTCTGAGCCCGGCTGGAAGACATCCGGTCCTACACCGCCAGAGATGGCGGTGATCAGCTTGGTGGTGAAGTTGTCCCAGCCAATCCATTGGATATCCAGAGTGAGTAGCGGCTCGCGCTGCTTCACCGCCGGAACAAGCTTTTCCTCGTAGAAGCGTTTGGTGTCGTCGTTGAAGTCGGTCATCCAGACCTGGACGTTGGTCGCCTGCTTAATAAGGGGAACTTTTGCCGCAGGCTGTTCCGAGGTGGTGGCCGGAGCCATGATGCGGCAGGCGCTCAACAACGTCATGCTGACACCTTGGGCGAGTCCAACGAGCATGCGGCGCCGTGATTGCGCCCCGGCGAGGGATCCATAGACGTCCATGTAGTGTTCCTCCCCGGCAGGGAGCATGTCCCTGCCCAATTGCCTGGAGGCGAACGCGTCGTGCGGCCGCCAGACCATCGGTACATCCGAGAGATCGATTGACGCGTCGTCGGCCTGTATTTTCTGTGAACACCGGCAGTATAGCAACTCCGCCGTGCCCCGGCGATACCGGAGCTAACGCCGGGGCACGGCTGTGCGCAAGCTCTGTGGCATTTTGTGTATACTGGATACATTTCCTGTGCATATCATGTACATAAAAGGCTGCATGTGCTTGAGCAGAAAGAGCATGGCTTCGTCAACTCATACGTATCTGTTCATACGTATCTGTGCAGTAGAGCAGGTTTAGAGGTATCCGGGCTATGCCTGTTATCTATCAAGTGCTGGCGGCGCTCTTGGTGACGCTCGGGATTATCTGGGTGCCGGTAGCCGGCTATCTCTGGCTGGTGCGGCTCTCGACGATGCTGACCGACCTCTTTGGCAGCACCGGTGGCGTCATTGCAGCCTGGCTGGGACTTGCCCTCTCGAGTGTGCTCTCGATAGGGCTCTTTAGACTGGCCGAGCACCTCTCTCGCCGCGCCATGACAGAGTAGAACGCTTGGGTGCTGCGCCCCCTGGTCGCCGGCGGTCTCTTGAAGAGGCAGAGGAGGCGAAGGGGCAGCGTCTGAGGCGCCTTCCTGGGACCAGGCGACTGCGTGGCAGCTTGACGGCACTGCCAGGGGTTGGTACAGTGCCCTCGCCATGGCTACCAGCACAGCACTGCCGTTGCCCGGCCGTCCGCCCAACGTCCTGCTCATCATGTCCGATGAGCACGGGCCAATGTTCAGCGGCTGCTACGGCCATCCTCTGGTGGAAACACCCGCCCTCGATGCCCTGGCCCGTCGCGGGGTGCTGTTTGAGCACGCCTACTGCAACGTGCCGCTGTGCGTGCCCTCGCGTATGTCGTTCATGACCGGGCGGTATGTACATCATATCGGCACGTGGGACAATAGCTCGCCGCTTCCCAGCGATGCGGTAACATGGGCGCACTGTCTGGCCGCCGCCGGCTATGAGGTCGTGCTCGACGGCAAGATGCACTTCATTGGGCCGGATCAGCTCCACGGCTTTGCACGGCAGATCGGCGTCGATTTGCACGCGCAGCAGCACCACGCGCTGGCGAACTGGGATGCCTGGCCCCGCAAAGCCGCTCAGCCATGGCCGGGCGTGCGCCGCGCCGGCCCGGGCATGACGCGCGAGATCGAGGTAGACGATCTTGTCGCGGAGCGAGCGCTGGAGTTCCTGCGTGACTCGGCCCGCCGGGCGCGTCCCTGGGCCCTGTGCGTTGGCTTCATCGCGCCACACTTCCCCTTCGTCGTGCCGGAGCCATACTTCTCGCGCTACTACCCAGAGCGGGCAGATCTGCCGAACCTGCCGCCGGGCCACCTGGAGCGGCTGCCGTCGGCGGCTCGGCGCCTCCAGGAGGCGCTCGGCACCACCGGTTACAGCGAGGATGAGATCCGGCGGGCCCGCGCTGCCTATTACGGGCTTATCACTTACCTCGATGACAAGATCGGGCGTCTGCTCGACTGCCTGGAGGAGCAGGGCCTTGCCGAGCAGACGGTGGTGATCTACACGTCCGACCACGGAGAGCTGGCCGGTGAGCACGGGTTGTGGCGAAAGATGAGCTTCTATGAGCAGTCGGCGCGGGTGCCGCTGATCGTCTCCTGGCCCGGCGTCTTCCCTGCGGGAGTGCGGCGCCGCGAGGTTGTCTCGCTGGTGGACCTGACGGCCACGCTGCTGGACCTGGCGGCAGCGTGGCCGCCCGAGGTCGTGCGGGGCGTGCCGGCCCTGGATGGCGAGAGCCTCCTGCCGCTGCTCGCTGCCGGCCCGGCAGAGCCGGTGCCCTGGAAGGACGAGGCGTTCTGCGAGCTTGAGGCCCACGGGACCGACCGCCCGCTGGCAATGCTCCGGCGCGGCCGCTGGAAGCTCTGCTATGCCCCCGGCGCGCACCCGTCTGAGCCGCCGGAGCTTGAGCTGTACGACTTAGCGAGCGATCCGGGCGAGTTCGAGAACCTGGCCGGCAAACCGGAACTGGCCCATGTGCAGCGCGACCTGCTCTCCCGCCTGCTGCACGAGTGGGATCCCTGGCAGGTGTGGGCAGCTGTGCTCCAGAACCAGCGCAACCGCCGGATCATCGAACGAGCGCGTGCGGGCACGATGACGTAGAAACGACTCGGCAGGAGGAGCCATGCAGCCGGCAAACGCTTACCGGCGCCGCCGGCGCGGCCGCGCCCCGCGGCCGCGCGCTGGAGGGCGGAGAGCCGGAGGCAGCGTGGCATCGCCCTGCTCGCTGGCGAGACCATCGGACAGGGCACCATCCGGCCGGGGCGCTTGCGCCAGGCGCTGGCGCTCCTGCCTGGCACGCTCGATCTTCTCGTCCAGGATGGCCCCGCCGATCTCGGCGTCCTCCAGCATGCCGCGCAGCTCGAAGATCTGGTCGCGCAGTAGTGCCGCCTTCTCGAACTCCAGGTTCTTGGCGGCCTCTTTCATCTGGCGCTCCAGGTCTTTGATCAGGCGTACCAGCTCGTCCTTGGGCAGGGCGGTCGTGGCGTTTCCAGGCGCTGCTGCCTCGTAGGGCGCCCGCGACTCGGCGATCTGCTTCACCCGGTCGGTGATGTCTTTGATCGCCTTGCGAATGCCCGTGGGCGTGATGCCGTGCTGCTCGTTGTATTCTTGCTGGATGCGCCGCCGGCGCAGTGTCTCGTCGATGGCCCGACGCATCGAGTCGGTGATGCGGTCGGCGTACATAATGACGCGACCGTCCACATGGCGGGCAGCGCGGCCCATCGTCTGGATGAGCGAGCTCTCGCTGCGCAGGTAGCCCTCTTTATCGGCATCCAGGATGGCCACCAGCGACACCTCGGGCAGGTCCAGGCCCTCGCGCAGGAGGTTGATGCCAACGACCACGTCGTACACGCCCAGGCGCAGGTCACGCAGGATCTCCACGCGCTGGAGCGTCTCGATCTCTGAGTGCAGATAGTGCACTTTGATGCCAATCTCGGCCAGGTAGTCGGCCAGGTCCTCGGCCATCTTCTTCGTGAGTGTGGTCACCAGCGTACGCTCGCCGCGCGCTACCCGCACGCGGATCTCATGCACCAAGTCGTCGATCTGCCCCTCCGTCGGGCGCACCTCCACCGCCGGATCAAGCAGGCCTGTCGGCCGGATGATCTGCTCGACGATCTGCTCGGAGTGCTCCCGTTCGTACGGCCCGGGCGTAGCCGAGACGAAGATCACCTGGTTAATGTGCTGCTCGAACTCCTGGAAGTTGAGCGGGCGGTTGTCCAGCGCGGAGGGCAGGCGGAAGCCGTACTCCACCAACACCTCCTTGCGTGAGCGATCACCCTCATACATGCCGTGGAGCTGCGGCACGGCCACGTGCGACTCATCAATGAATATCAGGAAGTCGTCGGGGAAGTAGTCCAGCAGCGTCCACGGCGGCTCGCCCGGCTTGCGACCGCTCAGGTGCCGCGAGTAGTTCTCGATGCCGTTGCAGTAGCCCGCCTCACGCAGCATCTCCAGGTCGAAGAGCGTGCGCTGGCGCAGCCGCTGCGCCTCGAGCAGCTTCCCCTGGCTCTCCAGGAATTTCACCTGCTCTTCGAGCTCTTCTTGAATGGAGACGATGGCGCGCTCGAGCTTCTCCTGCGGCGTGACGAAGTGCCGCGCCGGGTAGATATCGACTTTGTCGCGCCGCGCTAGGATCTCTCCGGTGAGCGGATCGATCTCCACGATGCGCTCGATCTCGTCGCCCCAAAACTCGACGCGAATGGCCAGTTGCTCGTAAGCCGGGTAGATCTCCAGCACATCGCCGCGCACGCGGTACTTGCCGCGGCCGAAGTTCTGGTCGTTGCGCTCGTACAGGATGTCGTTCAAGTGGCGCAGGATGCGGTCGCGCCGGCGGTTCTGCCCGACCTCCAGGTGGACGACCGTAGCGCCGTAATCCTCCGGCGAGCCGATGCCGTAGATACACGACACCGAGGCCACGATCAGCACATCCCGGCGCTCGAAGAGGGCGCGCGTGGCCGACAGCCGCAGCCGCTCGATCTCCTCATTGATATCCGAGTCTTTCTCGATGTACGTATCCGTGCGCGGGATGTAGGCCTCAGGCTGGTAGTAGTCGTAATACGAGACGAAGTACTCGACAGCGTTATTCGGGAAGAACTCGCGGAACTCGCTCCAGAGCTGCGCGGCTAGGGTCTTGTTCGGGGCGAGCACGAGCGTGGGCTTCTGCACCTGCTCGATCACCTTCGCCATCGTGAAGGTGTTGTGCACGAACAGCCCGCCCAGGCCAGCTAGAAACGTCTCATTGTCCGCAACTGCCAGATCGTAGACAAAGGTCTCACCGCCCACACGCTCTACCGATTGAACCCTGGTCCAGAAAAGACCCAGCAAGGGGACCATCCCATGGAGCAGCTGAAGCGCCTTCACGTCTTCCTGCGCCAGCGTCTCCTCCCACAGGGCAGAGAGTAACCGCGTGGCAAGTGTACGTGAGGGATGGCGATGGCCCCGCTCGATCAGGGAAAGCTGGGAGCGTGTGCACCCGACCCGTCCAGCCAATCCTCGCTGGGACAGGCCCACTCTCATGCGTACCTGGCGAAGCATTCCCCCATCGAGGGGGACGATACCTATATTACTTGTGTTATATTTCTTACTTGTGTTATCTTTCCTGCCAATGAGCGCCTGGAGCGCCGCATCCTTATGCGGAAGAGCGAAGCCAATCTTCTCCTGAAACGCCTGGAGGAACTCATGTCCCGAGATCGTGACCCGCCAGGAGCGCTGCCGCTCCGAATGGCCGGGCACTTGCACCAAGCGCGGCTGAATATGAGCGACGATTCCGAAGCGCAGGAGAGCGTAGCTCAGATCGGAGGCCAGCTGTTCGCCGGCAGTGACACATACGATCTGGTCACCGTCCAGCTCTCCTTCAGCGGTAAAGTAGGCGCGCAGAATTTGGGCCAGTTGCGTGTTAGAAAGCTGCGGCCAAAATGACGGAAGCCGCTTGGAGCGGGCATCTCGTCCGCACCAGCCTGCCAGCAGCGCACTCCAGAAGCTCGAGTTTCTGCGGTAGTCGGACGTGCCGGCAGGCTGGTGCCACTGGAGGTTGAGCTCGCCAATCGCGCCGCGCGGGTCTGCACTCACCGTGTCTTCGGCTGCCGAGAGGATGAAACAGTGTGGCTCGCTCCGATCCTCTGCTGTGTAATAGCCTATATAAGATCCGAGCAGGCGCAGGAAGGTGGGGGGAAGAGGCAGGCTCTCTGCGGTGCTGTGCCTTTGCGTACCTGTACCAAAGCGCGTACCTGTACCGAAGGTTGCCTCGGCGACCGGAGACGGTACCGCCGGCTTGTGGCGGCGGTAAACGTTGGGGCGGACACGCTCTCCCTGCCGGATTAGGCCGTAGACTTGAGCGGATGAGAGAAGCGGTAGTAACGCTCCGCGATGCGTCATCCGGACTGCATGAAAGCCGTTCAGTGTTACGTATATTTCTTGCGCCTTTCGTTCTCGGCCGTTTCTTTCCTGGGCAGAGGAGAGCCGTTCAACAACCGAGGGCTCGCCAACCGGCTCCGCAGGCTCAGGCAGCAGGCGGGGCAGCGGGAGATAGTCACCGGGCTGTAGCTCCTCGGTGCGGAGCAGGCGAAGCTGCCCGTTTCGAAGAGCATACAGGTTATGGTCACCGGTAACGGTGACGGTTCGGCCGCAGGCTGTGGTCACCTTCCAGAGAACCTCTGGAGAGCGGTGGCGAAGGAGCTGACAAACAGGTTTCCACGACGTCTGGCCCGTATGGGGGTCGAAACTGAACGCTTCGATGGCTACCCCTGCGGGAGCACAATCAAGGATCTCGGTGTCATCAACGCGCCGGACCCGCCCTGCCTGCTGGTCCATCCACCGATCGATGAACGGGCCGATCTCTTCAAGGACGATCTTCGTCCCCTGCTTAAGCAGGACCGGCGTGGTTGCCCCCACGCTCTTCCCGGACCCCGTCACTCCCAGCAGCGTCTGCATGCGCATGCCCTTGCGCACGCCCTCGACGAGCTGCTGGATGGCCTTGGGCTGATCCCCGCGCGGAATAAAGTCCGAGACGACCTGAAATTCCGGCACGATCTCTTACTCCCTGGCTATGCCTTCCTGCCCAGCGCCATGAGACACCTGCTCATTTGTTCGGAAGATGCAGGTAATTATATCGTGCGCGGCCGCGGCCGGTCACGTGAGAAGGCGACCGCGCGGCGCGGCATGGTGCTCGAGCTGCCAGCTGTCATGTGCCGTCTCCATCGTTGCTGCTCGCCGCGCTGTCCTTCTACTCCGGCCGGTGGCGCCATCCTCACGGCGCCGCTGAGGAACAGGTACTCTTGTGGCTATTGCGGTACCGCAGCAATCGCATCGATCTCGACCAGGAAGTCGGGGTGAGCCAGGGCGGCTACGAAGGCCACAGTGATGGCGGGTGGGTTCGGTCTATTCTCCCACACGCGCCGGAACGCTTCAAACCCGGGTTGAAGCGGTTGACCTTGTACAACGTAGATATTCCACTTGACGACGTGGTCCAGCGTTGCTCCAGCGGCTGCCAACGCGATCTGCACGTTCTTCAGGGCCTGCTCAGTCTGCGCTTCGAGGTCGCCTTTCCCAACGATCGTACCTGAGGCATCGATCGCATCCTGTCCGCCGACGTACACGGTCTTCACATTTCCGGTCACGACCACGACGTGCGTGAACGCCGGGTTCTTCGGCAGACCTTCCGGGTTGAGGTATTGCACGCGTCCGGCTTGATGGACCACAGTAACCTCCCTCTCCGGCGCCACGCTGTCTCGCCGCATGTACCGACGGTCGGGCCGTCACCTACAGCGCCTCGGCCGTATAGCTCATACCACAGTTCAGGTGCTGCTCGTCCGAACTTTCGCCGAGACCACTCATCGCTGGGGTAACGCTTTCGCACGAGGCGACGATGCCGCGCGGTTTGCGGTGCTGCGTGGTGCAAGATAGATAGAATATTTGTTCTATAATAGGTGGCTAGGAGAGCACCTGTCAAGCACCGAGATAGAGCAGGGAATAGTGCAGTACCGGACAAGTCCGGCCGGGAGGCCCGGCCTGTACCCGCCTGCTCCTGGACTCAGGATGCGGGCATGAACCCAGGCGAGGCCGGGCCGGAGAAGACGTTTTAACCTGCCGCCATCTCTGTCCCCCGAGCCATCTGCCGGCAGGAGTCGGCGCAGCGCACGCAGACCTCAGAGCAGAGCCGCATCTGGGGGTGCGAGCCGAGCTGCGCACAGCTCTCGGCGCACTGTTCACACACCTCCGCGCAGACGGTACAAACCCGCTGATGCAAGTCGGAGGTGCGCAGCATAAAGGCTGCTGCCGTCTGGCAGATGTCGGCGCAGTCGAGCAGCAGGCGGATGCGCGCCGGTTCAGCATGCTGGCCGCCGACCTCGAGGCTATACGTCACCGTCTCAAGACACGTGCTGTAGCAGCCCAGGCAATCGGTAATGCAGCGCCGCAGCTCCGGGGACAACTGGTAGCCGGCGAACTCCGTAAACTGGGCCTCGGACATGGCTCTTTCCTCCACTGGTGTTCCACGGTGGCAACCCGCACACGCGGCGGCGCGCCGTGCGACCGCCGGTCGCTTGACGCTGGCAGCATGAAGTATGCCATGCTGAAGGATGCTACGACATCGCCGGGAGCGAGTGAAGGCTCAGCCACCGTCGCGTGTTCCAGTTCCACTGCCAGCCACGCTTCTTCGCCACTGTTGCACAATCGCAGCGCCACCGTGGCGGCTCGCTCACGCGACCCCCACCGCAGGATTCCTGCGGCGTGCAGCAGTGATGTAGAATCAAGCCGAACTCCCGGTGTCAGGCAGAGTAGAGGCAGGCCCGACTGGCGGGCGCGGGACGCGGGAAAGGGGAGCTAGAGTGAGCGGCAGGTCCTTCTGGCACAAGCGAGGGCTGGGCAGGTGGTGGCGTGCGCCTCTGGTGGGTCTTGCGTTACTGGTGCTGGCTGCATGCGACCCCGGGAGTATCGAGCCGCCGCCGCTGCCGTGGGAGATGGGCCGCCCCCGAGAGCAGCAGCCAGGCTGGATCGGAGCGAACCTGAGCTCACCGTCTCGCTTTCTCCGCGAACACTATGGCCTGCCTAACAAGCCCGGCGCAGCGGTGCTGTATGTCCTGCCCAAGAGCCCGGCCGCACGGGCCGGGCTGCGCCCCGGCGATCTCGTGTACAAGATCAACGACGTGGAGATCTATACGCCGAACGATCTAGTCGTCGTGGTCCAGCGGGCTCCGGCCGGTACGAAGCTACGGCTCACGGTAGTGCGCCCGAACCCGAAAGACCCGAATGCCGATCCGGCGGACAAGACGGTCACGGTCTCGATCGGCAGGCGGCCAGAGAAGCTTGAAGAGAAGCTGATCGAGGACTTTACGAAAGAACTCAAGAACCAGCCGAACGATCCCGTGCTCTACTATCTGCGCGCCAGCATGATGGAGACGGTTGGCCAGGGCAGTAACGCCGTGAGCGACTACGCCCGCGCGATCGAGCTGGCACCCCGCTTTGGTCTGGCATATTCCGGTCGGGCGCGGCTGCGCCTGCAAGGCTTGATGGAGACGGCCGGCCTGCCGCAGATCCGCCTGCGCGGCGGAGGGGCCGCTGCCTTCTCTTCCCGGGACCTGGAGGAGATCCTCAGCGATGCGGAGCGCGCGGTGACGCTCGATCCCGACGCGAGCTGGGGCTACAGCGTGCGCGCCGAGGCATACCTGCGCCGGGCCCAGGCAGCAGCCAGCACCACACAGGTGGTGCAGGACCTCGAGCGGGCTATTAACGATGCCTCGAATGCCCTGTCTGTCGAGCCGGGCCTGGCGCGGGCCCGGCTGGTCCGCGCCATAGCGTACTACTTCGCCGGACGGCCGGCAGAGGCGCAGGCGGACCTGGTGCTGGTGCTGCGCAGCCAGGATGCCACAGCCCGCCAGCTCGCGCAGGAATTCTGGCGGCAAGCGCTGGCGCAGGGCTAGCGGCGGCCAAGGTTGCGCCGCTCGAGCTCGAGATCGGCGTCCACCATCATCTTGACCAGCCCCTCAAAGGTCACCCGCGGCTGCCAGCCGAGCTTTGCCCGCGCCTTGGCGGGATTGCCGATCAGGACGTCCACATCGGCAGGGCGCAGCAGCTTCGGGTCCACCTCGACGTAGTCACGCCAGTTCTCGATGCCGGCGTGCCGGAAAGCCGTCTCGGCGAACTCGGCGACGCTATGCGTCTCGCCAGTGGCGATGACATAGTCGTCCGGGCGGTCCTGCTGGAGCATGAGCCACATCGCCTCGACGTAATCTCCGGCGAACCCCCAGTCCCGGCGCGCGTCGAGGTTCCCCAGGTAGAGCTTGTCCTGGAGCCCCAGCTTAATGCGGGCTACCGCGCGGCTGATCTTGCGTGTGACGAACTCGATGCCGCGGCGGGGTGAGTTGTGGATCCACCCCTGCCCTACACCTGCGTGGAATGTGCCGCTCTCGGTTGCCAGATCGAAGAGCCAGCCGCGGTAGTCTACCTGCTCGGCACGCACGACCTCGTCCAGCGGACGGCGAAGGTGCGCGCCCTTCGCCCCAACGCTGTCGGGGGAGTTCAGGTTGATCTGGTAGTACAGCCGACCGTCCCGCACTTCAGTGCGAATGATCGCGCGCTGGTGCAGCGTGGTGGAGGCCAGCCAGTACAGCCCCGCTGCCATGACGGCTGAGGCGGTCTTAAACCCCTGGAACTCGTAGGTGCAGGGCATAGATTTGAGGCCCTCTCCCGCGTTGAAGCCACGCAGGAAGGCCAGGCGTGCGGCATGTCCTGCGTTGAGGATACGCGTCGGGACGCGCTTGTGTCCGGAGCGAGTGTAGAGGGTGCTGTACAGCCACCGCCCGTAGTCACAGTCACCCGTGAGCTGGAGTTGCACGACATCACCACCCGCGAAGCCGCCTGGACCGGTCCAGTACGACGCAGACCCACCGCAGACCTGTCGCCAGCGCCGCGCCGTCTCCGCGAGAAGCGCGGGATCCCGGGTGGTCACTCGCACGTGGCCATCCGCTGTCACCCAGCCCGCCGCGGCGATCACGCCGAGCAGCCACGCCTCGTCCTCCGTCACGGCCACCGCCTCAGTCGGCGCAGGCAAGCCAATGAGCGCCAGCCTGTCGCCGGGGCGCACGTCACCGGCCGGTGTCTCGGCTAGGATGCCGGCGCGCTGGGTGAACACAAGGTGGTCGCCCGTGGCATGGTAGACCGCGCCGCGCGCAGCGATGCGGTACACAGGCTTGTTCGGCTCGCTGCTGTAGCCGTTCCACGTCGCCGTCATGCACGTCACTCGCGTCCAGCCGTCGGCGTCCCATACTTCGAACTCTGCACCGGATGGCGGGACGGTGGTCTGCTTCGGGCCGCTGGGTGGATCAGTGCGGTGCGGCACCACATCCTCGATGGGCACGAGATCGAGGATGCCGCCGCGCCGGATGAACACCGGGGTATCGCCGGTCACGCACTCGTGGTTGAAAAGGATGCCTGAGCAGGCGAACAGGCCGTAGCTCTCGCGGTAATTGACGGTGATCCAATGCCCGTAGACCTTCGCCACGCCGTAAGGACTACGTGGATGGAAGGGCGTCTTCTCCGTCTGCGGGATCTCCTGCACCTTGCCGAACATCTCGCTGGAGCTGGCCTGGTAGAACCGGATCGGCCAGTCTGCCAGGCGGATGGCCTCGAGCATCCGGGTGACGCCCAGCGCGGTATACTCTCCGGTGAGCACTGGCTGAATGAACGAGGTCGGCACGAATGACATTGCTGCCAGGTTATATACCTCGTCCGGCCGCACCTGCTGGATCGCCTTGATCAAAGAAAGCTGATCGAGCAGGTCACCCTCGACGAGTTCAACATCTTTGATAATATGGCGAATACGCTCGTCAATGATCATACTGGTGCGCCGGATCAGGCCGGCGACGTGATAGCCCTTGCTGAGCAAGAACTCGGCGAGGTAGCTGCCATCCTGGCCGGTGATGCCGGTGATCAGCGCACGGGGCATGGGCGGCCTCCTTTCGCAAGATCGCGTATCGTCACCCTGGCATACGGTCCTGCGCCACCGGCGGTCGGCCCGCGCGGCTGCGCACACGATGGGGCCATTGTAGTGACTGCTCGACCAGCAGTCAATTCTGCCTGTATGTTTAACTATAAATTAAGCCCATAGCGAGAGCCGGGGAGCATGGGAAGCAAGCTGGCGATGCTACGACAGGATGAAGCGCTGGCACTGCGGATCGGGCGGCGTATCCGGGCGGCGCGGCTGGCGCGTCGCCCGCGGATGACGCTGGCGGAGCTAGGCGGCGGCGAGATCACCGCGGCGATGGTAAGCAAGATCGAGCACGGCCAGGTGCTGCCATCGCTCCCAACGCTGCTGTATCTGGCCCGGCGGCTGGGGATCCCCCCGGGCGAGCTCCTGGGAGCGGACGGTATCCAGGATGCCCTGGAACAAGTGCTGGTGGCGCGGGCGCTGCTGGCAGCCGGGCAGCATGAGCAGGCGGTGCATGCCGCGCGGCACGCGGCGGAGCGCGCGCAGCAGACCGGTGCCGCAGCCGCGCACGGCCGCGCACTGGCGGTGCTGGCCGCAGCGCTGCGCGCGACAGGCCGCCTCGAGGATGCCAGCCACGCGCTCGATCACGCCACGGCCCTTGCCGCCGCGCAGCAGGATGCCGAGCTCACGGCGGCGCTGCTGGTCGAGCGGGCGCTCCTTGAGCTGGAGAGGGGTGCGTCGACGCGCGCGCAGGAACACCTCCAGGAAGCTGTGCGGTTGGCCCGCGCCGAGGGCGTCTGGCCAGCCGGCGCGGCGCAGGCGCTGCTGCTTCTGGGGCGGGAGGCTGAGCGCCATCGCCACCTGGAGACGGCTCGGCTGCTCTACCGCCAGGCGCAGGGGGTGCTTCAGGAGCTGGCGCGGCCGGCAGCGCGTGCGGCGGCGCGACTGCACCGGCTTCAACGCACCCAAGACCATGCCGCCCGCGAGGTAGCCCTTGACGCCTGTCGCGCTGAGGAGCTCTTCGCCCTGGTGGAGGCGCAGCGGCTAGCCGCAGAGGTTGAGCTCCGGCTGGGAGCACTGGCCCTCGAAGAAGGCCGCCAGGATGAGGCCATCCGCTATCTGCGCCATGCCCTCGATGGCGGCTCGCCGGCCGGCATGGAGGTTCGCTCGACCCTGGCTGGCGCCGAGCCTGTCAGGGAGGACGACGCGGAGCTGGCCCTGGCGCGCCTCTGCCGTAGCCGGGGGGATCTGGCCCAGTTTGACGAGCTCGTCGAACGAGCGATCGCTGCCCGCCTGCGCGCCGGCCAACGCGACGCGGCACGCCGCCTGCTAGTCGAGCGCGGCGATGCCTGGCGGGACGCCGGGGATTACCGTCGGGCGGCTGAGGCATACCGCCAGGCTGCCCTGATCGGCCCGGCTCAGGAGCGCTTGAGCAGCGGGTTGTAGCGCAGCACAACGCTGGCTTCGCCGTGGGGAGTGAAGCCCAGACTGTCGTACAGGCCGCGGTACGCCGCGTCGTCGCGCTCGACCCAGAGCATAGCATCCGCGCAGCCCCGCTCCCGCCCCCAGATGAGCGCCGCGGTCAGCGCGCGTTCTGCCCATCCATCGCGCAGCCCGTCATGGTCGGCGCGCAGGGCGCGCACGAAGAGCCGCTGGCGCCCGGCGGCCGCGGTGTAGCGGCGCACCGCGGCGTACGCCATGAGCCGCCCGCCATCGTACGCGACAAACAACGCATGGTTCGGGCGCTCGATCCACGCCCGCACCTGATCGAGGTACGTCCACTCGTAGTCATCGAGCTCCTGCCGGCGGCACAGCTCGAGCACGTCCGGCACTTCGTGCGCCTTGACCTCGTGCGCGTTCGCGCCGGGCGGGCGGAGCAGAACTGGAATGGGCTCCAGGCGGTAGTCCAGCCACCAGTGCGTCACCCGAAAACCGGCCTCCGCAAGCGCCTTGAGCCCGCCCGGTTCCGGGTACTCGGGCGTGAAGTGCTCCGCGGTCACGACCGGATCGTGGTCGTCTTCCAGTTGCTCCAGCCGCTCCAGGCTCTGTCGCGCCAGGCGCGCCAGGACCCGCGGCTCCTCAGCCGCCCAGTAGAGCTGGTGCTCGCCGGCGTCGTTGTCTATGACCACGGCGAAGCCGCGACCCTCATGGTCTACTGAGGCGCGCCGCCATTCCGCGGCGACAGCTTCCCAGACACGGGGCATCGTCCCGGTCAGCTCCTCACGGCGGAGCTCCGGGTGAAGAAGGGGGTATTCGCCGAAACGGCGCCACAGGATGTTTCCGTCGCCCATTGCCGTCTGCGCCTGCCTTGCGCAAAGTCCTGGCGTTTCTGCCGGAGCACGTCTCTCAGATACAGCGCTTCTCTATCCAGTGCTTCTCTTCCAATGCTTCCTACTGGTAGGCAGGTTTGTACACGGTCCTTCTGTACATCTTCTTCTGTACATCTATTGTACATCTATGAGTAACGTACAGCTATGGGTAGCTGTACATTTTGGGTAGCTGTACATTTATGGTAGATGGGACCCCCTGCAGGGCCAAAGCGACCGCCCAACGGTGGCAGGACTAATAGCCTGCTGCCTTGTCCACTACGTTCAGCAGTGGCTCACCAGCCAGATACCGGCGCACGTTTTCGAGCACGACAGCCCAGCGACGCTCGGCTGTGTGCGGACCTACGCCAGCGACGTGCGGCGTGATGATCACGTTCTCCATGCCCCAGAGCGGGTGGTCCGCCGGCAGCGGTTCAATCTCGAACACATCGAGCCCGGCCCCGGCGATACGCCCCTGTTGCAATGCTTCGGTCAGGGCATCCAGACGCACCACTTTGCCGCGCCCGATGTTGATGAAGTACGCTGTTGGCTTCATGCGGGCGAAGCGGGCTGCATCAAACAGGCCCGTCGTCTCAGGAGTCTGCGGCACCGTCACGACCACGAAGTCGGATTCGGCGAGCAGATCGTCAAGCCGGTCCTGATTCCACAGCTCAGCGACTTCCAGCGGGCGGTCCTCCCGCCGGGGATCGACGGCCAGGACGCGCATGCCGCAGATGTGGCCCCGCCGCGCCACCTCATACCCGATGCCGCCGAGCCCGACGATGCCCAGCGTCGAGTCAGCCAGATGGACCACCGGCCGCGGCGTCTTGTCCCAGATGCGCCGCTCCTGCATCCGGATGTAGTGGTGCAGGTTGCGCGCGAAGCACAGAATGTAGCCGAAGACATGGTCGGCGATGTTGTCACTGTAGATGCCGCGCATGTTGGTCACGATCACGTCAGAGGCGATGAGCTCGGGGAAGAAGTAGCGCTCGAGCCCGGCCATCGGTGTCTGGATCCACCGTAGCCGGCGCGCTTGCCGGAAGAGCTCCGGCGTGATCGTGCCATAGAAGATCTCGGCATCGCTGATGTGCGCCGCAGCCTCCTGCTCATTGCGTGCCGCCACGACCTCGAGCTCGGGCGAGAGGCCACGCAGCCGCTCTTCAAGCGCCGTGCCGGTGTCTGCCATCATCAGGAGCTTCGTCATGCCACCTCCCTCATGTGCTTAAGGACTCCTCCGCGCGCGGGCCAGCACACCTACGATCCCGCCGGAGGGCCGCAGAACATGCATGTTCTTCGGTGTGCATTGTGGAGGCTCGCCTGGGATCCTGCAAGGGCGCCGGCAGCGCTCGAGGGGCATAGAGGAATGCACCGCAGGCGCTGCCGGCGCGCGCAGCGAAGAGGATGATGGCAACGCCGAGCACTGGCGGGGACGCCACAGCCTATTGCTCGGCCAGCATGCTCCAGTCGATGCGACGGGCAGGCTGCTGGGCAGCCAGGGCGCGGCGGCGCAGGCGCTCAAAGACGGCCTGGCACTGCACGCAGCGCGTCGCGTGAGGCAGGATAGCCAGCCGCTCCGCTGGGATGAGCTGTCCGCAATCGGCGCAGGCACGCTCCCCAGGCGTGAGGGGCTCCAGCGGGCGTTCCTGCGCCTGGGGTGCAGGCGGCGGGGCAGGCGGTGCCGGATCCGGCGGGCGTACGGCGGGGGGAACCGAATGTCCGTTGCGGCTGTTCTGCGCGCCGGGGTGCTGGTGCGCCTGGTCCGGCATAGATGCTGGGCCAGGCACCGGTGCCGGTGTCTGGCTCGCGGCTCCGGCCGGCCGGCTGGCCGGGGTGCTCATGGGCGAGCGGCCGGATGGAAATGCCGGCCGTTGGATGCTCTCAGGTCGCGGTGCAGGAGGCTGAGGCGACGTCGCCGGTACCCGCGGATACTGGGCTGGCCGCTGCACCGACGGGGGCCTGACAGAGGCTCTACCTTGGGTGGCCGGCCAGGCCGGCGTGGTCGCCGGGCGCAAGCCGGGGGATGCCTGAGTGGCTGGCGAGGCACTCGTCACCGGCGCAGTTCGCCCCTGTGCTGAAGCAGTGGGGCGGGCGCGCGCTGGGCGCGCTGGCGTACTCGGCGCAGTCGCGGCAGCCTGCGCGAATTCAGGCAGGCCGGTTACCTCGTGCAGCTTCAATAGTGTCTCGGCACTCGGCACGCGGATACCCATGAGATAGCCGCGCAGCGTGCCGAAGGGTAGCCCGAGCGCCCGCGCCAGCTCCGACTGTGAGCGATAGCGTGTCTGCTGAGCGAACCAGGTTGAGAGGGCCTGACCGAGCGCTCTGGCTTGCTCACGGTTGCTCTTGCTCGCTTGCACCGGCGTCTTGCTGACCGGCTGTGATGACGCATGGGACTGGCTCACGTCATCCACCTCTTTTCCTCGCAACTCCTATACCCACCCTGCCACCTCCCACAGCCATGGTACGCGTGTGCAGCTCGTCCGCTCTCCAGGGCTGCCAGCAGTCGCATCACCCGATGCCGGTGCAGCCTGAATACCGAATCGGCTGCCCGCGCGCCTCTCCCAACTGCTAGCGATACAACAACGAGTTACCCAGAAGCGGGTCGCTAGGAAAATCGGGGCATTTCCGCTCGCCACGGCGGAACTGCCGCACCGCTGGATGGCCCCCAGCCGGCCTGGCGTGCCGTCCCGTAGCCTGGGGGGGACGCAGGAGAGACGGCATGATCGTAGCAGTTCTTGTGCGACTCAGACAAATTCGTCGGTAGAGCAGAATGTCAGAGCAGAATGTCCGCTCTGCGTGTCTCTCAGCTCGACCCCGGGCCGGCCTCGCTTTGCGGCGTGACGGGCGCCGGGGTACCATCTCCCTGGGCCATCGTTGCAGGGTCGGATTAGGCGGGGATCCCGCGCCACTGGCTAGGGGAAGGCAATGTACGACGACACGATCGCAGCGATCGCTACCCCCCTGGGAGAAGGCGGCATCGGCATCGTCCGTGTGAGCGGGCCACAGGCTCGCGCGATCCTCAGTGCGGTCTTCCGGCCGGCGGCACGCCGTGCAGCACGGCTTGAGTCGCACCGACTGTACTACGGGAGCTTTGTCGATCATACCAGTCGGGTGCTCGACCGCGGCCTGGCCGTGCTGATGCGCGCCCCGCACAGCTACACTGGCGAGGACGTCGTGGAATTCCACACGCACGGCGGTATGGCGGCTGTGTGCGCGGTGTTGGAGGCAGCGCTCGCTGCCGGGGCTCGCCTGGCTCAGCCAGGCGAGCTGACCCTACGCGCCTTCCTCAACGGCAAGCTCGACCTGGCCCAGGCGGAGGCGGTCATGGACGTGGTGCGGGCCCGCACTGGCGAGGCGCTTGACCTGGCCCAGCGCCAGCTCGGCGGTGCCTTGTCGGCTGTGGTGCGCAGCCTGCGCAGCGCCGCGCTCGACCTGCTGGCCCGCCTGGAGGCGACCATCGATTTCTCCGAAGACGACGTGCCGCCGCTCGAGCCCGCCGCGGTGGCACAGCCCCTCCAGCAGCTTGCCGAACGAGCCCGCCAGATAGCCGACACAGCGCGCCTGGGTCGCATCTACCGTGATGGCCTGCGAGCCGCCCTTGTGGGGCGGCCGAATGCCGGGAAGTCCAGCCTGCTCAACCGCCTGCTCGGCTTCGAACGAGCGATTGTCACCCCTATTCCAGGCACCACCCGCGATACCGTGGAGGACATGGCGAACTTCCGCGGTGTGCCGGTGATGCTGATCGATACGGCCGGCATCACTGAGACGGACGATCCAGTCGAGCGGCTGGGGGTGGAGCGCAGCCGCACCGCACTGGCTGCTGCCGATATTGTGCTCTATATTATCGATGCTGCCCGCCCCCTAGAGCAGGCAGACCTCGCCCTGGCGGAAACCGTCGCTGCGCACCGTCGCACCGCGCCGCCGCGCTCGCTGGTGCTGGTGCTGCATAAACAGGACCTGCCGGTGCTGCTTGACCCGCAGCCGCTGGCCAGCACGCTGTGCCCAGCCGCGATCGTGCGCACCTCAGCGCGCACCGGGGCAGGGATCGAGGCGCTCGTCGATGCAGTGCGTGAGCTGGCGCTCGGTGGCGCGGCCGCGCCTGCCGCCGGGGCACCTGTGGTCACCAACGTACGGCATCGCGAGGCGCTCTTGCGCGCAGCTAGCCACTTTGAGGCCGCGGCCTCCGCCGCGGCCGATGGCCTGGCGGCGGATTTCGTGTGTATCGACGTGCGCGCCGGCATCGCTGCGCTGGGCGAGATCACCGGAGAGAGCGTGACCGAGGACCTGCTGGAGCGGATCTTCTCACAGTTCTGTATCGGCAAATAGTCTGTGTCAGTATGTAGCCCGCTGTTCCCCAGTGTGACCTTACCCCCTTAACGTTCCAGGATGTGAATCCAGACGGTCTCCGGATCGCTGCCGGGAAGCCGGATCGCTCGCTCCAGTCGGTCAGTCTCGCGCCAGCCTGCCTCGGTAAACCGGCGCACACAGGCCCAGCCAGACCGCCGCCCAGGTTGGGCGAGCCAGAACGAGCCGCCGGGTTGCACCAGGGCGGAGCACACCCGCAGCAGCGGCTCGATCTGGCCGGGCTCGTATGCGACGTCAGCGCCCAGGGCCAGGTCGAAGGGGCCGAACCCGGCCGGGGGCAAGCGCCAGTCGAGCAGCCGAACTGGAAGCGGGCGCCCCAGCACGCGGCAGGCGTTGCAGCGGGCGAACGCCAGCGCTTGCGGCTCTTTATCGGTGGCGACGATGCACAGCCCAGCCAGGGCCGCCACGACCGAGACCAGGCCCAGGCCGCAGCCCAGCTCGACAGCTCGCTGGCCAGCCAGGGCCCCGCGCCGCCGCCATACCAGGCCGGCCAGCGCCACACCGCTCTCCCAGAGCTCGCTCCAGTATGGCAGGTCCGCTGCACCCGCTTTCAGCGCGTCGGCCATGAGCTTATCAGCAAGGCGCGGCCGCAGGAACGGGAACGCTGGCCCGCCCTCCAGCTCGAGCCACTCTTCCCTGAGCTGGTAGCGCAGGCCTAGCTGGACACAGCGCCGGCAGCGCCGCGGCCACGCCTGCTGCGGGAGCACCTGCTGGCTAGACTGGCACAGGGCGAGCGACGTCAACTGCGAACTCGACCTCTTCGATGGAGTTGACACCCACGCAGACCGAGTGGGCGAACGGCAGGCTGAGGTTGTACTGGATGCACTCCCGCGGGCTGGAGACGTACCTGCCCTGCGCCAGCGTCTTCATCAGGCAGACGCCCTTGCCGGCGCGGTACACCTGCTCGACCAGCTTCAAGTGCGCCGCCATATCGCCCTTCAGCATTAGGCCGTCCTTGTTCACTGTGGTGAGGACGACCTCAATCTCCGGATTGGTGGCACAGGCCTCCATGATTGCCCCGGTGCCCAGGTGGGTGGAGATACCGACGGCGCGTACCAGGCCTGCCTCTTTTGCCCGCCACAGCGCCTCCATCGCACCCCAGCGGTTCTCCAGCTCTTCCACTGTCTCGATGCCATGGAGCAGGATCGAGTCGATGTACTCGGTGCCCAGTTCCTGGAGGTAGCGCCGCACATCCTGGCTGGCCTGCTCAAAGGTCTTGGCCGGCGTCTTGGTGTTGATCACGATGTCCTGGCGGGGCAGCGGCCGCAGCGCCGCGCCCACATGCGGATGCGTGCCGTAGCCATCAGCGGTGTCCCAGAAGTTAACGCCCAGCTCGTAGCCTCGCCAGAGGATGCGGGCCGCCTCTTCGGGGCTCAGGTTGTGCTTGAGCCTGCCCATCAACCCCGTGCCCCAGCAGAGCCGTGAGACCACGAGCGGGGTCCGTCCGTACTGTACGCGCTCCATTGTATCCCCCTTTGCAGTACCCTTTTGCAGTACCCCTTCGCGGTACTGTTGCTTAACTGATTACACTTCTGTGCCGAGCCGTTCGCAGTGTGCCAGCATAGTGCTGGTGCTCCTGCACTGCCCTGGCTTACCCTTCGCTGGAGGACGCTTCCCCCAGGAGTGGGGGGCGACGGAGATGCCAGTCAGTCTCACGCTGGTACCACGCACCGAGCGAGAGCAGCAGGTTCTCCTCGAATGGCCTGCCCACGAGCTGGATGCCCAGCGGCAGACCGGTGGTGGTGAAGCCACAGGGAAGGCACACCGCCGGGAGCCCAGCGAGGTTGCCGGCCGGGATAAGGCTCGCGTTGCTCGGCCGCTTGCTCTGCTCGCCCTGGTGCACCGCCGAACGCGGCGCGTCGAGCGGCTCATCGATCGGCGTAGCCGGGCCGGGGCGCGCCGGGCTCAGCAGCACATCGACCTCACGGAAGATAGCATGGAAAGCTTCCTGGACCTTCCGACGCACGCGCATCGCCGTCAGGTAGTCCCGCGCGCTGATCGAGAGCGCGGCGCGCAGGCCGGCTTTCTGCCGACCGTCCACCAGTAGCTCGAACGCGTCGCTCTCAATGAATGGGCCGAAGACTGACGCAGCCTCAGCACCGATGATCACCTGGACCAGCGCGCCGGACGGCAGGTCGTCCGGGAGTGCTATCTCCACCATGTCCGCGCCGAGCGCTCGCACGGTCTCCAGCGCAGCGGCGAAAGCCGGGCAGGCTTCCTCGGCAGCCAGCTCCTCGAAGTCCGCCGGGGCATAGCCGATGCGCAGCTTGCGCAGATGCTCTGGCGGGAGCGGCTGGAACTGAAAGCTGCGGCCGGCGCTGGAGGGATCGTCTTCATCCGGCCCGGCGATCGCCTCTAGCACGAGCGCACAGTCCTCAGCGCTGCGGGCCATCGGACCCACTTTATCCAGCGTCCAGGAAAGCGGCATCGCCCCGACGCGAGAGACAAGGCCGTACGTCGGGCGCAGGCCGGTCACGCCGCAGAATGCTGCTGGCGCGATGATTGAGCCAGAGGTCTCTGAGCCAAGGGCGAACGGCACGAGCCCGGCGGCCACAGCCGCACCGGAGCCGCTAGACGAACCGCCGGCCCACCGCGTCGGGTCCCAGGGGTTGCGCGCCGGCCCTTGCAGCGACGCAGCTGCCCAGCGGTAGCCGCCTCCGCCGGCCAGCTCGATCATCGCCAGCTTAGCCACCAGAAGTGCACCGGCCTGTGCCAGCCGCGCGATGACCGTGGCATCGAAATCAAACACCTGCTGGCGAAACGGCGGCGCACCCCAGGTCGTCGGTGCCCCACGGGCCGCCAGCAAGTCCTTGGCGCCATACGGGATGCCGTGCAGTGGGCCGCACGGTGCGCCTGCCCGGCGGGCCTGATCTGCGCGGCGCGCCTCGTCAAGTGCTCGCTCGGCCAGCAGCGCGGCCACAGCGTTGAGACGGCTACCGACCTGCTCCAGCCGGCGCAGGCAGAACTCTGCTAGTTCGACCGCCGAGAGGTCGCCGCAGTCAAGCCGTCTGCGCAGCTCGGCGATGCCAGCGAATGCCAGGCCCTCGTCCTGCATCGATGCCGCCCTTCTGGACCACTCTTTCAAGCTGGACCATTCCTTCGCCGTACTCTTTTTTCGCCGTACTCTTTAAGGCCGGAACACCAGCGACGGCTCATCCCGGATGGTCAGCGGAACTGCGCGAATGGCCGCCAGGCTACCTGCGAGCCGCTCCTGGGCTGCCTGCGCCAGGGCCATCGGGTCCTCCTCGAAGACATCTGCCCCCGCGCCAGCCTGCTGCTCCCTCGGCGGCACACCGCCCCGGGCCAGCGCGGCAGCCTCATTGCCATGCTGCTCTGGGAGATGCTGCTCTGGCTCACGCATCCTCGGCCTCGTCTGCCCGCCCGGGCTGTTCCGTCGCAGGTAGTGGCACCCCAAGCATTGCCGCGGCGTCCTGCAGGGCACGCCAGGTGTCGTCAGGGAGGGGAATACCCTCGCGCAGTCGCTGCTCGCGGCTGCGTGCCTCCGGCTCCCCGGGGATGAGCACCTCGCTGAAGCCTGGTGCTGGCGGAACGCTCTTGACGTTGTGCAGCACGCGGTCCACCACCGCCCCGAACTCACTGGCAGGGCGAAATACGGCGGGATTGATCGCCAGCATGAACACGCCGCTCACCCGGCCGTCCTGCACCGGACCATCGCCGGCAGCCAGCCCGCCGAGCAGGGCGGCTACCAGGGAGAGCCCGTAGCCCTTGTGGCCGCCGAACGGCAAGAGCATCCCGCCGTTGTAATAGTCTTCGGGATCGGTGCTCGGCCGTCCCTCGCGGTCCACGATGCAGCCAGGCGGCAGTGGCTCGTGCTTGGCCCGCGCCACCCTGATCTTGCCCTCGGCAATGGTGGTTGTGGCGAAATCGACGACCACCGGCGCGCGCTGGCCGGCCGGCACGCCGATGGCATAAGGGTTCGTCCCCAGGCAGCGCGCTGCACCGCCGTATGGCGCTGCGTTGCCCGCATGTGGCCCGCTCATACCGTAGAGGGCCAGGCCAATGCATCCACGCCTGGCCGCGTTCTCGACATACTCCCCGACGCGGCCGATATGGTTGCAATGGTGGATACCTACCGCGGCCACGCCGACGGCCAGGGCCTTCTCGACCGCCAGGTCCATGGCAAACGTTGCCGCGATCTGTCCGAATCCCTGCCGGCCATCGACCAGCGCGCTCGTCGGCCCTTCCTTCTCAACCACAGGGCGCTCAGCCGGCTTGAGGGTACCCTGCTGAATGAATTGCAGATAGCTGGGGATGCGCAGCACCCCATGCGAGTCGTGTCCGGCCAGGTTGGCGTCGACCAGAGAGTGCGCTACATGCGCTGCGATGTCAGGTGGGGCGCCGGCGGCAATGAAGATCTCCCGGCTGAGCTGCTCCAAGAGCTGGTGAGAAAACCGTGGCATCCGTCCTCCTGTTGCCCGTTCAGGCCCTGCGGCCGTTGTAGAGGGGTAGGTGATGTAGGTTCCTAGATTCATTGACCACCAGGTGCCCGTGCGCTATACTCACTAGCGCACAGGGCACGCGTGCTGTGGGCACTCGCGGCAGCATTATACCGCGCTGCCGACGCGGGGCGAGGACCTGTCCGCGCTGCCTGCCAGAGCTCGGAGGATGGCTTCCCTCCCGGCCCGATCCAGCACAGCACTTCTCCCTGGGGCGTTGTGTCATCTGGTCGGGACCCATGGGTTGAGATACACTGCTTGATAAAGTTGCCTTGATAAAGTTGCTCAGAATTGCTAATAAGAATTAACAAGAGAGTTCACAGCGAGACCAGACGACGTCGAGACCGACACTAGAGAGGGAAGGGTAGGTACAGCCTTGCAGGTTACTCTTCGTGAAGGTGAGACGCAGGAAAGCCTGCTGAGCCGCTTCACCAAGATGATCCAGCGCAGCGGCCTGCTCAAGGAACTGAAGCAGAAGCGCCACTTTATCTCGCCGGGGGAGAAGATGCGCGCCGCCCGCCGCAAGGCAATCCGCCGGGCGCGCAAGGCCGCCGCGAAGCAGAAGGCTCAGCAGTAAGTGCCCGAGACCGGCGACGGTCCGTCGGCGGTGCCCGTGACCGATCGGGCGCCTGCCGGACCGGCGGTCTGTCCTTAGTTCCTTAGTGAGAGTAGAGTAAGGAAGCTAAGGAAGGACGCTGCTCGCAGCAGGGGGATGGACTGCCGGGCTTTGTTTTTTTTGCGGTCGCCAGCAGTCAGGCGACCGTGTTGCGTCTATTGCTGTATTTTTATTTTTTTATTTTGTATTTATCGCTGTACCATCTGCGGCGTGGCGCCTATGCGGGCGCCGCAGGTCTGGTGCCTTCGCGAGATATTCACGCCGGTGCGATGGCCTGATCTCCGTGCCCTGCTCTCCCACCTGTACGGCGTGAGCGCACACTCCGCGCTCATCCATGCGCCGCTTCGGATTGGCCTCGCCGGTGCGTTGGTCTGCGCCCTGGCAGCTGTGGTTGTAGCGATAGCGACGGCCCTGTGGGCGCCACCGAGCAGGCCACCGGCGACGCCTGCTCTGGAGGAAGCGGATCCGCCGGCTGAGGTCGAGCAGGCAGCCTTGCTCGACGTGGCCGTGGCCCCGGCGAGCCCGGTTGACACTGCGACGATCGAGGCGGTACAGGCAGTGCGAGCCGCAGTGCGCGGCGGGCAATGGAGCGCTGCCGTCAAGCAGGCCAGGCGGGCGCTGGATACGGCCCAGGGCGCGTCCGAGAGCATCCTCGCCGAAGCGCGTCTAGCGCTTGGTCAGGCGCTGTGGATCAATCTGCAGTACCGCGAGGCGGTGGACGCGCTGGCGCCGGTTGCCTTCCAGGGGCAGGGAACGGCGGCCCAGCGTGGCATCGCTGGCTTGCTCGCCGGCAGTGCGCTAGAGCAGAGCGGGCAGGCCGGCCTGGCTGTCGAGGCGTACCGACAAGCCGCGGTCGCCTACCCACCACTGGCCGACCGCGCCCTACTGCGCGCCGCCGCTATCTACGCAGGGCAGGGGCACTACGCCGAGGCTGCCGATGTACTCCGTTCCTTCGCGCCGCCTGCCGCTCATCCATCGGTGACGGCGCGGGTGCTGCTCGTACGCGCCCAGTATGAGCGCCTCGCTGGCCGGCGCGCTGAGGCGCTCGCCACGTTGGAGGAAGCGGCCGGTCTCGTCCCGGCGCTCTCGGCGGGACGGGCGGCCGAGGTGCTGGCCCGCGCCGGCGAAGCGCAGCTCCAGGCCGACAATCTGGCGCGGGCGGCTGAGTACTTCGCAGCAGTATTCCAGCACGTCATCAGCGGGCAGGCGGCGGTGACCGCCGTCACGCAGCTTGCGCGGATCCTCCCTGATGCTGTCCCGGCGCACGTGCGGGCGGTGGCGCTCTCGACCACAGCAGATCATGAGGGGACCCAGCTCGCCGCGCGCCAGGCGCTCGCCGGGCCACTCTCCGACGGTGAGCGCCGTGCCGTGCGGTTGATCCTGGCCAGCGCGCTTCGCCGCGCCGGCCGGACAGAGCAGGCGCTTCAGGAATACTACGCGCTCTCTATCGATGCGCCGCAGAGCGCTGAGGGAGCGGAGGCGCTGTGGGAAGGCGCGTCGCTCTTGCAGCAGCTCGGCCGCCCTGGTGAGGCAGCTGAGTGGCTCGAGGAGCTGGCGGCGCGCTTTCCAGCGTCTGAGCGGGCCTCTCAGGCACTGGTCCAGGCAGGGGTGCTGCGCGTTCGCCTGCAGCAGCATCTGGCCGCGCGCCAGGACTTCGAGGTAGTGCTGGCCAGGCCGGAGCAGGGAGTGCAACGCGCTGCGGCGCACTACTGGCTGGGGAAGCTGCTGGCCGCGCAGGGTGATCTGCCATGGGCGCGCCGCCACTGGGAGGGCGCTCGCGCGGCTGCGCCGTTATCGTTCTATGCGGCCAGGGCGGCTGCGCTGCTGAGCGGCCATGAGGGAACAGGGTTCCCCGCCGCGGCTGTGGCGCTGGTGCGCGCTCGCGCCGGTATCACCGATGCGGAGCGGCAGGCACTTCGCGGCTGGCTGGCGCAACGCCAGAGCGCGATCCCAGAGCATATCGCCGAGGACTGGCAGACGCAGCGCATCATGCTGCTCGCCCATGCCGGCCTCTGGAGTGACGCGCTCGATGAGCAGCGCGAGTTCGTGCAGCGGTTCCGCGGTGAGGCCGGCGCCCTGGCCGGGCTTGCCCTCCTGCTGTGGGACCAGGACGCGCCATCGCTTGCGTATCGCACGGCCCTGGCCGCAGCGGCAGCGCTCCCCGACGTGCTGGAGCACCAGCTCCCTGTGGCGCTGCAAAAGCTGCTCTATCCCCTGCCCTACCGCGACGCGCTGCTGCCGGAGGCAGAGCAGCAGGGCATCGATCCCTTGCTTTTCTATGCGCTCGTGCGGCAGGAGAGCGCCTTTGACCCCCGTGCCCGCTCGCGCTCGGACGCGCGCGGCCTGACCCAAGTCATCCCCTCGACCGCGCGCTTCATCGCGGCCCAGCTCGGACTGGCTGGCTTCAGCGAGGACGAGCTTTACCGCCCGGCAACCAGCGCACGCTTCGGCGCATGGTACCTGGCGCGCACGCTGCGGTCGTTCGGCGGCAACGTCTACTTCGCGCTGGCGGGCTACAACGGTGGCCCGGGGAATGTCGCGCGCTGGGCCGCCGGATCCGGTGCCAGCGACATGGACGTGTTCATCGAGCAGATCACCTACGCTGAGACCCAGAACTACGTCCGCCGCGTCATCGGCAATTACGCCGCGTACCACCGTCTGTACCTGGAGTAAGCAGAGTAAGTAGGCAGCCAGCCAGCAGCGGTCTCACTCAGCCAGAAAGCTGAGGTGCAGCGCGCGCCGGCCCGCGCCCAGCCAGCGGCGGGCCCGCTCCGTGTCCCCGGTGGTCGCCAGGGCGACCCAGCCGAGAGCGATGATCAGCGCGCCGCTCAGGACAAGCGGTGCCAGGACACAGAGGCCGGCGCATTGCACGATCGTGGTATGGAGGCGCACAAGGAAGGGCGCCGCCTCATACCGTGTCAACCCGGCCGTCGCCAGCAGCGACCGTGCTCCGGCCAGAACCAGATAGAGACCGGCGGCGCGGGCCAACACGTCCAGCAGCCACGGCGCGGTAGACTGCGAGAGAAGGGCACGCCCGGCCCATGCGCCTCCCTCCACAAGCAGGATCCAGCCTGCCCCGCTGCCGGCCAGGAGCGCCAGTGCCTGCCACCGCCACGGCAGGCGCAGCAGCCGTGGCCACACTATGAGCCGGCGCGGGCCGGCCGCGCGCAGGGCGCTCCGATTGACAGGAACAGGGCGCACCGCCCATCACTCCGACGTGCTGGCGACAATCGGCAGGTTCGCCGGGATACCGTCCTCTTCTTCTGATGATTCTTCGAACGATGCCCACCATGTGGCCGCCACGTCGCCTGCACCGGCCACGAGGCCGCACACCGCGCAGCCAGGCCGCCGCTCGGCCGCGAGGGAGGTCAGTCGCCCGCCGAGGAGATCGTAGTGCAGGTAGGGCTGGCAGGGCTTGAACCCGAGCAGTACGTTTATAGCCTCCTGCACGGCCAGCGAGGCGACCGTGCTGTTCAGGAACATCACCGCCGGAGCCGGCACGTCCGCGGACGCAATATAGCCTCGCGCCCGGCGTTCCTGGCGCACGCTCCCCGCGCTGAGCTCGGCCGAGGCCTCCTCGCGATCAATCCCGTCGATGCATTCGAGACAGAAACTGCCGGGGAGCACGACACGCACCTGGCCGCCACCGTGCCGCAGCCGCCCGTCCGCAGCATCCAGCCCGACGCCGCAATCCACATAGGGGATGTAGCAGGTGACCGCGAGCCAGTTCAGCACTACGCGCGCAGCCTCGTTATCGACGCAGCCGATCAGGAGATCCGCCTGCTTCAGGTACTCCTGTGCCGCCGGCTCCAGCGCCGACGCAGCGACAGCGTCGATCTCGAGATCAGGACGCACCGCCTGCGCATAGCGCCGCGCGACCTCAACCTTCAGCGTGCTCTCGGCTGCGTCGCGCGCCGACGCACCCGCTAGCCGGTTCAGGTTGCTTGGCTCGATGCGCTCAGGGTCCACTAGGACGAGTCGGCCAGCGCCCAGGTGGGCCAGCTGCTGGCACACTAGCGAGCCAGTGCCGCCGAGCCCGACGATAGCGATGGTGGCCGCGGCCAGCCAGCTCTGGCCGGCCCGGCCGAATGCCCGGACCTGCCGGTCAAGTGTGGGATCAGGGTCAGCCGGTGCGGCGGGCGCTGGCCCGGCACTGCATGGCCGCAGGCGCTGGAGCACTGCACCGACGACCTGCACTTCATCGAGTGCCACAACCCCGCGCCCAGGCTCCCACATGTGCGCATCCAGACAATCCTGTCCGAGCACCAGCGAGGCATGGACGATGCCTGGGATCTTGCGGGCTACGTATGGAAAGAACTGCTCTTCATAGCGCCGGTCGGTAGCCGAGAAGCTGACATGTCCGCGGGCGAAGGGGTGGCTATGCGCCTCAATGAGATGGTGGCCCTCGCGATAGCAACGCCACAGCACTAACTGCACGAACTCGCGGCTGAGCACAAGCGAGGCGGCGGTCTGCTCCACATAGGCGTCTGGCGGCGCGGCGATGATCTCTCGCGCCAGGAGGGTCGTGCTCTCACCAGCGCGCACAGCGCCGGCCAATAGGAAGGCGCTGTGCTCCCGTGTCGGGTCGCTGAGCAGCCCGCTGCGTAGCTCGTCCCAGAGCGATGCCGGAACGCGCATGCGGCGCACCGGTTTCCCGCCCATGTGTCGCCTACCTTCCTGTACCCGCTCTTTCTGTGCCTCGCTCTGTCTACTCTGCCGCCGCCTGGCTGAGCACCAGGCGGATCACTTCGATGTACGTGAGCAGGCTATCCCCCTGCAACACATCAGCGCCGGCGCGCCAGCCGCCTCGACCCCCGCCGCTCAAGTGGACGCAGTACCAGGCCCACCCGCGGTCCGCATAGGGATTGTGCCGACCCTGCTCCTGGAAATAGTGCCCCGGCGTCCGGCCCCGGCGTGTGGTCAAGCGCTTATCCAGAAAGAAGCCATCCGGCGGGAGCTGGGGGTATGCTGGCGGGAGCATGACCAGCAGCTCGGTCTCGCGCTTGCTCCAGCCCTCGGGCAGCTCAAACCTGGGGAGATGCACCCAGCGGTAGCCCAGGTCGTCGTAGGCGACATGCTTGAACCGCAGGCGCAGCAGGGCGACCTCCTGCTGAACCCGCACGGCGCGGGGATGCGCAGTAACCGGTGCGCGGCGACCAGCGCCCGGCCAGGTCCAGGGGAGCCAGCGCACCGCTCACGCGCCTCCGCGGCGGTACGTAGGGAGGTCGGCGAAGTAGTCGCCATCCTCCAGCTTCACTGGCTGGTCGTCAGCGACCAGCTGGGATTCATGCGGGCGCTGGCGCACCAGATGCCGGCCGGGCTCGATCGCTGCGAGCTCCTTCAGCTCTCGGCCAGTGAGCAGGGCGTCCGGCACGAGTACCTCTCGTCCGTTGACGATGATCCGTTTCGCTCCCATTGAGTTGCTCCTCATATGCGTGTCCACTCAAGTCAGTTGGCTCACAGAGCATATGCTGGCATAAGAGGATTCTTCACTGAGATGGCCAGCTCTAGCCGTGCCATCGATCCGCCAGCGACAGCGGACCTCACCGATCACAACGAGTAAGGCATAGGCGTGGTACGCGCTAGTGTAGCGCGAACCTCTACCCAATGGCGCGCGGGCATGCTAAAGTAGGCGCCGGAGTACACTCGCGCCGCTCGTGGGAAGCGGTGTGCTTTCCAGGCGCGCGGGATGGCCCCCTGTGAGGTAGCGCCAGTGGCTACAGGGATCGCAGACATCCGGCCAGACAATGCGGAATTCGCCGTCATCTCGTTCGAAGGGCCTGACCGCTACTCTCGTGCCGGCGGGCTCGCTGAGCGCGTCACTGAGCTTACCGAGGCCCTGGCGACCCAGGGCTTCGCCACGCACCTGATCTTTGTCGGCGACCCTACGCTGCCGGGGCGAGAGGAGCGGCTGAGCGGGCGGCTGGTGCTCTACCGCTGGTGCCAGTGGATCAGCAAGTACTACCCGGAGGGCGTCTACGCCGGCGAGGATGCCAAGCTGTACGATCTCAACGACTCTCTCCCGCACTTCTTCTTCCACGAGATCGCTCGGCCGGCGGTCGCGGCAGGCAAATTCCTGGTGGTGCTGGCCGAGGAGTGGCACACGGCCGAGGCGCTATGTCGCATCTCGGATGCGCTCTACTACGGCGGCATCCGCCACCGCGCCGTGCTCCTGTGGAACGCCAACAACGTCTTTTCGTTCCACCGGGTGAACTGGGGACGGCTGAGCTTTGTGTCGGGCCTGCTCACCGTAAGCAAGTACATGAAGCACATCATGTGGGATGTCGGCGTGAACCCGCTGGTCGTGCCGAACGGTGTGCCCGACCGCTTCTTCGTCCCCCCGGATCCCGCTGGCGTGGCGCGCTTGCGGCAAGCATTCGACGGGCACCTCCTGCTGTTCAAGATCGGCCGCTTCGATCCGGATAAGCGCTGGATCATGGCGGTCGAAGCGGTCGCGCGCCTGAAGGAGCGCGGCGCACGACCGAAGTTCATCATTCGCGGCGGCATCGAGCCACACGGAGGCGAGGTGCTGAACCACGCCGCCTCTCGCGGGCTGCGGATCCAGGACGTGTGGCTGCCGGACGGCTCTGGCTGCGCGGGCGAGATCGAGGCCGTCGTCGCCGCGCGCGACGCCGACGTCATCAATATCAGGTCCTTCGTCAGCGAGGAGTTCAAACGCACGTGCTACGCTGCAGCCGATGCCACGTTGGCTAACAGTGGGCACGAGCCGTTCGGCATCGTCGGCCTGGAGGCCATGGCGAGCGGTGGGGTCACCTTCGTCGGCGCAACTGGCGAGGACTACGCCATCTCGTTCGAGAACTCTATCGTTGTAGAGACGGGTGACCCTGAGGAGATCGTCGGCTACATCCAGTTCCTGTCTGACCATCCCAATGTAGTCGAGCGCGTGCGCGCGGCCGGGCGCGAGACAGCGCGCCGGTTTACCTGGAACGACGTGATCGAGAACCTGCTGGGCAAGCTGCGCTACCTGGCAGTGGTACAGGGGGTGCATGCCTGATGGCTGAATACCTGGCGATCTACTGCGTCGCGCACCAGCCGCGCCGGCTTAAGCTCCCCGCCCAGCCGATCCCGCGCGGGGCATCTCCCGAGGACATCGAACGCTGCCTGTTCGATGAGCGCATGAACGAGCGGTACTTCCGCAAGGTTGCCCGCTGGTGCTACTACCCGGCTACAGAGATGTGGCTCCGCCTGCTCGATCGTGGCATGAGCCTGTCGCTCGGCTTCTCCCTCTCACTGATCCGCCAGATACAGCAGTGGGACCCCGCGTTACTCGATCTCTTCCAGAAGCTGGTCGCTCACCCGCGCTGCGAACTGGTCGCTGTCGAGCCGTACCACAGCTTCCTCATGTTCATCGATCTGCCCTATTTCGCCCAGCGTATGCGCGAGGGCTGTGATGAGCTCGAGCGCCTGTTCGGCCGTCGGCCCGTGGTTGCCGATACCACGGAGATGGCCATGTCCGACCCGATCTGTGACGCACTGCGCCGTGCCGGCTTCCGCGCCGGCGTGCTGGATGGCCGTCCCTGGGTGATGGGCTGGCGCGAGAGCACGCATCTGTACCACCACGGGGGGCTCAAGCTGCTGCCGCGGCACTTCGAGCTCTCGGACGACGTCGGCTACCGGTTCTCGAACAAAGAGTGGCCAGGGTACCCGCTGCTGGCCGACACCTACGCCCACTGGCTGCGCGAGACCTGGGGGGACTTGGTGTTCCTGGCCTGGGATTACGAGACGTTCGGTGAACATCACAGCCGGGACACTGGCATCTTCGAGTTCATGGAGCACCTGCCCGGCGAACTCCAGGCGCGCGGCATCACCTGCCTAACCGTGGGAGGCGCTGTGGAGCAGTTCGGGGATCGTTCCTACGATCTACCGCTGGGCCCTTTCGCCAGCACCTGGGCCGGCAGCGGCGGTATGGAGTTCTTCCTGGGCAATGCTGCCCAGCAGGCGATCTTCCAGCTCATGCTGGCGGCGTATAACAAGGCTAGGCTGACCGGCAATCCGCAGCTGCTCGATCTCGCCTTGTGGCTGACCCAGTCGGATAACCTGCATCTCATCCAGTGGTACGGCCGCACCGGATCGGAGGCGGAGGTCTCGGCATACTTCACACCCCAGGAATGGTGGGCGCTCGGGCCGCACGGGATTATCTGGGAGCAGCAGAGCGTCTACCGCAACTTCATCGCCGCGCTGGAGCCCTATGTGTGATGCGTGATGGGAGCGCGGGGGGCCGCGAGAGCGGCGCGGCCGGTTTAGCCGCCGGGCAGGGCAGCTGCGAGTGGCCGGAAACAACACGCTGGTGTAACGTGCATGAAAATCACGTTCTTTTGTTGGGAGTTTCCTCCGCGGATCTTCGGCGGGCTCGGCACGTACGCGGATTACATGTCCCGCACGCTCGTCCGCGGCGGGCACGAGATCACGGTGTTTACCATGGGTGGCGATGGCCTGGCGGAGCGGGAGGAGTACTATGGCGTAAAGGTGGTACGACCGCCAACCGTGGATGCCCGCCCGATGTTCCCATACGTGATTTCCGAGGAGCTCCAGGGCTGGGGCAACTTCTTCAGCGACCTACTGACCAACAACCTGGCCTGTGCCACTGAATTTCTGCGCCATGAGGTGCCACGGCAGCCGGTTGATGTCGTGGCCGTGCAGGACTGGCTGCACGGCATGGCGGGATTGATCCTGGCGGAGCAGAGTCCGGCGCCGGTGGTCTTCCATGTACACAGCACCGAATGGGGCCGCCGTCCCGATGGCGGATCGCCGGCGGTGCTGCATTGGGAGGGGCGGCTGGCCTACGTCGCTCGGCAGGTGATCACCGTCAGCCACGCCATGCGCGATGACCTGATCAGCCACGGCTGGGACGGGTCAAAGATCAGCGTAGTCTGGAACGGCGTAGACGTCGAGCGGTACGATCCACGAAAGGTGCCGCCCGAGGCCGTCGCGGCGCTGCGCGGGCGCTACGAGCTTGCTCCGGAACAGATTGTGCTCCTCTTCGTGGGCCGGCTCAACTGGGTGAAAGGCGCGGCGAACCTGGTGCGCGCGATGCCGCTCGTGCTGCGCGAGCATCCACAGGCGCGCCTGATCCTCCTGGGGCGCGGCGAGGACGAGGCGCTGATCCGCGGGCTGGTGAGCTCTCTGAACCTGGAGGACGCGGTGCGGCTGCGCTTTGAATTCGTGTCTGAGGACGAGCGGATCGCCCACTACGCCCTCTCCGACATCTGCGTGTTTCCGTCGGTCTATGAGCCGTTCGGCATCGTCTCCTTAGAGGCGATGGCGATGGAGCGCCCGGTCGTTGTAGGGGCGCAGGGGGTAGTGGGCTTCCGCGAGCAGGTCGTGCCATCGGGGCCAGGGCGCACCGGCGTGCACGTCAACGGAGGCGATCCCGCGGACATCGCCTGGGGGATCAACAGTGCTATTGCTGCCGGCGAGCAACGTTGCGAATGGGGACGCAACGGCCGCCGCCGCGTCGAGCGGCTGTTCACCTGGGAGCAGGCCGCGGCCCGCACGATTGAGGTGTACCAGCAGGTCACGACGCGGGCCGGCTAGGAGCCGGCAGCCGCTGCCCGCGCAGCGGGCCACCAGGGAGGGCTGCGCGCAGGCCGGTGCCCGGCAGGAAGGTACCTTCGCATGGCAGCTCCCTGTGACGTTGGCACGCCGCAGGAGGAGCTATACGACCTGGGACGGGTGCGCCTGCATGTGCTGCGGTGGGATGCCACGGCCTCTGGACGCCCGCCGGTAGTGCTCCTGCACGGGCTCACCGGCACGGCGCAGGCAGCGTGGTCCGGCGTCGCACGCTCCATGCGGCGCCTGCGCCCAGAGCTCCCGATCGTCGCCCCGGACCTGCGCGGCCACGGCCGCAGCGACTGGCCTCCCACTGGCTACCGGGCCGAGGACTTTGCCGGCGATGTGGTAGCGCTCCTGGAGCGCCTGCCCGGTGCGGCGGCCGTGGCCGGCCACTCACTCGGCGCTATCGCCGGCCTGCTCGCGGCGATCGAGCGGCCAGACCTCGTGCAATCCCTGGTGTTGGTAGACCCGCCTCTGGACACCCGCGCAGCGCCGGTGATGCAGCAGATCGTCTCGGCCGCACGGGAGCGGCTACTGCTGGCCGAGCTGCCGCCACGAGAGCGTCTGCAGGCGCTACGCCGCCGTTCGCCCGGGTTGACTGAGCGGGCGCTAGAACGCCTCGCCGCGGACTACGGAGCGGTCGCCCCACAGGCGCTGCGCGAGAGCGCACAGGACCTCTGGGGCGTGGACCTCGACCGGCCGCTGCCAGACGGCGTGTGGCAGCTCCGCCCACGCGTGTTCATGGAGGGCTATCTCCCGCGCGTGCGCTGCGCTGTGCTGATCGTCCAGGCCGACCCGGAGGCGAAGGGATGGCCCAGCGTCCTTCCACCGGCGGTCGCGGCGCGAGCGCTTGCGCTCCTACCCCGAGCGCGCCTAGTCACCTACACCGGCGTCGGGCATCTGGTGAATGTACAAGCCCCCGAGCGCCTGGCGGAAGATATTGTGGAACAATGCGCAATGCAGAGTACATAATCCGTACTGCGTAAGCCCCTGCACACACCCTACTCTTAGGAGAAGCGTGTTCTCCTTCCGGTGGGGAGAAGAGGGGGGAATTACACATAGTACGTAGTATGCCCGGCGCGCTAGAACAATCTTCCCTGCACCAGCGTTTCTTGCCTGGGTGGGGCAGGCTCAGATGGAAGCGGCTCCCGCTCAACCTCGGCCAGCAGCGCCGGCAGTTTCTTGATGTCGTCCTCCAGGAAGCGGCGCAGGCTCGACTGATGGAGGGCAGCAGCGGGATGGTACATGGGGAAATAGATCACCCCGTTGCGTCGCCGTGGCTGGCCGTGGATGCGGGAGATCTTCTCGCCCGGGAAGAACTTGGCCATGCTGAAGCGGCCCAGGGTGACAATGATGCGCGGGCGAATAATACGAATCTGTTGCTCGAGGTAGGGATCGCAGGCAGCGATCTCCGCGGGCTCAGGATCGCGGTTCCCCGGTGGGCGGCACTTGATCACGTTAGCGATGTACACGTCCTGCCGGCGCAGCCCGATCGAAGCCAGGAGTTCTTCCAGGAACTGGCCGGCGGCGCCGACGAAGGGCCGGCCCTGCTGGTCCTCGTGGAAGCCCGGCGCCTCGCCGATGAACATAATCTTGGCGTCAGGGTTCCCCTCACCGGGCACCGTGCGCGTGCGCCCCTTCGCCAGGGGGCACTTTGTACACACCGCGATCTGCGCGGCAAGTTGCGCCAGCGCGGCGCGCTTCTGCGCCGTGCTGAGCACCTCGCCTGATCCAGCGTTGCTGCTGGCCTGCCGGTCGCTTATGCTGTTTCTTACCGTTCCCGCACGCATCCGTTCACCGTATACTGCCTTGGCCGGCGGCACGTCTGGCTGTTTCTAATCGTACCATGTCGGACAGGGGCGTTATGCGCGCGGCGGTCCGGCTGTGTATACCGGACGGCTGCACACTGCCCTCGCTGCGTAAGAACGGCCGGTGGCATGCTCTGGCGCGTCCATGCTCCTGCGACCGGTAGGTCGGTGCTATCACGACGCGGCCGCGCTCGCTCGGCGCGTCCACGCTCCTGCAGTCGGCAGCATGCTACAATAAGCTGCGCGGCTGGGACAGCGCGCGGTGCCCTGGGCGTGCGCTCGTCTGGAAGAGGCCGCAGCCGGGGCATGCCGGCCGGAGGGTCGGCGGCTCACGTGCAGTTTCGCATGGAGGGGGACGGGCCCCGGTGGGCTCCGCGGTCTTCAAAACCGTCTGGGCGGCCGCCTGCGCGGTCGCCGGTGGGTTCGACTCCCATACCCCTCCGCTCCACTGTACCTGTATTTCAGACGCACCCTGCGAAGACGCACTCCCACGAAGGTGAACCGGTCGTGAGAGGCAGGCTTGAGGGAAGCCACAGCTCACGCCACCGACGGCTGCCATAGCGTTACGCCGCGGGCTGCGCCCGCGGCGCGGCAGACAACCACCTCTGAGCGCCTGCGGCGACCACCACCCAGGTACGCCTGAGCGCCCGCAGACGACTCTGCCTATGCCACGCCTGGCATGAGCGACCACATGGGCAGGCGTGCCGCGCTCAGTGGTGCCCAGTAGATGGAGCTTCGGTCTGCGGCGCCTCCGCTGCGGTGTGCCCATGCGGCAGCGCTGCCGGTGCTGCCTCAGAGTGGGCGCTCACGTGACCGCTCGCGAGCGCCCCGGCTGTGTGCACGGCCTGGTGCTGCGCTGCAGAGCCTGGGACGAACCCGTGGTGGGCGTTCCATTCCAGCGATCCCCCATGGAGCGTAGGTGCTGGGGCGTGCGGTGCGTCAACGTGGGCTGGCATCTTGGCAGCATCGCCGCGGTGGGGTGCTGCCGCCGCGGCCACTGTTGCGCTATGATCACTGGCGTGGCCGTGGGGTGGCGCTGTAGCCTTCGCAGTGACTGCCGCGCCATGGTCGCTGGCCTGTTCTGCATGTTCGTGTGTCTGGGCGCCAGCCCAGACGGCGAAGGTGGCCGCCAGCAGCAAGGCGATGCCTCCAGCAGCTGCATGCTGCACCAGCGCACGCAACCTCTGATGCGTGTGCATTTCAGTTGTATCCTTTTTTTTCTTTCATCTTTAGATTTTTATACAATTATACCTATATTTATTTTTCTCCCTCGCTCCGCCACGTCGGCTCGGCTTCTTCTATTTATTACATATCTTTATATGTCTTTTCTTTATATCTATATATATTCGTATCTTTTATTAAGAGCTGGCAGACGTTGTGCCATTCCGACGCGATCACTCCAGTCAGACGCACGACCGCTGGCACATCCGTGACATAGTCTCAAGCTGCTCTGAAGTTGCTAGATTATCCTTACTTATTTTGCTATTCTTATCTTGCTATTCTTGGGTGCATAGCGCCACAGAATGAAGCACCTGTCCACCAGCAGGCGCCCTTACGCCGACCACTCACAGCATGCTGATCAGGTGATCACGCACCGTAGCCACATCGAGGATCTCGCGTGTGCTGATCGGTGGCGCTGCCTCCTGACGGACTGCCCGGTAGAACCGCTGGATCAATTCCCGAAGTCCCGGGTACGCGACCTCCCGGCGCACGGCACGCGATACGAGATTCCTCGTCGCAGCGTAGAGTGCTCCACCGGCGAAGAGGAATGGGTGCGCAATCTTGTACATGCGCGACTTTGCCCAGCGCTCGCTTACCTGGAGACCTACATGGAATCCATGGAAGAGGTCAACGGAGAGCGTACCCTTCCTGCCGATGAGGCGAAGCATGTTGGCGGTGGGCCGGCCGTGTGTCGACACTAGCACTGACACAGAGAGAGTTCCATCTGTTCCTGTGGCTCGCAGCTCGCCAGCCATCGGATGCTGGACGTGCCAGGCGACAGTAGCAAGACGTTCGGGGAGCATCCGGGCGAGAAGCGAAAGCGGGTGTGGGAGGATATCAGCGATCAAACGATCATGCTCCCCAGGGGAGCGACCGTCGGCCCCTGCGGAGCACGCAATGAAGTCGATATGCAGGAGTGGGCCAATCGTGTGGCACGCCTGTTGTGCATGCAGCACACCTGGCTGGAAGAGCAACTGATGCACAGGACAAAGCAGCAAGCCCTGCGTCTCCGCTCTCTGCAGCAGCGCGGCGGTGGCAGCAGCCGTCTGCGCCAGCGGCTTTTCGACCAGAACGTGCATCCCTGCCTGCAGTGCCTGCATCACCAGCGCTTCATGCGTCTCTAGCGGCGTGCAGAGATGGGCCACATCGGCAGCACGGTCGCGCGTGACTGCGCTGAAGTCTGCCACGGCGCGGCAACCCGCATGCCTGGCCGCCAGCGCGCACGCGCGCGGCCAATCGCGGTCGACGATCACAGCGACAGTTCCGCCTACGCGTGAGATCGCATCGGCGTGCCATCGCCCCATGAGGCCGGCGCCGACGATGGCAGCACGTAGTGCGCGTTCCGTGCTCATGTGACTGATGGTGCTCCCAACCGCATGGTGGCTACTTGCTGCATCTCGGCACCGTCAAGCCGAATGCGGCGCCCCGTGACAGCAGAATGATAGCAGGCGGCAATAACCTCGAGCGCGTCGCGTCCGTCTTCAGCGCTGACGGGCAGCCTAGTGCCATTGCGGAACGCGGTGAAGGCTTTCTCGAAGAGGGAACGTGTGGCGCGCATGCCCGGGGCATGCGGATTGCGCGCCAGGAATGTACGTCGGTGTCCGACTTCTTTCCACGCGATTCCCGTAACACCATATTCGACACGCAGATGCGGCCTTGGGCTATGGAGCAGTCCAACCGTCAAGCGGGCCCGACCACCGAACGAAGCGCGGAGCGACGCGACGCCGGTGTCGGCCCGAACTTCGAAGTACTGCGTCTCGCCCTTGCACAGCCGATGCTGCACAACCTGGGCCAGGCGGCCACGTGAGAACTCGAGGGTCGCTAGTGCGACTGCGTCAGTGTCTGTATCCCGGACACCGCAGGTGGAAATCGTCGCGGATACCGCCACAGGCTTCTCACGGAACAGTGCCAGAAGGAAGTCCACCAAGTGGATGCCGGCTTCATACAACGTACGCTGCACCATGTGCCCACGCCATCCAGGCTCAAGCCACGGCGGTAAATCCATAAGCTGCCATACCTGAGCGAAGATTACCTCACGCCCGGGCGAACCATCTATATGTTCCAAGAGAGCACGGAAGATCGGCATCTCCCGGAATTCGTGGTTGAGGGCAATACGCCTGCCTGCCGCTGCCGCGGCCTTAATGAGCCGATTTGCCTCACAGACGCTCGACACAAATGGCTTCTCGCAGATGACGTGCGCGCCGACGTCAAGGCTGCGTCGACAGTAGTCCGCGTGCGTGTCTGGCGGTGTCCCAATTATGACCACATCCGGCCTAGTCTGGGACAGCATGTCGTCAAAGTCTGCAAAGACCGGCACCTTCCAGCGTTCGGCTGCTCGCGTGCGACGGCCGGCATCTAAATCGCAGGCTCCGACGACGCCGGCGCAAGGGATCCCCGCGAGCGCAGGGAGATGCAACGTAGAGCCAGCGTTGCCCAGACCGACTACAGCCACACGGAAGTGCGACACACGATCATCCTTGCCCGTTATGTAACTTGTCATCGTGTATTGTACACTTTGGTCTTATTTAGTCTTAAATAAGATCATACGCGGTCAAGGAGTAAGTAGCCCATCGAACGACGTGCACCCTCGCTATTTGATGCGCTACTCCTTTTGATGGGCTACTCCTATGGTGCAGCGACGGCATGTTCATCTGGCTTGACACGGTGCTCCCCAGGCTATAAGCTGCAGGAGTGCAACTCGCGTCCTGCCGGTGCTGCTTCTTGCAGGGCTCCTAGGACGGCAACTATCTGCGCCCTTGCCTGGTACAGGATTGGAGTTGGCAATACTGCAATAGTGTAGGACTCTACGCAGCATCCATGCATTAACGCTTGGCAGCGCGAGATAAGCCTGTCGCAAGGCTCGTCATGGCACACCGCTGGTACGTCCTCAAGGTCAAGCCGCACGCCGAAAGACAGGTTGCTCATCTCCTGGCCAACCGTGCGATCGAGCTTTACCTGCCCATGGTTCCAGCACGCCGGCGCGTCGGGACCCGGCGGATATGGGTGGATGAGCCATACTTCCCGGGGTACGTCTTCGCCCGACTTGACCGCGGATCGGAGGATCTGCTGATCGGCCGCTCTACCCCCGGGGTAGCCTACATCCTGAGCGTAGGCGGCATTCCCGTGCCCGTAGCAGATGATGTCATTGCCGCAATTCGAGCGCGGCTGGCGCAGCGAACTGGTGCACTCCAGCCGGTGTTCCAACCGGGCCAGGCCGTGCGTATCGTGGGGGGGCCATTGACCGGCTTCGATGCGATCTTCGACGCACATCTGAAGCCGGGGGAGCGAGCGCGCGTGCTGGTTCACTTCCTCACCCGGCTGGTCTGCGCGAGTGTGGCTATTGATGATCTGGAGCCAGGGCCGAGAGCCGAGAGTGGACGCCAAGACGAGCGTCCCGCCCCTGCCACGCCGTCCGCACGAGCGGTTGGGACTGGGCCACGCGGGCCGGGTCCCGGCTGAAGCGACTCCGATCAGGCGGCGTACGGTCGCTGGCCAGACTGCGAGAGGACCCCAGGTAGGGCCGATCGTCGCTAAGCCCTGGACTCTCCCCGACAAATTCCAGCATCTCAGCGCGGACAGCAGTAAATAGCTCGAGAACCTTGTCGGCACTGGTCAGGTCACTATCCCGCAACGCGGACTGGTCTAGCAAGCGCGCGATCAGAAGTACTCGACAGACTGCAGATTACCCGCGCTGGCATGAATAGGCCGGATCATATCGGCCATGATCACACGTTATAGAGAGACTTGTTCAGCAGGATTGTGCTGCTGCGCCAGCTACCGGCGCTACTGATCCGCTGGTGGGGCGATTATCGGAAACTCTATCCTTGCGCGATGCATCCAAGGAAACGTCAGAGAGGGTGGCTTGACTCTGGACTCTTTTTGCGAATTGTTGCGGACCTTTGCGCTCTATTTCGTATTTGGAGCAGGGCGAGACATGCGCTGCAGCCTGAGCCGGATGCGAGCCTGCTTCACCCCAGCACGATCAATGAGAGCGGCAAGCTTCTCCTTGAGACCTTTGTGGGTGGGCAATGGCTCTTGTTGGTCAGGAGGCACGACGAACCGCTTGAGTTGCTGCGGCTCAGCTTCCAGGCCTACACACTCTCGGATCCGTGCAAACACGACATCGAAATCCTGAACAAGTTCTCGATAATTAACAGAAATATCAGCATAGCGTTGATTCTCTGTCTTGCTCAGTTCATAGAGCCTGGAAAACCGTTCGTACCCACTACGAGAGTTCTCCGCCCGCAAGATAGGAAACATCTCCTTGAGATCCTCACACCAAGTGGCGATATTGGCCCCGTTAAACGACACATCTGTCTGACCAACATCCTGTCTCCCGAAGTGCGCTTGGGCTCGACGTATATTACTGTTCCACTGTTCCTCGCAGTCGCGCCAGATGTGCACGATTTTTGCGTGGGGGAACTTCGCTCGTAGCCATCCCAGGCGGAATGTAAATCGGTTTTCTTTCAGGAGAACCTTTGGTGAGCGACCAAATGCGGTGCCGATGAGATAGCTCAGATATCGATAGAGGCCATCAGCCTCAGACGTAGCCGAAAGATACAATTTGCTGGCTCCCCACTCGCGCTGATGAAGCTTGGGAAGCTCATTGAAGCCTTTATACTCGTCGAAGTAGTTCTCCACGAAGTAATGATGCTGATATGGCCGGAGCCGCCACAAGAGATACTGTGGGAGTAGCTCGTGCAGTGGCTCGTAGAGGCAGTAGTACTCACCACTCTTGCGAAACAAGGTGAAAAGCAGTGTGCTGCCTGAGCAAAAGTCGCCGGTCACGAAAACTAGATTGCTCATTTCCACCGCCTTCTTCTCAGCCTGCTGTGCCAGGTGCCTTTAACGTCTATTTACCGCTCGTGCATCGCGCGGCAAGGCCTGGACCTTGCCGCCAGGCTCGGGCATCTTACCGGTGGGAAGAGAGGAATCGAGAACGTAAACGCACGGTGCGAAGGATGCGCCACTCGTCAGCCGTGAGAAGCGAGCACAAGCTGGCAACCCCGACGATGAGGATGAGGAGACGGAAGGCCACATCTCCCGTTGTCACGAGCTCGCCCTGCCCCAGCCATCCCGCGACGGTGACGAGGATCACGCCATACGCAATTACCACCACCGACCGCGCCGGGAGACGTGCGCCATGCCGAAGCTGCAGGCGGCCCGCACACGCCAGGAAGACGCTGCACTGTGCTGCGAGAAAGGCAATAGCCACCCCCCACACTCCGAACATGGGCGTCAGTAACCATGCTAGGGCCGCCAGCGTCGCTTGGGCGCCGAGGTTGATCATCAGGTGCGCCCACAGGTCGTCCAGCCCGATCAGGAGCGCCTGGAGCGCTCCTGCAAGCAGGAGCACAACCTGTCCCAGGGCGAAGAGCGCCAGGTACGGCGCGGCAGCGGTGAAGGCATCCGAGAACAGCACCGTCAGCCAAAGCTGCGGGAACAGTGCCAGTGGCAGCGCAGCCACCGTCGCGCCGAGCGCGAGATGACGCTGAAACCCGAAAGCCTGCTGTACCTTCTCATGAGGCGGTGTGCTGCGATTGAGGAGGGGCGTCAAGTAATAGGCGTTGCTTTGCCCAAGCAGCAACGCAATGGAGCCGGCCAGGGCATATGCGCTCTGGAAAAAACCAACCTCTGCCAGCCCCATACTTCGCAGGAGCGCGTAACGGGCCAGGAAGAAGCTCACCGGGTGGCCCACAGAGATGACATAGGTCATCCCGCAGAAGCGCAGCACGTCGGTATACTGTCGCCACTCACCCCAGGCCAGCCATCCCGCGCCCGGCAGGCGAAGATCATAGCGGCGCCAGAGGAAGGCAAGTATCGCACCCGCCACCAGCACGCTGGCCAGCAAGGTGCCTGCATAGAGGCCCAGCAGACCACCCGCCAGCATGCCGCTCACCGCGCCCACCGTCGTGACGGCTGTGCCACCCAGCCCGGCCAGACTGGCGAGCCGCGGTCGCTGCAGCGCAGCAAAGACGTTCAGTTGCAGCCCATGCAGCGCCATTACGGGCACAGTCAACAGGGCCAGCGCGATCAGGTTCGCATGCGGCACGAGGTGCTGTCCCCATACCTGTGGCCATGCCAGTGTAGCCACGCTTGCCAGCATCGCAACACACGTCGTCGTAACCAACACTGTCTGCACAAACAGGCTGTATGCTTGTGCAAACGAGGTAGGGCCCTCGCTATGCGCTCTCGAGAGATACTTAACACTTGCATAGGGCAGCGCGAGCGAGGCAGCGAACGCGACGACCTGGCTGAGCTGGTCAACCACGCTGACGGTACCGATCCCGACTGGCCCCAGGTAGATGGCGACGCTCTTGGCCCGCGCGAGATTGAGTACGGAGCTCACCACTTGGCTGGCTGCCAGCGTTGCTGCGAGACCGGCTAGGCCGCTGAGCCCTAAGGGCTGCGTAACGTGTTCGGAGGCCGGGCGAGTGCCGCTCGTGGCTGGGGCCTCTATAGCCGGCATGCTGGCACCTCTGCTCCAAGCAGCACACCCGAGTCTTCCCATAGGATGTTGGCCAACAGGGCAGTGAAGCTCTCCTTGCGGAATGGCCGAAAGCGCTCGGATGCCAGATAGGCCCGCGCACGCTCGCGATAACCAGCAAGCTCTACAGCCGTAAGAGATGTGAGATAGACCAGCAAGTCAGCATAACTGTCAAACTGCCGGCGATCAATGAAGCAATCCGCCGGCACGTGCTCGGCAATATCGGGCGCGCCCAAGTACACTGGTATAGTGCCCGTGTAGAAGCAGTCAAAGATCTTCTCCGTGATCCATCCGGGGCAGACCATATTCTCATAGCAAATCGCGAAGCGATAGCCCGCGAGCGTGGCATATTTGGCGCGGGGCGCGCCACGGTAGCACCTGGCGACCGCCTGGCGGGCTGCCTTATCAGGTACCGGCTCGTCCCACCCTACCCCATACAGGTCAAAGCCGTCGCACTGGCTGAAAAACGTAATCGCTCGCAGGCGCTCAGTATAGAGCTCGCCCTGCGATAGTCGGGCGCGCTTGTTCGAGTTAATGAGTGTGAGGAAGCGGCGATCCTCTTGCTGCCACAACTCCTCGAAGACGGTATGCCGCGGCTGCGGCAGGTAAAACTTCTGGACAGGCACGTCCTGACGCGTAAATGGGCGCAAGCTCGCGCTATCGCTCCACGAGAACACCCGCGTGAAGTGGCGCGCCACATCGGGCAGGCGACGGTACAGCTCGGGCGCTACTACCATCGTCTCAAACGCAAAGAACGCACTCAAGCGGGTGTCGGACCGTTTCGCCAGGCGCTGGTAGTTCTTCGTGATGCCAAAAGAGCAGTAGATGTTCTGCTCAGCGCTGAGGTGGCCATGCAGAAGTAGGTCGGCCGTATGCACGGGGATGCCTTGCTCCTCAAAACACTGCCGCAGATAGATGAACGGCTCGAGGCACCCATCACGATTGTAGCGAGAACTCGCATCGAAAAGCGCATCATCGTAGAAGTGCTCGGACATGGGGTCGATCCAAAGCGCAGGACCGCGCAGGCGTTCCTGTGGCGTGCCCTTCACGCAAGGGCGTTTCCTGTGCAGAAACCCTCCGCGGCGCAGCTCTGGGTAACTCAAGAAATATAAGGCCCGACCAATCGGCTGGCGCGGTGCGTGACGCAGGCCGGCCTCGAGCAACGTGCGCATCAGCAGCATCTTGACGAAGACTGGTGCGAACACGCGCGGCCAGGGCCAGGGGATCTTGCCCTCCTTGAGCAGCTCACGGCACCATCGAGGCTCCCGCCGAAGGAAGAGGTTGACCGCACGAAAGGTCTGGTCGTACACGCGGTAGAGCTCATACATCTGGAGTGCCTCAGAAGGCACGGTATCACGCACTGCAGGCTGAGCCAATACAGCGTCGACGATACGGAAGAACGGGTCAGGCTCTACCCTCAAGTAATCGAAACTGCGCGATTGCTGGCTTGGGCTGACGCGGTAGCTCATCAACTCTTCGTCGAGGAGTGCCACCGGGTAGTGCGCCAGGATACGCAGCCACATCTCCAGGTCAGCCGCAGTTCCATAGCCACTTTCGGCGAACGGTCCGACTGCTTTAAACACATCCGCGCGGAGGATAGCCGTCGGGCACCGGAGAAAGATGTTGCGGTGTCGTAGCAGCTCTGGCAGCACTGCCGCAAGATCGAAGACTCCACCACCCTGAAAGCGGTGTGGCAAGCGAGCGCGCGTGTGGCCAAGTACCCGTCCGCACTGGTCGCTCCAGCGGTCGAGACAGAAAACGGCTCCCGCCTCCGGATGATTCATTAGAAAATGCACTTCTCGCTCAATCATGTCGGGATCGTAGACATCATCGCTGTGGCGGATAGCAATGAGCTCTCCTCGGGCGAGCGCAATGGCGCGGTTCTGGGTAGCAAACTGACCGAGGTTCTGCGGGTTGCGGAAGCAGCGTAGCCGATCATCTGTGAAGCTTGACAGGATCTGCGGTGTGCTGTCACTGGAGCCGTCGTCGACGACTACGATCTCCAAGGGTTGGTACGTCTGGGTAAGCAGGGACACCAGGCTCTCGCGCAGGTAGCGCGCTTCATTGTGCACCGGCATGCACACGCTGACGAGCGGTCGCGGTGGTAGCTTGGCAAGCGGCATGGCGGGTTTCCTGCTGTGTATCGCTGTCGAACCACGCGATGGCGATTCCCGCGGAGGTGGTGTCTGGTTATGCACGCTCAGTACGCTCCTCTACGCGCTCACCTAGTTAACCTGGCTAAGGCATAACATGCTGGCTGCCATTGCCATGGCTCGGCTCAAGCGCAGCCTTTCGATATAGACGAATGCCACAGCCATCAACAGTGGAAGAACAGGCACAAAGTAGCGGAAGTTCTGAAACGAGTCGCCGCCGATATAAACATCTATATTAGAGGCATAGCACCAAATTAGGGGCATAGCACCAAGAAAGGACGTTCTTTGCTGGACAGCTAGACATCCACCGATAGCAAGCAACACTACTGGGAAGCGCTTCCATACCAAGGGTATACAGTAGGATCAACAAACCTGGTGGGAAATGAGGCCGAGTTCCCAGCGAGATGGTAGGCAGTAGCGCATCGTGCGCCCACTCGGTGAATAGGACTGCACCTCCAATATGATGAGTGACAGCCCTACTATGACTAGCAGCAGCTTGGCTAGTTTTGTGTCGGAGAACTTGGTCCGCGAGATAGGATGGGCAACGACAGCATGACCCCTCCCTTAAGGCTCCCTACTGGGAACGTCAGCGCTAGAGCAGAGATCCCGCCAGCAAGCGGTTAGAGTCGCCGCTATCAGATGGCTGTGGCGGCCTTGCGCCGTCTAATTGCAGCGGCATACTCGAGTACATCAGTCAGGCGCCGGGCCAGCGTATGCTCGGCCACAGCCCGTTGGTAGCCTGCTGCCGCGATGGCTTCCCGCTCATCCTCATGCTTGAGGAAGTAGCGCGTCTTCTCGATCAGGTCAGCGACGTCCATGTAAACCATCAACTCACGGCCGATATCGAAGCAATGCTCCAGGTCCTCGACATAGTAGGTAAGCTGAAAGGTGCCACAGCCACAGATCTCGAAGTGACGCGCTTTGAGCTGCTCACGGGTTTTCTTCGAAACCACCAAGTCGCGCCAGGCAAAATACGAGCGCGATGTGACGAGATAGCGAAAGTCCCACTGTTTGCTATCCGTGATATTGAGGCTGATGCGGCTCTCGTTGAGGACCCTGATCATGTCTTCCTGAGACAGGCGCCCTGCCGGCCAGTGGGCGCCCCAGACCGCCACATTGATGCCCGCTCCCCGCAGGCGGTCGAGCAGCCACTTTCTGTATGGATGAAAGCCGCCGATGAACGTCACGTCATAGCGCTTCGGCACGTCGAGCCTTCGATACAGAAAATGGTTATATCCGAACGGTGAGTAGATTGCGTTACCGAGGCCACGCTCACGATAGCGTCGCAACATACCGCTGCTGGACGTAGTGAAGCAGTCGAAGTGAGGAGCCCAGTGATCGGCAAACTTTCTGCGCCACATATCATCGAAAAAGTAACATACTGTAGTGGTATGCTGGCGCAACTCATCCATCACCGCCGGGTCGAAGTCGTCATCCTTGAACAGCGGAAAGATGGCGATGTCCGGCTTTGTCTCGCGTACGAGCTGCACTAGCTCCCGCTGCATTGCTGGCTTGCCGGATCGCTGCGTCACGGCATGGAAATCGAAGAGCTGAACTTCTGGTGCGAGCTGCGTTAAGGTCAGGTAGAGGTTATAGTACTCATACGAGAGCCCCCTGCTCGGATCGCCGTAATCGTAATAGAGGCCGACGAACAGGATCTTGTTGATTCCAGGGACCGCAGCGGCCACGGTTCCCGGTGGCTGGTCCAGGCTGCTGGCCTCATGGCTCTGAGAGCCTGGAGGGTTTCGCGCCATTAGCATGACTGGTTCCCCCTTGCAGGACGTCTTCAGCCGGTAGGCTGGGTGGAGCGAGGCCGCCGTAGGAGGGCGACATTCCACGATCGCTTGAGAGGGTAGAGGCCTGCCTGTAGCAGGGTGTAGGGCCTCAGTTAGTGAGTTAGTGCGCCCAGGTGCCGGCTCACGTCGGCACGTTGGCCTCAGACGGTGCTGCGACCAAGCCGCCGTGGTCAGCGGATAGCGTCGCTCCGCCCACCTCAGCGCGGTGGCCCATGTACCAGGCTATCGTACGGCGGAGACCCTCCTCAAGCGGTACAGCTGCGCGGAAGCCGAGGTGCTGTTGCGCTTTCGAGAAGTCGCCGATGCGGGCCGCCTGCCCGCTGGGCCGGCTCGTATCAAAGCTGAGCGTTGCCTGGCTACCGGTCAGGCGTACGATAGCCTGGGCCAGGTCCCCGATGGTAATCACCTCATCGGTGCCGATGTTCACCGGGTCACACACGGCATAGTGCTCGAGCGCGCGCAGCATACCCTCTACCAGGTCTGTGACATACAGGAAGGAACGTACATAGGTGCCATCGCCCCACACGACGATCGGATCGTGCCCCTCGACGGCTTTGCGGATGAGGGCAGGGATGACATGGCTCGTCTCCCAGTCGAAGTTGTCCCGCGGCCCGTAGACGTTGTACGGCCGCACGATGGCGATCTTGATCGGGAATTCCATCGCATAGCAGCGCGCTTGGATCTCGAGGGCACGCTTGGCCCAGCCGTACCCGATGTTGGTGGGTTCGGGGTCATCCATAAACCCCTCGGACTCCGGTGTTGGCACGGTGCAGTGGCGCCGGTACACACAGATCGAGCTCACACACAGTAGCCGCGACACGCTGGCGTGTGCTGCCGCGTCCACCACATTCACCGCCGGGATGAGATTGTGGGTGAACATCGTGCCGGGATGGCGTGTGTTGTAGCCCACTCCAGTCACAGTCGCGACGAGGTTGAAGACGGCTTCCTGGCCGTGGCACGCAGCCGCAGCAACTGCGGGATCGCACAGATCACCTTGTAGAAACTCCACGTCGGCCATCCGCTTCCCGATGGCCTGTTGCAGCTTGGCAGGGTGCCGACCAACCACACGAACCTGGGCACCTTCGTCCAGCAGCCGCTCCACCAGGTGAGTGCCGACGAAGCCAGTGCCCCCTGTCACCAGCACGCGCTGGCCAGTCCAGTATCCCATACGCGCTTCCCTCCGTTCATCGCGCTTGGTGCCGAGTAGCCGTGCCGGTGGTCGACACCGCCGCCAAGGACGTACACCTGCACACTCAAGCAAACACCCTATGAGAACCTCATAGTAGACTGAGAGGCTTTTCTCCGTCGTGCGCTGGATCATCCCATACTTGCTCGGGTTAGATCCGCGCTGGCCAACGAGATAGTAGATTGCAAACTCCTCGACAACGTATCGCTGTAGCTGAGTGGCTCAAGCCAGTAGACAAACTCGGCCATATCATCATGCTCTGGGAGTAAGCTCGCATCTATCTATCTCAGCTACACACCGCTTACCATCACGTTCTTCTCGAGCTGTAGTATGCAATCTCGGCTTGGAGGTGGGATCGAACTCGCACGCAAGCCCGCCTTCAGCTCATAGTCATCTTAAAAACTAGTGTCATTTGACATCACATATGAGCCCGGGGAGGGGGCGCTGCAGCACCGTCGCATACTGGGCAGCGAGTTGCTGCGCCACCACGGGCGCGTCGTAGCGCTCAAGTGCATGGCGGCGCAGCGCGGCGGGATCATAGCGCTCGGGGTGCTCGAGCACCTCGGCCAGCGCAGCCGCTAGCGCGCCCGGGTCCTCTGGCGGCACAAGCAGGCCCACGTCGGGGGTCACCACTTCCTCTGGACCGCCACAGCGCGTGGCCACGACCGGTGTGCCGCACGCTAGTGCTTCGATCAGCACCGTCCCGAAGCTCTCGGCACGGCTCGGCAATACCACAACGGCACTCTGTGCCATCAGCCCCGCTACCTCCGCAGGCGACTTGCCCCCGACCATCTCAACACAGTCCGAGAGCCCCAACCTGTGAGTGAGTTGCTGCAGCCGCTCAGCTTCACGCTGGTATGCGCGGTAGAACGCCTCACCGGCCAGGATGAGCCGTACCGCCGGATGTTGCCGGCGCACCTCAGGGAGCGCTTCGAGCAGCACATCCACGCCTTTGCAGTAGCGTACTGCGCCCACAAACAGTACCTGGCCCGGCACCCGGCGCTGTCCAGGGACAGGGTGGAATACGGTGCCGTCCACCACATTCGGAATAACTGTTACCTTGGCTGCATTGCTGGTGATCTGGGCAATGCCCTGGCGCACCGACCGGCTGACTGCGATATGTGAAGCACAGGCGCGTGCTGCCCAGACAGCCTGTCGCCGCACGAGGGGATACTGCTCCATCCATGGGAGCCACGGTGCGTGCTCCGTGATCACGACCGGAGCTCCATACATGCGTCCGAGTAGGCAGGCAACCACGCCGTCGGGATACGTGAAATGCGCGTGGATCAGATCGAACGCGAAACGAGACCGCAGCCGATGTACGGTGGGCAGCACCGCCAGCGCGTAGGGTAGCACCTCGACGTTGTGCAGGCTGTATCCAGGCCCAGTGAGGAGCCGCGGGTGGAAGACCTCGACAGCACCATCCCACCGGCGCGGGTGCACGCGGCGGAAGCGCGCGTAGTGAGCCAGCGCGCCCACGCCTGGCAGCGGCGGGGCATAGGGGACTGGTGATACTACTTTGGCGTCGGCAAAGCCGGTGACGCACTGCACCAGCCGCTGTGTCCATAGCCCTAGCCTCGGCAGCATGTTATTTGGATAGCTACGCGCCAGGACCAATAGACGCCACTTGCGTGCCACAGCGCCAACTGCATTAGCTTGAGGGAAGCTTTTCATCCTGACTCTCTTCCACCAATTGCGTCAGACGATTACGTACCGCTACGCGCACAGGTGATCGTTACCTCGAAACGTCTTGTGTAGATCGTGCAGCCCATCCGGGGCCACAGATTCGGCCTAAGGACTCTGAGTAAAATGAGTAAAAACAGAGATAGGAAAATTTTTGAACGCGTTCTCAGCATCGCTCAATATATATCAGATACGAAGTTATGAACCTGTATGCGCACTCTTTGTCCAGCCAAGCCAAGACAGATTCGTGCACATAGCGTGTGTAGCCATCCAGGTAAAGGTAGAGTGGCTGGTGCAGTTGCACGAATCTGGAGAGAGAATCGAGGTCTCGTTCATTCAGCCAGGCTCGCCCTTCGAGCTGCTTCCCCAGCCCGATGGAATTGGGCACCACTAGGCGCTCGCTATAGTACAGCAGCTGAGGCACGGCATTGCCTGTGGAGACGATAAGGTCCGATCTGGCTGTGACTTGCCGGATGAGATTGCCATGCTCCCGATACTCGTTGGTTGCCTGGTCCTGCAAGGTCTTCCAGGAGATGAGCCCATTCAGGCCCACGAATACAAGCAGCGCCACAAGCGGTAGGTGTCTGGACCTGCGGATCAGCAACAAGAGTAACCCGGCAGCAACCGTTGCAGCTGCGCCAGCTCGCGAGTGCAGGTGTGAGTTGCTCAGGAACAACGCTGTGTAAGGAAGAGCCAGCAGCCATGCCCATGTATGGAGGCCTGTGGAAGCTGGCTGCTGCAGGAGCCGCTCCCAATACAGACCGACCAGCAATGCATACCCCGGCATCAGGTAGATCGTCCAATAGGGGTGGACGTAGGCGCCTTCGTGGCCGACGAGCACGTAGCTGCTGCCAAACAGGAATAACGCTGCGATCCAGAAGAGTTGGTAGGGCGCAACAATCCAGAGCTCGCCTGTGGTTTGTCGGTCCCTGAGGTAGCGCAGCAGGTGTAAGCCCGACACCAACACACTGACCAGCACCAAGGGCGAGAACAGGAGAACGTGCGTCTTCGCCATGCGCGCCACCCAGGCTACGACGTCCGACCGGTATTCGACAGCGCCTATCCCAGTGCGCCGGCTCACTAGCTCCAGCAGGAAAATGGGCGAACCACCATGCCAGGTGGTGTACAGCAGGAAGGCTGTTGCGCTAAGACCAACTGCGCCAGCGAGAACGATTGTGTAGATGAGCACGCGCTTTCGCTCAGTAGCCGCGACAATAGACGCAGCCAGCAAGCCTATGAGGACGAAGACAATGGCATAGTCTTCAAAGAAGCCGACTGCTGCTGCCGCTGCCCCCGCGGGAAGTGCATACGTGTGTCCGGCCAGATAACGTTGCAGGCAGATCAGAACGACAAAGGCTACACAGAGCAGGATCGGCCCAAGATCGCTAGGAAGGTCCGCGTAAATCGCGAGCATAGGCATACTGAGCAGCGCGATAGTGCTTGCCTGCGCCACTGGCCTCGAGAAGCTGCGCGCAACGAGTGCGTAGAAGAGGATCAGCGTCCCCAGGCTGGCAAGTAACGGCACTACGCGTGTCTGCAGCTCACCAGTGCCAGATGCCCAGAAGGCGGCGCCGACCAGCAGGCCTGTCAGGGGCGGATGGTTCAGATACGGGATACGCATGTCTCCCGCGGCGGGAGTCGGTGGTGCTGCGATGGTCAGCAATCCATCTTTCACCCGCTCCCGCCCTATGATGGAGTAGAAGGCGCCCTCCCAATCGTCGTACCCGCGTCCCCACGGGGCGTGTATCCCTGGCAACACCAGCCATGCTGTCAGCACTCCGGAGACAGCCAGAAGACACAGCCGGGTGCCCACCAGTTGCCCAATCACGCCTAACGGGCCTATCACATACGTAGAAACCGTCGAAGGTAGGCAACGTGATCCGGGGCGAAAGACGTGGGCACTCCGCAGTCTCAATTGCTTCAACGCCTGCATCCCTGTGGGCTTTGCATTAAGCCAGAGGCCGCCACGACGATGTCACGCGCGCAGCTCGCTGAAAAATCTCTCAAATGTCTCTAGCATGTAGGCGATCATCCTGAGGGTCAGGCCTGGGTACACCCCAACCCAAAATGTGTGGTTCATTACGATATCGCTGTTCTCCAGAGCGCCTACAGTTCGATAGGAGACGCCCTGGTACGCTGGCTGGCGGGTCAGGTTCCCTCCGAAGAGCAGCCGGGTGGCGATCTTACGGCTTTCCAGATACTGAATCAGCTCCCGGCGCGTGAAGGGCGCATGCGGGCGAACCGTAATCACGAAGCCGAACCAGCTTGGATCGCTCCCAGGCGTCGGCCGCGGCAGGATCAGGAATTCCTCGAAGCGTCGCAAGCCATCGTACAACAGCTGCCAGTTGCGCTTGCGCGCGGTGATAAAGCCCGGCAGCTTCTGGAGCTGAGCCACGCCCACCGCCGCCTGCATGTCGGTGAGCTTGAGGTTGTAACCGATATGCGAGTAAATGTACTTATGGTCATATCCGCAGGGCAGCTCACCGAGCTGCCACTGGAAACGCATACCGCAGGTGTTCTCTTTACCCGGGTCACACCAGCAATCGCGCCCCCAATCCCGGAACGACTCTACCAGGATCTTGAGATTCGGCCGGTTTGTGAGGACACAGCCACCTTCCCCCATAGTGATGTGATGGGCCGGATAGAAGCTCACCGTCGCCAGATCGCCAAAACTGCCAGTTAGCCTGCCCCGATAGGTCGAGCCCAGCGCATCGCAGTTATCCTCGATCAACCACAAGCCGTGCCGTCTGACTACATCGAGCACCGCCTCCAAGTCAAAGGGATTGCCCATCGTATGGGCTAGCACAATGGCGCGCGTGCGTGGGCTGATGGCTTCTTCCAGGTAGCGTACGTCCACGTTGTAGGTCCCCAGCTCAACATCAAGAAAGACGGGAACCAGCCTGTTAATAATGATCGGATTGACAGTGGTTGGAAACCCGGCTGCTACCGTAATGACCTCATCGCCTGGCCTGAGCCGTCGCTCGCCCAGCTTGAGTGACGTGAGAGCTGAGAGGGCAAGTAAGTTAGCCGAGGAGCCAGAGTTGCATAGGATCGCGTGACGGACGCCCAGGGAGCGCGCGAACTCCCGCTCGAATTGGTCCGCGTAACGTCCGCTCGTGAGCCAGAAGTCCAGGGAGGCATCGACCAGGTGGATCAGATCGTCAGCGTCGAACACTCGGCCGGAGACCGGCACGGGCGACTGACCCGGGGTAAAATCGGCCTCCCCAAACTCGGCTGCATAGAACTCCGCTACCTGTTTAAGGATCTGCTGTCTGACATAGTTGCCTTTACCCATGGCCGACCTCTGGGCTGCCGTCCGCGATGATCCTCGGTTCTGGAATAGGAGCGATAAACCGTCCACCCAGCCGCCTATACGCCTCTTGCTGCCGGATGATCTCGTCTGCGAAGTTCCATGCCAGCAGTAGCACGTAATCTGGCCTGTCTTCTACGAGCCTTTCAACAGGCACTACTGGAATGTGCATGCCCGGCGAATAAAGACCATGTTTCAGGCTGTTCCTGTCTACGATGTAGTCGAGAAAGTGCGTGCTGATGCCGTAGTAGTTAAGCAGCGTGTTTCCTCTCGCCGAAGCTCCATAGCCGACTATCCTCTTTCCCTCCTGCTTGAGTTCGCTTAAGAGTGCGAGCAGTTCCGCTTTGATTCGCCTGACTCGTTCTCGAAACGCATTATAGGTTGAGGCACAGAAGAGGCCACGCTCGGCTTCACTCAAGAGTAGCTCGGATACTGCCGGCGAGACAGGCCCTCCCTGCGTCCCTTTCCGCGCGAAGGTGCGCAACGATCCGCCGTGAACGTCCAGCTGCTCCAGGTGAAACAGCTCCAGATCGAAACGCCGGAAGAGATCGCGCAGCGATTTGACGGTGAACTGAGAGACATGCTCGTGGTAGATGCCATCGAACTGATTCTGCTCGATTATCTCTAGCGCATGAGGAACCTCGACGATAAATACCCCATGATCTTCAAGTAATAATGCTGCCCCTTCTATAAACGCGTCGAGATCACCGATATGGTGTAACGTGTTTGTCGTCACGACAACTGCTGCTGGTCCAAACCTCTCCTTGATTATCTGTGCGATCTCCGGTGTGAAATACTCGTTGATGACATTAAGGCCCTTCTGTCTGGCCATCTCGACGATGTTCGTCGCTGGGTCCACACCGAGCGTTCTGACACCGCGATCCTGCAGGCACTTGAGGAAAAGGCCGTCATTGCAGCCGATATCGATAGTGAGGCCCTGCAGAGCGGGCAGATACTGCGTGACTACTACATTAGCTAGCTCCGCAAAGTGGGTGTGCATAGCCTGGGCGGTCGAAGGAATGTACACATAGTTGCGGAAGAAGCCCGCAGGGACGTTGTCGCGGATCTGGATCAGGCCGCAGTCCAGGCAGACATAGGCATCCAGCGGAAACGATGGCTCCGGCCTCGCTAACTGATCTCGCCGCAGAAAGGCGTTGGCAGGTGGATGCCATCCTAGGGACAGGAACATGTATAACTGCTGGCTCTTGCAAGCCCGACATGCTGTCATGTACGTTGACCTCTTGAGGTCGCTAAAAAGTAAAAGTAAATAAAAGTAAAAAAGTAAAGTGGAGAGTGCCGCGGCGCAGCCAATCAACGCTGCCGGCTTGCCGGCGACCGATGGTTCGCCTACTGAGCGTCTTGTGCGGCATCGCCTGCAGAGGCGGTGCTCCGGCGCTCGAGCCACCACCGCACTGTCTTGTGGATGCGTGCTTCCAGATCCCCCGCCGGGACCCACTGGAGGACACGTTGTGCGCGGGTAGGATCGGCGACCTGACAGGCGATGTGCTGGTCCGGCGTTGCGGTGGCCCCGAAACGGATCAGATGGGCATTCCCCGTCACCTCAGCCACCGTCATGGCGAACTCCCGTATGCTCGTGCCGCGCCCAGAGCCGATGTGATAGACCTTGCCGCAGGCATCCTCGCCCGCCTGTAGGGCGAGGAGATAGGCGCGCGCGATCTCCTCGACGTCGCTGAAGTCGCGGACCATCTCGCCGGAAGAGAGCTTTGCCACCTTCCTCTGCGCCAGGCGGGACACGAGGTACGGTAGCAAGCGTGTCTCGTGCTCGTATCTGCCGAAGATGTTGAAGAGCCGCAGGTTAATCCACTGGACGCCCGTCTTCGCCTGAAACAGCGGCAAGAGACGCTCTGCTGCGGCCTTGTTCTCAGCGTACGGCATCCGCAGCTCGAGTCTAGCGCCCTCATCTAGCCGCTCACCCGCCTGGAGCACCCAGGCGCTGCTGGTATGGATGAGGCGGGCGCCCGGCACGCCGCTCAGACCCTCGAACAGCATCTCGAGGGGAGCGATGTTCAGCCGATATCGCTCGGCTTCAGGTAGCTCTCTATAGATGCCCCGTTCCACGGCGAGGTGCAGGACCGCTCTGGGACGGACCCTGGCAAACAAGTCCCGTAGGTGCGCGCGATTGGTCAGATCGGCGTATTCGATAGACCAGTTTCCCGCTGGAGGCAGTTCCTGGAGGCGCTCTCTGGAGCCCCCTGGCCGAAGGACTGCCACGACATGCTCTAGGGGGGTGCCGTCCGGGAATTGCAGACGGGCCTCGGATAGTGATCGGACGAGCAGTCGTACGACGGCGGATCCGACGAACCCGCCGGCGCCAGTAACCAGAACCGTGCCGTTCATCCTCGTCTGCCGCTCTCCCGCGCCGAGACGGTTGTGCATATCATCATGGAGACGTGCGCGACCAGCTGTAAGGAATGTGGTTTTCCTCCGGATCGAGGCGATCAAACTCTGCAGGGTCGTGTGGCTCTGTGGCACAGTTAGCGACAATCGAAACTGGATCGCTCATCCCCTGAAATCCGTGCCAGACACCCGGGGGAATGACGACGAGCGCGTAGCTGTCCGGGCCGAGAAATATCTCCATTAGGCCGCCCTTCGTAGAGGAAGTACGTCGCTCATCGTACAGCACGAGCTTGATGCGGCCGAAGACGCAGGCATAGTTCACAGTGACTCGAGAGTGCCGTTTCCAGGCCTTGACCACGTCGGGATACACGCTGGAAAAGTAGATCTCACCGAACTGCAGGAAATGGGGGTCCGTTGCCTTCAGCATATGGTAGACGGTGCCGCGCTCGTCGGGGAACCGCTGTAGCGGTATGACCTTAACCCCCTCGAGAGCCCCATCGCCGCCCTTGACCACGACGTTATTCATATCTTGATATCTTGTAATATCTTAATCTTGTTCCCTTGCACTCATCATAGGCTGGCAGAGCTTCCCATTACAGAGCTACCGGCTGGTCCTCGGGCCGCGCTTTCCCCGCCAGGAACGTACGGTACCAGTTGATGGTCTCGGTCAACCCTAGCTCGAGACTGAAATGTGGCCGCCATCCCAGGATAGCGCGTGCCTTGGCGGCGGAGAGGTACTGAGACCGGATCTCCCCTTCCGCACGATCCACGATGCAGGGCTGAATATGGTCGCATCCCATGAGCCGTTGGATCGTCTGCACCAGTTCCAGCACCGTGACAGGCATTTCTGGGCTGAAGTTGAAGCCCTCGCCTTGCACTCGGGCGTCGTCCAGTCGCTCAGCTAGGACCATGTACGCCAGCACGACGTCTTTTACATAAATGTAATCGCGCATGTAGGTGCCGTCGCTGCGCAGGACAGGGCGCTCCTGGTATAGAAAGGCCCGAATGGTGCTTGGAACGATGCGGCTCCAGTTCAGATCGCCGCCTCCATAGACGTTGCTACACCGCGCGATAGCCACCGGCAAGCCGTAGGTGTGGTGATACGCCTGAGCGATCAGATCGGCGCAGCTCTTGGAGACATCATAGGGATGGCGCCCATTCAAGGGTATGTCTTCTGTGTAGGGCAGGTTGGACGTCTCACCATAGGCTTTGTCACTCGATGCGACGACCACCCGCTTTACGAGATCTTGATGCAGCCGGCAGGCCTCCAGTAAGTGGTAAGTCCCCCGGATATTCGTCTCAAACGTCGGCAGAGGAAATCTATGGGCCACACTAACGATCGTCTGCGCGCCCAGGTGGAAGACGGTGTCGATCTCATGGAGATTGATCGCGCGTTCGAGCGTCCAGAAATCCTCTAAAGCGCCGTTTACCACCGTTACCCGTTGGACGTCTCCGCTGCGGTACAGCTCCGACTGCGGATTAGCGTCTTGAACGAGCGCAATCACATACGCGTTGTGCTCGAGCAGCCGCTTTATGAGCCAGGAACCCACTAGGCCCGTGGCGCCGGTGACGAACACGCGCCGGCCCTGCCAGAACCTTGCGGTCGCCATCCATTGATCCGTGCTCACTTCCATATCTTCCATGGTGCGGTGCCGCTTTCCCACAAGCTATTCAGCAAACGCACATCCCGCAGCGTGTCCATGCAGTGCCAGAAGCCTTCATGACGGTAGGCTACGAGTTGTCCATCCTCAGCCAACCGCTCCAGTGTTCCATGTTCAAAGCTGGATTCATCGCCGCCGATGTAGTCCAGAACGCCTGGCTCCAGCACGAAAAAGCCCCCGTTGATCCACCCTTCCCCGATGCGAGGCTTCTCGACAAAGCGAGTGACCACGTCGCCCTCAAAGCTCAGCCCGCCAAATCGCGCTGGTGGACGCACAGCGGTCACCGTTGCTAGCCGGCCATGCCGGCGGTGGAAGGCGACCAACTCGCGTATGTCAATGTCAGCCACTCCGTCGCCGTAGGTCATCATGAAGGTGTCCTGGCCAACCCATTGGCCGAGCCTCTTGACCCGGCCCCCGGTTTCGGTACGCAGTCCAGTATCCACCAAGTGGACGATCCAGTCCTCGGGATCACCATCGTGCATCTGGATTCGTCCACTGGCAAGATGAATGCTGAGATCGTTGCGTAAATAGTAATAGTTTAGGAAGTAGCTCTTAATAACTTCACCCTTGTATCCCAGTGCAATAACGAACTCGTTGTACTTATATGCCGCGTAGATGCGCATGATATGCCAAAGGATTGGGCGCCCGCCAATCTCGACCATCGGCTTGGGTTTGACTTCCGTTTCTTCCGCGAGGCGGGTGCCGAAGCCCCCGGCAAGGATGATCGTCTTCATCTGGTCCCCAGCCCCGAGTTCACGCCTGTGCAACCTGCCGCAGAACGTCCAGCGTGCGCTGAGCAGTGTCTTCCCACCGCAATGAGCGCGCCCGTTGCTGTCCCTTAGCGCGCAGGTCCGCGTGGAGCTGACGGTCGGTCACTACTCGCGCAATCGCCTCGGCAAATGCCTCAACCGTCAGATCGTCCACCATCAGGGCGTGCCCGCCGGCAATCTCGGCCAGTGCCGCACGGTTCGCCGCGACCACAGGGACCCCACAGGCCAGTGCTTCTACCGTCGTGAGCGAGAACCCTTCGTAGGACGAGGGATAGACGTAGAGGTCGGCAGCGCTGTAGAGCGGAACCAATTCCCGGTGATCAGCGAACTCTCGATTCGTGTGCACGAGACTATCGCTGATGCCTAGCTCCTCTGCCATCCGGGCGACGGGGAGGCCCAGATGGTTAGGGCCCATCAGCAGCAAACTGTGGGGAATGCGCTCCCGTTTCTTCGCGGCGGCGAACGCAGCCAAGAGGAGGGGAATGTTGCGGCGCTGGGAGAGCTTGCCTACATACAGAATGTACGGCTTGTCGGCGCCCAGGTACTGCTGACGCGTCGAGCGCAGCACCTCTTGGTCCTCAATCGGCTGAAAGGCGTCGTCCGCACCTTCCGGGATGATCTCGATCTTACCAGCAGCGATGCCATAGTATTTTTGGATGTCTCGTTTCACCGTCTGCGATGGGACGATGACCTTGTCTGCCTTCTGTGCGCTCAGCCGGTAGATCAGGCTATAAGTCAGGTGGTAGGACCAGGGATGGGTGCCGGGCTGCACCTCATTGACGCTATGCGTGGCGACTACACTCCGACCCCGGTTCGTCAGCGGCACGGTATAGCTCGGGCCAAACAGCACATCGTTCTCTTTGGCGTGCAGCGACAGCACGAGGTTCTCCCAGAGCACCCCCTTGAACCTCGACGGGAGCGGCCGAATCCTGAAAGCATCGGACAGCCGCAGCTCACCCTTCCGCAGTGGCTCTTGAACGTAGATGGTGACATTGTCTGACGGATGTACCATCTTGGCCCAGTACTTAGCCATATACTCGATATACCGTCCGATACCTAAGCGCTGGCCCGCCAGCCGCCGCGCGTTGACGCCTAATCTCATAAGCTCACCCTCTCTTCGTCGCGTTGATATAGCCGCCGACGAGCATAGCTACGCATGCTTCTTCGCCTTGAGCAGAAACCCGGTGCCGAGCCACCGCATGCTGCCGCTGCGCAGCCGCTCCAGCCGCTCAGCAGTGTGCATAGCCCAACGCGGGAAGAGCTCATCCAGCGGCGAGAGGAATACGTTGAAGTTGTAGTAGACAACGTCTGTGACCTCAGCGCCATACCTCGCTAGTAGGTGCGCGGCGCGCTGAGCCGTATACAGCTTGGCACACGACGCCGGTAACGCGGGTGGCTGTCTGCGCCCGGTGAGCCTGCGGTAAACGGGGCGTAGCAGCGCAACCGTTGGATAGAACACGAAGTTCTTCCACGTCGCGTAAGGGCTGAGAAGATTGGGGAACGAGACGACGAGCGTGCCACCACGGCGGGTCACCCGAGCCATCTCCTTGAGAGCCCGCTCATAGGCTGGAATGCGGTCGATCACCCCCACGCACATCACGCTATCGAAGAAGCCGTCGGGGAAGGCCAGGTGAGTGGCATCGCCGACGATGAATCGGGCCCAGTCGCTCTGCTCAAAGCGCTGCCGTGCCTGCTCGATCATGCCAGGCGCAGCATCGACGCCCCAGTACTGATAGCCGCGGTCGAGCAACTCCTCGGCTATCGGACCTGGTCCACAGCCGACATCTAGTACCTTCCCTCCAGAGCCCTCCAGGAACTCCAGCACGCGTTGCCGGCGCACGCGCAACGCATAGCCTCCCGGCGTCTGGGCCTGGTAGCGCCTGGCATACTCCTGCGCTACTTGATCGAAGTACGCGACGGCTGTCGAGACAGTCATGTTGATATCCTGAGCGCTCCTGCCTCACGTACGTGGAGCTGCTGTCGCAGCTAGTGCGTGTTGTTGCTGGCACGCCGCTCCTGCCTCACGTACGTAGAGCTGCTGCGCTTGGCTCACGCTGTGACACCTTCCGGCCGGCGTGCCAGGACGAGTACCGAGTGTCCGAACGGCAGGCTGCGCCCACGATGGCGGAGATAGTGTGCCTCCGCGCGCAGCAGTAGCGCCAGCACATCGTCCACCCACCGTAAGGCGCGAGGGCGCAGGCGTACGCGCAGCCCCGGATCGCCTACGTGTGAGAGCGGTGTGTGCCGGCGCAGCCTGCGGCGCGCGACCGCGAGTAACGATGGCAGGCTGTTGGCATACGTGGCCCGTTCGATCACGAAGCCCGTAGCGAGCACACGTTCACACAAGCTCGCGCGCGTATAGCGACGATAGTTCGCCGCTGCCCCTTCCAGGGGTGCACCCATGCCGAAGCTGCTGTTTGTGCGTATATAGAGAGAGCCGCCCGGGCGGAGCACGCGATACAGCTCTGCGAGGGCGGCAGCATCGCCGGGCGGATCGGGCAGGTGCTGCAGTACGTCTGCACACACGACCAGGTCGAAGCTCTGTGCTCGGAAAGGCAACAAGAGCACCGAGCATTGCGCGAGCGCCCGATGGCCGCGCCGCCGACAGAACGCGAGGGCGTGACAGGAGAGATCTATCCCAATCACGGTGGCCCCATGGAAGCGCTGGAGCCAGCTGAGCATGCTCCCTGTGCCGCAGCCTGCATCCAAGATACGACGGTTGGTTCTTCCATGGAACAGAGGCTCAAGCAGTGCACCGGCAAGCGTGCGCATGCCGCGGCACCAGCCGTGCTCCTGCTCGAGCTCATAGAGCCGCATGTAATAAGCGGGGGTGAGCACGTGCGGACCAGCACTCACGCCTACGCGCCTCCCGGCGGGATCGTCTCGGCCACCGGCTGGCCACCTCCTGCGGACGGCGCCGGTGGCCGCTGTCGGATCATCCGCAGCACGGCCCCGCGCCGCAGGAGATCCGTGGGAAGCGGCAGGCCAGCGCAGGCCAACAGAGCGCCCCATGCGATGAGCAGCAGGCTCCCTACGAGCGCCAGCACGCTCACCTGCGCCATGCCGTGCAGCCTGCCACCACCCACGAGGCGGAACCACCAGAACTGATACGTATTGAGCGCCTCGGCATGCTCCAGCATCTGCGACAGGTCCTGCAGTTCACTGAGGCGGCTCTGGGGAGCAGGGCGACCATCGAGCACGCGCTGCGTGACACTGAGCGCCTCCCGCCACTGTCCTACGTACTGAGAATCACGCCACGAATCTACGAGCAGGCGCTGCTTCTCGTATCGTTGTTGCTCGGTCGCCACCACGCGGATGTAGTAGCGGAGTTCACTCACCGCGACACTCGGTACCTGCATGAGCACCATCGCGGCGAGTGCCACCCCCACTACGAGGCGGCCGTAGCGCACGCTGGCCATGTGAGCGAACCAGGCTGCGGCTGGAAGCGTGGCCACGGGCAGAATGGCCAGCAGATAGCGCGGCCCCCACGACCAGCCGCCGAACCAATAGTCGAGCGTGCACGTCTTGCAGGACGGCGCAGCGTGCAGCAGGAGGAGCGCTCCACTGAGCAGGCCGATCAGGATGGCTTCCAGCCGGTGATAGCGGGCGAACCAGACCAACCCAGCTAGCGCGGCACACAGGACAGGGGCGTACAGGAAGACGCCCTTCCCCGGACTGAGTAGCATACCGTAGATGGCGTACAGCACGGCACCCGGATCGTACTGGGACCGGTCTACCAAGTTGGAGGCGAGGTAGGGATTCAGGGCCGTATAACCGGTCTCGACAGGATTAGCAAACCGGGCGTAGTTGTACCACAGCGTCGCACCGAGAAACACTGCGTAGCCCGCAGCGAAGGCTCCCACAAGGGGGAGGCCGCGCCACCGGGCGCGACGGTGCACCAAGAGCGCGTAGAGCAGCAATCCCGGTGCAAATACCGCGGCCGTTACCCGTGTGAAGAGTGCCCCGCCAGCGGCCAGGCCAGCCGCCAGCATCCACGGCCAGGCTGGCATACCGCGCCGCGAGCGCACGAGCAGCAATACGCTGAGCAGCAGGCACAAAGCTGTCAATGGTTCGGTGAAGAATGTGCGGGAGTACAGCCAGGCCATACTTCCGAAGCCGTAGGCCGCGCCGGTCAGCAGCGCGGCGCGCAGCGGATAGCCCAGCTCTACTACCAGACGGACGATGAGCCAGACTGTGGCCGCCGTGACAAAGGCATTGAAGGTGCTTACCACAAAGTCTGCAGCAGTAAAGCTAGCGACTCGCGGGGTAAACGGCGTCAGGGCCTTGCCTACCAGATAGAAGGGCACTGCCACCAGTGACTGTCCCAGATTGTACGGCGAATACTGCCCTCCATTCTGACCAGTGATGGTCCCAAAACCCGAGGGGGCGCTGATGCTGTGGTGCTCGACCAGGTTCTTCGTAAGGGCGTACACCAGGGCTCCGTCCACGTGATAGACGAACCCCGCTCCCGTCAGCAGGTAGACGGCAAGACAGAGGGTTGCCAGCGCGAAATCACGGCGCTGCCACATGGCACGTATGTTCATAGTACTTATAGGCGTGTCAAGCGTATGATCGGGCATGTCTCACGATGCCTCAGCAGCGCTGGGATCTGGTGCCACAGCGACTGCATGGAAAAACGGGCCAAATATGTAGAGCAGATGGCGAAAGCCCGGGAGAAGCGCCAAGCGGTGATAGATTGCGAAGCCCCAGCGCTCAACCTTCGAATAGCGGCGCAATTCAACCTGGCTGAGCCGCGGTAAGAGTACCTGCCAGCGCGAAAAGCCAGCCCGACGGAACAAGGACTCGAGCTCGAAGCGGGACAGCAATCGGATATGCTCATACGGAATGCCGCGCACGAGACGGACGTAGGGCTGCATCCACGCGCGGGGCAGGAAGCCCACGCCCCAGACTTGCACATGCGGTTCCGGCGTCAAGCTCAAGCGATTGGGTGTGGCGATGAACAGCAGCCCGCCAGGACGCAGCGCGTGGCGGCTTTGGCGTAGCAGTTGCTCTTGCTGCGCTGTGTGCTCGATCACGTCGCTAGCCACCACGAGATCGAAGCCCTGGTCTGGGAAAGGCAGGTGCTCAGCACAGCAGCAGACGATCTGGATGCGCGCGGCTTGCGCAGGCGAGAGGTCGCCCTGCTGCACCGCTTCCTCAACGCGTTTGCGGGCCAGGATCAGCCATCGGAAGGCGATATCGATGCCCACAACCTGATCGTATTGCTGCGCCGCAGCGATCAGGAAGCCACCGGTTCCACAGCCGATTTCAAGAAAGTAGCGTTGCGGGGCGAGCTGTACGCCCAGCGCTGCGCTGGCCTGGCGGACGGCCTGCAGAGAGGATCGCCCGCGTTCTACCCCGCCTAATGCGTGGCGTACGTAGCGAGGCACGAGCTGGCGTGGAACGTCAGGGGTCATCTCCCAGTAGCGTTCCACTAGTCGGGCGAAGCTCATGGTGTTCGCCTCAGCAGCCAGGCGCTCTCCCTTCGCATGGTCGGCAGCGTAGTCTATGTACGGGTCTGGGAAGACGCGGAAGTCTGGTATTCCCAGGACCACCGGGTAATCGCGAGCACAGGCGGCGCAGCGATATCGCTGCGGCTGCACCTCCGGTTCTGCGCTCAGCACTCCCTTGCACAGGGGACAGCAGAACGGCAGGTGTGCCGGCGTACCCGGCACGCCCGCCTCGGGGGCTGCAGGAGGAGACGGCAGTGGTGGCAACTGTGTCATGAAGCAGAACTCCTCTGCACGAGCAAGCGACGGATGGCCTGCTCCATGCTGGCACGGCCGCGCCGGCCGGCGCGGCACAGCGCGATGTAGGGCCCCATCCAGCGTGACGCGAACAAGCGGTATGTCGCTGGTCGGGAGAAGTACCACATATCGAGCCTCGGCAGGGCGTGGCGGTCACTCGCCTGGTTGGCAATGCCCATGATGGTCGTGCAGGCCGCGGTGTAAGCCGTCTGCACATAACTCCGTACACGCCGATCATAACGGCCGTACGGATAAGCGAATACCTGGACCGCTTGGCCAAGCTGGTCCTCTAGCAGAGCCTTTGCGCCCAGGACCTCATTCGCCAGATCGCGATCACTGAGCACCGTGAGATCAGGATGCGTCCGGCTGTGGGCGCCGATCTCCCAGCCAGTGCGTGCCAGGTCGCGTAGCTCGCTCCACGAGAGCAGGCGAGCCGCAGGGACATACGCTGCTTGGCCTGGCCAGGCATTGGTGCGGCCGGCATACTCGCCTACAGCGAAGACGGTGGCGCGCCACCCATATCGCTGCAAGAGGCGCATGGCGAGCTGACAGCTCGCAGCATAGCCGTCGTCAAACGTCAGCGCCACGATACGCTCCTGAGCCAGGTCAGGCTTTGCCATCCGTGCCAATGCCTCGCGCAGGGGCAGTACAGCGTAACCGGCCGCGTGCAGCCTGGCGAGGTGCCGCTCGAACATCGCCGGGGAGACCGAGACCAGCGATCCGGTTTCGTCGAGGCTGTGGTAGGTCAGAATCGGGAGCCTCATAGTATGCGAAGCTTTGCGTTACACGCTGGCTACCGATACGCTCCGATGTAGCGGCGCAGAATCAACGCTACAACGAGCGCGCGCTTCGTCAATCGCGTCAAAGTATTGCTGAACATGTGGCTCTTCTGACCACAAGCGCAAGTACGCTTTGTGGCCGCGCTCTCCCAACGCAGAGCGCAGCGCTGGATCTTGTCGGAGCGCCTCCATGGCAGCAATTAGTTCAGCCTGGGTACGGTAGGTAAAGCCCGCACCGCTCTCATGCACAGCCTCGGGAAGCCCCCCTAACTCGCGTGCGATCACCGGAGTTCGTTGTGCGAACGCTTCCAGAGTGACCATGCCGAACACTTCGTAACCGACGGATGGAACCAGCAGGGCGATCGACCCGGCGTAGAGCGCGCGCAGTGCCGTGGGGGAGACGTGACCCAGGAAACGCACGTGGGAGAGGCCTGCTGCCTGCCTGCGGAGCTCCGCGCTGTAGCTGCCATCGCCTGCCACCAGCAGGTCCGCCGCGTCATATGTCCGAAACTGCTCGATGAGCGTCTGCAGGCCCTTGATCTTCTCCAGCCGGCCCACGAACAGAAAGTAGGGGCGCCCATCAGGCAGCCGATGCTCCTCTGGAGAGGCCGCTGGCTCGCCGGGCAGCGCCTCGGCAACCGGTAAGAAGTGGGGCAGGTAGCGAATCGGATGCGTAAATCCGCGCTGCCTGTGCTGCTCCAGGGTGAACCGGCTGGGTGACAGGAACAGATGTACGTGGCGCAGCTCACGAGCCAGCAAGCCACTGTAGCGCCAGAGTTGGGGAGGGCGTCGGAAGGTCAGTGTACAGCGCAAGCAGTCCGGCTTGATACAGGCCTCGCGGTTGTACTTCCACAGGACGTGCATCGGGCAGACGAGCCAGTGCTCATGCATGGTGTAGAGCTTGATGCCATGGCCATAACGCAAGACCCCTGGCCCACCGATCAGCGACACATTGTGGAAGTGGATCACGTCGAATCGGTGCTGCTGGAATAATCTCTCCAGGGCAGGGGCCTTCAGGCCTGGCTGGCCCACTAGATAGGTGAGCAGCGGAGATAACACCCCCCAGCGGCTTCTGAGTCGGTGCACCGTGACGTTCGGGTGGTGGGGGAAGTGGCCATGCGGTTCGGTACGACTCAGCACCTTGTAGGCATCGATGCAATGCACCACTGTGACGCGATGGCCCCGCCGCGCCAGTTCGTTTGCCAGGCGGTAGACGTACATGGCATCCCCGCCGAAGTGATATGGCGGGTAGAACGTGGTGACCATGCAGAACGTGAGTGGCTGCTCAGGCGTGTTGCTCATGTGCGTGTTGCGGCTGACGATCGAGGCGAGAAGCGGTCGGGACCCGGGACCGCCTCGTCAAAGACGCCGAGCAGGTCAGCGGCAGCCTGTTCCCAGCTCAGTTGTGCTGCCCGGCGCAGCCCGCGCTCTCGCAGGTCAGCATGCAGTGACGGCTCGCTCATAAGCCGGCGTAGGGCGGCTACGAGCTCGTCCGTACGCTCGGGATCTACGAGCAAGCCAGCATCACCGACCAGCTCCGGCAACGCACCCGCGTTGCTCACCACGACGGGAGTGCCACATGCCATGGCCTCGACCGCTGGCAGCCCGAACCCCTCATCACGGGAGGGTAGCACCAGGCATGTCGCCGCCTGGTATAAGTGCACCAGATCATCATCGGGCACATAGCCGGTGAAGGTTACATGCTGCTCCAGATGCAGTCGATGTACCTGCTCCTGTAGCGCTGGATAGCAGGAATGGAACACCTCCTGCGTCGTCTCGCCCACCAGCACCAAGTGGAGCGGTGTGTGTGCTCCGACCGTCGCATCCGCCCCCGCACTGGGTGATAACCCAGTACGCAGCAGCTGAGCAAAGCTGCTCACCAGGGCCTGCACGTTCTTATGCGGGCTGAACCCTCCCACATACAGGATTAGCTGTGCAGGATGGGGGATGTCATAGCGCAGCAACACCCGCCGCCGCTGTTCACGATCCATGCTGCTATTGCGTACCTGAAACGCAGGGTCTGGGGCCTCAGAGATCACGCACAGCCGCTCCGCCGGCACGTGGAGGTGCTGGCGAATGGCCCGCGCTGCAGCGTGGGAGACAGTAACCACGCGGTGGGCCTGCCAACACGCCAGGCGTGACTTCAGCATCCAGGCCAGCCGCCCTGCCAGGCTCGGAAAGATGAGGTGCGGCCAGCGCTCTGCGATTGCGTCGTGTACCACTACCACGCAGCGTGCCTTGCCGAGCACCGGGAAGAACGTGTAGCTCGTGGGGAAGAACATAAGATCTACCCCGGCGCGTCGGACGGCCTGGCTCATCCGCCATATATCTGCCAGCTTGCGGCGGCTGTACGCCGAGGCTGCGCGCCATGGGGGCTCCGATTGCTGGACCGTCACGATCGTGAGACCGGGGGGAAAGGCTTCCCGGGCGATCGTCGTCGTATCGGTGAACCCCACGTACGTGTGACGCTGATCTATCGTCAACAGTGCACGCAGCAGGTTACGCGTGTAGCGTCCATAGCCGCGATGGTTATGCCAGCAGGTCAGGTCGACCCCGATGCGCATCACAGGCTACCATTTTCTTGAATTTCGTTTCGATTGAATTTCGTTTCGATTGAATTTCGATTGAAGCTTCGGCAACACAACGATTTACTCCACTTTCACCAGGCTGTCGCCCGGCCCGAGCAGATAGCCGACGAATTCGCCGGCAGTCCAGCTCAGCGTGAACAGGCCCAGCAGCGGGAGCGCTTTCAAGAAGACAGCCAGGTGCCGGCGCCGACGGAGGAGCCGTGCGGCGATACGGCCGATCAGCAACGGCGGCAGCCCGAGCGAGCCGACCACGAACAGCCCTCGCACCCACAGTGGTCTGTCGTGCACACGTATCCCCGCAAAAGAGCGCCCGTAATGGAACCGCTGCTGTAAGAACTCCGCGACTCCAAAGAACTTGCGGTGGTACACCACAATGGAGGGGTCACAGTACAGCTGGAAGCCGCGCTGCCGTAGCCGCGAGTTCAGGAAGTTCTCCCACCGGCCAGCCGCTAGCAGATCCTGGATATGCTCCAGAGCCTCACGCTTGTAGATGAGATTCGGCCCAGGGATATCGTCGGTCACACCCTTGGGCAGCGGACCCACATGGCGGCTGTACTCGCACAGGAATACAGCCCAGTCGACTAGGCGCTCAGTGCTGGCATTCTCGATAGCGCCGCCGATCGCTATGTATGGAGCGCGATGCGCCTCGACGATGCGCTCGAACCAATCATCCGCGGGGATGCAGTGATCCTCGGTGAGCGCGATGAGGTCACCGATGCTGTGGGCAATGCCAATCGCTCGCAGCTCCGGGATCGACAGTCGCTCGCCAAATGAGAGGAAGCGCACGTGCGGATACTTCCTTGCCACGAGTTCCTTCGTGCCGTCTCCACAGCAGTCGGCGACGATGATCTCCGCATGGACGTTCCCCTGCTGTCTAGAGAGCGCAGCCAAGCACATATCCAGGTAACATATCCCATTCACGGACGCGATGACGACCGAGAGTTGTGGCCGCGTGCTTCGTGGCTGGGATATCGGCGCAGGCACAGTTGACATGGTTGACATGGTTCCACGCTCGCGGCGACGAGCAGTCGCTGTTCTCGCTAGTCAAGCGAGTTGGGAGCACGTATCTGCGCTTCCTCGCAAGTAGCCAAGCAGCTCGCCCCACGCCCACGCTGCATGGTAGAGCACGGCGAACGGCATGCTTTGCCACAGCACGCGGCGGTAGCTTTGGTTGCCGTGAACTGCTCGCACGAGGCGAACAGTCAACAGCAGCGGCAGGGCAGGACAACTCCCCGCCCGGGCGCATTTGTACAGCCATGAGCGTGTGGCAGCGCGACGCGCACCGAAACAGCGCCCGTGCAAGTAGCGGTGGTACGTGAACTCGGTCAGGTGGGTGGTACGACTGTGGTGGACGAGCAAGCCTGGATCAGTCCCGAACCGCTCTCCCAATGCACGCAGCCTCCACAGGGCAAAGACCTTCCAGAACTCTCGCTCGCCGATCAGACCTGCACGTTCGAGGGCATCCCGGCGGAATGCGATATTGTTGCCTGACAAGTTGCTCGCCTGGCCCGCGGGCACAGGTGGCAGGAAAGGGCCATATTCGCAAAGGAAGGCGGCCCACTCCGAAAGCCGCCTCCGCGGCACCGGAACCACCGCACCCCCGATGGCTGCGTACATATGCCACGGCTCCTGGCGCAAGCGGTCCATCCAGCCCGGGCTCACGCGACAGTAGACATCTGTAAACGCCACGATATCACCGTGCGTGTTTGCCAGCGCAGTCGCACGGAGTTCGCCGAGGCTGTCACGGGCGCTGCCACGCACAAGGCGTGCCCACGGAAATGCCTGCTCAATGCGTTCTGCAGTTCCGTCCCGGGAACCGTCAGCCACGACTACCTCCGTGTCGTCCCGGATCTGGGGCTCGAGCGCGGCCAGGCAGGGCTCGATATACTCCATCGCATTACGCGTCGCAATGACGACCGAGAGCATGTGTTTAGTTTTATCTTTTTATTTTTAGTTTCTAGATTTTTAGTTTCTATTTTATTTTTAGTTTTTAAATTGCTACAGCAGGATGCGAGAGCCAGAACACAGAGTAGGCTACGGCTGATCCGCCACGGCGACAGCAGCCTCTGGTTTGCCGGACAGATAGCCGAGCAATTCTCCCGCGCTCCAGCAGATGAGCAGGCACAAGAGCACCGGCATAGCCTTCAGGAGGCTCGCGCTGCCCCCTGCGCGCAACGCATCCCGCCAGATGCGCGCGAGGAAGACGGCAGGGGTGAGCGGCCAGACAACAGGCATGAGCAGGCGCCGGATGCCCCCCAGGTGTGCGATCCGCTGGGCGCCGAAGCGGCGTCCATGTGACAGTCGCTGCCGGGCGAAGTGTCTGAACCGTGTGCCACCGTGATAGCGCATGACTGCATGTGGGGTACACGAGAGCCTGGCCCCCCGCTGCCGCAGCAGCGCGTGCACTTCGTGTTCCCAGAAGCCCTCCCGACGGATGCGCTCTGAGAGCTCGAGAAGCAGTGCTCGACGGTAACTGGCGTTGTCGCCGGCGATATCGTGCACTACCCCCGCAGGCTGCCGCGCGGCATAGCGGCTGTACCGCAGCCAGTAAACCGCCTGGTCGAGCATGCCTAATCCAGGGGCAGGCAGGATGGGGCCCCCAACCCCGGCCCAAGAGTGCCCTGCGTGCTCCCGCAGTAGCGCCCGAGCCCAGCCTGCATCGGGCACCATCTGTGCCGTCGTGAGCGCCACGATCTCCTCTCGGCTGCGCAGGATGCCATCGCCCCACAGTTCAGGGACGAGCGCCCATCCGCGATGCTCGACCACCTCCACCCTGGCAAAATGCTGGCGCACGTAGTCGGCCGTGCCGTCGGATGAGTTGGCTACCACAATGAGCTGCGCGACGCCATCAGGTCGCTGGTGTTCCAACTCCTGCAGGCAGCGGCCAATCGTGGCCCGCGCGTCCTGCGCGGCGACCACCACCGAGAGCCGCGCAGGAGTGGTGGTCTCGCTGGACTGGCTGCTCATGTGCGCCCGTGCTCACCCAACCACGATCGGGCCTGCCGCGTGCCGGAGGAGCGCAGATATCCCCATACGGCCTGCGTCCCGGCTGCGGCCAGCAGCACGATGAAAGGCATCACTGGCACCCGGAAGCGCGCGTAGGCTTCAGGACCGGATACTGCCAGGAAATACAGCGCGACTATCCCTAGGAGCAGGATAGCGCGCTGCTCGAGCGAACTTCGCAGGCCAGCGACGACACCGACAACGGCCAGGGCATAGAACCCGAGCAGTTGCAGCGTTCCTACGATCAGCGCTAGGCTCCCAGTATCTGTGTGTGCATGCGAGCCGGCGGTAACGAACTCTGCAACGCTTTCCGGCAGCCCTGCAGCATGTGGACTGCCGACGCGGAATTGTGTCAGGAGATCGCGCTCTGGCCCTAGCAGCCGCGCCACGCCGCGTATGTGCAGCGCCAGATATCCAGCTGGGTCGGCGAGCAGCACCTGCAACGCTTTGCGCTGCATAGCGGCGAGATCTGCTGGCTGCTCGCTAGGAGCCTGGCTGCCGCCAGTGAGAGCCTCCTTAGCAAACTCCTGACGCACGTCTTCGACACGAGCACCCCGACGTTGCGCTTCAACGAAGGCGGCACGATGGTAGTAGGCGTTGAGAGCGATCAGCGACGTGGGCTGTGCGACCCCCGCGACCAGGTAGTTGCGCACGGTCCACCCGAGCGGGAACGCCAAGGCCAGAAGAGCGAACATACACGCGCCCAGTGCTCTGGTTCGTCGGGATAGAGCGTGGGGAAGCACGCCAAGCGTCGGTCCCAGGACGAACGGTAAGAAGAGCCCGATTGGACGGGTCAGAATAGCAATGCCACACCAAACTGCTGCCAGCGCCGCGGCACGGCCGTCCGGTCGGTACATATACCGAATGACACTCAGCAGGCACAGGAGCAGGAGGACAGTAAAGAGTGTTTCCGTCATCAAGGTGAGGCTATACGCTGCCGATGTCAGATCGACCGCCAGGAACATACCGGCCAGTATGCCGGCGTCTCTTCCGAGCAACCGAGTGCCTGCGACTGCAGTGAGCACGCAGGCGAGTACCCCAAGCAAGGCGTTGACTGTAACTGCGGCCCACGGCTGCTGACCAGCCACCGCATACACCGCAGCAAGCAGCAGGGGATACACGGGCGTGCGGCGCACGTCTGGTGGATACGGTGGTGCGCCTGCTTGTGAATACCCGTGTCCCTGGATCAAGTTCAGCGCCAGTTGCTCGTACTCAAAAGAATCAGGTGTAATATAGAAGCGTGTCACATCGCCGAGAGCGGGCAGCGTTAGGAGCGCCCGACATGCCAGAGCCACGATTGCGATGGCGAGCCACGGGTGTGCCTGTAGAACTGCCCAGAGCTGTCGCACCCGCCACACAACCTGCGGTAATACGCGCTCCGGTGACATTACACGACAAGCTCGGAAACGTGCGAGGCTGATTCTGCCGGCTGGTCCGCGGCCAACGGCGGCAATCTGGTACCATGAAGGCGTGGCCCAGGAACTCCTTCTCGCCAGCGGTGCCAAAAGATCACGAGTAGCACGCCGCAGAGCAACGCCAGCGCAGAATAGGCATAGTACAGCCAGTGCATTGGCAGCACCCGCAGCAAGAACCACCCACCACGGTGCCTCAGGAAGAACGCATAGAGAGCGCGGTTACATGCGAGCAGCACTGCCAACGGCAGCAGCGCAGCGAGCCAGGCAACAGGCTGCCACCACCCGAGCGCCAACAGCCCGACGAAGGCATACACGCTCAGGGCGCTTGTCCGACTGGCAGTATTCAGGTTGAGGTCATTCGGCAGTAAACGCGTGCGCATGATCAGCGCGGTCCACGGGAGAGCCCGGTCGCAGATATCAGTCTTGAGGATCCCCCAGAACGTCCAGCGCTTGAGATGAGTGACCTGGATGTGCTTCGCCAGTCGGATGCACTTTCCCGCAGCACGCAAGCGATAGCCCAGCTCGATATCCTCGATGCTCGGCCGAATGTAGCGCGGATCGAACCCCCCGATCTCGAGAAAGACATCGCGCCGAATAGCCCCGCAACCGCTCCAGAACGTAGATGCCTCTTCACGTCCGGTCTGGTGCACGAAGTGATGTAGCAGGTTGCGGTATTGCGAGAGCAGGTCCTGTGCGTCAGGCTGCGCATCGTACGAGCCGAACACTGCGGAGAGCCTCGGGTTAGCCTCGAACGCCGCCACAAACTCAGCCAAGGTCTCGGGACGGACTAGCACGTCGGCATCCAGAAAGCACAGCAACGGCGCGGTGGCAGCGCGCGCCCCTCGGTTGCGTGCCTGGGCCGGCCCGCAGCCCGGCTGGCTGGTCTGAATCACGCGTGCATTCCACCGGCGCGCGATCGCGATGGACGCGTCCGTGCAGCCATCATCGACAACGAGGCATTCCCAGGTGACGCCGCGGCTCCGTGCGAGCGCCTCGAGACAGCGCGCCAGCGTGGCCGCGCCGTTATACACCGGGATGACAACACTGATCAGGGGTGAGGCGGTCTGGTGTGGGCTAGTGCCCGTGACCACAGTTTCGTGTCGTCTCACGTTCCTCGTTCCTGCAAGCTTTCAGCCACCCAACCGTCCGCGCAATCACATTGCTGCCCTGGGCATCTTCACTGCTGGCACACGTCGCTCTTCCAGATACTCCTGTTCGGTGTTCACGCTGTCCACGTCTACACTCTCGCCCAGGATCTGGCGTGCTGCCAGCAGGCCGGTCTCGATGGCATGGTCGGCGTTGTTATAGCGGAACGTCCCGCCCCGGCCGACGATCGCCAGGTTGCGGAATGAGCGCAGGTACGCCTTGATGGTATCCACCGCCTCCCGGTACCCCAGGCTGTAGCGCGGGTAGGCATCGCGGCTACGCACCGCGAAGCTGCCGATGACCTCACTCGGCTCGATGAAGTGGAGCTTATGCGCCAGTTCCTGCACCCCCAGCTCACAGAGCTCGCTATCTGACCGCTGCCAGACAGCATCGCCGGCATCGCAGAAAAACTCCAGCACGAGCGACGTCTTGCCGTCGGGTGCCATCTCTGGGCTCCAGTTGCGTGGCTCGTGCAGCCGCGCAAACGAGATACGCGGGTCGTGTACGTAGATCCAGGTATCGTTAGTCACCTGTGGGCGGTTCAGCATCAGGTGTACCGTAATCAGATCGCGGTACGTGAGCACGTGCGTCGCCGCCAAGGCCGCGCGGTCCGCCGTTGGGCACAGGATCTGGGTGAGCTCCGTCATGGGGATCGAAGAGACGAAGGCGTCTCCGCCGACGATCCGCTCTCGCCTCCCGTCGCTGACAGTCACACTACTGATCGCCTGCCCATCGTGTTGCACCGCAACCACCCGCCAGCCGAGATGGACCTCTCCTCCCGCCTGCTCGATCTCCTCAGCCATCCGCTCCGAGATCCGGCCGTACCCCAGCCGGGGGTACATGAAACGTTCGACTAAGCTCTCGACCTTCCCATCAGTGCGCTTGAGCGCGTCGCGCACGGCCGTGAACAGGGAGAGACCACGGCTGCGCTGCGCAATCCAATCACCCGACAGTTCGCTACACTGTTTGCCCCATACCTTCTCGGAGTAGTTTCGGAAGAAGAGTTCGTAGAGGGTGCGCCCGAACTGAGCCACGTACGCGTCTTCCATCGACACCACGGGCTTTTTCGTCAAGCGCTGACTTGCCTGCGACACAACAAAGTCGCCAATGGCACGCGCGCTCGTCACAGGTCCAATACGTGACAGCACATTACTGACACGCAACGGATAATCTACATACTTGCCGTTGAAATAGATCCGGCTGATCCGGTTGACCAGGAGGAGTTCGTCGCCGAGCAGGTTAATCAGGAAATAGTTCAGCTCGTCTTTCTTGGTAAACCAGCGGTGGCCGTCGATATCGAACCGGAAGCCGTCCCGCGTCACTGTGCGGGCCAGGCCACCGACCACATGTGCTTGTTCGAACACCTGCACCGACCAGCCTGCCAGCGACAGAGCGTAGCCAGCTGCCAGGCCAGCCGGCCCGGCCCCAAGTATGATTGCAGTGCCTGTGTGCAGTCCCATCACGAACTCCTCGCTGCACGTGAGTCATACGTGAGTCATTGTGATTCGATCTTATATGCTCATATGCGCATACTTATATGCTTATATGCTCATATAGATAGATGGAGCGCCGGGTATCTCAGCATGTGACGTCGTAAGAATCTGCTGAGCACCGTAGGTCATGTCAGATGGGTGCAAAAGCACCTGTGCACTCACATGCAGACCCACCGCTCGATTGGACCCTGCCTCCCAGGGATAGCCCTTACTCAGGAGCAGGAGGTGTCTGCATCAGTATGAGAGCGGGCGCGCGCGGGGCAGGCTACCGCCGCTTCAGCATCACGCCGTCACTGCAGCATGATCCTTCCAGCCGCACCTATGAATGAAGAAATGACCCCCTTCGGTCTTCTCGACCAGGCCACGGGCGAGCACGTATCTCGACGCGAGAGGACGTGTGCGGCTGCACTCGTGCTCACGACACAGCCGCGGGGCCTGCTGTCCGTCCGCCGACGGCTCGCATCCGCAGCGACGGCGGTGCACGTTCAGGCGATCTGCACGGCTGAGTCTTCAGTGTGCGTGCTAATGCCTCAAGTATATCGATGTGCAGTGTACCGGTAAGGTCCTACAGGCGCATACGCCGGGCCTACATAGCGCATCGCAGGCTCCGCCTTTGGGCGGAGGCGACGTAGGCACCGCGATCGACACCGGGGGGATATTTCTGGGTGCGGCTGGAGGGGGGCAGCCCCTGGATGGCCGGGGGCTTCCTGGATGTGACAGCGGCCCACAGAAACGCCTCCGGACCTCTTCCGGAGGCGTTTCTTCACATACACGAGCGGTGCCCCGCCGAGGATTCGAACCTCGAACCAACTGATTAAGAGTCAGCTGCTCTACCGTTGAGCTAGCGGGGCGTCCACCGTCCCCCTAGCGACCAGGCCAGCGAGGACGGCAAGGGCTGACCAGAGCATGAAACGCGCCGCCCTACGGCGGCGCCAGCCATAATTATACTCCGGCTGTACGAGAAATGCCAGCAGCCCGCGGCCCCGCGCCGGGCTGCCTCCACGCGGCGCGAGGTAGACCCCACCGCATCCGGGAGTGCCGCGACTGGCGCAGGCCACGGCGCAGCAGCTATCCCAGCCCGTAGATCCTCGACATTCTAGTATCACCCGGTCTCACAGCAGCGGGGTGAGCACGCGGATGGCGTGCTTGATGTCTTCAATCTGTCGCGGGCCGGTGATCTCGCGCTCGATCGTCAGCGCTCCCCTAAAGCCCAGTGCCTTGAGCTTCGACACAAGCACAGGGAAGTTCACGCGGCCCTCACCTAGCGGCTTCTCCTGCCCCAGTTGGCGCCCGTTAGTGGGATATTCGCCGTCCTTGGCGTGCACGCCTTCTACGAAGCGGCCGATGATGTCCAGGGCATCCACCGGGTTGGCCTTGCCGTATAGCAAGAGGTTGGCCGGGTCCAGGTTGATGCCCAGGTTGTCGGTGCCCACATCTTCGATCGTGCGCAGTAGGGTCACCGGGGTCTCCTGGCCAGTCTCGAACCAGAAGCGCAGGCCTAGCCGCTGGCAGTGCGCGGCGATCTCCTTGAGCGCGGCCACCGTCCCAGCGTACTTGGAATCGTTAGGGTCCTCGGGAATAAAGCCGACGTGGGTGGTGATCGAGGGCACGCCCGCGGTGTGGGCGAAGTCAGCGGCCTGCTTCAGCGCGGCCAGCCGCTCAGCCCGCGTGGCCTCCGGCACCAGCCCGATGGTGATCGGCCCTTCGATGAAGTCCCAGACGTGCCGGCCCGGCAGCCGCGCCCAGATCGTGGTGATCGTGATACCCCGTGCATCCGCAGCCCGGCGAAGGGCAAGCGCATTCTCCCGCGTAGTCACATCCACGCCCGCGCCGATCTGACAGGTGGGCAGCCCCAGCTCTTGCACGCGCGCCAGCGGCTCGTCCACATCGCCGCGCAGCGAGACGATCACACCAAGCTGGAGCTTCTGCGCTGTCTGCATCGCTGTCTCACTCCTTTCCCGTGTCTGCTGTCCCGTGCCGCCTGTCCCGTGTCCGCTTGCGTTGCCGCTTGCTGTCGCTCTGCCAGCTCGTGATTTCCCGGTACGCCAGTGTCACACGAGCGGCCGGTGCAGGCGGCACGGGACCCCGGCCCAGCCGGCCAGTAGCGCTGCCTATTGTACTCTACTCAGTGGGAGCGCGGGCGGCGGGACCTTCGTCCCCGCGCGGGTATTTCTGCCTGGCCTGCGGTCCACCGCTGGCGTTGTATAGACCAGGACGGAAAGCAAAGTCGAAAGCAAGGTGGCGAGCAAGATCGAGCATACATGAGGTGAAAGCTCTGGGAGGACCGATGACGGCAACCGTCGAGCACGGCCGCACTGGTACCAGGCCGGTGTTCCTCGCGCCGTATCTGTAGGACTACATGCGCCGCCGGGGCTGGAGCTGGGCCGAGCTGGCCGGCTACCTTGGCGTCACCACGAACGGGCTGTGGGAGTTGAGCCTGTGCCGCCGGCCTGCTTCAGCGGCGGCCCTGGAGGAGCTGTGCCGCCGCTCCGGCGCGCTGCCTGAGCGGCTGGCCGAGGTGCTGGCCGCTGCGCAACCTGGTGGGGAGTAGGCGGGCGGTGAAACGAAGCTTCCCCTACTGGGTGTCGAGAGCTTCGAGCGCGTCGACGAGAGCGTCCCAGGACCCCCAGGCGGCCCGCACGCATCAGGCCAGGTCACGCACGTCCGGCCGCGCCAGCAGGATAGCAATCGCGCAGCAGCAGCATGCCAGGCCGCCGAGGCCCACTGCTAGCGCTGCGCCGAAGTGCTGGGCAATCACACCTTCGAGCATGCTCCCTAGCGGGATCAACCCAAAGGTAGTCAGCGTCAGCACACTCAGCACGCGGCCGCGGAACTCGTCCGCGGTGAGCGATTGCAGGAAGGTCTGATTTAGGGCGCTGTAGGTCATGCTCGATGCGCTGGCCACGATTAGAAGGGGGAGCGAGAGCCAGAGGGTCCGGCTTACGGCAAAGCCAATGAGGCATAGCCCGAATGTGCCCAGCGCGCCGAGCTGAAGCCGCCCGCGCGAGCGTACTGCCCCCACCGAGGCGACTCCCAGGGCGCCGATGAGCGAGCCCATGCCAGTCGCGCTATAGAGAAGGCCCAAGCCACCTGCGCCGACGTGCAGGAGATCGCGGGCAAAGACCGGCATCAGAGTAGTGTATGGATAGCCGAAGAAGGCCGGCACCGCTGCCAGCCCGACCAGCGTGCTGATAGTGCGGTTCCGCCGCACGTACTGGAGCCCCTCCAACGCATCCCCCACAAAACCGAGCGAGCGCACGCGCGTAGTGCGCGGCGGCAGGCGCAGCCTGATCAGTGAGTAGATCACGGCCAGGAAGCTGACAGCGTTGAGGATGAAGCACCACCCCGCGCCGACGGCGGCCAGCAGGACGCCGGCTACCCCGGGGCCGATCAGCCGGCTGGCCTGAAACTGCGCCGAGTTGATGCCGATGGCGTTCTGGAGGTCTTCTCGTGGCACGAGGTCGGAGATGATGCCCTGCCGCACCGGCGTGTTGAGGGCGTTGATGACCCCGAGCAAGAATGAGAGCACCAGTACGTGCTCGAAGCGCACGATGCCCGCCAGGGTGAGCGCACCAAGGGCAAGCGCCTGGAACATGGCCGCGGTCTGCGTCATGAGCATGAGCGTGCGCCGCTCGACCCGGTCGGCCAGCACGCCGCCGAAGAGGGCGAGCGCCAGCACCGGCACAGCCGAGGCGAAGCTCACCAGCCCCAGGGAGAATGGCGAGGACGTCAGCTGGTAGACGAGCCACCCTTGCGCCACTGTCTGAATCCAGGTACCCGTGTTCGAGGCGAAGGCGCCAAGCCAGTACAACCGGTAGTTGGGGTACTTCCGTAACGAGCGAAAGGTCTCGGCGCGGGCCGGCGCGGCGGCAATGCGTGTGAATGATGACAGGCGTAGTTCCATGGTTCCTTACGATACGATTAAGTTTACAATTAAGCCGCACGATCGAGACGGCTGAAACGATCGAGACGATCACAGCCACGCGGGAGTGTCTACAGCGTTTACGAGATATGGCGGCGCTGGTGGGAAGGGGCCACCAGCACCGGACAGCGGGCATGGCGGACCACGAAGTCGGAAACGCTGCCCAGCAGCACGCGCTCGAGGCCCGACGCGCCGTGGCTGCCCACGACGATGAGGTCGGCGCCCAGGGCCGCCGCGGTATCGACGATCGCCTGGCCCGGCACACCATCGACGAGCATGCCCTGCGCAGGGACGCCATGCTGGTGTGCTAGGTCGACGACCTTCCCTACAGCGCCCTCCCCTTGCTCACGCATGGCCGCCAGAGCTTCGTGCTCAAGCGGAGCCAGCTGCCGCGCCTCTCGGGTGTTCACCACGAACAGCGCCACCAACCGTGCGCCGGTGTCGCGTGCTAGCGCGACGGCGCAGCGCGCGGCGCTCCACGAGGCTGCCGAGCCATCCGTGGCATGGACGATCAGCCGCACGGACAGAAGCTCGCTCTCACGCGGCGGCTGCGCCGGCGCGTTTGGCTGTGCTGAGGGCTCTTCGGTTGGCGCTGCCCGGTCGCTCTGTGCCCCCTCGACTGCCTGCGCTCGCGCGATCATAACGGGCCGGCGCGCCTGCACCAGCAGGTCGGCAGCCACGCTGCCCAGCAGCCGCCCGGCGAGCTCGCCCAGCCGCCGCGAGCCGGCTACGATCAGCCCGGCGCCCAGGTCGGCCGCGATCTGCTCCAGCGCCTCGGCAGTGTGGCGCGCGTGGCGTACGTGCGTGTGCACCGGGATGCCAGCCCGGCGCAGGAGTTCGGCCGGACGGTCAAGCGCCTCGTGCAGGCCGGGCACACCCAGGAGTTGCGCTGGCGCAATGTCCGTCAGCCCTTGTGGCGGGATCAGACTACTCTGTTCGACCAGTCCCAGCCAGGCGACGTGCGCAACAGTGACGCGCGCACTGAGCGCCTGGGCAAGGGGGATTAGCGCACGAGCCGCCGCAAGCGTGCTGTCGCTGCCGTCGCTGGCCAGCAGGATGTGTCCCAGCGACTGGCTGTCGAATGCCGCATCACGGCGCACGAGGATCACGGGACAGCTCGCGTAGCGCACCACTGCTTCGCTGACGCTCCCGAGCAGACGGTCCATGATCCTGCGGCGGCCGTGGGTGCCCAGCACGATCAGCGCGGCGCCGCGCTCCTCGGCCGCGCGGGCGATAGCAGGCCCTTCGAACGCGGCGCTCCGCACTAGCCGCTCGGCACGAATACCAAAGATATCCAGGCGCCGCTGTGTAGCATTCAGCACCCGCTCAGCGTCTTCATCGAGCAGATGCTGCACGAACACAGGATTGTACGGGTTGTACGGCCCCCACAGCCGCTGGTAGCGGACCGGCCCGGGCATCCAGGGTGCATAGAGCATCTCCACAGCCCAGCCAGTGCGCTGTGCCAGCATACCGGTCAGGTCGGCGGCACGCAGGGCAGCCTCTGAGCCATCGGTTGCTAGCAGGATCTTCGCCATTGTCCCCGTTGGTTCCTTGCCTGCGCGGGTGCTGCCGTCGTGTCCAGAGCAAGCCTGTCAAGGGAGGATGCGTTCTGCTACCCTGTGTGCCACGGCCCTGTCTGCTGCCCGCGCTCGGAGCCCTCCTGACCGCGCGCGCGGTCAGGAGGGCAGAGTCCGCGGGCACGCATCTCACGGAAGACCTCTCCAGCAGCTTCCACAGCTCGGTCAATATCGTGCTCGCTATGCGAGTATGAGACAAGGTTGAGGCCGCCCCGCCGGAAGAGCACGCCGCGGGCCGCGCAGCCGGCGAGGAAGAAGCGCCACGCTGCATCCACCTGCTCGGCAGGCACGTCGAAGCGCATGGCGGCCATCGGCGCGTAGCCGCCGCACCAGAACGGCACGTCCGCCGCGCGCGCCGCGGCGTTCAAGCCATCTACGAGCCGTTGCCCAACTTGCCACAGGTGTGCGATCACCGTGCGGGTACGATACTCCTCCAGCACTGCCGCGGCCGCGGCGAGCGACAGCGCTTCCCCGCCGTAAGTGAGCGAGATGAGCAGGCGCTCCGCGATCTGCATCACCTCGCGACGCCCCACTACCGCAGCCAGGGGCATGCCGTTGGCAATGCCCTTGGCCAGACAGGCCATGTCCGGCATGACACCAAAATACTCGTGCGCGCCACCAGGCGCGAGCCGGAAGCCCGCCACGATCTCGTCGAAGACGAGCAGCGCGCCATGCGCGTGGGCCAGGGCACGCACGGCCTCCAGATAGCCCGGCGGGCAGGGCGTGGCGTACGGAACATCGAGGAACACGGCGGCAACGCGGCCGCGGTGCCGCTCGAAGAGCCGTTCCAGCGCCTCCAGGTCACCGAAGGGAAAGCTCAGGGTGAGCCCGGCCAGCTCCTCCGGCACGCCCCCGTCGTTGCGCGCCGCGGTCCACACATCCGGCCAGCCGCGGTAGCCGCAGTTCAGAATGACGCGCCGGCCGGTCCACGCCCGAGCGATGCGGGCCGCTGCGGCGGTGGCCTCGCCGCCGCCCTTGAAAAAGCGCACCATCTCGGCGCACGGCACGAGTTCGACCAGTCGGCGGCTGACCTCCACCTCCAGCGGCGAAAGCAGCCCGTAGATGATGCCCCGTTCAAGCTGGGTGCGGATCGCCTGGTCCACTGCAGGGTAACAGTACCCTAAGGTGACGGGCCCGAGCGCCATCACGAAGTCGATGTACTCGTTCCCATCGACGTCCCAGATGCGGCAGCCGCGCGCCCGCTGGGCGTAGATGGGATAGGCGCCGAAGGCGTAGGACTGCGGGCGCTTGCTCGTGGTCTGGGAGCCGCCTGGGATCAGGCGTTCGGCCTCGGCATAGAGCTCCAGTGAGCGTTCCAGCTTCAGCTGCAATGTTCTCATCTGCATCATCTAGAAGGATTATCTTATCATTTAACTTATCATTTTAGCAAAGATTTTAACAAAGATTATCATTCTCACTCGCTGCTCACCTGCGCTCAGCTCGCTCAGGCGGTGGCATGGCGAAGCACACTGGTTGCGCCCGTACTCTACCGCTGGCCGCGGCTGCCGTCAATAGCGATGACGGACACTGGCCGCCTGGTGCGGTATGATAGCCGGTAGGCCGGCACGAGGCCGCGACAACTGGCCGCTCGCCGGGTTCTGGACGAACACGGAGGGATAGGCAGGTGGAGCAGGGGCATGGCGGTGGGTGGATGCGCCTGGCTGCACGTGCGCTGGGCTTCGCACTGGCGGTTCTGCTGGCGGCCGCGGCGTGGCCGGTGGCACCTCTGGCCGCACAGGCGCCAGAGGCGTTGCAGGATTTCCCGGTCCCGAACGGACACTACTTCTCACAGGCAAGCGGCGTTGGGCCGCGCTTCGGGTACACGATTACCAATGAGGACGGCATCGCGTTCTGGGACGAGTTCCAGCGGCTGGGCGGCGTGCCCGTGCTGGGGTACCCCAATTCGGGGCGCTTTGAGTCCGGCGGCCTCGTGTACCAGGCAACCCAGAAGGCGCTCCTGCAATGGCGCCCGGAGCGCAATCAGGTCGCCTTTGCCAATGTGTTCGACATGCTCTCCGATGCCGGCCTGGATAGCTGGCTGCAGAGCCAGCGTCTGATCCCGCCTCCTTTCGACAATACCCCTGATGCGGGCCTGGACTGGCCTGCCGTCATGGCGCGGCACCTGGCCTTGCTCGATGCCAATCTGACCATCCGGCGGGTGTATTTTTCCGATCCTGACCCGATTACGCATTTCGGCCTGCCCCAGTCGTACGCCGACTACGGTGGCGTGTTCGTGCTGCGAGCCCAGCGCGCCGCGTTCCAGCACTGGCGTATCCTGACGCCCTTCGCCTTGCCCGGCCAGGTGACGATTGTCAATGGCGGTGATCTGCTCAAAGAAGCCGGGCTGTTGCCACGGGCAGCTACACAGCCCCAGCCCGCGGCGGGGCTGCTGGTGGCACCGCCGGGGCCAACCCTGCACGTTGACCCCCAGACGGTCCAGGCGGCCCGCGCCGCTGCTGAGCGGGCCAGGCCTGCCGTGGTGCGCGTTCTTGCGCAAACAGCCACCGGCATGGCTGAGGGCAGTGGATTCTTCATTGATACTGCCGGCCGTATTGTCACCAATAATCATGTGGTCAGTAACGCGCGCCGCATTGAGGTGCAGCTGGCCGACGGCACGCGCGTGGGAGTGGCGCAGGTAGCGGCCGACCAGCTTACCGACATTGCGGTGCTGACCCTGGCTCAGCCCATCCCGCGCGCGGCGGTGCTGCCGGTCGGCTCGGCCGGCGAGCTTGCGCCGGGCAGCGTCATTCTTGGCATTGGTTATTCTCCTCATTTCCCCGCGCCGCCGACCATACGGATCGGCCGGCTGCAGGGCAGCCAGCCTGACGTGGTAACGTACCTGCGCAGCGATCTGTACATTTTGCCCGGCGATTCTGGTGGACCGCTGCTCAACCTCCAGGGCGAGGCGATCGGCATCAACACAGCGATCCAGATCAGCCGGCTCTCCCGCGAGCCGATCGCCGGGCTCTCGATTGACCTTGAGAACGCCCAGCCGCTGCTCGCTGAGCTTATCACCAGCGGGCGCATCGCCCGCCCGTTCATAGGCGTCCGCATCTACACGGTCACGCCAGAGCTAGCGGCGCGGCTCAATCTGCGGGTGACTAGCGGTGTGATCGTCGCCGACGTTGTCGAGGGCTCGCCGGCAGAAGCAGCGGGTATTCGGGAAGGGGACGTCATCGTCGCCATTGGCGGGACGGAGATCCGCTCGGTCCGTGACGTGTCGCTAGTGCTCTCGCGGTACCGCCCCGGTGACACCGTGGCCGTGCGCATCGTCCCGCCGTTAGGCCAGCCGCGCACGGTCACGCTTACGCTGGCCCAGCAGCCGTGACGCTCGCAGGCCTGCGGACGACCAGCGGCTGGTCTGGCCCTTCGTCTACCATTGCTCGCTTTCGAGCGCTGACTTGCCATTTCTTAATTGCTAATTCTATAAACTCTTATTTATTAAATGCTTTTTAAATGCTTTAAACTCTTATTGACGCGACGTCTCCAGCACGCTACCATAAGGACCCCGGCGCACAGGGGCGTAGGCGTCGCGTCCGGTGGACTCCGGACCAGGCATGTCCGCGTGGCGCGCCGCACAACTGCGCCCCCTGCAAACTCTGTGCGCCGGAGTTGTGGAGTCACACGCTCCCCCGCGCTATACTGAACACACGGTGGGATGGCCTGCTCTTCGCCGGGATCGCATACTATATCATTCTATATCATTATGTACATAACACTAAGAGATACACATAGGGAGGATTCATATGACTGCTGAGCAGCATTCACAGCGCGACGGTGTACGGCATGGTCTCCGGTCGCTTGACCGGCGTACGCTGCTGCACCTCGGTGCAGTCGCTGGCGCAGCGGCGATCGCGGCAGGGTGCGCGCCGCGCGAGCAGCCGGGCACGGGGGCCCAGGGGCCGCAGCCGGCCAAGGGGCCGGTGACGCTTCAGTTCGTCGGCTGGGACTACCAGCCTGACACTGTCCGAAAGAATCTCGATTACTTCGAGAGCCAGTATCCGGGGATCAAGGTCGAGCACCGCTGGGGTGCCTGCTGTGCCGAGTACCGCAAGCAGCGCATCACCGAGTTCCTGGGCGGCGTGCCTATCGACGCCCTGTACATGCGAGATGAGGATATCGCTGAGTGGGCCGAGGCCGAGTATATCCGGCCCTTGGATGACATGCCCGGCGCGGCCGACCTCAAGAAAGACGAGTTTCCCTTCGTCACTGAGCAAACTCACTACAAGGGGAAGCGCTATGGCACCATCTACTATGTGGGGGTCCAGGTGTTCATGTACAACATGAAGCACCTGGAACAGATCGGAGCGAAGCCGCCCGAGACCTACGACGACTGGCTACGCATCGCCCGCGAGCTCAAGGCGGCCAGGATCGTGGAGTACCCCATCTGGGGCGGGCCGCCCGGCGGCGATTTTACTTTTGAGTATCTGTCCTCCGGCGGGAAAATGTTCGATGCCGACAACAATCCGCTGTTCGGCAAAGATCCCCTGTACCAGGAAGTGGTGGAGTGGCACATCCGCAGCTACCATGACTGGAAGATCCGCGGCACGACCGGCGAAGGCGTGGCCGATCCATTGATGAATGGCTACTCTAGCTTCGCCTGGACATCGTTCTACGAGCTCAAGCGCTTCAACGGCCTCACCCCGGATGTCAAAGGCGACCCCACGAAGGTAGGGATCGCTGCCGGGAGCCTGCGCAACGCCATTATGCCTACCCTGCAGCGAGGCAAGACCGGCGGTGTCGGCATCGTGCGCATGTACGCCGTGGCCAAGAACACCAAATATCCGCTGGAGGCGTGGCAGCTCATCAACTTCCTGGGCGGCAAGGATAAGAACGGCAACTACTACACGGCTAAGATGTGGTGGCTGAACTTCGGCCTGGGCTTCGGGTACAAGTCGCTGGAGCGCGATCCAGAGATCCGCGCCTCGATCCAGGAGTGGGCGGACGTCGATGCCTACTTCAAGCAGGCCAATGTCTCATCGCCGCGGCCGGGCATGCAGGCGCCGTGGGGTGATCAGTGGCGCACGGAGTTCTCAGCGGTGATGAGCCGCGCCGGCAGGCAGGAGATCTCGGTGAAGGACGCCATCGCTGAGGGCGTGCGTATCTGGGAGACCATGCGCGCGGAGTGGGAGCGAACGAAGGGGAAAAAGTAGACGCGTCGGCAGCACCGAGTTTCGCGCGTTGGCAGCAAGCTGTGCGTCGATTCCTTCTCGACGCTCGTGATAATACTCGTGATAGCAACGGATAGCCGCCTCCACCTGCGCAAGATCGATTCCGAGGCCCTCGGCCGTACCGTGTACATCCCAGCCATTGCTCCGTAGCTCGCCGATGACGGCCCCATCGGACTGGCAGCACGCGGCACGTTTCCGAGCTACCCGGTCATGGGCTATACTACCGTGCGCCAGGTGAGGCGATGACTCGGCTTGAACCGAGGAGGTGCTGACGGCGTGAACGTGGTTCTCATCGCACTGGACACCCAGCGTGCCGATCGGCTTGGCTGCTACGGCTGCCCGCAGCCGGGCATCAGTCCGTTCATTGACAGTCTGGCCCGGCGCGGCGTGCTGTTCGAGCGCGCCTATGCGCCGAACATTCCGACCCACCCCAGTTTCACTACCATGCTCACCGGCAAGGAGGCCATCACCCACAACATCGTGAACATCGGCGGCAAGGTACCCCTTGCCGAGGGGGTGCGCCTCCTGCCTGAGATGCTCAAGGAGCACGGCTACTTCACCGCCGCGGTCGACAACATGGGCCGCCATTTCGTGCGCGGCTTCGATATCTACGAGAAATACCAGTGGGATCGCTCGAACCCGCGGGTGCTGCGCAAGGCAGAGACGGTCACGGCCACCGCGCTGCCGGTGATCGACCGTGTCAAAGCAGAGGGCAAGCCCTTCTTCATGTTCATTCACTACTGGGATCCCCACACGCCCTATCTGCCTCCGCCGCCGTATAACCGGCGGTTCTACCCGCGCGACCGCGATCCGTACGACCCGAATAACCATAGCATGGATCCGGTGTGGGCGTTTGAGCCGTTCAAGTGGTACTTCCATAGCTGGATGCCGGACGTCACCGACATCAAGTACCCCGTGGCGCTCTACGAGGGCGAGGTGGCTTATATGGATCGCCACCTGCGCCCGGTGTTCCGGCGCTTCGAGGAGCACGGCCTGCTCGATGACACCGTGTTCATCATCACTGCCGATCACGGCGAGGTACTGGACGAGCACGAGGGCTACTTTGACCACCACGGCCTCTATGAGTGCAACGTCCGTGTGCCACTGATCTTCTACGCGCCGAAGCTCCTACCGCGGGGCCGCCGTGTATCCGGCTTCGTGCAGAACCTAGATCTGGCGCCGACCATCCTCGACCTGCTGAACGTGCCCGATCGCGACTGCGTGGAGGGCAAGAGCCTGCTCCCCTGTATCTTCGGCCTGCGTGAGGGCAACTACGAGGAGGTTTACCTAAGCGAGGCGACCTGGCAGGTGAAGCGCGGGCTGCGCACCAAGAAATGGAAGTTTATTCAGGCACTGGAGCCCAGCTTCCACGTGGGCAGCCCGATGCAGGAGCTCTACGACCTAGAGAACGACCCGGACGAGCAGCACAACCTGGCCGAGGAGCGGCCGGACGTCGTGCAGGAGCTCTCCGCCCGGTTACAGGCCTGGGTGGAGCGGCGCTTACGGGAGACCGGCCGGGCGGCCGATCCGTGCAAGGAGCAGGGCGTCTGCGCCACGCGCATCGGCAAGCCGCCGGAGCCGGGCGAGGAGCGGGCGCGGGGCCGCCGTCGTCGGCGTGAGGCAGCGACTATCCCCCCGCCTGAGGCGCTCAACGCCCCGGCGAGATAACCGAGCACTGCGTACTACGTACGCGCACAAAGCCTTGCTCGTCACGCATTATTAGCCACGCAGTACACAGTACGCAGGACTGTCTCATTCTCATAAGCTCATAAGGAGGACCTCATGCTGCGCGTCGCTGTCATCGGCATGGGGAATATCGGACGCACCCATGCGCGCTGCTACAAGACCGATCCGCTGGCTGAACTCGTGGCTGTGTGCGACATCGTCAAGGACAAGGCGAATGCCGCGGCGGCTGAGTTCGGGGTCAAGGCCTATTACTCGGTCAAGGACCTGCTGGCCAACGAGCAGCTCGATTCTGTGAGCGTGTGCACGTCAGGTGTGGAGAATGGCTCGTTCCACTACGAGCCGACTATGCAGGCCCTCGAGGCAGGCGTGCATGTGCTCTGTGAGAAGCCGCTCTCGAACAACATTCGGGAGGCGCGCGAGATGGTGGCCTTCGCCCGTGAGCGCGGCCTCTATCTGGCAACGAACCTCAACCATCGCTTTACGCCGGCAGCGGCGAAGGCCAAAGAGTGGGTCCGCGAGGGGCGCCTGGGCCAGCTCGTGCTTATCAACATGACGCTGTGGATCCGCAATCCTAACGAGTCGGCGCCGTATTTCCACATCCGGGCGCTGCATCCGCATTCGATCGATGTCATGCGCTACTACTGCGGTGATATTAAGAGTGTGCAGGCATTCTTCGCCAAAGGACCGAACCGCCAGATCTGGTCGAACTGCTCGATCAACATGCTGTTCAAGAACGGCGTGATCGGGCATCTGACCGGCTCCTACGACATGACCAACAATCACAGCATCGAGCGATGCGAGGTGGCCGGGAACAAGGGCCGCTTCGTCATCGACGACGTCTGCAAAGAGGTGGCGTTCTACCCGCACGATTCACGGGAAGTGACGATCATTCGTAATGCCGGCGGCATGTCAGAGTTCAACCAGACATTCGCTGCGCGCATCCATCGCTATCTCGAGCAGGTCTCGCAGAAGGTGCCCCCCGAACAGCTCGAAGGCTCCGGCGCGGACGGCCTGGCCGCGCAGGAGGTCATCGAGGCGGCAATTCAGTCCCACGAAAACCGTTGTATTGTGGATGTGAAGACGAATGCATAACTAGGTCAATCCTCGTTGTTTCTATCAGTTTGGCGTAAGGATCGCAGTATGGCTGCTGGGTCCTGCCAAGCAGTGGGGAAGGAGAGCGGTGTTACACATTAGCTAGCACGCAGGACGTAGTACATTCCTCATCTTCCAGGTCTTTCTCTGGGTCTTGCGATTTCTAAGAGTTGCGATTTTCTAGGTGTTGCGATGAAAGTTGCCTGCAATACGGTGCTGTTCCGCGAGACCGATGTGTTCACTGCCATGGAGCACATCGCCTGGGCCGGATACGATGCGGTGGAGTTCGCTGCGATCTCCGGTATGGTGGACCATCTGGCTAGCGACGACCCCACCCACCTCCAGCGGGTGAGGGCTCGCGCGGCCGAGCTGGGGCTCACGCCGGTCGCGATCGAGGCGGCGACGAACGATCGGGCGCGGCTCAATCACGTGATGCGCCAGGCCCTGGAACTCGGCGTGCCGGTCGTCAATATCGGTCCAGGGGGCAAGAGCGGCGATGAGCAGTCGTTCCGGCACGCCATCTCTGTGCTGAGGGAACTCGCTCGGGACGCTGAGACGCTGGGGGTCAAGCTTGGCCTCAAGCCCCACGTCGGCAATGCGGTCTACAACACCGATACGGCGCTGCGGGCGATCGAGGAGATCGGCTCCCCGGCAGTCGGGCTGAATTTCGACCCCAGCCACCTGTACCGTGCGGACGAGAACCCTGAGGAGTCGGCCAGGCGCATGGGCCGACACATCATCATCTCGCACTTTCGCGACTGTCTCTCCCGCGAGCGCCAGGTAGGCCCGCCGGAGACCCAAGTGCCCGGCCGCGGGGCGATCGATATCCCGGCGGTGCTCCGCGCACTCAAAGACGTTGGCTACGACTACTCCCTGGACCTGGAGATCATTGGGGCGAAGGGCTATCCGGTCGGCCGTGCGGCGGCGCTGGCCGGCGAGGCACGTGGATACCTGCGGCGCTGTATGCAGGAGATCGGCATGTGACCCTGCCCGCGCGGGGCGAGCCTGAAGACCTACAGCATTCCTCCTGAGGTATCCACTATTAGTTTTATTATTTTTTATTTTTTATTATTTTTTATTATTTTATTACTTTCGTTCGGAGGTCCATGGCGTGGCGGAGCCGGCGGTACGCGTCGCAACCGAGGCGGAGGCGGCTGAGCTCCTGGGGGAACTGGTCGCCATCGAAAGCGTGAACCCGGCCCTACCGGGGGGCGGATCCGGCGAGGCAGGCGTGGCTGCTCGCGTGGAGCGCTACTGCCGCGAGCTCGGCCTGGAGGTGGTGCGTCAGGATGTGCTGCCCGGGCGGCAGAACGTGATCGCGCGCCTGGGCGTGCCAGGCGCCTCGCACACGCTCGTGTTTGAGGCACACATGGACACCATGGTGCTCTCGCCCATGTCGCGGCAGGAGGCTCTGGTGCCTATGGTGCGGGAAGGGCGGCTCTACGGCCGCGGCGCTTGCGACACGAAAGGCTCGCTGGCAGCCATGCTGCTGGCGCTCCGGGCGCTGCTGCCACTGCGGGAGCGCCTCCCGTGCGAGGTGCTGCTGCTGGGGGCAGTTGACGAGGAGGTAACCTTCGAGGGCGCACGCATCTTCGCTCGCGCCGGGGTCACGCGGCTGGGGTTCGCCAATCCCGTGCCGCCGCTCGCCGGGGCCATGGTGGGCGAGCCGACCTCGCTCCAGCCGATTATCGCGCACAAGGGCATGGTACGCTTCCGCCTGCAGACCCACGGCCGCGCGGCCCACTCCTCCACGCCCGAGCGGGGGGAAAACGCGATTTACGCTATGCTGGCACTGATCGACGGCCTGCGCGACGAGCTTGAGCCAGTGCTGGCGCAGCGGACCCACCCGCTGCTAAGCCCGCCGACGCTCACCGTTAGCCGCATCTGGGGCGGTGTCGCCGTGAATGTGGTGCCGGATAGCTGTACGGTCGAGATCGACCGGCGCCTCAACCCCGGCGAGCGTGCCGAGGATGCCCTGCGCGAGATCGATGCGGTGCTCGCGCGGGTAGCCGCGCGCTATGAACCACCGCTGCGCTACACCCGCCACGAGCCATTCGTCGTGGACTACGCCCTGGAGACTCCGCCGGACGCGGCGGTGGTGCGGGCCGCGCTCGATGCGTGCGCGCAGGTCTTACAGCAGCCGGTACAGCCTCGGGGCGTGCCGTACGGCACCGATGCCAGCAAGCTCTGGGTGCTCGGCGGCGTACCGGCGGTCGTGCTCGGCCCGGGCGACATCGCCCAGGCGCATGCGGCTGGCGAATACGTGGAGCTCCGGCAGGTCGTGCTGGCCGCCGAGATCTACGCGCGCATCGCCCTAGGCCTGCGAGCAGGCAGGCCAGAGCACGGGCATGATTAGCGGGCGGCCTGGAGCGACTCAGCTCAGGAATTCGTCCAGGCAGCAATCCCGGCAGATGTGGCGGAGCTTGTTCAGGGCTTCTCCCTCGATCTGACGGATACGCTCCCGCGTCAGACCGATCTCCGCGCCGATCTCACCGAGGGTGCGCGGGCGGCCGTCCTCAAGCCCGTACCGGAGCTGGAGCACACGGCGCTCACGCTGGGTGAGCGAGGCCAGCAGGCGATCGAGCTCCTGGCGGAGCGACTGGCGGGTAGCGAAATCCACCGGTGACACCGCGCTGTGGTCCACGACGAACTCGCTCAGGCTGCTCTCGTCCTCCTCGCCAACGGGGGTCTCCAGCGAGATAGGGATCTGCGCTGCCTTGACGATCTCTTGCAGCCGCTCCGTTGAGACGCCCATCTCTGCGGCGAGCTCCTCGGCGGTGGGATGGCGGCCCAGCTCCTGCTGGAGTCGCGGGATGGTGCGCAAGAGGCGGCTGACGGTTTCGACCATGTGGACGGGGAGGCGGATCGTGCGGGCCTGATCGGCGATGGCTCTCGTGATAGCCTGGCGGATCCACCACGTGGCATAGGTAGAGAGCTTGTACCCGCGGTGGTAGTCGTACTTCTCAACTGCCCGCATGAGGCCGAGATTGCCCTCCTCGATCAGGTCAAGCAGGGACAGGCCGCGGCCGACGTACCGTTTGGCAACGCTCACGACCAGGCGCAGGTTGGCAACGATGAGATGCTCGCGCGCCCGCTCACCTTCCGCGACCAGGCGCTCAAGCTCCGCTCGTTCCTCGGGGGTGACCTCCTCCGTGCGCAGGCGGCGTTCGGCCTCGCGCCCTCGCTCGATGGCTGAGGCCAGCTCAACCTCTTGCTCCGCTGTCAGGAGCGCCACACGGCCGATCTCGCGGAGGTACATCCGCACAGAGTCATCCGCGCCTTCCAGCTCACGGAGCTCCTGGACGTTGTCAGCGATCACCGCAGCGACGCTAGGAGTGGCGTCGAGGGAGACCGTGCCCTGCACAGCAGTAAAGCCGGCAGTGCTGTTGGAGCCAGCGAACGGGTCACCGGAAGCATCGCCTCGCTCACCAGTCGCGCGGCCCTCCTCGGCATCATCCCATGCTACGCTCTGCCGCTCGGAGATCGTCCGTGTGCTCAACGGACTAAGCCTCGGGAACGGTAACTCGCTGAGCCGTGGCAGGGAGGGAGAGCAGCTACCACTGGCGTCGGGGCCGGCAGTCCTACGGGGATCACGCGGTTCCGGTGCGATCACAGATGCTCCTTCTAGCACACTCACGCCGGTGACCGGGAAGCCAGCCGAACCGGCGGCTGCTATGTCCGCAGTCCCGCGCTAGTGTGGCGCGGGAACCGCATTGCTCACGGCAGCCACCGCCTCGAGGTCACATCACCTTGGCTCTGTCAGCGAGGAGTAGTTATGTTTATTTTACTATACCAGCGCGCGTACGGCGGTGTCAATGCTCCGTAGTTTGGGGTTGTGGGATGGTCGCGGGCTGCGATGACTCGCCGCGCGCGGCGATATTGTGGCTTGACGCTGCCCGGCGGGAATTGACGCTGCTCGGCAGGATAAGTATACTTTAGTCTAGATGGTAGCGCTGGACTGAGGGTAATGGCTCTCAGTCTTTTGCTTTTTGGCGCGTTTCTTCACATGCTGCTATTGAGGTAGCGGGAAGGAAGAGCCGGCGTGTCGCGCGCCGGAGTGCTAAGGAGAGACACGTATGGCAGACCGTCCCGTCTTTCTCACGCGGGAAGGACGCGACGCGCTCCAGGCCGAACTGGAGCACCTCCGCCTGGTCCGCCGTCCGCAGGTCACGGCGCGCATCCAGGATGCTCAAGAGCATAGTGACGTCAGTGCTAACGGCGAGTTTAACGAGGCGCGCAATGAGCTTGCCTTTATAGAGGGCCGTATTCTCCAGCTCGAGCGCACGCTGCGCGACGCTATTGTCGTTGACCGCCACATCAGCGATCGTGTCGAAGTGGGCTGCACGGTCGTCGTGGTGGACAGTGAGGGCAACCGCGAGACGTTCCACATTGTGGGCTCGCCGGAGGCCCGTCCGCTCGAAGGCAAGATCTCCAACGAATCGCCAGTTGGTCGCGCCCTCATGGGCAAGCGTGTGGGCGACACGGTCACTGCGCGGGTCCCCTCGGGCACCGTGACGTACACGATCCTAGAGATCTCCTGAGCGAGCGATTTTCTGAGTACTGGGGAGCTATCCAGACTGTTGTGAGCGACTTACTGGAAGTCCGCCGCCAGAAACTCCAGCGTCTGCGCGAGCTGGGCGTCGACCCGTACCCGACTCGCTTCGAGCGCACGCACACGAGCGTTGAGGCGCGGCGCGCCTTCGAGCAGCAGGAAGAGGCTGGGACTCCGGGGGAACTTGTCGTGCGCGTGGCCGGCCGCTTGATGTCGTTCCGGGACATGGGCCGCAGCAGCTTCGGCCACATTCAGGATGGCGCCGGCCGTATCCAGATCTACTTTCGGCTGGACCGCTTGGGCGAGGACGCCTACCGCCAGGTGAAGGAGTTCTTCGACGTCGGTGATCACATCGGTGTTGAGGGGCAGCTGTTTCGCACGCGCACCGGCGAGATCACCGTCGAGGCGCGCCAGGTCTGGATGCTGGCGAAGTCGCTCCATCCCCTGCCGGAGAAGTGGCACGGGCTGAAGGACGTCGAGCAGCGCTACCGCCAGCGCTATGTGGACCTCATCGTCAACGAGCGCGCCCGCGAGATCTTTGTCACCCGCACCCGGCTGGTGTCGGCCATTCGCGCGTTCCTCGATGAGCGCGGTTTTCTGGAGGTGGAGACGCCTGTGCTCCAGCCCCTCTATGGCGGTGCTTTCGCGCGGCCGTTCGTGACGTACTACAATGCCCTGGAGCAGCACTTCTACCTGCGTATCTCCGATGAGCTCTACCTCAAACGGCTGGTGGTCGGGGGCTTCGAGCGTGTCTACGAGATCGGCAAGGACTTCCGCAACGAGGGGCTCTCCTACAAGCATAACCCCGAGTTCACCATGCTCGAGGCGTACATGGCCTATGCCGATTACCGCGACATGATGGAGCTCACCGAGCAGCTGATCGCCTTTGCAGCCGAGCGCGCGCGGGGCACCTGCCGGATCACCTATCAGGGCCATGAGATCGACCTGACCCCGCCGTGGCGTCGGCTGCCGCTCGTTGACGCTGTGCGCGAGTACGCCGGCATCGACGTGCTGGCGCACGACACGCTACCGGCGCTTCAGGAGGAAGTACGCTGCAAGGGGCTGAAGGTCGATGCGGCTTCTGCGCCGACGTGGGCGAAGCTGGTTGATGAGGTCGTCAGCGAGTACGTCGAGCCGCGGCTGATCCAGCCGACCTTCCTAATTGACTATCCGGTCGAACTGTCACCGCTGGCGAAGCGGAGCCCGAGCCGGCTGCGCTTCGTCGAGCGTTTCGAGCCCTTTGCGGGTGGCATCGAGCTCGGCAACGCCTTCACCGAGCTGAACGATCCCCTGGACCAGCGTGAACGCTTCCTGGACCAGGCGCGGGCGCGCGCCCAGGGGGACGAAGAGGCGCAGGTGCTGGACGAGGATTTCATCCACGCCCTGGAGATCGGGATGCCGCCCACAGGCGGGGTGGGTATCGGCATCGACCGGCTCACCATGCTGCTCACGGACACCACCAGCATCCGTGAGGTCATCCTGTTTCCACAGTTGCGCAGTCCCCAGCAGGATACGTAATATTCCTGCGTACTACGTACTGCGTAACGCGAAGTACGTAATAAATATAATAAATATAATATATCTGGCGATATCTGAGAGCGATCTCACTATTCGTATCCGGGCGCTATTTACGTACGCAGTACTGATTACACAGTACGGATTGCGCACTACATATTCTCCATTCCGCATGTTCTGTCTCGAGGAGGGTTCCCATGCTAAGCATCCAGCGCCTGCGCGAGCAGCCAGAGGAGATCCGCCAGGCGCTCCGCAACCGCAATGAGGACACCACCCTGCTCGACCGCGCCCTTGCGCTCGACGCCGAGCGGCGTGAGCTCCTCAGCAAGGCCGAGGCGCTCAAAGCCGAGCGCAACCGCGTCTCTGCGCTGATCGGCAAGCTTATGAAGCAGCCCGACGGCCGGGAGGAGGCTGAGCGGCTGCGCACCCAGATGCGGCAGGTATCCGACCAGATTAAAGAGTACGACGACCGCCTCGAGGCCATCGAGCGTGAGCTGCAGGACGTGTTGCTTCATATCCCCAATGTGCCCCATCCGAGCGTGCCGATCGGGCCCGATGCAAGTGCCAACGTTGTGGTGCGTACCTGGGGCGAAGTGTCGGCCTTCGACTTTCCGCCGAAGCCGCACTGGGAGATCGGCGAGCGGCTCGGCATCCTCGATTTTGCCACTGCCGCGAAGCTGTCCGGCTCGATGTTTGCCGCCTATCGTGGCGCTGGCGCGCGGCTGGTGCGCGCGCTCATCCAGTGGTTCCTGGACTACCATGTCGAGCGCCAGGGCTACACCGAGGTGTGGCTGCCCTTCATCGTCCGCCGTGAGGCCATGGTCGGCAGCGCGCAGTTCCCGAAGTTCGAGGAGGAAGGGAACGCCTACCACATTGAAAAAGACGACATGTTCCTCATACCCACGTCCGAAGTGACGCTGGTGAACATGTTCGCTGACCAGATCCTCGATGCCAGCGAGCTGCCCATTTCTGTGACCACCTACAGCCCGTGTTTTCGGCGAGAGGCCGGAGCGGCTGGCCGCGAGACGCGCGGATTGTTGCGCATGCACCAGTTCGAGAAGGTCGAGATGGTGAAAGTGTGCACGCCAGAGAGCTCGTACGACGAGCTGGAGAAGCTGGTGCGCGATGCGGAGGAGCTGCTCCAGATTTTAGGACTGCCATATCGTGTGGTGCTGCTCTCCACCGGCGACATGGGCTTTGCGGCGGCCAAGACGTACGATCTGGAGGTCTGGGCAGCCGGGCAGGGCCGCTGGCTCGAGGCGTCGTCATGCAGCAACTGCGAGGACTTCCAGGCACGGCGCGCCAACATCCGCTTCCGCCGCGCGCCGAAGGCACGGCCTGAGTTTTGCCATCTGCTGAATGGGTCGGGCCTGGCGCTGCCGCGCGTGTACGTGGCGCTACTGGAGAACTACCAGCAGGCCGATGGTAGCGTGCGCATCCCTGAGGTGCTGCGCCCGTACATGGGGGGGATGGAGCGTATCACCCCGCGCGAGCCGGCCGATTGAGCGCTCCCCCAGGCCGGAAGAACAAAACTGACACAACAAAGGTCCTGAATTGTATTGACATACCTTGACGGCCTCGCTAACCTTTATGGTAACGGCGGCCGGCTGCTGGAGCCCACGGCGTTCAGACATTCCGTGGCAATGCTTCTGACAGCCTATTGACCGGACACGCGCGGGCTGCGATAATCCAGCCATTGCCCGGCGTCTGGGGAGGAGACGGCTCCGGCATCGCCGGCAGGAATTAGTTTCTCTAATAGCGGGTAGGTGATAGAGAGGGTGGCTTGGGTATATTCAGTGCATGGTGCGCTTCGCTGGCCGGCGCCCCGGCGGGTGCTGGGTCGCGCTCGGAGCAGGTCTGCCGCAGGGGACAAGATACAGCTGGACATAACTTGTTGGAGGCCTTTTTCGGCGAAGAACCCCGATAACCCCGATGCAGTGCGGCAGCAGCACGCGCATACTAGGCCAGTGGAGGGCGCGCGATGAGCGCTGCAACGGAGCCGCTTCAAAAAGTCCTGTTCACCTGCGACTGCGGGGAGGAATGGACCCTGGGAAGGCTACGTGAGTACGGGCTGGACTACCCAGGGTTCGTCAAGACCGTCCTGGCTGGCCGGCGCCCCGGCGGGTGCTGGGTCGATAAATCCCATACGGTCTGTCCGGTGTGCGCCTGTGAAAAGGGCACGTGTCTTGCCTGTTACGACCGCTTCTGCGCCGAGTGTCCCGATAGCATCTTCGAACGCTGCGGCGGGAGCGGGCTCGATCGCGATACCGGACAGCCCCTGTCTGGCTGCCGCATTCGCCTCTTCTATAAACGGGCTGGCGAGAGTAAGCTTGCCTGAGCCGGGCCGGCTCCCGACGCAGGAGTGCACCGAGGTACTTGGGAGCCGGCCACGAATTCCCCGGCCTCTAGGTCTCTCGGTGTCAGGCAACGCTTCGGCACGTCTGTGTGCCGCTTCCTTTACCTGGTGTACTTTACGTGTATTTTTTACTACCTACGGCTACGTACTATGCGACGGCGGCCCCGCCGTACTACAGCGCAGGCGCAATCCGGATCTCGTGCGCGCCGGATGGCAGGCGCGTGGTATCGTACCGGTAGCCTAGCTCACGCAAGGCCTGGTACAGGCGAGGAAGCTGGATGAGATCGAGTCCCTGCACGATCAGTGATGGAACGCGGGCGCGGTGGCTGGCGACATCCTCAAGGCCGGGCAGCAGGAGAGCACCCGGCAGGGGCGCCTCAGGCAATTCCGGGCCCTCTCCCGCCAACACATCCACCACCTGCGCGATGTCCGGCTCGGCATAGTGTACGGCCATCTTCCACTCCTTTGTGGTGTGCTGTTTGTGCGTGCGCCGTCAGCTCGTGTTGCAGCCGCCTCAGGCACCGAGGAGCGGACACGTGCACCCAGAGACATGCAGCCGTGAAGTGTACAACGCCCGTGTCCACGCTCAGAGACCTTCTCCCTCAGCATACGCCCCAGACGTTAGGGCCGCATAAAAAGACTGTAAAGGCTCTATTAAAGAACTAGAGAAGAACTAGAATAGAAGAACTAGAACGCCCCGCTAGAAGTACCAGAACGCCCCGCGGAAACAGCCTGGGGGACCGCCCCATCCGGCTGGACCAGACGAGCGGGGCCGGCGTGGCCGCAAGCACTGCAGGTACCGGAACTCTGCGTTGCTCCCAGGTACCAGCCCGCACGGCGGACCGCTCAGGGGCAGGTTCCGTGCCAGGAGCATGGGCACGCTCGGCGCCCGTGGCAGCGAGGAACCGTGCTACAATGGGCCCGCAGCCATGCAGCCATGCAGCCATGCAGCCATTCTGATGGAGGCACGTTCGCTCTAGAGGCGTCGAGCGGCATCCGAGAGCTATTACCTGCCCAGCCAATCGGCCGTTCAACGGGCGAGCCCGGTACTTCTGGACGCAAGAAGTCACAATTCCAATCCGACCCTACATACCCCGAGCACTTGCTCCCGAGCATCTGATCGAAGGAGAGGCGGTGGATGAGCGAGACACAGCGCGCGCCAGCAAGCGAGCCAAAGGTCTTCCATTTTGCGGAGCAGCCGCGCGTGAGCCGCGGCTCGGGCGTCATGTCGGTGCCGCTTTGCTCCCGGCATACCGGCAGCCAGAGCTTTACCACTGGTATTACGGAATTTCCGCCGGGGGCGCGTATCGCCGAGCACTACCACAACGTGGAGGAATCTGTGGTGATCATCGAAGGCGAGGGCCATTGCAGCATCGATGGGAAGGAATACCGGCTCTCTACCTTCGACGCCACGTACATTCCAGCCGGGGTGCCGCATTACTTCTGGAACTCCTCAGATCGCCCCATGAAGATCCTGTGGATTTACGGCGGCACCCATGTGACGCGCACCTTTGTGGCCACCGGCCAGACGGTCGAGCATCTGACCTCCGCCGATCGCGCTGTCGTCACGCCTGGCAGCTAGCAGCTACCGAGTGCTGAAGTACCGCTGGTGTAGTCCGAAGGTCCCACCGGCCAGGTGCGCGCGGCCGGTGCTGGTATGATCTACGCAGGCTGCGCCGGCGCTGTGCCGGCGCAGCCTGCATCGGAGGCGCGAGGTGAACGACCGGAGGACAGCCGAGGGCCAGGTCGCCGAACCGGCGGACATGGCGGCGACCTGGGATCTGGCAACCGCGATCCTGGAGCAAGCTCAGGCGTATGCGCGCGACTTGCAGCAGCTCTATCAGCTTGAGCGGCGGCGTGCCGCCGAGCTCGAGCGGCAGGTCCAGGCGCTCGATGCCGTGCGTGCGCTGACCGGACGACTGGCCCGCAGTGCCGACCTCGGCGAGCTGCTCGACCAGGTGTGCTGGCTGCCGATCGAAGTGCTCGGCGCCCAGGCCTGCGCCGTGACTGTGCTGAATGAGGCTGCCTGGCTCGCCGCGACCGGCTTAGCCGAGGAGTCTGAGCAGGCGACAGACGACGTGCTCACCATCAACCGCAGCCACGGCCTGCCGGCCGGCTTTGTGCAGGCCTTTCGTCTACGCCCCGGGGAAGGGCCGGCCGGCCGCGCTGTCCGCGATGGCCGCGTGATCTTCGCGGCCGACCTGGCCGCTGAGGAGCCCTCCATGCTGGCGCGGCTCGCCCGCCGCGCCGGACTGACAGCGTGCCTGTCGCATCCGCTGATCCTGCCGTCCGGCAATGCCATTGGCACGCTCGACACCTACTTCGCCGCGCGGCCGGAACTTGGACCGGGCGCCACGCTCTTCTTCGAGACACTGGCCAACGTGGCGCTCATCGGCCTGCGCCTGGAGCGGGAGCGCATTCGGGAGTCGATTTCGCTCTATCATGTAGGCCAGGCGATGTCTGCCCAGACGAGCCTCCAACGCCAGGCCGCAGCCATCGTCGATGGCGCTGTGTCACTGCTGGGCGCCGCGGGCGGGCTCTTGTTCTTGCGCGATGCGGACCCAGAGGAGGCGCCGCCGGAGCCTGGACCTGCCGAGTGGGACGGGGAGAACGATATCCCGCTGCACCTGGCCCATGGCGATGAGCGGATCGCGGCTGCGGTGGGCCGGACTCTGGCGGAAGAGGTCGCCCGCACGCGCGCGCCGCGCCTCGAGCGGGATGTGCCGGCGCTGCTCGCCGAGAACACCTCCCCCGATGCCGCCGGGCTGGCCAGGGATCTCGGCTCGATGCTAGCAACGCCGCTCTTGCTCGATCGCCGCGTCGAGGGCGTTCTGGAGCTCTACTTCACTTCCCAACGCGGGCCGTCGCAGACCGACCTGTGGCTCCTCGGCACAGTGGCCAACCAGGCAGCGCTGCTGCTGCGCAACGCGCAGCTCTATCTCTGGTCTGAAGAGCTGGCCATTGCCGATGAACGCAACCGCATCGCCCGTGAGGCGCACGACGGCGTATGCCAGTCACTGGCGCTAAAGCTGCTCAAGATCGAGATCTGCCTGAAGCTCCTGAATAAAGACCCGCTCCAGCTGGCCCGCGAACTGCTCGCGCTGCGCGAAGGCCTGCGCGAGGACCTGCGGGAGCTGCGGTACCTGATCCTCGACCTGCGGCCGATCAAGCTGCAAGAACGCGGCCTCGAGCAGGCGGTGCGCGAGTACGTCGAGCACTATTACTTCAATACGCCGCTTGACGTCACGCTCACCATCTCCGGGATCGAAGGCCTGCCCCCGAAGCTCGAAACGATGTTTTACCGCATGGTGCAGGAGATGCTGACCAACGTGCGCAAGCACGCCCGTGCCCAGCACGCGCACGTCGAGCTGGTGCGCGAGGGGGCACACGTACGCCTGACGGTGCGGGATGACGGCTGCGGCTTTGACGTGGCAGAAGCGCTGGCCCGCAGCCGCCAGCGCGGTCGCGTCGGCCTGGGCGGCATGCGCGAACGAATCGAGGCAGCCGGCGGTACCCTGGAGATCATCAGCGCGCCAGGCCAGGGCACAACCATCACCGCCGCGGTGCCACTGCATCCGTCCCCCTAAGTGGCCCGCCGTACTCGATGACCTGCTGGACTGCACACCGGTCAGCCACTCCTCAGAGCCTCGATTAAAGTGTCCGGCTCTTCCTGCCGAATATACCGGTTAGACGGTTAACGAAGGCGTGGCGCCACGCATCACACGTGCAGGATGAGAGGCTGTTCGCGATGGGAAAAACCGCCGTGCTCTTGGCCGATGATCATACGATGTTCCGCCAGGGGCTGCGCCAGTTGCTCGAGCTCGAGCCGGATATCCAGGTTATCGGTGAGGCGAGCACAGGGGCAGAAGCTGTGGCCGCAGCGTTGCGGCTCAAGCCCGACATCGTCATTATGGACGTCCACATGCCGGGGATGAACGGCGTTGAAGCAGCCCGCCAGATCGTGAGCACCTCTAGCCGGACTCGCGTGATCATGCTGAGCATGTATCACCAGGAGGAGACCGTCTTTGAGGCGATCAAGGCCGGGGCGACCGGCTACCTGCTGAAGGATGCCGACGCCGAAGAGCTCGTACGGGCGATCCGCAGCGCCAACAAGGGGGAGGCGATTGTAGAGCCCGCCGTGGCGGCGAAGGTGCTGAACGAGTTCGCCCGCCTAGCCTCTCAGGTCAGCCCGGCGCGGCGCCTTGGCCTGACCGAGCGCGAGGGCCAGATCCTGACGCTGGTCGCCCGCGGGGATAGTAATAAGCGTATCGCCGCGCAGCTTGGCCTATCCGAAAAGACGGTCAAGAACTACCTGACCATTATCTTTCAGAAGCTCCACGTAGGCAGCCGCACCGAAGCGGCGATCCTGGCGCTGCGGGAGGGCTTCGGTCGCGTGCAGTTGCCTAGCTAACCGGCGTGCTGTGCTAGAATGTGCACGTATGCGGCCGACCGAAGCACACAGAGGCTACCACCTGACGTCACTGCGCGTGCGCTACGCTGAGACCGACGCCATGGGCGTAGCGCACCACGCCAGCTTCCTGCCGTGGTTGGAGAGCGCGCGGGTCGAGTGGCTGCGCCACCACGGCGTGAGCTATGCCGACCTCGAGCGCGCCGGCCTGCGCATGCCAGTCGTGGAGCTCCGCATTCGCTACCTGGCGCCGGCGCGCTTTGATGATCTGGTACACGTGCGCTGCGGGCTGGCCGAGCGGACGCGGGCCCGCGTCCGCTTTATCTATACTCTCTTCTGCGACGGTCAGTCTGCGCCGCTGGCCGAGGCTGAGACAGTGCACTGCTTCCTCGATGCCAGCGGGCGTCCGATCCACCTCGCCCGCGAGGGCGTGCACTGGCGCCTGCTCCAGCACCTGCCCGTCGTCGAGCTCCCGCCTCGCCACGAATAGCGCTACGTCTCGTTTATTACTATTATTTTATATACTTACTATATGCTATTTAATTTTACTATACTACTATTGCTACATTACCCATCGAGTACATCGAGCGAGTACATCATCCGGGTACCAAGTACCCGAAGCTGTCGATCCCAGCGATGGGGCCGCTCCCTGAGCCGTGGCGCTGCTCTGCGCCAGGCTACACGCTCCCGATGATACAGACCGAGAGCTCACGCAGCCTAGGGCAGTCGAGCTCCACGATGAAGAGGCGTTGCCAGCGGCCCAGCACGAGCGCGCCGTTCGCCACGGGGATGCTTTCGCTACTGTTCAAAAGGAGCTGCTGGCAATGCGCGTGCGCGTTGGGGCGCTCATCGGGGTTCATGTTCACAGTGCGCACACTGAAATCATCATGCCGGTACCCCCGGCCAGGCGGCGCCAGGCGCGTGAGGAACTCGGCCATGTCCTGCACGAGCAGCGGCTCGTGCTCGTTGATGCACAGGCCAGCCGTGGTGTGCCGGCAGAACACGGTCAGCAGCCCGGTGCGGGTGCCAGCGGCCCGCACGCACGCCGCCACCGTATCCGTGATATCGCAGAAGTGAGGCGCCACACCGGTTTGCACGTGCACCGTCAGGTGGACGACGGCACCAACCGTTACGGCTACTTCAACTTCCTGGTCCTGCGCCGCGACCACGATTGTACCCGTGTTCATATCAGCTCTGCCTGCTGCCTGCCTGATATCGTGAGTGCACTACGCTGGCATTCTCCCGCGCTGGCGTGAGAACTCGGGAGCCTACGTCCTGGCAGATTACCGCGTCGAGCGCGCTTGTGCAATGTCGCACAAGCATAATGGGTGTGCGGGCGCGCGACGGGCGCCTACGGCTGGATCACGGCCTTGACGAAATCCGGTGGCCGCTCCGCTGCTACGGCAAAGGCACGCGGAGCCTCGTCAAGTGCGAAGCAGTGGCTGATCAACGCACCGCTGACCAGCACCCCCGCCCGGAGCAGGTGCAGCGCACCCTGGGCGCCATCCATGGTGCGCACGGGATGACGCACGTGGCAGTTGACAAGCCGCAGTGCCTTCCAGTTCCACCCATGCACAGGTACCCGGCGCCCTGCGCCCTGATGGTACCCTACGATGGCCAGCGTGCCCTCCTGGCGCGTGAGCGAGGCAGCCCAGGCCAGCGGCTGCTCCGCTCCCGTAGCCTCGACCGTGATGTCCGCGCCGGACTCGCTAGACAACTCGGCGACTCGCTGGTGGACCTGGTCGAGGGTGTAGGCGGCCGTGGCACCAAACCACACGGCCCTGACCAGGCTGTGCTCGGAGCGGGCCACGGCCAGCAGCCAGCGCGGAGCGGCCAGCCGGCTGAGCAACTGGATCAGCAGCAAGCCCATGAAGCCACAGCCGAGCACCATAATGCCTTCTCCAGGAGGTGGAGCGATGGCCGCGTAGCTACTTACTGCGCAGGAGAGGGGCTCCAACAGTGCCTGCTCCGGCGCCCGGTCGTCCGGGAGCAAGACACAGCCGCTGGCCGGGACGACTACCTGCTGGGCACAGCCTCCCTGCGCGGTCACAGCGGCAACGCGCTGGCCAATCCAGTGGTGTCCTGCATTGGCGCCGGCCGCGAGCACCCGGCCAGCGACCTCGTGGCCGAGACGCATCGGAAAAGAAGCCCACGGGTTGTGCCCCAGGTACAGATCGACCTCGCTGCTGCATACACCGCAGACCTCCACAGCAACGAGGAGATCATTCGGTCCGGGCTCGGGCGGTTCGACATCGTGCAGCGCCACGCGCCCGGGCGCCTCCAGGACAGCGGCGCGCATCACGAGCCTCGAGCGATGGTGTCCTCCAGCCGCTTCGCTGCATCTGCCAGGGCCTGCTTGACTGGCTTCTTGTCTAACAGCGCGAGCTGCCCTTCCTCAGCCAGGATCCGGCTCATGTCGCGCGAGAACGGATGCTGCGGGTCCAGGTTGACATACTGCATCTCCTGCAACATCTTAGCCCGGTGCTCATCGCCCGGCCAGAGCTGCTCGGCCTTCAGCGAGGCCATGGGCGGCATGTAGCCGGTAGGCTTCAGGAGGTCAGCAGCGTTCTCCGCCCTGGCCATAAAGCGGATCCACTGTTCGGCAGCACGACGGTTCGGCGCCTGCGCAAAGAGCGCGTAGCCGGCCAGCGTCCCGTACGTGGCCCGCTTGCGTCCCTGTGGCACGTTGCCGACTTTAAACCGAAGAGTCGGCGCATCCCTCTGCAAAGAGGCAGGCGTAGGATTGCTGCCCCACCACAGGATGCCGATCTTCCCGGTGCCGAAGCCCGGTCCCTTCCCCTCCTTGTTCTCCTCCGGGATGTAGCCGCGGTCGAACAGGCGCTTCACGTACTCCAGCGCCTCTACCCCTTCAGGTGTGTTAAACAGCGCCTTCTTTCCGTCCGGCTCCTCGATGAGCTTGCCACCGGCCTGCCAGATCCAGATGTACATAGTGCCAGTAGCCGTCTCACTGCTCCACGAATGAGCGATGCCCCACTGCTCACCGGGGCGGGTCATCTTCGCCGCCCACTCCTCGAACTCTTGCCAGGTCACGGGCAGCCGGTTGGGATCCAGACCGGCTTGTATTGCCAGGTCGATGTTATGAAACGGAATGTAGAGCGAGAGCAGAATTGGAGAGTTAAAGAGCTTCCCTCGGTAACGGTTTTGCTCAAGGACCTCTTTGCGGAAATCCCGCAGCAACTCTGGGGTAAGCACTGTGTCCAAAGAAACAATGGCGCCTTGGTCCGCGAAGCGCGGCACGAAGTCGCGATTGAGGTAGGCGATATCGGGCGGCACGCCGGCAGCAACAGCCGACAGCATTTTTTCGAGGCGCCCGGTCCAGGGCAAGACTTCGACGATCGGGTTCACCCGCGGGTTTTCCTGCGTAAAGCGTGCCATGAGCATGTCCCAGAAGGCCGCCTTGTCGTCACTGGTGAGCGGGAAGACCCAGGCAGTCACGTCGCCCTCAGCCTGTGGCTCTGCCTTCGGGGCCTGGCGAGGTGCCGGGGAACATGCTCCTGCTAGACCTACCGTGGCGCTCCCGAGCAACCAGCCAGCGAATTGCCGGCGAGTAAGCGACATAGTTACTTCGTGTTGCATAGCGCATCACCCCTTCCGACTACATCCCAACCAACGCGGCTCAATACGCAGCTACTGTAGTGTTATCTTGCGAGAGCGGTGCTCCTGAGCCGCTGTAACTGACACCTTCCACACGAAGCTATGGATCTGCAACGTGCACGAACGATGATGCCCCTGCCAACCCTATGGTAGCCCAGCCAGTTCAAGCCCAGCAAGCCCGCGAGAGCGCACCGTGCTACAATGCACGCCAAGCGGAGTGTGCCTCCGAGGTCAGGGTGAACGTCAGGAACTCAGGCATACGTAAGCAATGGAAGAAGGCCCGGAACAGCTTGTCATCCGCCCGTACCGCCCTGAAGATCTCCCGCGCGTGCTGGAGATCACCGCGGACGCCTTCGCCGGAGTGAGCATCGACTACTATCTGGACCAGCTCTTCGGAGACATGGGCACACGCTGGCAGGAGCGCAAGTGCGCGGCAGTGCGGGCAGACCTGGAAGCCCATCCCGAGTGGCACTTCGTGGCCGAAGTCGATGGAATGGTGTGCGGCTACGTCACCTGCGAGCTGGCCCACTGGAAGAGCCTAGGGCGCATCGTTGATCTTGCCGTGGTCCGCGAGCTACGCGGCCACGGGATCGGCCGGCGGCTTCTGGAGCGAGCGCTGGCGTTCTTCCGTGAGCAAGGGCTGCGATTCGCCAAGATCGAGACGCTTGAGCCTAACGCAGTGGGGCAGCGGCTCTATCCCAGCGTGGGCTTCCGTGAGGTCGTGCGACAGATCCACTACGCTATGCGGCTGGACGATGCATAAACGCGTGCCCTACGAGGCAGCTTCCTCAGGTTTCTCAGGGAGCAGGCGCGCGGCCCCCTCCTCAGGCAACAACCGCACCCGCGCCACACGCAGCCCTTCCACCTCCTCGACAACCAGTCGGTAGGTGCCGCTGCGCCCGTGCACTGTGACGGCATCGCCCGGCTCGGGCTTGCGCCCGAGCTCACCGAAGACGAAGCCGCCGATCGTATCGTAGTGCTCTTCGTCCAGCTCGAGGCCGAACCGTTCGTTCACCTCGCGGGTCAGCACCAGGCCGTCGATCAGCACCGAGCCATCGGGCTGGGGCGCAAAATCGGGGCGCTCGGCCGGCTCGAATTCGCTGGGCACCTCGCCCACGATTGGCTCCACCAGATCCGCCAGGGTGATCAGGCCGGCCGTCCCGCCGTACTCGTCGATCACCACGGCCAGATGCGTATGGCGTCGCTTCATCTCCTGGAGCACGTCGATGGCCTGTGCCGTCTCCGGCACGAACAGCACCGGGCGGACGATCTCCCGCAAGGAGAACGGCCGCGCCAGCCGCGCCAGCCGGTAGAGATCCTTCACGTGCACCATGCCCACGATGTGGTCGGTGTCTTTCTCATAGACTGGAAAGCGCGTGTGCCCGGACTCTTCAGCGATGCGCAGCGCCTCCTCGGCCGTCGCGTTGATCGGGATCGCTACCATGGCTGTGCGCGGCACCATGAGCTCGCGGGCGCTCAGCTCGGCGAAGTCGAAGACGCGATGCAGCAGCGCCTCTTCCTCGGGCTCGAGCACACCGGCCTTTTTGCTCTCAGAGATCAGCAGCTCGAGTTCTTCAGGCGAGTGCACCATCTCTTCGCCCCGCGCCGGCTGGAGCCCGAACACGCGTAGCACGAGGTTCCCCATGCCATTGAGGAAGGAGATGGCAGGGCGGAAGAGGAAGTAGAACAGCTCCAGGGGCGGCGCCACGGCGAGCGCGACCGGCTCCGAGCGCTGGATCGCCAGGCTCTTCGGGGCGAGCTCACCGAGCACGATATGTAACGCCGTGACGATGGCGAAGGCCACGGCGGTGGCCAGGGCGTGCGCGCTGGCCACCGCCCACGCCCCGGGCAGGAAGGAAAAGAGCGGCTCGATCAGTCCCGCCAGCGCCGGCTCGCCGATCCAGCCCAGGCCGATCGAGGCCATGGTGATGCCGAGCTGCGTGGCTGCCAGATACGCGTCCAGATGGTCAACGGCGCGCTGCACGACCCGCGCCAGCGGGTGGCCTGCAGCGACGAGTTGCTCGACGCGGCTGCGGCGGACGGCGACCAGGGCGAACTCGGCGGCAACGAAGAAGCCGTTCGCCAGCACCAGGATCAAGACGCTGGCCAGCCGCAGCACCAGCGACCAGACGCTCTCGTCCATAAAGTGACATCGCGCCGGCCAGACGCACTTCCAGATAGCGTCCCAGGCGGTGGCGATCGTGTCTTACAGCCTACCACACTGCCGCATGCAGGCCAAGGGATAGCGGCGCCCTGGTACAATCTGGAGCAGGACTGCCCACACCAGCGGGGCTCTCAGGGTCATAGTCATCAGTCATTTCCTTTTTCTCCTTGTATTTTATATTTCATTTTGTATTTTTTCTTTTGTATTTTTTCCTCGTATTAGTCAGAAGGGGTTCTGGAGCGCGGAGATAGGAGACATGGGCGCCGTCCCAGCTGGGGCCGTACAGGCCTGGCGTGAGTTCCTGGCGCGGCTGGCCAAGCCGGATGCCCCGCCGCGCGAGTGGCGGGACTTCCTGCGCCTCACCGGGGCCAGCCCGCGGCAGCCCAGCCCGTTGCTGGCAGCGCAGCGCGATCGCGTCCTGGAGCTCGCTGGCGTCAGGCCCGGTGCACGCGTGCTGGAGATCGGCTGCGGGCTCGGCCTGCTGGCCTTCCGCGCTGCCGAGCTGGCCGGTCACGAGGGGCGGGTGATCGCCTGTGACCCTGACGAGGGCTGCATCGTATGGTGCCGGCAGCAGGCGCAATTACGGGACGTCGCGGTGCCGCGCTTTCTACGCGCCGACGCCCGAGCGCTGCCGTTCCCAGACGCGGCGTTCGATGCCGCTGTGTTCCGCTGTGTACTGGCGTTCGTGCCGGAGAAGCCCGCAGTCTGCCGGGAGCTCCAGCGCGTCCTGCGCCCGGGTGGACGCCTGGCGTTCTACGAGCGCATCAACCGCGAGAACACCCGCCTGACCAGCCTGCTGCCGCCTGATGCCCTGCCGGCGCGCCGGCGGGAGCGCCTGGAGCAGGCAGAAGAGGCGGTGCAGCGAGATCCCAGCGACCCGATGCTGGACTTTGACATCGAGACCCTGCGTGCTCTCCTCCACACGGCCGGGTTCGCCGACGTGTGCTGCGAGCGGGTAGAGCGTACCGAAGAGCACCGCATCACGCCTGGTGTCGTGCGGGCCTGGCTGGAGACACAGCCGGCACCGGGCCGCCCGACTTACGCGGAGCTCCTGGCTCGCCATCTGCCTGCCGGCGAGATTGCCGAATTCAAGCGCGCCCTGGTGCGCCACGCTGATGGCCGCCGCGTGCCGTTCAAAGTCGTGGGCGTCTACGTGTGCGCGGTGGCCTCTAGCGCAGGAGCCCCTGCTGGCGCATGAGGGAGCAGGAGTTTGCTTTTGCTATGGACAGACTAACTGACCTCTTCGTCGTAGCCCCGGCGGTGGCGGCTGCGCTCGGGCAGGGCCGGCCGGTGGTAGCTCTGGAGACAGCGATCCTCACCCACGGGCTGCCGCGGCCGGCCAACGTCGAGACCGCGCTGGCGGTTGAGGAGGAGGTGCGCGCTCGAGGCGCGGTCCCGGCTACCATCGGCATCGTGGACGGGCGCGTCGTGGTCGGCCTAGCGCGGGAACAGATCTGCGCGCTCGGGGAGCGGGCCGGGACGTGGAAGTGCTCGGTGCGTGATCTCCCAGTGGCGTTGGCGCAAGGAGCCTGGGGCGGGACGACGGTCGCGGCGACAGCATGGGCATCTGCCCGCGCTGGTATCGAGGTGTTCGTCACCGGGGGCATCGGCGGGGTCCATCGCCATGCTACGGCGACGTTCGACGTCTCCGCCGACCTGCCGGTGCTGGCGAGCACCCCGGTCACTGTGGTCTGTGCCGGAGCGAAGTCCGTGCTTGACCTGCCAGCCACGCTGGAGTACCTGGAGACAGCCGGTGTGCCAGTGTTGGGCTTCCAGACCGGCGAGTTCCCGGCGTTCTACGTGCGCACCTCTGGTCTCCCGGTCGATGCCTGCGTCGATAGCCCACACGAAGCAGCGCGGATCATTCGTACGGCGCGAGCGCTGGGGCAGCGCCATGGGCTCCTGGTATGCGTCCCGCCGCCGGCCGAGCAGGCGCTCGACCCCGCTCATTTCGAGCGCCTCTTAGAAGAAGCACTTGCTGCCGCGCGCGAGGCCGGCGTACGCGGCAAGGCGGTCACGCCGTTCCTCCTGGCCTACCTGGAGCGGGCCAGCAGCGGCGCCACGCTGGCCGTGAACATTGCTCTGATCAGGCAGAACGCCCGGGTGGGCGCTGAGATCGCCGCGGCCCTGGTCACCGGCGCGCCGGAGCTGCCGCACCAGTAGCCTCAGGACAGGCGCTGGCAGCGCGGGCAGAGGAACGTGCCGCGCCCGGCCACAACGATCCGCTCGATAGGCGTGCCACAGCGCGGGCAGGGCGTGCCGGCGCGCTGGTGGACCAACAGGTACTCCTGGTTGCGGCCGTAGGTCCCCAGCGCGCTCAGGAAGGTGGCGATCGAGGTGCCGCCGTGCTCGATCGCCGCCTGGAGCGTCTCCCGCACGGCCTCGTAGAGCCGCAGGCGCTCCTGTTCGCTCAGGCTCTCGGCGCGGCGTAGTGGGTGCAGCCCGGCACGGAAGAGTGCTTCGTTGGCGTATATATTGCCGAGGCCAGCGATGGTGGCCTGGTCGAGCAGAAGCGGCTTCAGGGCGCCTCGGCGCTGGCGCAGGAGCGCCAGGAACTGCTCTCGCCCGGCCTGGGCATTCAGCGGCTCCGGGCCGAGGCGGCTGAGCAGCGCCTCAAGGCCGGACGGATCGAGCAGGTAGAGGCGGCCGAACTTGCGCTGGTCAGCGAACCGGAGCTCAGCACCGTCCTCCAGGACGATGCGCACGCGCAGGTGGGGATCCGGCGCCGCGCCTGCCGGCCGGACGAGCAGCCGGCCGGTCATGCGCAGGTGCACGGCTAGCGTCTCGCCGCTGTCCAACCGCAGCAGCAGGAACTTGCCCCGCCGGTCCACGCCGGTGATGGCCCGCCCCGTCAGGCGGCGCACGAACTCCGGTGCTGCCGGGGTGGCGATGCTGCGCTCCCACAGCACCTCGACAGAGGCCACACGGTGCCCCAGCACGTGCGACTCCAGGTCGCGGCGGACGATCTCGACCTCGGGCAGCTCAGGCATGACTCGACCTCTCCTGCTTGGAAGGCCCGAAGCGCCATGGTATCCTTAGCCGGAGCCGTATCCAGACGGCTCCGGTATGATTGATGATTCGAGGAGATATGTCGCTGCTTACGACGACACTACCGTATACGAAGACGACGCTCTCCAACGGCCTGCGCATCATCGTTAGCGAGATGCCGCACACCCGCTCGGTGAGCCTCACCTTCTTCTGCGGCGCCGGGTCGCGCTACGAGACGGCGCCGGCGCTCTCCGGCATCTCGCACTTTATCGAGCACATGCTCTTCAAGGGGTCTGCGAAGCGCCCGACCCCGCGCGAAATCTCCGAGGCCATCGAAGGCGTCGGAGGCGTGCTCAACGCTGTCACCGACAAAGAGCTTACCATCTTCTGGGCCAAGGTCGGACACCAACACTTCGACCTGGCACTCGATGTGCTGTCTGACATGCTCCTGCATCCGCTCTTCCTCCCGGCAGAGGTCGAGAAAGAGCGGGGCGTCATCCTGGAGGAGCTCAGCATGTACATGGACTCGCCGCAGGACTGGGTGCACGTGCTGATGGACGCGGCGATCTTTCCAGACCACCCGCTCGGCCGCGACATCGCTGGCACGCGCGAGTCGGTGAGCGGCATCACGCGCGAGATGCTGCTAGAGTACTGGCAGACGCACTACGCACCCCAGAACATGGTCGTGTCCATTGCCGGCGACGTCCAGACGCCCGTGGTTATCGACAAGGTGGCGCGCGCTATGGCGGACCTGCCGCCAGGCCAGGTGCAGACGCCGCTACCGGCGCAGCCGGCCCCGGGCCGCCGTATTCGCACACAGGCGAAGGACACCGAACAGACCTATCTGTGCATCGGTGGACGGGCGCTGGCCCAGAGCGACCCGCGCCGCTACGCCCTGGGGTTGCTGAACGTCATCCTGGGCGAGGGTATGAGCTCGCGGCTCTTCCAGGAGATTCGCGAGAAGCGCGGCCTCGCTTACGACGTGAGCTCCTACGTCCACTTCTTGCGCGATACAGGCGCGGCAGTGGTCAGCGCCGGGGTGCATCCGCAGAATACCGAGCCGGCTATCCAGGCCATCCTGGCTGAAGTCGAGAAGCTGCGCCGCGTGCCGGTCCCGGCAGAGGAGCTCCAGCGAGCCAAGGAGTTCTCCAAGGGGCGTCTCCAGCTCCGCATGGAGGACAGCCGCAGCGTCGCCGGCTGGTACGGCAGCCAGGAGCTCCTGACCAGCCAGATCGAAACTGTAGACGAAGTGACCGCAGCCATCGACGCCGTCACCGCTGAGGAGATCCAGGCCGTGGCGAACGCCGTGTTCACGGACGGCTGGCTGAACGCAGCGATGATCGGGCCGCTGGCGGACGGTGCAGAGCGCCTCGACCAGATCGTGCGCTTCCCGGCAGACTGACGCAGACAGGGTCATGTGGAGCCATGGCGCAGCGCACCCCCTCACAATGGCTGGCAGAAGCAGGCCGGCTCCTCACGGCCGGCGAACCGGAGCAGGCCCTGCGCATCGCGACTGCTCTCCTCGATCGCTACCCGTTGCATCTGCAGGCGCATCGTACTGCGGCCGCCGCTTACCTCGCGCTCGGCCGCCTCAGTGCGGCGCGCGAGGAGTACGCGCAGTGTCTCGAGCTTGACCCAGAGGACGCCCAGGCCTACGCCGGCCTCGGCCTCATCCTGGAGGCGAACGGTGATCGTGCGGGGGCTGCAGTACAGTACCGCCGCGCCCTTGAAGTTGCCCCTGGCTACGCCGACGCAAGCCACCACCTGGAGCGTGTGGATCCCGCTGCGCCAGCGGTGCGGACGCGAGCCTGGCTGGCCCGCGTCTACCTGCGCGGCGGGTTGCTCGAACACGCCGCTGCCGAGCTGCGGTACCTGCTGCAGCAGGCGCCGGAGCGTCCGGACCTGCTACTGAGCCTGGGCTACGCCCTCTGGCTGGCGGAGCGGCGCAGCGAAGCTGCGGACGTGTGCAACGCCGTGCTGCTGCGGCGGCCGCACTGTCTCAAGGCGCTGCTGCTGCTGGGAGAGCTGTGGGTGAACGGCGATCGCGTGCAGGAGGGCCGCGCCTTCCTGGAGCAGGCCGGGGAGATCGACCCTGAGTACTGCCTGGCACGGCAGCTCTTCGCTGGCCTCCCGCCGGGCCGCCTGACCCTGCCGGAGGCGTTACCGGTGCTCGAGCTCGACCTAGAGCGAGGGATTCAGGCTGCGCCGGGTGTGGCCGCGGCAGTGGCCCCGGCCGCCGAGCCCGGCCCGGCCGAAGCGCCAGTGCGGGAAGCACAGGAGCAGGAGATAGAGATGCAGGAGGCAGCGGCGCCACCCGAGCCCGAGCCAGCGCTGGGCGAAGCGATCGCCGTCTCAGCAGCCGGCACCGAAGCCGCGGCCGCTCAAGCAGCGGCCGCGACACCTGCACCGGAGCAGCCGGACGTCGCCGAGGAACCGGTGCCCGCGCCGCTCGCGCTGGAGCCTGCCGGCCATGTGTCTGGGCTGGCGCAGCAGCCAGCCCAGGACGTTGCAGCGCTGGCGGCGCGGGCCGAAGCCGCGCTGGCCGGTCAGACGGTTGCTGTCGAGGAGCTGTGCGCGCTGGCCGAGACGCTGGCACGCCTGCTCGACGAGCAGGGTGAGGATCTCCATCTTCGGCGCCTGCTCGGGGGGGTGTATCACCGCCTGGGCGAGTACGAGGCAGCCATCGACCAATACGGCCAGGCGCTGCGCCTGGTGCGCCGTGCCGCGGCGACTTCAGAGGCCGGGTAAGGAGATGAGAGACATGCAGGACGTGCTGCAGGCTCTCTTGCGACAGGACGGTGTGGCCGGCGCCGTGCTGTATGATGCAGCGGGGCAGCCCCTTGCCAGCACGTGGTCCGGAGAGGAGGGCGCGCTGGTGGCCTCCCTCCTCGGGTCGATGCTCGCTGCCCTGCGCAAGGGGCTGGACCATCTCGGCGCCGGTGCCCTGCGAGAGGCTATTCTCGAAGCCGACGACGGTGCAGTGCTGGCAGCAGCGGCGAACGGGCGGCTCCTGCTGGTACTGGCGCAGCGGGACGCCAACACCGGCCTGGTCCGCCTGGAGCTGCGGAAGGCCGTGCGGCGCTTAGCCGTGGAATAGGCTCGTCGCTGGACGCCTGCGCATCCCCTGCTGGTGTGCCGGCGCCGCGCCTGACTCGGCGAAGAGGCAACGCGGACGCTGTGCCGCAGCCGCCCGGTGCGCACGCGCAGCGCAGGCTCACTGGCCGCCGGGATGGCTAGGAGCGAGAGACACGCGGCAGAGTTCACTTACCACTAGATCTGTACATAAAGTATGCAAAGTAAAGTATAAAACAAAACATAATACGTGAATAACGCAGTAAATAAAAAAATATAAGGAAATATAAGATAAAAGAGGAGTAGCGATCCTTGGAACGCACGTTAGTGATTATCAAGCCCGATGGAGTGCAGCGCGGCCTGGTGGGCGAGATCCTGGGCCGCTTCGAACGTCGTGGCCTGAAGATCGTCGGGCTGAAGCTTATGCAGATCGACCGCGCCCTGGCAGAGCGGCATTACGCCGTGCACCAGGGCAAGTTCTTCTACGAGTCCCTGGTACAGCACATCTCCTCCTCGCCAAGCGTCGTCGCTGCGCTGGAAGGGCCAGAAGCGATCACAGTCGTGCGCACCATGGTCGGCGCAACGCGGCCGTGGGAGGCGGCGCCCGGCTCCATCCGCGGCGACTTCGCGTTACAGGGTCTGCGCAATCTCATCCACGCCTCGGATGGCCCCGAGACCGCGGCCAGCGAGCTGGCGCTCTTCTTTGAGCCGCACGAGTTGATCAGCTACTCTCGCGAGATCGACCGCTGGATCCTCGAGTAGGGCACGCGGGCGAGCAGGAGCAAGACGCCGCCGGTCGCCGCCCAGAGCACGCTCCAGAGGAGAGCGCCGAGACGGTATACCGCTTCTGGATAGAGCAGCGCCAGGTAATCCTCCTGAGGCTCCAAGCGCCAGTTCTCATCTCGGAAGAAGAGGCGGTGATAACCGGCGAAGAGGCGAGTGAAGTCGATCAGCGCAGCCAGGGCAAGCAGACCCGCCGCGGCCAGGCTGCTCCTGCCCGCGCTGTGCAGCACGCGGGTGCGCAGAGAGGCAGGCAGCAGCACTGCTGCGAGGGCAGCCAAGCCAGCGAGGCGCAACCGTCGCAGCCACTGGAAGATCGCGCGCACGTCGCGCAGGTGTGCCTGCGCCCGCGGGGTGGCGCCGCCGGGCGGTGCTCCTTCGTGCTGCCAGAGTGTGCGCAGTTCGGCGGCCGCCCCGTCGAGATAGGCTGTGAGCGCCCTGGCCACGGCCAGTCGCTCTGCCGGTGTAAGCCTGGCGTGTGACACCGCGGTCGCGCCGCTCCACTCCTGGAGCAGTAGATGCAGGCGCGGCCGTAACGCCAGAGCGCGCAGCGTGGCTGCGCCCAGGCCTAGCGCCACGAGCAGGCCGCCCAGCGAAGCAGTCACGTCCAGCACTGGAGCAAGCCGAAGCTGTCGCCGGTGCAAGCTCATAGACTGGAACACCCCGGCTACGGGAAGGGGCTGGCTTCGCGGCGTTACGAGCCAGCGAGCTCCCATAGCACGACATAGAGCTACCACGTATAGTTAATACACATTCGATGCAATGTACATACCATTTGTTCTTGTCCGTGGAGCCGCAAGCGGTGGTATAGCCAGGCGTCCATGGCCTGCGCCCATGTGAGTTCGTTCCGCTCTGGACCCTCATAGGTCTTGATGGCACTATGGTTGTGCCCGACCGGCCTGCGTGCCGGCGCGAGCATCCCCTGGAAGACGCTGGGGCGGCTCAGGAGCCCCAGGATCAGAGAACCGGCGCGTCGGCGTCAGCGAAAAGACCGTTAAAAACTCCATTCGCAGCGTTCTTGACAAGCTACAGCTTCGCAACCGCACCCAAGTGGCAACATACGTGGTGCGCGCAGGGCTAGGAGATCACGCGCTGATAGCCTCGACGACTGCTGGAGAGGGAGCAAGAGCAGGAGCAGTGGCCCGACCTTGCAGATAGCCCGCGTATCCCCGCGGTGGCAACGCAATTATAGAGGCCGGCCCCTAGCGGGCCTGGAGGGGTGCCACACCCCGCACCGGCCTGCTCGCCCTGGCGCATACCGACAGATGCTGCCGATCGACCCGCCGCAGTAGCCACAGTAGCCTGGAAGCGCTTGGGCCGCCCACGACGGCTCGCCCTACTCCCTCGTCCACTCGGGAAACGCGTCCTCTGGCAGGACCGCCGGGGAGTCGAAGCTGCGCGCCTCCTTCAGGCGGCGGATAGCCGCCCGCACGCGCCAGGCCCGAGCGCGTATCTGCTCCGCAGGGTGTTCCTCCAGCAGCGCGGCATACTCGCGCAGGAAATCCATCACCCGCTCGATCTCGATCCCCCACAGCGGCAGCACATAGGCTAGTTCCGGCAGCACCCCGCTCTCGCTATACCGTTCCAGCCGCTGGCGGTCCTCCGCGCGCATCCACCAGGAGCCCCCGGCGAAGGGTGCCCGCACCAGCCCCTGCGCCAGCGCCGTCGCCTCGTCCTCCGCTTCGGTAAGCTCGGCCAGCGTCCCGTGCTCGCGGTCGCGCAACAGCAGGCGTCCATCCCGTGCCCGCCGGATCAGATACACCTGGTCGCGGTAGTAGACCTCGATGTCCCGTGGCATCGCTGCTGGCTCACCTCGCCCGGAACCTGCGTCTTTACTCTACTCTTTTTTCTTGTCTTCTACATTTTACTCTCATTATCTATATCTATTCTATATCTATTCTATTATTCTACATTCTACGCTACTACGCTACTTCTCCATTCGACCCGTAGTTGGGGGGCTGGGAGGTGCTCTCCGAGCATGGTACGCGTGCGGTGCCAACGCGGCGCTGTGCTGCCCGTTCCCGCTCCCTCTACGCTCCCGAACCCCGCTCGCCTGGACGTGCGCCTTTCAGCCCTCCAGAGCTGCCCTCTAGGCCTAGAGACGCACGCGCCGGCATAGGCCTTTCGGGGACCTCGAGGGGGACATATGGTCCCTCCCGAGGCCGCATAGCTACCGCCAGATGCGCAGGGATATGCAGCCCGTGGGGCATTGTCGCCTACCTCCTCTCTGGAGTACAACAGCCCTGGGCCAGGAGAAGCGAGCGTTAGGGCCTGCTAGAGCGGTGCCTGCGTCCGGCGAGTTCGCTCTTTGATCTCCAGGTATCACCAGGGTCACCAGGGTCACCAGGGCAATAAGGAGGGGGCGTAATGATCCGTGTAGCACTTGTCGACGACCACCGTGTCCTGCGCGATGCGCTGCGCTCCTGGATCGGCAGCGAAGGCAGCTTCGAGGTCGTCGCTGATTTTGGTACAGCGCAGGAGGCGCTGGCCTGGCTGGAGCGCCACCCTGACCGCCGGCCGGATGTGCTCGTCACCGACGTGCGCCTGCCCGGGACGAACGGCCTGGTACTCTGTCGCACAGTCAAGCGCACCTATCCGAATATCCATGTGCTGGTCCTAACTATGTATGACGACGACGACACGCTCTTCGGCGCCATGGACGCCGAGGCGGACGGCATCCTGGTCAAGACCGCCACTAGCCAGGAGCTGGCCCAGGCCATCCGCGCTACGGCTGAGGGAGAGGCCGTGCTGCACTCATCGATCACCCGCCGTGTCATCGAACGGGCGCGGGCCCGCCGCCCCGGCGTCCCCAGCCACGATGAGCTCAGCGACCGCGAGCGGGAGATCCTCGCCCTCATGGCTCGCGGTGCTACGAGCAAAGAGATCGGCGTCCACCTGGGTCTGAGCCCCAAGACTGTCGAGAACCACCGCGCCCGCATCCTCGAGAAGCTCGGTGTCCGCAACGGCATGGAAGCGATCGCGCTGGCCCTCCAGCGCGGTCTCATCCACGCCCCCGGCCCGGCCTGAGCACTGCCCTTCGCTCCCTCCCACCCGCGGCCAGGGGCACCGCAGAGCTGAAACAGCCGAAGCTGCACCCCGCAACGGCCTTCCACCAGGCTAGGAGGAGCGCGGGAGCCAACCCGGCTCCCGCCAGAGAAGAGCGTCCAGGCGACCATCAAGTCGCAGGCTGGATCGTCCACGCCCAGGCAGCCCCCAGTCGGTGACGGCGCTGAGCCGGCCTCGCGCCACCAGCAGGTTTCCGGCGGACAGATCGCCGTGGATTCAGATAGGTGGCCCTTGCCAGAAGGGTGCCTGAAGGGCGGCACCCACGCCACGGTTACCGCGCCGGTGTCGACCATGCCCCGGAGCGCCGCGATCGCAGCCTGGGTGTGGACATCTTCTCCTCGCCAGTGGCAGGCCCCGGGAGAGGTCATGCTCCCCGAGGCCTGGCCCGCCGGTGGGATCGAGCCGCTGAAGGGCGGCCACGAACCGCGCCAGGTCCACCGTCGCTTCACCCAGGTGGCTGATGCGGTCGATGGGCGCGGTCTCGGCCCCCAGCCAGGGGCCGACCGACTAGCGCCACGGGTACTCCTCGGCGGGGCGTCCGATGACGAGCGGGGCTGGGATAGCGAGTAGCAGGTACGGAGCGAGCTTCGACAGCCACCGGTACTCCTTCTCCACCTGGTGGGCCGTCCAGTGGATGCGGGGGGAGTCGCACGGCCAGATCCTGGTTGAGCCGGTAGATGGCATCGTCCGTCCCGGCGGAAGGGATCGGCTCGATAGGAAGGGCCGCCCACTGCGAGAACTGGGCGGCCAGCAACTGGCGCACGAGCGATGCACCGGTGTCCACTGCGTCGGCGTGCATTTTCCCAGGACGCACGAGGCTCTCCGCTCTCCATTTACACTTTACACTATTTACACTTCTTTCTCCTTAGCAGATACAACTACAGATGCAACAAAGTAACGTATCAACGCAGCGGCTTGACCAGAGGGGAGATCCAGCACCGGCCCGGTGCCGCTCGAGGCCTGGCACTCTCTCGCCCCCGGCGCCGCTACACGAGCCGTTCCCTACGGCCTACCCTGCCGTCGATCAGGCTACCCACTTGATGCACCGAGCGGGCATACCCGCCGCTGGAATGGCCCGAGAGCGCAGTGACAGCGAGTTGACAGCAGATCGCGGCCGGGGGAGAATACGTCTGGCAGTATGGCGTGACGGAGCTGGCAGCCGGCACGTGCTGGAACGGCGGGAGTGTGTATGGAACTGTGCGCCGAGGAGACAAACGGTCACATGCCGTCACTCCCGGCCCTCCCCTGATGCGAGGGCGTAGCTCAGCAGGCAGAGCAGCGGACTTTTAATCCGTCGGTCGAGGGTTCGAATCCCTCCGCCCTCACCACTTATATGGCTACCCCACGATAGCCACTCGCGCAGACCTGTACACAACCCGGCATGGGCTTCTCTCAGGCCTATACCTGGCACATCATCGCTGCGGTGGCGCCCGAACTCATACCCTGGCGACAGCTGCAGGCACTCCAGGGCGCGTGCTCACCGAGCAGGACTGTCCCGGCATCCCGTGGGTCGAACAGGTGAGGAGTACCGCGAGCGAGCAGGCCGCACCGCCGTAGAGACAGACTCCCCCGCTATGCGGGTACGAAGGCGACAGAGTGTACGATGAGCCCCGCATCGGTCGGCAGGGCGGGGCGCCAGACCCACTCGCCAGGCGTGCCCACGAGCAGCTGCCCAGCTGAGCAGAGCGCCCAGACCGTTCCATCAGGCGCAGCCACGAACTGTTCCACCATGTCGGCCATCGGGATACCAATACCCGCGCCTGCCGGCTGCCAGGTCTCGCCCCCGTCGGGCGAGACGACGATGCGCCCGCCCCGCCCGACCTGCGGGGCCGGGCCGGCCAGCAGCAGCTCCGGCTGCGCCAGCGGTACCAGGACGGCGCGGGTGTAATCGGTCTCCACCTTGCGCCAGGTCACACCACCATCGAGGGAACGAGCAACGCCCCCGAGCTGGGGTGCCGCAGAGCTCCCGCGGTGGGTCACAGAGGCGTAGCCCAGCGCAGCGTACAGCAGATCGGGATTGTGCGGATGGCCGGTGATGTAATGGATGTCTTCATCTTGGATCACCGGTGTGCAGGTCCATGTCTCACCGCCATCGTCGCTGCTGAGCAGGCCGCCTACCTCGACGGAGGCCAGGAGCCGGCCCGGCCGGCCCGGCGGGGCGTAGACGTTGCGCAGGGCGCCCGCCCGCGGCGAATACGGCAGGAACCAGCGCTCGTGCCCGGGGATACGCGTGATGCCCGCGAGCTCCTGCCAGGTCTGGCCGCCGTCGCGACTGCGATAAAGACGCGCCGGCTCGGTGCCGGCCAGGACTGCATCGGGGGTCCAGGGATCAGGGGCGAAACACCGGAACGCTGAGGCGGTCAGGCCTATGTTCGCCGGTGACCAGGTGCGCCCGCTGTCGCTACTGCGATACAGCCCGTTCCCGTAGCTGCCGGCGAGCATGATCGTGTCCCCGCTGGCGCCGTCGCGCCAGGCGTAGATGGCCTGGATGCGCTCGGAGTGGAGGCCCAGCGGGTCCACAGCGGCCTCCCGCAGGCAGTATACGCCGGTAGTGGTACCGACGTAGGTCTCGAACATCGCACGACCTCGTTCTGTGCTCGTCCCTTCTGTGCGTTCTCCGCGCTGTGCGTTCTCCGCTATGCCTTATAGCGGTTCAGGCCACGGCGATGAGCGTCAGGGTATCCTTGATCCCCGGCAGGCTGTGGATCGTGGACAGCACTATCTCCCCCAGGGCCGTGGGGTTCGGCGCCTCGATCACTGCGACAATGTCGTAGGGCCCGGCTACGATGTTGACTAGGCGTGTGCCGGGGAACTGCCGTAGCGCTGCGACGGCCTCCTGGGTCTTTCCTAGCTCCGCGTGGATCAGCACATAGGCACGCGTCTGTTCGGGTATCCTGGACTGTGGGTCCATACCAACTAGCCTCCTTGTCACGCTCTTGCTCAGCTCATCGTTCTTTGATTTTCTTTGTTTTTTTGTGCGCTATACGATTCCCTGAGGAGCACTCCACTGCCGAGCAGGTCAGGCTGGCTAGCGTTCATTATGGCGGGGCCAGAGTGGACGGGTGCTCTTCAAGCGCTACGCTCTTGTGGAGGACCTCCTGGCGGGACTGCGCCCACGTTGCCTGCTCTGAACATCATATCGCACGAACAGGGCTACGTACATGCCGCAGCCGCGGCCGGACGCGCCCAGCGCGGCATTGATCCAGAGGCGGTATTGGTGATACTGGGATCAGGCAGCTGGGCTCACCAGACGAGCTCGTCGAGGCGAAAGGCGCAGCCTTTGATGTAACAGCGCGGGGCGTCGGCTTTGATGTAGTAGACGCACAGCACCTCGCCGTCGGGAAACTGCGCCCAGCCGGTGTAGCCTGAGTCTGGCTGCGGGTGATTGTCGTGGTCGAGGCACAGCAGGGTGCCGCGCTGGTGGAGCCGGTCAGGCTCGCGGGCGCTCTCCTGGCTCTCCACGTAGGCGTAGACGTCGCGGTTGCCGTTGCCGAAGCGCAGCCCGAAGGTGATCAGCACGCGCCCATCGGCCAGCAGCCCAGCGGTGGGGCGGTGGCAGCCCACCAGCTGGGTCGGATACGGACCCGCCCAGGAGCGCCCGCCGTCGCGGGAGAGCGCTTTACAGCCCGACAGCCCCAGGCCGGAGTTCTCACGCATGTAGCACACCAGCGTGCCATCACCCAGCACCACGATGCTGCCCTCGCAGTGCCGTAAGGCGGTATCAGCGGCGATCCTGACCGGGCCCTGCCAGGTCTGGCCACCGTCCTCAGAGCGCCAGACCACCTGGTTGTAGACGCCGGCCTCGTCGCGGTAGTGTGCGCCGAGCAGGAGCGCGCCTTGCGGCGTCTCCACCACACGGTCGGGCACGATGCCGCGGACGCCGCTATCCCGCCCTTCCTGCCAGGTACGGCCGCCGTCAGTACTCTCCCACAGCCAGATATGCGCCTCGGCACTCTGCTCCCGGCCGTCTGCTGTGCGGTACAGCGTGTCACAGGAGAGCAGCAGGCGTCCGTCGCGCAGGCGCGCGAGGCGCGGACAGTTCCAGTACCACCAGCGCTCGCGGGGTGTGCTGCCGCGGACCGCCTCAGCCAGCACCTGTGGCGCCGACCAGGTGGCCCCGCGGTCACGGCTCTCGCGTACGACGAGACGCGTGAACTCCAGCGGGGCGTGGGCGTCCCCTTCCCGGTAGGTGCACAGCAGGCGGCCGTCCGGCAGAAGGAGTACGTCCGGAAAAGCCTCGTAGAGGGTGTCATCACGTGACACGACGAAGCGATGCATGCGCGGCTCTCTCTTCACGCTGGTGTAGCCTTGAGCAGGCAAGTCTCTAACAGACCAGTCGCAGACCAGTAAATATATAGTAAGATAGACCGGCAGATGTATGCTAGCAGAGCCGAGCGCTCTGCTCAGGAGCGCAGCGCTTCATCAAGGGTCTGCTGCGCCAGGCGCGTGTATTCGTTCAGACCTTCTCGTGCCGATACTTTGCCAGCCCAAATCTCACGAATCATCTGGTCGCCGAGTGCCCGCACGGAGGCGAAGCCGGGGAAGTTCGGCATCGGGATGTAGGTTGGCAGGAGCTCGTAGAAGGCCCACACGTCAGGATCTTGCTTGAACCGCCCTTGGAGCTCCGGAGACTCCACGGCATTGCGGTAAGCCGGCGGGGTGCCGCCGACTTCGGCGAACACCAGCGCTGACTCAGGGCGCGTGGCCCACAGCGCAGCCAGCAGGGCGGCCTGCTGTTTCTTCCCATCCTTGTTGCGGAACACCGCGAGCCCGTACGACTCGCCGTGCGTGTAGTTCTGCCTGGCCCGATTGCCCGGCCCCAGGGGATAGTAGCAGGTGGCGAACTGGACGCCTTGCTCGCGGTAGCGCGGCACGCGCGCCGCCACGGCAAACTGGAAGACGACTTTCCCTTCTGGCAGCTTCTCCGAGTAGCCTCCACTGGCAGAGCCGTCGTGGGCGCGCATGAGGCCCTGCCTGATCATGGTGAGCTGGAACTCCACGGTGTCGAGCGCCTCGGGGCTGTTGTAGCTGAACTTCGTGCCATCCTGGCTGATGAAACGGTGGCCGTTGTTCAGGACCATCATACCGGTGCGCGAGTACGACCACTGGTCGTCGTAGCCGGTGATCTCCGGCAGGCTGCTTGCTTTACGACAGTAGTCTAGGAATTCCTCCCAGCCCCAGCTCCTGGGTGGCGGCACGGGCAGATGAACACGCTTCAGGTACTCCGGCTGGTAGTACATAGCGAAGAAGCTGCTGTAGAGCGGCACGGCAAACAGCTTGCCCTTCCAGGTGAAGCCGGTGGCGATCTCCGGATAAATGTTCGGCCGCGCTCGACTCCAGTCAGCATTGCCTTTGAGCTCGGCATCGATCTCCACCGTCGCGCCACGGGCGAACAGCTCGCACATGTTGAAGTGAAAGCCGTCCACGAGGTCCGGGGGTGCACCGCCGGCCGCGGCTGCGACGACTTTCTGGATAGTGGCGCCTCCCGTCGCACTGACGGTAATGCCGTGCGGGTTCCGTGCCGTGAAATCCTGCATCACCTTCTCTTTCGCCATGCCCTCCGGGTGGTCCAGCGCATTCTGGATCCAGTACTCTACTGTTACCCCCTTGAGGTCTGCCGCTTGTCGCGCGGCACTCTCGTCCGGCGCCGGAGTAGCTGCGCGACAGGCCGCCAGGAGGCCGAGGGCGCCTGCTCCACCTGTTGCGACGAAACGCCGCCGCGTGATCACCGGTGGTCGTGTCCTGCAGATCTGCGGCATTTGCTGCATTACCTTGCTCCTTTCACAGTCCACAGTCTCCCGATGCTTTCCCTTCACCCGTGTGGACCCGCCGGGGTGCTGGCGCCCAGCGTACCTGTCGGTGCCGTCCCCGGCACGTGCCGGCGGACGATCTCGGCAATTGCCTGGCGCTGGGCGGGGCTGACCGGGGCCAGCGGCACCGCTGGCAGGCCGCTACCCAGGCCCAGCACGGCGCAGGCCGCCTTCAACGCCGCCAGCCAGTGCCCCTGCCGGTGGAGCATCCACAGGGCGGCGATCTCCTCCTGCCACTGCATACACGCGACCACATCCCCGGCCACCGCCGCCCGGTGCAGCGCTACGAACAGCCCCGGCGCCACGTTGGCTAGCCCCGGCACCAGACCGTCAGCCCCCAGCAGCAGGCTGGCGGCCATGAGTTGTTCGTGACCCTGCAAGACGCCAAAGCCCGGCCGTACCTGCTGCAGGGCCAGCAGGTGTGAGAAGGCCACCAGGTCGCCCGCCGAGTCCTTGATCCCCAGCACCCGCGGCTCGGCTGCTAGCGCCGCCACGGTCTCGACCGCCAGCACGTGCTGCGTGGCCTGCGGGATGTTGTACAGCAGCACTGGCAGCGCGGTCGCTGCCAGGATCGCTTCAACGTGGCGGCGCTGGGCGGCGGCATCGATGGTGTAGTAGTAGGGCGAACCGGCCACCAGCGCATCCGCCCCCTCGGCCGCCGCCTGCCGAGCGGCCTCGCAGGCCGGCGCCGTGCCGGGCAGCAGCACGCCGGCCAGCACCGGCGCCC
>JBHOQS010000015.1:0-451191 GCA_042408875.1 Chloroflexota bacterium | reverse complement strand
GCCGTGCCGGGCAGCAGCACGCCGGCCAGCACCGGCGCCCGCCCCGCCGCAGCGGCCACGGCGGTGCGGACCACCGCCGCCCGCTGCGCCGCCGTGAGCCAGGCCCCCTCGCCGCAGCCCCCCAACACGAACAGCCCGCTGCACTCCGCTGCCAGGACGTGCTCCACCAGCGCAGCCAGGGCCCCTCGGTCAACATGCCCAGCCGCATCCAGCGGGGTGATCAGCGGCGGCACTACTCCTCGCAGCGCCGCCGACCACGTCCACGCCTGAGCGTCCGCCGCCTCAGCGGTCCTCACGCCTCGCCCTCCCGCTGCCGGCCCCCCGGCGTCGACGCCTCATCGGCTGTCTGCGGCGCGGCACCCCGGGGGCCCGGTTGGGCCAGGGCCAGCCGACGGTGTAGGTCGCTGAAGTGCGCCACCATGGCCTGCTGGGCAGCTGCCACATCCCCGGCCTCGATGGCCGCCAGGATGCGCTGGTGGTGCTCCCAGGTGCGCTGGGGTGCCGGGTCCACCCGCACGGTGCGATTGCGCAGACGCAGGAAGACGATCCAGAACACGTCCAGCAGCTTCACCAGCAGACGGTTGCCGGTGGCCTCGCTTAAGGTGCGGTGGAAGAAGCGGTCTTCCTCGGGGAAGGGCTCGCCCCGGGCGGCCTTCTCCTGCATGCGCCGCACTAGGCTGCGCAGGAGCTCAAGCTGGCCGGGGGAGAGGGTGCGCATGGCCTGGGGCAGCAGGCCCACCTCCAGGTGCTCGCGCACCTCTAAGAGCTCGGTGACGCTGTCCCGATCGAACAGGAGGCTATAGGCCAGGTTATCCAGGATGGGGTCAAGAGAGAAGGGGCGCACAAAGAGCCCCTTGCCGGGGCGGGTCTCCAGGATGCCCAGCGATTCGAGGGCTTTGACCGCCTCGCGCACGGAGGAGCGGCTGACGCCCAGGGTGCGAGCCAGGTGGGTCTCAGGGGGGAGGGGATCGCCGGCCTGCAGGTCGTGCTCCAAGATGTAGCGCTTGATCCGTTCCTGGACGCTGCGGTACAGTAGTGGTGGCCCCGCCACAGGCCCGAGGATGTCGCCGGCCAGGGACGCAGTGCGTTTCAGGTCCATTGGCTGCCTCCTGAGGGCCATTCCATAACTCAGACATGTCTGACATGTCGATCATCAACAGTATAGTGGACAGCGGTGCACCTGTCAAGTAGGTGCGCCCCGGCAGCCATGCGTAGTTACAGGTCACCAACGCGGGTAGCGCGTCGTCTTCCGGCGCTCTCGGTGCGTAGTCGCTCAGCGCCGCTCTCGTACACTGTCCTGCCCGCCGTCATGCCCTTGTCCTGAAACCGTCGGGCTGGAGTCTGGCATTCGTCCGCCCGGCCTAGTACACTCTACCCAAGGATATGCGTCTGCGCCGGGCGGCGGTACTGGCGTGCGCACAGGAGGATGGCCATGTTCTTGTTGCGCAAGATCGGCGAGTGGCTGGGGCTGCTGACGAGCATCTTCGTCGAGCGCACTGACGAGCGGTTCAGCGTGGAGCGTCGGCTGAAGTACGACCGCCAGCGGCGGGCCGAGGACCTCAAACGCCAGCGCATGCTGGCCGTGGATATTGGCGCGTATGCTGCCGAACTCACCATGGACATCGGCGAGGCGGTGGTCGAGGTGGAGGATCTGCGTGCCCAGGCCCGCGACGCAGTGGCCCGGGCGAATGCGGCCAAGGCTCGCGGGGACACCGAGGCCGAGCAGCGGGAGTTGGCTCGCGCTGCCCAGCTTGCCGAGGAGCTGGCCGAGGCAGAGGAGCACCTAGCCATGCTTCAGCAAGAGAAAGAAGCTGCGCTGCGCGACAAGGAGGAGGCCTTCACTCTCGTTGAAGAGGGTGTGGCCGAGCTGCGTCGCCTGGCCCGCGAGGATGCACGACTGGCTCGCCGCGCCGGGATGGCCCAGCTGCGCGAGCGCTCGCTGGAGATGCGTGAGAAGCTGGCGGCAATGATTCCCGAGGACCGCGACAACATGCGAGAGCAGATCGCCGGCTCGCTGCGCAAGCGCGAGGCGAAGCTGGAGGCCCGCCGCGAGCTGACCGATCGCTTGCTGGCCCGTCAGCGCGAGCAGCGCCTGGCCGAGCAGCAGCGGATCAGCGCCAAAGGTCAGGCGAATCTGAACGAACTGTTCGCTGAGGTCGGCTATACCCCCAGCGCGCTGGATACCACAGCGGCGCAGGCCGGCGCAGCCCAGAGCGCCACGGCGACGCTGGGGTCCGAGGGCGAGGAGCAGTCACGTTCGTAGTCGCTCGTTTCACTACAGACGTTCGCCTCCCGACGGCTTCGCTATTCGTTATATACGAATACGAAAAATAAATACAAAATAAATAAAAAAAGGGCAGAGCCGGCACGGATGCCTCTGTGTCATCACGCGCCGGCCGGCTGCGAGGCTCCCTCTGTAGCGCGGGCGTTCCGACACCGACCGATACCGCGCCACGCACCTGCACAGGGCCTGCACGGCGCCGCTGGAATGGACACCACCGATGAACGGCCGTATCAAGTGGGGAAATGTCCTGGTCGCGTTCCTGATCCTAGGCCTCTTCGTCTACGGCGGCGCCATCGCCCTGAGGCTCGTTGCGCCGCCGCAGCTTCGCTGGCCCCCGCGCGGGATCGAGGAATTGGTGCCCCGACCGTCGACGCCGCCGCCCGGCGCGGAGACGGTGACCTCCACGCCGCACCCGGCGCAGAGCCCGGCGCCGGGCGGCCAGACCACACCCGCACCGGACAGCAGCATCCGCTCGGAGGTGCCGGTGCCGGAGTCCCAGGGCAACTTCCGGCTGGGCTACGTCACCGTCGCCTTCGACAAGGAGTTTCCGCCCTACGCGCCCGTGGTACTCTTGTACCAGGAGAAACTAGCGGAGAAGCGCGGCCTGGGCGTACGCTTCATCCCATTCGATATCGAGGATAAGAACCGCTTCGCCGAGTGGCGTCGCGCTGAGCTGCTCCAGAACGGCGGCTTCGACATCATGCTGACCACCATGGATACCTTTGCCTTGTACGGCCACCCCGATATGGGCAAGATCACTGCGATCATCGGGGAGTCCGCTGGCGCGGACAAGGCCGTGGTGGAGGCAAGCACGGTCCGTACATTCAACGACCTGGAGGGCAAGGCCTTCGCCTACTCCGACAGCAGCGTGTCGGAGTTTCTGCTGTACTACATGCTGCGCGTGGCCGGCATCCCGCCCGAGCGCGTGATCCGCTTTGGCCACGAGAACCTTAACCAGGCGGTGCGGCGCTTTCTCGCCCGCGAGGCCCATGGGGTGATCGGTTGGACTAGCGAGGACCTGGAGCAGGCGATGAGGCGACCTGATGCCAAAGTGCTGATGACCTCGGAGCAGTTCCGCGTCACGCTTGACGTCATCGTGACCGGCAGCCGCGCGCTGGAGACGAAACAAGAGGCCGTGCAGGCGTTCCACGACGCCTGGTTCGAGGCGAACAAGATGGTGATCGAGCAGCCCGACCGTGCGGCGGCGTCGATCGCCCGCTGGAGCAGCAAGTACACCGGCGTGGCCAGCAGCGATGATCTGAAAGCCGCGCTGAGCGAGTTCGCCCAGGCGACGCTGGCGGACAACCAGAATGTCTTTTCTGAGCAGAATCTGCCGCTGCTGTACACTCGCTTTCGCGAGGCTCAGAACGTGTGGGCCAGTGGCGGGCGTCCGCCGGCTCGTCTGCTGCGCGAAGACGAGCTGCCGCGGATGTTCGAGCCCTCGTTTGTGCGCCGCTCAGCCCAGCAGAGCAGCCTGCTGACCAGCCGTCCACCGGTTAATCCGACGTTTCACCTCACAGCGCGGGCTGAGGTACCGAGGCTGAGCGAAGCCCAGCTCGGCCGCGCCACCACGGTCGTCGTGCTGGGCGTCCAGCAGGTGATCTTCGAAGAGGGCAGCGCGCGGCTGAGCCCGGCTGCCCAGGCGGACATCCAGGAGTACGTGGTGCCGGTGCTGCGCAACACGGTGGGCACCTACCTGAAGATCGAAGGCTCAGCGGCGTGGCCGGCCGACCGCGGCCTGACCGAGCAGCAGGTGGCTGCCCTCGCGCTGGAGCGCGCTCGCGCCGTGCAGGACTACATCATCAAGTTCGGTATCCCGCTCGACCGGCTGATCGTCGGCGCCGTCTTACCCCGCTGCCGCGAGTGCACCGACCCCCAGGCGATCGCCCAGGCCGAGCGCGTCACCTTCACCCTGATCACGCCGTGAATACGGCGTGCGTACTGCGTACTGCATACTGCGTAAGAGCTCGCCACGACTGCCCCGGGCAGCTACCCGGTCTGCCCGAGCTGGCCATGTCGTGGCAGACTAGGTAGAGGCGTAAACCTTCCGTCATCCCTCATCTCTTCTATAGACCGGGTAACGGTATAGACATTCCATCATCCCTATAAGATCCACAAGATCCTAATCTTGAACATGTGCACTCGCCATACGTGACCGTCGTACACTCTGCTGCCTGCCCTCCATGCCGCCCGGCGGCGCCCGCGTAGTTACTCTGCGGTACGCATTACCCGTATTACCTGTATTACCTGTGCCCTTCTCATCCAGGCGAGACTCCTGCCGATAATCCCTGGTGGAGCGCTCCATGCAGGAACTATGCAGGAAGGTGCAGCAGAAGACATGGACGCTCGGATCACACCTGCCGTACCAAGCAAACGTGGCAGCGCAGCGGCAGGTCGAGGAGGGAGCATGCTGAGCACAGCCTACCAGCACGCGTTTCAGCAGTATCGCGCCGTGCAGGCGCAGACGGCGTCGCCAGGCCATCTCGTGGTGATGCTGTACCAGGGCGCCATCACCTTCGGCAACCGCGCCCGCGCCGCGTTGCTGGCCGGGAATGGCCCGGCCGCCCATGAGAACCTGCTGCGCGCGCAGGACATTATCAGCGAGCTGCTGGGCACCCTCGACATCGAGCAGGGTGAGATTGCTGAGCGGCTGGCATGCATCTACGAGTACATGCACCGGCGCCTGGTCGAGGCGAACGTACGGAAGTCGGTCGAGCCGCTCGACGAGGTCCTGTCCTACCTCCGCGATCTGCGCGATGCCTGGCAGGAGGCCGTGGCGCTGGCCGCCCAGACGCTGGAGATGCCGGCCGCGCCTGCTCCGTCTTGTGAGCCGGTGGCACTCGTCCGGCGCTAGACCAGCTGGGGTGCACGCTGCCATGGCACAGGAGAACGAAACAGCTTCCGGCAGGGCGAGGCCTGGTGTGAGCAGCGGTTCTTGCCCCGGCAACGCGGCGGGCGCAGTCACGGACGTTGTGGGGCTCTGCCGGGAGTTTCTCTCCGCTACGCGGGCGCTACTCGTGGCCGCCACTAATGGCGATGATGTCCTGGTGGTGCAGATGCTGCACGAACGAGCCGGGCTCCTTGCTGCCCTGGACGCAGCTGGCTTGTTGAGCCCGACCGAGCGCAGCGAATGTCTAGCGCTACTCGGGCGGGCGCAGGAGCTCGAGCAGGATGTGCGCCAGCAGCTGGAGCATGCCCGCGCCCGCGCACTCGCTGCGCTCCGGGCCTTACACGACGGCCGGCATGCGCTGCATGCCTACCGCGCTGCCGCCGGGCCGGGAGCAGCGAGCCTCTGCCTGGACCAGAACGGGTAACGGCTGGGGCGCCATACCCCCTGAGGGGAAAAAGAGATGCAGGGGCCAGCACTGCGATGTCCTGACAATCAGGCATGCTCTGGTTTTTCTTCTGCCAGGCGGACCACGCGGCGGCTCGCCATCATCACGGCTCTGGAAGCGCTGGCTGCGATGGCTATGACATCCTGCACGATCCGTATTCGCCGCGATAGGCCAGCAGCTGCGCTTCCGAGGGTACCTGAGCTCACCGAGGTTCCGGTGGCAGCGACCGCCACACCGGCCGCGATGGCTGCAGGCGCTCGTCCAGCAGCCGGCTCCAGCGACGAGGCCGTGCGCCAGGCGTCCCATGTCGTCCCTTTGCCGAGGCCTGGCGGGCTGCCGGCCGTGCGCCGCCTGCCTCCCGAGCGGATCATCATTCCCACGATCGAGGTCGATGCGAAGGTCGTTGCCCTGGGTGTGCGCGCGAACGCCCGCGGCGAGCTGGAATGGGAGACCGCCGCCTTCGCCGTGGGCCATCACGCGGGAAGCGCCAATCCAGGCGAAGGCGGCAACATCGTGCTCTCAGGCCACATCAGCAGCGTGAACGAGGGGGCCGTCTTCAAGCGGCTTCCCGAGCTCCGGCCAGGCCACGGCGTGATCCTCATGACGGCATCGCAGTCGTACCTCTATCAGGTCGAGTCGACGCAGGTTGTCCTTCCCCAAGAGGTGAGCGTGATGGACCCGACCGACCGTGAGCAGGTCACCCTCATTACGTGCGTACCTGACGGCGTCTACACCCACCGCCTGGTCGTCATCGCACCGCGGCTAACGTAATACATACCGTACTGCGTATTGCGTAGTGGGCGAGTAGTGGGCGATAGGTAACAAGCAGCCTGCTTGCCCAGACGTCCAGGGAGGAGCCTCCGCTCTTACGGAGTACGCATTGTCTTACAGAATACGCAATCTTACAGGGGATGCATTATCTTACACAGTACGCATTACGCAGTATGGAGTATCCGTCCGCGTTGTGTTGAGCGGACGAGCTGTGCGGCCTGCTTGATCGCTTCGACCATGCTCTCGTGGTTGGCGATGCCTTTGCCAGCGATATCGAAGGCCGTGCCGTGGTCCACCGACGTCCGGATGAGCGGCAGGCCCAGCGCCACGCTGATGCTGCGCTCAAAGCCGTGCACCTTCACAGGGATATGGCCCTGGTCGTGGTACATGGCGATGACCACGTCGAAGGCGCCCTGGATCGCTCGGTTGAAGATTGAGTCCGCTGGCCAGGGGCCGCTCACGTCGATGCCCTCAGCCTGTGCCTGCTGCACAGCTGGCGCAATATGATCGATCTCTTCGGTGCCGAGCAAGCCGCCCTCGCCGGCGTGGGGGTTCAGCGCCGCCACGCCGATGCGCGGCCGTTCCCAGCCCCAGCTCTTGAAGGTGCGGTCGGTCAGTCGGATCCGCTGGAGCACGCGGTCCTTAGTGACCTTGTCGATGGCCTCGCGCAGTGAGTAATGCGTCGTCAGGTGCACGACGCGCAGGTTGCCAGTGGCGAGCATGGTGGCCTGCTCGGTCGTGCCGGTGAGCCGGGCGAACAGCTCCATATGGCCCATGTCTTTGTAGCCGGCCAGGGCAGTGGCTTCCTTGTTGATAGGCGCGGTGACGATCGCCGAGATCTCGCCGGACTGCGTGAGCTCGAACGCCTTCAGCACATATTCCATGGCCGCGCGGCCGGCGGCCGCTGAGAGCTTGCCGACCTCGAAGTCTTCTGGGTGGATGTTCTTGAGATCGAGCACCTCGACGGTCCCTGGCTCGAACTCGGCGTCGGCCACGCGCTCTCGTGCGACGATGCGGAGCGGGAGCTTCAGCCAGCCCAGATCGCGCTCCAGCACGCTTGCTGAGCCGATGACGATCGGCCGACAGCACTCCTGTACCTCCTGTTCGGCCAGCGCCTTCAGCGTCACCTCGGGGCCGATCCCGGCCGGGTCTCCCATGGTAATCCCTAGCAGCGGTACGTCCGCGCGCTCTGCGTGCATCGGTGTGTCCTTTCGGTCCATTCGCCTTGTCTGTGTCCTGGTGTCCCACACGTGCGTCTTCTGCCCAGCTCTGCGGGCAAGATGGCTACTTCGGCTGCAGCGGGTAGTACCGCCTGGCCGCGTACCCCGCGGCATCAGGACAGCGCGTGTATAGCATACACCACGCGCTCCACGCTGGTGCGGCCTGCCTGGAGCCTCCCTGCTCTTAGAGTGTTTTTAATTCCAGCGATCCGTCGGCTTCAGCAGGTCACCTCGATCTCTGCGATCTAGGACGACCACGAGATCGTCAACGACTTCGACAGCACCTGTCCGCTGCTGCCGATCGGCCGGCAGGCCTTCTTCGAATACTGGCCAATCCGCCACTCCAGCGATGATCCGAACCGCCTCTACCGCTCGTTTCGCTGGGGGAAGCTTGCAGAGCTCTTCATCCTTGATACCTTGATACACGAATACACGGATACCTTGATACACGGATACACGCCAGTATCGCAGTCCGTACACCATGCCCGACGGGCCCGTGAAGACCATGCTCGGCCTGGACCAGGCCCGCTGGCTGCGCCGGATGCTGCGCGAGTTCGATGCTGTGTTTAAGTTTGTGATCTCCAGCGGCCCGCTACGCTATGCTCGCTCAGACGCCTGGCCGTACTACTCTTTTGAACGAGACGCGCTGCTCCGCTTCATCCTTCAGAGCGAGATCGCGAACGTCGTGGTGATCGCCGGCGACGTGCACCATGCCGCCGTCGTGAACCACTCGGAGGGCATCATCGGCGTGTCGGCCGGGCCGCTGGGATACCGGAATCACAGCGCTACACATCTTCGTGGCCTACCCGATGTCGAATTCACCGATGATGGGGGCATCAATTTCGGCATGGTGCACGTCGATGCGGCCGGGGGCGCCCGACCGCACACATCGAGATAAGGGATGTCGCAGGCCGGCTGCTTTTCCGCAAGAGCGTGCCGGCGGTCTAACAGCCTGGAGCAGGCGACCTCAGCGTGCTTGCCCCTGCGCTTAATCCACGCGCGTCAGCCGGCCATCGACCATCTGAAAGTTCATCGTGGCGAGCTGGCGAATAGTGGGGTCGTGGGTGGCCATGATGACTGTCACGCCCTCCTCGTCCACGATGCGCTTGAAGATGCGCATAATCTGGAGGCCAGTCACGGAGTCGAGTTCCCCGGTCGGCTCGTCGGCCAGGATCAGCGCCGGGCGGTTCACCAGCGCGCGCGCGATGCCGACGCGCTGCTGCTCGCCGCCGGAGAGCTCAAAGGGGCGGTGCCCGGCGCGCTTGGTGAGACCGACCAGTTCCAGACACTCCATCACGCGCTGATGGCGCTCTCGGGCTCCGACCCCGGCGATGCGCAGGGGCAGCTCGACGTTCTCGTAGGCGGAGAGCACCGGCAGCAAGGCGAAGGTCTGGAAGACGAAGCCGATGCGGTGCCGCCGGAGCTTCGTGAGCTCGTCATCCGACAGGTGCAGGATGTTCCGCCCTTCAATGTAGACCTCGCCAGTATCCGGCCGGTCCAGGCCGCCGATCAGGTTGAGGAGCGTGGTCTTCCCTGAGCCAGAGCGCCCCATCAGCGCCACCAAGTGCCCGCGCGGGATCTCCAGGCTGGCCTCCCGCACGGCGTGCACGATCTCGCTGCCCTTGCGGTACCGCCGCGAGAGATTGCGGGCTACGACGACATAGTCATCCAGGCCTGCTGCAGCGATACCGCCGGCCTGCGCCTGTGGCGTGATCTCCTGCATCGACGTCTCGTTCATCGCTTCAGCCATCTCATCAGCCCTGTGCGCTTCTTCGCTGCGCGGCGCGCCTGCTCATCCGCTTCATCCTGGCCATCTGCCACATGGCTGGAAATAGCGGCGCCGGAGGCAGGCTGTCCCCCCTCACCATTCCCGCGCGCCACCGGGCGGATCACGATCTGTCCATTCTCTAGCTCGACGAGCACACGATCGCGGATGCCGAGCTGTTCCAGGTACTCGCGCGGGATCTGGAGGCGGCCGGCCGAGTCGAGCACCTGGTATTCCTCATGGACGTCGCCCAGCTCGGCATCAACACGGCGCACCGTCTCGGTGCTGGTCTTGCCGTCGCGAATGGCCACCACACGATCGACGCGGAAGGCGATGTTCGGGTCGTGGCTCACGATCACGATCGTCGTGCCGTACTCCTGGTTGATCTTGCGGAAGACGCTGTAGATCGTCGCGGCGGTCTGCGTGTCCACTTCGCCGGTGGGCTCGTCGGCCAGCAGCAGCGGCGGGTTCATGGCCAGGCCGATGGCGATGGCAACGCGCTGCTGCTCGCCACCGGAGAGCTCGGACATGCGATGGCGCATCCGGTGGCTCAGACCGACCGCTTCGAGCAGCTCCCGCGCCCAGGCCTCGCGCCGCGCTGCGGGCACCCCACCGATAATCATCGGCACCTGCACGTTCTCGAGGGCCGACAGGTATGGGATCAGGTTGCGTGAGCTTTGCTGCCACACAAAGCCAACGACCTCACGCTTGTAGCGCACCATATCGGCCTCGCTCATTTTCAGGAGGTCGCGGCCTCCCACGATCACCCGGCCTGCCGACGGATGGTCCAGCCCGCCGAGGATGTTCAGCAGGGTCGTCTTGCCGCTGCCAGAGTTGCCGATGATGGCCATCAGCTCGCCGCGCGCCACCTGGAGGTCCAGGCCCTGGAGCGCCACCGCCTCCAAGTCGGCGACCTTGTAGATCTTGACCAGGTTCTCGCAGATGATGAACGGCTCGCCGGGCTGGGGTAACCGGCCCAGCACCGGTGCCTGTTGCAATTGCAGCGCCATTGTTCGCCTATACTTCTACACTTTTTTCTTACTATGCTGCTTTTGTGCTTATATTTTTATGCTCATGGCTTTCACCAAAGCCGGCAGGTCGCTCGGCCACTGCCACCCCCACGCCGGCTATCGGGCCGGGCGCGCTAGCCGGTCTCTTCGCCGAACTTCACTGCCTCGTGGATCTTCATGCGCGCCAGCAGCCAGATGTTCACCGGCAGAGCGAGGGCCAGGAACACGGCCAGGATGACGTACATCTTGATGATCTCACCCCAGGCAGTGACGATCACGAACGGCGGAATGCCGGCGTGCGCCTGGGACTTGATCTGCAAGAACGGAATGAACAGCTTGCCAGTCGCTACGCCCAGGGCTGTGCCGAGCGCGACGCCTAGGACGATCAGGAAGTTCTGCTCGAACAGGAACAGCCCGGCGAGCTGCTTGATCGACAGGCCCATCGCCCGCAGGATGCCAAGCTGCTGCAAGCGCCGCTGGAACGACAGGAACGAGTACAGCATGAAGCCCAGCACGGTCAGGAGGGTCGAGATCAGGAAGCCGACCGACAAGATGCCGAAGATGCCCGTGCGTGTGGCCTCGCCCTGTTGCTCGAGGATCGTCTTGCGCGCATCGCGGTAGCGGCTGATCCGGAAGTCATTCTCCCGCAGATAGCTGACGATCTTCTCCGGGTCTGCCTTCGCATCGGTCTTCAGCCAAGCATCGTACGGGCTGATTCCCACGTTGTCGTAAACATAATCCAGATTCACGATAAAGTACGTGTCGGTATCCGGATAGAGCGTCGGGAAGTAGTCTGCGGTTCCGACAATGGTGAAGTCAAGCTGCTTTTGCTTGATCGTGACGACGAAGTGGTCGCCCAGGCGGAGCTTGTAATCCGACAGGAACTTCGGCGAGACGATAATCCCCTGCTCGTCGGAGGCCAGGGCATTCATCAGCTCACCGAGGCTGGCCTGCGAGAAATCCGGCCGCCAGTATGCCACTTTCACGAAGTCCCATGGGTCAACCCCCAGGACCTTCACCTCACCGCGCTGCCCTCGGGCAGCCAGACTATGGAAGCCCTGGAAGCGGCCGACGCGCGCCGCGGCCAGCACGCCCGGCGCATTGAGATGCTCCTCGAAGGGTGGGAAGGACCACTCTTCGGTCTCCTCGTTGTACTCACCGGACTCAGCCAGATACAGGTCACTGCCGATGTCGTAGTAGACCTTGTCGGCGTAGTTGAGATCGAGCGTCTTCGCCACACTGGCGCTGAACGAGCCCAGGGCCAGGGTCAGAATGAGCAAGAAGACCAGGCGGGTATAGTGCAGGGGCATGCGGGCGATCTGGCGCAGCCCCAGCAGGACAGCCACGCCGGCCAGGCGAGAGCCGATGCGCGACAGCAACTCGACGAGTGGCGCGAAGAAGCGCAGGAAGGTCAGCGAGATGGCAAACATAAAGATCGCCGGCACCAGGAGCAACAACGGATCGGAGAAGACATCGCCAGCCTGGCCCAGCGTCAGGACGCTCTTTCGCTGCGTGAGCAAGTAGTAGCCGTAGACAGCCACGGCCAGCACGCCGAGGTCGAGGAAGTAGCGCTGCCAGAACGGCGGCCGCGCCGCCCGGGCCACTTCTTGTTTATACGTTACGATACTGTGCCGTGCTGCGCCGATCGCCGGGATGAGGCTGGCAGCGACCGAGAGACCCACGGCTGCCATGCCGAACATCATCGTGCTGGAGGAGATACGCACTGGCAGTGTATCGCGGCTGGCAAAGTACAGGAAGCTATAAGTCTTGCCGATGAGCTGGGCCAGAACCATGCCCAGCAGCGGCCCGATGATGAGGGCGAGCCCGCCGATGAGCAGCCCTTCGGTCAGATAGATGCCCACGATCTGAAGGGTGCTGGCGCCGCGACTCTTCAGCACAGCGATCTCGTTCCGCTGTTTATCCACCACCATGTTCGCCGCAATCACAATGTAGTACAGCACGATGGTGATGATCGGGGCGCTCAGCACGAAGAGCAGGATCTGGAGGAAAAACACCTTGCGCAGGTAGTCCTGGAGCAGGCCCTCCGGCGAGATCTCCAGCTTCACGTTGCGCAGCAGCGTGGACATGCGCGTGCTGAGCTCGGTAATGCCAGAGAGCACCTGCGCGACGTTGCCTGAATTGATGCTGTCGCCATCGAACAGCAGGAACCAGGTATACTCGTGCCCGCTACCCTCCCAGTTCACCAGCAGATTGTCGAAGTACGTCTGCTCGGGCACCATGAGGGCATTGTTGAAGTAATCGAGCTGGTAGAACCAGTAGGTCTCTTCGGGGTTCTTCGGCACCCAGCGCCCAACGACGCGGATGGGAATAGCTTTATACCCCGTTGGGCTCTCGAACACGCCCAGGATCTGGTCGCCCACGAGGATACCCAGTTCATCCAGCCCCTGGGTCGAGATAACCGCTTCGAGCTCCCCGCTCGTCACCGGGTTGGGCAGCCGGCCCTCGATGATATCGATCTTGTGCTCGAAATCGCTGATCCACGCGATGAACATAAAGTTAATGAACTCGCGGGAGGCCAGTGAGGTCTCATCGCCACGGGTCAGCACCGGCATCGTGTCGGTCTGGGCATAGCGCACCAGCATCTTCAGCGGCAGGCCGATCATGCCCGGCCCCTGCTTGCGCAGGAACTGGTCAGCAGTGCGATACTGCTCTAGGGTAGTATACGTGCCAGTGCTGGCCGGGGGGGGCGCAGCCGCAGCCGGGGCGCGACTGTTGCCGCTCTGGTCAGGGCTACCCGGGCTAGACGATTGACCACTCTGACTGGCAGCCGTCGTCGGAGCCGGGCGTCTGGGGCGCTCGTCGAACTGGCGGAAGAGCAGGGAAGACTTGGGCTGGACCTGGTCGCTGGGGGCCTTGAGCTGCTTGTGCAGCAACAGCTCAGACATGCCCTCAGAGTACAGCGGAATGCTGGTGACGAGGGTCACCGTGACCAGCAGCCCCAGCGCGGTGCTCGACACGAGCCCCAGGTTGTTTACCGCTCGCTTGATCACCATGAGGATGATGGACACGAGCGTGAAGCTGGTCAGGTTGGTGCGCTCGAGCACGCCGGCCAGCGCCTCGAGGGGGCTGAGCGGCTTCGATACTTCCCTCATCACATCGTCTCCCAAGAGAGGGCAGGTCTGGTGCGTCGTACGTAGCGCGTCCTGCGTACTGCGTACGACGTTAGCCCAGGGAGCCTGCCCTGCTGCCGGGCAGGGAGCCTGCCCTGCAACATGGAAATCCGAGGGCTTCCGTAGCGCCCGTTACATAGTACGCGTGACGCAGGACGTAGTACGCGCTACTCCTTTATTTATATTTATTAATTAATATACTTAAATCATACTTAAATTTTACTGCTTACTGCCCTAACAGGATGACCTGGCCTTCCTGCAAGCCGCGCACGATTTCGATCTCCGTGTCCGAGGCGATACCGGTCTCGACGTTAGCCGAGCGTTTCATCTGACCATCGAAGTACTCGACGAACGTGCGGCGGCCGATTGTCTTCACCGCGCTGCGCGGCACCTTGAGCACATCGTCCTTCTGCTGGATCGTGATTGTCACCCGAGCAAGCTGGCCCGGCTCGGCGCCTGGCCCCGGCCAGTCCACGCGAATGTGCGTAGACTTATCCTGAATGAGCCCCTGCTGGGTGACGATAGCCGTCGGCAGGCGCACGATGGTGCCCACGAGCGGCACGCTTGGGAATGCATCCAGCGTAATATCGGCTTTCTGGCCGACTGCCAGCTTCGGCACGTCGGCCTCCTGAATATCAGCGCGGATCAGCAGATCGGAGGGATCCTCCATCACGATCACCGGGGTGTAGGCCTGCACCTGATCGCCGGGGCGGCCGTTGATCGTGCGGATGCGGCCCTTAAACGGCGCCACGATCTGGGCATCGATCCACTGGCTCTTCTTGACCTCCAGGGCGATGCGGGCGAGTTCGGCCTGTTTTTGCAAGAGCGGGATTGAGTACTGGTCGATGCCCAGCGCAGCCGCCTTCGCCTCGTAGTCCGCCTTAGCCTTGTCCAGGGCGATCTGTGCGGCGGCCACTGCATTCTCCGCCGCCTTCAGGTCATACTCGTTTGAGCCAGCGCGCAGCGCCTCCAGGCGGCCCTCAGCGGCGGCCAGCGCTTCCTCGGCGGCGCGCACAGCATTCTGCGCCGCCTCGATCTCCTCAGGGGTTGGGCCGGCCTTCACGAGCTCCAGCTTCGCTTTGGCGCTCTCGTAGGCCGCCCGCGCGCTCTCGACAGTGTTCTTCGCCTGCTCGAGATTGCCACCCGCCGCGCGCACCACCTCCAGGCGCGCCCGGGCAGCATCGACATTGGCACGCTTCACGTTCACGTCTGCCTGGAGGGCGGCCACGGCTTTCTCCGCCGCCGCGAGCTCCTGCGGCGTGGCCGGCTGGGATTTCAGCTCAAGGTTCGCCTGGGCCACCTGCAGATCCGCTTGTGCCTGCTTCACCGCGGCCTCTTCGTTCGCGCGGTTGGGGGCGTCGCGGCCGGCAACTGCAGCCAGTCGGCGCATCGCCTGATCGAGGGCTGCTGCTTTCTGCTGCACGACTGCCTGGGCAGCGGCAACCTCGGCCGGATCCGGCTTGTTGCGCAGCTTCTCCAGGTCGCTCTGCGCCTTCTGCAGCGCGGCCTCAGCGCTGGCCAGATCAGCCTCCGCCTTGGCGACGTCGGCCTCGGCCTTCTTTACATCCACGTTCGCTGCATCGGCGCTACCGGCCTGGAGTACGGCGAGGTCATTCTGCGCTTTCAGATAGTCGGCATACGCCTTGGCCACGGCAGCCTCCGCAGCCTTGACATCACTCGGCAGCGGGCCGGCCTGCTTCATGGCCAGGTCATTCCTGGCCTTCAGGAGGTTGGCCCGAGCAGTCGCCACATCGGCCTCGGCCTTGGCGATGTCGGCTGGCAACGGCCCGGCCCGCAGCTTCTCCAGGGCAAGCTGTGCGTTCCGCAGCCCGATCTCCGCGGCCTCGACCGACGCCTGGGCCTGGACGAGGGCGGCCTCGTTCGCTCGCTGCTGGTCACGCTGCTTCGCCTGCTCCTGCTGGACACGCAGCACGGCGATATCGTAGTTCACCTGTGCCGTCTGGATGTCGGAGAGCAGGGTGCCTGTTTCCAACTCAGCCAGCACCTGCCCCTCTTCGACCGTCTGGCCCGTCTCGACCTTGATATCCCGCAGACGGCCATTCGAGCGGAAGTACAGGAGCACCTCTCGCGCCGACGCCACTCGCCCGAGCACCTTCAGCTGCTCAGCGATCGTCCCGCGCACGACCTGGGCGGTCGGCCGGGTCTGTTGGGTCACCGGGCGTGGGGCGACCGTCGGCGTCGGCTGTGGCGCTGCCCCGCCGAACGGTACACCGAAGCTACAGCCGGTCATCAAGACAACAGCCAGTGCGGTCAACCTGGCCAGACGCGAGTGCTTGCCGAGCATGTCGCAGATTACCCTCCTCTCCGCGTGCGCCCCCGCCGCCCGAACCCTGCCTCGTCCAGCTCCATTTGTTGATGACTATAATTACGGCGTATCAACGCGTATCAATCTGAAGCACTCGTCAGTGTGCAACGCTTGAGAGTAGCCCTATGGGATCCAGTGCTCTGCCAGGCAGCGCGCGCCGCCTGGCAGAGTGTAGCCGAAGTGCGCATCATGTGTCAAACGCCGCAACGTCTTGCGGCGTCACGTTGTGATGTCCCGCATGCGTGAGAACAGCATAGCATGTGACAGTAAGAATTCGCTAAGCAGGAGACAGACCACGGGTACCTGACCTCAAACGCGACGCTCAGCCCAAGCGCACGACTTCTCCGCTGAGAGCCGACTGGTTAGCGCCGAGCACGACCGCCAGCGTGCGCACGGCGTCGTCATAGCTGATCCTGAGCTTGCTGGTGTCGCCGGTCTCCACCGCCTCGAGGAAGACGCGGCTGAGGGTCGTGGTAGGCTCAGGCCCACTCTCGAACGTTTGGACCCCCTGCGGGGTGATCCATTGCAGGCCGCGACCCCAGCGCAACAGACCGCCCTCGGCCACGATATCGAGCGAGTAGCTAAACTCAATGCCGGGGAAGAGCGCGTAGGTAGTGGCTACACTCCCCACCGCCCCGTTGGCGAAACGCAGGGTCACGGCGTACGAGTCCCAGTTGTCCCAGTCCGGGCTGTCGGCCGGCAGGTTCTCGCTGTATGCCGCATAGACACTCGTGATCTCACCGATCAAGTAGCGGCATAGGTCGATCGGATGGATGGCCCACTCCACGATATGGCCGCCGCCCCACCGGCGGTCCCAGTTGCCGCGGATGTCCGGTCGCTGGCGATAGAGGTGGACCCGTGCTAGGCCGACCTTCCGGCCCTCCAGGATGCGCCGCGCGATGTCGGTCGTAGCGGCGTAGCGCTGCTGCTGGCACACATGCACGATGGTCCCGGCGCGCCGCTGGGCTTCCCCAATCGCACGGGCCTCCTCCATCGTCAGCGCGATAGGCTTTTCCAGCACGACGTGCAGCCCCCGCTCCAGGGCAGCGATCGTCTGCCCGGCGTGGACCGGCGGCGGCGTGGTCACGTAGACGGCGCTGATCCCTCCGGCTTCGAGCAGCGCTTCAAACGTCGTGTAGCTCTGCACCGGCTGGCCTTGTTTGGCCGCGAGACGCTCAGCCAGCGCCTGGGCCCGTGCCAGGTCTACATCACAGACCGAGACGACACAGCCCAGCCCAGAGTCGATCGCCGCGTTGCCGTGAGCAGCGCCGCGCCGTCCGGCGCCGATGATCCCCACAGGAACCGTCATCCATGCTCCTCCAGCATCTGTTCGTTGAGGGCTACCCCGAGCCCTGGGGCCTCAGGCACAGCCAGGCAGCCATCGCGCACCTCCTCCGGAGGGGAGACGAGTTGTCCGCGCCATGGCACCTCGCCCCAGGCGTACTCCAGCACCGTGAACGCAGGCATCACCGTCGCTGCGTGCAGGCTGGCCGCACAAGCGACCGGTCCACTCGGATTGTGCGGCGATAGCTCAATCCCGTGTTCATGAGCCAGGCGCCCGATCTCCACGCAGGCCCGAATGCCGCCGGCGTGTTTGACGTCTGGCATCCACACGTCTGCTGCGCCGGCCCGGGCCAGGCGCCGGAAGGGCTCGAGGCCGAAGATGCTCTCGCCTGTGGCGATGCGCAGCCCGGTGGCGCGGCGCAGGCGTGCCAGGACAGCCCCATCCTCGAGGTGCCACGGGACCGGCTCCTCGAACCAAGAGAGCCGCACGTCCTCCAGCGCGCGAGCGACCCCCAGGGCGCTCTGCTCGTCGAGCCGGGAGTGGCAGTCGATCAGCAGCTCTACCGCGGGGCCGATCGCCTCGCGCACGGCGCGCACGCGCGCGATCCCACGCTCGATCCTGGCCTGCCCCTCGGGCGTTGCCGCCGCGCCGCGGGGCAGATCGTCAAACGGCGCCAGCTTCACCGCGCGAAAGCCCTCGCGCACGGCAGCGCGGGCATTGGCGGCGAACCCTTCAGGCGAGCGATCCACGGTCGCCCGGTTGATGTTAGCGTACAGTGGCACACGCTCGCGCTGGCGCTCGCCCAGCAGCCGCCATACGGGAACGCCACGCCTCTGCCCTTCCAGGTCCAGCAGGGCTTGTTCGATCGCGCTCAGCGCTGTCTGCCCGGCCCGGCTGGTCGCCAGGTACATGCGCAGGCGTTCGAGCAGCGGCGGCACCTGCCTCGCCTCTTCTGCTACGGCATCGGATAGGTGCGGAGGTTCCTGCCCCAGAAGCATTGGCGCAGCCGCTTCCACGAGCCGGCAGGCCAGCAGATCGTCACCGCTATGGGAGAGCTCCCCGATGCCGCAGTGTCCCTCGCGGGTCAGGAGCTGCACGAACACCCAGCCGCCACGATGGTTTACATGCACGCGCCGCGTGCGCACCCGGTTGATCACATCGGGCACTATTTGCTCCTCCAGCGATCCGTCCTGTCTTCACTCTTAACTCACCTGGATCCGCAACGCTGCGCATTATACCCGGCAGCCGCGGCGGCTGTCGCTTTCGTCTGGCCGCGGTGGACGCGCTATAATCGCCCCATCTGCCTGCGGCCGGGCTGGTCACGCCCAGCGTGGGCACCTGCTGGCACAGCCGTCTCTGTCCGTTCCAGAGTGTGAATGACAGCTCTAAATCTAAATCTAACTAAATCTAAGTGACAGCTTTAGTAGAGTAAATGACAGCCCCGAAGACGGTGTAACCGTGCGCTCTGTTCAGGCGTAGCCGCTATCCAGTGCTCTATGCATATGCAGCAGTTCCCTCTCCCTTCCCTCGCTGGCGGCACACCGGTACGCCCGACACAGCTTCACGGCGCGGCGGCCTTCACGCCAACGGGCCGTATCGTACAGCAGGCCCTCATCAGCGCTGCGGACGATTACACCTTCGAGACGTGCGTCTTCACGGCGGTGGATGTCGAGACCACCGGGCTCTCCCCGGCTCGTGACGGCATCATCGAGGTGGGCGCCTGCCGCATCGAAGGTGGGGCGATCGTGCGCCGCCTCTCGCTGCTTATCCGCCGCGATGAGCCGCTGCCGGCGCGCATCAGCAGGCTCACCGGGATTCGTGACGAAGACCTGCGCAAGGGTGTCGAGCTAGGCGAAGCGCTGCGCACCCTGTATGACTTTGCCCGTGACACGGTGTGGGTGCTGCACCATGCACGGTTCGACCTGGGCTTTCTGAACTACGCTGGCGCGCGCGCCGGGCTGCCAATCCTGGCCCCACCGGTGATCGACACGCTGCTTGTTGCCGATCGCCTGCTGCCGGCCGGGGTACGCCGCTCCCTCGACGCGCTATGCCGGCACCTGGGCGTGCCGGTGACGCAGCGCCATCGCGCCCTGCCGGATGCGGAGCTGACGGCGCAGGTGTGGCTGCGGTTGCAGGCGGACCTGGCGCGGCACGGCGTTCGCTCGTTCCATGAGCTGCGCGCCCTGATTGGAACTGGACGGCAGCTGCGCGGCCTGCGCGAACCGCAGCGCCGGCAGCTCGTGTTGTACGGGAACCTCCAGCGCGTCCCCCAGAAGCCGGGCGTCTATCTCATGCGCGACGAGCACGGGGAGGTGATCTATGTTGGCAAGTCCAACGCCTTGCGCCGCCGGCTGGGCTCGTACTTCGGCAAGGGGCGCGGCGAGAAGGCGGCCCGCCTCATGCGCCGGGTACATAGCATCGAGTTCATCGAGGTCGGCTCGGAGCTCGAGGCGCTGCTGCTCGAAAGCCGGCTGATCAAACAGTATCTCCCCCAGTTCAACGTGGCCGGGCGCAGCTATCGCAACTACCCCTTCCTGCGGGTCCGCAGGGATGAAGCGTTCCCCTACCTTGAGGTGACGCGTGAGGTGCTGGACGATGGCAGCGCCTACTACGGGCCGTTTCGCAGCGCTCGCCTGCTGGAGGAGTGCGTCGATGCTGTGTGCAAAGTCGTGCCGCTGCGGCGCTGCACGGTCCCGCTAGATATGCTGGCTGAGCGGGAGAAGCAGGCCTGCTTCTGGCGCCGACTCGGGCGCTGCTCTGCCCCGTGTCTGGGCCAGATCGACCGGGCCCAGTATGCTGAGCTCGTCCGGCAGGCATGCGAGTTGCTGGAAGGCCGCAGCGACGCGGTGCTGTCCGAGATCATCCGCCGCCGTGATGCTGCGGCGGAGGAGCTGAACTTCGAGCGCGCGGCGTGGTATCGCGATCTGGCCGCGGCGCTCACGCGTTTCCGGGAACAACACCGTCTCTTCCGCTCGGCCGTCGAGGAGTTGAATCTGCTGGCGATCCTGCCGGCGCTTGACGACAGGCAGGTGCACCTCTACCTCTTCCTGCGCGGGCGGCTGCGCGCGCAGATGCAGGCGGCCGTGCCCCTGGATGATGCCGCGCGCCGCGCGCTGGCAGCCTTGCTGCACGAGCACTGCGCCGGAGTACCAGCGGACCGCTCAATGGAGAGCATGCGGATCAGTGCTGCCGAGCTCGATGAGATCAATATCTGCCACGCCTGGCTGGAGAAGCATTCACCCGTGTACGTTTCGCTGCCAGGTGGCGCTCTGAACCCCCAGGAGATCAGCGAAGTGGTGCGCCTCGTCTGCGCCGCTGTAGCTCCTTAGAAAAATAAAAAAATAAAAGAAAAAGAAAGAAGAAGTAGAAGCACAAAGTAGTAAAAACTACATAAAACTAAAATTAAATAAAACACAATTAACCGTTGCGCAGTTAAACAGCGAGCGTGCCGCTCGTGGGGCTCTTGGCTCCAGGGCGGTTCGTTGCCCCAGCGCTGCCGTGCTACAAACTACGCTCTAGTTCGCGCCGCAGGCGCGCCACCGGCGCTGTCTCGTCAAGCTCAACGTCGGCGTAGGTGATCGCCTCGTCGCGCGCTACGTCGCGGCGCAGACGCACGCCCTCGGCCAGGCCCAGCGGCAGCAGGTTCTCGGCGCGAGCCTGCTCCCAGCGCTCGATCAGGCCGTACACGGTCGCCCCGCCGCTCCCGTCCAGGCGCTCACCGGCCCGCAGCGGACGCTTGGCGAAGGTCACCACGTCGGCGACCGGGCGCAGGAGCGGCGCCGCCGTCGCTCGCCTGAAGAGGGCGGCTTCGGCCACTGAGAGCGGTGCCTCGATACCGCAGAGGTGATACGGCCGGTACAGCAGCGCAGTGCGCCCCCCGGCACCCGATGGCAGGCCGTAGAAAGCCAGGTCCTCCTGGAGCAGCGGGTTGTCGGTCGTGAGCACGGCCCAGACGCCGTTGGCGATGCCGTCGGGCAGGATACGCTGGCCGTCCCCTGCGACGGCATTTGCCAGATCGACCACACCCTCTCGCTCCAATAGACCGCCGTGCTCGCGGAGAGCCATCAGCGACGGGAGTGTACCCAGACCGGCGGAGGGCTCGTGCATGCCCCGGCGATCTGGCACGAGGCCGGTGCAGTTGGCCAGCGCGGTCATCTCAATCTGCGCCTTGGAGCCGTCGCGGAATGAGTTATACATCTGGGCATTCAAACGCCGCCGCTGCACCAGGTCGTCTGAGAACCCGTATCGAGCGAAGGCCTCGTCCGGCGTGCCATAGCGGTCAAACGGATAGCGCAGTGTGCCGCGCCCAGCTGCCACGACGCGGTAGCCCAGGGCGCGCGCCCAGTCTACCAGCCGCCGTGTGCACCCCGGCTGGTCACCGTCGGTGAGCGTGTACACGACCCCGTGTCGGGCGGCCAGGCGAGCGAATAGGCTGCCGAGCAGCACGTCAGCCTCGACGGTGACGTTGACGACGTGGAGGCGGTGTTCGAGCGCAGCGGGAATCACCTGTGCTGCGACAGAGGGCCGGCCGGTGGCCTCAACCAGCACCTCGACCGGCGCAGTCGCTGCCAGAAGGGCATCCTCGACCACGACAGGGCGTCCCCGCTGCACCGCATCGGCCACGTCGTTAGGCGACGATGCAGAGACCACATTGTCGGGGGAGTATCCGGCCGCCTGGAAGGCAGCGACCGCGTTCTGCGCTCTGATGTCAGCAACGACCGCCAGGCGCATGCCGCGCATCTGGCCGAGTTGCGCAGCTACGGTGGTGCCGAAGCGGCCGGCACCGACGAGTGCGACGGTCACCAGCCGTCCCGCGGCTGCCCGTTGCTCAAGCGCCCTGAGGATGTCCTGCATGTGCATCCGCTCCTGTGTGTGCATCCTGTGGTTTCAGACCTGTGTGGTTTCAGACCTATGGTGAGAGATTACGCAGCAAAATAGGACCCGGCGAGCGTGTTCCAGAGACGTGATGCGTCGCCGGTGGCGGCAGAGTACTCCTGCGCTTGCCGCTCCTGAGCCCATACATTATCATGATGACTGCCGGTGCAACAGAGTGCAGTGGAACGGCCTGACCCACGTTTTCACATGGCGGAGAGCGCCACGTCCAGCGCCCCTCTCGAGGAAGACACACCGCCAGCGGCGGGTGCGGGTAGGCTGCACGACGCCTCTGCACCGCCCGCCATACCTGAGACCGCGCGCAGCACCGCCCTGCCCGCCGCCCAACCGCCGCAGCCTCGGCTGACCGCCGAGCCGCTGGTGCGCGCACCCTTGATCCTGGCCACGATTATCGGCGTCCTGTGGCTGATCAACTGGGTGTGGCAGTTCCTTGCTCGGTTCGCTGACATCCTGCTCCTCTTTTTCTTAGCCTGGCTGCTCGCCTTCCTGCTCAGCCCGCTGGTGCGGGCACTGCGCCAGCGCTCCGGCGTGTCACAGCCGGTGGCCGTGGCGATAGTCTACGCTGCCCTGGGTCTGAGCCTGCTCCTGGCCATCCTGATTGCCGTGCCGACGCTCACCGTGCAGCTTACCCAGTTCGGCGCGGCGCTGCCCGCCTATGCCGACCGGCTCCAGGCCATGGCCCAGTCGTGGCATACCGAGCTGGTTGCGCGCGGGCTGCCACCGCAGGCGCTGGAAGACCTCTACCGGAACGGTGTGGCGCGCCTCGAAGCCTACGGCGCTGCGTCGATCCAGACCGCGCTTGGCTTTGCTACCGGCATCGCCACGCTGGCACTGAACACAGCCATCGTGCTGATTCTCTCGTTCTATATGACGCTTGCTGGGGAGGAAGCGGCCGAGGCATTCCTGCGCCTGCTCCCGCCGCGCTACCGGCCGGAGGCAGAGGAGCTGCTCTCGCACATTGACCGCTCGTTCGGTGGGTTCCTGCGCGGCCAGCTTATCCAGGCTCTCATCTTCGCCGCCGGAACCGCGGTGATCATGGAGTTCGCTGGCCTGGGGTTTGTCCTGCTGGCGGCGGTACTCAGCGGGGTGCTGATGCTGATCCCGCTGATCGGACCGATCTTCGCCATGATCGCGCCGCTGCTGGTGGCCGTCTTGCAACGGCCCGATGCCCTGTGGTGGGTGTTCCTGGCGCTGTTCATCCTCCAGTTCATCGTGGTCAATGTGATCGCGCCGAAGATCATGAGCCAGAGCGTGGGGATCCATCCCTTGCTCGTCTTCGCCGCGATGCTCGTGGGGGCTCGGGTCGCCGGCGGCTGGGGCGTGATCTTTGGCATTCCCATCGCGGCGGTGCTCTACGTGAGCGTGCGCAGCTTCTACTACCGTGTTATTCTGCAGACGCCGCTGTACCGGCCCGCGCCGCCGCGACGGCCCTTGCTGGCGCGACGGCTACGGAGTAGGGAGATGGCCGCTCCACCGCCGGAGGATGGCGCCGGGCCTGCGCTATCCGAGCCGTCACGGACGAGGGAAACGGTGCCATGACGATTCTCCGCCGTCTACTCCGCTACAGCTTGCGCTACTGGCAGAGCCTCGCGCTCGGCTATATGTGTCTCCTGGTCGTCACGCTGTTTAACCTCGTGGTGCCGCGACTCCTCAAAGAGGTGATCGACCGCGGCCTCTACGGTCGTGACGGCGGCTTTGTGCTCGTCGCTGCGCTCCTGGTCATCCTGATCAACGTCTTCAAAGGCGTCTTCGCCTTCGGACGGGTCTACTTCACCGAGTTCGTCTCCCAGCGCGTGGCGTATGACCTGCGTAACGAGCTCTACGACCGACTGCAACACCTGTCCTTTGCATATCATGACCGGGCGCAGACCGGCGAGGTCATGTCCCGCGCGACGAGCGATGTGGACCAGATCCGCCTGTTCAGCGGCCAGGGCATCCTGCATATCGTCAACACGGTGCTGCTGATGGTGCTCATCCTGGTGATCATGTTCAGCATGCATGCCAGGCTGGCGCTGCTCTCGCTGCTCATCGTGCCGCCGCTGGCGTTCACCGCCATTAGCTACGGCACGCGCATCCGGCCCATGTTCGGACGCGTCCAGCAGCAGTTCGCCATCGTCGCAGCGGTGCTCCAGGAGAATATCGCCGGCGTGCGGGTCGTCAAGGCCTTTGCCCGTGAGGAGTACGAGATCGAGAAATTCCGCCGTGAGAACCAGGTGCTGATGCAGCGGAACCTCCGCGCCATGCGCGCCTGGGCATTCGTTCAGCCGCTCTTTCCCTTTCTCACCGGACTTGGGACCGTGCTCGTGCTGTGGTCCGGCGGCCGTGACGCTCTGAGCGGGGAGATCTCCGTTGGGACGCTCGTGGCGTTTAACTCCTACCTGATGATGCTGGCCCAGCCGGTGCGCCAGCTCGGCTGGATCATCAACGTGATATCGAGGGCTGTGGCCTCCGGTGAACGCATCTTCGAGATCCTCGATGCCCGCTCGCCTGTGCAGGAGAAGCCCGGGGCGATCGCGCTCGGTCGTATCAAGGGGCATGTGGCCTTTGAACATGTCTACTTTGCCTACCACGCGGGCCTGCCAGTACTGCATGACATCTCGTTCGAGGCCAGGCCGGGCCAGGTGATCGGCCTCGTCGGCGCGACGGGCTCTGGCAAGACGACCATCGTCAACCTTATCCCCCGCTTCTACGACGTGACGGCGGGCCGCGTGCTGGTGGACGGGCACGACGTGCGCGACGTCACCCTGGAGAGCCTGCGCCGCAACATCGGCATCGTCCTGCAGGACCCCTTCCTGTTCTCGGCCACGGTGGCCGAGAACATTGCCTATGGCCGGCCCGATGCCACGATGGATGAGATCATCGCCGCGGCCAAGGCAGCGCAAGCGCATGACTTCATCATGCGCCTGGAAGACGGCTACAACACGCATATTGGTGAACGCGGGGTTAATCTCTCCGGAGGGCAGCGCCAGCGTATCTCGATTGCGCGGGCACTATGCATGGACCCGCGTATCCTGATCCTGGATGATGCCACCTCCAGCGTAGATATGGAGACCGAGTACCTGATCCAGCAGGCGCTGAAGACGTTGATGCAAGGCCGTACGACCTTCATCATCGCCCAACGGCTCACCTCGGTGAAAGACGCTGACCTGATCCTGGTGCTCGACCGCGGCCGCATCGTTGAGCGCGGCACGCACGAGGAGCTGGTGCGCCTGGGCGGCATCTACGCCCGCATCTATGAGCTGCAGCTTCGTGATCAGGAAGAGTTGATGCGCCAGCGTCTGCAGCAGCCGGAGATCGCGCAGGCCGGAGTGGAGCGTTCGCATTAAAGGGCGCGCGGTCGCGCGGCGCCTGTCTTCGAGTGAGGCTACAGACGAGGGTACAGACGGCGATGGCGTACATGCGTGGCGGGTCCGGCGGCATGGGCCGTCGAGGCGGTGACGACGAGGTCCTGGGCAAAGCCTTCGACCGGGAGATCGCTCTGCGCCTGCTCGGGTTCGTGGCGCCCTACAAGGCTGCCCTGGCCGCGGCGATGGTGATGACCCTGATCACGGCCGGCTCCGGCCTGGCCGGGCCGTACCTCATCAAGATCGCCATCGACAGCGCGCTCGCCCGCGGCGACCTGGCCCAGCTCGGCCTGGTGGCACTGCTCTACCTGCTCACGCTCGCCACCGCGTGGGTGGGCTCGTTCGGCGAGACATACATCGTGTCGTGGGTCAGCCAGCAGGTGCTGAACAGCCTGCGCATGCGCCTGTTCACGCATCTCCAGCGCCTGAGCTTGAGCTACTTCGACCAGCGGGAGGTCGGGCGGATCATGTCTCGCCTGACCAGCGACGTCTCCGCCCTGAACGAGGTGGCGACCAACACCCTGGTGGGCCTCTCCAGCGACCTCTTCGTGCTGGTAGGCGTCCTGGTGTTGATGCTCTCCATGGACCTCTCGCTGTCGCTGCTCACGTTCACGGTGATCCCGATCATCTACGTCGCGTCCATGGTGTTCAGCGAGCTGTCACGCACCTCGTACCGGGAGGTGCGGCGCCGTATCTCGATCTTGAACGGCGCTCTAGCGGAGAACCTCACCGGCGTACGGGTGGTGCAGGCGTTCTGCCGGCAGCGGCTCAACGCAGAGCGGTTCGACCAGATCAACCAGGAGAACTTCCAGGCCAACCGCCGAGCCGTGCTCATCTCCGCCGTGTACAACCCGGTCGTTGAGCTCATCGCCGCACTGGCCACCGCAACGATCATCTGGTACGGCGGCGCCAAGGTGCTCAACGGTGTGCTCTCCGTCGGGACGCTCGTGGCGTTCATGAGCTATGTGGGCCGGTTCTTTGCCCCGATCCAGGACCTCTCGGCGCGCTACACCTCCCTTCAGGCGGCGATGGCCGCTGGCGAGCGAGTCTTCGAGCTCCTGGACACGCCGCCAGCGATCGTGGACAAGCCCGGAGCGATCGAGCTGCCACCGATCAAGGGACACGTCAAGTTCGAGAACGTGGTGTTCGGGTACAACCCCGAGATCCCCGTGCTGAAGGGCATCAGCCTGGAGGCCCAGCCGGGCGATATGATCGCCCTGGTCGGTGAGACGGGCGCTGGCAAGTCGAGCATCATCAACATCCTGTGCCGCTTCTACGAGATCCAGAGCGGCTCCATCACCATCGACGGCTATGACATTCGGGACGTGACCGTCCATAGCCTGCGGCGGCAGATCGGGCTTGTGCTCCAGGAGCCGTTCCTCTTCTCGGGCACCGTGCGCGACAACATCCGCTACGGACGCCTCGATGCTACCGAGGAGGAGATCATTGCTGCGGCGAAGGCGGTGGGAGCGCACGAGTTCATCATGCGACTGCCGCTGGAGTACGATACGGAAGTCCACGAGCGTGGCACGCAGCTCTCCGTGGGCCAGCGCCAGCTCATCTCGTTCGCCCGGGCCCTGCTCAAAGACCCGCGTATCCTCATCCTTGACGAGGCGACTTCCAGCGTTGACACCGAGACCGAGCTAGTGATCCAGGAGGCGCTGAAGAAACTGCTGCAGGGCCGGACATCGTTTGTTATCGCCCACCGCCTCTCCACTATTACCCGCGCCACGAAGATCATCGTGCTTCAGCAGGGCAGGATCGTCGAGCAGGGCACGCACCAGGAGCTGCTGACGAAGGAAGGCTATTACTACAAGCTGTACACCATGCAGTGGCGCGCTGCCCAGCAGGAACTGGCAGGTCGGGCGGCCTGGGCAGCGGTGCGCTGATAGAGACCGTGCCCAGCAGCAATCTATCCGACTGCCGGCTGGCGTATACCCTCATGGCGAGGTCTGTCATAGCCGTGAGCTGTCTTCGCGCCGGCAGTGGTTGCCTGTGTCTGTCGGCGAAAGAAAGCACAAACACGAATAAGCATCATCAAAAGAAGCATCATCAAAGAAGCATCATCAAGGAAGAGCACGTAGGGAGAGATGGTGCGAGCGACGTTCGTTTGTCGAGCTGGCCGACGCAGCCGGCGCGTGCTGGGCGTGGTTGCACTCATTCTAGTGCTGGCGTTGAGCATCTCGGCGGTGCTCCTCTCTGCTGCCCTGGCGGATGAGGCGTCCGGGCCAGCGGAAGCGCCAGCCGCTCAGGAGGCCGCGCCGCCGGCTTCCCCGGCAGACCCGTTCCTGGTACGCATGGAGGACAATGTGTTCATCCCCCAGGAGCTAGCGGTGCCGGCTGGTACGACAGTCACCTGGATCAACGCCGGGGCAGACGATCACACGATCGTCGCTGCTGATCTCAGTTTCGACTCAGGGGTGATCAAGCCGGGGCAGAGCTGGCAACGCCTGTTCGAGGCGCCGGGCGAGTATCCCTATATCTGCGATCTGCACGAGAACATGGCTGGGAAGATCCTCGTGCAGTAGAGCCGCGGCGGGCCCGCCGCTCACGTGCGGGTGCTCTGTGGCTGTGCCGGTTGAGGGAGACCAGGTGCGATGTCGCAGCGAGGAGATGTCATGACTTTCCTTCTTCGTCTTGCTCGTGTGGTGTTCGTGGCGCTGGTTGTGGTGCTTTTTGCTCTACCCTCGGCGCAAGCCCAAGCCCCCTGCCAGTTCATCCTCGGCTTTGCCACGCTGCGTGACCTGATCGGCCCGCAGATCGTTGGCGACTGCCTGGAAGACCAGCACTTCGCCGAGAACGGGGATGCACTTCAGCGTACTACCAGGGGCTTGATGGTGTGGCGAAAGTCTGATAACTGGACGGCTTTCACCGACGGTTTTCGTACCTGGGTAAACGGTCCGTTTGGCGTTCAGCAGCGCCTGAATACCGAGCGCTTCCCTTGGGAAGTGACTATCCGTATGGAGGACAATTTCTTTGTCCCGGCCGAGCTGACCGTCCCGCCGGGCACGACCGTGATCTGGGTGAATGCCGGGCGGGATGATCACACCGTCGTGGCGAAAGACCTTAGCTATGACTCCGGAGTGATCCGGCCGGGGCAGCAGTACCAGCGCAGGTATGATGCCCCGGGCGAGTACCCTTATATCTGTGACCTGCACGAGGGCATGGAGGGCAAGATCATCGTGCAGTGACGTGCTGGCCCCGCTTTCGCTCCACGCGCCGTCATTCCTCGCGCTGTTGCCGCAGCAGCCGGTAGTCTCTGCTCCGACATCGTCAACCCAGGGACATAACATTGCTGTGGCGGGCTGGCCTGCCCCACCCCGCTGCGATAACCTGCTACAATGCGGGAGACCTGTCGTTCAGTCCTGTGCGATGCTCGCAGCACGGGACGGTGAAGATCGCCAGCCAGGAGCGCCGCATGAACGTTTGCATCGTCGGCTACGGCATGACCGGACAGAGCCACGCCCGCATTTTCAAACAGGAAGGTCATACACTGCATACTGCTGTCGGACGCCTACCGGAGCGCACCGAGGCGTTCGCTCGCGCGTGGGGCTTTCGCCGCCACACCACAGACCTTCAGGCAGCTCTGGCCGACCCCGAGATCAACGCGGTGATCCTCTGCACCCCTAGCGAGCAGCACGCCGCCCAGACCGAGATGGCGCTGCGCGCTGGCAAGCATGTGCTCTGCGAGATCCCGCTGGCTATGTCGTTCGCCGAGGGGCAGCGACTGGCCCACCTGGCGCGGCAGCAGCAGCGGGTGCTGATGGTCGCACACACCCACCGCTACTATCCTGCCATGCGCCTGGCCCACGAGCTCATCTTCAGTGGGGCTGTCGAGCTCCACAACGTCATCGCTCGCTATGTCTTCCTGCGCCGTGAGAACGTGGGGGCCAGTGGCTACCGGCGGAGCTGGACGGATAACCTGCTCTGGCATCACGGCTGCCACGCCGTCGATATGGTGCTTTGGATGCTCGGCATCACCGAGCCGGGACAGGTTGAGGTGACGGCCCATGTGGCCCTGCCCGACCAGAAGATGGGTATTCCAATGGACCTCAGCATCTTGCTCCGCACGCCGCGAGATCAGCTCGCCTCAGTCAACATGTCCTATAACTCACACCTCAGCTTGTACGACTACCTGCTCATTGGGCGCGAGGACACCTTCTTGATCACGGAGAACCGGCTGCATCACCGCAACGGGATCCTGTATGACCCTGCCATCCATACGCACGAGGAGCGCAACGGTGCGCTGCTCCAGGACCGTGAGTTCGTGCGAGCCATCGCCGAGCAGCGGCAGCCAGCCATCAGCGCGGAGAGCGTCCTCCCGGCGCTCGAGGTCTTGCAGCGTGTGCAGGACGCGTACGATGCTACCCGCCCTGCCGGTGCGCTGCACCCCATTGCGCCGTGAGCACGCCGTGCCTTGCCCCTCGTTATTCCAGCGCCGTCACGGTAATCTCGACCCTGGCGCCAGCGGGGAGTGCGCTGACGGCGACCGTGGTGCGCCCGGGAGGCTGCACGCGGAAATACTGCGCGTACACCTCGTTCATGGCGGGGAAGTCGTTAATATCGGTCAGAAAGACGAAGGTCTGCACGACTTTGTCGAGAGAGGAGCCAGCGGCCTCCAGGAGATTCTTGATGTTCTCCAGGGTCTGGCGAGTCTCAGCGGCGATGCCGCCGGGGACGATGCGGTTGGTCCGGGGATCAATGCCCTTCTCCCCGGCGACAAAAATGAAGCCGTTGGCCTTGATCGCCTGACTGTACGGGCCGATTGGTGCGGCCGCCTTCTCGGTCTGGATCACCGTCTTGCCGGCCGTGGCGACATCCGTCATGGAAGCGCTCCTTTCTTCTTTTCTTCTTTGCATCATACATACATAAACTACATAATAGCTATGTAGCATTCGACGTGGCCGGGGTAGAAGAGATCGCGGGCTCGGTCTGGCGCTCTTCCCCTGCTGCCGCGGATTCTCTGCACAGACGATCGATCAGGGCTGCTGCCTGGGCCAGGTCCGCGTACCGCAGCCGCGCGCCGGCTAGGTGGCGCACAACTCCAACGATCTGGGGCAGGCGCCGGCCCAGGGCAGCGCCGCGGGACAGGCTGTGCATGAGCAGCGCTTCAAGCGTCTCTGAGGGGCGCAGCGGTTCGATCGCTGGCTTGGCGTCGGGAGCGTACTGCGGGAGCACCAGCCACGCCGGGCGTGCCGGCTGCCCATCGGCAGGAGCGGGCGGCAGCCAGAACCGCAGCCGCTCACCGTTAAAGCGGTATGCTTCATGCCCGGTGCGCTCGCCAAAGCGTCCCGGGACCAGGCGGTCCGCGGCGAACCTGCGCAGCGCCGCGGCACCGCCCGGTCGCAGAGTAATGGCCTTACGATACGGGAGCACGGCGCCGGTCGCCAGCTCGAGGATGGCAAACTCGTCCGACCAGTATTGCCAGCCGGCCAGCGCCAGCGCGGCGGCAAGCGTGCTCTTGCCCGAGCCGCTTGCCGCCGGCAGGAGCAGAGCGCGGCCGTGCTGTACTAGCACCGCGGCATGGACCAGCAGATAGCCCTCCGCTGGCAGGCGCTGCTGCGCGAGATCCGAGACCTGCCACTCCAGGCAGCTCAGCACTTCGCAGGCATGCCCAACGGCACGCGCCGTGCCGTCGTCGCGCAGAATGACGAAGCTGTCGCGGGCCGGCGCGGTGGCGCCGCACAGCGCGCACGGCGTGCGGCGGATGGCGCGGCGGACCCACAGACGAAGCGGCAGAGCTTCTGCCGGAGAGCTGCCCGGCTGCGTGGCACGCCGCGGCGGTCGCTCCTGCGACGGCCGGCAGGCGCGGACGGGAAAGAGGGCTGCCAGTTCACGTGCCAGCCAGCGAACCGGTACCTGCACCTCGATCTGCAGTGCGCCCAGGTCAGCCACGCACAGGTAGCGCGTCGGCCCTCGCCGGCCAGCGCCACGGTCTGTGCCGGCCGCACAACCGAACGCTCCCCTCGCGGCCGGCTGACCCTCTTCCAGTTCAGGCATGCAGACGATCTCCGAGGAACGATATTCTCTGAAGCTGGACCATTCTTCTGAAGCTGGGATATTCTACTGGCCTGGAGTATTCTACTGGGCAAGGAGCCGGAATGCCAGAGCGACTCTTTGATCTCACGCTGCCGGAAGCACCGCCCGGGCCGGTAGCGCTTCAAGCCATATACGATGACCTGCGGCTGCCTGAGCCGCCTCCTGAGCGCCCCTATGTGCTGGTGAACATGGTCATGACCGCGGATGGCAAGACTGTGATCGGGGGCAGTGGCACGACCTGGCTCATCGGCAGCGATACCGACCACGCTCTGCTGGAGCGCATCAACAACCGGGTCGACGCGGTGATGGTCGGCGCCGGGATCGTGCGCGAGGACAATCCCAGCTATCCGGTACCTGCGCCTGAGCAGCGCATGGAGCGCACCGCCCACGGCGTGCGGCCGGAGCCGTGGTGGATCATCGTCACCAGCCGGGCGCAGTTCAGCGGCACGCCGCGGCTGTTGCAGCAGAACCCCAACCGCGTCGCTCTCTGTACCACGCGCCTGGTTCCACCAGAGCGGCTCGAGGAACTCCAGAAGCAGGTGCGCGTCATCATCGCCGGCGAGGAGACCGTCGATCCGCTCGCCATGCTGCGCGCGTTGCGGCAAGAACTGGGCATCCGCAGCCTGTGCTGCCTCGGCGGGGCCACCTTGAACGGCACGCTCTTCGACAGTGGCTGTGTCGACGAGCTGTTTCTCACCCTGGCGCCCAAGATCAAGGGCAGCTCCAAGGCCACCACCATCGTAGAAGGGAAGGGCTTTCCACCCTCTCGCCTGGTGCCACTCGACTTGCTCTCGCTCTATCGGGAGCAGAGCGAGCTCTACCTACGCTACCGCGTGCGCTGGCCGTCGTGAAGGACGGTGCCAGCGTTTCCCCGGGCCCACCTCCCGCTGTGTGGGGGATGGGCCCGAGCCATGCAGGCGCGCTACCTGCGGGCGTACTTGTCCAGCACCTGCTGCATGAGGTCCTGTCCTTCCTTGAGCGCATCGCGGATCGACTGCTTGCCCTGGAGAATATTGTTGACCATCGTTGCCTGGATCGGCAGCATCTCTGCACCGCCTGGGGCCGAGATCACAAAGCGGCGATGCTCCATCTCCTCCGCGGCCAGCAGGCGGAAGGGGTCGCCCCGGGTGAAGCGTTCCGAGCGGGCAGTGGCGATACGAATGGGGATGCGGTCGTACCGGTTGGCGAACTTCAGGTTGTTCTGGTCGGAGGAGAAGAACTCCAAAAAGGCCCAGGCTGCATCCGGGTTCTTGGCGCCCTGCGAGATCGGCATAGCCCAGCCCCCGCCGTAGTTAGCGCGCCGCCCGTTCGGTGGAACTGGATAGTACGTGAAGCCGTACTGCAGCTGCGGCGCCTGCTTCTCGAATGCCTGGGCGCGCTCCGCATAGGTGGCGTAGTAGTGGGTGACCTGTCCGTTAATAAACAGGGCATTGGCCTGCTGCCCTTGCTGGAAGTCACGCAGCCGCTCGTAGCCGCCCTGCATGTCGATGACGCGCATGATCCATTCCATGGCTCGCATGCCGAGGTCGTTGAAGATCGTCACGCGCGTGCCGTCGGCGCTTAAGGCCTCTCCGCCGAGCTGCCAGAAGGGTACCAGCCAGCGGTGGACTCCGCCGCTGCCCAGGAAGGGATCGAAGCCGAGCTGCTCGATGCGGCCGGTGGTGTCACGCCGGAGGGCCCGCTGGATCACCTGCTCAAACTCTGGCCAGCTCCGCGGCGGCTTCGTGACGTCCAGCCCAGGGCATCGTAATGATTCTTGTAAATGTATAGCACGCGCAGGTCCGGGCCGAAGGGCACAGCCACGAGCTGCCCGTTATATGAGCAGTCGGCCACGTGGGTAGGCCACAGGTCGGTCTTCTTCAACTCGCGCGAGGTCTTGAGGTAATTCTCGAGCGAGATGGTCGCGCCGCTTGCTGCAAGCGATGCCGGCGTATAGATGTCCACATGGGACAGATCGGGCGGGACGCCACCGGCTACTGCCGTGGTGAGCTTCTCAACCATGTTGCCCGGCACGCTGTCAGCAGTGAACTTTACATTCGGATAGCGCGCGCTGAACTCCTGGGCGATCTCCCCGCCAACATCCTCGCTGAAGGGAAAGTTCGGATTGCACCACATCAGCAGCGTGCCAGAGACGGTACGCTGGGCTGGCGCTTGCTCCGCTGGCTTCGCTGGCCCGCCGCTGCGACAGGCAGCCGTCCAGACCGCGCCTATGCCTGTCGTGCCAAGGGCAATCACTCGGCGGCGGTCCAACGCGAGCGTACTGGCTGGCGGTCTAGCGCCGGCACCATACCCCTGGGATAGGGCGACCATCACAGTTCCTCCTGTGAATGACGCAAATATGCTGGTCTGAAGCCCAGCCAGTTTCAGGATCCAGCTGCGCGCCCGGCTAGGTCCTTGCCGGTAGCCCGGCCCCATGGCGCCTTGCTCTAGCGAGAGTATAGCAGGCGGCTTCCCGCAGTACTATGTCCGCTGCTTCCAGCCGCGTCCGTCCTAGGGTACACTACAGTCGCACGAGCAGTCGCTCCGGACAGACATAGCTGCGCCTTATGCCGTTATTGAGGGGTGTGAAGTGGGAAGCGAAGCGTACACGCCCAAGGTCGTCGAGCTGTTTGCGATTGGGACCGAGCTGGTGATCGGCCGTATTCGTGACACGAACTCGTTCTGGCTGGGTGAGCAGCTCGCCCGTATGGGGGCCACGCCACGACGCATCACTGTGCTCCCCGACGATGCCGACGAAATCGTAGGTGCCCTAGCCGATTCGGTTCGCCGGGGCGCTGACGTGATCCTGATCACCGGCGGGCTGGGCCCCACGCCCGATGATCTGACCGTCGAGTGTGTAGCGCGCCTCCTCGGCGTGCCGGTCGTTGTACATAGCCCTACGCTGGAGCGCTTCAAACAGCGGCGGAACATCACCAGCGACGACCAGGTCACGCCAGGCATGCGCAAGATGGCCAGCGTGCCCCAGGGCGCTCAGGTGTGGGAGAACCCGGCTGGCTGGGCGCCGCTCATCAGCGTGCAGCTCGAGCAGGCGACGATCTATATGATGCCCGGGCCGCCGCTGGAGATGGAAGCGATCTTCGAAGCCCACCTGCGCAGCCTCCTCTCCGAGACGTTCCAGACGACGAGCGCTGCCCGCCGCGTGCTGGTTGAGATGTTCGAATCAGAGGTCTCACCGCTGCTTCAGGAGGTCATGAAGCGCCTGCCGCGCACTTATCTGAAGGCCTACGTGGCGATGCGCACTGAGACCGGCCTGCCGGTGGATATCGTGGCCTATGGACGGGACGAGAGAACAGCGGCTGCGTTGCTGGACGAGGCCACGGAGATCTTGCGCACGCTGGTGGCTGAACGCAATAAGGGGCTGTACCTGCTCGAAGAGGCATCTCCAGGACATGTATCTGCGTAGCCTCGCGGCGCTGTGGGCGGGAAAAGCTGTGCATGCCGGGCTGCGCATGGCTGGCCGCGGCGGCACGGTGCTGCCGGGGCTTGTGGCACAGTGCCTTGATCCGGACCTGGCACGCCGTCTTACCTCCCGGCTCCCGCACGGAGTGGTCCTCGTCGCAGGCACGAACGGGAAGACGACGACGGCGCGCATGCTCGCCCGGGCCCTGGAGCATGCCGGGCTCCGCGTCGTGCATAATCGGGAAGGGGCAAACCTACTGAGCGGGGTCACCTCGCGGTTGGTGCAGACAGCCGGGCTCCGGGGCCGCGTGGGCGCGGACGTGGCGGTGATGGAGCTGGACGAGGCGGCGTTCTCCCAGGCTGTGGGCGCGCTCGCACCCCGAGCCGTCGTGCTGCACAATCTGTTCCGCGACCAGCTCGATCGTTACGGCGAGGTGGATGCCATCGCTCGACGCTGGTGGGAGGCGCTCGGCGCGCTGCCGCGGACGGCTGTGGCGGTGATCAATGGTGACGACCCGCGCCTGTTCGCCCTGGCCCGCGCGCTCCCGGCAGGCGCTCGGGCGCTCTTCTACGGAATGCGAGACACCCGCCATGCCTTGGAGCGCCTGCCCCACGCCGTCGATTCCGCCAACTGCCCGTGCTGCGGCAGCCCGCTCGTGTACGATCAGCTTTACCTCTCGCACCTGGGCGCGTACCGGTGTATCCAGTGCTCCTTCACTGCCCCGGAGCTACAGGTGATCGCCCGGTGGGTTGAGCTCGACGGCATCGACGGGGTGGCGCTGGCGATCGAGCATGGCGGCGAGACGGTGCCACTGCGGCTCAATGTGCCCGGCCTGTACAATGCCTACAACGCGCTGGCCGCGGTCAGCGCGGCGCTGGCCTGTGGTGTCGCGCTCACACAGGCGACTGCGGCGCTCCAGGGCTTTCGCGCTGCGTTTGGCCGGGCCGAGCGCCTGGAGCTCCTCGGAAGGCAGGTAGCGATCTTTCTCGTCAAGAACCCGGTGGGGTTCAACGAGGTACTGCGCACGCTGTTTCCGCCTGGCGCCGACCCGCAGACTGCCCCCGGCGCCCGGCTGCTGATCGCCATTAACGACCTCGACGCGGACGGCCGTGATGTGTCGTGGCTGTGGGATGTGGACTTCGAGGCCCTGCCAGAGCGAGTGGAGTGGGTCACGGTCTCCGGCATTCGCGCCCACGATATGGCCCTACGGCTGAAGTATGCGGGCCTCCCGCCGGAGCGCATGGATCTGGAGCCCGACCTCGAGCGTGCGCTCGATCGCGCGGTCGCACGGACGCCGCCCGGCACGCTCCTCTGTGTGCTGCCGACCTACACGGCCATGTTGGCGCTGCGCCGCATCCTGGCGCGTCGCGGCCTGGTGCCACACATGCTCAGCGGATAGCGGATAGCGGATAACGGATACAGGGTAAAAACGAAACGAGAACGAGCAGGGGTGCGACAGGGCAGCGCCGTGCTCCAGGGAAGGTCAGGGGGCACGGCGCTGCCCTGCGCCATACGGCTACTCCCGTCCCATTACGTAGAGGGTGCCGCCCAGCGTTAGGGCATAGACGCGCCCGTCGTCTTTATAGGTGGGCGAGAGCACCACTGCGACCGTCGGAGTCGTGCCCAGGCCGTCGCCCAGCAGCTTCCAGGTCAGCCCCTCGTCGGTAGAAACATACACGCCGCTCGTCGTGGCGGCATACAGGGTACGTCCCCACACGCCGCCTGGCGAGATGGCCAGACCCAGCACAGCCGTCGTCGGGCTGCCGACGCCTTCGCTGGCCCACAGGTCCTTCGAGCGCCACATCGGCCGGAAGACGTGCGTCCCAATGCCGATGAAGAACGTGTTGTGGGTCTCGGCCCGGCCGTCGAAGCCCTCCGGCAGGGCGAAGGCCACCCATCGCGCCGACGTCACCTGCTCCAGCAGGCGAACCCAGCTCTTGCCACCATCCGTGGACTTCCAGACCGCCACGCCCGCGCGCGGCCCGGGGCCAGCGCCCTTGCCTGCACGATGGTCTTGCAGCCGCCGCGACTGGTGGTAGGTGCCCAGGATGATCGTCTGGTCCGCAGCGTAGCGCGGACTGAAGGCGACGCCGACGATCTCCTCACCGTCGAATGGTCCATGGAGCTCCTCCCAGCTCTCGCCAGCATCGCGTGAGAGCAGGAGCGTGCCGTCTGCCAGGGCCACGAGCACCTGCCGATCACGGGCGAAGTCTGGCGAGATTGCTACCAGGCGGGCATCTTTGTCTGCCACGGCCCCGGAGCACGGCACCCACGTCTCGCCACGGTCCATGGAGCGAAAGACGCCCTGCGGCAGCGCAGCGTAGAGCATGCCGTCCTGCCCGAACGCTGGTGAGATGGCCAGCGACGCCACCTGAAGCCCCGGCAGGCCCTCGACCGTTTGCTCCCATGTAACGCCGCCGTCGGTCGAGCGCAGCACGCCGTCCTCCAGGCTGCTGGAGAACATCGTCTGATCGATCGCCAGCTCTGGCGAGAGTAGGAGGCACAGCACCGACCGAGCCGATAGTCCCTCGGTGACGTGCTCCCAGCTCTGCCCGCGGTCCAGGCTGCGATAGAAGCCCTCGCGGTGCACCCCGGCGACGACCGCGGTCCGGCCGTCCACCGGCACAGCGGCAAGTGCCATAACCGCGGCGAGGTCTGTGGCGACCTGGCGCCAGGTCTGGCCGCGGTCGGTCGAGCGGAAGATTGCACCGTCGGCAGTGCCGGCGTACATCTCACCGCTCGCCTCGAAGTCGGGAGCAAAGAGAATGCAGTTCACCGAGCGGTCCTCGCCCAGACCGTTATTCGCCGGGCGGAAGCTCTGCCCCCCGTTCGTCGAGCGGTACAGGCCGCCGTCCTCCGTGCCGACGAAGACCAGCCGATCCTCGGCGAAGCTCGGTGAGACAGCCACCGTCTGCACGGTAACCTCTTCCAGACCGGCCGTGACCGGGCGCCAGGCGCGGGCACCGTTGGTCGAGCGATACAGCCCATCGCCCGCGGCCAAGAAGATCGTCTCGTCCTCGGCAAAGTTCGGCGAGATCGCCAGCCCCAGCACGGAAAGATCCTGCACACCGAAGTTCGCCGAGGCCCAGGTGCGCCCCCCGTTCGTGGAGCGCAGCACGCCGTCGCTCTGCGTGCCGACGATGATCGTACTGTCAGTAGCGAAGCTGGGCGAGAGTACGATGGCTGTAACGGACGGCGGGCCTGACCAGAACTCCAAGGGGTACCAGTCGCGGCCGCCGTTGATCGAGCGCAAGACGCCGCTGCCGAGGGCTCCAGCGAAGATCGTGCGGTCGCTGGCGAAGTTCGGGGAGATCGCAATCGTCTGAACATAGGGAGCGGCGATGCCCTGCGTCACCAGGGACCAGGTAGCCCCGCCGTCCTGCGAACGGAAGATACCGGCGGCCGTGCCGGCGTAGATTTCTGCCGGTGACACGCCCGGCGGTGTCGTGGCCAGGGCGAGCACCGTACCCCCGCCGCCCAGGACCATTCCTACCCGGCGCCATGTGCGCCGGACGCTCTCCGGCGCGGCGGCGGACGTCCCCGCTGAGGTCGCCATGGTCACCATCCTCTCTGCCCCTAACCTTCCTAACCTTATGGATTCAGGCTCACGTTGGTGAAGCCGCTCTTATCCCGCTTGGTGAGCACAATCGCTTCGGTAGTCAACATCATCAGCCCACCGCTGGTGCCGGTCTCCAGCGCCACGCGCACGACCTTCAGCGGATCGAGGATCCCGGCATCTTCCATGCGCATCACCTTGCCGCTGCGCACCTCATAGGCATAGCCAGGTCCCAGCCGCTTCGCCTCGGCTACTACGGCGCGGGCATCCGCACCAGCATTCCAAGCGATCCAGTAGGCCGGCGCTTCGAGCGCCTTGGCCATGATCTCGACGCCCATGCGCTCGTCGCCCTCGGCCTCGATGGCCAGCACCGAGGGGATGCAGGCCAGGTAGGCTGCTCCACCTCCAGGGACCACACCCTCCTCAACGGCGGCCTGCGTCGCGGCAACAGCCTCCTCGGCGCGCTGCTTCTTCTCCTGGAGCTCGCGCTCCGTTGGGGCCCCGATGCGCAGGATGGCAATTCCACCGGTGAGCTTCCCCAGACGCTCGCGCAGCTTCTCCCGATCATAGTCCGAGAGCTTCTCTTTCGTGCCCACGCCCTTGAGCTGGTTCTTGATCTCCAGCACGCGGGCGCGAATGGCTGCCTGATCCGCCTGCCCGCCGATGATAGTGAAGGTATCCTTGTTCGCCCACACCCTGCGGGCCTTGCCCAGGTGTTCGAGGGTCGCATTATACACGCGCTCGCCGGCATCCTCCGAGATAAATTTCGCGCCGGTCAGCAGGGCGATGTCTTCGAGGATGCGCACGCGGTTGTCACCGTAGCCGGGCGCCTTGATGCCGAGGATCGGCATGACGCCGCGCTCCTTGTTCACGGTAAGCGTGGCGAGCGCGTCCTTCTCGATCTCATTGGCGATGATGACCAGGCCGCCCTCGTTCTTGGGGATGCCCATTTCCTGGCGTGCCTTCAGCACTTTCTCCAGGATGGGCTGCACGTCCTCAAGCGACTCAAGGTTTGTGTCAGTGACCAGGATCCAGGGATTGTTGACCACCGCCTCCATGCGGTCGGTGTCGGTCACGAAATACGGTGAGACGTAGCCGGTGTTCCAGCGCATGCCCTCAACGTACTCGCGGTCCATAAAGGTGGCGGCGCTCTCCTCGACCAGGATGACGCCGTCGTGCCCGATGATGCTGAGCATCTCTCCGATGAGCTTGCCCATGCGCGGGTCGCCGGCGGAGGCAGTAGCGATGGCAGCGATCTGCTCCTCGCTCTCCAGTGGCTTGGCCATAGCGCGCAGTTCCCTGACCGCCACCTCGAGGGCCCGCTCGATACCGCGCTTGAGCATCATCGGGTTCGCACCCGCCGCGACACAGCGGTGCGCCTCGTGAAGGATCGTCTGCGCCACGACTGCCGTTGTCGCGGCCCCATCGCCCACTTCTTCACGGACGCGCCAGGCCATGTGGCGGATCATCATCGCTCCGGCGTTCTCGTAGCGGTTCGGTATCTCGATAATGCGCCGGGCAATCGTGGCACCGTCGTGCAGTACCTCAGGGGCGCGTGACTTCACCAGCGGGGCGATTGCCACGGTCCGCGCGGCCGGCCCCAAGGTCACGCGCAGGACCCGTCCCATGATATCTGCACCGGTCTTGAGCTTCTCCCGCGCCTCAAAGGAAAGGGCAACTTTTTCTCGTGTCTTCGGCATGGATGACCACCTATCAGCAAGTACGTCCGTTCAATACTACCGGATTGCCAGGACTTCACCACTGGATGATTAGTTCCGGCTCCGCACCCTCCACCAGATCAGCTGCCGTGCCCTGGAGCAAGCTGTCTCCCCCATGAAGATTGCGCCGCTCGAGGCAGGCTAGGATGACGCAGCGCTCCAGAAGCGCCGGATTGTGGCCGGGTGAGGGCCTGCACTCGCAGTAAATATGTAGCCGATTTTGGGTAAACAATCAAAGAGCATCGCTGCGGCTGCGCTGGCGCTCGCGGCGGAGCAGTTCCTGGTAGAGGTCCATGAGGAAGGGAGACGGTGAGGAGGTCGGGTCTTCGCGGCGCAGCGCCCGCACGTAGTGGCGGTAGTGCGCCAGCGCAGCCAGATTCTCGCCGAGCTGAGAGAGACAGCGCATGATGCGATAGTGCGCTTCCTCGACGTGCGGATCGACCTCAAGCATGCGGCGGCAGTAGCGCAGGCAGGTGCGATAGTCGCTGTCTTCGTAGGCCGCCTCAGCTAGACGCCCCAGCGCCTCCAGGTAGCGCCGCTCTAGCTCTGCCCGGCGCTCGCGAATGAGCTCTGAGTCCAGGTCAGGCAGCAACGGCCCGCGGTATAGTTCGACCGCCGCGCGTAGCTCTTCCAGGCGCTGCTCACGGGAGAGCCGTTCGTTGCGAGAGGCCTCAAGGTGGCGCAGGAAGCTTCTCACATCGGTACTCACATCAACGGCTGGGTTCAGGCGGTACCAGCCGCTTCGCCGCAGCACAATCTCGGGGAAGAGGGCTTTGCGCAAGTGGTAGAGCGTGACATGGAACCGGCTAGCCACGGCGCCAGGCTCTACGTCTGGCCAGAGCGTCTCCTGGAGGTCCTCTCGCGAGCGGCCAGCAGGAAAGAGGGTGAGGTACAGCAGCAGCAGCCGGGCACGATCGACGGTGAAGGCATCGTCACTGAGCAGGCGCCGCTCGACGTAGACCTCCGGCGGACCAAGCAGATGGCAGACCACCCGCGGGTAGCGCTGCTGCTCCTGCTCCTGGCGCGCGAGCTCTGCGCGCACCGCTGCCGCAGCCGCGGCATCGATCTCATCGAGCGAGCGCAGGAAGACGGTCTCAGAAGGCCGCTGCTCTACAGCATACCTGAGGAGCGGAAGAATGCGCTTTCCCTCGGCGACGATGAACTCGCGGCTGCCCAGCGCCCCGGCTAGGCGCGCCAGCAGGTCTAGCGTAGCCAGTGCCTGCTGGTCCAGGTGCAGACGGTGAGAGACCTCTGCCAGCAGTAGGAGGGCACGGCCCTCCAGGCGCCGGTCCTTCACCTGCTCGGCGCGGTTGCGGCCCTGCTCCAGGAGGTCCCGCGCCAGATGGAGAGCGCCACGGTGGAGCGCCAGGGCCCCCTCGGTAGTGGTCACCCGCGCCAGCAAGCGCGCGGAGCCTATCTCCTCGGCCGCCTGTCGCGCTCGTGCCAGCATACGGGCGGCCTCGTCGAGACGGCCTGCCAGCAAGAGCGTGTTCGCCTGGCCGTCGTCGCAGTACACCACCAGGCTGCGCTCGCCAGCTTCTCGCGCAGCCTGCGCGGCCTGCTCGTAGGCTGCGAGTGCCTGCTCGACCTGCCCGGTGGTCCGGTACAAGTCGGCCAGGTTTGCGTGCGCGTAGGCGAGCGTCCGCACCGACCCGAGCGTGCGGGCAATGTCGCGCGCCCGCTCGAACGCGCTCTGCGCCTGTTCGTAGTCACCGCGCTGGTACGCCAGCAGGCCGACGTTGTTGGAGCTCGTCGCCACGCCAGCGAGGTCACCGATCTGCTCGCGCAGCGCCAGTGCCCGCTGGTAGTAGGTGCTAGCCTCCTGCGGGTGACCGAGCTGATTGTGGCAGGCGCCGATCTGGTTGAGAGCGCCTGCCACATCATAGAGACGTCCCTGCTGTTCGTAGAGCCGCAGCGCCTGCTCCATATATGCAAGCGCCTGGTCAAGCTTATCCTGTGCATAACAAGCCATACTCAGGGCGCGATACACATCTGCCAGGTCGTGCGGCTGGCGCCGGCTGCTCAGCTCCTCCAGCAGGCGCTGCGCTAGCTCCTCGCCCTCGCCAGGCCTGCCACAGCCTGACAGCAGGATACTAGTCAAGATGCGCGCCCGGGTAAGTAGCCTGCGCTCGACGAGCTCGGCGCGCTGCACCGCGCGCTCGGCCAACTCCAGGGCACCGTAGCGGTCGCCGCGGAAAGCCAGCACCCGCGCTCGCGCCAACAGCAGGCGAGCGTCTTGTTCCACTGCAGCCGGCGGCAGCGCGTCCAGCCATGAGCCGGCCAGGCGGTACCGCCCGGCGGCAAGGTGCTCGTCGATACAGCGACGTATGACCTGCACGGCGCCAGGTATGTCGCGCGCGCCGAGCAGCAGCCTGACGGACAGATCGTCGTTCCCGCCGGCTCGCGCGGCGCGCGCCAGAGCCCTGCTAATGGTGAGCCGCCAACGTGGGGAGCGCGCATCGATGCGCCGCACTACATGCTCGCAGAAGAGCTGGTGCAGGCGGTACACGTCGCGACGCTCTTCGAGAGGCATCACAAAGGGCGTCTCGTCGCACAGCCTGCTCAGCAGCATTGCGGCGCTACTCGTGCCCAGCGCGGCGTCAATCAGCCCGGCAGGCGCCATCTCCAGAAGCGCGGCGGCGTAGAGGATGCGCTGGTCGGCCGGAGAAAGTCGGGTGATGATGTCGTCCGCTAGCGCCTGGTACAGCGCCGCAGCGCCGCTCACCGCAGACAGCGCACGCACAGCGCTGCCAAGCGGTGCACGGTCGCTCACGCTGGCCAGCAGTCCCAGCACCCATCCGCCGCTCTGCTGAACCAGGTCTACGGCTTCCTGTTCACTGACCTCCAGGCCAGCGCGCAGGCGCAGGATCTCACGCGCCTCGGGCGCATTCAGCGAGAGGTCGCGCGGGCTCAGGCCTCCGACTTGTCCATCAGCTACCAGCTTGCTCACCGCCAGCGGTGGCAGCGCGCGCGTCGCCACGACCACGTGCGCTGCCACCGGCAGGTAGGTGAGAAACAGGCCCATCAGCGTATGGACCAGACTATCGGCAGGGAGCACATGGTAATCGTCCAGAACAAGCACGAAGAAGTCCGCGATCTGCTCGTCGATTTCACTGATCAGCGTCCCGAGGACTGAAAATGCGAGGCTGGGATCAGGTACGAAGGTGCTGCGGGCCTCATCTAGCAAGCGGAAGGTTCGCTCGCCAAAGTGTGGGAAGCTACGGCGCAGGCTTGTGGCAAGGTAGCGCAAGAACACGAGGGGGTCGCTATCCTGCTCGTCGAGACTGTACCAGCACACTGGGATACCGCGAGCCAGACAATCCTGTGCAAAATCGATGAGCAGTGATGTCTTGCCGTAGCCGGCCGGCGCCAGCACGACGTTGAGGCGCAGATCTAGCTGCTCATGGAGCAGTGCAAAGGCGCGCCGGCGCCGGACGATCTGTGTCCGCGCCGACGGCACAGCAATCTTCGTGGTGATGAGTTGGAAGGGTTGTCCAGGAGATCGCAACACCAGCCACTCAACGCCGTGGGGTCACTCGGCGCGGTGCACCGCCGCGCGGTGCCTGCCCTGGCTGGTGCTAGTATACCTTAGAGGCAGGTGCATCACGAGGGGCTCCCAGATAGGGAGAAGCGACTCTGCCTCCTGGTACTGTCGGGCCAGCACACTTGGATCAACCGGGTCAACACGAGGCTCTCCTCGTGGCGTGTGACCGGCTATGCTGGAGAGATATGCTGCGGAGGATGGCTAGCTCGGCTCGAAGCGGTGCGCCGTATATCGGACTGCTTCCCCCCGCCAGGAGCACTGCCGCGCACGAAACGCAGCCGTGTGACTCTGGCGCGGTGCCGCGGCATGGCCCCTGGAGCCTGAGAGCCAGTGGTACGGCCGTTGGGTGGCTGCATCGCCGGCTGGAGGCTCGGCAACGGCTGCCACGGGACCGGAACCTGCGCGCTGGCGTCACGCCCGGCGCTCTCTGAGCCGGGTGCGCCGGTGAGTGCCAGCGCCTGGTGTGCGAATTCTTCAAGATTTGCTGCCTTGAGGGCAGCCAGCGCATCGATCTCCTCGTCGGAGAGCTGCTGTGCTACCGGTCCAAGCCGCGCCAGACGGCTGCGACTGCCCAGCACGGCATCTGGATCGGACCGGAAAGCCAGCAGGGCAGCGCGTGGGTTAATCAACAAGGCGGTGCAGAACGTGCGGTCAATGGCCGCGGCAAGCAACACGACGTCAATCGCAGTTGGCCGCAGCAACCGCCACACTTCCCCGCTCAGAGTCTGGAGAAGCCGCTGCAGTTCGTCGGTGAAGCCGGCCGGCAGAACCGGTAAAGGGGTATGCGGCCCCACCGTGCCCGGCTGCGCGCTCAATAGTTTGTCAGGCAACATATCAATCCTCTATCGCAGCGACCGCCACGCCTGCTGATGCTCGAGCAGGCTGTATGCGACGCTCGGTATCTTCCATCGCTCTCACCACCACCACCCCGAGACCGACGGCAACAAGTACGTCGCCGATGCTGAGGATCTTTTGCCGAGGCACGGGCGGGGTCACCAGCCAGTCAGAGAGGATCGCAAAGCGAGTGTCCTCCGGCCGGAGGACAACATCTTTTGCAGAGGGACGCTTGCTTTCCAGCACCACCGCGTCCGCGTGCTCGATAAGGCGGGCCGCCACGAGCGATTGCGGGGCTACCGGCATGAGCCCGCCGTTCGCAACGATCACGAGCAAGTTACAAGCCACGCCCGCCGCAACAAGGCGCATGCCGGGAACGGACAGATTTCGGACGATCACAATCGCCAGGAGCAGGGTCGAGCCGGTGACCAGTACAGCAGGCCAGCCGTACCACACGTAGCTGCTGGTCCAGGGAAGATGCCAGCGCTCCAGTGGCGCTGGGCCGGCAGGGGCAAAGATGGCATAGAGCTGCACGGCAACCGCCAACGGCACGAGCCAGACGCTCTTCAGCCGCAGCCTGGCCAGCCCGGCCAGGGTTCCGCTGCGCAGCAGGCCAATGCCCACCGCCAGCACCAGCGCCAGCCATAGGATCATCAAGGAGTCCTCTTGCCAGTTACTAGTCCGCTATGCTCAATGCCCTACGGCCAGGTCGACTCGTCCGGGGCCGCGATGCCCAGGGCCACTGCCGCCAGCGTTGCTAGAACCAGCAGGGCACGCCAGTAGAGGGGATTCACCTGCGCAAACCGAATAAGATGCCGCATCCGATATACCTCCATGGCCGGGTTAAGCCTTACTCTCTTCGCCGGCTGTACTGCCCCGCCGGCCGGGTACCATCACTGACTCAAGCGTACTGGGCTGCTCTTAAACAAACCTTAAAAAATCGGCCTTTTCGTGACAGGTTTCGCGGGAGTTCGCGATTGCACTGCCGGGCGGCCACGCCTATACTGCCGCGTCGGGCAGCCAGCTGGATCAGACGGCGGCCCGCCGGCTCCATGCGTGACGTTCAGGCAAGCGGTCCGACCATCAGGGTGTGAACGTATGTTACGACATACTGTGAAAGGAGCGGAAGATGGCTGCAAGAGTATTGCTGGGAGAGATGACCCGAGAGCAGGTGCGTGAACGAGCCCCCACGACTACGTTAGTGATCCCCATCGCCGCGGTGGAGCAGCACGGGCCCGACCTGCCCGTGACTGTGGACTGCCTCATCTGTGAGGCCGTAGCGCGCGGCGCCGCCGAACTTGCCGCGGCGGGGCAGCCCGAGGCCCCCATCGTCGTTGCGCCGCTGGTGCCATACGGCTATTCGCCGCACCACTTCCCGTACGCCGGCGTGTTCTCGCTCGGCGCTGAGACCGTGCTGGCAGTGCTGCGTGATCTGGGCGAGAGCGCTGTGCGATCAGGCTTCCGGCGGATCTTCTTCCTGAACGGCCACGGTGGGAATGACGAGCTTATCCGCATGGCTGCCCGGGAGGTAAGCAACCGGCATGACGTGCTGACTGGTGCAGCCTCCTACTGGACGCTGGCGCTGCGCCGCCTGCGCGAGTCCGAGGCCGGCCGCGAGCTGGCGCGGGTGCCGGGGCACGCGGGCGACTTTGAGGCATCGTTGATCCTGCATCTGCGGCCGGAGCTCGTTGACCGGCAGCGCCCGGCCCCGCTGAAGCCGGTGGCCGGCAGTGCGCTGCCGGACACGACAGTAAGCATGTTCACTCAGTCACACCAAAGCATGCAGCGCATTGATGGCTATACCGATCGCTCAGAGCTGGCGAGCGCCGAGCGGGGCCGGCAGTTGCTCGAAGTGATCCAGCAGGCCGTTGCCGCCGCCCTGCTCCAATTCCACCGCGGGGGATGACCACGGGCATCCACAGAGCCAGTAACCCGCCGCAGGCTGCAGCAGCCTGCCTTGCCGGCGGGGGAGATGCCTGCGCGGGCTTGGGCGCTAGCGGACAAACTTCGGCGTGGGCACCCAGCCCCGATCTGCGATCGGCGGGAGCTCGCCGGCAGTGATGCCGCGGACTGCTTTGGTGTATTCATACGTGAACTCGGCGCCGGCAAGCATAATCAAATGCGCCACGTAGAGCCAGAATAGCAGGGCGATCACCGCCGCGAGCGGGCCGTAGACGGCACCGTAATTCGCCACATCGGTCAGATAAAACGCCAGGGCGTACCGAGCGAGCTCCCAGAGGACGGCGGTCAGAACGGCGCCGGGGAGCACCTCCGCCCACGCCACCGGGCGCAGTGGAGTGACGCGGTACAGGATAGCGAAGACCCCGGTCATGAGCGCAACGCTCAGGAGAGCAGCGGCTGCCTCCCACAGCAGGAGTTCGCCTGGCACCGTCAGCGGTATAGCGCGCGCCAGCGCCTGGGCCAGTCGCAAGACTGCCGTACTGATCGAGGACGCAAGCGCGACCAGCCCGATGCCCGTGACCATGGCCAGAGCATAGAGCTTTGCCTTCAGGAACGGGCGCCGCCGCGCCACTCCCCAGACGCGGTTGATCCCGCGGTCCACAGCTTCGAACCAGGCCAGGGAGGCCCACAGCAGACTGAGAAGTGCAAAGCCCGCGGCCGGGCCGCGCGCACGAATGACACTCTCGATGATTTCACGGACGGCAGTCTCCCCCTGAGGCAGCACATTGACAAGTATGCTCACCACGTATGCCTGCGCCGCCGCGGAGTCGAATGCCAGGCTGCCGACGGCAACCATGAGCAGCAGCAGCGGGAAGAGCGAGAAGACGGCGAAGTACGTGAGCGCAGCAGCCATCTCCGCGGCATTGTCTTCTCCGAAGCCGCGCACCGTGTTGCGAAGGACGTGGAGCCAGTTGATATGTACCTGGCGCGCCGGTGAGTCAGACGTGCTGATCACATCCTCCGGGAGCGATTGCGCCATCGCTCTCCTCCGTTCGAGACAGGCGTCTGCAAGAGGCATGCCAGTGTGCGGTGTGGTGAGTAGCTCTAAGCCGCCCTCGTCCACGCGGCAAGCCAGCCGCGTTGAGCGGGGGAAAGGCGAGCGCGAGCCCCCTGTGTCTTGCTGCCCTGGCGAGCCCGCTCGCCACACTTCAGGGCCAGTAGTGATCATAAAAGAACGTGTCGTAGAGGGCTTTGCCGAGAACGACGAGGAGAAGAAAGGAGCCAGCGCCAAGCCGCAACGGCTCCCAGATGCCGGCGAACTCCGGGAGAGGCGCCAGCATGAGGCACAGCGCCAGGGCAGCGCCTAGCGCCGCCCGGCGCGCAATGTGCACCAAGAACCGGATCATCGAGTCATGTCGTGGCTTGCCTATGGCTGGGACGTTCTTGACGTCTGCGTCTGGTCGGCCAGGCTGCGCAGGAACCCCGGCGCCAGGTTCGACACGAGAACCTGCTCGCCCTCCTTCAAGCCCTCGAGCACCTCGGCGACCTGCTCGTTACTCATGCCAACGCGTACCGTGCGCGTCTCGATGCGGCCGTTGGGGAGCAGCACCTCTGCCAAACGGTCCTTGCCCACCGCGCGCAGCGCCCGCGTGGGCACGGTGAGCACGCCGCTCTTCTTGTCAGCGATGATCGTGACAGTGGCGGCGAGCCCTGCTCGCGGTGGAAGCTGCTCGCCCTCCACCGCCAGTGTCACCAGGTAGCTGGCGAGGCCCTGTTGCACGATGGCGTTCGGCGAGATGCCCACCACCCGCCCGCGGAACTGCTTGTTCGGGAGGGCATCGAGCTGGATGAGAGCCTCCTTGCCTACATCCAGCCGCGCCACATCGACCTCGTCTACCGTGACATCAACGCGCACCTCGGCCGAGTTCACCAGCGTCACGATAGGCGTCGTATTCGTCACAATTTCGCCGGGGTTCGCGCCAAGTGCCGCGACCACGCCGTCGAACGGCGCGGTCAGGACCGCGTTCTCCAGGTTCCATTTCGCGAGCTGGTACGCCGCCTCGGCCTGGCGGACCTGTTCCATTTGCAGAGCGATATCAGTCTGCGGAACCGAGGCCAGCTTGGCATCCATCTGCGCCTTCGCGGCCTGGAGGTTAGCCTGGGCCACACGCAGATCGGCCTCCAGCGGTCCGGCCTTCACCTGTTCGAGTCGCGCCTGCGCCGCCGCCAGGTTTGCCGCGGCGGCCTCGACGGCACGCCGTGCCGCCTCGAGCTCCGCCTCCGGCGCACCGGTGCGTACATATTCAAGCCGCGCCTGCGCGCTGGCCAGCGCCGCCCGCGCGCTCTTAACCTGCTGCTCGGCAGCGACGAGCTCTGCTGGGGCCGGCCCGGCTTTCACCTGCTCATAGCGGGCACGCGCACTGGCCAGCGCAGCTTTGGCGCTCTCGAGGTTGAGGCGGGCCTGCTCCCGATCGGCGCCGCTGCGCAACGACTCAAGCCTGGCTCGGGCCGCCGCCAGGTTCGCCTCAGCGACGGAGACGGCTTTCTCCGCGGCGGCCAGCTCCGCCGGGGTTGCCGGCACATTTACTTTCGCCAGATTCGCCTCGGCGGCCGCCAGCTCGGCGCGCGCTTGCGCCACTGCTTGCTCCAGCGGGGCGCGGGTACGCTGGTCGCGCCCACTCGCGGCGAAGAGATCTGCCTCAGCCTTCTGCAAAGCGACCGCGGCCTTATACACCGCCGCCTGAGCCGCCTGGACGTCCTGCGGCCGGGGCTTCGCCCGCAGGTCCTCCAAGTTCTTGCGTGCGTTCTCCACAGCAAGCTCCGCCGCGGCAACATCGGCCTCAGCTTTCTTTAGATCGGCGGCCACCGCGTCGCTACTGGCTTTGGCGTCGTATTCTGCCTGCGCCTTCGCCACGGCAGCCTCGGCCTGAGCGACCGCCGCCTCGGCCGCGCGCAGATCCGCCGGGGTCGGTGACTGCTGTTTGAGCTGGTAGGCAGCTTCGGCGGCGTCCAGGGCGGCCTGTGCCTGGGCGACCGCCGCCTCGGCCGCAGCGACGTCGTTCGGCAAGGGCGTCTGGCTCTTGTTCTGGAGCTGGGCACGAGCGCTCTCCAGCTGGGCGCGAGCGCTCTCGACTGCGGCCTCCGCGGCTCTGATGTCAGCCGGCGTCGGGCCCTGCCGTACCCGCTCGTAGGTCGCCAGGGCAGCGTCATAGGCAGCCCGTGCTGCGGCCACTTCCTCGGCGCGCGGCCCGGCCTGGAGTGCCTCGAGCCGCAGCCGTTGGATCTTTAGGTTGGCCTCGGCCTGGGCGAGCTGCGCCTCGAGGTCTGTGGTATCGAGGCGGGCCAGCACCTCGCCCGCCTGCACGCGCTGGCCAAGCTGGACGTTCAGCTCGCGCAGCCTTCCCGCGTTGCGGAAGGCGAGCCGAGCCTGCGCGGCCGGTACCGTCTGCCCAACTGCCGAGACTGTGGCCACGACGTCCCCGCGGCCGACCGGCACCGTGCGCGGCCGCGGCGCTGCGGTGGCCTGCGGTATGCCCAGGCGAAGGGCCCAGAGTGTCCCCACGAGGACCATACCGGCTGCGGCAAACACGAGCACCGCGCGCTCGATCGGGGTGCGTGGCCAGAACCAGGGGCGCCACCGGCCGGCAGCGTCGCCTAGGGCTCGCAACTCTTCTGGCGCCTGGACCGCATCATGCTGCAGGTGTGCAGGCTTCTCAGGCCCGCTGCGAGCCAGCAAGCGGTGCATCTCAATCAACACACGTAGGGAGCGGCGGGAAACAGGTCTGTGAGCAGGCATCCCAGCGGTTTCCTCCTCGTTCATTGAGGGTTCGACTTATCTCGTGTTTGGTACCTCTAGTACCTAAGCCTAAGATGGGATCTACATGGCTCTGTGCCTGGCGTCTGCGGGTTTCACCTTGGCTTTGGTTTAGTACCTCAGTAGTATCTCGTGTGAACGTGCTCACTCACGACCCCACGGCACCACTGGCTCGACGGTGGACCTCGGCTCAGCCAGTGCAGGGCGTCCTACCAGCTGGGGAATGCCGTTCTCAAGCTCGTCGAGCGAGGTCAGGACTCGCTCAAGCGCCTGGCGATCCAGTCCCTCGACCAGGCGTGCGGCAGTCTGGCTGGCCACCTGGTCGGCGCGGGCGCAGGCGCTCAGCCCAGCTGCGGTGATCCGCAGCCTGACCGACCGGCCGTCATCCGGGTCCTGGAGACGCTCAACCAGCCCCTTGGCTACCAGCGCGTTCACCGCGCGCGACACAGTGGGCATGCTGACCATGAACAGTCGCGCGAGCTCGCTGGGCATGCGGTCCCGCCGGCGCAGGGCACGGAGCATCTGATACTGCGGCACGGACAACCCGGCCGGCAGCTCCTGCTTCTTGAGCTGCCGTGCCAATAGGCGCGCCAGGCGCGGCAGCAAAGTAGCTAGGCGCGCCCCGCAGACGGCTGCCAGGTCGTCGGGCACAGCGCTCTCGCTCATTCGCAGCCTGTCCCTACCCAGATACTTAGCTTAGGCAAGTATGTCCAGCCAGGCGCAATTATAGGGGCGGCTCACAGCCCGGTCAAATCGCGTCCAGTCTACCGGCGCCACCAGGCTAGGGCCAGCGCGGAGGCAGCCAGGGCAAACAGGCCGACTACGCTCAGCCGCATGCCCGCCTCTAGCGGCCGGCAGCGGTAGGTGAACTCGACGATGTGTCCTCCGGCAGGCACCTCAACAGCACGCAGCAGGATATCCGCGCGCAGGATCGGGGCCGGCTGGCCATCGACCGTCGCCTCCCAGCCGGGGTAGAACGCATCACTCAAGATGAGGAAGCTCGGCTCCTCGGCCCAGACCTCTACCACCACGCGCTCAGGCTCGTAAGCGAGGATCCGCGCCAGTCCGGCATGGCCGGAGTTGCCCGGCAGGCGGTACTCCGGCGGCCCATCGCCGCGAGCCGGGGGCACCGGACGGAACCGCTGCCGGAGCTCCGTGCCGGGAGCGCCGCCGGCGGGCAGCCGCGGGGCCAGGCGTGCCCGCAGCGCTCCGGCGGCAGCCGTCATGGTCTGGCGCAGCGTGCCGGGTGAGGGCCGGCGCAGCAGCTCGCGGACCGCAGCCCGCAGGCCAGGGCGCGCCGGCAGCGGCTCGTCCGCTGCGGGCAGGATAGCGGTGCGTCGAATGTCGAGCGCAGGATCAGCCAGCCATTCGAGCGCCTCCTGATCCGATGCGGCCAGGCGCACCGATGGTACAAGGAAGGCGCGGGGCAGCGCGTTGGGGACTGTGTAGATCCTGATATCCCCGTCGTAGCGCAGGGGCAGCGTACCATCCGGCAGGGGTACCAGCGGAACGGCCGCGGCCGGCCCGGCGGTAGGCACCAGCGTGATCGCGCGGATCGCCAGCTGCCCCTGCGCTGCCAGGTAGCGTAGCTCCAGCCGTTCGAGCTCCGCCGGCTGGGGGAGATCAAATGCCGCCACATAGTATGCCGCGCCGGGGTCAGACTTCCACCGCCCGGCGATGCGCGGCTGACGATGGGTCGGTGCCGACCCACCTGCCAGCGCGGCCCGCGCGTCTGCGGTATCTGTTCCGGCCACCAGGAGGTACTGGTAGCCAGGGGGGGCGTCTTCAGCAGTCGAAGGCAGGCCGCCCCGTGGCACAGCGGTGAGCAATGCGACTGGCGTCCCATCCGGGAGTCCCGCCCCATTCTCAAGGTAGGTAATCATACCGACGCGCGTGTAGGTACCGGCCGGTGGTCTGAGGGTGTACTCGGCCATCGGCTCGGCGCGCAGCGGCAGCGCCGGCGTATCGCCGGGAGCTGGTGTGCAGGCGCCGTCACGGCAGCGCGGCTGCCCGAGCACGACCCCGCCGGTGAGGTCGTAACGCACTCCGTCGACGACCAGGTCTTCGAGCGTGTCCTTCACCAGGACGCGCACGTTCATCAGCTCTAGGAGGCGCAGGTACGGCAGCCCCTGCACGCCGTCGAGCTGGAAGCGAAAGAGCCCATCGGGATGATCGCGTGCTGGCGGCACTGCCAGGCGTTTCAACAATACATAGTTGCGTAGCGGCAGCACGCCCCCGTCGTAGCCATCCAGCGTGGCATAGCCATTGGCCAGTGGCAGGTTCGGCGCGCCGATGAGCCGGTACTTCGCATTCACCACGAAGTTCGCGGCAGCCTCCTCCCCAAACGCCTGCCGGATGGCTGCGATCTGATCCGCCGGACTGTGCAGCAGGAAGGAGGAGTCTGCGATGCTGAGGATGCGACCGCTGCCTAGAGGCAGGCGGAGCATCTCCTCGGCCGCTGGGACGCTCTCGAGCGCCTCGGCAGGCGTGGGCATGTGGTACGTGGCGCGGGTGCTGGCTGCCAGGAGTTCGGCGGCAACGAGCACAGCCGCCAGCAGTCCAGTCACACGCTGGACGTGCGGTACAGCTGCTAGCGCCGGCAGGGCCGCAGCCGCAGCACTGGCCTGGAGCCAGCGAACCTGCGCTGCCGCCGATGGCAATGCCCAGGTCTCGGCACGAAGCTGGAGCCACACCCGTCCGGCCACGATCCCGCCGGCTAATGCCGCACAGGCGGCAAGGAGCAGGGAGGTGCGCAGCCGGCGCGCCTGTTTCTGCCAGGGCCGAAGCAGGTCCACACCGAACCCGGCCAGCATCGCCACTGCGAACGCATACAGGAACAGCCACCGAGCCGGCACGCGGAAGAGACTCATGCCAGGCAGGAACGCAAACACGCGCGCGAAGAGCGGCCCGTTCGCGCCCAGCGCCATGCCCAGCGAAAAAACCGCTAGCGCTACGAAGAACAGCGCGAGCGGACGCCGTACAGCAGCCAGTGTTCCCAGCGCAGCCATCGCGAGCCCCGCCGCGCCGATATAGGCCAGATACTCGTTGCTGGTCGGCAGCGCACCGTAGCCGGGCAGGAGGGCCAGCGCGAGCTCCTGGCGCGGCAGCGAGAATGACACCGCTTCGGCCAGCGTGAGCCCTCCAGCGCGGATGGAATGAGATGAGAGCTCTATGGTAGGCAGGAGCTGCGCCGCTGCCACCAACCCTGCCAGCCCGACGATGAGGGAGAGCGCAAGACCGTTCACGAGTGCCTGGATCAGCAGCTGGCCCACTAGCGAAGACATGCGTTCCCACAGGACAGTAGGCCAGCGGCGGGGGAACCTGTCCACCGGCTGCCAGGAGCGCTGGCACCGCCACGCTGCCACCGGCACGAGGAATACGGCCAGCGCACCCAGGGCGAGCAGGCTCAGATAGACCTCCTGGGTGTGGCCGGCCAGAAGCTGAAGCGCCAGCACGGCGGCGCCGGCCACAGCCCACACGAGACGTCGCGTCAGGGCGGCGCGTTCGAACGTAAGCAACAGCCAGGGCAGCCAGGCGGCCACGCTGAGCTGGTTCACGTGGCCGGCCTGCGCGCTCAGGAAGCCGCCGAGCATGAAGGCCAGGCCTGCGACGAGGGCGCCTGCCGGCCCGATGCTGCAGGCAGCGCGGGCGAAGACGTACGCGCCGGCTCCGGCGAGATAGAGGTGGCTGAGGATGACGACGGTCAGGGCCTGTCCAGTAGGTAAGAGGAGGTGCGGAAGGTTCAAGGGGTAGAAGACTGCCGTCTGGATATTCGCTAGGAATGGCGCGCCGGCAAAGAGATAAGGATTCCAAAGCGGCAGCTTCCCGCTGCGCAGGACCTGCGCCGCGTACTCACGATAGGGGTAAAAATACGAGACGACATCGTAGCTCCCCAGGATGAGGCGGCCGGAGAGCAGCCAGCGATAGGCTATCAGCAAGACGGCTAAGAGTGCCAGAAGGGCAAGGGCATCGCAGGCCCGCTGCGGCACAACGACCGCCCGACGGGGGCGTCGAACCGGGAGCGCCACCTGCTGGCGGGCCTGAGAGGTGGCGACGATCTCGCCAAGCACTCTTTTCGCTGGTAGGAGAGAAATCGTGCAAATCGGAAAAGACCGGTCAGGGCGCCGACATGCGTGCTGGCTGCCCTGGCCAGCGTCGCTGCTACTTCAGCTCATGCACTTCGTGCGCGAGGAGGATAGCCTCGGCCACCTCGCGCATCGACTTGCGCGAGTTCATGCTTAGCTTCTGGATCCTGCGGAAGGCCTCCGCTTCCTTCAAGCCCTGCGTGTCCATCAGGATGCCTTTGGCCCGATCAACCAGCTTGCGCGTCTCCAGGGCCTCTTTGAGATCGCCCACCTGTCGGTCCAGCTCGAGAAACTCTCGGTAGCGGGCTAGCGCCACTTCGATGGCCGGCGCCAGGTCTCGCTCACGGAACGGCTTCACGAGGTAGCCGACGACGCCGGCATCCTTGGCCCCTTCGACCAGTTCCTTCTGGTTGAAGGCGGTCAGCAGGAGCACAGGAGCGATTTTTTCGCGCGTCAGAATGCGCGCTGCCTCGATGCCATCGACGTCGCCCGGCATCTTGATGTCCATGATCACAATGTCCGGGCGCAGCTCGCGAGCGAGGTTCACCGCGCTCCGGCCATCCGCCGCCTCACCGACGACCAGGTAGCCCTGGGCAGTGAGCGTCTCGCGCAGGTCGATACGGATAATCGACTCATCGTCGGCAATGATAACCCGCACTGGACCTGGTACGGCACCGGAGGGACGAGACGTAGCAGCGCTCGAACCCATAGGTACGCAACTCCCGGCATCGTGCCACTTTGCGACTGACAGCCGGCCCGCAGCGACGTTACCGCGGGGACATCTTTGCTGGGATGCTACCGCCTTCTCTGCAAAATGTCAACCGCAGCGCGGCACGCCCCGATCTGGCGCTTTATACCTAGCCATTCTTTGGGTATACTTTGAGTGCCCCTGGTTGTGGGCGGGTGCGTCGTGTGGTGCCGGGCGCCTCTCACGATCGCCCGGCTGGCAGGTCCGGTCAGACGAGGAGGCCAACGTGCCGGAGCGCGCCGTCATCTTACAGAAGCCACTCGTGCTCGTGCTCGCCGGTGTCTTGCTGGTCGTCGCACTGGTGGCGTCGAGCACGGTGCTGTTTTACATGTTTTACGCTCTCTTTGCCCTGGCGCTGGTCTCGTATATCTGGACGCGCCAGCTTGTCGATAACCTTTCCGTGGAGCGGCACCTGCTCACCAAGTGGTGTGTCGCCGGGGATGTCATCCACGAGCAGTTTAAGATCACCAACACGAGCCGCCTGCCTGCCCTCTGGCTGGAAGTGCGGGACGGCTCGAACCTGCCGGACTACAACGCCGGCATCGTGGAAAACCTGGGCGGGCGGCGCTCGAAGAGCTGGTCGGCACGCGTGGTGTGCCGGCGCCGCGGCCTCTATCGCCTCGGTCCACTCGAAGTGATCACCGGCGATCCGTTCGGCATCTTTGCTGGAACGGTGCGTGTTGGCCACGCTGCCTCGTTCGTGGTTTATCCACCGATCGTCGATCTGCCCGGCATCGAGCTGCCGTCTGGCCGCGTGCAGGGCAGCTCGCGCTCGAGCGCTCGCACGCTCCAGATGACCACCGACGCCGCCTCGGTGCGCCCGTACGCGCCGGGCGACAGCCTGAAACGAGTGCACTGGCTGCATACGGCGCGACGAGGGGAGCTCCAGGTGCGGGAGTTCGACCTAGAGCCCGCCGGCAACGTCTGGATCATCCTGGACCTGCACCGCAACGTCCATCTCGGTGAGGGCGATGACTCGACCGAGGAGTACGCCGTGAAGCTCGCCACGGCGTTCATCAACAAGGCGATCCGTGAGAACAAGTCCGTCGGCCTCATCGCCTACGGCGCTGAGCGGCACGTGATCCCGCAGGACAAAGGCACCACGCACTTCTGGCGCTTGCTGGAGGTGCTGGCGACGGTCGCCGCAGACGGCTCTGTGCCGCTGGCGCAGGTGATCCAGGACACGGCGGTAGGCCTGAGCCGCGGCATGAGCGTGGTGATCATCACACCATCGGTGGACCGAAGCTGGCTCGACCAGGCCGTCGGCCTCTTGAACAAGAATCTGACGCCCGCAGCAGTCCTGCTGGATCCGCAGTCCTTCGGCGGGGAGGGCAAGGCCGAGTCGCTGGCAATGGAGCTGCTCCGGCTCGGGCTGGTGGCACGCGTTGTCGAGCGAGGTGCGCATTTCAGCACCCTCGCCCTCACCAAGCGTGATGTCGAGGAGAAGCGGCGCAGCGCTGAGCGTGGCGCAGTGATCCTCGGCCGGCTGGTGCGCGGCATGTAAATGCCATATAGCTCGCCGGCGGCATGTCTGAAACGGGATGTCGTTCGCTCTGGAGCCAATGGAAGCGCAGGCAGTCACATGGGCCGGATCCTATCCTGGTTTCGACTGGAGGAGGGCTGGCTGACTGTCCTCCTCACCATGGTGATGGTTGGTTCTGCTGTCTGGTCCATCGACGATGCGAAGTGGGTCGAAGGGACCAGCATCATGTACCCGGCCACAGTGCTCAGCGTTCTGGTCGGGCTCGTCCTGGCGAAGACGCACGTGCGCTCGTGGGTGGCGGTGCTCGTCGGAGGCATCGGCGGGGCGCTCTTCAGCTTCCTGTTCGTCGGCGAGGTCCTGCCCTCCGGCGCCGCGCTCTTCTTCAACCTGGTTGACCTAGTGCATGCAAGCATTGCCTGGATCCAGCATCCGGTTGGTGCGCCACCGATCGCCGGAGCGCTGGCGGTCTCGGGAGCGAATGCGGCCGGGGCGTGGCAGCGCGTGGTGGAATGGGGGCAGGTGATCGTTGCAGGCAAGGCGAGCACGGACAACATCATGTTTGTCATGGTAATGACGGTGCTCGCCTGGGGCATGGGCTCGTTCGCGGCGTTCGCCCTGTATCGCTGGCATGACCCCGTCCTGGCTGCCCTGCCCACGGGCATCGCCCTTGCCGTGAACCTGACGTTCGTCGGCCCCCTGCGCGGCCCATTCTTCGTGTTTCTCGCTGCCCTGCTGCTGCTGATGGTACGGGTGCAGATTGTCTCGCTGCGCCAGCGCTGGGAGCGGCTGAACCTTGATTATTCGCCCGAGCTCTTCTTCGACATCGTTGTCTCAAGCCTGATGATCATTGTCCTCGTGAGCGTGATCTCGACCACCGCGCCGCGAGCGGTGAATAACCCGCTGGCTATCGCCTTCTGGCAGTACCTGGGGGACCAGTGGGCAGAGGTCGAGAACTCCATCAACCGGCTGTTTTCAGGGGTAACGAACCCCAATCCGAGCTCCGATGTCGCCGCCTCTGGGAGCACGCTGATCCTGCGCGGCAACGTGCGGCTCACGAAGAAGGTTGTGCTGTACGCCCAGTCTCCGGAAGGGCTCTACTGGCGGGGCATCACGTACGACACGTATACCGGGCGGACATGGCGCAACAACGACCGCACGCTGCTCGATCGCCCGGCCAGCCAGCCGGTGGCCCAGAGCAACTGGCTCAGCCGCCGTCGGGTGACCGCGACGATCGAGACCCTGGTGCCGCGGAACGATCTGTATTTCGTGCCTGATGAGCCGGTGAAGCTCAGCCGGCCGTATCGTGTCCAGACCTCGTCGCGGGAGGCGTTGGAAAGCCTGGCCGATTTCTCGGCCCTGCGCGCGCGCCGCATCTTCGGCGGGCCGACGAAGTACACCGTCGAGGCGATGGTGCCTTCGGTATCGGCAACCGAGCTACGTAACGCCAGCACGCAGTACCCCCCGGGCATAGACCGCTACCTCCAGTTGCCGCCAGACTTGCCGCGGCGAGTGACCGAGCTTGCCGAGCAGTGGACCGCTGGCGCCACGAACCCGCATGATAAGGCTGTCGCTATCGAGCGGCAGTTGCGGCGCTTCCCGTTTGACCTCGACATCAAGCCGCCGCCCTCCGGCCGTGACGCCATAGACTACTATCTCTTCGATGTGCAGCGCGGCTTCTGCGATTACTCGGCATCGGCCATGGTGGTGATGCTCCGCCACCTGGGCATCCCGGCGCGGCTCGCCACCGGCTACTTCACCGGCACCTATGACGAACACTCCAAGCGCTACATCGTGACCGAGGAGGACGCTCACACCTGGCCGGAGGTCTTCTATCCTGGCTACGGCTGGATCGCCTATGAGCCGTCCGGATACCGCCCGGCTATCATCCGGCCAGAGAGCACCGGCCTAGGCTACGAGTATGAAGAGTACTATGACGACTACGGCGACCTGAGCGGTGTGCCGCTTGATCGCCTGCCCGGCGATGAGCTCCTAGAGGAGGCCGGCCCGGTCAGCATGGCGCGGCCGGCTTCGCGAGTGCCCTGGCTGCTGGTCATGCTGTTCGCTACTCTGGCTGCCGGTGGCTATTACCTGTTCAACCGGCTGCGTGAGAACCGCCTGTCGCCAAACGAACGCATCCGTGAGGTTTACCGCTCGATGGTGCGCACCGCCGGCTGGCTGGGCGTGCCGCCGCTGCCGTCCCAGACGCCGCTAGAGTACACGCGCTATCTAGTCACGAAGCTGGAGGAAGTTGCCGAGCGGGACGGCCGCGTGGGCACGCTCACCCATGTGCTCGGCCTCGCGCCGGTACGCGTGGCTGAAGTGCAGACCATCGGCGAGACCTATGCTCGCACGACCTATAGCCACCACCTGCCCGCGGAGCGAGAGGAGGCTGAGGCTATCGCGGCCTGGAGCCGGCTGCGCTGGCCGCTGCTTCTGCTGCTCTTCCGACCGCGCCGGAAGTCATGAGCGGGCATAGCGGCGCGCTTCCACCCCAGCCTAGCCTGGGAGACCGGGCGTGAGAAGCGCGCCGTCGAGCGCAGAGGCGGGTGCTGTGCCCGCGAGCCCGCGCCAGGCAGGCACGGTGTAGGGGCAACCACACGGGTTGCCCCTCACCCCTAAGAGACGCTGTGCCGCTAGGCACGCTGCCAGGAGATAGAGAACCATGCAGGTCGCGCCGGCCGCGCCGCCGTACATCGATATCCCAGTGCGCACCAGGCCTTTCGATGCCGATGTCACGCTGCCAGGCTCGAAGAGCTATACTAACCGCGCTCTGCTCATCGCGGCTATGGCTGAGGGACGTTCGGTGCTACGCCAGGCGCTCTTCAGCGACGATACGCACTACATGTGCGACTCGCTGCGCCGGCTCGGTATCACCGTCCATGCTGATGAGTCGAGTAGCACCTTCATTGTCGAAGGCCAGAACGGGAGCTTTCCGGCTAGACACGCTGAACTTTTCGTGGGCAACGCCGGCACGGCTGCCCGCTTTCTGACAGCCTACCTGGGCCTGGGCCACGGGGCCTACCGGCTCGACGGCGTCCCGCGCATGCGCCAGCGCCCCATTCAGCCGCTGCTCGATGCCCTATGTGATCTCGGCGTGGATGCGCGCGCGGAGCTCGGGAACGGTTGCCCCCCGGTCATCGTGCGTGCCGATGGTCTGCCCGGCGGCCGCACACGCATGCCTGGCGACCAGTCCAGCCAGTTCTTCTCCGCCCTGCTCTTGGTCGGCCCGTGCACTCCGCAGGGCATCGAGGTCGAGGTGCTGGGTGACTTGGTCTCCAAGCCTTACATCGACCTCACTGCTGACTCTATGCGTGCTTTCGGGGCCACGATGCAGCGGGATGGCTTCGCCTTCTTTCGCGTCCCCGGCCGGCAGCGCTACCGCAGCCGCGTGTATGACGTCGAGCCCGACGCCTCGAATGCGTCGTACTTCTTCGCCGCGGCCGCGCTGGTCGGCGGGCGCATCCGCGTGCGCCATCTCTCCGCCGGCTCCGCCCAGGGCGACATCCGCCTGCTGGACGTGCTGGAGGCCATGGGAGCGCGGGTCATTCGCGGCGCTGACTTTGTGGAAGTGCAGGGCACTGGTGAGCTGCGCGGCATCGAGGTCGATATGAGCGATATGTCAGACGTGGCGCAGACCCTGGCGGCCATCGCGCCCTTCGCCCGCGGGCCGGTGCAGATCCGCAACGTCGCCCACATGCGCTACAAAGAGACCGATCGCCTGACAGCGCTGGCCACCGAGCTCCAGAAGCTCGGCGCGCGGGTGCGTGAGCTGCCTGATGGCCTGAGTATTTATCCGTCGAAGCTGCACGGCGGCGAGGTGGCGACCTACGACGACCATCGCATGGCGATGAGCTTCGCCCTGGTGGGCCTGCGCGTGCCGGGCGTGCGTATCCTCGACCCCGGCTGCGTAGCCAAGACCTTCCCCGACTTCTTCGAGCGCTTTCTGGGGCTACCGTAGGCTCACGTAGGCTTCTATCAAGTTCTATCAAGAGGACACCACCAGCGTCGTCACCATGCCCTGGTCGCGGTGGTTCCCAATGTCACAGAAGACCTCGTAGACGCCCGGCTCGGTGAGGGTAACCTCGAAAACGCCACCGATCCCAGGCGAGAGCGCCGCTGACTTCTGGTCGAAAGCTGCGCTCTGAATGCGCAGGTCGTGGCGCCGCGCGCCAGCGTTCTGTATTACGAAGCGCACTGCACCGGGCCGCACACTCAGGACCGAAAGGCTGATCGTGTACTCGGACAGCAGCGCCTCGACCACTTGCGGCTCGTCCTGCAGTGCAGGCACAGCAGCGGCAGGGGGCGCAGCAGGCATCTCCGCTGGGGGAGGTGCCTGCTCAGCGGGGACAGGCTGTGCTTCCCCGCCGTCGCCCGGGGGCTCCGATCCATGAGCCGGGCCGCACGCTACCAGCAGCGCGGCCACCAGGGCAGCCAGCTTCTTCAACAGCATCCTGTACGTCATGGCACCATTATTCACATATTCACAGCACCATTGTAGCAGCCTCGGTAGCAGCCCCATGCGCCATCGAGTTTCCTGCGTAGCGGTTAGCCACGCAGCCAGCTGTGCAAACGTATGCTGTCACCTGCCGCCACGCCACTTGCACGCAGATACGCCTCCACACCGCCCTGGCGCTCGTCGAGGTGCGCAAGCGTCTCCTGCATGACTTCCATCCGCGGCGCAGTACGCGCAGGCTGCTGCTTTCGTGTGATTTGCTGAGCGGGATTACTCACAAGCGATGACCCATAAAACGGGCGCAGGCATTCGGCGGACGATCGCGCCCCAGCATGTCTCGGTTCCATAGGCAGTCGGATACCTGCCAAGGTCGCGGGCGTTATACCAGGCCTCCCACGCCAGTCGGCGCGTATATGGATCCCCGCGCATCAGACACCTTCGCTATCACAGTGACGTCTCAGCATGCCATAGCGCCTCTTCTGGAGGCTCACCCGCAGTGATGCAGCCGGGGAGTTTCAGCGCTTCGGCAAGATGACCCTTCTCGTGCGGTAGGCGCTACGTTCGTGGGTGGGCGGTCTCCGAACAGCATCGGAAAAGCTTTATCTCATTATCTCACCAGCGCTCTCGCCTGATGATGTCCCATGGTATCATGTAGGCGGCGTGCCGGCGCTGTATGGAGTACGTGCCATGGCCATCGAGATAGTTCCGCTGGTAGAGCGGCTGCGTGCCAACATCGCCACGGTGCAGGAGCGCATCGCCCGCGCTGCAGCGCGGGCCGGGCGCGATCCAGCGGCGATCACGCTGGTCGCCGTGGCAAAGACCTTCGGACCGCAGGTCGTCGAAGCTGCCTACGCTGCTGGGCTCCGCCATTTCGGCGAGAACCGCGTGCAAGAGGCGGAGGAAAAGCTGGGCGCGCTGGACCCCGCCATTGTGGCCGGATCGACCTGGCATCTGGTGGGACATTTGCAGACCAATAAAGCCCGCCTGGCAGCGAGGCTCTTTCAGGTGGTGCAGTCGATCGACTCCCTGCGTGTGGCGCAGGCACTTGAGCAGGGCTGCGCCCGCGCGGGCAGGAGCTGTGACGTGCTGATCCAGGTGAACCTGGCACGCACGCCAGGGCAGTTTGGCCTGCCGGAAGAAGAGGTGGCCGGTGTGGCTCGCGGCGTCCTCGCGCTGCCCCACCTTCGCCTGCGGGGTCTGATGACCATCGCCCCGCAGGTCGAGGACCCCGAACTGGTGCGGCCGCACTTCCGCCGCATGCGTGAGCTCGCCGAGCAGCTCCGGCGCGAGGTACCCGAGGCACGCTGGGACGTGCTGTCGATGGGAATGACCGAAGACTTCGAGGTGGCGATTGAGGAAGGCGCCACCATGGTCCGGCTGGGCCGGGCGATCTTTGGGGAGCGACACTGAATGTTTGGCTTCGACCTGATTGACTGCACCACGCCGGTGCGCTGCCTTATCTCGACGTTTTTCTCTGTACTCTACTTCTGCATTATTGTGCGTGCGCTGCTCTCCTGGTTCGTCAGCCCGTATTCGAACAATCCGGTGATGCGGATCCTGGTGGATGTGACCGAGCCGGTGCTGGCGCCGATCCGCCGCGTTGTGCCGACCATCGCTATGATGGACCTCTCCCCGCTGGTGGCGCTTCTCGCCATCCCGGCCTTGAACGCGCTCATTCTCACAGCCCTGCAATCCGCCGGGCTGTAGCTCCCGCGCCGGCAAGGGCGGTGGAGGCAGGCACTGGAGGGGCACTCTCCTGTGAGTGCCCTGCCGGCTCCGGTGGTTGCCTCAGGAGGCAATCCCTGTGATGGCACCGGTGGGCTATCGCTGGGAATGGCCTGCCGGGATAGGGGCAGCCACACGGGTTGCCCCTACTCCAGTTGCAGGCTTCGCCTTGTGATCCTCTGCCGGCAGCACTGGACGAGCATGTACGCAGCCAAGCCCGTCTATTCGCAATAGCATCAACCCTATGGAGCAGACAATGGCACGGCGAGTACGCATCACGGCAGGCTCGGTCAGCGTCACTGCCGAGCTGAATGACAGCCGCACCGCAGAAGCAATCTGGGAGACGCTGCCTATCGAGGCACGCGTGGCTACCTGGGGCGATGAAATCTACTTTACTATCCCGGTCCGCCTTTCGGAAGAGAACGCACAGGAGACCGTAGCGCTGGGCGACCTAGGCTACTGGCCCCCTGGGAAGGCATTTTGCATCTTCTTCGGTCCCACCCCGGCCAGCCGCGGCGGAGAGATCCGCCCGGCCAGCCCGGTGAATGTCTTCGGCCACGTGCTCGGCGATCTGGCGGTCCTGCGGGCGGTGCGGCCGGGGGAGACGGTACGGGTCGAGGTAGAAGCATAGCGCTACGCGACCCTATGCCACGCTCAGCGCCTGAGTAGCTCCTCGACGGCGTCTAGGATGCGTTCGGCGACCTCGCGCTTGGGCAAGGTGGGGAGCGGCACCTGCCTGCCATCGCGGAAGAGCAGCGTCACCGTGTTGGTGTCGGCCCCGAAGCCGCTGCCCGGCGCGGTAATGTCGTTTGCCACGATCAGGTCCAGGTCTTTGGCCTCCAGCTTTCGCGCTGCGTTGGCCAGCAGGTCCTCGCTCTCGGCAGCAAAGCCGGCCTTGACCTTGAGCCGCCCGCGCGGCAGCTCTTTGAGGATATCGGGGTTCTCTACCAGGCGGATGATCAGTTCCTGGCCGGTCTTCTTGATCTTCTGCAGGGCCTCCTCGGCCGGGCGATAATCGGCCACCGCGGCAGCCATGAGCAGCACGTCAGCGTTCGTACAGGCTTCTATGACGGCGCGCTGCATCTCGCGCGCGCTCTCTACCTGGACAACCTGCACGCCCTCTGGGGCCGGCAACGCCGTCGGGGCAGTGATGAGGGTTACTTCGGCCCCCCGATCGCGGGCAGCCTCGGCCAACGCATAGCCCATCTTGCCGCTGGAGCGGTTGCCGATAAAGCGCACCGGATCGATGGGCTCACGAGTGCCACCTGCAGTGACTACCACACGGACATCCGCCAGCGGACCACGGCGCCCCAGCACCTGACGGATCGCCGCGATGATGCGCTCTTCCGCAGCTAGCCTGCCGCGGCCGGTCAGCCCCGAGGCCAAATGCCCCACCTCGGGTTCAACGACAAGCGCGCCACGGCTGCGCAGCACCGCCAGGTTCGCCTGGGTGGCTGGATGCTCGAACATGCCCCCATCCATCGCCGGAGCGACGATCAACGGCGCCTGTGTGGCCAGCGCCACGCAGGTGAGAAAGTCGTCCGCCAGCCCCTGAGCCAGGCGAGCGATGGTCGCCGCCGTCGCCGGGGCCACCACGACGACCTCCGCCCGCTCGGCCAGCTCAATATGTGGAACCCCGGACGCGGGATCCGGCGCCCACAGGTCGGTGCGCACCGGCCGGTGCGTCAGCGCCTGAAACGTGAGTGGCGTCACGAAACGCGTGGCCGCTTCGGTGAGTACAGCGTGCACCTCCGCGCCCATCTGTGTGAGCGTGCTGGCCAGCCCCGCGGCCTTGTACGCCGCGATCGAGCCGGTGACCCCCAGCACGATCACGCGGCCAGCCAGCGGTCCGGTGGCATGTGCAGAAGAAGCGAGGCGTTCCTGGGTCATGGCCGGTTCAGCTCGTAGATCAAGCGCAGCCCCTCCAGGGTCAGCTCAGGATTGATCACCTGAATCTTCGGGGTCTCCGCGGCGATGAAGTGTGCCAGGCCGCCGGTGGCGATCACCTTCGCGTTTCCACCCAGCTCCTGCTGGAAGCGATCGATCAGTCCTTCCACGAGGCCCACGTAGCCGAACAGCAGGCCTGCCTGCATGGCCGCCACCGTGTTCCGCCCGATGGCTGTCTTCGGCCGCGCCAGCTCGATACGCTGGAGGCGCGACGCGCGCCCGACGAGCGCCTCCAGCGCGACCTGAAGGCCTGGCGCGATGGCGCCGCCGAGATAATCACCCTCCGCGGAGACAGCATCGAACGTCGTGGCCGTGCCCAGATCAACGACGATGGCCGGGGTACCGTAAAGCTGCTGGGCCGCCAGGGCGTTGACAATGCGGTCGGCGCCGACCTCCCGTGGATTGTCTACCCGCACGCGCACGCCAGTGCGGATGCCGGGCTCGACGACCAGCGGCTCGACGCGCAGGTACTGCCGCGCCAGGGCACGAAAGATCTCTGTCAGCGGCGGCACCACGGACGCCAGGGCGACGCCGCGCACCTGCGCGAGTGACACGCCTCCCAGCTCGCTCAGGCCGCGCAGGAGCACTGCGTATTCATCGGTCTGGCGCTGCACCTCGGTGGCGATGCGCCAGCTCGCCAGCAAGCGCGCGCCGTCGTACGCGCCGATCACGATGTTCGTGTTTCCGACGTCGACGGCTAGAAGCATACAGAGCGTTTCCTCGCGTACGTGTCGCGTACGTGCCACCTGCATTCTAGCCGGGCGCGGGCAGATGGGCAACGGACGGTGCGAGCACGTGCTATACTCCTGCCCTGCACACGAGCCTATGTATCGCCTATGGGAGGGGGAGCGAGAGATGGCCGACCAGATGCGGGTTGCGATTGGACTACCAAGCGATGCGACCGATGAGCATCTCGTGTTTGCGAAGCAGCTTGGGTGTGAGAGCGTTGTGCTGGCAACCCCGGCGAGGCTGCCCGGCGAGCGACGCTGGGAATACGACGATCTTGCACGGCTGCGCGAGTGGATCGAAAGCTACGGCCTGCGCATTGAGGCGATCCAGAACATGCCGCATGCTTTCTGGAACAAGGTACGCCTAGGCCTGCCAGGGCGCGACGAGGAGCTAGAGAACGTCCTGGCGACCATTCGCAACCTGGGTCGCGCTGGCATTCCAGTGCTCGGCTACAACTTCCGGCCGGACCCGCTCTACCGCACCAGCCGCAAGCCGGGCCGCGGTGGGGCGATCGTGACCACCTTCGACATCGAGCTGGCGCAGGACCGGCCGCTCACCTTCGGGCGCGTCTATACCGCCGACGAGATGTGGGCCAACTATGAGTACTTCATCAAGGCAGCGATCCCAGTGGCAGAGGAGGTCGGGGTGCGCCTGGCCCTGCATCCCGACGATCCGCCGGGCTTTGACATCGGCGGTGTGGCGCGCATCTTCAGCAGCTTCGAGGCATTCGAGCGAGCGTCGCACATCGTCGAAAGCCCGAGCTGGGGCCTGCTCTTCTGCGTCGGCTGCTGGTCGGAGATGGGTGGCCACGACTACGTGCTGCGCGGCATTCGCCACTTCGGCGCCCGTGGTCAGATCGTCTATGTCCACTTCCGTGACGTGCAGGGCACAGATGGGCACTTCGCCGAATGCTTCATCGGGGAGGGCAATGTGCGCGTGACCGAGATCATGCGGGCGCTCAAAGATGTTGGCTTCACCGGCTGTCTGATCGACGACCACGTACCGCAGATGGTCGGCGACACCGGCTGGGCGCCGCGCGGGCGCGCGTACTCCACCGGCTACCTGATGGGCCTGCTGCGTGCCGTACAGGACCTCGCCTAGCGCGGCAGCGCCAGCCAGCGCAGACCTCAGTGCACGGTTGTCTCACGCTGCGCCCAGCACTGCGGACAGTAATGCCGCAAGCCCTCGTCGAGCCGGCTGCCCAGGGGATGCCATCCCTGGGCACAGAACAGTTCCCGCAGCGTCTCGTAGTCCGGTGCTCCGAGGGACCGGCCGCAGCCGCCGTCGCAGGTGAGCTCGTGCCATGGGCCGTACGTGAGGACAGGCTCTGACTCCGGGGCGTGGTAGGCGTAGCTCATCGCATCGCCCTCCTGACTCTCGAGGCCAGCCGGCCACCCCGCGCCGAGCGCCTGCCGGCGCACCTGTCGGGGCAGGCCATGTGCCTGCCCTCGTCGTGAGCCAGCCTTTTCTCCATCGAACCAGAACGGTCTCCAGGTTGTCAAGACATCGGTTTGACGCAGTGTACTGCCGCTCGTATCATCACGGTACGTGGCCGGTGGCGCTGGAGCCTGGATAGAGACTGGAGCTCGGAGAGGGAATGGAGGGCTGCGATGATCTGCCATGCAGTATCATTACCATTATCATCTCTTCCTCAGAAGACCCGCCGTGCGTTATTGAGCTGGATGGCTGGAATGAGCCTGGCCGGTCCGGCCGCAGTGGCCTGTCGGGCTGGTGCACCGGCCGCCAGGGTCCCGCAAGGCGCCGCTGCGCTCCAGCGCGAAGCGGATGCCGATGGTATCGTACGTTTACAGAAAATGGCCTGGGGAAGCGCCCTGGAGAAGGACACCATCGAACGCGGCCTGGAGATCTTCCACGTCCAGGAGCCGAAGATCCGCGTCGAGTACATCCATACGCCCGAGGACTATGACAACAAGCTCCAGGCCATGCTCGCCAGTGGCGCCGCGCCGGACGTGTTTAAGGTGAGCGGCGCGCTCTATGCCGACTACATCGTGGCCGGAGCGCTGCGCGACATCACGGACCTGATCGCCAGGGACCCGCTGCTGGGCAGGCCCGACTATTTCATCCAGCCGTTCGAGCGCGAACGCTCGACGTACAAGGGGCGCTGGTACGGGATTGGCTCCACGGCGCAGGAGCAGATCTTGTACTACAACGTCGAGGTGCTGAACCGGGCCGGCGTGGCACCGCCGCCGGTCGATGCCGAGAAGGCCTGGGAGTGGCTGTCTTTCATCCAGTATGCCCGGCAGCTCACCGTGCGCACCGGCGGTGTGGCCGAGCGCTTTGGCGCACACTGGCCCACCGGCACGTATGGCCCGGCGGTGGTCTCGAACGGCGGCATGATCATCGACCCGAAGACGCTGCGCTATGCCCTGGATCGCCCGGAGGCGATCGAGGCTATCCAGCACGTGGCTGACCTCACGCTTACCCACCAGGTCTCGGCGACCGCCGCGGAGATGCAGGGCGGCAGCGTGCTCCAGCACCTGGCGTCCGGACGCTTCGCCATGCTCGTGGGCGGCAACTGGCTCCTGCTCGACCTTGCCCCAATGGGCTTCAAGTACGGCGCCGGCGTCCTGCCGAAGTTCAAGCGACCTGCGACCACGATGACCTCGTCAACCACCGGTATCTGGCGTGACACGAAGAAGCCGGAGGCGGCCTGGCGGCTCTTCCGCTTCCTGAACACCGACGATTACCAGCTCCCGCTCGTGCGCGCCGGGCTGTGGAACCCCAGCCACACCACACTGTTGAGCCCCAGCGGTATCCAGCGGTGGCTGAACCAGAACGTCCACCCCCCCGGATATGAGCGCCTGGTGGAATACATGGCCAGGTACGGCTATGCCGACATCCCGGTCGTCGGCATCCGCCGCGCTTCCGGCATTCTGAATGAAGCGCTCAGCCAGGTGTGGTCCGGCAGAGCTACCGCTGCGACGGTGCTCAAAGAGGCTGTCCCGCGCGCCAATCAGGCCCTGGACGAGGAAGAGGCGCGCACCAGACGATAACCGATAACCATTGCGCAGGAGCGACCGCACGATGGCAGGAGGCAGCGCGACGGTAGAGGTGGCAACGGCATACGGCGCCGTGTCGGTGCAGGCGTGTACCTCGCGCATTCTGCGCCTGCGCCTGTTTGGCCCGCCTGAGGTCCCAGACGCAAGCTACGTCGGCTGGCGGGAGTGGCCGGCTGAGCCGGCGGCACGTCTGACCTCCACCGAGCAGGGGTGGGGGATCGCGACGCCGTACGCGCGGCTACAGGGAGAAACCACGCCGTTCCGGGTCGTGTTCGCCTCCCCACCTGACCGGCAGCTGCTGGCCGGGCGGGATGGCTGGGCCGGGCGCGACGAGGTTGCCGATCCGGTCACCGGCGAGCGCCGGCTCCGCCTGCGCGTGCATCTGGCGCGGGCGGGCCAGGACGAGCTGCACTTCTACGGCCTGGGCCAGGGTGGCGCCGGCGCGCAGCTCGAGCGCCTGGGCACGTCGCGCCTCCTGTGGAACAGCCACGCCGGGCATGGTCCCGGCACCAACATGGCCGTGCCACTGGTCGTGGGCGTCGGGCCGCGCGGGGCGTTCGGCGTCTTCTTCGACACGACCGCCCTGGCGCGTCTGGACGTGGGCAGCAGTGCCCGCGGGCTGCTGGCCTACGAGGCCGAGACCTCCGCGCTGGACCTCTACTTCCTGGCCGGTCCGACCCCTGCTGATGTGTTGGGCGCCTACGCGGAGCTCACCGGATACCCGCCCCTGCCCCCGCGCTGGGCGCTCGGCTACATCCAGTCCACGCGCCACTGGCAGAGCACCGCAGAGATCCGCCAGGTTGCACGGACGCTGCGGGAGAAGCAGATCCCGTGCGATGCGCTGGTATTCCTCTCGACCTACGGGGAGGCGAAGAGCTGGAACATCGGCGTGGGCCACCTTGACTTCGAGCCTGAGCTTTGGCCGGACCCGCGCAGTCTGATGCGCGAGCTCCAGGAAGAGTTCCGCTACCGTGTGGTGACGCACGAATATCCGGTGCTGCACCCGCAGGCCCGCCAGTACGCCGAGGCAGAAACGCGCGGCTACCTGCTCGATACCGCCTATAGCCGGCCGGACCCACGCGAACCGAGACGGCCGCAGAGCTTTGCCGAGGGGCAGCGCTACGTGGACTTCTCTAACCCGGCGGCGCGGCAGTGGTGGTGGGAGCAGCACCGCCATCTGGTCGAGCTGGGGGTGGCCGGGTGGTGGCTGGACGGAGGTGAAGGCCCGCCGATCGCGACAGCGCTGCACGGCGGCCCCGGCAGGCTGCTGCATAACGCCTATGACCTGTTGCGCATGCGCGCGTTCTTTGAAGGGGAGGCGCGTGACCGTCCTAACCACCGGCCCTGGATGCTCTGTCGCTCAGGTGGCGCGGGCATGCAGCGCTATGGCGCCGCCTCCTGGTCCGGCGATATCAACAACACGTTTGCCACCCTCGAGGCGCAGGTGCCGCTGGGGCTCAACACGGCCATGTCAGGCGTGCCGTACTGGGGCACCGACATCGGAGGCTTCTTCCATCCGCTGCCGGAGAGCGGGGAACTCTACGCCCGCTGGTTTCAGTTCGGCGCGCTGTGCCCGCTCTTTCGGTCGCACGGCTGGGTCTGGCGCGAGCACCTGCCCTGGGCGCACGGGCCGGAGGTCGAGGCGATCTGCCGGCGCTACGCCGAGCTCCGCATGCAGCTCCTGCCGTATCTCTATACCCTGGCATGGTACGCACACACCCGCGGCGAGCCGCTCATGCGCCCGCTGGTCTACCACTACCCTGACGACCCGGCTGTCTGGGAGCTGGGCAGCGAGTATCTACTCGGCCCCGACCTGCTGGTCGCTCCGGTGACCCGCCCCGGGGCGGCGCGCTGGCCGGTGTACCTGCCAGCGGGCACCTGGTACGACTTCTGGACCCATACACGTTATGACGGCCCGGCCGGCATCGGCGTGGACACGCCGCTGGAGTTCATACCCCTGTTCGTGCGCGGCGGCGCGCTGGTACCGACCGGCCCGGTGATGCAGCGGAGCGACGAGCGTCCCCTGGATGAGCTGACGGTCCTGGTCTATCCGCCCGCGCCGGGCAGCCACTCGGCGGCGGAGCTATACGAAGACGATGGTCTGACCAACCGCTACCGCCAGGGCGAGCGCTGTATCACAGCGCTGCGCTGCGTATCCGAGCAGGAACGCGTGCGCGTTGACGTCGGCGCGGCATTGGGCAGGTACCCAGGCCAGCCGGCTCGACGGACCGTCCAGTTGCGGATATGGCTCCCGCATGACCCGGCCGCGGTGCTGCGGGCTCGTGGCGACGAGCCAGCAGTACCGCTAGCGCGCGGGGCTGGACCTGGCCCAGCGGCAGAGGCCGTCTGGTGGCGTGAGGGGCCGTTCGTATGGGTGCGCCTGCCGGCAATTGCACCGGAGGAGGCTGTCTCAGTTGTTATGGAAGGTCTCTCGTTGAGAAAAATCTAATTGGTGAGATTCTAGTCACTCGTACCACAGGAGGGATTGGCGATGGCTGCGCAGACATGGCGAGGCGTAACGCGAAGGGCACTAGCCGGGTTGGCGTTCGTGAGCAGTATGGCGGGCCCGCTCGCAGCTTGTCGGCCACGCGAGACGGGGCAAACGACCGTCGGGCCGCAGCCATCTCCTCAGGCGCCGGTCACGCTTTCATTCTGGACACGGCTGGGGCCGACGCATCATATCGCTGTGGCACTCAATATCTGGAACGAGGGACCTGGGAAGGCAAAGGGAATAACCCTCGAATACACCAACATCCCCGGCGACCAATTTGTGGATAAGATCAGTGCAGCCGCGGCCGGTGGGTCGCTGCCCGATATCCCAACGGTTGACCTTATCCAGGGGCCGCTGCTGACACAGCGCGGGATCTACGCAGAGATTACCAGAGAGTTCAACGCGCTGCCGTACAAAGATAAGCTGGTGCCGGCGATTACCAGGCTGGGCACCAGCAGTGGGAAGCAGTATGCGGTCCCGCTCACGGGTGGGCCTTCGCTTCTGTACTACAACAAGGGACTCCTGGCACAGGCCGGCATCGATGCATCCCAGGGTGTGCCGACATGGAACGAGCTGGTCGACTATGCTCGCCGGGTTACCAGCCCTCCCGATCGGTATGGCATTGGCCTGAGCGTAGGAAGCGGCGGTGGCTACATGTACACATTTATGCCCTATGTCTGGATGAATGGCGGAGATCTTCTCAGCCCCGATGGCAGGCAGGTACTTGTCGATCAGCCGCCGTTCCAGGAGGCGGCGCAGTTGTGGGTAGACCTGGCACAGCGCTACCGTGCCACCCCTGATGAGGTCCGTTCTGCTACCCCCTACAGCGCTCGAGACAAGTTCGTAGCCGGCCAGATCGCGATGTTTCATACCGGCATGGGCTCGATGAACTGGCTGAACCAGAACGCGCCGCTCCTCGAATACGGTGTTCAGCCTATGCCGCGGTCGCCGCGCACAGGCAAGACGAGTGCATTCCTTGGCGGGGAGTTAATCGGGCTCAGCGCGACCACCAGATACCGGGCGCAGGGATGGGAAGTCATCCAGTGGTTCCTCAGTGACGATGTTCAGGTGGAGCTCGTGCTCGCCAATCTCTATGAATTGCCGGTGCGCCTCGACCAATTCGATAACAAGTACACGCGCGCCAATCCCCAACTAGCCAGGCTGGTCGAAGCGATGCTCGAGGGGCGTGCGCCGTACCATGAAAAGTATGATGTTCTCTTCCAGCGGGCCGACAGTCCACTGGCGGTCAACATGAATGCAGCCATGTCGGGCCAGAAGGAGGTGCGGCAGGCGCTCCAGGATATGAAGCAGGCTATGGAGGCGATCCTCCGCGCGTAAGCTGCCGTCGCCGGCTTTGCAGTTTGGCCGGGCGGTTAGTACAATGAGGCACACTAGCGCGTTCTACCGAGCAGCCTGGAAGCGGGGCCGCGCTGGAGGCGAAGAAGACGAGGCGCACTGCGCATGAAGGTAGGCATTCTCAACGCCAGCAGCTACGCCGGTGTCGAGCTCGTACGGTTGCTGGCCGGGCATCCAGAGTTTGAGCTCGTTGCCGCGACGGCGCGCAGCCAGGCCGGCCAGCGCCTGGGTGATGTGTTCCCGTCGCTGGCCTACTCGGCGCGTCCCTCCCTGGCCGACCTCGTGCTCACGCCTGAGATCGAGGCGCCGGTTGATTTGGTCTTCTCGGCCATGCCGCACAAGGCCTCGGCGCAGGCCTTGCTGCCATTTATTCATGACGGCATTCCGGCTGTTGACTTCGCCGGTGACTTCCGCCTGAAGGACCCCGCCGAGTTCGAGGAATACTACGGGGAGGCGCACCCGGCGCCCGACCTCCTGCCCTGTGCGGTCTATGGTCTCACCGAGCTGCATCGCGAGGAGATCAAGCGGGCGAAGCTCGTGGCCAACCCCGGCTGCTATCCCACGGGCGCGATCCTGGCCCTGGCGCCGGCGCTGGCAGAAGGGCTCGTCGAGCCGGATTTCATTATCGATGCCAAGTCCGGCGTCTCGGGTGGCGGGCGCACACTCCGGCTGGAGAACCATTTTTCGGAAGTCAACGAGAGCGTCAATGCCTACCGCATCGGCCGGCACCAGCACACGCCGGAGATCCGGCAGGAACTGGCCGAGGTACGCCGCCGCGCCAGCGGTGACGGCAGCGTGACCGTCACGTTCGTCACGCACCTGGTGCCGATGACTCGCGGCATCCTGACCACAGCCTATGCCAGGCTGCGCCGGGATGCCTCGCCAGAGGAGCTTCACGATATCTACCGAGAATTCTACGCTGGCTCCCGGTTCGTGCAGATCACCGAGCAGCCGCCGCAGACGAAGGCCACCTGGGGCTCGAACTTCTGCCTGATCCATCCGGCTGTGGACCGCAAGAGCGGCCGGCTGGTGGTCGTGGCCTGTCTGGATAACCTGGTGAAAGGCGCGTCAGGGCAGGCGCTCCAGAACGCCAACCTCATGGCCGGCTTGCCAGAGGAGACCGGGCTGCTGGTCGCGCCGGTGTTCCCTTAGCGCCGTCCTACTCGGCGCAATTAAAAAAATAAAAAAACAAAAAACTAAGACAAGCACTCAGCGACGGGCGCCAGCGGTGCGCTTTCGCCGCTAGCGCCGGCGGCCCTACCGGCACAACGGTAGGGCCGCCGCCATTCTGGCTACTGGACCCGTGCACAGGAGTAGAGCCGGCATTGTGCCGAGGTAACCAGTTGGTGCGGGGGAGGAGGGCTATGCGAGCGATTGAGGGAGGCATTACGGCAGTCCACGGCATCCTGGCTGGCGGGCTGGCGTGCGGGATCAAAGCGTCGGGTCGCAAAGACCTGGGGGCAGTGCTTTCAGAGCAGCCCTGCGCCGTCGCAGGCGTCTTCACGTCGAATAAAGTCAAGGCGGCTCCCGTGCTGCTGTGCCAAGAGCGCGTGCGTGGGGGCACGGTGCGGGCGATCCTGTACAATTCCGGCAATGCGAACGCCTGCACCGGGCCTGCGGGCCTGGAGAATGCCAGGCAGGCGACCCGCTGGTTCGCCGAGCGCTTCGGGCTGGCCGAGCACGAGGTGCTGATGGCCTCGACCGGCATCATCGGCGTGCAGCTCCCGATGGATCGCCTGCGCGAGGGCATTGCGCGGCTGGAGCTCTCCCGCCAGGGCGGGCTGGCCGCCGCCGAGGCGATGATGACCACGGATACCCGCCCGAAATTGGCGGCGGTGGAGATCGAGCTAGGCGGCGCCCACGTGCGGATCGGCGGCATCTGCAAAGGCGCGGCGATGATCCATCCCAACATGGCCACCATGCTCTGCTTCATCGCCACTGACGCGGCGGCCGACCCGATGTTTCTGCAAGGGGCGCTGCGCCAGGCCGTCAACGACTCGTTCAACATGATCACCGTCGACGGCGACCAGTCTACGAACGACACTGTGCTCCTGCTGGCGAACGGCGCGGCGTGGCCGAGTGGCCGGCCGCCGCTCTCCGGGGCGGTCCCTGATGCCTACCCCTTTATCGAGGCGCTGCGCCACATCTGCACCACGCTGGCCAAGGCGATCGTCGCTGATGCAGAGGGTGGCACCAAGGTCTTCAGCGTCCGCGTGGAGGGCGCGGCGAACACCCGAGACGCCCGGCTAGTCGCCCGCAGCGTCGCCGGCTCCACCCTGACCAAGGCGGCCATCCATGGCAATGATCCGAACTGGGGGCGCATCGCCTGCGCGGCCGGCTACTCCGGCGCCGAGCTCGATCCTGACCGCCTGGAGATCTGGATCGGCTCCTATAAGCTGGTCGAGAACGGCACGCCGCTCCAGTTCGACGCCGCGGCTGTGTCCGCCTATCTCAACCAGCGCGAAGTGGAGGTGCGCCTGCACCTGCATCTGGGCGGTGGCGAGGCCACTGCCTGGGGCTGCGACCTGAGCGAGGAATACGTCACACTGAACAGCGAGTATACGACGTGAAACGCGCTGAGAGGCTCCGATGATCACAGACCTTGAGCCTGCTCTTACTTACATCGCCGGTGCACAGGGGCTGCCAGCAGCCCTCGAGCGCATCGGCGCGCTGGTCGGACGCTACGTGGTCGTGAAGCTGGGCGGCAGCGCCATGCCGCACCGTGAGGCTGTGCTTCAAGACATCGCCTGCCTGCGGCGGCTAGGCGTCAACCTGGTGCTCGTCCATGGAGGTGGCGCAGCGATCACTGAGTGGCTCAACCGCATCGGGAAGCAGGCCGTCTTCATTAACGGCCTGCGCGTCACCGACCCGGAGACCATGGAGATCGCTCAGATGGTGCTAGTGGGCAAGGTCAACCAGGAACTGGTGGCCCTGCTCAATCACGCTGGCGTCAAAGCGCTGGGGCTCTCGGGAATCGACGGCGCGCTGCTGCGTGCGCGCCGCAAGCAGTCGGTACCGGACATCGGCTTGGTCGGCGAGGTCCAGGAGGTCGATGCCGCGCTCCTGCGAGCGCTCTGCGCGCAGGGCTACGTTCCAGTAATCGCGCCGATCGGTCTCGGTCCTGGCGGCGAGGCGCTCAATATCAACGCCGACACTGTGGCCGGTGATGTGGCCCGCGCGCTCCGGGCGGACGTCGTGCTCTTCCTGACGGATGTCGAGGGCGTGCGGGGGGCCGACGGCCGCGTGCTGGCGCGGCTCACGCCGCGCCAAGTGGCGCAGCTACGCGCCGATGGGGTCATTACAGGCGGGATGATCCCGAAAGTCGATGCCTGCCTGCACGCGCTGCACGGCGCCGCGCGCGTGCACATCTCTGACGGCCGCCGGCCCCACGCCATCTTGCTCCAGCTCGCCACCGACGCTGAGGTGGGCACGAGCTTTGTCGCGCACGAGGAGTGAAGAAACACACGTAGGGCATACTGCGCAGGACATCGGCACTACAGCCTGTGCCCATCATACAGGCCCGGTAGCTGCCGGAAGCAGGTGCGAGGGGCTTCACTCTACTTCGCGGTTTGATGCGCATGACGTAGTACGCATTATCCAGGGTGTTCCCAATGCCAATCTACGAGTATCGTTGTACAACATGTGGCCGACGCTCGCAGCATCTCTTCCTGACCTTTAGCGCTGCCGCGGCTGCGACACCGGCCTGCCCGCACTGCGGCGGGACTGAGCTGCGGCGGCTGGTCTCCCGCTTCGCCACGCTGAAGTCCGAGGAAGCGCGGCTCGAGGAACTGGCCGACCCGTCGAGCCTGGGCGACATCGACGAGAACGATCCTCGCTCGGTGGCGCGCTGGGCACGTAAGCTCGGTGAGCAGATGGGCGAGGACCTGCCACCTGAGTTCGATGAAATGGTCGATCGGATGGAGCACGGCGAGATGCCCGACGACCTCGACGGTGAAGACGGCGAGGCGGGGGGCGAGGCTGCTGGCGGAGAAGGCGGCGATCTCTAGGGGGCGCGGGCCGTCAACGGATTTCGAGAGCGGATTGAACGGATAGAGCGCGCCCGCAGCAGGGCGGGTGCTCGATGGTTACCCTACGCAGGGCATGGCAGTGCATGCTCAGCAGCTACGGACGCTGCCGTCCGCACGGCGCGATTCTGGCGGATTTTGTTTCGGGCGGGCCTCTTCGGCTGTCAGGCGAATGCGAAGTCCGGACAGCGGCCGTGGAGGGGTTCCATGAACAACGTGCCCCTAAGAGAGCGCGATCAGCGGTGGTCTCCGTATGGTGCTGGCCACGTTATGCCGGTTAGCCGGCGTATGGTGTTGCGCCTGTTCGCTGCCATGAATACGGGACACGCGCTTGTGTCCGCCTGCCGCATCCGCGGGAGAGAGACGCAGACCCAGGCGCATGTCTCTGAAACTGGAGCGCCCCAGCTACGCTCCGGCGTCACCTTGAGTGTTATGAACTGGTCCACCGGCGAGGCCGGCCGTGTTCAGCAGCAGGTCATAGAGGTGTTCACTGGCCGGTACCCCGGGATCCGGGTCGAGTTTACTCCTGTTGCTGCCGGAGAGTACTGGGACAAGCTCGCGTCGATGTTAGCGGCTAGCGCGCCACCGGATGTCTTCTGGATAAATGCTCAGAACTTCGGTCGCTTCGCACCGAACGGGCAGCTCCTCGACCTCGGGCCGTTAGTGCGACGTGATGGGGTAGACGTGAGCGATTTCTGGCCTGTAAGCATTCAGCTTTACTCATTCAAGGGCAGTCCGCACGCGCTCACCAGCCAGTACGATAGCCGCGGCTTATTCTTCAACAAGGCTCTCTTCGATCAGGCCGGCGTGGGGTATCCGCCAGCCAGCTATCGAGATACGTCATGGACGTGGGAGGTGTTCCTCGATACCGCGAGGCGTTTGACTCGCACGTCTGGCAATGTCCCGATCTGGGGATGCCATATCCCGACCGGCTACATCCATATGACGCCTTGGGTCTGGTCTGGAGGTGGTGATCTGCTGAACGCGGAAAAGACAGAATGTATAATGACGCAACCGAGTACTGTTGAGGCCTTCCAGTTCCTGGCAGATCTGATGCACGTGCACCGCGTGGCCCCAACCCCCGCGGAGCTACGCAGCGCTGGCGCTGGCGCACTCCAGCTCTTCCAGCGCGGTCAACTCGCCATGATCCAGGTGCACAGTGCTAACATCGTGGAAGGCCGACTTGTGAAAGGCTTCTCCTGGGATGCCGCGCCACTGCCGCGCGGCAAAGCCGGTCCAGCGATGCAAGCAAGCGGCCCGGCCTGGGCGATTGGCGCTGCTTCTCGCAATCACGAGGAAGCCTGGGCTCTGGTAAAGCATCTGACCAGCCCGGAGTCGCAGCGCCAGTTGGCGATGGGAGGCGCAGCACTTGTTGGCCGACGGTCGGTGGCAGAAGCCGTGTATCGCGAGTCGAAAGAGCCGCCTGCGAATGCGCAGGTCTTTGTGGAAGGCATGGCATATGTGCGCCCGGACCCGTTCACGCCGAATTGGGCTGACATTGAGCGAGCTATGAACGAAGAGCTACGGCTCCTGTGGGAGGGGGAGCGCGGCGCACGCGAGACGATGACCGCGATCAAACCACGCGTGGATGCTCTCTTGAGAGAACTGCATCGGTGAGGCAGTTCACAGCCGAGCTGCCATGCAGGGTATGGCTTGCATAGTTCCGGGCGCGCCACGTCGGTGACCTGCTGAGCAAAGAAACTGTTCAGTCCGTTCCACTGATCCGTGGCAGGCTTCCGCGCTCAGCAGAGCTACGGCGTAGCCACGGAGTAGCCGGAGAAAAACAAAACACCCAGGATAGGCGTTATGAATGTGATCGTCATTGTAACCGACTCCCTGCGCGCCGACCATGTGGGCTGCTATGGCTCGTACGTGCAGACACCGAACCTCGACCGGCTGGCCGCCGACGGCACGCTCTTCGAGCACGCCTACAGCGAGAACCTGCCTACGATGCCCACGCGGCGCGCCTGGTGGACCGGTCGCTATCACTTCCACCGCGCCGGCTGGCAGCCGTTTGAGAACTCCGACTATCTGCTGGCGGAGGTGCTGTGGGATAAGGGCTATACCAGCGCCCTGATCACGGACGTCTATCACATGCACAAGCCGGTCTACAACTGCGGGCGCGGCTTCGATACAGTGGTCTGGGTCCGCGGTCAGGAGTACGACCCCTGGATCGTCGATCCAGATCTGAAGGTCGACGTCACTACCTACCACCGCCTGCGCCACGGCACCGGGAACGAGAGTGATGAGCTGTGGCTGCCGCGTTTTACGCAGTACATGAAGAACATCTCGGTGCGCAGGTGCGAAGAGGACTACTTTGTCGCCCGCGTGGTCAAAGAGGCGATCCGCTGGCTGGAGTACGTGACGAAGACGCAGAAAGATCGCCTGTTCCTGTGGGTAGACTGCTTTGACCCGCACGAGCCATGGGACCCGCCTGAGCCGTACCGCCGGATGTACGACCCTGACTATACAGGGCAGGAACTCATCGATCCGGTGCCCGGGCCAGTCGAAGGCTACATGACGCCGGAGGAGGTGCGCCATACGAAGGCGCTCTATGCCGGCGAGGTAACGTTTGTAGATAAGTGGATCGGCGTCCTGCTCGAGCGCATTCGCGACCTGGGCCTCTATGAGAATAGCTTGATCATGCATGTGTCGGATCATGGTGAGCCATTCGGGGAGCATGGCATCATTCGGAAGGCGCGGCCGTGGGACTACGAGGAGCTGGTGCACGTGCCGTGGATCATGCGCCATCCGGAGGGGATCGGCCGCGGCCGCCGCATCTCTGCGCTGGTGCAGACGGTCGACCTCATGCCCACGGTGCTGGATGCACTAGGCATTCCTGTGCCGCTTGAGCTGACCTACCTAGCGCCGAACCAGCGGGCGCGCACGATCTTCCCGCAGGACCTGCCGGCAGCATCGCAGCGGGTGCACCTCACCGGCAAGAGCTTGATGCCGCTCCTGCGCGGCGAGGTGGACAAGGTGCGTGACTACGTCTTCGGTGGTCACTGGAACCGTGAGTGGGCCGTGCGCACCCATGAATGGAGCTACCTGCTGCCGATCGATGGGAGCCGGCCGCCTGAGCTCTACGACCGCACGCGCGATCCCCAGGAGCAGCGCAATGTCATCGACCAGCATCCCGACGTCGCGGCGGAGCTCGAGCTGCACCTACGGCGGTTCGTCGATACAGTCGATACAGTGGATATGATCCGCTAGAGAGGCATCCCCGGCCCGCGGTGGGCCAGGGATGCTTTGGCGTAGGCGTAGACACGTAGTAGAGTAGTAGACACGTGAGGATACGTGCTCTTCGGTAAGTGATGGGGGATGCAGCCATTGAGAAGAGAAGGGTGAAGCAACAGCGTCGGGGCCAGCAGCCGGGCTGGGGCCTGCGGGTGTTGTCAGCGCTCTTGCTTGCGATGTACCGCCACGGTCCACCACCGCTGCACCGGCTAGCCCGCTGGGCGTGGGGAGGCTATGTCGGACCGACGCTGCGTGTGGCGCAGGGTCGCCGCGAACCGCCGGTTATCGCCCAGGCAGTCGTGCTCCGCGATGCCGAGGTGCTGCTCTCCATGCGCGAGAGCCCGCGGCTGTGGGAGCTCCCTGGCGGCTACGTTGAGCCCGGCGAGCCGCTCGCGGATGCCGCGGCTCGCGAGGTTGAGGAGGAGACAGGCATTCGGGTGCAGGTGGTGTGCCAGAGCGGGTGGTATGAGCGCACCGGCTTTCGGCCGCACCGCTCTCCCGCGTTCCTGTGCCGCCCGGTCGGCGGCAGCATCACCGGCAGTCACGAGGTGGTAGTGTCACGCTACTTCCCGGTGACACGCCTGCCGCCGAACATGTTCCCGTGGCACCGCCGGGTGATCTGGGACGCCCTGGGCGCGCCACCGCGCCCGGTGCACCGCGTGCAGCACCTGGGTGCCGGCACGGTGCTCCTGAGCATCCTGCTCCATCTGGCTCACTGGCTGACCCATCCCTCGCTCCAGGAATGGCAGCGGAGTCGTAAGGAAGTGCCGTCACGATAATGCACGATGGCGCAGGATCGCTCAAGGCCCGACAGGTGTTTATCGCCGCGTCGGCGCATCTGGCGCATCTATCCCCCGCAGCAGCACTAGCGCGCCGAGCACGATCCCGAGGGCGACCAGCGTGCCAAGCAGCGGTAGCCACAGCAAGCCTTCCAGCGCTCTGGAAAGAGCCTGGCGAAGAGCCCGAGATAGCTCAGAGCACAGGCACAGCCAGCACGATCAGGGCGATGAGCCACACCAGCGCGTTGCCCACAGCCCGTCCGGTGATGGGCTCAGTGTGCGTGGCGCTCTCCTGAACGTGCGCTCCGCCGCCTTCCGGTGGTCCCGTGCCTGACAGCTCCTCAGAATCCTCCATGCGGCCTCTCCTCGTATTCCTCCGGTGCATGCACTAGGCAACCGGCGTGCTAGGTCTCTCGGGCCTCGCGCCGGAGCCTGTTGCCTCCAGCAATCCAGGCGCGGTACTATGCCTCCCGGCAGCCGGTCTCACGGTTGCCAGGGTGCAGTGCTGCGACAAGCCGAACAAGCAGCCGTGGGCGCAGGAGTAGCTCTTTGTTACTGCATTATTTCCAGAAATTCAGCAATCCAGAGAAATTCAGCAATACTTTCCAGATGGGGGAACAGGCCATGCCAGACTACGCGGTGGTCGGAAAGCCAGTACCACGGGTAGAGGCGGCTGAGAAAGTCACTGGACGGGCGCTGTTCGCCGCCGACATCAAGCTACCGGGCATGGTATACGCCAAGCTGGTACGCAGCCCCTACGGGCACGCACGCATCCGGCGCATTGATGTCACCAGAGCTAGGCAATGGCCGGGTGTTCTGGCCGTGCTCACTGGCGAGGACTTGCCGGAGCAGGAAGAGGAGCCGACGACCCGCAGCCGCGCCTTGCTGGCGCGGGGCCGGGTGATCTTCCAGGGACAGCCGGTGGCCGCAGTGATCGCCACCACGCCGCAAGCGTGCGACGATGCCCGCGCGCTGATCGAAGTCGAATACGAGGTGCTGCCGGCGGTGGTCGACCCGGAGGCTGCTGCACGGCCGGACGCCCCTCCAGTGCGGCGTGTGCGAGCCGAGGAAGACCGCGCCGAGGCAGCAGCGCACGACGCAACAGTCGCTGGCGGTGCGGGCGGCCCTGCAGAGGCGCCCAACATCACCAACCGCGTGAGCTTCAAACGCGGCAATATCGAGCAGGGCTTCGGCGAAGCAGACCGCATCTTCGAGCAGACCTATCGTATCGGCCGCGCTCATCAGGCCTACATCGAGCCCCATGCGGCGACCGCTGCGTTCGACGCGTCTGGAAACCTGACCATCTGGACCTCGACGCAGGGCCAGTTCTCGGTGCGCGAAGAGGTGGCGCGTCTACTGGGCCTGCCGGAGACGCGCGTCAAGGTAATCCCGACCGAGATCGGAGGAGGGTTCGGGGGCAAGAACCGGCTGGTAGCGCCGCTCACGGCGTTGCTGGCGCGGAAAATCGGACGGCCGGTGCAGCTCGTGATGAGCCGGAGTGAGGAGCTCACCGGTGCCAATCCAGCGGCTGCGGCAGTATTTCATGTCAAGACGGGTGTGAAGAACGACGGTACGCTCACGGCGCTTCAGGTGCGTGCCATCTTCGACGCCGGTAGCTTCCCTGGCTCGCCGTTGAGCAGTGGCTGCATGCTGATGGCCAGCTACTACCGCTTCCCGCACCTGGATGTCGAGGGCATCGAAGTGGTCACCCATAAGGCGAGCGTGGCGGCCTACCGTGCCCCCGGTGCACCCCAGGGCGCCTTTGCCATCGAGCAGCAGATGGATCTCATGGCGCGCGAGCTGGGCATCGATCCGATCGAGTTTCGGCTGAAGAACGCCAGCCGACCCGGCGACCTGATGGCGAACGGGCAGCGCTGGCCGAACCACGGCTTGATTCAGGTGCTGGAGCGGCTGCGCGCTCACCCGCTGTGGCAGGAACGCGGCAAGCGCCCGGGCCGCGGCGTGGGCGTGGCCATCGGTGGGTGGTTCGGCGGCATGCAGCCGGCGGCTGCGAACGTGCGCCTAAACGCTGATGGCACGTGCACTGTCGTTGTCGGCGCGGTGGACCTGACCGGGACGAACACCGCGCTCGCCCAGATTGCCGCCGAGGTCCTGAACTCGCCGATGGACCAGGTGAGCATCGTCACTGCGCCCAGCGACGTGGCACCGCAGGCAGGCGTCTCGGCCGGCAGCAAGATTATCTATACCGTGGGAAACGCTGTGCTCAAGGCCGCGGAGGACGCCAAGCGCCAGATGCTGGAGATCGCCGCCAACGAGCTGGAGTGCGATGTCGATGACCTAGAGCTCCTGCCCGACCGCATCCAGGTGCGCGGCACCGACCGCAGCATCTCGCGGCGGCAGATCGGGCGGATGGCCTACACCCCGAACACCAAGTACCCGCCGGTGATCGGCCATGGCCGCGTCGGATTGCTGGGCCCCTCGCCTGGCTTTGCTGGGGCGCTGGTGGGCGTCGAGGTGGACGAAGAGACCGGTCGCGTGCGCGTCACCGACGTGGTGATCGCTCAAGATGTCGGCTTTGCCATCAACCCGATGGCGGTCGAGGGCCAGATGCAGGGCGGCATAGTGCAGTCGATTGGCTGGGGCCTCTTCGAGGAGCTGCTCTATGACGAGCAGGGCCGCTTGCTGAACCCCTCCTTCCTGGACTACCGCCTGATGACGGCGCTGGACCTGCCGAAGATTGAGACCATCCTGGTGGAGGTGCCCAGTGAGGACGGGCCGTTCGGCGCGCGCAAGGTGGGCGAGCCCTCGATCGTACCGGGCATGGCTGCCGTAGCAAACGCCCTGGCCGACGCCACCGGTGTGCGCTTCACCCATGCACCGATCACACCTGAGCGCGTCATCCAGGGATTGCTCGGCAAGTAGCCGGGAGAGCACGGGAGCTCGGCGCAGCCAGGTTGCGGCGTGAGTACGCAAGCTGGGCCGCGCTCCTGTACCTGTTCCTGTACCTGTTACAATTGCTGTGCGGGTGTTGTAGCATAGCTGGCATACGGGAGGATGCCACGGGGAGGGGCGCAGCGCTGCCCTGCGCGTAGAGGCGCGGCACGGCCTGGTGGATATCGGCAGCAGACGGGCCAGCGCCACCCTGCGCGTAGGGGCGCAGCGCCGCTGCGCCCCTACCTGATCCGCGCCTATCGTATATGAGGGTACGACCTATGGCTGAGGAGACCGGCGCGATAGCGAGCATGCAGCCCGGGGCGGCTCGTTTTGTCGAACGCCTGACGAAGAAGAGCGAGGATATCTCACGCTGGTATACCGATGTCATTTTGAAAGCTGAGCTGGCCGACTATGCGCCCGTGCGCGGCTGCATGGTCATCCGCCCGTATGGCTATGCACTCTGGGAGAACATGCAGCGCCTGCTCGACGAGCGCATCAAGGCAACTGGACACCAGAACGCCTACTTCCCGCTCTTCATCCCGGAGAGCCTGCTGCGCAAGGAGGCCGAACACGTCGAGGGCTTTGCGCCGCAGGTAGCCTGGGTCACGCACGCCGGCGACGAGGAGCTCGAGGAGCGGCTGGTGGTCCGGCCGACGTCCGAGGCGATCATCGGCACGATGTATGCCCGCTGGATCCAGTCCTGGCGCGACCTGCCGGTGCTGATCAACCAGTGGTGCAACGTGGTGCGTTGGGAGAGGCGCACCTTCCTGTTCCTGCGCACGACCGAATTCCTGTGGCAGGAAGGCCACACCGCCCATCGCACCGAGGAAGAGGCCCAGGAAGAGGTCATGCGCATGCTGGGCGTCTACCGTGACTTCGTGGAGAATGACCTGGCCGTGCCGGTAATCCCGGGGCGCAAGACAGAGCAGGAGCGGTTTGCTGGCGCCAAGGCCACGTACACCATCGAGGCGCTCATGCCCGATGGCCGCGCGTTGCAGGCTGGCACGTCGCATAACCTGGGGCAGCACTTTGCTAAAGTGTTCGAGATCACCTTCCTTGACCAAGATGGCCAGCGGAAGTATGTCTGGCAGACCTCCTGGGGTGTCTCAACCCGCCTGATCGGTGGGCTGATCCTGGTGCATGGCGATGACTTTGGCCTCAAGCTGCCGCCCAAGATCGCGCCGGTGCAACTGGCCATTGTGCCGATCTTTCGCACCGATGCCGAGCGCGCCACCGTCGCTGCATTCATCGAGCGGGTGCAGCGGGCGCTGCGGGACTATCGGATCTTCACCGACTGGCGAGAGCAGACCCCCGGCTGGAAGTTCAACGAGTGGGAACTGCGCGGCGCGCCGCTGCGCGTTGAGGTAGGGCCCCGCGATGTCCAGCAAGGCCAGGTGGTGCTGGTCCGCCGTGACACCCGCGCCAAGGAGGCCGTCACGCTGGAGCAGCTTCCCGCTCGCGCCGGCGAGCTGCTGGCCCTCATCCAGCGCGACATGCTGGCCCAGGCCCGCGCCTGGCGAGACGAGCACACCACGCCAGTCGAGACACTGGCCGAGTTCGAAGAGGCGCTCGAAGCGAAGCCGGGCTTCCTCCTGGCGCACTGGTGCGGCTCCGCGGAATGCGAGACCGCTATCAAGGAAAAGACCCGCGCCACGATCCGGTGTATTCCGCTGGACCAGGTGCCTGAGGAGGGCCGCTGCATCTGGGATGGCCGGCCGAGCAGTGGGCGCGTTCTGTTCGCGCGGTCGTATTAGCGCGAGCGTCGGCAGGCATCTTGCCGCGCATGATCTGGCGTGGGCGGTTGGCCGTCGGCAGGCGGCCGCCTGCCTGCGACTGGTCTGAATGGAGGAGCGACACGATGGCACAGAACCCCTTACTGAAGCTGCAGAGCTTTGGCCAGAGCATCTGGCTGGACTTCCTGAGCCGGGCATTGATCACCTCCGGTCAGCTCAAGCGCCTGATCGACGAGGACGGACTGCGCGGCGTGACGTCGAACCCAGCCATCTTTGAGAAGGCGATCGCCGGGAGCAGCGACTACGACGCAGACATCCGCGCCCTGGCGCGGCGGGGTAGCAGCGCGGCGGAGATCTACGAAGCGCTCACAGTGGCTGACGTGCAGGCCGCGGCGGACCTCTTCCGGCCGGTCTATGAGCGCACAGGCGGCCGCGATGGCTTTGTGAGCCTGGAGGTCTCGCCCCATCTTGCCTACGATACCGAGGGCACCATCGCTGAGGCGCGCCACCTGTGGGACAAGCTCGGCCGGCCGAACGTGCTTATCAAAGTGCCGGCGACGAAGCCGGGGCTGCCGGCGATCCGGCAGCTCATCTCCGAGGGGGTGAACGTTAACGTCACGCTCCTGTTTGGCCTGCCACGCTACCGTGAGGTAGCTGAGGCGTACATCGCCGGGCTTGAAGACCGCGCGGCCCGCGGGCAGCCGCTTGGCCATGTCGCCTCGGTGGCGAGTTTCTTCCTCAGCCGCATCGACGTGCTGCTCGATCCCGTGCTGGAGCGCATCGCCCAGGAGGGCGGCGGAAAGGGCGAGACCGCTCGTAGGCTGATCGGCGAGGTCGCCATCGCCAGCGCCAAGGTGGCCTACCAGATCTATAAAGAGATCTACCGTGGCGAGCGCTTCCAGCGGCTCGCACAGCAGGGAGCGCGCACACAGCGTCTCTTGTGGGCGAGCACGAGCACGAAGAACCCGGCCTACAGCGACGTGAAGTACATCGAGCCGCTGATCGGGCCGGACACTATCAATACTATGCCGCTTGAGACCCTGAATGCCTATCGTGACCACGGCAACCCGGCGCCGCGGCTGGAGGAGAACGTCGAGCACGCCTATCAGGTGCTCGAGCAGCTGGCGCAGGTCGGTGTAGATCTTGATCAGGCTACGCAGCAGCTCGAGGAGGAGGGCGTGCACAAGTTCGTGGTGCCCTACGAGAGCCTGATGGCGGCGCTCGAGGCTAAGCGCGCGGCCGTGCTGACCCCGGCCTAGCGAGGCCGCCGGTCCTGCTCTCTCCGGCTGTGATCGGAGGCGGGGTTATCCCGCCTCCACTGTTCATACGGGCGTGTCTGGCGGTGTGTATTTGCCTCACACGAGTGACTTTCGCCATGTACAGGAGGAACTTGTATGGCCGGTGCCCTGGTGCGGCTGCGCCAGCACCTTGCAGAGATCGCCGACCTGCGGGCAGCAGCGGCCGTCCTGAGCTGGGACCAGCAGACCCACATGCCGCCCGGCGGCGCGTCGCGGCGCGCCGAGGTGCTCTCCACCCTGAGCGGCCTCATCCACGCCAAGTTCACTTCGGATGAGACGGCGCGGCTTCTCGACGCCGCTGAACCGGAGGTGCAAGGACTGCCGGAAGATCACGACGACCGCTGCCTGGTGCGGATCGCGCGACGTGATTACGAGCGCGAGCGAAAGCTACCCACCGATTTCGTCGCTGCCTGGGCGCGCGACCGCGCGATCAGCGTGCAAGTGTGGCGGCAGGCCAGACCGGCGAACGACTTCGCTGCCTTCCTGCCGCACCTGGAGAAGATGGCTGACTATGCTCGCCGCGCTGCCGATTTTTACGGCTACCACGAGCATCCCTACGACGCCTTGCTTGATGGATACGAACCCGGGCTGCTGGCGTCCGACGTGCGCCGTATCTTCGGCGAGCTACGACCGCGCCAGGTAGCGCTCGTGCAGGCCATCACTGCCAGGCCGGCGCCACGCACCGACTTCCTCTCCCGCGAGTATCCGCCAGAGCGGCAGGGGCAGTTTGCCCTGCGCGTGGCTGCCGATTTCGGCTACGATCTCCAACGCGGGCGACTCGACCGCGCCCCGCATCCCTTCGCCACCAGCTTCGGGCGCGATGATGTGCGCATCACCACGCGCTATGATCGCACCTATCTGCCTGAAGGGATCTTCGCCATCTTCCACGAGACCGGGCATGCGCTGTACGAACAGAACGTAGCGCCCGAGCTATCACGCACGCCGCTGGCGCGGGGATGCAGCAACGTCTGGCACGAGTCCCAGTCCCGCCTGTGGGAGAACATCGTGGGACGTAGCCGGCCGTTCTGGCAGCGCTACTTCCCGCTGCTCCGAGAGCACTTCCCCGAGCAACTGGGCGACGTGACGGCAGAGGAATTCTATGCCGCAGTCAATCGGGTGATGCCGAGCCTGATCCGCACCGAAGCCGATGAGGTGACGTATAACCTGCACATTATGCTGCGCTTTGAGCTTGAGCTGGGGCTGGTGGAGGGCACGCTGCGCCCGGCCGAGTTGCCGGAGCTTTGGAACAGCAAGATGCAGGAGTATCTGGGCATTACTCCGCCCGATGAACGGGATGGAGTGATGCAGGACATTCACTGGTCCCAGGGCTCGTTCGGCTACTTCCCGACCTACGCCCTCGGCAACGTCATGGCGGCTCAGGTGTGGGAGACCGTTCAGAAAGCGTACCCTGATATCGAGGACCAGATCGGCCGCGGCGAGTTCGGTACGCTGCTGGGCTGGCTGCGCGAGCACATCTACCGGCACGGGCGCAAGTTCCTGCCCGCTGAGCTCACTATCCGGGTCACTGGCCGCTCGCTGGAGGCCGGGCCGTACCTGGCGTATCTCACGCGCAAATTCGGGGAGCTGTACGGGCTGTGAGGCAGGAGGCCCTCACCCCCTGCCCCCGCTCCCGCAGCTGCGGGAGCGGGGGCAGGAGAGCCGGCGTTGCTGCCGTGCCGGGGAGCATGCCTGGTCATACTTCACCCCGGCATGAGTAGCCTCGCTATGTGAGTAGCCTCTCTGTGAACGTACTCTGTGAACGTACTCTTTAGCGCCGCACCTCGTCGAGCAGGCGCTGGGCCTCTTCGGCGGCGGCTCTGAGCGCCTCCCGCGGGGCCGCTTCCCCGCTGAGCGCCTGGTTGATCATGCGATTCAACACCGGGACGATGCGCGGCCAGGCCGGCGTCTGCGGGAGCGGCGTCATGATGCCCAGCGCTCGCTTCACCGTTTCCCAGTGCGGATTGGCCTTGGCAAACTCGGGGTCTTCGTTATTCTTTACCGCCGGGGACGGCCGTCCCTGTGCCAGCACAAACTTCTTATTGCCCTCACCCGCGGTGATATATTTGACCCATTCCCAGGCCGCGTCGATCTTCTTGGAGCCACGGGGGATAGCATACAGCCAGACCTTCTCCGCCAGCGACAGCTGCTTTGCCTGCGGGTTCTTGGTGTTCGGCACGATCAGGCTGACGCTGTACTGGAAGTTCGGCGCGTACTGCGCCGCCTCTCCTCTGATCTCGAAGAAGTGCCACACGCCGCTGAACCACATGCCCACTTTGCCCTGGTACCAGGCGACGCGGCCGCCGGCCGGCCCTGGCTGTGCCACCGAGCGTAAGAAGGCATCGAGAGCTGCGCGGCTGCCATAGACGCGATTCGTGGAATCGACCATCCATTGCAAGGTCTCCTGTCCTTGCGGGCTATCGAAGAGCACTCTGGTGGCATCCTCAGACAGCACTTTGCCGTCGTTCACAGTGAGGTAGGCCTGGAAGGAGTGTCCCGGCAGGGCCAGGCCGACGCGAGTGAAGGTGTCGCCCTGGCGGTCAGTCAGCCGGAGCGAGTAGCTCACCAGGTCGTCCCAGCTCTGCGGCGGCCGATTGGGGTCAAGGCCGGCGGCGCGGAAGGTCTCGTGATTCATGAAAAGATAGGGCAAGTCACCGGCAGTCAACTGGGGCAGGCCGATGTACTGGCCGCGAAAGCGCGCCATCTGTGCCAGCGCGGGATAGAAGACCTGATCGGGCACCAGCCGGTCGCGCTTGAGCAGGTCGTCAATTACCGTCAGGGCACCGCGGTAGGCCCAGTCGCTGGCGATCTCCGAGCCGACCATCACTACATCCGGCGGCTGGTCTGCAGCGATTTGCGCCAGGATCTTGTCGTACGGCATGCCATCGAAGCAGCCTTCCCCTCCTGAGCAGAACACGAGCTGGTTGTCGATCGTAATCTTTGGCTGGATCGCAGCAAAGTCCTGCACGAGCTGCTGGACCAATTGCTCGCGCACGCCCTCCCAGCGATGCTGGAAGACGATGGTGACGGGCTGGGTGATCTGGCCGGGTGCGGTGGGCTGCTCCCCACGGCGCGGCGTACAGGCAGCCAGGACAATACCGCTTGGGAGCATGACCCCAAGCAACGTACGTCGGGTTAGCCTCGTGGTGGTGGCAGGGCAAGCGAAGCTACGCACGGCATGCACCTCCGCGGATAATCAGACAGTGGATAGTTCAGTAAGCGAGCACTGGCTTGTTCACGTGGACAGCGGCCACATACAGACGCCGGGGCGCCATGAGCGCGCGGCGCCGGCAGCCGGTCAGGCGCGCCGGCGCGAGGACCAGTACTGATCCAGCAGCACCTGCGCCCGTTGTGCGCTCTCGTTCAACGCGTCGCGCGGGCCAAGCTTGCCGGCGCCGGCATCAGCGACCATCTGGGTCATGATCGCCCGGATATCGGGCCAGACCGGTGTAATACCGGCATAGGCCTGATTGTAGAGAGTATACACCAGGACATCGAAATAGGGGCTGGCCTGCCGGAACTCTGGCCGCTCGTTATGCCGCTTAACCGGCGACGGGCGTCCTTGCGCCAGGAAGAACTTGAAGTTTCCTTCGCCTATGCAGGCATATTTCAGCCACTCCCATGCCCCGGGAACGTTCTTGGCACCGGTGGGAATGTTGTAGCCCCAGCCGCCCTCCGAGAAGTTGAGCGATCGCGCCTGGGGGTTGGCCCCGTTGTACGGGAAGTTCGCCGCGGCATACGGCATATCCGGCGCCAGCTGCTTGAGCTGGTAAAACGCAAAGTAGATGCCCTGATTGAGCATGGAGAGCCGCCCAGCGACGAACGCCTGCACTGGATCCGGCGTCCCCAATGCCTCGCGCATGCCTGCCCGCCCGCCGTAGAGCCGGTTCTCCAGTTCAAGCTCGAACTGCATGGCATCCAGCCCCTCGGGGCTGTTCCACACCACGCGGCGCCGATCAGGGCTAAACATGCGTCCGTTGTTGCAGACGTGGTACTGCGGCCAGAGCCCGCCTGAGGCAAAGCCAAGGCGGCTGATGCTCGTGCCGTCGCGGCGGGTCAGCCGCTCTGCCGTGGCCAGGAGTTCCTGCCACGTCAGGGGAGGTCTAGCCGGATCAAGCCCTGCCTCGTGGAAATGAGCCGGGTTGTAGTACAAGACGTAGTTGCCGCCGCCGGTGGCCAGCGGCAGGCCGTAGGCTCTGCCCTCCCACTGCTGTGCTTCCCACTCAACGTCGTACCAGATCTCAGCCGGCTTGAGCTGGTCGCGTTTGATCAGGTCATCGAGCATGTGCAGATGCCCGCGGTCGGCCATCGCCGGCAGCATACGTGCATGCACCATGATGCTATCGGGAGCCGTGCCGCCGATAATCGCCGCCGTGTACTTGTCGTACATCTCCTGCTGGGTGACGAGCACATGCCGCACCGCAAGCTTAGGGAACAGCTGCTGAAAATCCTGGATTTGCTGCTGCATGAGCTGCTCGCGCGGGCCGTCCCACACGGTCCACGCTTCGACGGTGCCTTGCAGCTCACTTGCCGCCTGCCGCGTCGGAGCTCCAACACGGCAGGCGGGGAGAAGTGCGCTACCACAAACAGCGAGGGATCCTATGATCCGGCGGCGGGAGAGCCCTGTGCTCCGGAAAGACGGCAATGTGCCGGCCATATTCTGCTGCCTTTCTGGGGGTGTCTCACTCATCGCCTGTTCTATTCTGCTTGTGCACCTTACCGTATTCGTGCCTCGCTGAAAAGCTCAGGGGCGAAGGCCAGGGACCTCGACCCCATGCTCGCGGCACCAGGCCCGCAGCGGCACGTCCTCATCCTTCGGCAGAGAGAACGCCATCGGCGATGACCAGAAGCCGAGCAGCTGCCAGCGGATGGGATCGTGACGGACTTTCTCCTCTAGGGCCCGCGGCTGGACGACGTAGTCCAAGGGCCGCAGCCAGCGATACGAGTAGCCCATGAAGATGGTCTTCCGTGTAATGTCCGAAAGGTTGGGGCCGACGGCGTGATACAGCCGGTGCTCGAAGAGGAAGGCATCGCCGGGCTGCGCCAGGATCTCCATCGCTCCCACCGGATCGATGCCGCCCTCGCCCCAGGCCGGTTTGCCTATCAGGCGGTGGCTGCCAGGGATGATACGTGTGTTGCCGCGGCCCGGTTGTGACATGTCGCTTAGAACGTAGCAGATCTTCAGGCGCAGCCGCGGCTGGGGCTCCGGGAGTTCATGCGTGGCGATGCCCCCGTCACGGTGCCAGCCCAGCGCCTTAAAGTCCACGCTTGTTCCAGGTGGCTGGGGCGGCCGCACGATGATGTGAGACGTATCAAGTTGAATATCCCAGCCCAGGAGCTGTACTGCCAGAGGGACCGTCGCCGGCCAGTCGAGCAGGTCCAGGAAAGCGTCGTCGTGGGCGATGGCATTGCGGAGCTCAAAGGCACCGGCTTTGTTTAGCCGGCCCTCGCGCAGTCCTTGTTCGAACAGACGGTCCACCGCCGCGGTGATCCGTTCCAGCACGGGCGGCGTGAGCGCATTGCGCACGATCAGGTAGCCGTTTTCATCGAAGAAACGGCGCTGCTCGGGCGTCAAGGGTGTGAACTGCATGAGGAAGCCTCCTGCGTGACGTGTCTATGCTCTCGGGAGCACCGTCTAGTGTAGAGCAACCAACACAACCCTGCCGCACCAGCGCTTATTCGGGTCGCTCACACCTTTACCTGTTTCGCTGTCCGGCGGTAGACGCTGGGTGGCAGGCCTATGCTTTGCGTGAAGAGCCGGGTGAAGTACGGCAGGCTGCGAAAGCCGAGCCGGCGGGCGATCTGGCCAACCGACAGGTCGGTGGTCTCCAGCAGCCGCTGCGCCATTTCCATGCGGTGCCGCTGCCGGTAGGCCTGGGGCGAGAGGCCCATCCATTCCTGGAAGCGTCGACGAAACTGCGCCGGGCTGAATCCCGCGCTCCGGGCCAGGCGGTCGATCCGCATCGCCGGATTGTGGCGCATCTGCCGGAGCGCTTCTAGCAACCACGCCGGTACGCTCGCATGCAGCGCAGCCGCGGGATCGGTGCTGCGGAGCATGTGCCAGCATACTCCTACAATCGCACGCCCGAGGCCATCGGTGATCAGCGCTGCAGCAGGTTCCTGCGTGCGGCGGTGCCAGTACCAGACGCTCTGACGCAGCCACAGGGCCAGGATCGCCTGCTCCTCTTCCGCGGGCTGCCACGACTGTGGCGGCCTGAGCAGCTGGAGCACGTCCACCCGGTCAAGGAGCATCGCCTGCAGGCCAAGCGACAGCCATTCAGCGCCGGTTGGCGTAGCGATGTCACGGGGCTGATGCTGGGGCGACAGGAAGACTATACCGGGGGACAGGTGCCAGGTTGTCCCGCAGACCTGCACCTCGACGCATCCCTGGAGGACAAGCCAGAGCGCGTGCGCAGTTGGGGCGTTGCCGCGGAGTGTCTGGCCTGGCTGCCAGCGGTGATGATCGGCCCAGTGGATGCGCACCTCTAGCTGGGCGGGCAGCAGCGCGAGCATAGACAGCCTGCTACAGGGGCTATTCAGGCAGCTTCATTGTTGTTCGTAGTTCGTATACCACATGCCATGACTGGAGTGCCGATCCTTTGCGCCGGGCATTATAGCGTGCTGCATAGTGTGCTGCATCCGGCGTAGGCCATCTGCAGGGACGGCCGCGGGGGTGCTCTCCGGTCGAAGCAATGCCTTTGCCGTTGACAGAACATTGACAGAGGAGATCGGCATACATACACTGGGAATGCCCATGGTTCACCAAATGTCCTGGAATTCTTCGGCACCGTTCTTCTGTGGTGCTCTAGGGTTGAAACGGAGAAGAGCCGAGCGGTGTGGCGCCGCTTGCTCTCGATGAGCGTGACCGCCACAAGGCGGTACCACTAGTTCCATTAGGCAGAGATGAGTTTATGAGTGAGTATTAGCGTGTTAATTGGTGGAGGGGAAAACGCATGGAAGCGCGAGCCACACTCTTCACTGGCAGGGTAGTACAACGGTCCTCGCGGCGTACAGTCCTCGGTGCGCTCGGCGCTGCCGCAGCCAGCACGGTCCTGGCCGCGTGTGCTCGCCCCGCCGCCGCGCCGCAGCAGGCGCCGGGGCTGCAGGAGCCGGCGAACCCGGTAACGCTGGAATACTGGCCGCACTGGGGCGGGCCCGCGCGCGAGCGGGCATATCAGGTGCTGAGCGAGGCCTTCACGGCCGACAACCCGAAGTTCTCGCTGAACATCACGCCCTACGGGCATAACCTGGAGAGACTGACCACGATGATCGTGGCCGGCACGCCGCCCGATGTAGCGATCATTCGGAGCTCCGGGCAGGCCCTGGCCATCAAGTCCGCCATCCTTCCCCTCGACGACCTCATTTCAAAGGCGCGCGCCTTCAAGAAGTCGGACTACGCCGACGCGCAGTGGGAGCAGTACATCTGGAAGGGCAAGATCTACGCGGTGCCCTCGATGGAGAACGGTGCCCGCGGCGCCCTGGTGTACAACAAGAAGCTTTTCGCCGAGGCAGGGCTCAACCCCAACGATCCGCCCAAGACTATCGATGACCTGCTCCGGGCCCACGAGCGCCTAACCAAAGAGGAGGGCGGCCAGATCAAGCAGCTCGGCTTCGACCCATGGGACGCCATGTGCCTGGAAGGCTTTCTGGAGCTGTGGTGCGAGGGCGGCTTCGGCGCCAAGTGGTACGATGTCCAGAGGCTCCGGCTCAATCTCAACAGTGCGGAGATGCTCCAGGCCGTCGAGGCATTCACGCAGTTCCGCATCCGCACCGGCTGGGATAAGTTTGCGCAGTTCCGGCAGACGTACGGGTCATGGACGGGCCCGAACTCCGGCCTGGTGAAGGGCACGCAGGTGATGCAGATCAACGGGTACTGGACGCCGGGCGAGCTGCGGGTGAACAGCGAGCCAACCTCGGATGTGCCGGCCAATCTGGGGTACACCTGGGTGCCGACGCGCCAGGGGACGCGGAAGGTGCAGCTCATCGGTGGCTGGGCCGCGGCGATCCCCAACGGGGTGAAGCAGCCCGAGTATGCCTTCCGCCTGATCGAGTGGCTGACCACGGCCAGGGCGAACCAGATCCTGCTGGACGAGTTTGGCTTCCTGAATGGCAACCGCACCGCGGTCAAGGAGCTCAAGTACGACCACGTGCCCGCGCTGAAGTTTTACCTCGATAGCCTGAGCCAGGCCGACACCGTTATCCCGCCGATCAATCTGCCGATCTGGGCCGACCTGGACCGCGGCTATCGCGCCGGGCTCAACGACGTGGGGCAGGGTAAGAAGTCAGCCAAGCAGATGCTGGATGAGCTCCAGCAGCAGATGCAGCAGATGCTCGACGACGTGGTGCGGGCGGCCTAATACCCTGGCCAGAGACCGGGCCGGCGGCGGGGCGTGCGTGTTGACAGCGCTGCCACACGCGGGTATACACGTCACCATAGCGTGCCCTGCCCCGGCCCTTCGGCTCCTTTCTGGAGTCGAAGGGAGCTGAAGGGAGCTGAAGGGAGCTGAAGGAGCTGAAGGAGCTGAAGGAGCTCAGGTTCGAGAGGAGTCAGATTCATGCGGCAGATGCTCTCCCCGGTGCTTTCGCGTCGTCAGGCGATTACTGCGACGGTGGTAGCCGCGGTCAACGGTATGCTGGCAGCCTGCGCGCCGCGTGGTGGTACGGCGCCCGGGCCGTCCACGACGCAGGAAGGGATCGTCGCCCCGAAGGCGCCGACCGAGGTACGCCTGCACGCCCGCGCCGGCGCCGAGGATAAGTTCTATGAGGATCGCTTCCAGGCGCTCCAGCAGCAGTATCCGACGATTAGGCCGGTGATGGAGAACGTGCCGGGCGGCGAGTACCTGGACAAGCTGACGGCCCTGGCGGTCTCCGGCAGCATCGGCGATGTCGTGTGGACGGCGATCGGCGGGGGAACGGTCTATTCGCTCATCGCCCGCAACGTGCTCTATCCGATGGACGATTTCGTCCGCCGCGATAAGTTCGACCTGAAGCAGTACTATCCCAACGCTATCAGGGGCTTGTCCAAGGACGGCAAGCTCTGGAGCCTGCCGTTTAAGTCACACCCAGGCGGTATGTTCCTGTACTACAACCAGACGATGTTTGAGCAGGCCGGCTTGCAGCCTCCAGACGACAACTGGACCCTGGACCAGCTCATCGAGGCGGCGAAGAAATTCGTTAAGGACACCGACGGGGACGGCGAGCCCGATGTGTGGGGCTATATCCCTGACCGCAGCCAGAAGGGGGTGCTGGCGCGCACGCGCAGCTTCGGCGGTGAGCTTCTGGACGAACAGGGCAAGCGATCGCTCATTGCCGAACCCGCTGCCGTAAACGCCATCGCCTGGAAGGCCGACACCTTCTTCCGGCACCGCGTCGCCGCCCCGCCGTCTGTGCAGGCCGCGGCGCAGCCAAACGGCGGTCTGTTTGTGATGGGCAAGCTGGCAATGATGCATGGCTTCTCGTCCACGGTGGCACTCCAGCGCCAGGTCGAGGGCCGCTTTACCATGTTCGCCAGCCTGCACCCGAAAGGCCCGGCCGGTGTGCCCGGCTCGGACTACGAGGCCGACGGCCAGGGCATCACCGATGCCTCGAAGAACAAAGACGCGGCGTGGATCCTGGCGAAATTCCTCACCGACCATGAAGCAGGCGTCCGGCTGTATGAGGTGCTGGGCGGGACGATCGGCGGCCGGCCGGATGTGTACAACGACCCGCGGATCCTGAAAGATCCGATCCGGAAAGTCCTTGCCCGCGGCATGGAGAACGCCCAGCCGAGCCGGCCGGTGTACAACGCTCGCCAGAACGAGTATGAGAACACGATGAACCGGCTGTTGAATGAGATATTTGAGGGGCGCCAGCCGGCATCGCGGGGCTATCTGGAGCAGGTCCAGCGCGAGCTCCAGAATATCCTCGACCAGCCATTGTAGGCTGATCTCCGACCAGCGGTCTCCGAGGCGGCACGGTGGGAGGGTGGCCGGCAACCCTGGAGCGTCGCGTCCGCTCAGTGCCGCCTGCTTCGCGGGCAGATGAACACACGCAGTTGCAGGGAGAGATGTCCAGTACACGAGAGCACCTCCCACCAGGTGTGCTGAGGCGCCGCCGGCCGGCCTGGCAGTCGCGCCTGGACCCGCGCCGGCTTGACCGGGTCCAGGTTGCGGTCATCGCCGGCACGGTCATGCTGGTCATCGCGCTGACGGTCGCGCTCGACTGGCTCGTCCGCGCGCTCGGTGCAGCGCGCTGATACTGGGCAGACACGGGCAACTGCGACCCGGCTCGGCGTTCCTGCACGGTGGACCAGCGGCCTGGTCGGCGAGGGCGCGCGGTGGCCTAATGTGGCCTGATGATCGAAGTGTAGGGCTTCTCGTCGTGTCTCTTGTTGGGCTATCCTTGGGGAGGCAGCACGATGGGGAGGCAGCACGATAGACACGATAGAGAAGCAGCATAATGTGGAGGCAGCGTGATGGCTGAGGGGCTGCGCCGCGCCGGCCCTGACGGCGAGCTGCGAGGGATCTTTCCCATCGTCTACACCCCGTTTGATGCCCAGGGACGCATCAATGAAGAAGACGAGCGCCGGGTCATCGACTATCTGATCGCGTCCGGCGCTCATGGCCTGGCGGGCTGCGGCGGCGCCAGCGAGACGCGCGCCATGTACGTTCAGGAGCGCATGTGGCTGGCCGAGGTGACGATCGACCAGGCCCGCGGCCGCGTGCCGGTCATTATCGGCACCTCTGCGCCCACGACGGAGCTAACCATTGAGCTCAGCCGCCACGCCGAGCGCATTGGAGCGAGGGCCGTCTTCTGCACACCGCCTACCGAGGCAGAGCATACCCCCGACGCCATCCGCGCCCACTTCCGAGCACTCTCCGAAGCTGTAGGCATCCCCATCTTCATCCAACACGCTGGCATCCCGCTCCCGCCGCAGCTCCTGGCCGAGATCACGGCGGAGTGCCCGAACGTCTGCTACATCAAGGAGGAATCCGCCCGCTCCGGCCACATGATCACCCAGACGCTGGCGCTGACCGGCCCCCGCGTGCGCATCTTCTCCGGCGGCTCCTACCTGCTGGACGATCTGGCGCGGGGCGCCGTGGGGGCCATCCCCGGCAGCATCTGCGTGGCCGATCTTGCCCGCGCCTTCGACCTGTACATGGCCGGCGATCACGCCGGGGCGCGGCAGGCATTCAACCACGCGCTGCCCTTGCTGTACTGGCGGCGGCAGAACCCGCTCATGGCGGCTAAAGAGGTGCTGCGCCGGCTGGGCGTGATCAAGGCCGCCCATCTGCGCGAGAAGCCGCCCGGCTGGGAGCCCCTGGATGAGTACGACCACCGCGAGCTCACGGCTATCATGGAAGCGATGGGTCCGCCGTACTGAAGGCGCCAGGTCCTGAGACCGGCTCCGTGAACGCCGGGCCCTCGTCGCCCGGTGCCTGCACAGGTGATATCCTCAGGGAAGCGGGAGAGCCTGCCGGGGAGCAGAACCACCCCGGCTCGAGATCCGGCGCAGGAGACAGGACGATGCTGACCATCGATACATGGGTGCAGACCGTCGGCGCGGCCGCGCTGCCTCCCCAGGCGCGCACCGGCGTGCGGCATGCCGACTACCTGCGGATGATCGAGTCGATCGTGCGCTCCTTCGCCCGGTTCCAGGACGAGCGCGGCGCCATCATCGATCCCTACGCTGGCGAGGAGAAGCAGTACAGCACGCCCTGCTTTGCGCTGGACGGAGCGCTTCTGGTGGCCCGGGCCGGCGCTATAGACCTCCTGGAACCGGCGGCCCGGGCCCTCGACCGAGCGCTCACGGCGCTGGCGGTGGAACGCGATACGCCGCAGCGCCACGCAGACTTCTTCGCCCCGCTGGTTGTGCTCGCGTATCGCCTGCTGAAAGGGCGGGTGGAGCCACAGCGGGCTGCGCGCTGGAAGGCATGGCTGGAAGCCATCGATCCGGAAGCGTGCTACACCGGCGTGCTGGCGAACCGTCCGCCGGAGCGCATCCACAACTGGAATGTGGTGGCGGTGGCCGGCGAGATGCTGCGCCTGCGTGATGGGCTGGGCGCCTCGCCGGACTGGATCGCCCGCTATCTGGCGCTTCAGATTGAGCGCAATTTCGACCAGGACAGCGGGCTCTATCGTGACCCGCACTGTCCACTGCCCTATGACCTCTTTCCGCGCTATCATCTCGGCTACGCGCTGGCCGACGGCTACGAGGGGCCCTATGCGCCTGTCCTGCGCGAGCTTCTGGCGCGCGGGGAATGGATGTCGTTGCTTACGCAGACGGGTAGCGGGGGCATCCCGCCCGGCTGGCGCTCCAGCGAGCATCTGTGGAACGACGCTGCCCTGGTCGGGCTGTGCGAAGTTGCGGCGCGGCGCTACGCCGCGGCGGGAGAGCCAGCGCTGGCCGGCGCGTTCAAGCGCGCGGCCGGGCTGGCCTTTCGGTCGCTGGAATGGTGGCTGCGACCCACGGGCGAGCTGCACGTGGTGAAAAACCACCTCGATCCGGCGCTGCGGCACGGCTTCGAGAGCTATTCGTTCCATTCGAACTACGGGTTGTATTCGGCCGCCATGCTGGCTACGGCCTGCCTCTACGGCGACGACACGGTGCCCGAAGGCGTCGCGCCGGTCGACCTGGGCGGCTTCGTGGTACAGTATCCTCGGGAGTTCCATCGGCTCGTGGCCAACGCCGGCGGGCTGACCCTCGCGCTCGACCTGGGCGCCGACGGCCACTACGACGTCACCGGGGTGAACAGCCTGCGCCGGCTCGGCGGCCATCCATTGCTGGGTCCGCCGAGCGGGATTCCGGCAGCACCACGATACCACGTGCCGGAGCCCCCGGGCGAGGCCGTTGCGCTGGGCCCGGCGTGGCAGGATGCCGGCGGCCAAGGGCATAGCCTGGCGGGCCTGGTCCCGCACAGCACCCGCGTGGACGTGCTTCGGCAAGAGCCCCAGCACGTGGAGTTCACGGTCACCTGGGAGGTCAGGGCCGGTGGAGTCGAGCGCGTGCACAGCCGGTACACCCTGACGCCGCGCCGGCTCGACGTGCACGAGGCCATCGAGGGCACAGTGAGCGCCGTCCGGGCCACGTTTCCGTTCCTGCTGGGCGACGGGAGGGATGGCCCGACGGCGACGCTCGAAGGCAGCCGGACGCTGCGCGTCGAGTGCCGCGGCACGGTGCAGCGCTTCGGGACGCCCCACGCCGACGCGGTGCTGCGGCTCGGTGAGCGGCGCCTCGCCTTCCGCAACGGCTTCGCTGGCGTGGCGTACGCCGAGCGCAACGGCAGGGAGATTGAGTACTTCGTCGAGTACTCATAAAATTATAAAAAATTATAAATTATAAAAAATTATAAAAAGGTACGAATACCTGCTAAGAGACGAGCACATAGAAAGCAGGTGTGGGACGGAGTTTGGCGGCGGGAGAGGTGATCTGAGGGTGATTCGCTTCGACCATCTGGGGAAGGTTGCGCCGGAGACTTATGAGCTGCTGCGCCGGGTGAGCACGGCAACGCTGACGACAGTGCTGCTGAAGCATGGCCTGCGCACCACGTACCTGACCGGTGTACGGCCGCTGGCGCCGCAGTACCGCATGGCCGGTGAGGCGGTGACCTTGCGCTACGTTCCGGCGCGTGAGGACCTGGACACGCTGGAATCGCTGGCCGATCCCGAGCACCCGCAGCGCAAGCTCGTGGAGCACATCCTGCCGGGCCAGGTCCTGGTCATCGACGCCCGCCGCGACGTGCGGGCCGGCACGCTGGGCCACATCCTCGCCACCCGGCTGCTCCGCCGCGGCGCCGCGGGGGTGGTCACGGATGGGTGCTTCCGTGACACGCCGGCCATTCGTGCGCTCGGACTGCCGGCCTACGCCGCCGGGGAGCACGCCGCGGCAAACGTCACGGTTCACCATGCGGCGGACATCAACGTGCCGGTCGGCTGCGCCGGTGTGCTGGTGATGCCCGGGGACATCGTGGTCGGCGATGGGGAGGGTGTGGTGGTGATCCCGCGCCGCCTGGCGAACCTTGTCGCGGTGCAGGCCCTTGAACAGGAACAAATAGAGGAATTCATCTGGGAGAAGATCAACGCCGGGTCGACCATCGTGGGCGTCTATCCGCCGAGCGACGTGGTGCGCCGCGAGTACGAGGCCTGGCGCCAGGTGCGAGAGGAGCGGTGATGGAGGTTCCCGTTGTCGAACGTATCGCGCGGCCGCTGCAAACGCTCGTGGTAGGGCGTTGTGCGGCCGACGATCCTGTGGCTGAGCAGTTTGCCCGGCGGGTAGGAGACTGGGGCGGCGCCAGCGCCCACCTGGGCCGCCGGTGGGAGGAGCTCGGGGCTGAGGCGCTGCGGGCTCGGTTGCCGATGGAATACGAGCTCGGCAAGCAATGGGTGTACCGGATCGAGGCCGTGCTGGACTTCGATGCCCATCCGGCACTGCACGAGGAGCTGAGCCGGGGCGGATTGTCTGCTTCGGACCTCGTGTTAATCGGGAGGATGGGGCGCGGGCGGCTGGTGATCCAGCCGGCCGACTGCAAGGTCTCGCTGGACACAGCTGATCCTGCGCAGGTGGCTGGCAGCCGCCTGGCCGACACGCTGCGCCGCGCCAGCCAGACCGTGCGCGAGCGGCTGCTGGAGCAGGCGGCGCTCTCAGATACTGAGCGTGCGCTTGTAGCGGCGGCGCTCGACGGCCGCAACGATCCAGGCGTGCTGCTCACTCAGGGCCTCTTCATTGCTCCGGACACCGCCTTCAACCGTCGGGTGCAGCAGCGCGCAGCCGTCGCCCCGGGCAGGCTGGGGAAGGGCACTTCGCCATCGCCGGGCCTGGCCGCGACCTTGGCAGCCCTGCGCCTGCCGGTCGCCCCTGAGCAATATCTCGAGCCCCTGCCGCACTGGCCGGAGGCTGAGCTCCTGCTGGAGCTCGACAGCGTGCCACGCGCCGGCGTCGATACCGGCGTCCTCGAGCGCTACTACCGTCTGGGCGCTGGCATCGCCGGCGGGCTGCGGCTGCTGGCGACACCGCTCTTCGCCTCGTTGCCAGAGGACTGGCAGTCGCTGCCGGAGGTCGAAGCATTCCTGCGCCGCGGGGGCTTTCGGTCCTCCGCCGAAGCCATCGCCGCGCTGCATCGTCGCCGCGAGGCGCGCGTGGCGCTGGTGCAGCGGCGGCGCACGCTCGAGCGCTGTCCGTACCGCTTCGCCAACTGGCGCGAGGATACCGCAGCTGCCGGGCTGGACTGGAGCGATCCGCAGGTGGCCGAGACACTCGCGCCGCTCTACCGGCAGATCGCCGAGCAGCACCGCGAGCGCATCCTACAGGAGGGTGCCGCGCTGGTCGCCGCCGGGATGGGCGAGGAGCAGGCCCTGGCCGAGCTTGAGGGGCGGATGGAGGAGTGGCTAGAGGCAGCGCAGTCGGACGCCCTCTGGCTGCTCGACGAGCACCTGAGCGAAGCACCCGAGGACGGGTCGCTTGACTCGAATGCGTCAGACTGAGCTCACGGGCTGCGGTTCGGATGCCGCCTGGCGCGGGAGCTCAACGTAAAAGGTTGCGCCGCGGCCGAGGCCGGGCGACTCGGCCCAGATCCGCCCGCCATGCGCCTCGACGATCCCGCGGCTGACATAGAGGCCCAGCCCCAGCCCTTCGATGCCGCGACGCTCGGCCTCGCTGGTGCGCACGTAGCGCTGGAAGAGCCGCGGTAGTTCTTCAGGCGGAATGCCAAAGCCGCGGTCACGGACGCGCAGGCCCACGAGCTCAGCGTTGCCATAGAGGCGCACCTCTACAGGCGACTCTGGTGGGGAGTACTTCAGCGCGTTGGAGAGCAGGTTGTCCGCCACCTGGCGAAGTTGTTCGGCATCCCAGTGCCCCCGAGTGTCGAGGCCCCGCTGAACGGTGAGGCGAACGCGGCGGGCCGATTCAGGATCCAGCCGTTCGATGGTCTCGCGGACCAGCGCGGCGAGGTCGGCCTCAGCCGGGCTGAGCTCAAGCCGGCCGAGGGCAATGCGCGAGGCGTCAAGGAGCCGGCTGAGCCGCGCGGCCATCTCGTCGGTGCTGCTGACGACCCGTTTCAGGATGTCGAGGGCCCGCTGCGTGTCGGGCTCGGGCTGCGCCAGCAAACGCTGAGCGAACTGGGCAGCGGCGCGGATCACCGTGAGCGGGCGCCGCACTTCGTGTAACGTCAGCGCCAGGAACTCGTCCCTGGCCTCGTTGATGCGCCGCACCAGTGCATCGAGGCCAATGCTGACAGCGCCATCCAGCGCGTCGTTGACGAGGAGTTCGGCGCCTACGACGTCGGTGGTCGGCACGTTATCCGGCAGATGCTCGCGCAGAGCGCGCAGGATCTCATGCCGGAGCAGCCGGAACTCCACCACGATGTCCGCGGGTTGCAAGCCTTGCTCGGCGCGCATGCGCGCATGGCTCGTCGCCGCGTCCAGCACCGCCGGATCGTCCAGCGGCGCGCGAGGATTGATCCACCGAGGAGCGGCCCGGCGCATGAGCTCCACCAGGGCATCGAACAGCCGGGGGATGTGGTCGGTCACCGCGTGCTCACGGCGGCCGTGGTGGAACGGCTGCGCTGCTGCGGCGTCAAGCCAGCGATCGAGAATGTCCTGACGGCGAGCGACCAGCGCCTCGGTCACCCAGGAGAGGTCTACGTGCTGGACGAGGCGTTCAACGCGACGCTCCACGTCGCCGGTGGCCACAGGCTCTCGTTCTCCTGACCGTGCGGTGCGGGCCGGGCGAGGGCCGGCGCCTGCACTGCGCTCAGGCAACGCAGGCAACAGCATACCCCGCCGCCTCCTCAGGCAGCGGGCACACGTGCGCGGGCTACCCTTGTCATGATACAGTGCAGCGGAGGGCGCGTCAAACCGGGCAGGCGCGGCGCGCGGCGGGCCTATGCGGTCAGCGAGCCAGATGGAGCACGGTCGGCCGGGGGCGGATAGTACGGAGCGCGCCGCAGCGTCGTGCTCTTCAAGCGAGCAAGGTGCTGCACGAACTCGAGGGCCGGCCGCAGGCCCGCCTTGCTCCCCTCACGCAGGCGCGGGGCAAACACGTACGGCACATCCTGGATGCGGGCGTGTGGGGCACGCACCAGCATTTCAAGCAGGATCTTGAAGCCCACCGGCGCAAGGCAGTCCACCTTGACCAGGCCGCGCCGGAACATGAAGAAGCCACTGAGCGGATCGCTGGTGCGCTGCGTCTCGACGAAGAGCGTATACACAAGCTGCCGGCAGGCCAGCGAGGCGCAGCGTCGCCACCAGCCGTGCAGGCCGGCGGCCGACCCGCCAGGCACGTAGCGGCTGGCCACCACGATATCGCTGCGCTCGCGCGCCAGCACCTCTAGCATGACCGGCAGCAGCTCCGGTGGATGCTGAAGGTCGGCGTCGATTACGCAGACGAATGCACCGCGAGCCATGCGGAAGCCAGCCAGCACTGCGGTGGCCAGCCCGCGCGCACCGTCGCGGTGGAGTAGCCGGACATTGGCGTGCTGGGCGGCCAGCTCAGCGATGATCTGTGGGGTCTCGTCTGTGCTATCGTCCACGAAGAGGATCTCATGCCGTACGTACGCCAGGGCCCGCCGCAGCCGGTAGACCAGGGCGCGGACATTACCGCGTTCGTTATACGTCGGGACGACCACGCTCAGTTCCGGCTCTCTCAGGCTCTGGGAGCCATTCCGATCGGCGCCTTCCACCCACGCCTCCCCTACACCCACCGCGCGCTACCTGCGCAGCGCTGCTCAGGCTTGAGACTCACGCTTGAATCCTGACGCGCCCTGCCCTCGAGAACAAGCATGGAGGTACGCCTTCACGATAGAGCATCGTCGCGTCTAGCAGAAGGGAAATATGACTATCAGGGCAAGTGGGAGTACTGGGTGGGCGCGGAGAGGCAGGCCGGGGAGTATAGCCGTACGGCCTCAGTGCATCAAACGGGTCCCGCAGAGCATATCAGGACTTCGGTGAGGGGGCCGGGGGGCCGGGGAGGCTGGTCACCGGCCTCGGTCACCGCGCGGGAGGCTCCTTTGCCGAGAGATACGCTTCCAGGCAGCGGCGGGCCACGCGCTCCCAGGTGAAGAGCTCCAGCGCGCGCGCTTGCCCGGCCTGGCCGAGCCGCCGGGCCAGCGCTGGATCATCCAGGATAGCCGACATCTTCTCCCACAGGGCGGCGGGATCATATGGCGGCACAACGAAGCCAGTCTCGCCGTCCACCACGAGCTCCGGCATGCCCCCTACGTTGGTCACCACTGTGGGTGTGGCGCAGCCCATGGCCTCCAGCAGCACCAGGCCGAGGATCTCCGACTTGGGGTGGCGCTTGCCGTACATATCCTGGTAGACCGACGGAAGCACTTTCACACCAGCGCCGGAGTACTCGTACGCCAGCTCCTCCTGAGCGGCGTCATCGGTGCCCAGCACCTTAAAGCAGACGCACTTGCCCTCTGCCAGGCGGCGCAGGTCCTGCTCATAGCGGGTGTCATAGGCCTTGCCGATCAGGCGCAGCTCGAGGTCAGGCGGCACCGCCTGGATCAGCCAGTTCTGCCCCTTGAACGGCACCAGCCGCGCCACGCAGATCGCGCGACGGGCGCGCGCGACCGGGCGCGGATAGAACCGCTCGGGGTTGAAGCCGCCGTAGATGACAGTGACGCGGTCACGGTACTGGGCGTACTGGCGAGCCAGGTACTCGGTCACCAGCAAGAAGCCGTGGACATAGTCGCCGGTGTGCAGCCGGTGAGCGTAGTTCTTGCCGCCGCCGCCGTGGTCGCTGACGAACACCTTCTTGCGGAAGGCACGGGCGAAGAGGACGCACAGGTCCGTGACCACGCTCTGGTACTGGTGGCAGTGGATGACATCGGCCCAGAAGAGCTCTTTTAAGAAGAGCGGCGAGACCGGACTGACGTTCTTGTTCCCCAGGTAGAACCACACCGGGTAGATGCTAGCAGTGTAGCCATCATGGCGCAGAGTCTGGCGCCTGGACCCGAAGGAGACCATACGTACCTGCACGCCCGGCAGCCGCGCCATAGCCGCAGCGAGCTCGTGTACGTAGCGTTCACCGCCGCCGAGGACCGACTGCTCGCTGAAATAGAGCGGAGAGACATGGACGACGTGAAGAGGCATGGCCGGGGATGCAGTCTAGCACAGCGGCGGTGCGGACACCAAAGCAGCGTCCTCCCGGCGATCACATATCGGTGATCGGAAAGGTGATTCGAGCGTTCCCCTGCGCCTGGGACTGTAGGATTGCCAGGATGATCTCCAGGGCTTGGCGGGCGGCGCGCGGCGGAGAGACGCCCTCGCCCCCGCGCTCGACCAGCTCGAGCAGCTCAGCGATGCCGGCCACGAGCGCGCCGCGGGTGACCTGGGGCACCGGCACGGCCTGGTGCTGCAGCCGCCGGCGGTCACCGCCGGTCCAGAGTTCCAGGCTGCCGTCGCGCACGACCATGCGGCCCTCCGTGCCGTGCAGATCGAGCTCGAAGGGCGACACCGTGTGGCGCACCACGGCGATGAATGCGTCGACGCCGTTTGTGTACTCGAGGTAGGCGCTCCCGGACGGGTCAGTGGCGGGGTCGCGGCCGCCGTCGCCGGCGTAGCGGGGCCCATAAATGCGGAACTCCGCGGTGAGGGCCCCGGTGAGCCAAGCCGGGCGCGCGTCCACAAAGAAGTTGAGCGCGTCGATGAGGTGGGTGCCGTTGCGAAAGAGCATCGCCCGCGGGCCACCCAGGCTGGCCACGGCGCGCGTCAGCGCGCCGATGGCGCCCTCGCGCAGCAACTGGCGCGCCCGCTGCCACTCCGGCCGCCAGCGGCGCGTGTGATCGACCGACATCTTCACCCCGTGCCGCTCGGCAGCCTCGATCATGCGATCGGCATCGGCCAGCGTCGTGGCGATCGGCTTCTCGCAAAAGATCGCCTTCACCCCAGCCGCGCAGGCATCCACCACGATATCCGCGTGGCGGTGGTCGCTGGTGACCACGGACAGAACGTCGATGCGCTCCCGCTCGAGCATCTGGCGATAGTCGGTGTACCCGGTGACCTGCGGAAAGCGCTGGCCCCAGGTCTGGCGGAAGCGCTCGACCAGCTCGGGGACGAGGTCGCACACGGCCACGACCTCGGTCTGCGGAAGGGCCGCGTACGCCGCGGCGTGTGAGGCAGGCATCTCCGTGCCCAGGACTGGGTGGGGAGCTGCCGGGGCAGGGTTCGCCGCGATACCGGTCAGGCCGACGATAGCGGCGCGGTATACAGCCATCTCACTCCTCCCAGGCCCACCTCGCGCTGGAGCGGCCAAGGCGGGAACGTCCGCCGGGGTAGGGATCAGTGCATCTCGCGATCGCCGTAGAGCGTCTGGATGTAATTCACCTGGCCCGTATGATACACCAGTTGCCAGTACACACTCATGAGGAGCTGCGCCACCGTGCGGGTAGCGCCAGGCCGGAAGGGCAGCGGCACCACCTCATCGAGCCGTTCATCCGGCACCTCTCGGATCGCCTGGAACGCTGCGTCGAGGTTGCGGCGGTAGGCTTCTTCGCAGGCATCGATAGTCGTCCACTGCTGGCGTGCGGCGCGCAGGGCCGCGCGCTCCTCCGGGGAGGGCGGGGGGCCAGCGGCCGGGTTGAGCAGTCGTGGCAGGAAGGCCGGCTGCTGGGCGCATTCCTGGAGGATGTCAAGGACGCTGCGGCCCATCTCCAGCGGGCGCCAGGTCAGCCGATCAGGCGGCACCGCTCTGGCGGTGCGGAAGAGGTCCTCGCCGGCCTGGCGGGTCAGCTCGATCACGCGCTGCTGAAACGTCATGGTAGGAACCTCCAAGCGGTAACCTCCGCGCCGGAACTTCCAGGAGGTTTCGGCGTGGGGAAAGCTCCTGTGCACCAGCTGATGGCCTGATGTGTAGCGCCTGGCGGCCATCCTGTCAAGACAGCGAGGAGGGACCTAACCCCCGGCCCCTTCCCTGGGAGGGAAGGGGGGAGACGCGGGGACCTAACTCCCTGGCCCCTTCCCCGAGAGGGAAGGGGGGAATGTAATCCCGGCCTTTTCGCGAAGTGTTCAATAGCAAATATAGCGAATAGTTTTAGCGAATAGTCTTAAGGTTTCAAGTTGCACTACCGGTCCTTTCGTTGCACCGCGGCCCTTTCAAGGTAAGGAGGGCGTTGGGTCATCTTAAGGAAGGACGTCTGGGTCCTCAGGTGTCTGTCTCTGCCCAGGTTCGCTGTATCCACCGTCCCCGGCAGGGAAGCGGGCAGGGATCAGGTCACACGCCGTCCGCTCGAGTAGCTCAAGCACAGTGGGTAGCTCGTGCAGTATCTGCTCGTTCGTCACGCGCACCACGCGCAGCCCGTGCGCGGCCAGTAGCGCATCGCGTGCTGCATCCTGGTCGCCCTGCGCCGTGTGTACCTCACCATCTACCTCCACGACAAGCCCGCAGGAGTGGCAATAGAAGTCCACAATATATCCATGGACGACCTGCTGCCGCCGAAAGTGCAGGCCTGCCAGCCGGTTTCGGCGCAGGTGCTGCCACAGCATGCGCTCAGCTTCCGTCATCTGCCGCCGCAGCTCTTTCGCCCGCTCCAGCATCGCCCGCTCGACCTTCTGACCCCGAATGATGCCCGGCTGTATCGCCACCCTCCTCGCCTCTGTTGCCTGTGGCACGCGCCTAGTACACGCCTAGCCTGATGAGCTCCCGGCTGCACATCTCATCTACTCTTCTAGTCCCTCCCAGTCCCTTGCCCCCGAGCCCCCTCCCTCATAGCAAGGAGGTCACGCCGGCCCTTTGCTCCCCATGCGCTGAGGCTCTAGATATCCAGAGGGACATAAGTGGTATAGGGACCGGATTGCCTTCCCTTACACATACAAGACACATACAAGAGCGCTGCCTCGGCCCGCTTTTCCCTTCCCAAGCGGGTCAGTTGCACGGCCTGTTCACCGGCAGCGAAGGTGCCGCATCAGGCGTCAGCCCTCTTTCCCCCAGCGCGAGGGCCTACCCTTGTTTGCCGCACCCACACACGTCCCCATCGTCTCCTCTTCTCCCCCTTCCTTGCAGAGAAGGGGCCGGGGGTTAAGTCTTCTCCCCCTTCCCTCCCAGGAAAGAGGGCCGGGGTTGGGCCTCTTCCCCCTTCCCTGGGAGGGAAGGGGGAAGAGGGGTTAGGTCCCCTCACCACTGCGTCCGTAGCCTACGGGCACCTGCCACCTGGGTCAAATCCTCCTTGGCTGGAATGCACGGTACCACTCTGAACACCGTTGCCTAAGCGATGCGCTGCCTGCTGCTCCCTTCCTTAACTTCCCCTTCGTCGCCGTCTCCTTGCCCTTCTCACTATTCTCACTCACTATTCTCAAGGACGTCTGCTCCGCTTCCTTCCACCCAGGCCGTCTTCCTCCTCCCTTCTTCCACTTCCCTCCCACGGAAGAGGGCGGGGGTGAGCAGCCCCACCGAGCCCGGCCGAAGGCCGACTGGGTCCCTCCCCCCTTCCCTCCCAGGGAAGGGGGGCTAGGGGGTTAGGTCCCTCCCCCCTTCCCAACCTAACAGGCTCTTGCTACAGGTCGCGGTCGTTGCAGAGGGTACGGAACTCGCACTCGCGGCAGCGGCCCGGGTGCGGCGTGGGTGGTGGGAAGCGCTCCTCAGCGACGAGGGCGCGGACCTCAGCGATGGCCTTGAGGGTGGCAGCGCGGAGCTCCTGGGTGAGCGGGACGCTATAGGTACGGCCGGTCTGGGGGGAATGGACGAAGGCGCGCGGGCAGGGCAGGCCCCAGTGCTCTTCGGCCAGCAGGGCGTAGGCGCAGAGCTGGACAGCGTGGTTGCGTGCCGGCCGCCGCGGCGTATCCTTGACCTCCACCACCGCCAGGACGTCGGAGGTCACGATCACCAGGTCCACCCGGCCGCGCAGCCCCAGACGGGGTGAGAAGAGGGCCACGCCGGTGGAGCGTGTGCCCTCGCGCAGACCGTAACGGGCGAGCGTGCGGCGGCGCTCCAGGGCGAGGGCCTCGCGCTCCCGCTGCCTGCCTTCCTGCATCTTCACCGTCACCGGCCGGCGCTGGAGGCCCAGGCTAGTGGTGTAGTACACCACGCGCGGACAGTACGTCCACTGGCGCAGATCGGTGACGGTGATGACCGGCGGGCCCACCAAGAGCTCTCCCAGGCTGCCGTCAAGAGCGGGAGCGTCACGTTCCGTGTCACGTTGCATCGAAGCTATCCTATACAGGCTATGCGGTCCTGGTTGCGTCCGTGGCCGTGAGCGGCGCCGGCGGGTGGCCGGACGGTGCCGCAGGTCTCGGCCGGTTAGGACGCGACGCCGACGCCTCGTCGGGCTGGGCCACGACCAAGGTCTGCACGGCCTCCCAGTCCTTCTCACAGACCGGCACGATGTGCACGATTGCCGGGGTGCGGCCAACCAGCTTGCGGATGCGCTGCAGGAGCTCGCCCTGGCGGTTGCGCGAGAGGATGCCAGCGAAGGCGCTGTACTGAATGCGTTGCAGCCCGTAGTCCAGGCAGGCATCAGCGACCTTCACCCGCACCCGATCCTCGGTGATGTCGTAAACCACCAGGCAGCGCGTGCCGGCGCCTCTCAGTTGCGCCATCGAGCGAGCAACTACCCCTCACGCAGACTGTGGCACCTCGCTGCGCAGCCAGGGGAACTGCAACATGCGCAGCCGCTCGTCAAAGTCCTGGATCTGGGTGCGTACCAGCGCGCACACCCGCTGGTAGAAGCTGTAGGCAGCCTCCTTGGAGACTGGCTTCGTGCCGTGGGCCAGGATACTCTGGTTGCGCGCTGCCAGAAGGTGCTTCGGGCTATCGTCCCCGGCTTTTTCGTATGCTTCGCCCAGGCGATGGCCGAGCTCGCCGAGCAAGGCATACGCCTCCGTCAGGCCGAGCTCACGGCCGCCGTACCTTTCCCGCAGACGCTCGGGTAGGAGCTGGGGCTCAACCCTCTTCGTCTCGATGCAGTAGTCCCGCCGGAGGACGAACTGGGCCAGCATCTCGGTAGCGCGATAGAGGCGGGCCACTGCATCATCCCAGCGCCCTTCAAAGAGGCGGCGCGCAGCGTTCGCGACGAGGTCGGCGAGCAGGTCCTCGGTGAAGTGCTGCCGGTATACTGCGTTGCCAATCTGGCCCAGGCGATGTGCGAGCTGAGGGTCGACCCGAAGGTCTGCGGGCAGGCCGGATCCATCCTGGAGCTGGCCGAACAGCTTCTTTGCCTGGTGGTGCTGGAACTTGTCCCAGGCGTCGTAGGCCTCGGCGGCCAGCTTCAGGGCCTGACGATAGGCACGATCTGCTTCGGTGAGCAGCGCATCACTCAGCATCTCACACAGCTCCCGCGCGGCGCTGAACTGAAGGCGGCGAAGCCGCTCCTCGGCGCGGCGCAGATCGTAGAACGCCAGGATGGCGCTGGGCTGGGTGGAGAGAAAGCGCTCGGTTCCCGTTGCCACAACGCCGTTAACGCGGCGGCCGGAAATGTAGCGTAGATCACCACAACCGAGCGCTACCGCCGCCAGGGCCAGCCCGGCGCTCATCGACTTAGTGCCGGAAGTGTAATCGACGGTGATCTGCTTAGGCGTCAACCCCTGGCCGAGAAGCCAGCGAATAGCCTGCAGGCAATCGTGGAAGATCTCGTCGATGAGGTCGGCGGAGTGCAGGCGCAGTTCCTCCCAGTGCGGCGCCGGGCTGCCATAGCGGGTGCGGAGGTCGTCAGCGTGTTTGGCGCTCTCGCCAGTGACCAGCAGCACGACGACATCTGGGTTGGCGTTCTGAATGCTCTTGAGCAGCGGGGCGACGATATCGGTCTCCGGCCGCGTGCCGGTGCCAACCGTCATGACCATACCTTTGCGGTACGGGGCTTCTGGTGTGCTCATCGGGGCCGTCCTCCTCGTGCGTGTTCCTGCGGCCCCTGGGTGGGAGCCTGCTGCAGCTGGAAGTAGCCATAGCCGGCCGACGTCTTGCCGCCCAGGCCGGTGGTCTGCAATGCGCCCTGAAGCCACTGTAGCGCCAGCTCAGCCAGTCGCGCGTCTTGTGAGGCGACAGCGAACGTGAACTGCGTCTCTTTACCTACCGCCAGGAAAAGCACCGGCACCGGGTTCTGCCAGTCTGCTGGTGGCTCGCCTCTCTGGTAATAGTCCGGGTAGTGGACGTTGATGACATCGAGTTCTAGCGTGACGCCGGTAACCGGCATGGCGTCGAAGAAGATCACCTTGCCGGCCTGGTCCTGGGCACCGAACACCTCCAGGAGGTCACGCTCCTGCGCGCTGAATTCAGTAGCGCGAGCCTGCGGCCGCCGCGGCGGAACGCCCTGTTCGAGCTCGGCGTAGGCACGCACTGCGCCCTTGATAGAGCTGCCCGGAATATAGGGAAAGCCGCCGATGCGATGCAGCACCAGGTTCGTCTCCAACGGATTCGCCATGCCCAGGCCGGAGACGAAGCGCCACTCAGGCTGTGCGCGGAGCTCGCACACCGTCCAGCCGCTACGGCGGTAGCTCTCTAGCTGCGCCTGCCAGCGCTTCTGCATGAGCTGGCGCACCTCCTGCGCCTCTTTGGGCTCTTGGCAGAGCGCCTGCAAGAAGCGGCGGCGACTGTCGACACGAAGCTCAGCCTGGCTAGCATCGAGACGAGCCCAGGGACCGACGAGCTTGTTGAGCGCCAGGGAGCGATTGGTGCCGGTGTATGGTGCATCCGGTTTACTGTGCTGCCGGAGTACGGCGACCGTAGCCCCGGGCAGCGGATACTTTACCTGATCAGGCTGTGGCCTGGCTGGAGCGCCCGACGCGCTACGGCGCGGGAATGGAGTGCCGGGGTCCGGGCCGCGCGATCGACGTTCGTGCTGCATCAGTCCTCCCTCCGTGCCTATAAGCGACTATGAGCTACGCTGGCGCTCGCTGCGCGGGAGCTCTGCCTGGGCAAAGCGCTTGAGCCATTGCAGGTAGGCCAGAGCCTCGACTTGTGCCCGGCGGTAGGTCCCTACGTCGGCGTTCGTGAGCGCGGCGAGAAGCCCACCTTGCTGGAGCTGAGGGATCTGGCTCTTCACCCACTGCTCGAGGTGGCAGTACAGCAGGAGTTCGACTTTGTGCTGGTCGCCTTCGGCACGGGAGAGTAGGTAGGCGCAGGTCTGTCCCAGCCCGTTGGCCAGGATCATGGCGGGCAGCCCCTCGACGAGGCTGCGGTATTCACTGCTATCTGGGCGTCCCTTGGCTTTGGCTTCGCAGATGTCTTTGGCGGCCTGGGCCGCACGTTGTTGCTCCAGGCTCTGCCGCCGCGAAGTTGCCGGTTGCTGTGCTGGTGTCGCCTGGCTCATGCAGCACCTCCTTGCGTACTGCGTGCAGATCCACCGGCCCCGCCCCGCGCGAGGCACACTGCCACAATGCCGCGCCCCACCGTCTCATCGCCGCCGATCTGGAGCCGCTCCAGAGCAAGCTGATCCAGTTCGGCCAGCACGTCTGCTGCCGATTGGAGGCCATCAATGCGGCGGCGTGGCGACGAGGCCAGCAGCAAGCTGTACATCACAGTCTCCGAGGGCAACTGCTCCTCGTACCAGAGATTGCCGCCGTCACCGCTGGTGGTCTTGGTGGTATCGTTCAGGGCAATGCGAGCGACCACCTCGGTGGCGAAGCGCACGAAGTCAGCGAAGTCGTTGTCTGGCAAGATAACCAGATGCTTAGCAGCGCGCGCTCTCCACGGCTCGTACTCTGGTAGGGTGGGGAAGACATATTTAGCGATCAGTTGCGCCGCCTGCTCTACGGCTTTCTCGGGCTGCGCCGAGAAGGTGAACTCCTCCAGAGTCACCCGGCGGTCTCGTGCTACCGCGCTGTCCGGTGCTATCAGCGCCTGGTCTGGGTCCGGTTGGAGCGGCGCTGGCTCAGGCCAGCCGTCCATGGGGAGACCAGCGAGCGCAGCATCGCGGCGGAAGCGTTCGAGCACCAGCGGACAGGTGATCCAGGCAAAGACGCCGAAGAGCGAACGCACTGGAAAGAGGAGGATGCGCGCGTCGGTACAGCCCAGAGCGCCGGCGTGCTCGGAGGCGCGCTCGTTGGGCGGGCCGAACAGAATACTCACCCGCTGATCCCCGTTCTTGTATTTCCGCTCCGCTGCTGCGCGCAGCACGCCCTTGATGCTACTGCCAGGGATAAGCGGGTAGCCTGTATGCCGCTCTCGCTGTACTGGCAGGTCAACGGCGCCGAGCGCCTGTCCAGTGCCGGGATGGAGCGGGGTCTCAGCATAGAGGCCAAGTACAACCGCCTGTTCGTACATAGCTCATCCTCCCTCGGGCTCCCTCGGTGGACGCTGGGCTACTGGTCCAGGCACTGTGCAGTGCCGGAACCGTACCCCGGCGCACCGCCATCCGAGAAGATTGCAACCGATTGTTTGCCGGCGCTGCGCCGGCCGGCGCATGGCCGGCGCAGCGCCGAAGCCCCTAGACCCTAGAAGATTTCGACCGGTTTTGCCGGCGTGCAGAGCCATTGTGTGTATGGATAGCCGTTCGGACGGATCGTTCAGGCATAGTCCCAGGCGCCAGCATAGGCCAGACCGAAGCCAATGGTGGCGTGATCGTCGGACAGGCAGGCGCCGAACCAGCGATCGAACGCCCGAACCGCTGCACCTCGCTCATCTTTTTCTTCTTTTTCTTCGGAAAAGAAGTAGACGCTACCGGCCGGCACAGCCGGGCGCATCGGGCGCGGGATGCGCTTGACCAGATCGAAGCCACCGATAGCCTCTGCCCGAGGCACCGCGGCCGAGACAAGCCGCAGCCCCGAGTAAGGCTCCGTGGTTCGCAGCGTCGCCTGATCGATCCATGCAGGGAGCCAGCCCTGCCGGAAAAGCGCCGGCGTGGCCAGCACGAGCTTCACGCGACCGGAAGACGCCACCTGCTCGCGCAGACCGTCCGGCGGCTGCTCCGGCGGAAGAGGCCAGGCGGTGCAGCGCGAGCCGCGCGCCTCCCCGCCGAAGGCCACCAGCGGCGGGGCCTGCTCGAGGCCGTCCAGCACATCTACAGCGAGACCAGCACCGTGGCAGGGCCGGACATACTCCACGGTATAGAGCAAGCCTTCAGCCGCCGTACGGGTAGAGCGGTCGATGCCCAGGCCGGGACGGCGTTCGCGGATGACGAGCGAACTGGGATCGACGGCGGGCACAGGCTCGCTGGCCAGGTACCGCCAGAAGTCCGGCTCTGCGACATAGCCCTCGGCGGGGGATGGCGGCTCAGGATGCCGTGCCCAGAGGGGCTGTAGGCTACTTGCCGGCGTGGCAGACAACGGGGCGGGCTGCGCGGGGGCGAGCAGGGCATACTGCGGCGCACCGTCCTGGTCGAAGCGCACCAGATCGCAGGGTGCGGGGAAATAGCGCACCAGCGAACTGTTCTCCAGCCTGGCCAGCCACGGACCGCGCAGGCAAAGGCGCTCGAAATCGTCCGGCTCTCCGGCGACGGCAGCGACGAGCTCCGGCTGTTCACCGAAGCCCAGGTCCTGCACGCGTCCCTGTGCAGCAGCCTGGAAGAGCAGCAGACTGCGCAGCATGCCGTAGAGCGTATACGGCGTGGGCGGAAAGCGCGAGCGCGCCATAGCGTCACTGCCGGCCGTGAAAGGCCTGCCATCGCGGAAGAGCCACACGTCCAGCGGCTCAAGAAAGAGACGCAGCCCCATGTCGGTTCACCTCCTGCGCCAGGAAGCGGGCGACCATCAGGAAGTTAGTGAGACCGGCCAGATCGTAGCCGAGCGCATCCAGCACGTTAAGCACGAGGGTGGCCGGGTCCTGGCCTGTGGGAGACGGCTGCCGCTCTCGCCGCTCGAGGGTGGAGCGCACCAGCGGCCGGGCCTCATCCCGAGGGAGCGTGCCGGCGCGCTCGACCAGCTCACGGATCAGGTACGGCGTGCGATCGGGGAGCGCCGCGCGGGCAAAGGCCGCCTGGATTTCCAGGAGCTGGGGAAGCAGGGGCCATTTTCCGCCGAAGACCAGGTCGGGCCCAGAGCGGCGGATCACCCCGACGACAAACGCATCGCGCCCGCAGCGGTCCTTGGCCTCTTGCTCCCAGCGGCGGAGCTGCTCCAGCGCCGCGCCCAGGGGATAGAGGTGATGCACCAGGGCGATGCCGGCGCTGGCGGTGGCATCCGGGCCCATGTGGCGTTCGATCAGGCTGTGGGCCAAGTTCAGCGTGCCCGACCACTCGCGGTGGACCCGACCATCGAGCTCCACCAAGACGTAGGAGCGGCTGTAGGCCCGGCGCAGGTCATAGGCCGCGGGGAGCGCCGAGGGGAGCGGCAGCAGCGCCAGCACATCATCGCCGCCGGCATAGACCACGCGGCCAGCGTGCTCGCGTTCAACGATCCAGGGGACGCTATAGCGAGCGTAGGCCAGCAGTGCGCTGCTGAGCGCCGCGTGGGTGGAGGGACCGAAGAGCCGGCGGACTCCCAGCACCGTCTCCCAGCCATCCAGAGCATCCAGAGCGCGCAGCACCTCGGGATGGAGCAGATCGCGCAGGGTGTCCTCATGTGCCTGGCCGCCGATCCACCTGCCCATGCGATCGCCGTCCATCAGCAGGATGGCGTAGTACGGCGAGGGGCCGGAACTATCGATCTGTTTGAGCACCTTTCCAAGGGAGCGCTCAGCCGCCCGCAAGGCCTCGGCGAGGTCCTGATTACAGCGGACTACCTGTGTGTGGCGAGTGTACGTCTCTGGGAAAAACCATTCGCCATCGAGCTTGCGCAAGGCGCGGCGCATGTCATCCACGGAGGCGTTGATCGGGCTTTCCTCCGGCACGGCTGCGTCGAGGGGAGACCCGGCATCGCGGTTGAACGCAGGAACGTACTCGAAGATATCTTCCAGGAACTCATGCAGTGGCCCGCCGAGCGACGGATCTGCGGCGCGCTTGATGAGCTGCTGGCGTAAGGGCTGCGCGGCCATGTCGCTGGTAGAGGGGAAGGCAGGTGCATCGCCGCCTGCCGTGGGCAGGGCCGAGCAGCGGGTAGCGAGGCGCTTGACCAGGCAGACCGCGCACAGCCGCTCGGCGCCCTCAGAACGCAAAGCGCCAGCGCCCAAAGCCTCCGCCGCGTGAGCCCAGGCCTGGCGCTGCTCATTGTAGTGAGCGCTGCCGGCCAGGGCCGGTGCGCGGCGGCCACACAGCGTACACTTATAGCCGGGCTCTTCGCCCGGGGCGAAGCGCCGCGCCAGCTTCGCAGCATCAAAGACCCGCTGCGCCAGGGTATGCAGCGGCGCATAGAGCGTGCCGGCGTTGATAGCGTAGCGGCCATAGCCGGCGTAGGCCTCAAACGTGGTCCAGAAGTCTCGAAGCCCGTCGGCGGTGACCCACGGTTCGAGCTGCTCCCGTACCCAGCGCCGCGCCTGCGCGTCTCCCTCCACCAGCGCAGGATCGGGCCAGGGCAGCACCGCCCAGTGAGTCTCCAGGTGCGCGTCGATCTGGCGCTGCCAGGTAGTGGCGTCGAGAGCAAGACCCTGCTGATCGAAGCGCTGCTCGAGATAGTGCCGGACCTCTTCGGCCAGGCTGCGCCAGGTGGCAGCGCACTCAGCCGCAGCACGTTGAGCCAGGTCTGACGCCTGGGGGAGCGGGACGAGGGCCACGAACTTATTGGGCAGGCTGGCCATGTGCCTGTTACCAGAGGGCAGGGCGTATGGTTCAGGCGGTTGCACTCCCTTCTGAGAGAGCCAGCCATCGACCAGCGGCTGACCGTGCAGCGCCGGGTAGAGCACGCAATCGGGCCCCAGTTCCTCGCAGAGCGGACGCATGGCTGCCCAGGCCAGGTACGACAGTAGATAGCTGCCGGCCCAGAGGTCCTGCGTCTTGCGCGCCTGGGCGATGAACTCCTGTACAGGGCCGAGGGAGAACACCAGGAAAGCCGGCTGCGGCAGTGCCCCGGCGATCGCTGCAGTGATGGAAAGGTGATCCCACAACGAGTGATCGGGGACGCGCGTATCGGCCGGCAGGGCATGCCAGAGCAGCCCCAGGCGTTGATCGGGCGGCACGTGGGCCTCAGGGGCCGCCTCGCCGGCGCGCAGATACTCTGGGAAGTACCGCCACAGGGTGAGATACAGCCGTTCCGGGTCATCGCCCGCCTGCGCGCGCAGAAACTGCGCGGCCCGCTCGACGCTGCGGGTCAGCACATCGAGGTCGAGGGTGCCGGGCAGAGGGCCGAGCGACACCACGCTGGGCTGGCCGGGTTGAGCGCAAGCCAGGGGATGGCTGAGCACCGGGGCGCGCCAGAAGTCTGCCTGGACACCTGACGGGAAGTTTGGCCGATCGGCAGCGGAAGCGATGTGGTCGGCGCGGCGGGCCAGTTCGCCGCGCCCATTGTCCAGCAGGTCCGGCAGACCCAGCGCCTGGCGCACCTGCGCGGCGTAGGCCTCATGGCCGGCCCCGCGGCCGAGCACCAGCGGCTTGTGTGGCGGGTCGTGCAAAAAAGCTGCCAGCTTGATGAGAGCGAGTTCTGGCGTCATCGCACCGTCACCTCATAACCCTGCCACTTCTCGGTGCACTTATCGATAAACTGCGCGACGCCACCAAGCGACACATCGCCAGGCAGCGTGGCATCTGCGACCTGCAGCCTGGAGCCGTCCGGCCAGAAGGGCGCATGGGACAGCCAGAGCACGACTGCATACTGTCCTGGAGCCAGATAGAGCGGGCGGATCCACAGCGGCGATGCCCGCCGAGAGATCTTCGTCGCCTCAAGGGTAAGGCTCTGTCGGGTGGCCGGGCTGTAATACACGATAGGCAGCCCAAATGCGACCCGCGTATAGGACGTCTGTGGCTGCGGGGTGCCGAGCAAGTCCTGCATTGTTGGCGAGAGCGGCTGGCGGTGCTCTGCCATAAGTTGACCAATGTCGGCCAGGGCGGCATGCCATGAGGGCCACATATGGCCAAGGACAGTGGCCTTGATCGCCCCTGGAGCGAGGGCAGTATAGGATAGTGGCGCATGAGGAGCGCCTGCGCGAACTGCCTGTCTGGCGGCGCGAAGCCCATCGGCGAGCTGCGCGGCGAGCTCTTGCGGGGTACGAGCAGCGGACACGAGCGTGGGTATGTCAGCGGGCGTTGTTGCCGGCGGCGCAACGACGCGGATCGTACCGAAGCCGCGGCGCGTGCGGCTGCCCAGCCCGCCGGCGTAGGCGAGGGCCCAGAAGGCGGCGAGGGCCTGGCGCAGCACATCCTCGTGCTGCGCTGAGAGGTGCACCTGAAAACGCCAGCCGGCGTCGATTGCCTGGCGCGCCTGCTGGGCACCGGCTTTGCGGAAGGCGAAGCCGAGGTACACTAGGCCGTTGACCTGCCGCCCTGTGTCGGCAGAGCCGGGCAGCCAGTGTAGCGGATTCCATGTCTGAACCGGCGGGGGCTTGGCAAAGGACACGCGGATGCTCAGCGGCGAGGCATGGGCCTGGCTGCCGAACACTGCAGCCTCGCGTTGCTGCAGCGTGGGGAGGTCCGTCTCGGCGAGAAGCGCGCGGAACCAGTAGCGCAGGGCGCCGCGCAGGGAGGGTGCGCGCAACTCCGGCGCGCCGCGGGGATCGGCGCCGCCCAGGAAGAGCGGGGTAACGGTCTTGCACTCCAGCGTAATGCTTGAGAGCTCAGCCATCGGGCACCTCCGGGACGAGGGCGTACTCGACCTCACCAGCGCTCAACGTAGCCGGTGTACGTAGCATGCTCGCCGCGCAGGAAGGCGGCGATCGCGCGGGCCTGGGTCTGGATGATCGAGCGCAAGCGGCGGCGGTGGCGGAGGTAGCGACGCTCCTCATCGAGCTGGCGCAGCACCTCCTCGGCCAGGCGCCGCCGCGACGGCTCGTCCAGGCGGCCCTGCTCGTCCAGCCGGAGGGCCGCGCCCAGGTTCAGCAGGGCAAACACGCGGCGGTCCACCACCGGCTGGCGGAACTCCTCAATGAGATCCAGGGTCAGGCTCGGCTTTCCTGGACGATCTTCGTGCAAATATCCAGCGTATGGATCAAGACCGGCGAGGATAAGCGCTCGCTCGACCTGGGTGTACAGGATGCCGTAACAGTAATTCAGGCAGCTATTCACCAGGTCGGTAGCGCCGCGGCCGGCGCGGCCTGGCCAGCCGGTCCAGGCGGGCAGCAGACGGCCGACCATCTCCCAGTAGTGCTTGGCGCCGGCGGCCTCGTAGCCCAGGAGCTGCTGGCGCACCTCGCGGATGGAGCGGGCGCGCAGTGCGGCGATTTTATCGAGAGCGACCTCGATCTCGATGGCGGCATCGCGCAGGTCACGGGCGAGCTCGGGCTGGGTGGTTTGCCGCGAGCGGGCGCAATAGCGCAGGAAGCCGGCCTGGTTCTTCAGCTTCGCGATGGCGAAGGCCTGGGCCAGGGCGACGCCGCGAGGGTCCTCGACGGCCAGGAGCTGCTGGCGGCGAGTGAGGATAGTAGCGGTGAGAGCAGGCGAAAAGAGCGTGGCGTAGGGCTCACCGCGGCGGGTGACGAAGCTGACTGGGATGCCGCGATCGGCACACAGGCGCAGAGCGTCGGCGGAGAGCGAGACCCCGCTGGAGCACACCAGCACATGTTCGAGGTCGAGCAAAGGCGTCTCCTGCACCAGCTCGCCCTTCACGCTGACGCGCAGCCGCTCGGAGTGTTTCCCGATGAAGGCGCCGAAGCGCTCCACGATGAGAAAGCGCCGCGCCAGGGAATCAGCAGGCTCAAAGGCTATATTCAGGTCTATTACGTGTCTCTCTTGTGTCGCAGCCATGTGGGGCGCTGTCCCCGTGTTGTCGGCCGTCCCTGGCCAAACACTTCAGCACATGATCAGGGCGCTGCACCTAGCTCTTCCCGCATGCTCCGATAAGTGCGACACCTGTTCGAATTCAGGTGAAACAGCAGGGTATCACGAGCACAGCGTAGTCACGGGAGTGACAGGCCGCTCTCCGGGTCATAGGGTAGATCGACAACGTTCAGGCGAAACTCTTGGTGCCAGCGCAGGTGGGACTTGAGCCGTCCGATATGGCTCACCGGGACCAGCAAGCTCTGCGCACTGAGTACGGAACGCTCGCGCAGATGCCGATACTCAGCCTCGAGCTGTGCAGGCAGGACCTCAGTACCATCGAACAGTTTGTCGAACTGCTCGGCAAAGCGATCATCTGCAGAATCGAAGGCGCGTAGCGAGGCCAGACAAGCGCGCGTAAACTCGCGCCGGTGCCACTCAATCCGCTGAAGCCACTCACCTTGTAGGTCGTCAGCATAGATCTGATCTAACCAGTCGGAGAGCAGAGCTTCATTCAGTGTCGTGCCGGCGGCGTGTGCGCGTAGCACAGCCAGCGTGCGCTCAACGAGACGCTGATCATATACCCCCTGGCCGTTCGCTGGCTTGGTCAAGACCCACACCGGTACAACTCCATACCTGCCAAGGCGGTTCACTCGCCCAAAGCGCTGTGCAAGTGCTTCTAGCGGCGCCGGTTCCGTCACAATGCGCTCGAAATCGAGGTTCAGGCTCACTTCGATCACCTGCGTGGCTACAACTGCGAGCGCAGTGCGTGTGTGCCCGGGTGTAAGCCGCTCGATGATACGCTGTTCCTTGGCGAGGCGGTCACGTCCAGTGAAGCGGCTATGGAGTAACTCGAGTTGCCGCCGAGGCAAGCGCTGTTGCAGAAGACGATAAACCTCCTGCGCCCGCGCTACAGTGTTGACACCAACCAGCACAGACCGGCCAGCGGTGACTTGCTGGCAGATATGGTCGATCACCAGAGGATCGGTGATCTCACCGTCGATCATCTCAAGATAGTGGCGTTGGAACTCCTCGAACAACGCGTCATCGCGAGGCGGACTCATCGCCTGGAGGCTCCTGCAGAGGAGAAGCTGCAGCCAGCTGGGCATAGTAGCCGAGAAAGCGCAGACGCGTACATCCCACGTGGCTACCAGTTCTCCAAGCATGCCGAGAATGAGCCCCAGACGTTCAGGCTCGTAGGCATGCACCTCATCGACAATGATCATGCTGCCACATAGCGAGGTCCACAGTCCTTCGTAGCCGCGCAGACGATAGGCGGCGCGGAGGAGCTGGTATGGCGTCGTCACCCAGACTGAGGGCTGTTGCAGCCGTGCCAAGTCTTCAGCCCGCCGGGCGGCATACTCTGCCTCATGCGGCGCGTAGCCTTGCTCAGAAAGTTCTCGAAAGATCACTTGAGCACTGCGGCCGTGAAGCAGTGCAACCTGTGACTCGAGAACACGTCGCAGGCGCTGCCGCATCGCATTTAAGCTTGCCTGATAGGGAAGCAGGTAGAGCAGGCGCCGGGAGACCTTCTCTGTCTCAGACTGACGGCGCGCCCAGAGGAGGGCCGCTTCTGTCTTCCCGCTTCCGGTAGGAGCAGCCATAACAACTGAGCCGACGATTGCAGCGAGCGCACGCTGATGGCTGCGTGGCTGGACATGAGCCATTCCTGCCCGTTCAAACAGAGCAGTGACGTCCGGCAGTTCCAGCAGTTCGGCGCGCGGGGCGCGGGCAGAGGCAAGATGGTCTGCAAGCGTAATAAGTCCACGAAGGAGCATCGCCTGTTGGTTCTGCCGGCTCGTGGCAGGTTCGCGTTTGAGCGTTCGATAGAGCCGGTCATAGGCTTGCAACGCCAGGAAAATTGTCTGCGGGGCACTACCAAGCAGCGCTGGCGCTACATCAGGGTGCAAGGTAGCAGGGAATCGTATCCCCCAGCAGCTTACTCGCGCACGCGCGTAGTGTCTTCGTGCTGTCTCGTAGAACCAGGTAACAAGGGCGGTGGTGACACCCTGAGAAAGTTCAGCAGCTATTTTCTCGAATTGCAGATACTCCGGGGGAAGGGTAAGGTCGTAGATGCTGAAGAGTTCGGGGACATCCTTGTGATGCGAAGCGATCGTGGAAGCGATCCAGGCAAAGTCATGATCTGAGGGCTCACATACTAATGGAAGGAAAGCAAGTGACAGGACCTCATGCCTGTGCTCCCAGCGTTCGCGCTGCCCGCGGAGCACTGCCTGAAACGCGCGTGCAGCCTTGCCAAAGTCGTGGAGCCAGCACGCCCAGTAGGCTCGGTGCCAGAGCCTTGGCTCCTGTACCTGTTCAGCGGCGTAAGGCAGCCGTTCGGCTAAGCGACAGAGAACGCGCACGACTCGCTGAGTATGCGTCGTGAGTCGTTCCCCTACTTTAGAAGTTCGACTGCTTTTCGCCCAAATATCTGCGAGGCCTGCTTCTCCAGTAGGTAGGCTACTCCTCTTCATCGACGAACGTGTGCCAGACAATTGCCCTGTACAGCCCCTGATCTGGTGAAGTATCAGGATCGATCCACACCTTCTCGTCCGGTCCCTGGCGCGCCATCACACTCGCTGTTGGAGGAGCATCCATTCCAGGTGGGAGCAAACGCACTCGCCGGTCCAGCAGGAGATACATGCGCCAATTCACCTCCTCACGGTTCAGCGGATTGATATAGCGCGGCATAACAGTAGTGACTCCAGCAGTAGTGCGTTCACGGTATTCTAGTGGCAGCAAGGTGTATTCGAAGTACGCTCCCGCATCCTCTTGCAAGTCGACGATGTCGACAGAACGATACGAGGCCAGGTCTTGGGATCGTCCAAGCACGACGGCATAGCGTGGCGCTCGAAACGCACGATAGAGAGAGCCTAACCGGCCGTCGGAAGCTGCAAGATACAGTGTCAATGATGGGAAGAGCAAGATTTCGCGGCGAACTGGATTAGGCTGGACATCGAGGTTCTGAGGGTAGCCCCACTGGCGCAAGGGCCGTCCCGTGCCGACAGTGCCGACGTGGAGCAGCTCTATATCGTCCGCTGCGGCCTGGAAGGTGAAATGATAGGCAAAGCGCAGGCCTCTCGGCTCAACAAACTCCCCGACCGCGCTACAAATATGCCCGTAAATAGTGGCCGGTGGAGGCATGCGGTACGTCGGCTGCCGGCCCACCAGGAAGTGGGGGTATCGGAATGACGTGCCGATCCCGTCAACCTGGATCCGTAGGGCGTGCATTGCTGCTCCCTCATGCAAGCCAGCCGGGCTCCGGCTGCGTCTCGATCTGCTGGGCCAATTCCTCCAGGATCTTTCTGGGATGCCCTGCACGGTAACCATGGGGCAAGCGTCCGGCCGCCTCCAGTTCCTGGAGCACTTCGAGAAGGCGCTCGCGCTGAGCATCGTGGAACCCTTGTACCCAGCCGACGTAGAGCGGCGAGAGGATCTGATCGCCCCATGTATCCACCATCTCGCGCAGCGCTTCGGTATGCGTCGCAGGCTGACCCTGGCTATCCGCCACGATGATGTACTGCAACGGGTTATTACCGCCCTGGGTGACCATGGCAAGGACAACAGCAGGCGTTACATCCGTGTAGTGTAGCGCCTGCTTTGCACCGCCGGAGATCAGAGCGAGCCCGCGGAGGAGAGCAGCCACACGAGCGGCACGTTCTGCATGGGGAAGCCGGTAGCTTTGCTCTTCTTGCAGATGCTGCAAGCCTCTCTCTTCAGCGAGCTTCCGTCGATTCTCATCCAGATTGAGAAAACCGGTGCGCTGGCGATAGCTGAACGTGCCTGCTGCATGGAGGTCGAGGGAGAGCAATCCTTTCAGAGCGGTCCGGTAAAACTGGTGCTCGTGTGGGACAGGATTCCCCTCGAAGCGCGACATGGTGCCAAAGTCTTGCACCAGCTGGACTGGAGCGATCGACACAAGGGTGCTTACGCGAAACGGCGACGCGCGCGTAATCTCTGCCGTAGTCGGCGTTTCGCTCACGCGTGTCTGGTCTGCTTTACGAGCCTCTGCCGCACCAGTACGCTTCGACTGCGCACGCATGTAGCCGAACAGGTCGTCATCCCAGTACTCGATTGGATTCCCATCGGTATATGCAACTTTCTGCTCGCGGAAGACCGGAGCAGCCTTCCAGTGCAATTGCCCATTGGTTACAGTGTTGCTGTTAGCCTCTAATGTAGTGCGAAGCCAGTATCTGAAGGCTTGCGCCGAGACATACGGGAATGCCCCGAGCCGGGTGCGGATGAACTTCGTGGCTACCGCGTTCTCAGTCCGTGCTCCTTCGTCCTGTCCAAGATTGTTTAGCGCAGATGCTGGAGCATCGATGAGGAGTAGACCAGTAATGAATGCCATTTTTATTCACCTCCTGTACATTGCTACTCTTTTGCCCCATGCATCTTCTTGCTTGATTTCTTCAGCTGCTAGTTGCAGCAGCTATCTGCTCTCCCTCTTCTTCTAAAGCCTGCTCGTCCTCTGCAATGACCTCAATGACCTCTTTATGCCGTGCAAGCCACCCGCGGTTATACAAGGAGTCAATCAGCCTCACCAGCACGAGATCCCAGGCCAGGCGCCAATCGGTGCGCGCTAATTCCTCTCCTTCTTCGAAGATGGTTAGAAAGTCATCGAAGCGGATCATCGGCTCTTCGTTGCGATCCAAGCGCTTAAGGCTACTCCGAAGCAGCAATCGGCGGACCTCATCGTACCGCCGAGCGAAATAGGCTCTCCTAAACAGGCCGCGATCGTTCATCACGTCGATCTCTTCAGCGAGCCTGTCGCCCAGCGCGCGAATCAGCTCAATCCGTTGTACGTCCATGCCCAGTACCTCCCGCAGGAATAGTTCGGTGAAGCTCCAGCTTGTGAGGTCCGCCTCTTTCAGCCCCTGGTATGTTGAGCGAGGGTCTTGCTGTGCGGTGCCCGGACGAGTTCGGCGGAACGGGCGCCGCAGCAGGTAGACACGGATGAAGCGCGGCGCCTCATCAGGCAACCGGAACAGGTCCTCATACAGGTAGTTGCGCTGGCGTTGCCTGGTGCCATCCCCAGCAGCTCTCTGTTGCTTTCCTGGTGTCTGGAGTTCCCAGGCGCGGTCTACCAGCGCCTGCCATGCCGCCCGGTACCGGGGCGTCTGAGCCAGCTGAACGAAGCGCACCACCGCTGAGGGCAGCGTATAAATCGAGATGTCCGGCCCCTGACCACTGTTCGAGAGGTGATAAACGGTAATGCCTCCCGGGGAACGGTTTAGCTCATGCTGACGCTGCCGCTCAAGCTTGACCAGCATCTCGATCACGCGCGTCCTCGGTGCGCTAAACGCCTCTACTTTTTCACCCGTCAGCTCAGAAAGCTGGACCCACTGACGCACCTGAGAGAGCCATTCCTGCACGAAGGACAGCGTGATGTACGGGTCATCAGCCTGGATTACCAGCGCACGCCCCTCGCAGCTCGGCGCACCAAACGCTGCTGCCTGCAAGCACAGTAGGCAGAAACCACAGAGGGGCAGGCCATGCCGGCCCTGAGGGAAGAAATTGATCACACCTCGGCCGGTGAGCATCGGCACGAGGTCGCGATAGGCACGACGAGCACTGGGCCTGCCACAGTACACACACAGTGCTGCCGCATCACTAGGCGGCTCTTTAGACGTCTCTTTGAAGGAATTGAGCAATTCGCGGAGAAGCCGCGGGCGGTCCTCCTCCTTCGTGCTAGGGTTAAGGTAGCTCGTGTTGATGGTGAACAGCACCGATGCGTGGCTGCGCATCGTCTTTGTCAGCAGCGCGTGCTCAGCGTACTGGGCGAAGCTTTCCAGGTCGGCCCATGTGAGCTCCTCTGGGCTCCCACGCCTGGCGTACGCTACCAGCGCTGCCAGGCCGACGTCAACAAGGGCATGGTTCGTCCAGAATAGTCCCGCACGCTCGTCTGTCATGATGTACGCACCCCTGGCTCCTCTGCTGTTCCCTCATCTTTCTGTTCCGCACTCAGTAGAGAACTGCGACGCGGTACCAGCCGTTGCCCGCGACGGCGTACTTGCCCACGCCGACGTACGAGCCGAACTGCAGGAGCGGCACCAGCGGCGCCAGGCGCTCAGCCGGCCCTTGCACAGTAAACGATCCCATCAGCCCACCCCAAGGCATGGCACGCTGCTGCCGGCCGGAGAAGCGCACGAGGTCCCGCCAGGTCGTGCGGTTGTCAACCACCTGTGCCGAATCCGCACAGGCCAACAGGTCGGTGTACGGCAGCACGGGCGGGCCGTCCCCGTAGCGCGCGGCTAGGACGGTGAGCCGCTCCAGCAGCCGGTGCACCAGCACACGCAGGCTGATGCTCTCCGCGTGTACCAGCCGGCCGCGGTCGGTCAGCCGCAGGGGCGTGAGCAGCTCGATGCGTAGCGTCAGCACGCGGTTCTGGGGCGCCGTGGTGCGGCTCGGCTCCGTCACGGCGGCGTACTGTTCGGCGAGTTGCCGGTAGGTGAGAGGCAGGGCCGGCGGACGGACCAGGCCGTCGCGGGCGTCGAAGACCGCCTGACGGCGGCCCAGGAGGGGATGCTCGGCCCACACCTCCTGCAGCACGAAGCGGCCGGCCCGTCCATAGCCCACGCCGCGCCGGCCCATCTCCAGGGCGCCGACGAGCAGGAATGGCAGGTGCTGAAGGGCCCGGCCGAACGTCACCAGGCTGAAGGAGAAGCGCTCGCCGGCGGCATAGTGGGTCTGGCCATCGAGCGGCGGGCGCAGGACGTATGGCCGGGGCACATCGGCGCCCCGCTCGGCCTCCGGAGCGTAGGGCTGCATCAAGAAGCAAACAGGGCAGGCATCGGAGAGCGCCCGCGAGCACTCCCCGGCGCGTCCCCGACCTGAGGAGCTGCCGGCAAACTCCAGGCAGAACTGCCGGCGCAGCGCCTCGAAGAGCGCCCCGCGCAGGGCCGAGCCGGGCAGGGCCGGCAGGCGCACCTCCTCGTCCACGCGGGCGACCAAGCGAAGCAGGTGGACGGGAAGATCGAGCGTGATCACCGGTTGCATGGCTACCGCGGCCGGTCCGGTGACTCCTCCGGCACCCATGTTCGCCGCTCCTTTTCTGGACACGACTGTCCAGAGAAACGACATGAAGCCAGGGCGGCATCCAGATGGGGATATCGTACCACGAGCATGAGGATAACGACTAGGGCTTTCGGGCGCACGGGCGCGCCGCGATGTACCTGAGTGCGCGGCGGCTCGGCGGGGCGTTGGGGGCGAAAAGTATGGTTTTTGCTAGTTCGCGCTGGTAGATGTGGGGTCTACCGGCTCGTCCCCTCCCTGAGCTGCTCAGAGCCCAGGCGTGGAACGCCAGACGGCGGCTTGTGCTTTCAGTACCCTTCAAACGGGTCGTTGCTCTGAAACTCGGCCACGTGGTAGGCGACGCGCGTCACCGCACCACCTTTCAGTACCCTTCAAACGGGTCGTTGCTCTGAAACTTCGTACAGCTTTCTGACGACGATCGACCCCCTTCCTGTCGCTTTCAGTACCCTTCAAACGGGTCGTTGCTCTGAAACCACAGCCGGCTGGGAAACCAAGCAGGGCCTGCTACCTGCGCTTTCAGTACCCTTCAAACGGGTCGTTGCTCTGAAACACATGCATACCGCCCGCACCGAGGAGGGCGGAGAGCAGCACTTTCAGTACCCTTCAAACGGGTCGTTGCTCTGAAACTGCGGCTTGGACCACGATCGGATCAACCCCGAGCCGACCTTTCAGTACCCTTCAAACGGGTCGTTGCTCTGAAACTGTGGCCAAACGCTCTTGTGCCGGCGGCCATCGCTGCACTTTCAGTACCCTTCAAACGGGTCGTTGCTCTGAAACAAAACATCGTGGGCAACGTCGGCGCCTTGTTATGGATGCCGTCTTTCAGTACCCTTCAAACGGGTCGTTGCTCTGAAACTGTACAGCGCCCCATCAACCGGCGCCCAGAGCGCATCTTTCAGTACCCTTCAAACGGGTCGTTGCTCTGAAACTACGTAAATAATATTCTTACACTCTATTCACACATTCAAACTTTCAGTACCCTTCAAACGGGTCGTTGCTCTGAAACTTCAACGTCATGCTCATCGAACTTGTTAACCAGTACCACCAGCTTTCAGTACCCTTCAAACGGGTCGTTGCTCTGAAACGGCGTTGACAGGCTGTTTCCAGCCTACCCCTAACCATCACTTTCAGTACCCTTCAAACGGGTCGTTGCTCTGAAACTCTCTATGGCAGTGTCGAAGGATCGCTGGCATGGTGGCGCCTTTCAGTACCCTTCAAACGGGTCGTTGCTCTGAAACCCTGGGCAGAGGATGCGGTGGCACTCGGCCCAGACCTCTTTCAGTACCCTTCAAACGGGTCGTTGCTCTGAAACGAGATACGCCGCCAGTCCTTGGTGGATGGTCCCCCAACGCCTTTCAGTACCCTTCAAACGGGTCGTTGCTCTGAAACGGGATACGCGGATTTGCCGACGTGCTTGCACGCGTCATGTCTTTCAGTACCCTTCAAACGGGTCGTTGCTCTGAAACCTGGAGGCCTGGTTTCTCCAATTCGTGCGTATGGTGACTTTCAGTACCCTTCAAACGGGTCGTTGCTCTGAAACGCTATACCCAAGCAGCGTGAAGTAGTCTGCGGCCTGTGCTTCTTTCAGTACCCTTCAAACGGGTCGTTGCTCTGAAACTCCGCATCAAGCCTGATCGGGTTCTCGCTCAGATCCAGGTCTTTCAGTACCCTTCAAACGGGTCGTTGCTCTGAAACGTGATGGTCGGGACGCTGGCCGTGGCCTCTGTCGCATGAACCTTTCAGTACCCTTCAAACGGGTCGTTGCTCTGAAACTCGTCGCCGCGATTGGCCAGATGGCCAACGCCGGTATCAACTTTCAGTACCCTTCAAACGGGTCGTTGCTCTGAAACGCCTGCGAGGCCCTCGCCCGCAGTTCGCCCTGGAGTCTCTTTCAGTACCCTTCAAACGGGTCGTTGCTCTGAAACCAAGCGGGGCGGTCCCCGAGGACCCTGAGCGCGAGGCTTTCAGTACCCTTCAAACGGGTCGTTGCTCTGAAACGGCGGCGCGGGGTCGAGCCAGCTCGGGCGCCAGCGGTCGCTTTCAGTACCCTTCAAACGGGTCGTTGCTCTGAAACGGAAAGATCGAGCGGACAAGAATCCGCTCCGCTGATACCTCTAACTTTCAGTACCCTTCAAACGGGTCGTTGCTCTGAAACCCCACAGCGTGCACATGTCTAGTAGCAGCAGCGGCTAACTTTCAGTACCCTTCAAACGGGTCGTTGCTCTGAAACCGTGGTGGAGATAGTCGCTCATGTCCTCCTCCTCCTTTCCTTTCAGTACCCTTCAAACGGGTCGTTGCTCTGAAACGGAGGATTGGGATGTCGCTTGATCTTGTCATCGCCGCCTTTCAGTACCCTTCAAACGGGTCGTTGCTCTGAAACTCGCACGTAGGCGAACAGGATGCTGTAGCACTGTCCAGCGATGAAGCTTTCAGTACCCTTCAAACGGGTCGTTGCTCTGAAACTCGCCGCTCGCTACCAAGTCGAGCCCGTCGCTCTGCGACCTTTCAGTACCCTTCAAACGGGTCGTTGCTCTGAAACGCACTGTCCCGAGCCCTGTGGGTCGATGTCTCCCGACATCTCAACTTTCAGTACCCTTCAAACGGGTCGTTGCTCTGAAACCACATCGTGAGCGTCTCTCGTTTTGCCGTCTATCAGACTTTCAGTACCCTTCAAACGGGTCGTTGCTCTGAAACAGGTAAGGAACGCCTTCTTCGCTTGAGGTACCGTTGCTTTCAGTACCCTTCAAACGGGTCGTTGCTCTGAAACCCTGGCGGAGCGACAGCCGCCACGGAGGTACTAAGCCATCTTTCAGTACCCTTCAAACGGGTCGTTGCTCTGAAACCTGTGAGGTCGAGCGGTGTAACCTGTTTGATCGCTCGTCTTTCAGTACCCTTCAAACGGGTCGTTGCTCTGAAACTCACAGACTGCGCTCGGGACGCACTGTCCCGATCCCTCCTTTCAGTACCCTTCAAACGGGTCGTTGCTCTGAAACGTGCGAGATGCTCTCTCGGATGAGGCGAAGCTCTTGCCTTTCAGTACCCTTCAAACGGGTCGTTGCTCTGAAACCCGAGACATGTGCACGCTGTGGGCTGTTTCATCACCACTTTCAGTACCCTTCAAACGGGTCGTTGCTCTGAAACAGGCAGCATCGCCAGACTGGATCCAGCGGACCATCCCTTTCAGTACCCTTCAAACGGGTCGTTGCTCTGAAACAACTACGGAAACAACGCGACCTCTCCAAGGATGATGTACCTTTCAGTACCCTTCAAACGGGTCGTTGCTCTGAAACACTCCTTATGGTCGCAGACCCATCCCACCAGAAACTTTCAGTACCCTTCAAACGGGTCGTTGCTCTGAAACGAAAGGGGGAGTGGAGAGGGGTGGGGGTGTGCTGGTGGTGGCTTTCAGTACCCTTCAAACGGGTCGTTGCTCTGAAACACATCTCAGGGCGGGAAAGCTTTTCCCGTTCGTCGCCTTTCAGTACCCTTCAAACGGGTCGTTGCTCTGAAACTCCCACTCCACTCCCGGCGATTCGGTGTGTCCGGTTGGGCTTTCAGTACCCTTCAAACGGGTCGTTGCTCTGAAACACGCTATCACCTTGATCCCCTCGAGCTCCGGAGGGCGATCAACTTTCAGTACCCTTCTAACGGGTCGTTGCTCTGAAACTCTCGCGCTCGCTCATATCGCTCAGGTAACTATCTACCCTACTTTCAGTACCCTTCAAACGGGTCGTTGCTCTGAAACTCGACGTGCGCGGCGTGGGGACGACGCGCATCATGGTCTTTCAGTACCCTTCAAACGGGTCGTTGCTCTGAAACCTGGTGGACGGGCTGCGGGCGGCCCTCGGGTCGTACGCTTTCAGTACCCTTCAAACGGGTCGTTGCTCTGAAACAGATCCAGAGTTTGTCATTGACGGTCTGGTAACGGTCTTTCAGTACCCTTCAAACGGGTCGTTGCTCTGAAACCTTCCTTCAGGACGTCTACTGCGTCCTGCACGCTCTGGTGTCTTTCAGTACCCTTCAAACGGGTCGTTGCTCTGAAACCTCCAATATAGCTCTACGGCTGATGTGTTCTCTGTGGCCTTTCAGTACCCTTCAAACGGGTCGTTGCTCTGAAACCAAGAAGGCGGTCGCTGCGGAGTGGTGGGATGCCGAACTTTCAGTACCCTTCAAACGGGTCGTTGCTCTGAAACGCGCCAAAGCCAAAAGAGTGGTTGATCCTCAAGTTCCCACTCTTTCAGTACCCTTCAAACGGGTCGTTGCTCTGAAACGCTCGGCATGAGCAGTATGGAAAGCCAGATGAGAATACTTTCAGTACCCTTCAAACGGGTCGTTGCTCTGAAACCGCTGTTGCCTGCTCTGGCGAAAGAATGCCACCGCCAGTCTTTCAGTACCCTTCAAACGGGTCGTTGCTCTGAAACGTACTGTCGCTCGCTGTGCTGTCGAGCGCCAGCCAGCCTTTCAGTACCCTTCAAACGGGTCGTTGCTCTGAAACCGCTCGCTCTCTATCTCGCCACCTGCTCCGTCAGGAGATCTTTCAGTACCCTTCAAACGGGTCGTTGCTCTGAAACCCCCAGGCGGAAAATCGCCACGGGTGGCTTGCCCGGAAGCCTCGATAGTGCGATTCGCCTCTGTGCGGCCATTCTAGCGCATCTCCGGCAACCCTGGCAAGGGCGAAAACCCACCCGGATGCGAAAACCACGCGATTGCAGCTTGCCCTGGGAGGTTTTCGCCAAAATGGTCCTCTTATAAAAGCTTCCGTGCGTGACCGCAGCCCACGACACGCCGGCCCGGACACCCGGGGCCCCGCCGGTTTTCGCCACTCGATGCTAGACCGGTAGACCACCGGCACCGTATTCGCTAAAGTGAAGGCGTAGACGCTTCTGCCGGAACACACAGGATGCGTGGACGCTGAACTGCCTGCGTCGCATAGATACGACCTCCAAATCAGGACACAGGGACCAGGACACAGAGACCAGGGCGCAGAGAGGGTATGCCATGGCTACAGAGCTCTCGCCGACCTCCCTTCACCCCATCACGGCCGCCGGACCGGTCGTGGATACCCGCCGCAGTCCGTTTTGCCGCCTCCACCCGCTACCGCTCACCGCGCTGCGGCCTGAAGACGGCTTCTGGGGCCCGCGCCTGCGCACCGTGGCCCAGGTCACCCTGCGCCAGCAGTACGCGCAGTGTGAGCGCACCGGCCGCATCGATAACTTCCGCCGCGCTGCCGGCAAAAAACAGATCGACTTCCAGGGCCGCTTCTACAATGACTCCGACGTCTATAAATGGCTGGAGGCAGCAAGCTACGCCCTCGCTGTCCAGCCTGCCGGCGCGCCGGATCCCGAGCTGGCCCGGCTTGTGGAAAGCGTCATCGCCGAGGTGGCCGCCGCGCAGGCGCCGGATGGCTACCTGAACACCTACTTCACCTTCGAGCGGGCGGCCCAGCGCTGGACCAACCTGGATGTGATGCACGAGCTGTACTGCGCCGGCCATTTGATCCAGGCCGCAGTGGCCCATCACCGCGCCACCGGCAGCCGCTCGCTCCTCGACGTGGCCATCCGCCTGGCTGATCATATCTGCGCCACCTTCGGTCCGCAGGGGCGGGCCGGTACCGACGGCCACGAAGAGATCGAGATGGCCCTTGTTGAGCTCTATCGCCAGACCGGCAACCGCACCTACCTTGACCGCGCCGGCTTCTTCCTGGACCAGCGCGGCCGTGGGTTGCTGCGACGAGGTGCCTACCTCCAGGATCACCTGCCGGTGCGTGAGCAGACAGAGATCGTCGGCCATGCCGTGCGGGCCACCTACCTGGCCTGCGGGATGATCGACGTGGCGATGGAGACCGGAGAGGAGGCGCTGGCCGCCGCGGTCGAAAAGCTCTGGCAGAGCGCCTTTACCCGCAAGGCGTACATCACCGGCGGCCTGGGCGCCCGCTGGGAGGGGGAATCGTTCGGTGCCGACTATGAGCTCCCTAACGAACGGGCCTATGCCGAGACCTGCGCGGCTATCGGCGGCTTCATGTGGAACTGGCGCATGCTGCTGCGCTCGGGCGAGGCCCGCTATGCCGACTGGATGGAAACGGCGCTCTATAACGGCATCCTCTCCGGCCTCTCCCTCGATGGCACCGCGTACTTCTACCAAAACCCCTTGGCCGATCGCGGCAGCCATCGCCGGCAGGAATGGTTCACCACCGCCTGCTGCCCGCCGAACATCGCCCGCACGCTGCTCAGCCTGCCCGGCTATGCCGCCGGCCTCTCCGCCGAGGGGCTGTGGCTGCATCTCTATATCCAGGGAACGCTCCAGGCCGAGCTTCCGGATCGCGGGACGATGGCGCTGCGGGTGCAGACGCGCTACCCTTGGGACGGCTACGTGCGTCTCACGGTCGAGGCAGCGCCGCGGCACCCGTGTGGCCTATTGCTGCGCGTGCCGGGCTGGTGCCTAGGGGCTACTGTGGAGATAAACGGACGCCCGGCCGGTGTGCCGGCTGAGCCGGGCAGCTATGCCGTCCTCCACCGCACCTGGCAGGCCGGCGACGTGGTGGACCTGGAGCTGCCCATGCCGGTGCGGCGTATGGTCGCGCATCCGCGCGTGCTGGCCGATCAGGGACGGGTAGCGCTGGCCCGCGGACCGCTGGTGTACTGCGTCGAGGGCGCCGACTATCCCGGGATCGATGTCTGGGACCTCGAGCTGCCGACGGATGCGCCAGTGCGTGCCGCGGAGGCGCCGGACCTGCTCGGCGGCCTGGTGGTGCTGCGCGGCGAGGCAGTAGTGGTCGAGCGCGACGGCTGGGAGGGCCGCCTGTACGCGCCGCTGGAGGCGCTACCGCCGGCCCGACGCCGCCCTGTGCCGCTGGTGGCGGTGCCGTACTACGCCTGGGCCAACCGGGCGCCCGGCCCGATGCTGGTGTGGCTGCGGCTCCCCGCCGCGGGCTGAGCAGGCCCGGGTGCTGTCTGAGGGAAACGACCATGCCAGACGCAGGGGAGTTCCCAGAGGTCGTGCGAACCGTCAGCGAGCTACGGGCGCTGGCCAGCCGGGAACTCGGGGTCAGCCCGTGGCTGGAGATCACGCAGGAGCTCGTGAACGCCTTCGCCGAGCTCACCGGCGATCGCCAATACATCCACGTCGATCCTGAGCGGGCGACGGCCACGATGTTCGGCGGCACGGTCGCCCACGGCTATCTCACCCTGTCGCTCGTGCCGATGCTGGCCCGCCAGCGAGAGGGCGTGCGGCTCGAGCTTGGGGAGCGCATGACCGTGAACTACGGGCTCAATCGCGTGCGCTTTCCCGGGCCAGTGCGAGTAGGGGCACGCATCCGCCTGCGCACGACGCTCTTGAACGTGGACGAGATCGAGCCCGGCGCCGGTCCAGATGGGCGCCCGCGGGCGGTGCAGCTCACGTACCTCCACACTATCGAGGTCGAGGGCGCTGAGCGGCCCGGGATGGTTGCCGAATGCCTGACCAGAATGTACTTCTGAAAATGCGTACTGCGTAGGGTGGGGAGACGGACCCCCTCCCCCGGCCCATCCCCACGGGGGAAGGGAGAAAGACGCGAGCAGCGACAGGGGTGAAGCCGGGCAGTGTCGGTTGCGCAGTACATAGTGCGCATTTCATTCCTGGAGCGAAGCGATGGATGCGTTGGCGGCGCGGCGAGGGCGGATGTGGCAACCGCTGACAGACTATCGGGTGCTCGATTTCAGCCGTGCCCTGGCGGGGCCGTACTGTGCTGGCCTGCTCGGCGACATGGGCGCGGAGATCATCAAGGTCGAGGAGCCGGGCAGCGGCGATGAGGCGCGGCACTGGGGCCCGCCGTTCTTCGGTGGGGAGAGCGGCTATTTCCTGGCCATGAACCGGCACAAGCGGAGCGTGGCCCTGAACCTGAAGCATCCGCAGGGACTGGAGATCGCCCTGCGGCTGGCCGAGCGCGCCGACGTGGTGATTGAGAACTTCCGGCCGGGCGTGGCGGAGCGGCTGGGCATCGGCTACGCGGCCGTCCGCGCCCGCAACCCGTCGGTGGTGTACTGCGCCATCTCCGCCTACGGCCAGGAGGGTCCCATGGCCCAGGAGCCTGGCTACGACCTGATCATGCAGGGCGTGGGCGGGCTGATGAGCGTGACTGGCGAGCCCGACGGGCGCCCGTTGAAGGTCGGCGTGGCGGTGTGCGACATCATCGCCGGCACCAACGCTGCCGTGGCCATCCTGGGCGCGCTCTTGGACCGGGAGCAACGCCGCGCCGGTGGGGAAGACCCGCCGGCGGGTGAGTATCTGGACGTGGGCTTGCTCGACGGGCAAGTGTCGCTGTTAGGTTACCACCTGGTGATCTCCCTGCTCACCGGACGTGTGCCGCGTCGGGCCGGCAATGCCTTCCCGTATATCGTGCCGTACCAATCGTTTCGCACGGCTACGTTCGACATCACCGTAGCGATCAACAACGATCGCCTGTGGGCGCAGTTCTGCCGGGCCATCGAGCGGCCCGACCTGGCGAGCGACCCGCGCTTTGCCACCAACGGTGACCGCGTGCGAAACCGTGAGGCGCTGGTTCCTGTGCTGGAGGAGCTCTTCCTGACTCGCAGCGCCGAGGAGTGGCTGGAGCGCTTCGCCGCGCACGGCATTCCGGCTGGCCCGATCAACACGCTCGACCGCGTGGCGGCGCATCCGCAGGTGCAGGCGCGCCGGCTGCTGGTAGAAGTAGAGCATCCGGTGGGGCGCGTGCCGGTGCCTACAGCGCCCTGGCGGGTGGGCCCGCCAGGCGATCGGGCGGAGATGGTCGAGCCGGCCCCTGCGCCGCTGCTGGGCCAGCATACGGAAGAGGTGCTCTGCACACTGCTCGGCTACACCCCAGCCGAGGTCGCCTGCCTGGCCGAGGAGGGAGCGGTCGGACAGCACGGGTAGACTGCGTACTGCGTCTGGACAGAGAGACGATCCGTGGGGTGTGAGGCAGAAGATGCAGGCGGACCCCTTCCCCACGGAGGGAGAGGGAAGAAGACGGGGAAGGACTCCTCCCCGGCCTATCCCCCAGGAGGGAGCCTGGGGCCGGTGACTGGTAGCCCAGCGCCTGCATCTGGGCCTGGGGTGTACCGGTGCGCAACAGAGCGCCCCTAAGTGATACGTGCGCCATGAGGCATCGCCGTCGGTACGCACCGTGAGCAACAGCACTGAAAGGGTCGCTCCCGAGCGTCTGCCCCAAGCTCCCCTCCTCCACAGGGGAGAGGTCGTCCTCTGTGACCGTGCCGCCGGTTCGGCCGTTCTGGTAGGGTGCCTGTGCGGAGGCTCGTTCACAGGCGCGCCGGCACTTCGCTCACGTACGCCGGCACTCAGGAGATCTTTAAGCTCGGCTAAGCGCCAGTTCATGGCTGGTTCAGGTGCGCTCGCTATACTGAGACTGCCAGGCGGGCTGCCTGGCGTCGAGCAGCAGTTCTGTGGCGGGAAAGGGCCGGGCAGTTTGCCCAAGAGAAGGCGCTGTGGCATTGGGCACAGCGACCATCACGGGAGCGGGAGCGTCCCTGGTACATTTAAACGGGTTTATAAAATCGAGTTTATTTAAAAGTTGAGTTTATTTATATGAGTTTAATTTAATGAGTACGTGCACGCCGTACAGAGGCGCGCGACGTGCGAATTGTGCTGGCAGAAGGGAGGCAGGCCTATGCAGCCGAAACGTCTCCTTGTAGCGCTCGACCTTTCGCCACCGGGCGAGGCCAAGCTGGCGGTGGTCGAGGAGCACGCGTGTGCCCTCGACGCGGAGGTGTTGCTGTTGCATGTGCTGCCGGAGAAGGCGGCCGCCGAGGATGGGCATGTCTCATCTGAAGAGGCGCGGGCCAGAGCGTATCTTGACTCCGTGGTCATGCGCCTGCGCCTCCGGGGGCTGCGCGCCTGGTCGGTCATACGCGTCGGGCCGGTGGTGGAGACCGTACTGGCGGCAGCGCAGGAGTTCGAGCCGGATGTGCTGGTGCTCGGCAGCAGCGTGCGCGGCGGGCTGGCTCGCCTGCTGCCGGGCAGCATCGCCGATCAGATCGTACGGCAGGCGCCCTGTCCGGTGCTGCTGGTGCGCCCGGCCCTGGAGAGCGCGCCTGCACCGGCGGTGCGCAGCTTCGGCGACGACGCTGCCCGCGCCGGCGCCCTGGCCCCACAACCGCTGGGCCACCGCACGGTCGAGCTCGCCCGCATCGTAGGCAGCGTGGGGCGGCCGGCGGAGCTGGGCGCCAATTTCCGGCCCTTGCGGCCGCGGCAGCAGGACGAGCAGCGCTACCGGCGCATCCTGCAGGCGCTGGAGCGCGGCGACGCGCTACCGCCCGTGGAGCTCTACAAGCTCGGCTACGGTTACTACGTGCTCGACGGCCACCATCGCGTGGCCGCAGCGAAGCAGCTCGGCCAGCTCTGGATCGACGCCCTCGTGACCGAGTTCGTGCCGGTCGCCGACGCAGAGAGCCAGCAGCTCTTCGCCGAGCGGCGCGCCTTCGAGCAGGCGACCGGGCTCACCCAGATCGGCCTGGCTCGCCCGGGCAACTATGCGCGTCTGGAGGCGCTCATTCGCGAGTATGCGCAGGAGCACAACCTGGCTGACCTGCGCGAAGCGGCGGCCCGCTGGTATGCCGGCGTCTTCCGGCCGCTGCAGGTGCGGCTGCGGGCGCTGCGGCTGCACCTGCGCTACCCCGGCGAGCGCAGCGCCGACGTCTTCGTGCGCCTGGCCGACTTTCGCTCCCATGAGTCGGCCCGGCAAGGCCGCCTGCTGAGCTGGGACGAGGCGCTGGAGGGCTTCGCCGCAGCCCAGCGCGCTTCCGCCTGAGCGTCTCAGCCCTTCTCCGGTGCACCCTGGCGCCGGCCGCAGCGTCCCCCTACTTCTGCCGCCCGCTCCAGCTGGCTCAACCGCCGCCCGCCTCCTGCCGCAGGAACTCTTCGATGCGCGCGCGGATGGCATTGCGCACCTGCCGGTAGACTGCAAGCCGCTCCTCCTCGGTGCCGGGGGCCTTGGAGGGGTCGGGGAACGACCAGTGCAGCCGGCGCCTGCCCCCCGGGAACACCGGACAGGCCTCGTTGGCGTCGTCGCACACCGTGATGACGTAATCCCAGGGCTGGTCCAGGTACCGGTCCAGCGACTTGCTGGTCTGCGCTGAGATATCCACGCCGGCCTCGGCCATCACGTGCACGGCCAGCGGGCGAACAGCCCCCGGCTGGGTGCCCGCCGAGTGGACCTCGAAGCGATCCCCGGCCAGGTGGCGCAGCCAACCCTCAGCCATCTGGCTGCGCGCCGAATTGTGTGTGCAGATGAAGAGCACTCGACGGCGGCTGGCCGGGCGTGCCGTCTCTCCCGCGCGGATCGTTTGCGGCTCCATTTGATGCAGTTCCGTTTGATACAGTTCCGTTTGATATTGATTGATATTAAATATTTTTTTATTTTTTTATATTGATTCCTCCTTGGCTTGGACGCTCCCTGGCCGGGGCGCTACGCCGGCACCGGCGCCTCCGGGGGCAGCAGCCCCTCGGCCTTGAGGTCCTGCCAGAGCGCCGCCGGGATGGGAGCGCGCATCATGCGCTCGTTCTCCTCGAGCTCGGCGACCGAGCGGGCGCCGGTGAGCACGCTGGCCACCGCCGGATGCGCCAGCGGGAACTGGATCGCCGCCGCCTTGAGCGGCACACCATGGCGATCGCAGACGGCTTTCAGGCGCAGCGCCTTGTCCAGCCACTCCTGGGAGGCCGGCCGGTAGTTGAACGGGGCGCCCGGCCGCGGGTCGGCTAGAATGCCGCTGTTGTAGACACCGCCGATGATGATGGCGATGTTCTTTTCCACGCACAGCGGCAGCAGTTCCGGCAGCGCCCGCTGGTCGAGCAGGGTGTAGCGCCCGGCGATGAGGAAGCAGTCGAAGTCGGCGGCGCGGGCGAAACGGATCGGGATCTCCACCTGATTCATTCCGGCGCCCAGCGCGCCGATCACACCCTCCCGACGCAGCTTGTCCAGCGCCGGGTACGCCCCCTGCATCGCCTCGTCGAAGTAGTCGTCGGGATCGTGGATGAGCAGGATATCGATGCGGTCGAGACCGAGGCGCTGCAGGCTCTCCTCCACCGAGCGCATCACCCCGTCGTAGCTGAAGTCGAACACCGCCTTGAGCGGCGGCGCACCCTTGAACAGCTCGACGCCGCTATCCACGCGCGACGGATCGGTGTTCGGGTCGGGACGGATCAGTCGCCCTACTTTGGTAGAGAGCACGAATTCATGGCGCGGGTACTTCGACAGCACCGCGCCGATGCGCCGCTCGGCCAGCCCGAGGCCGTACAGCGGCGCCGTATCGAACAGGCGCAGCCCCAACTGGTAGGCCCGCTCGATGGTCGCGTACGCCTCTTCATCCGAGACGGGCTGAAACAGGTTGCCCAGCGGGGCGCTACCCAGGCCGAGGCGGGTCACGGTCAGGCGGGTCTTGCCGAAAGGAACACGCTGCGTCGGATCGATCATTTTGTGGTGCCCTTTTTGTAGTGCCCTTTATGTGCTCGTGTTGCCGGTGCGTGCTTATCCGGGCCGGCTCGAATGCCCGAGCGCACGGCGCTCCCACACCGCTGTGGCGGAGCGCCCTGGCGCCCTGACGAGCGGCTGCTGCAGCGGTGCGGCACCATCATCCTAGCAGGCCGGGCGAGGGGGGTCTAGTAGTCGTGCATAGGGGAGCCGGGGGGAGAGGTCCCCGGCCCCTCTCCTAAAAGGGGAGGGGAGTTCAAGCTCGCGGCCGGGATCCTCGGCACGCAGGCAGCCCTCTTACCTTCCCTAAAAGGGAGTCGAGGACCGCTCCCCCGGCCCTGCCCCTAAAGGGGTGAGGAGCTCACGGCAGTGTGTGGCCTGGCGGTCTTCACGTGGTACGCACTGCGTAATACGCCACTGCTGCGGCGGCGAGGAAGTGCAGCGCGCCAGCCAGGAAGAGCACGGGCTGGATGCCGAGCGGGCTGGCCAGGGCGGCGCCGAGGATCGGGGCGACGAAGGCGACCAGATTGGCCAGCGCTGTGTTGAGGGCTACATAATGAGCGCGCCGCGCCGCCGGCGCGGTATGCAGCAAGCCCTCGAAGAGAGTGACATCGATGCCCCCGGCGAAGAGGCCCCACAGCACCGCGGCCGGCACCAGCCAGGGCGGCGACGTCGCCAGGGCGGTCATGATCGGGTAGAGTCCCAGCCCGGCGGCGGCCAGCGCCAGCGCCCGTTCGTGGCCCAGGCGCGTGGCCACCCAGCCCCACAGCGGGTAGCCCACCACCAGCGCGGCGTTGCCGGCGGTGGTGCGCAGGCCGATCAGGCTATCCGCCGCCTGGAGGTCACGCACCCAGTAAATGGTATACAGGCCAGCGGCCAGAAACATGCCCAGGCGCAGCAGGCCAGACCCTACGGTGAAGCGCAGGAACGGGCCATCGTCGTGCAGAGGATGCAGCGCCTGGAGCAGGCGCGCCCGCAGCGGCATCGCCGGTCCGGAAGACGAATGGACCGGCTGGTCGGGAACGATCAGGCGCGAGTAGAACCACACGTTGAGCAGCCCGGCGACGAACGACGCCAGGAACACGAGCTGGTATCCCAGGGGGAACGGCAGGAGGTCGAGCATCTGCCCGAACAGCGCGACGCTGCACGCGGTGACGAAGCCAAGCAGGCCCCAGCGCAGGCCGTTGAGGCGAGCGCGCTCCCGCGCCGGGACCGCTTCAGCGAAGACACCCATCCAGGCGGTGTTGGCGATGGCGCCGGGAATAGCCGTGAAGGCCCAGATGATCACCACCGACCAGATGGCGGCGGTGGCCGGCAGGAACGCCGCGGCGGCCACGAGGAGATAGCAGAGGCGAATGAGCAGGAAGTGCCGTGCGCTCTGGTGGACAGGCCGCCTGTAGCGCGCCGCGATCGCGCCGGCGGGCAGGGCCACGATGATAGTGAGCAGCGCGGGCAGGGAGGTCAGCAGGCTGATCTCCAGGGGAGAGGCCCCCAGGCGGGTGAGGTACACCGCCAGAAACGCCCCAATGCCCCCGTTGACCACACCGGCCAGCGCGGTCTGGAGCACCAGGTTGCGGATATTTCGCGATGCGACATCCTCAGTGATGGCAGCGCCGCCCTGGCGAGGGGCGGCCGCGTCGATGCTCACGCTCCGCTCGCTTTCCCGGCGGATCCTTGCCAGCAGGGCATGGTGTCGGGCGCGCGCTGGCTGACACAGCATGTGCCCGCACTATACATCCTCGCGCTGCCGCCTGCATCGCGGCGGGTGCCCCCTTGACCCGCGCGCGCAGGGCTGCGCGGATGCTCGACCAGGCAATGATCCAGGATTCCGCACACTCGCCGTGCGCGCAGGGGCACTCGTAGGTAGACCTACCGGAAACGCCCTCCAGCGTGTCGCTGAGGGAATGGAGCAAAGCGAGAGGAGCAGTCGCAATGGGCATGTCATTCCTGCATCTTCCATGGAACCGTCGCGCTTTCCTGGCCGCCGTCAGCGGCGCGGTGTCGGCCAGCGCGCTGGCGGCGTGCCGGCAGGGCCCCGAGCGCAGCGGCAGTGCGGCGGCTACGCCAGCCCGGCAGATCACGCTGACCGTGGCCCACGCCTGGGAGGATGCCTTCCTGCCCACGCAGGAGCAGTTCGACCAGGAGTTCATGAAGCGGCATCCCAACCTCAAGATCGAGCTCGAGAACTCGGTGTTCGGTGAGTTCCGGGCCAAGTACGCCGCCCGAGCAGCCTCCGGCACTCTGCCCGACCTGCTGTACACCCAGTACTCCTGGGCGCAGGAGTTCTTCCGCGCCAATATCTTCCGTAACTTGGAGCCCTACATCGCCAAAACTCGCGACTTTAACCTGCAGGACTTCACCCCGCCGTCGCTGGTGGCGTACCGCTACCAGGGCGCGCTGCACCTGATCCCCTATGATACCGGCCCGTACCTGCTCTGGTACAACAAAGACCTTTTCGATAAAGCCGGCATCCGGTACCCCAGCGAGAGCTGGACGATGAACGATCTGTTCGAGGCGGCGCGGGCCATCACTCGCGGCGACGGGCCGGATCGCACCTGGGGCTTTGACAGCATGCCGGGCATCAACGCCCTGCTGGAGCCGAACTTCCTGCGGCCGTTCGGGGCGAGCTGGATCGACCAGGCTGAGACGAGGATGTCCCTGGACAGCACCGAGGTCGTGGAGACGCTGACGTGGTGGCTGGACTTCCGGCTCAAGCACCGCATCACGCCGATGCCAGAAGACACGCGCGGCTTTGAGCGAGGCGCCTGGCTGGCCGGAAGCATTGGCATGATGATCGCCGGGTCGTGGCATGCGCCGACGGCCTCGCGCTTCGCCCAGTTCAAGTACGACGTGGCCCATTACCCGCGCGGGCCCAGGGCGCAGATCACCGGGGCGGCGGGGAGTGGCTACGGCATCACCACGCAGAGCAAGGAGCCCGATGCAGCCTGGATCTACCTGAACGAATATCTGTCGAAAGAGGGCCAGGAGTTCATGTGGGGGCGCTCGGGCCGCGGCAGCCCGTCGCGCAAGTCGGCCTGGGCGGCCTATGAGAGCTCGCCGCTGGCACCGCCGAGCGCTAAAATCATCCTGCCCATCCTGACTAGCTACGCTGAGCACGTGCGTCCGTTCGGCCCAATGGCGCCAGAGATGTTCTCGCGAGCGGGGCCGATCTGGAGCCAAGCACTGACCGGCCAGAAAGCGATTAAAGAAGCGCTGAGCGAGATCCGGCAGGCCATCGAACCGCTGCTGGCGCAGAACCGGTAAGTTCCGCAGGCGGTAGGATACGGAGGGAGAGGTGTGAAAGAGCGCGTGCGCGTGGCAGTGATCGGCGCCGGACGGATGGCGAACAATGTGCACTATCCGTCGCTGGCGTCGTTTCCCGATGTCGAGATCGCGGCGATCTGCGACATCGATACTGAACGGCTGCACGCCACGGCCGACCGGTACGGCGTGACGCGGCGCTACACCGACTACCGCCGCATGATCGAGGAAGTGACCCCGGACGGCGTGTACGCCATCGGCCAGCCGCACATCATGTACGACATCTGGGTGTGGTGTCTCCAGCAGGGCTGTAACCTGTACATCGAGAAGCCGATGGGCCTGAGCTGGCACCAGGCGCAGATGCTGGCGTACCTGGCCGACAAGCATGGCGTCATTACCCAGGTGAGTCACCAGCGCCGCGCCAGCCCCTTACTCCGCCGCATGCGCGCGGCGTGCCTGGAGCGGGGGCCGATCGTGCATGCGGTGTGCGAGTTCTACAAGCACGGTCCCAGCCCCATGCTGGGCGCCCGCGACCGCATGCTGGACGACTGCGTGCACGCCATCGACACCGTGCGCTGGATGTGTGGCGGCGACCCTCGTGATGGGCGGACGGCCGAGGTCACCGGCATCGAGAGCCACTGCAAGCGGATCGGCACGCCGGACATCAACTGGATCGGCGCCATGCTTCACTTCGACAATGGCGCGACGGGCTACGTGCTGACGAGCTGGTGCAGCGGGCGGCGGGTCTTTCGCGTGGAGATGCACGCCCCCGGCATCTACGTGGACGCCGAGCCAGAGGGTAAGGCGTATCTCTACGCAGACGGCAATTATCATGGCGTCGAATACGACGCGCGGGAGGTTGCCGGCAGCGAGCAGCTCTTCGTCTACGGAGGCTTCCAGGCCAAGCACCGCGAGTTCATCGACTCGCTCAAGGCAGGCAGGGAGCTGACCAGCTCGCCATTCCGCGACTGTCTGAAGACGATGGAGATTGCCGAGAAGATCCTGGCCCAAGCCCTGCTGGCCAGCGAGTAGACTTGTACGAGTACGCTGCCGGATGGTAGAGCGCCGGTTCTCAAGCAGGTGGCATGCGCTGCCCGAAGCGCTCGTAGTGCACGAGCTCGGAGAGCGGCTTCCGGCCGACCATCACCAGCACGCGCTCGCGCGGCTGCCCGGCGATCGTACGATCCTGCTCCCGTGGCGCCGGATAGCCGAACGCGATCACCACGCGCAGGCTGTAGCCGGCGGGCACGCCCAGAAGGCGCAGGGCGGCGCGCTCGTTCTCCTCGGGAGCGATTGAGGCGATGCAGGAGCCCACGCCGTGCGCGTGCGCGGCGAGCATGAGGTTCTGCGCCACGCGGCCGGCGTCAAACGACGCGCCGCGGCCCTCGCCTTCCATCACTAGGGCGATAGCGAGGGCAGCCCCGGCCACATGTCCGGCGTAACTGCCCAGGCGCGAAAGCTGCTCGAGGGTAGCGCGGTCACGCACCACGACGAACTGCCAGGGCTGGCTGTTGCGGCTGCTCCCGCACCAGCGCCCCGCTTCGAGAATGTCATGTAGCACCGCCTGCGGAATCGGCTCTTGGCGATAGCGGCGCACGGCGCGAAGCGTGCGTAGACAGGTCAGCGCATCCATGAGAGATGCTCCCGAGAATCGCCTCAGCGGGCTGGAGAGCGTTCGGGTCCGTACTCCTGTCGCCCCTGGGCAATGGCGTCGAGCAGCGGCCAGCGCCGCTCGACGTACGACCCTGACCACTCCCCAGCCAGCGTGTCAAAGCGCAAGGTGAGTATCTCCAGGCTATCGAGCAGTGCTGCGCGAGTAGCCGGCAGCGGGGGCGCGGAGAGGCGCTCGACGAACCGATTGCCCCGCCCGCCGCGCCGGTGGTGGCTCGTTTCCTCTTGGCGGTCCCGCAGCGGCATCTCCAGCGCACAGCAATCACGCACCAGGTCAAGTCCTAGGTGTAACGCGATGAGTCGCTCATCGCCTACGGCATTTGTCAAGCGCCAGAGCCGCCGTCCACTGTTCGAGCGCCCTTGCATGCACCACCTTGCATGCACCACAATGAGTGCGTCACCATCGCTCCACACCTGGGGGAGCGCCCGACCCAGCGGCGGGACTGTGCCGCGGCTGTGATCGTATCCATGGCGGCCTGCGAGCGGAAGCCATCCTCGAAAGTGGCGTCCTGGTCGGGATCGGGTGGTGACGGCTGCGCTCACCGCGCGCTACCATCCAGCCAGACCGTCTTCTCCCGCGCCGGGGTGCGCTTCTTCTGCGGCACATCTTCCGGGTAGCCGGCGTAGATGAAGCCCAGGATGCGCCGGTCATCCGGCAGCCCCAGCAGCTGGCGCAGCGGCGGATAGTCGCGCAGCGCCCCGCTGCGGAAGTACGTGCCGATCCCCTTGCTCCAGGCGCCGAGCATGAACGCGTAGGCGGCGCCGAAGGTGGCCCAGAAGTCCTCCTCGCGCACCTCGGGGTCCGCGGCCACCCGTGATGTAACTACGATGATCACCGGCGTATTGAGCGTAGCGCGATAGGCGATCTCCAGGGCGTTCTGCGCCTGGGGCGAATCCGGATCGGGCAGCCGGGCGCGATGGACCTCGCGGCGCATCTCGGCGAAGCGCCGCTTAGCCTCGCCCTCCAGCACGAAGAACTGCCACGGCTCAGTCATCCAGTGATTGGGCGCCCACACCGCCACGTCGAGCAGCTCTTCGACCACCTCGCGCGGGATCGGGTCCGGCTTCATGCGCGGGATGCTGCGGCGGGTACGAATCACATCGAGCACCGTTCGTTCAGTTCCTTCAACAGCCATCGCGTGTCTCCCCCTGCTTCTTTGTACAGCGCCCGGCCTGTCGAATGCGACTGCTCCTCCACGACTGCTCCGGCGTGTCGCTGGCGCCTCCGACCTCTCACCCTCGCCAGTCGCTCTCTTTACCGCTTCTTGCCTCTTCGTTTTTTACTTCACTTCTACTACTCCTTCTGATGCTGAAGTAATCAGACAGATGCTGAAGTAAACAGAGGCTCGTCGCAGAGATTATAGAGAAGGGCGCTGCACGTGGCTTGTTTATACTTTATACTATCGAGCCGGCATACGGGCAAGCGGTGGAGACGCAACACGGCATGCGCTAGCAGGCAACGCCGGAGTGTGGCACACTGTGCCGTGTACCACGCGCTGAAGCGACTGATCCGGCGCTTGGCCCGTCTTCGGTCCTATTCGCCTCCAGTGTATTAGAGGCCTGCGAAAGGTATACGAAGTTATACGAAAGAACAGGAGATGCCGGATGAAAACAGGCAGGAGCGGGGGTGAGGGGCAAGGAGAAGAGCGAGGGTGAGGAGCAAGGAGAGGAGGCGCTCTGATGAGCACGGGCGATCTTGGGGTGCGGCCGGACGAGTGGGTGCTGGAACATCCGCGCCTGCGGCAGTTCATCGAGCAGGTGAACGCGGTGCGGCGGCGGGAGGCTGATCCGCGGGCGATCATCGCGGCGATCCGCCCGGCGTTCGCCGAGCTGCTGGCCGACCAGAGCTGGCTGCCGCGGCAGTACCAGGAGCCGGCCGCGGAGAGCGGGATGGGCAGCGGCATCGGCACCTGGCTGCTGTATCGGGCCGGCGACGGTAGCCTAGCGCTTTCGTCCCTGGTGGTGCCACCGGGGGCGCAGACGCCGGTGCACGACCACCTGGCCTGGGGGCTGGTGGGCCTGTACCGCGGCGAACAGGAGGAAGAGGTGTTCGCCCGCCAGGACGACGGCACCGTCGAAGGCCGCGCCGTGCTGGAGCTGGCCGAGCGGCGCACGCTGCGGCCGGGCGATTTCTACGAGCTCCTGCCGGAGATCGATATCCACCGTGTGCGCACCATCTCGAACGTGACCTCGGTGTCGCTGCACCTGCTGGGCGACGACATCGGCTGCATCTGGCGGCATCGCTTCACGCCTGAGCAGGGCCGCGTCGAACCCTTCCGGTCCGGCTATGTAAATGCGCCGTGTGGCGCGGAGGAGCGCTGAGCAGGGTCAGGGAGATGGTGGAAAGGGCGCGGGTGGCGGCGCCAGCGGGCAGGGTAGTACGCTGGAGAGCTTGACGCGCGCGGGAGCAGTGGCATAGGCTAGCCCCGGCGGGCCGGGGCAGCGATCGGACGCGTTCCCGGCACGGGAATTGAGTGATCGGCATATAGATAGACAGAAAATAGAAGGCCAGCGGCGGAACGAGCCTGTCTAGTCAGAGGGTAGAGCACATGGCCAGCGTGGTGCGCATGGGAGTCGTTGGTGCGGGAAGCATTGCGCTGCGTGGCATTCTGCCACACCTGAGCCAGCCGGACGTCCAGGACCGCGTGCGGCTGGCCGCCGTGTGCGATCCCGTGCCCGGACGCGCGCAGGCGGCCGCTGAGAAGTTCAACATCCCGCGGGCGTTCGAGTCGTACGAGGATTTGCTGGCCTACGGTGACGTGGACGCGGTGACCATCGCCTCGCCGATTGGGCTGCACTACCAGCAGGGCAAGCAGGCGCTCTTGGCGGGCAAGCACGTGCACTTCAACAAGACGATGACCACCACCGCAGCCGAGGCGACCGACCTGATCGAGACCGCCCGCGCCCATGGCCTGAAGATCGTGGCCTCGCCCGGCGAGATGCTACGCCCGCACAACCAGCGCATCAAGGAGCTGATTGCGGAGGGCGCCATCGGCACGCTCTGCTGGGCGGCCTGCGGCGCGGCCTTCGGTACGTACCACGAACGGGAGGCCGTGCGCCAGGGCGACGACGTGCTCTCAAACGTCGATCCGTCGTGGTACTTCCGCAAGCCGGGCGGCGGGCCGCTCTACGACATGACGGTGTATGCGCTGCACACCCTCACCGGCATCCTGGGCCCGGCGAAGCGTGTCACCGCCATGTCGGGCGTGCGGATCAAGGAACGCGAGTTTCGCGGCCGCATGGTGCCGTGCGACGCCGACGACAACACCTTCATGGTGCTGGACTTCGGCGACGCGCTCTTCGCCTTCGTCTACGGCGCCGCGGCCGGGCGGGTGACCGAAGGGTTCCAGCCCAGCTTCTTTGGCACGAAAGGCGCGATCGTCGGCCTGAAGCTCAATGGGGAGCCGTTTGATTATCCGGGCCGCGAGCTGGCTGAGCAGCCCGGCGCCAGCCGCCAGTGGCTCCTGCCGCACGTCGCGGGGCCGCACCGCGAGATCCAGGAGGCGCACGTCTTCGAGGACATCATGCAGCTCGTGGACTGGATCCGCGATGGCACGCCGACTATCGTCACGGCCGAGCACGCCCGGCACGTGATCGAGATCATCGAGGCGGCCTACCGCTCGGCGGAGACAGGCCAGACCCAGCAACTCTCCACGACATTCTAGCCAGAGAGATCCCAGACGAGAGAGCTTCTAGCTGGAGAGCTTCTAGGGCGAGCGGTGCGGCGGAGCGTCTCAGGCGACCAGGTAGAGCGTCGGGTAGATGAACACCCAGGCCACGTCCACGAAGTGCCAGTACTTGACCGCGCCCTCCACCGCCCAGGCATTGCCCGGGCCGTAGCGGCCCTGCCGCCCGTTCCAGTACACCAGCGCAAGCAGGCCGAGGCCGCTGAGCACGTGCAGAGCGTGCAGGCCAGTCAGGCTGAAGAACACGGTGCCGAACAGCGTGGACGGAGGGAAGTACTCGAGCGCCTCCGTCCACTCCAGGCCTACGCCGATCAAGAAAAGCCCGCCCAGCCCGATAGTCGCTGCCGTGTTGCGCAGGAGGCCGGACACACTGCCGTAGTGGATGCTTGTCTCGGCGCGATAGGCCGTCAGGCTGCTGAGGAGCAGGAGCAGGGAGATGCCCAGCCCGAGCGCTTGGTTTAGCTCAGGCGGGCGTTCGACCCCCAGCAAATAGAACCGGGCCCAGAGGAAGGCAGCGAAGAGACAGCTCTCGGAAAGAATGAAGAGCCACAGGCCCAGCCGGTTGAGGTAGAGACGCTCCACGGGCGTGTGGACAGGCGCCTGGAAAGCAGCGTGGTGTGGTGCGGAGGTAGCTTGATGCATCATCGGGCGCTCCCGTTGCGATGTCTCAGGACAGAGCAAGCGACTATCCGGCTCCTGCGGGCAGGCGTGGTCAGTGGCCGGGCAGGTGCCAGAGGTGGGCCAGGTGCATGAAGTACCACAGGATGAGTCCGGCGTCAGCTATCTGAAACGCAAGCAGCAAGGCGAGCAGTAGCGGCCCACCCGGCACAACATACATGAGGGCGAACTCGACCACGGTCAGGACAATCAGGGCAACGAAGACCAGGGTACCCAGGCGCAGGTCTCGCTGAAGTTGCTGGGTCATGCTCATGGTGCTCTGCCTCCCTGCCTGTTCGTGTGCTAAACGGAACGACAGCGCAGCCTACCGCCCGGGCGGTGCTCCGGCTGGCACGGTGGCCCCGGCGCCGGGGCCGTCCAGCAGGGCGTGCACGGCGCCGGGGATGCCGTAGGTGTACGGCTGGTCGAGCACGCGCGGGAGGGCCGGGAAGTTATGCGGCGGCGGTGGGGAAGATACCTGCCACTCCAGCGTGCGCGCTCCCCACGGGTTCGCCACCGCGCGCGGGCCGCGCACCCAGGACCACAGCATGTTCCCGACGAACACGAGATAAGAGCTGGCCAGCACAAAGGCGGCCAGGCTGATGAACAGGTTGATCCCACCCAGTTCTGGCGGGTAATCGCCGATGCGGCGGTTCATCCCGTGCAGGCCGGCCCAGAACATGGGCAGCGTGGTGATGTTATAGGCCAGGAACATCCACCAGAAGTGCAGCCGGCCCAGCCGCTCGTTATACATGCGCCCGGTAATCTTAGGGAACCAGTAATAGATGCCGGCGAACAGGGCGAAGATCTCACCGCCGACAATAGTGTAATGGAAGTGGGCCACCACAAAGTACGTATCTTGCAGATGGATGTCTGTCGGCACGTCGGCCAGGTAGATGCCGGTGATACCGCCGATGAGGAAGTTGAACACAAAGGCTAAGGCGAACAGCATGGGCGTGCGCAGCCACAGACGCCCCAGCCAGAGCGTCCCCAGGGCAGAGAGGAAGACAATACCGGTTGGGATTGAGATGAGCTCTGTCGTGACCATGAACGGGCCGTGCAGCCATTCGGACATACCGCTGGTAAAGAGATGGTGCGCCCAGACCACGAAGCTCAGCGCGACGATACTGAGGAATCCGGCGACCACAGCGCGGTAGGCGAAGAGCGGCTTACGCGAGAAGTGGCTGAGCACCTCCAGGGCCAGACCGAAGCCGGGCAGGATCATGATATACACGGCCGGATGGGAGTAGAACCAGAAGACATGCTGGTAGAGGAGCGCGTTGCCGCCGATACCCGCCCGGAAGAAGCCCATGCCGAACACCCGGTCGAGCAACACCATCAACAGGGCGGCGGCCAGGAACTGCGTCGCAGTGAGGCTGATGATCGACGCCGCGAAGATCGACCATACGAAGATCGGCAGCCGGCCCCACGTCATGCCCGGGGCGCGCATGCGGCTGATCGTGGCGATAAAATTGAGCCCGCCCAGGATCGACGACAGGCCGAAGGTGAAGACGGCCAGGTTGAACAGCACCTGTCCGGGGGCGTTCATCTCGCTAAGCGGCGGGTAGGCGGTCCACCCGCTGTCGAAGCCGCCAGCGAAGAAGGTAGCGAGGAGGAGCACTGCCACCGGCGGGACGAGCCAGTAGCTCAGGGCGTTAAGGCGCGGGAAGGCCATATCCTCCGCGCCGATCAGTAGCGGCACGGCGTAGTTTCCCAGCCCGCCGATGACGGCGGCCACGGCCACTGCCACCATGATGATGCCGTGCAGACTCATCACGTGGGTGTAGCCGTTCAGGCCGAGCACGCCCGCGCCCGGCGCCATCAGCTCCAGGCGCATGAGCAGCGCCAGCAGGCCTGCCAGCAAGAAGAGCACTAGGAAGGTGACCAGGTACTGCACCCCGATCACCTTGTGGTCAGTCGAGAACTGGAAGTAGCGTCGCCAGCCGGCATGCTGTGGGCATGTCACGGGCAGCCCCAGCCATTCCCTGGCCCAGTGCTCCCATACGCCCACGCCGAGCAGCCAGCCAGGGAGGGCAAGCGCGTACCCGCCAGCGATGAGCGGCTCGGCGGCCAATGGCGTGCTGCCGGTCAGGGCGCGTAGCAGCGCGACCAGCCCGCCACCGGCGGCGAAGCCGATGCAACTCCAGAGCAGGCCCCTCAGGACAGGCGTCAGCGCCATTCTTACCTCTCCTCCTTACCCTAGCCCTCCGATCACCGAACCGCGGCCCTGCTAGGACCGGTAACTGCCAGGAGCGCCAGGCTTGGTGTGTCTCACGGGACTCCGAGCCGAACCACGGGCGCGCTGAATACAGCGGGATACATCGTGACATCGGAGCCGGGTGAGCCACGCGGCCTGGCGGCGTCACTGCCGGGCTGAGGCGAGCCACGCCTCGAACTGCGCGGGCTCGACCACCCGAACCGGCAGGTTCATGATGGCGTGCGGCGCCCCGCAGAGCTCAGCGCAGACGATGCGCAGGCCGGGGTTGTCCTGGGCAGAGCCGGTACGGTTCGGTGTGACATACACCGTAGTCACCCGGCCGGGCACAGCGTCGATCTTCATGCGAAAGGCCGGCACCCAGAACGAGTGCACCACATCGGTTGCCGTCACCTCCACGCGGACACGGCGATTGACCGGCAGCACCATTTCAGTGGTGGAGGTCACGTTGTAGCCTGGGTAGGCTACCTTCCACCGCCAGCGCATGCCTTCGACCTGCACAATGAGGTCGGGGTTGTGGGCGTGGGCGCGGAGCTCTTCCAGGCCGAGCAGGCCGGGATTAATCATGACGTATACCGCAAGTCCGGTGGTGACGGCGAGCCAGCCACCCACGATCGTCGGCCGGGCCTGAAGGGGCGGCCCGTCGTCTACGGGTGCGCCCCGGCTGCGAAACCGTACCAGGCTATAGAGCAGTACGGCCAGCACGAAGCTGAACACAGGCGCCGCGACGACGGTCAGATAGCGGAATGCTCTGTCGATCTTGTCTCCTTCGACGGCGGCAGGACGGGGGAGCAAGTCAAAGCTCAGGAGCGCTGCCTCGGCAGCGGCGGTAAGGACGAGCCAGAGAACGGCAACCCACAAGACGTGCACGGAGCTACGTGTCTGTCGATCCATACAGCGGGTCCCTCGGGCGCGCGTCGATTCCGGCCGGGCCGGCCGTATATCGCGGTGCACCATAGTGCAGATGGCGCCCGTGCGCATCAGGGAAAAACCCTGATCCGCCATCCCTCAGCGTCCTGCTACGATATGGCTGTCCAGCCCCCTGCGCCGCAAGCAGCACGTGCCAGGGCGCGCTTTGACTCCTCCGGTAGCCTGCGCTATAGTTAGCCTCGGCCTTGCGCCATATTTGGTAGCTTTTGCAGGTTTGGCAGGTTCATAGAGACAATGCGGGGCAGTGCCAGCGCGGGCAGCAGTCCGCACGTGGTGATCGTGGGGGGCGGTATTACTGGACTGAGCGCAGCCTTCTACCTCCAGCGCACGGCCGGCGCCGCCGGTCTCCCACTCCGCTACACCCTGGTCGAGGCAGCGCCGCGGCTTGGCGGGAAGCTGTACACCGAGCAGATCGATGCACCAGAGCCTGGCGTCGGCAGCTTCCTCATCGAGGGCGGGCCAGACTCCTTCGTCACCACCAAGCCCTGGGGCCTGGAGCTGGTGCGCGAGCTCGGCCTGGAGGACCAGCTGATCGGGACTGATCCGCGGCGCCGCCGCGTCTACGTGCTGGTGCATAGCAAGCCGTGTCCCATGCCGGAGGGAATGCAGCTCGGCGTACCCACGCGATGGCTGCCCTTCCTGCGCTCGCCGGTGCTGTCCCCGCTGGGGAAGCTGCGGGTGGCGCTGGATCTGGTCATTCCCCCCCGCCGTGGCGATGGCGACGAGACGCTCGGCGGCTTCATCCGCCGCCGCCTCGGCGCAGAGGCGCTGGACCGCATCGCCGAGCCGCTGCTGGCCGGGATCTACAATGCCGAATCCGACCGGCAGAGCCTGCTGGCTACCTTCCCGCAGTTTCGCCAGATGGAGCTGAGGTATGGGAGCCTGATCCGCGGCATGCAGGCGGCGCGGGCGCGCGCGGCCGGCCGGCCCGGCGGAAGCGCCTTCGTGACCTTGCGTGGGGGCATGGGCGAGCTCGCTGCAGCGCTGGTGGCGCGCCTGGAGGGGCAAGTGCTGGCCGGCCGCCGCGTCGAGGGGATCGCCTACCGACCCGATGCGGCTCAGCCGTACCAGGTGCATCTGGACGATGGCGAGCAGCTTCTGGCCGATGTGGTGATCCTGGCCGCACCGGCGCGCGCGGCTGCGGCGCTGGTCGAGCCCGTTCAGCCCGCGCTGGCCGCAGCCTTGCGAGCGATCCGCTCCGTTTCAACGGGCACCGTGGCGTTGGTCTATCGCGGGCCTGCGCCGGCCGCGTTTCAGGATGGTTATGGCCTGATCATCCCGCGCAGCGAGGGGCGGCGGATCAACGCTATCACGTTGGTCTCGCACAAGTTCGAGGGGCGCGCCCCGGAGGGGTATCTGCTGGTGCGGGCCTTCGTGGGCGGCTCGCGCAACCCCCAGGCGCTGTCGCTGGATGACGAGCAACTCGTGGCGCTGGTGCGCGAGGAGTTAGAGGGCACGCTCGGCCTCCATGATGAGCCGCTCCTGGCGCGCGTGTATCGCTGGCCAGAGGGATCGCCGCAGTACGATACCGGTCACCTGGACCGGGTCGCCGCGCTGGAGGCGCAGTGCCCGCCGGGACTGTTCCTCGCCGGGAGCTCCTACCGCGGGGTGGGCATTCCAGATTGCGTCCGGCAGGGCAAGGAGCGGGCGGAGCAGGTGCTCCGCTACCTCCAGGGCGGCCGCGAGGCGGCGGCCCGTGCGGTGACGGAGGCCGCGCGGACGTGAGGCTCACACGGCGCGCCGGGGAGCAAGGGGGTCCAACAGGCCATGCCGGCAACGGAGTGGCTGTCGATCCAGGAAGCCAGCACGCTGCTGGGCGTCGCGCCGTCCACGCTGCGGCGGTGGGGCGATAGCGGCCGCGTGCGGATGAAGCGCACGCTGGGCGGGCACCGCCGCTTCGCGCGGGAGGACATCGTGCGGCTGGCCGGGCGCCCGCCGGGCGCTGCGCCGGCGGCGCAGGTGCCTGTCTGGCATGTGGACGGACGTGAGCTAGCGCGCCAGCCATGGCATGACCGCCTGGTGGCCGGACCGCTGGCGGAGCGGATGCGCGGGCTAGGGCAGCGCCTGCTGGGGCTGCTGATCCAGTACGTCAACCGGCGCGACGACGATGGACGCTTCTTGCAAGAAGCGCGGGCGGTCGGCGCCAGCTACGGCCAGCAAGCGCGCACCGCCGGGGTGAGCCTGTATGACATGGTGGAGGCGTACCTCTTTTTCCGGAGCGCCTTCTCGCAGCTCGCCTTGCCGTTGCCGGGTATCGCGCAGCCGACCGATCTGGTCGAAGCGGCTGCCTTGCACCGCCGGCTGATGCGCTTCATGGACGCCATCCTCCTGGGCGCAATCGCTGGCTACGAGGAGCAGGCGCCACGCCATCTGCTGGAGACGGATGAAGAGAGGACAGCACAGTGCACCTGATCGTGGTCGGGATCCATCAGCGCACTGCGCCACTGGAACTGCGCGAGCGGCTGGCCTTCGATGAGCGGCAGCTTGCCGGCGCCCTGGACGCGCTGCGGCAGTACGCCGCCGAGGGCCTGATCCTGTCAACATGTAACCGAGTCGAGGTCTACGGTGTCCTCGCCACGCCGGTGGCGGAACCGCTTGAGCGCTTCCTCGCCGGGCGGCACGGCCTGGAACCCCCGGCGCTGGAGCCGTACCGGTACGTGCACGTAGACCGCGCGGCGGCACGCCATCTGTTCCGGCTGGCCGCTGGGCTGGACTCGATGGTGCTGGGCGAGGACCAGATCGTAGGACAGCTCAAAGAGGCGTACACCCGCGCGCACGCGGCTGGCCTGACGGGGTCGCTGCTCAACCGTCTGGTGCACTGCGCCCTCGCCGCCGGGAAGCTGGTGCGCACGCAGACCGGCATCGCGCGGAGCCACCTCTCGGTGGTATCGGTGGCGCTCGACCTGGCGCGGCAGACCCTGGGCAGCCTGGTCGGGCGGCGCATCGTGGTCGTGGGAGCCGGGCGCATGGCCGGGCTGGCGCTGGCTCACCTGCGCGCCGACGCGCCCCGGTCCGTCACCGTAGTCAACCGCACCTTCGAGCGCGCCCGGGCGCTGGCTGAACGCTACGGGGCGGCAGCCAGGCCGTTCGACGGTCTCGAAGAGGCGCTGCGAGACGCTGATGTCGCACTCACCTGCACCGCCGCGCCTGAGATCGTGGTGCGGTACGAGACGGTGGCGCGGGCGGCGGCGGACCGCATCGCTCCCTTGCTGCTGCTCGACCTAGCGGTGCCCCGCGATATCGATCCGCGTGCGGCAACGCTGCCCGGCGTGCAGCTCTACGATGTCGACGGCATGCAGGAGATCTGCGCGGCCAACCGGGCCGCCCGCGCCGCAGAGGTAGCTGGCGCCGAGACCCTGATCGACGTGGAAGTGGAGCAGTTCATGCGCTGGTGGGCTGCGCGGCGGGCTGTGCCGGCCATTCGAGCGCTGCGCGCCCGCGCCGAGGCGATCGCGCAGGCTGAAGTGCGCCGCACTCTGGCGCGTTTCCCGCAGCTCTCGCCAGCGCAGCGGGCAGCCATCGAGGCGATGGGCAACGCCATCGTCAACAAGCTGCTGCACCATCCGGTCACGGCGCTGAAGGATCCAGCTGGCGGCGTCGAGCTCGCCCAGGCGGCGGCGCGCCTGTTCCGGCTGGACGGGTGCTATGAGGAGGAGCACTGCCGGCAGGCCACGGGAACGGATGGGCTGGCAACAGATTATGGAACGATGGAACGGATTGAACGGATGGCATAACGGATGGCATAGAGGTACTGCGGCGGAGTACCTGGAGATAGGGTGACTGCTGGGGCCATGTGGTTATGGCAAGTATCTATCCGATAGGGCACAGCGCTACGCCGGCACCTATTGCGACGCTGTGCTCCTCAGGGAACACGGTGGCTAAGGGAACCCGGCTCGGTCTGTTCAATCCGCCTTCAGCATCCGCTGTCAGCCTTGGACAGGAATCATACAGGAGTAGCAAGAGTAGGCTATGCAACCGACGAGTGAGCTAGCTGCCTCTCGCGGGCAGTTCATCCAGTTCATCACGTTCAAGGTGGATCCGGCCTGGCGGCGGCTGCCGGGCGAGGTGCGTGAGGACGGGCGCGCCCAGTTCGCCCAGGTGGTCGAGGAGGCGGCCCCGGAGGTCATCACGTACAGCTACAGCACACTGGGCCTGAAAGCCGACGCCGACCTGCTGCTGTGGCGCAAGGCCGCCTCGCCGATCCCGGTGCAGGAGATGACCAGCCGGCTGCTGCTGACCGGGCTGGGCCTCTACCTGGAGCCGGTGCACTCGTTCTACGGCTTCACCCGGCCGTCGATCTACACGCGGCGGCCGACCACCCAGGAGCAGGCCGTGGATGTCGAGGAGCGCTGCACGTACCTGGTGGTCTATCCATTCACCAAGACCACCGAGTGGTACCTGATGAGCAAGGATGCCCGCCAGGGCATGATGAACGAGCACATGCGTATTGGCCACGAGTACGCCGACGTGCGCCAGGTGCTGGTATACTCGACCGGCCTGGACGACCAGGAGTTCGTGGTAGCGTACGAGACTGAGGACCTGCTGCGCTTTCAGTCCCTGGTGATTGACCTGCGCTCGACCGAGGCGCGGCGGTATACCCTGCGCGATACGCCGATTATTACTGCTATCCACCGGCCGCTGCGCGAGGCATTGAAGCTGCTGGGATAAAACATACTATGTAACACGTACTGGGTACTGCACACTGCGTAGCAAGTAATGCGCAATACATAAAGTCGGCCACCCCTCCTGCTGCACAGCAGCCAGCCTATCCAAGAGGTGGGGTGAATCTGGACATTACATATACTATTACAACTTACGGCATATTACGTCGTACGCAATTTCCCGAAAGGTCGTGTGGTGGACAGCTGTCAGAAGAGCCGCTTTCTCAGGGCGTGCCGCGGCGAGCCGGTCGACTGCACGCCGGTCTGGTTCATGCGCCAGGCCGGGCGTGCACTGCCGGAGTACCGCGCGGTGCGCAGCCGCTATTCGTTCATGGAGATCTGCCGCCGGCCTGAACTCAGTGCAGAGGTGACGCTCCAGCCGGTGCGCCGGCTGGGCGTGGACGCAGCGATCCTCTTCGCCGACATCATGACGCCGCTGATCGCCATCGGCGTGGAGCTCGACCTGGTCGAGCACGTCGGCCCGGTGGTGCACCGGCCGGTGCGCGAGCCGGGCGACCTGGCTGCGCTGCGCCCGCTCGTGCCGGAGCAGGATGTACCCTTTGTGCTGGAGACGGTGCGGCTGGTGAAGAGCGAGCTAGGCCGGCAGGTCGCGCTGATCGGCTTCGCCGGGGCGCCCTTCACGCTCGCCTCCTACCTGGTCGAAGGCAAGCCGTCCCGGACCTTCGTCCATACGAAGGCGATGATGTACCGCGCCCCCGAGCTGTGGCATGCGCTGATGCAGCGGCTGGCCGGCATCACGACGGTCTATCTCGAAGCCCAGATCAAGACCGGCGTCGATGCAGTGCAGCTCTTCGATAGCTGGGTCGGCTGCCTGAGCCCGCGCGACTACGCCACGTACGTGCAGCCGTATACACGGCAGGTGCTGGGCGCGCTGCGGCGGTACGGCGTGCCGCTGATCCACTTCGGCACCGAGACGGCCACGCTCCTGCCCCAGATGAAGGACGACGGCGGGACGGTCATCGGAGTGGACTGGCGTATTCCACTGGACACGGCGTGGGAGATCGTCGGGCCGGGGCGCGCGCTCCAGGGCAACCTCGACCCGGCCGTGCTGCTAGGGCCGTGGGAAATCGTCGCCGATCAAGCGCGGGATGTGCTGCGGCGGGCCTGCGGGCGTCCAGGGCATATCTTCAACCTGGGACACGGCATCTTACCTGAGACACCGGTGGAGAATCTGGTCCGGCTGGTTGAGCTGGTGCATGGCTATCGGGGCGGCGTATGAGCGAGAGAGCTCCAGGAACGCTCACCATTGGCACGCGCGGCAGTAAGCTGGCGCTGGCGCAGACCGAGCTGGTGCGTCAAGCGCTGGTCGCGGCGCACCCCGGCCTGGAGATCGCCGTCGAGCGCATCACCACGCGCGGGGATATCGTGCTGGACCGGCCACTGAGCGCAGTGGGCGGGAAGGGGCTCTTCGTCGAAGAGATCGAGCAGGCGCTGCGGCAGGGCCGCATCGACCTGGCGGTGCACAGCGCCAAGGACCTGCCGTCAACGCTTGCGCCGGACATGGCGCTGGCGGCGTTCCTGCGGCGCGCCGACCCGCGCGATGCGCTGGTGTCGCGGGAGGGCCGCCGGCTGGCTGAGCTACCGGCCGGCGCGCGGGTGGGCACCAGCAGCGTGCGGCGGGCCTGCCAGCTCCGGCATGTCCGGCCCGACCTGTCTGTGGAACATCTGCGCGGCAACGTAGACACGCGCCTGCGCAAGCTGGCGGAAGGACAGTACGACGCCATCGTCCTGGCCGCAGCGGGCCTGGAGCGGCTGGATGCGCTGGGCTACGCCACGGAGATCTTGGAGCCGGAGATCATGCTGCCGGCGGTGGGGCAGGGTGCCCTGACCGTGGAGGTACGCGCTGGCGACGAGCGTACAGCCGCCTTGCTCCAGCCGCTCGATGACTGGGAGACCAGGGTGTGCGTCACCGCCGAGCGCGCCTTCCTGGCCCATCTCGCCGGAGGCTGCCAGGTGCCGGCTGGCGCGCTGGCGCGCCTCGACGGAGACCGGCTGCTGCTGGCCGGCATGATCGGCACGCCCGACGGACGGATTGTACGCGGCGAGCTGGCGGGCCCGGCGGCTCATCCAGAAGAGGTAGGGGTACGCCTGGCAGAGGAGCTGCTGGCGCAGGGCGGACGCGCGCTCCTGCGCCAGCCGGGCTGAGCATGGGTAGGGGACGGCGCGTCTCCGCGTAGCGCTCCTCGCTCCCGTGCGGCGGGAGCGAGGTCGGAGGTGAGGGTTCCTCGCATGACACATACCGGCGTGCAGCGACCTCTGGCTGGGCGGCGGATCGCCATCACGCGCGCTGAGGAGCAGGCGGCTGAGCTGGCAGCCCGGCTCGAAGCCCTCGGCGCAGAGGCGATCGTCTGTCCGGCCATCGCCATCGCGCCGCCAGCGGACTTCGCGCCGCTGGATCGGGCCATCGCGCAGCTTGGCCGGTACGACTGGGTCATCTTCACCAGCGTCAATGGCGTGCGGGCGCTGGTGAGCCGCATGGCTGCGCTCGGCTACGACGTCGCTGCGCTGCGGGGATGCAAGCTGGGCGCCATTGGTCCGGCGACGGCGCGGGCGCTGGCCGAGCATGGGCTGGCTGCGGCCTTCGTGCCCTCGGCGTACGTTGCCGAAGCGATCGTCGAGGAGATCGGCAATATAGCCGGCCAGCGCATCCTGCTGCCGCGCGCCGACATCGCCCGCGCAGCCCTGACCGCTGGGCTGCGGGCGCGCGGGGCACTGGTCGATGAGGTCGCCGTGTATCGCACGATCCCGGGAGCGGGTATCGAACGGCTGCGTGGGCTCCTCCAGGCCGGGGCGATCGATGCCATTACGTTCACCAGCTCGTCAACGGTGCGCTACCTGCTGGAGGGGCTGACCGCGGCGGGACTGCGTGACGAGGAGGCGGCAGAGCTCGTGAATCGCGCCGCCGTGGTCTGTATCGGACCGGTCACCGCCGACACAGCCCGTCGCGCTGGCCTGCGCGTAGACGTGGTGGCCGCACGATATACTACAGCCGGCCTAGTCGAGGCGCTGGCCGACTGGCTTGCCTGCGCTGAGCATGCCGGCCCCGCATGAGGATGGGCCTGGCCGGTAGACGCGGATCCTGGTAAGTGCCGAGCCGGCACGGACACGTCCTGATGAAGCTGTTACACAAGGATTGCGACGCTTGCATCGAGGCTCTGCCATGGGTACGTCTGCCGCGAGTATGTCTGCCAGTGGTACACCTACACGCTCGGCGGCGCTCTTTGAAGAGGCGCAGCGGCTGATCCCCGGCGGGGTGAACAGCCCGGTGCGGGCCTTCCGTGCCGTCGGAGGCGTGCCGCGCTTTATTGCTCGCGGCGAGGGACCGTACCTTTACGACGTAGACGGCAATCAGTACATCGACTACGTGCTGTCGTGGGGCCCCTTGATTTTGGGGCACGCCTATCCGGATGTGGTGGCAGCCATTACCGAGCAGGCGCGGCGCGGCACGTCGTACGGGGCGCCGACCGAGCTGGAGAGCGAGCTGGCGCGACTGGTTATCCAGGCGCTGCCGGCAGTGGAGATGGTGCGCTTCGTGTCCTCGGGCACAGAGGCCACCATGAGCGCGATCCGGCTGGCACGCGCCTACACGGGGCGGCCGAAGATCATCAAGTGCGCCGGCTGCTACCACGGCCATGGCGATGCCTTCCTCGTGCAGGCCGGCTCAGGGGTGGCGACCTTCGGCCTGCCTGATAGCCCCGGCGTACCGCCCGGCGCGACCGCAGACACGATAAGTGTCCCGTACAATGATCTGGATGCTATTGAGGCAGCCCTGCGGCAGCATCCCGAGCAGGTAGCGGCGATCATCGTCGAGCCGGTGGCCGGCAATATGGGGCTGGTGCTGCCCCGCGAGGGATATCTGCAAGGCCTGCGCCGTCTGGCAGACGCTCACGGAACAGTACTGATCTTTGACGAGGTGATGACGGGCTTCCGCGTGGCGTACGGCGGGGCGCAGGGCCGTTACGGCGTGGCCCCCGACCTGACCTGCCTGGGCAAGGTCATCGGCGGTGGACTGCCTGTAGCGGCCTATGGCGGCCGGCGCGTCATCATGGAACAGGTTGCCCCGGCCGGGCCGGTGTATCAGGCGGGCACGCTCTCAGGCAATCCGCTGGCCATGGCTGCCGGGATCGCCACGCTGCGGGCTATTAGCCATCCCGGCGTGTTCGAGCAACTCGAAGCACTCACCACGGCGTTGTGCGACGGCTTCCAGCGTGCCGCCCGGGCCGCGGAGGTGCCGTTGCAGACCGCGCACATCGGCAGCATGTGGGGATTTTTCTTCGCCGACCAACCCGTGACCGACTATGCCTCAGCAAAGCGAGCCGACACCACACAGTACGCTCGCTTCTTCCATGCCATGCTGGAGCGCGGCATCTATCTAGCACCGTCGCAGTTTGAGACGGCGTTTGTCTCCACGGCGCATGATGAGACGCTTGTCGCGCGGACCGTGGAAGCCGCGGCGCAGGCGTTTGCTGCCCTGCGATCATGAGGGTAGACCGCGGAACGCACACTCTTCTGTACACTTTTCTGTACTGCGACACAGCGGCACGCCGGTTCGGCTATCTGGGGGCAAGCGCCGCCTCTGCTCTTAATGCCCGTGGCATGACTAAGATATCCGATATCGACACAGGTGTAACGTGCGGTTGTATTATCTTGACTGGACGCGCGGTCAGCGCGATAAAGGGATAAAATGATGACCAGCTATAGAGCGCCAGCTGTCCTGGGATTTACAAAAGGAGGGGCCATGGATATGGAAGGGACGTCGGTGCATGCGTATTGCTCTCGCCGTTCCCAGCGTGGTCTCATCCGCGTTGCCCTTGTTATGCTGGGGATGGCGCTTTGGTGGCTGGTCTTCCCGGCGGAGACACACGCTGCCCGCCACACCTGTGCCAATTATCCCAACCAGGCTGCGGCGCAGCGGGCGTATCGGGCTGATCCTATAGGTCTCAGAGGGCTTGATGCCGATCGCGACGGCATCGCCTGTGAAAACCTGCCCGGCCCGTTCGACCTCGTGCCGGTGCGGCTGGTGGCAGTAGCACCTGCACGGCCGGTTCTGCCACGCGCGGGCGCCGGTGATCTGAGCAGCTGGCTTGTCGGCGGGCTCACGCTGCTCACCGTGGGGCTGGGGCTCCGTGGCCTGGCTGCTTCCTTCCGTGCCGGCCGGCGTACAGGCAATGTTCGCTGAGGGGTAATGCCCGGCACTTGGTAGCGAAATCGGGCATCCTGAGCGCGTGGTGGACGCTCCCGCGGGCCAAGTCTTGACATAGCAAGTTCGGGAAGACCTCAGCCAGGGCAGGATACCCGGCGGTGTGCCGGTCTGGGGTATTGACTAACCTGGACGGAGTATCCTGCTGGTAGGGATCGGGTCTTTTTGTCTCTCTTCACCAGGCGGTGCGTCTGCGCTCTCAAACGGTTCCCTCTCTAAGCTACAATGTAAATGCTGAGCGACTCGGTAAACGCTGAAGGAGCGGGTCAAGGAGCAGGCCAATGACTGGCATGTACGGGGTTGGGGCCGAATGGCCGCCGGAGTGGTCGACGTCGACCGATCCAGAGACCGGCGTGGTTGTCCGCCGGCTTACAAACTACAAGGGCCATAGCCATCATTTCTACTTCACCAACCCCGGCTGGCATGCCGGCGGCCGGCGGGTGCTGTTCGGCTCCGATCGCTACAACCGCACGAACCTGTTCTCCCTGGACCTGGAAAGCGGGCGCATCCGGCAGTTGACCGACCTGGATATGCCGCCGCCCCCGGCCGAGACCAGCTTCCTGTTCGCCTGCGTGAACCCGAGGCGCGAGGAGGCGTACTTCTGGCACGGCCGGCGCCTGCTGGCCATCGACCTGGAAAGTTGCGCGCTGCGGGAGATCTACGCCGCCCCGGAGGGCTTCCTGACCAACATCCTGAACTGCACCGCCGACGGGCGGTACATCTGCACCGGCCTGTACGAAGACCTGTCCGATCGCTTCCGCGTGGACCTGTTGCACGGCTACGTGGGCTTCCGCGAGTATTGGGAGGCGCGCCCGCTCTCGCGGATCATCCGCGTGGCGACCGATGGCGCAGGCGCCGAGGTAGTGTTCGAGGAGCGCTACTGGATCGGCCACGTCAACACCTCGCCCACGCAGCCGAACCTGTTAACCTTCTGCCACGAGGGGCCGTGGGACCAGGTGGATAACCGCATCTGGGGGCTGGACCTGGCGACCGGGCAGACCTGGCCGATCCGGCCCAAGCGCACTCTACGGGAGCGGGTGGGACACGAGTACTGGCTGGCCGACGGCGTGCACGTCGGCTACCACGGGCGCAGCGAGGACGGGACAGCGTTCTACGGCGCCATCCGCTACGACAACACCGAGCAGGTCGAGGCGCCCATCAGCGGGGACTCCAGCCACTTTCACAGCAACAGCCTGGACCTGATCGTCGGCGATGGGAACGCGCGGCACCCCTACATCCTGCTGTGGCGCTACCGCGAGGGCCGGTTTGAGGGACCGCGCAAGCTCTGCCGGCATCGTGGCTCGTTCCACGTACAGCAGCTCCACGTGCACCCGCGCTTCACGCCGGACGGCCGGTCGGTGCTCTTCACCGCCGACCCCGACGGCTACGGCAACCTCTACCTGGTCGAGGTCCCGCCGTTCGAGAGCCTGCCGCTGGCATGAGACACCGCCCGCGCCCTTCGCGCGACCTGTGCCCTCGCGCGGCCCTTCCTGGGAGGAGCGTGCCGGCTCCTGCAGGAGGATACCCGCGCTGCGCCTGGCAGGCTAGCCCCGCCAGCAGCGCAGAAGACCTGCGCTTCGACGCAGGGTGGCGCAACCTGGCGAGCCTCGAGGAGGACGTCCTGCGCCAGCAGGTCAAAGTCGCGGTCACGATGGACCAGCGTGACACCATGGGCCATCGCGACGGCAGCGATCAACAAGTCCGTCGACGAGACCAGCACGCCCTGCAGCCGTAGCTCGAAGCCGAGGCGCGCTGTCGCTCGCCAGCGCTGAGGTGTACCCGGCAGGATAGGCCGTACGCTGGTCATTCCCGTAGCCAGGTACCGTTTCTGCGCAGGCGCCACAGGTCATTGGGCTGCGGGTGCCCCGCCTCCACGAGCAGGTGGATGGTCAGAGCCAGACGCGCCGCCGGCCACGCCGGGCCTTGCGCAGCGACGATGATTCCGGGATGCGGCGGCAGTGCCGGATACGCCCGGGACCAGCGTATCCAGGCGTGATGCAGGAGAATGAAGTGCGCATAGTTGTGGCTGATGAAGATGCGCCCCTGCTGTACAGCGGTCAGAAACTGGTCTTCGTCCCGCGCGTCTTGGAGTCCTAGTTCGGGAGTGGTGACCACATCGTGGTCCAGGTCACGCAGCGCCGGCGCGAGGTATGTGCAGTCGTTGTCAGTGTAGAGTGTAGAAGGAGGCCACGCCGCTACGCCCCGGCCGGTGCGGGATCAGCATCGTTGGCCTCTAGCCGCGCGTCAATCTCGTCTTTGTGACGCCGGTAGTGCGCCACCGCGGCCAGAACCTCCTCGTGGGGAATGCTGTAGAGCTGCGCAGCGAGCAGTGTATCCCAGTCGTGCGCCTGCAGGAAGCCAATGATCGCCCAGACATGCACCCTGGACCCTTTCAGTCGCGCGTCTGCCGGTCCCGGAAAGACCGGGTCATCGATGATGAGCTGGTCCAAGGTCTCTGTATCCGCCTCCGGCACCATCTCACTCTGTCCCCTCTCCTCTGGTACTCCTCTGGTACTCCTATGGTACCCCTTGAGCCGGGCACTGTTGATGCAGGGGTACGTTACGTTTCGCCGGCCCTCTCTGCCTTACCTCCCTGCACAGGACTCGTCTGGCCCGGCACACATTCTACGTGTCTTTCCAGGGAATGCTCCCGCCGGGTCAGGCCGCGTCTAGGCGATAGAACCGGCGGGCGTTGTCCGCCCAGAGCTTGCGCCTGGCCGGCGCACTCAGGTGGGCGGTGAGGGAGTCCAGCGTCTCCACCCAGCGGCGGTAGGAGGAGGCCATAAGCACCACGGGCCAGTCGCCGCCGAAGGCGACGCGGTCCTCGCCGAAGCACTCCAGCACGTGCTCGACGTACGGCCGCAGGTCCTCCACCGTCCAGCGCTGGTGGTCGGCCTCGGTGACCATGCCGCTGATCTTGCACATCACATTGGGGAGCGAGGCCAGCTCGCGGATCTGGGCGCGCCAGGGGTCGAGCAGGTGCTCTTTGATGTTCGGCTTGCCAATATGGTCCAGCATGAAGCTGACCTCGGGACAGCGCCGCACCATCTCGATAGCGCTGGGGAGCTGCGGATGGTAGATGCAGATATCGAACGAGAAGCCGTACGCCGGCAGGAGCTTGAGCCCCTCGAGGAAGCGCGGCTGGACGCAGAAGTCCAGGCTCTCGGACTGGATGAGCCGGCGCACGCCCTTGATGCGCGGGCTGATGGCGGCCAGGGTGTCGAGGTAGGCGCGCGCCTGGGCGCCGAACTCGATAGGCGCCCAGGCCACGATGCCTCGCAGGCGGGAGTCCTCCTGGGCCCGCTCGGCGGCCCACTGCGCCTCGAGTAGGCCGTAGGCGTCGGCCACGTCGACCTGCACGTACACCATCGCGGCGACCTCGATGCCGGCGGTGTGCTCGCGGAAATCAGCGAGGCCGAACGGCCGGTTCAGCAGCGCGTTGCCGTCCAGCCAGGCCATGCGAAAGCGGGTGGGATCCCACAGGTGCACATGCGCGTCGACAATCGGGACGTCGGGCATCTGGCATCTCCTCCGTGTCCTCTCCTGCTACTCTTGCTACATTACTGCTACCTACTATTACTACGAATGATTTGGCAATGTGCCACGCTTCAGAGCGAGTTCAGGAGCAGGGTCGGGGCTGTGCCCTCACCGGGGCGGCGCGTTCTCCTGGAGCAGCGCCTCCAGCCGGCGTAGCTCTTCCTGGAGGCTCTGAAGCTCCCCCTCGATGCGCGTCGAGCGCTCGCGCAGCGAGCGGATCACCTCCGCCAACGCCGCGCGGTCGAGCGTCGGAACGGGCAGGCTCGCTGGAGGCGGCCCTGCGGCTGCAGCCGGCGGAGCAGCCGGCGGTGGAGACGTGACGGCCGGCGGCTGCGGCGCCGGCTGCCGGTACGTAATGGGCCCGCCGAACAGCTTCTCCAGGGCCTCCTCGACCGTAGCTTCCATCACCACGCGGTTGCCGCTCGCCAGCACGACGCGCTTCATCTCAGGCAGGCGCCCGCGCTCGGCCTGGAGGTAAATCGGCTCGACATACAGATTCGAGCGACCGATAGGGATGACCAGCATGTTCCCGCGAATCACCCGCGAGCCCGCCTGGTTCCACAGGGTGAACTGCTGCGAGACCACCGGGTCCTGGTCGATGCGCGCCTCGATCTGCGCCGGCCCGAAGATGAGCCGCTCCTTGGGGTACTTATACGCCACCAGCTTGCCGTAGTGCGGCCCGTCCGAGCGCGCGGCCAGCCAGGTGATCATATTGTCCTTGTTGGCGGGCGTGTACGGCAGGATCAGGACAAACTCTTCCTGCGTGGAGCCGGGCAGGCGCATGATAGCGTAATACGGCTGCACCAGAGCACGGCGGTCCAGGTAAATCTCCATCGGGATGCCGAGCTGGTCCTCGCGGTTGTAGAAGACCGTGGGATCCTGCATGTGGTACGTGTGGTACATCTGCGCCTGCACGCGGAAGAGGCCCTGCGGATAGCGCAGGTGCAAGCGCAGCGAGGGCGGCATCTCTTCGAGCGGCCGGAACAGCTCGGGGAAGAGGGCCGCGTACGCGTTGATCAGGGGGTCCTCCGGGTCAGCGACGTAATAGGTCATGGCGCCGGTGTAGGCGTCGGTGACCAGCTTGACGCTGTTGCGAAGGTAGTTCAGCCGGCTGTTGATAGGCTGGGAGTACGGATAGCGGTTGCTATACGTATATGCGTCGTGGATCCAGTACAGGCGGCCGTCGGCGATCACGATGTACGGCTCGGGGTCATACAGCAGGAACGGCGCGGCCTTGTTCGCCCGCTCGCGGATATGGCGATGGTACACCATCAGGCTGTCCGGGGTGATGTAGCCGGACACCAGGATGTTGGGATCCTTGAAGTGCCAGGCAAACATGAGCCGCCGCAGGAACGAGCCGGCGCGCACGCCACTCTCGGCCTGGTAGGTCGTCTCGACGTTCTGCTCGCCGCGCGGGTAATCGAACTCCTGCGTGCGCGTGCGCAGGATCACCAGCTCATCGGTCAGCTCACCGTAGTAGATCTCCGGCCGGTCGATGCGCAGCGCCCCACGCGGCGGGACATCCTGCACGAAGAAGGTCGGCAGGCCTTCTGGAGTGACCTCGTTCACTGGGCTCACCACCACGCCGTAGCCGTGGGTGAACTTGAGCCGCCGGTTGACCCAGGTCTGGGCGTCGGGCGGCAGGCGGTCCGGCGTGAGCTCACGGGCGCTGATGATCACCTGGCGGTACTCGCCATTGACCAGGTAGCGATCGAAGTGCGTGGACACGAAGTCGTAGTACAGCCTGATGCTCTGTAGCTGGTTGTAAGTCACCAGCAGCGGCTGTGGGTCCCACAGACGGATGTTTTTAATGGTCGCCGCATTTGTCTCAATCTCTTCCCTGGTCACCGCCTCCTCGGCCGGATAGGGCACTTCTTCGATGCGGTCCAGCCCGTAGGCCAGCCGCGTCATCTTGATGTTGCGCTCGATGTACGGCCGCTCGGTGTCGAGCTCCGTCGGCTGCACGTGGAAGCGCTGCATGAAGGGGGGATACGCCAGCAGGGCGACGAAGGCGAGCAGCCAGGCCGCGGCGATACCGATGGGGAGAGCCGCGCCGCGCCAGGCGGCGTGGACGAGCATCAGCACGCTGCCCAGGCCGGTGACGCCGAAGAGCAGCCACAACAGCGGCCAGCGCGCGTGCACGGTGGTGTAGGTGGCACCGTAGACCACTGCGCCGCGGCTGTACACCAGCTCGAACATCTCTAGACGATAGTGCCATGCCGCCAGCGCCAGCACGGCAGCCAGGAGCAGGGAGACATGCACCCGCACCGGCCGGCCCACGGCAATGATCGGAGCCTTGCGCTCCTGGGAGCCCTGCCGGTCGGACTCTTCAAACTGCGGTGCCACCAGGTAGGTGAAGTACAGCAGACCGCACACCAGCGTCGCCGCCAGCACGGTGACCAGCAGCCAGGTCTGCACGAAGCGCCAGAACGGCAGGCTGAACACGAAGAAGGCCACGTCACGGCCGAAGAGGGGGTCCTGGACACCGAAGGGGCGCTGCACGAAAAACCGCAGCACGAGCTCCCAGTGCCGCGAGCCCCACCAGCCCAGGCCCAGGGCGGCGACGGCCGTGAGGCCGATGCCCAGGTAGGTGAGCCCGTTCAAACGTGCCAGCGTGTACGCTTCGGACCCATCTGTCGGCTCGGCCACAGGCGGGACGCGCCGGACGGCCAGGGCGCGCGCCAGCGCCAGGTTGCCCAGGCCGAAGGCCAGGCAAAGCAGCAGCCCGGCGGCGAAGAGGCCGCTCTGGGTCAGGAGCACGGTCCAGAAGCGCCGACCGAAGCCGACGCTCTCGAACCAGAGCAGATCGACGTAAAACGACGGTACGAGCCAGAGGGCGATGGCCAGCGCGACGACGAGGACAACGGCGCCGCCCAGGAGGCGATGCCACGCCCGCCCGCCTTCCTCGACCCCCTCTTCAAGGACCGGACCGCTGACCCGGCGTGTTGTGTCGTCGCGAAGATCTGTTTGTACCATAATCACACCTCCTGGTGTGCAAGGAGAGGCTCCGCGCTGGCCGACGTCACGAGGCTGTGCGGCCCCACACCTCCGGGTGTGCAGGGAGAGGATCCACCACCAGCCGCTGGTCGGGCGGGCGCACCATCGCCACGCAGGGTGACCACATTATACGTCCTGGCCTCCGCGCTGTCTGCCAGAGTTCCCCTCTGGCTCCCAGAGATCCTCATGCGGCACTTCTCGCCGCGGGCCGGAGCGAGCAGACAGGCGTAGACTGCCACCCGGCCCGGGTGGTATGCTCGGCACGCTCGATACTCGATAGGCGCTGGTCTGGCGCAGGCGCTGCCTCTGCCCGGCGGCTCTCCGTGGGAGTGCGCGGACACTACGAAGCCGGGGGAAGGCAGCAGCGCCGGCAGCGAGCATCCAGAACTCGAGAAAAGCCAGGAGGTACAGGCATGGCACGCGGGATACGCATCACGCGGGTGACGCTCCACCAGTATCAATGGGAGCTGGCCGACGCCGGGCACGATTACAACGGCTTCAACCTGGTGTACCAGCCGGGCGGGCGCGTCCGGCCACGGGGGTATGTGTTCACCATCGAGACAGACGCCGGTGTCACCGGCGAGTACGCCGGTGGGAGCGCGGCGGCCTATGCCCAGGTGGGCATGGTCGCACAGTATCTGATCGGCAAGAACCCGTTGCAACGCGAGCTGATCTACAACGACGTCAAGCGCGCTCTCCGGAAGAACGATCGCTTCGGCATCGGGCCGATTGACATTGCCCTGTGGGACATCGCCGGCAAGCTCTACGGCGTCCCGGTCTACGAGCTGCTGGGCGGCTTCCGGACGTCGCTACCGGCCTACGCCAGCGCGACCCATGGCGACGAGAACGGTGGCCTGGACAGCCCAGAGGCATACGCCGACTTCGCCGTGCAGTGCCGCGAGATGGGCTATCGCGGCTTCAAGATCCACGGTTGGGGTGGGGGCCGGGTGGATCGAGAGATCGCGACCGTATTGAAGGTGCGCGAGCGCGCCGGCCCTGAGATGGACCTCATGCTCGATCCCGCCTGCGAGCTCAACACGTTCGCCGACGCCCTGCGGGTCGGCCGCGCCTGCGACGAAGCACGGTTTTTCTGGTACGAGGACCCGTACAAAGACGGGGGCGTATCGGCCTTCGCCTACCGCAAGCTGCGGCAGATGATCACGACGCCGCTCTGCCTGGGAGAGCACATCTGCACCGGCCTAGAGGGGCACGTCGATTTCATCGCGGCAGAGGCCTGCGACTACGTGCACGTGGATGCCGACTACCACGGTGGCATCACCGGCGTGCTCAAGATCGCCCACGCCGCCGAAGGCTTCGGGCTGGATGTGGCCATCCATGCGCCGGGGCCGGCCCATCGGCACTGCTTCGCTGCCATCCGCAACTGCAACTACTACGAGCTCGGCCTGGTGCACCCCAGGCTCAAGACCACGAAGCCGCCGGTCTATAAAAACTACTCCGACGACCTGGACGCAATCGACCAGCGCGGGCACGTGCCGGTCCCCCAGGGGCCGGGGCTGGGCGTGGAGATCGACTGGGAGTGGGTGAAGGCGCACACAACCGGCACGACGGTGTGGGAGTAGTGGCGCAGTCAGGAGCTATCCCGATCCCAGGGGAGCGCCGGGCGGATGGCCGCGCGCAGCATCGCCTGTCCCACTGTCCCGGCGGCCGGGAGCGCCGGGCGGTCCAGCACCTCGCGCACCTTACGCGCCAGCGCGTCGGGGGTAAACGGCTTCTGGAGGAAGGCTACGCTCTCTGTGGCGACGCTTTCGTGGACCAGGGTAGAGTCCGTGTAGCCAGAAATGTAGAGCACGCGGATATCGGGCTGCATGGCCTGGATCCGCTGCGCCAGATCCGGCCCGCTCATACGCGGCATGATGATATCGGTTAGGAGCAGGGCAACGCGGCCGGTGTGGCGCACGTAGCGTGCCAGGGCGTCCTCCCCATCGCAGGCCTCGATGATGGTATAGCCGTGGCGCTCCAGGGCACCGCGCGCCAGCGCGCGCACGCCATCCTCGTCCTCGACGAGCAAGATTGTCTCGGTGCCGCGAGCCGGGTCCTCGGCCTGGGGACGGGCTACCTGCTGCTCGGCCGGCGTGGCAACCTGCGGCAGATAGATGCGAAAGGTCGTGCCGTGGCCCGGCCTGCTCTGCACGTCGATGTGGCCGCCGCTCTGGGTGATAATGCCGTAGACCGTGGCGAGGCCCAGGCCGGTGCCCTCGCCCTGCGCTTTCGTGGTGAAGAAGGGCTCGAAGAGACGCGCCTGGGTCTCCGCGTCCATGCCGATCCCGGTGTCGCTGATTGCCAGCATGACATAGGCGCCGGGCTTTAGGTTGCCGGGCCGGCCGGGATACGGGGCGTGGTCGGAGACAACGACGTTGGACGTGGTGATGGCGAGCGTGCCGCCCGCCGGCATAGCATCGCGTGCGTTCACGCACAGGTTCATGATCACCTGCTCGAGCTGGCCGGGATCAGCCTTCACGCGTCCCAGGTTAGGATCGAGCTCGGTCACGAGCTGGATATTCTCCCCGATGAGGCGCGTGAGCATCTTATGCATGCCGGTGACGGTAGCATTGAGATCCAGCACCTTGGGCGCCAGCACCTGCCGGCGGCCGAACGCCAGGAGCTGGCGAGTCAGCTCGGCGGCGCGCTCACCGGCGCGGGTGATCTCCTCGGCAAACTGGCGGCGATAATCATCCGGCGGGAGCTCCTGCAACAGGATCTCACCCCAGCCGTTGATGGCGGTGAGCAGGTTGTTGAAGTCGTGGGCCACGCCGCCGGCCAGCCGGCCGATCGCTTCCATCTTCTGCTTCTGGGACTGGCGGAGCTGGGCCTCCAGCTGGCGGCGCTCGGTCACGTCCCGAGCGATCCCTTCGACACCGGCCGGCGCGCCACCCTGGTAGATCAGCCGGTGCTGACCTCCAACGCCACCCGACGGCCATCTTTCGTCTGGATCTCCAGGTTCGTCACTGTGGGAGCACTGGCGCTCTCCGGTGGCGCAAGCAGCCGGTGCAGCGCGTCGTGGTACTTCGGGGCCACCAGGTCAGCGATCGACATGCGCAAGATCTCAACGCGGCTGTACCCGGTGATCTGTTCGCCAGCTGCGTTGATTGAGGTGAAGCGTCCTCCCAGATCATGGGTATAAATCATGTCCTTCGCGTTCTCGATCAGATCGCGGTAGCGTTCCTCGCTGGCCCGCAGCGCCTCTTCCATGCGCTTCCGGCCGGTGACGTCGCGGGCGGTGCCGAAGGCGCCGATCACGCGGCCGCTCTCGATGCGCGGCGTACTGCGAAACTCGACGACGAGATACTCGCCGCGCCTCGTACGCAGCCGGAGCTCGTACGGCGGAGGTGTCTGCCCCCCAGCACCTGCAGGTGCTTATGGATGGCTGTGCGCAGGTCATCGGGATGGACGATGCTCATGAACGGTTTGCCCAGCCATTCGACCAGCGACCACCCGGTCAGGCGCTGGAACGCCGGGTTCAGCGCCAGGAACGAGCCATCGTTGGCGATGAGGTAGATGATGTCCGGCGTCATCTCCACCAGAACGCGGTACTGCTCCTCGCTCTGGCGCAGCGCCTGCTCGGCCTGCTTGCGCTCCGTGATATCGCGCAGCACGATCAGACGCCCGGCCAGGTCGCCGCGGCGATGGTAGAGAGGCGAGATCGACACCTCGTAGTCGCGCTCGCGCGGCCCCTCACCGACCACCAGCTCAGCCTTCCAACGGACGCTCCCATGCTGGCCGGCCAGCGCAGGGGCGAGCAGACCCAGTACCTCGCCTGCTGGCCGGCCGATCACGGCGTGCGCTGGGGCACCGATGACCGCCTGGGCCGCGCTATTGATATCCACGATGCAGTCCTCTGCATCGAGCACGATGACCCCGTCGCTCATGCCCTCAAGGATCGCATCGCGCACAACCGGCGCGATATCGAGCAGGCGGAAGCGGGAGACCGCCCAGGCCAGCGCCAGCGTGATCACCGGCAAGGTCACCGGCGTCCACTCCAGGCGCGGCGCGGGCTGGAGACTGAAGAGGTACAGGGCGGCACCGAGCCAGGGCGTCAGCACGCCGAGCAGCGCCGGGCCTGCCTGCGAGCCATAGAGGTGCCGGGAACGCAGGAGGGTCCTGACCAGGATGCCAGTGCCCAGGGCGAGCACCAGGCTCGCATAGGCTGAGTGGAGCCACAGCCAGATGCCGTGCTGGATATCCAGGCCTGGAAACGGCCCGCCCGTCTCGAGTTCTACTCGGGTCCACACCAGGTGGTGAGTATCGTTGGTAGCCACGAGCAAGGCCGTCAGCAGCGGCTCGATCGGCAGCACCAGCCACAACCGTCAGCTGATGCGCTGCTCAGATCCGCCGTACAGGTAAGCAAACAACAACCAGAGCGGCGGCAGGAGCGCGGCCAAGAGATAGGTCACTCTGGACCACGCCAATTTCGTGAAGAGATCAGCACCGGCCAGTTCCAGCGTGTAGGCGAGCGCCCACGCCAGCACCGCGACCATCAGCGCGGCGAAGGCGGTAGCCCCGGGCATGCGGCGGCGCCATGCATAGACTGCCTGGGCAGCCGAGACAGCAGCAGCGCCAAGGGACGGCAGAATGTACGGAGTGAACTGCCAGTGCATCGGCACGCTGGCTCGGTTCCAGAGTAGGTTCCAGAGGAGAAGAATCGGCCCCCGTCTAGATCATCGGCACCGAGCGGCGGGACCTGAAGGTGACACGCACTGGACAGCGAGGGCGCACGCAGATGCGTCCTGCCGGGTGCGGCAGCTCATGCATGTCCCTGAACGCCACAGCACGCCGGCGGGGCTGGTTCACCCGAGCGGACCAGCACCCCAGCGTGCCAGCGTTCTCCCGCGTGGTCTCCGGTACTCGAGGACTACTCGGGGACATCTACGAGGACGTACTGTTCCTCGATCGAGACCGGGTACGTCTCAGCGACATAGGGGCCTTTCTGCATGCCGGGCGCGGGCGGCTCAGCGGCCTGCGCCAGCAGCGCGCCCGGTGCGACGGAGACCTCGTAGCGGCGCACGCGAGTATGCACCGGATCGAACCAGGACTGTCCGGTACGAATGTCATACTCCCAGCCGTGCCAGGGGCAGCGCAGCAGCTCCCCGGGGCGGCTGTAGCGGTACTCCCCTGGAGCGGTCGACTCGACCACGCCGTGCAGGCGCCCCTCGCACAGCGGCCCGCCCTGGTGGGGGCAGCGGTTGCGCAGGGCGAAGAACTCGCCGTTGACGTTGAACACGCCGATCGAGCGGCCGGCTACCTCAACGATCTTGCGGCCACCCGGCGGGATCTCGGCGACGGTCGCGACGACGTATTTCGGCATAGCTCACGCGGTCTTTTGTGTAGTCAAGTATTTTGTAGTCAAGTGTTTGCTGCTGACGGAGAGAGCCGGGCTGTCAGCGGATGGGCCGGGCTGTCAACGGATTATGGAACGGATGACACGGATTGAGCTACCTGATGTGTCGCAGCTAGGCTGCGACGCCCTGAGCCAGAGCGAGCCGGCTAGCAGGCGAAGCGGTGGCAGTTGCACCGGCGCAATCCGTGTCATCCGTTCCTGAAATCCGCTGACAGCTCGCCCCCATCTGTTCCCAAAATCCGTCGCCAGCCCTGCTCGCGCACGGCGTATCACACCAGCCCGGCCCAATCCGTGTCATCCGTTCCTGAAATCCGCTGACAGCGTCCCCGGCGCTTGAACAACGCTAGAGCCGGTAGAGCGCTCGGGCGTTCTCGGCCATGATGGCCCGTTCGAGCTCCAGTGGGAGCCGCACCGGCAGGGCCTGATCTGGGGCATCGAAGTCCCAGTGCGGATAGTCGGTGGCGAACATCAGCCGGTCGTTCATCCCCAGGTGCTCGAGGAACTGCACGAACTGCTCGGGCCGGTGCGGCTCCTCCATGGGCTGGGTGGTGACCCAGAAATGCTCCCGCACATACTCGGAGGGCGCGCGCGTCAGGTGCGGCACCTCCTCGCGCAGCCGCTTCCAGCTCGCATCCAGGCGCCACATCAGCGAGGGCAGCCAGGCAAAACCGCCCTCGATGAGCACGATCTTCAGCGTGGGGAAATGCTCGAAGACCCCTTCGCAGACCAGGCTGATCAACTGGGTCTCCAGGGAGGGCGGCATGCCGGCGTGGTCCTCGTAGTAGAACGAGGGCCAGCCGCAGCCTGTGATCGGACTGCCGCCGGAGCCACCGAAGTGGATGCCGATCGGCAGGTCGTGGCGCACGGCGGCTTCGTACATTTTCCAGTATTTTCGGCGACCGAGAGGCTCGCTCGTGCGGGCCACGAGCAAGACCTGCACGAAGCCGGGATGGCCGCCCAGGCGGTCGATCTCGCCGGCGGCCAGCTCACCATCTTCATAGGCGACGACGATCGAGGCGCGCAGCCGGGGTTCGGGCTCCAGCCACTCGGCGATCTGCCAATCGTTGATCGCCGATGCCAGCGCCGCGCCGTACTCTAGGTTCAGCTGGCCGCCGGCGCCGATCAGCGGGTTCAGGATACCATACTCGATGCCCCAGGCATCCAGCAACTGTTGCCGCAAGAACGCGAGATCGGATCCGGGCGGGAGGCCAGAAGGCGGCCAGGCATCGGTGCGTGCGGCGTTGGGATTCAGGCGGGGGTAATACGAACCGAAGTGGCCGTGCATGCCGAAGAGCTCATGATGCCTACGCCAGCGTTCCGGAAGGTACTTCAGCAGCGTTGAGTCATTCGGGAGCGCATTATGGATGTCACAGTCGATCACTGCGAGCCTGGTGCGGCCCGGCGCCGCCTGCGGCGCTGCGGTCACCACTGCCATCGCCCTACCTCCGTGTGCAGAGGGTGTTGCTGGCTCTGACAGCCCCCATATTACAGGCTCAGCACAGATCTTTCCACAGCGGCTCCTGGATAAACGAGCCTCTTCTCGCAGCTGAAGCGGTCTCGGACGCGCCCACGCCTAGCCCGCCGGGCTGAACAGCCGGGCGCGGCGGACTGGGCGGCCAGGCGATGCCAGCTGCCAGGGCGGAGACCCGGCCGAGCACCCGTTCCTGGTAGGGGCGCGGCGCGCTGGTCCGGCCAGCGTAGAAGCGGCGGTAGCCGGGCAGCAGCGCCGGGAACTCCTGGGCCAGGAACCCTTCGAACCATTCTTTGACGCCCGGGGCGAGCCTGAGCACGCCCGGCCACACTGCGCTGGCACCGTGCTCGGCTGCCGCCCGCACCACCGCGGCCAGCTCCGCGGGCCGGTCCGTGATCCCCGGCAGGATCGGCGCCAGAAAGACGGTCACAGGGATGCCTGCGGCGCGCAGCCGCTCCAGCGCCCGCAGTCGCTGCCGGGGCGGCGGCGCCCCAGGCTCCAGCCGCCGCGCCAGGGGTGCATCCAGGGTGATCAGGCTGATATGCACGGAGACCTCAGTGCGCGCGTGGAGGGCCTGGAGCACATCGAGGTCGCGCACGATCAGCGTGCCCCGCGTGGTCACGCTGCATGGGCTGGCACAGTCAGCGAACGCCTCCAGGCAGCGCCGTGTGATGCGGTACCGTCCTTCCGCAGGCTGATAGGGATCGCTGGCAGTCCCGATGGCTACCGGCTCACGCTGCCAGGAGGCACGTCCGAGCTCCCGGCGCAGCACCTCGGGCGCGTTCACTTTGACGAAGATCACCCGCTGGAAATCCTCGCCGGCGCTCAAGTCGAAATACGTATGCGTGACGCGAGCATAGCAGAACTGGCAACCGTGGGTGCAGCCGCGATATGGGTTCAGCGACCAGGCGAATGGCATGCCCTGGACCCGGTTCAGCGCGCTCTTGCAGGTGATCTCAATATAGCGCTGCCCTGCCATACCCGCAGTATAGAACAGATATTCTAATCCGTCAAGCGACACGCGTGCCATCGGTGCTATACTACGTACAGAGGATGCTAGAACGTATATTCGAGCAGGGCTGGGCGCGCGCGGCCCGGGTGCTGCATGCCCGTTGATCTCTAGCGGAGTGCTGGGGGCGCGCAGTGGGCTAAATAGTATGGCCCAGGCAGGACTTAGGTACCAGGCGTTTGTACCGCCGAAAAGCCGGCGCGATACCTACACCGGTGTGTGCCCTGCACGGACGGTCCAGTACAGGCGAAACAGGCGCCAGCCATGTAGGGAGTGGTAATTCCACCATGCGTGCTGGCGCACTTCCTGCGTAGACTGAAGGCGGGTGAGGCCGGGACTGGTTGGACTGGCATCCCGGCACGTTCGTAGAAGCTCAGCCGGCCTGGCGCCCTGCGCAGCATGAGCGCACAGGCTGGTACTCCTGCCTCGCCACGCGGTGGCGTGCGCGTGGCGAGCCGGTGGGATACGGAGAAGATGGCTGTGTGCCCGCGTTGCAAGCATGAGGTACGTTGCATCTCCGCTGAGTGGGCGCCCAAGAAGCTGTACCTGTGCAGCAAGTGCCAGGAGGTGCTGCACGAGGAGCAGCTTCAGGTAGCCTCGGCGGGGTCGCAGCGGACGAACGCATAACATAAAACGCATAAATCGCTAGAACAGCATCGCTTCGAGCCAGGAGGCTCTCATACACGGGCGCCCGGTATCCGCACGAACTTGGTTCGTGCCTCACAATCAGGTGCTATTTACCCATTTTTTCTCCATTCATCATTGTCATTTACCCTAATCATTCATATTAATCATTTATCTTAATCATTCATCTTAAAAAGAAATTTATCTTACATCGTGTTCTCTAGCTCGTTTTATACGCTCTCGTCGCATACTGTTCTCTGTCCGTATGCGCGAGGCCTATTATCCGCATATTGTACACAGCCACGTCAGCGAAGACGCGGTCCAGCGGCACATCCTGCTGCGTGAAGATGTCGATCAGGTTGTGGTACAGCATACTGGTCAGCGCTAGCGCCGACTGCCTGTCGAACTCGGCATCGTATAAGCGGCTGTTGAGCAGGTGTAGGCCGCCCGGGCCGGAGATCGCCAGGCATCCCCCGAGCTTCCCCGTGAACTTCGCATTGCCACAGGCCATGAAGGCAGCCGCCTCCTCATGGCGCACCTGGATAAAACGAACCGTGTCTTTGCGCTTTCGGCGCGCTTCCATCGGCGCGCTTCCATAATGCCATTGATACCGTCGCTAGGCAGCCCGAAGAGGACATCAACGCCCCAGGCGTGGATCGTATCGAGCATCACATCACCCGCAATTATCGCCATCGTACTCCCTCCCTGCCATGCTAGAGACCTGCTCTCTATCGTGAAGTGGAGGCGATGATGATCTGGCCGTCACCGAACGGCTAGCACCGCGATGGTCCACGCTGGGTTCAGGAACTCGACGCCGGCGGCCTGGAAGAGGGTCTGGTGGTCGGAGGAGCGCACATCGGGGAGCTGGCCGGCCACCTGCAAGGCGGTGATCTTGTCCACGTAGTCGCTGGGGATCGGCTCGCGGGTCACCGTGATGCGGGGGTGTTCCTGCTGGAGCTGCTCGACGATCCTGGTGTCCTCCTCGAGGTGCCAGCCAGCCGGCACGAACCGGAGCGCGACCGGTCCGGCCGGCGGAGGCGGCGCTGCTAGGGCACCCCAGGCCGCAGGCCGCCAGGTACGCCGCAGCATGATCGTGTAGAGCTACGCATGATACTATACTACATTGCAGCATAATCACTCTGCGAGACCTCCGCATGCCTGACAGGAGATACGGTCTGTCTCTCCCCACACCGGGTGCAGTGCAGGAGAGCGCAGTCCTGGCGAAGCTGGCATGAAGGCAACCTCCTGGATGGAAGCAATTGGTGGATGGAGGCGATCTCTCCGGAGAAGGTCTTCAGGGCTGAAGGGCTCGATGCCGACCGGAGTCCGGCGAACTGGGGCGAGCTCTGTGAGTACACGCGCCGGCTGACACGGCCCAAAGGCGAGAGCTACGAGCGCGTCGGGTTCATCCCTCTGTTCGGCAACTCCTGGCTTTACCTGTTCGGCTGGCCAAACGGCGCCGAGCCGGTGCAGCTCAGCCCAGATGGTACCAAGCAGCGCTGCATCATCGACGATGACAAATGGGTCCAGGCACTTGAATACCTGGTGAGTCTGTACGATCTCATCGGTGGCAAGCAACGCAGTGATGCCTGGCTCCAGGAGAGCTGCGCCCCCGGCGCAGGCCACGTCTGGCTGGCCGGTAAGGTGCCGATGATGATCACGACGGATACCTTCGGGGCGACCATTGGGAAGTTCGCGCCCACGCTTGACTTTGGCTTCACCCTACCACCAGTTCCGCAAGGCAAGCAGCCACTCACCTGGTCCGGCATCTGGAACATGGTGGTGATGAAAGACAGCAAGCACCCGGCGCAAGCGATAGAATTCATCGCCTATGTGACGGCTGGAGAAGGGCTGCGTGTGTGGGCGGAGGGGACGCTCAACAGCTTTCGCACCGACCCGGCGAGGAGCACAGCGGGGTACTGGTACCCGCCGGTAGTGACGAACCGGAGAGGCGGCGAGGCTATCTTCGAGGTAGCAAAAGATCAGATGCCGGAGGCCGGGAAAGAGGCTATACCAGTTCAGCTCAAATGCCCTGGCGAGCTCACGCCATCGTCCAGTCATGCCGGCTGGTCTAGCGGTGTGGGATGTCCTGGCGAGGGCGACTAATAACGCGCTCGCGGGGAAGCTCTCGCCCAAAGAAGCCCTGGCGCAGTACGCCGCGCAGATCAACGCGAAATTCCAGGAGCTCGGGGTGCTGGCATAAGGCTGCATGCTCTGGCTGGCAGCATTGAACGTGCCGCGGAGCCGGGGCCAGGGTATCGCGCAAGGCATCGCCCAGCAGGTGTTTCGCAGCGGTGCTTGACCCCTCCATGGTCGGATGCCGCTGGAACCAGGCGACCTGCACCGGGGAGCGGCGCAGGCGCCGCTCCCCGGTCTGCCGGTCCATCCAGGACACCCCGTCGTCTTCCGGCGCGGGCCTAGGGATCGGGCACACCAGCGTAGCCGTAGCCGGGGTACGCCTCGACGAGGCGGGAGCAATTTAGCCCGAGCGTCGCTCGGCCGGCGTGGCTGAGGGCAGGGCATCCGATAGAGCATCAGGCGGAGCGGCGCCCCCGCGGTGGACACAAAAGGAAAGGGCTGGGACACGTCCCAGCCCCAGGTAGACGTGCCGGAGGCCCGATTCGAACGGGCGACCAAGGGCTTATGAGTCCCCTGCTCTACCGCTGAGCTACACCGGCAACTCTGCAAAGACTATTATAGCCCGCTCCAGTGCGAGCGCCAAGTGCGCCAGGCCCTGCGGATCGCTCACCCCCTCCTCCCACGCTTGCTGGCTGGCGTACCGGCACCGTGCGTGTTATGATAAACGCGGAGGCAGCGGGCGATCATCGGGAACCGCCCGGTCCGTCCGCGGCCTGATGTCCCGAGGAGCTCACCGAGGTGGCCCGCCACGAGCGGGCAGAACATCGGGAGGCTTCTCGGGACGTTTTCTTTTTGGGCTCTAGGCTCGGCAGGCTGCCTGCCGCGCTCAGCCGCCCGGCGTAATCGGGTAGCTGTACCCTGGAGCTCGCCTGGGCGCGGATGCTATGTGGGACCCCGCCGGGGCGAGGGCTTCTTCGCCCCCGCCCTCTGTCTGCGTGTGCTAACGCCGGCGCAGGAAGGCCGGGACGTCGGTGTCGTCTTCGGAAAGGCGCGGCGTCTCCCGCGGCCCGGCCGGCTGCGGTTGCGGCTGGGGCTGCGGCGTGCTGGGCGGCCGCACCGGCGAGATCGGCCGCACCGGACGCGCCTGCGGGCGCATGTCGAAGCCGGTAGCGATGACTGTTACCTGCACCTCGTCTTCGAAGCGCGGGTCGATCACAGCGCCGAAGATAATGTTGGCGTCCGGATCGGCCGCCTGCGCCACGAGTTCGGCCGCCTCGCTCACCTCGTGCAGGGTCAGGCTGGGCCCGCCTGTCACGTTGAACAGGATGCCGCGGGCACCGTCGATGTTAATGTCCAACAGCGGGCTGGCGATGGCGGCGCGCGCTGCATCCGCCGCGCGGTTCTCCCCGCTGCCGCGGCCGATCGCCATCAGTGCCGAGCCAGCGTTTGACATAATCGTTTTCACGTCGGCAAAGTCGACGTTGATGAGCCCAGGCACCGTGATCAGATCAGAGATGCCCTGGATGCCCTGGCGGAGCACATCGTCTGCCAGGCGGAAGGCATCGCCCAGGGACATCTTCTTATCGGCGATCTGCAGCAGACGCTCGTTCGGGATGGTAATGAGCGTGTCGACGTGCTCCTTAAGCGTCTGAATGCCTTCCTCGGCAATGGCCATCCGGCGCTTCCCCTCGAAGGGGAAGGGCTTCGTGACGACCCCGATGGTGAGGGCGCCCAGTGCCCGCGCAATCTCGGCGATCTTGGGCGCCGCCCCGGTGCCAGTGCCGCCGCCCATGCCGGCGGTGATGAAGATCATGTCAGCGCCCTTCAGATGCTCCTGAATGGTCTCCAGATCTTCTTCAGCGGCCTTGGCGCCGACCTGGGGGTTCCCACCTGCGCCCAGCCCTTTGGTGAGCTTGTCGCCGATGCGGAGTTTGGTCGGGGCTTCGGAGCGAAGCAGCGCCTGGGCATCCGTGTTAATGGCGATGAACTCAACGCCGCGGATGTCTGACAGGATCATGCGGTCCACCGCATTGCAGCCGCCACCTCCCACGCCCACGACCTTGATCTGTGCGAACCCTTCGATGCCTAAGTCGCTGATCATGGTGTTCTCCTCCGCCGGCGTGTGGCGCTCTGCGTCGCTAAACATACGCGCCAGCCTGCGCCTCTCGTTGTCCACGACGTAGCACTACCTCCCGTGGTTACGACTGGTTACAACGATCTGCGCCGCGCGCGCCCGGCGCCCTCCAGATCGTTGAGACATTGTAGCGCAGGAGCCCGCCTAAACCGCAAATGCGCCCAGCATGCGTCCAATATGGCGCATCACGCTGGCGAGCCCGGAGCCGAGCGCAGGGACACGCCGCGGGGAATGGGCGTGCACTGGGTTCCCTGCGCCCCAGAGCACCAGCCCGACGCTCGTGGCGAAAGCGGGCCGGCTCAAGGTATCAGACAAGCCGTCGAAGCCTCGCGGGAGGCCCACGCGCACCGGCATGTCTAAGACACGCTGGGCCAGGGCGGGCAGGCCACGGAGCTCCGCAGTGCCTCCCGTCAGTACGACCCCGGCCGGGATGAGCCCCCAGTAGCCCGACTTCTTGATCTCCGTGGCGACATGCTCCAGGATCTCCTCCACACGAGCGAGCACGATCTCGGTCACCTGCTGCCGATCGACGGTCTGCGGCACACCCGGCTCGAACGACTCGACCTCGATCGTCCCACCCTGGCCGAGCTCGTTTGGGTGCACTGTGGCATGGGTGAGCTTCAGCTCCTCTGCGGCCTCGGTGGGGATACGCAGGCCAACCGCGAGGTCGTGCGTGATATTGTTGCCACCGAGCGGCAGGACCGCGCTGTACCAGATGCTCCCCTGGATGAACACAGCGACGTCAGTCGTGCCGCCACCGATATCGACCAGCACCACGCCCAGCTCTCGCTCAACGTCCGTCAGCACCGCCTCAGCCGAGGCAAGTGGCTGGAGCACCAGATCGTCCACCTCGATCCCGGCGCGGTGGACACATCTGATGAGATTGTGAATGGTCGCCACCGCACCGGTGACGATGTGTGCCTCAACCTCCAGGCGGTGGCCGGCCATGCCGACCGGGTCCCGCACGCCGTCCTGCCCATCCACGATGAAGCCGCGCGGCACGAGATGGATGATCTCGCGGTCCGCCGCGAGCGGCATGGCGCGGGCAGCTTCAACCGCCCGCTGCACATCTGCCGGCGTGATTTCGTGGGCCCCCGGCGGGAACGTGACAGTGCCGCGGCTATTCTCCGAGGCAATGTGGCTGCCGGCGATCGAGACATAGGCCGTCTCGATCTTGCACCGCGCCAGCCGCTCTGCCCGCGCCGTGGCTTTCATCACTGCGGCGGTGACCCCTTCGATATCCACGACCATGCCGCGCCGCATCCCCTGCGAGGGACCAATGCCGTAGCCGGTGATACTGAGATGTCCGTCGCTGGAGAGCTCACCCACGAGGGTGCAGGTCTTGGTTGTGCCAATGTCAATGCCGATGACGATCCGGTCTCTTGCCAAGGTCGCGTTACCCGTTCCTCGCGCCGGTTAGTGCCGGTTGGTATGCAGCGCACATGTGAGCAGAGGTGAGAGCGAGGCTCAATGCCGGGCATTATACCCGCCCTGGTTCTGCGACTGCAAGCCTCGCTCTGCTCCACCGTGCGCTGGTTGTTCGCCCCCAACGATCCGGCACAGCCCCGCAGCATTGTGAAACAGACGGGCCCCGAGCGCGACGACGACGGCCAGGTGAAGCTCGAGGCCGATGTACTCCCCTAGCCAGGTTAGTCCCCAGGCCAGCGCGGCGCTGGCGAACAATCCCAGCAGCAGGACGCGGTGGCTGTAGCGTCCTTCTAGATCAGCGCGTGTGGCGCCCAGCAGCGTGTCTAGAGCGACCAGGATGGCCAGTGCATTGTAGCGTGCGAGTTCGGCCGGCAGCGCACCGGCGAAGCGCAGGCCGAGGATCAGGCCAAGCAGCAGTCCAAGAGTGGCAAGCCACATGGCTGGTGCTCCTAACGGGCGGGTGTCGGGGACGCTCTAGGCCGCGCCGGCGTGGGAGACGGGCGCGCTGGCTGCCGCGCGCCTGCTGTCACCGTCAGGCTGGGCGCCGCAGTCGGCGTCACCACGGGCTGGTAGTACGGCCGCCCCTCGGGCCGGACATCGACCAGCCTGATCTGGTCGCCGCGGCGTCTAGCCACCTCGAGCACCGTCAGCAGGTCCGACACGCCTCTTTCTACCGGGCCATCAAAGCCGAACAGCACCTGGATGCCCGACTCGGTGAGCGTCACCAGCCCCAGCCGGGTCGAGTAGTGAAACTCCTTGACCGGCAGCCCGGCTGCCGGAAGGAGCACGGACAGGCGTTCGGCGAGCGTGATGGCCCGCCGGTCGACCGTCATGCCAGGCGCCAGCCCCTGTTGATCCTGGTCAAGGATCTCGACTAGAGAGGGCCGGCCAGCCGAGCCCCCTGGTGTCTCACCAGTGGCGATGATCATACCCTCCTCGTCTACCAGGAGCGGGCCCTGGCTAGTCCGCCAGATCGCCTTCGGTTCCCGCTCGATGATCTCCACGATCAGGCGGTCCGGCAGGGCGGTGAGGACACGCACGCGTCGCACGCTGGGGATACGGCCCAGGTCCTCCTCAAGCTGTGCCGTGTTCACGCGAAAGATGTTGGTCCCGACGACCTGGGTGACCCGCTGGAGCGCCGGCAAGGTGCTCACCCCCCCAGCGTCAGGGTTCACCCGCGAGACAGTAACTTCGCGCACATCGAAGAGGGGATGGGTCAGTACCACCCCGATGAGGTAGGTCACCAGACCAAGGCCGGCCAGCGCCGGCCCATGGTGCCAGAGCCAAACGAGCCCGGCGCGTAGCCGGTGCCGCCGCGCCAGCGCGGCGCGCCGAGCGGGGATGCGATACATCATCACTGCATCTCGGTCAGTCCTGGCCGCGGCGCTCGCGGTGCCGCTCCAGCGCCAGGTCGATCAGACGATCCACCAGCTCATGGAATGGGATGCCGCTCGCCTCCCACAGCTTCGGATACATGCTGATAGGCGTGAAGCCAGGGATGGTATTGATCTCATTGACCCACACATCACGGCCATCGCGGCTGACGAAGAAGTCTACTCGCGCCATGCCGGCGCAGTCGATGGCCGTGAAGGCTCTCACCGCCAGCTCCCGCACGCGCTCGGTTGTAGGCGCCGGCAGCCGGGCTGGAATGATGAGCTGCGTGCCATCCTCCAAGTACTTGGCACGGTAGTCATAAAACTCCCGATGCGGGATGATCTCTCCAGGCACCGAGGCAATGGGAGCGTCGTTGCCCAGCACGCTTACCTCGATCTCACGGCAGTCCAGCGCGGCGCGTTCGACGAGGAGCTTGCGATCGTAGCGGGCTGCCTCGGCGAGGGCCGGCCGGAGCTCGCTGCGATCGTGGACCTTGCTCACGCCCACGCTGGAGCCCAGGTTGGCCGGTTTCACGAAGACGGGATAGCCGAAGGCGCGTTCGATCTCGTCTTCGATCGTCTGCGGGCGCTCCAGCCAGCGCCTGCGTAGAACGACACGATGGTCGAGGACCGGCAGGCCAGCCTGCTGGAAGACCGCCTTCATCATGGCCTTGTCCATCCCCACGGCTGACGCGAGCACCCCGGCGCCGACGTACGGTACACCGGCCAGCTCCAGCAGCCCCTGCACAGTACCGTCTTCACCGTAGGGACCGTGCAGCACGGGAAACACCACGTCGATAGTCCGCCCATCCGGCGTATCGGCCGGCCCGAGGGCGCCGCGCTTCGGCAGCAGCACCAGGCCGCCCGCCCCCGGATCGGCCGCTACAGAGGTCTCGCTTGTGCTCGAGGCGAGGAGCGCCGGATGGCCCCGGGCGGCGTCCAGGAGGGCCTGGAGCGGATTGCCGCCGGTGAGCCAGTGGCCCTCCTTCGTGATACCAATGAGCAGGACCTCATACTTCTCCGGCCGGGCTTCGAGTGCGCGGATGATCGCCTGCGCGGAGGTAAGCGACACCTCGTGCTCGCCGGAGCGTCCACCAAAGATTACCGCCACACGCAGACGACGGGACATAAGCTCACCACTCCCCGATCAGCAGAATTTCCGTCTCTAGCTCAACCCCGGCCAGGCGGTGCACCGTCTCGCGCGTCCGCTCGATCAGCTCCAGGACGTCGCGCGCACGGGCATGGCCGGTATTCACGAAGAAGTTGGCGTGGACCGGCGAGATCATCACGTTCCCACAGCGCGTGCCTTTCAGCCCCAGGCGGTCGATCAGCCGCCCGGCCGGCTCCTCCGGTGGGTTCTTGAAGATGCAGCCGACGCTCGCGTCCTTCGGCTGGGTCGCCGCCCGGTACGCCGCGAACTCCTGCATGCGCTGGCGGATGCGCTCCGGATCGTCGGCCGTGAGACGGAGCGCCGCCGAGAGCACTGCGGCCGGCTGTGCTGCTCGCTTCAAGCGACTGGTGCGATAGTCCAGCTCGAGCGCCGCCGCTGGGAGGGTCGCCGGCTGCCCGTGCTCGAACAGCTCGACATCGACCAGCACGCTGGCGATGCATCCGCCGTGCGCGCCAGCGTTCCCGACGATCGCACCGCCCAGGGTGCCGGGAACCGACACCGCCCACTCCAGACCGGAGAGCCCCTGTGCGGCCATATCCCGCGCTAGTTTGACCAGGCTCTCGCCGCTGGCACACACCACCAGCCCATCGTCCATGCGCCGCCAGCCACGCGCTTCGTTCTTAATAACTACTCCGCGGATGCCCCGGTCACTGACCAGCACGTTCGCGCCGCCGCCCAGCATGAGCCACGGCAGGCCGTGCTGCTCGGCCACGCGGATAGCGGCGACGATGGCACCGGCATGCCTGGCCCGCACGAAGAAATCCGCTGGGCCGCCTACATGAAACGTGGTATGTCGGGCCATCGGCTCGTCCAGTGCCACGCGGGCCCCGCAGGCGCGCTCAAGCTGCGTACGGATCTCCTCCCGGCGCTGCGGGGAGACGGCAGATCTCCGGTGTGCCTCCCTGTGCCCACCAGGCACCGGAAGGGGGTGGAGGTCAGCGTTCTGATCTCGCTCCACGTCTACCTCCACGGCTCGTCTCGTCGCGCCATCGCTCGCTCCTGGAGGAGGCGCACGATCTGGGGGCCGAGGTCGGTGATCGTCCCCGCACCCATAGTGAAGATCACGTCGCCGGCGCGCGCCTCGCGGGCGACGTGCGCCGCCGCGGCCGCGAGGTCCCCGCCGTACTCGGCAGCCGGGTGCCGCAGCCGGCGCGCCAGCTCCTCCGAGGTCACCGTGCGCTCCTCGCCCTCGCGACCGGCCGGGGAGTAGGTATCGACGATGGTCACCCGGTCGGCATCGCTGAAGCTATCCAGAAACTCCTCCAGCAGGCTGCTGGTGCGCGCATAGAGATGGGGCTGGAACACTGCCCAGATGCGCTGCTCAGGGAAGCGCTGGCGTGCTGCGGCAAGGGTAGCACGGATCTTCATCGGATGGTGCGCGTAGTCGTCGTACACGCGGATACCCTCGACCTGGCCCTTGAACTCGAAGCGGCGGTGCACGCCACGGAAGCGCTCGAGTGCCTCGCGGGCTTTTGTGAGGTCGACGCCTAGGGCGTCAACGGCCGCCAGCGCGGCCAGGGTGTTGCGCACGACGTGCGAGCCCGGCAGATTCAGCCGGACGACCAGGCGCAGGCGATCGCCCTGCATGGCACCGAAGGTCGTGTACTGGGTGCCGTAGCGCACGCCTTTCGCCCACCAGTGCGCGGGGCCCGCGCCCCCTTCTGGCTGGGCGAGGCTATACGTGATGCGGCGGGCCGGCAGGTCTAGCGGCGCCAGCCGGTCACGTACGGTGCGGTCGTCGGTGCACAGGATCACCGCGCCCGAGGGCGCGGTGCGCTGGATGAAGATGGCGAAGGCGTCTACGAAGGCGGCGGGCGTGCCATAGTAGTCGAGATGGTCCGGCTCGGCGTTCAGCACGACGGCAATGTACGGGTGGAGGCTGAGGAACGTCCGGTCGAACTCGTCGGCCTCGATGACCAGGTGCGGCCCGCTGCCCCACCGCGCCGATGCTCCCAGGTCGATAGACTCTCCGCCGATCAGGAACGACGGGTCAAGACCAGCCTTGGTCAGGAGCGCCGCAACCATCGCCGTGGTGGTAGTCTTCCCTGCCGTGCCGGCAATAGCGACCGTCATACGTTCGAGGGTAAGCATCCCCTGCGCCTCAGCTCGACGTACGGTGGGGATGCCGCGCCGCTCGGCCTCCTGGCGCTCAGGGTTCGTAGCCGGTACTGCGGATGAGTAGAGCACCAGCGCGGCATCGCCGACGTTGGCGGGGTGATGCCCATAGAAGACCTGCACTCCTTCCTGGGCCAGGTGCGCGGTGACCGTCGAGGGGGTGAGATCGGAGCCACTGACGCGAAAGCCGCGCTCCAGCAGCACAGTCGCCAGGGCGCTCATGGCCGCCCCGCCGATGCCGACGATATGCACTCGTGCACCAGGTGGGAGCCTGCGGAAAAGGCTATCCTGCTCGCTCATGCTGGATTGCGTGCACTCCGCGTGAACTGGCTGGGGACGGCACCGGCCAAGACGCGGAGTTCTCGAGCCAGTGCCGCTGCTGCGTCCGGGCGAGCCAGCCGTGCCAGCGCGGCGCGCATCTGGGCGCGCCGCGGCTCATCGTCTAGTAGCGCGCGGACCTCACGAACGAGACGCGCGCCGGTCAGTTCGTGGTCCGGCACGATCACTGCGCCGCCCGCCTCGGCCAGGAACCGGGCGTTCCGTTCCTGGTGCTGCCCCGAGTACGGGTAGGGCACAAGGATGGCCGGCAGCTGCATCGCCGGCAGCTCCGCAAGCGTGGAGGCCCCGGCGCGGCACACAGCCAGGTCCGCCGCGGCCATCGCCGCTGCCATGCCGGCGTGCAGGTATGCGACTACATGATAGCGCGCGCGCGCTGCCGCCGGGAGCCGCGCGGCCGCGCCGTGCAGGCGCGGTAGATCGGCCTCGCCGCAGATATGGATGAGCTGCGCCCTGGCCAGGAGCTCACCGAGGGCCTCTTCGACAGCCAGGTTCAGGCGTCGAGCGGCGCGGCTCCCGCCATAAACAAGGACAGCCGGCAGATCTGGCTCCAGTCCGAACTGCTGCCGGCCGCTCTGGCGGGTCGCAGTGAGGAACTCGGTGCGGAGCGGATAGCCGGTGACTATGATCTTGTGTGCCCAACGCCGCAGCGGGAGCCGCGCGATCTCAAACGACAGGGCAATGCGGGACGCCAGTGGGGCAAGCAGGCGCACCGCCCACCCGGGCTCGGCGTCGGGCAGGTAAAGCAGCAGGGGCACCCGCGCTGCGGCCGCGGCGAGGGCGGCCGGCACACTCACATAGCCGCCGGTGACGAACACGACGTCGGGCCGGAACTTGCGCACGATACGGCGGCACTCCAGCGCAGCGCGCGCTAGCCGCACTGCGTTGCACCCGGCGTGCAGCGGATCCACGCCGCGCAGCGCACCGACCGGCAACGGCCGGTAGGGCAGGCCAGTCTGCTCCAGGATGGCGCGATCGACCGGTGAGGGCCCACAGAGGAAGAGCACCTCGGGCGCGCCGCCGGCGTGGCTAGAAAGCGCTTGTAACGTGGCCAACGCCGGGTAGATGTGCCCCCCGGTGCCGCCACCCGAGACGAGGACGCGCATGGCGGTCTTTCCTGTGATCGCCTAGATGGTCGTGCGGATCATCGCCTGGGAGGTCCTCGCGGCGGGCGCGTTCATGCTGAGCGCCGTCGTGGCGCGGCGCAAGCATCGTGCGCCGCGAGATGCTGAGCAAGATGCCTGCCGCGGTCATGCTGACCAGCAGCGAGTTGATGCCATAGCTAAAGAACGGCAGCGTGACGCCGGTGAAAGGGACCGAGCTGGTGACGACGGCAATGTTCAAGAAGGCCTGGAACACCAGGCTGGCCGTGAGCCCTGTGGCCAGCAGCCGGCCAAAGAGGTCGGGCGCATGCAGCGCCACGAACATACCGCGCCAGGCCAGCAGCAGGAACAGGCCCAGCACCGCCAGGGTACCGACCAGGCCCAGCTCTTCGCCGACGATAGCGAAGATGCTATCGGTGTGCGGGAAGGGCAGGTACAGGAACTTCTGCCGGCTTGCTCCCAGCCCGACGCCGGTCAGCCCGCCGCTGCCCAGCGCCAGCAGCGCCTGGACCGTGTGATAGCCCGTCCGTTGCGGATCTTTCCAGGGATCCATGAAGGTCGTGATGCGCTGCATGCGGTAGGCGGCGCTCTGGATCAGCGCCACCGCGGCGAAGGCGCTCAGGCCCGAGAACAGCACAAGCTGTGGCACGCTAGCCCCGGCGGCGAAGAACACCGCCACCGCACCGACTGCTACGATGACCGCCGTGCCCATGTCGGGCTGGAGTATGATCAGGCCGAACACCAGACCGAGCAGCACGAGGAAGGGGACGAAGCCGTACGCCAGGTCTGAGACCTGCGTGCCCTTGCGCGCCATCCAGCGGGCGATGTAGAGCACCATGGTCAGCTTGACTAGCTCGCTGGGCTGGATCTGGAAGCCTGGAAGGGCGATCCAGCGCTGCGCGCCGTAGGCGCGGTGGCCGAGCCCTGGCACCAGCACGGCCAGGAGCAGCAGCACAGCGATCCCGTGCAGCGGGATCGCCAGGCGGCCTAGCAGGCGGTAATCGAGCCGCATCAGGATGACCATCACCCAGACGCCGGCCACCGCCGCGACGAGCTGGCGCATGAAATAGTACGTCGGCGTCCCGTGCTCCTGGTAAGACACAACGCTGCTGGCGCTGTTCAGCATGACCAGGCCATAGGCCAGCAAGCCGACCAGCGCCGCCAACAGGGCAGCATCGGGCGCGTGCGGACCACGAATGGCGGTGCGGCGTCGTTCCATTGCCTTGGTTGCCTCGGGCCTGGGCACGAAACTGGCCTCGCTGCTTACTGCGTGGCCAGCATAAGCGCAATTACCGCGGCGATGGCGCCGACGATCCAGAAGCGCAGCGTCACGGTGACCTCGTGCCAGCCAAGCAGTTCAAAGTGGTGGTGGAGCGGCGCACGCCGGAACACCCGCCGCTTCCAGAGCTTAAAGCTGCCGATTTGCAGGAGATCGGCGACGGCGTTGGCGACGAAGATGATGCCGATCAACGGCAGCAGCAGTGGCTGCTGCGACATGAGCGCCACAACCCCCAGCAACCCCCCAAGCGCCATCGAACCGGTGTTGCCCATAAACATGCGTGCTGGGTGGACGTTAAACCACAGGAAGGCCAGCAGCGCTCCCATCACCGTCGCGTTGAATGCGCCCAGGTAGAGCAGCCCCTGCCATACACAGATAATCCAATAAGTAGCGAAGGCGATCGCTGATGTCCCGGCGAGCAGGCCATCCAGGCCATCAGTGATCGCCACAGCATTCAAGGTGGCGATAATCACCAGCGTGGCGAAAGGCACGTACCAGCGCGCATCAACCACATAGGCGCCAAAGAATGGCACATAGACCTTGTTCATCCCGAGCAGGTGGTACGATGCATAGGAGGCGGTCCCGGCAATGAGCAGGTGGAGCAGGAGCTGCACTCGCCTGGTCAGGCCCACGACATGCTTGCCGCGGAGCTTCGCCAGGTCATCGATCATGCCGAGAGCGCCGAAGGACAGGACCGTGCCCAACGGCAGCAGCATCGAGCGGTGGCCTACCAGGTTATAGCTCGCCGTAAGCACCACGATCGTCGCCAGGAACAGGACGCCGCCCATGGTCGGCGTGCCGGCCTTCAGGCGATGCGTTTCCGGCACATCGCTGCTGATGCGCTCGCCGACCTTGATCCAGCGCAGCAGGCGGATCCAGTGCGGGCCAGCCAGCACGCCGATCAAGAACGCCAGGCCGGCCAGGCCGAGCGACTTCTCCATGCCTTCGGGCAAGCGCCCGGCCAGGATGGCCAGGAACACCACGGCAGGGAGCAGGAGGATGGTGAACACCCATACCTCCCGCCCGGTTGCGTCGGCCGGCGGGCTGACCGGTGGCGTCGCGGCCAGCCGCGACGCCGCCTCGGCGACGTTGGCGGCGGCGTCTGCCCTTGCGTCGGTGCCTGCTTCAATGCCTACGTCAGTGCCTACTGCGTCAGTGCCTACGGACATGGTCTCTCCTGCGCCGTCAGCCGGCGGACGATCTCTTCCATGCGCATAGCGCGTGATCCTTTGACCAAGATGTAGCCCGGGGCGTCGCCCAACCGGCGTACCGCTTCGACGGCCTGCTCGGCGCTCTCGCAGGCGATGATCCGCTCCGGGGAGAGCCCAGCATCGCACGCGGCCCGCGCCGTCATCTTGCTATATGGTCCGACGGTCACCAGCACGCCAACCACCTGTGCGGCGCGCTCACCGACCTTTTCGTGTCCCTGGGCGGTAAAAGGGCCGAGCTCGAGCATGTCGCCCAGCACAGCGATGCGCCGGCCCGGCAGCTCCTCCAGGAAGTCCAGCGCGGCGAGCACCGAGGCCGGGCTCGCGTTGTACGTGTCGTCGATGACAACCGCCTGCCCCGGCGTCGGCACGAGGCGCAGCCGCTGCGGCACCTCAAGGTCGGGCAGGGCGGCAACGACCTCGCGCGGCGTCCAGCCACGTTCCAGCGCTACAGCCACCGCCGCCAGCACCGGCTGCACGTGGTGGCGGCCTAGCAGGCGCATGTGCACGCGTTCGGCCGGGGCGCCCAGGGTGATATGCGGCCCGAAATGCAACGTGAACGAGATGCCGGCGAGGCCCAGGCCGATGATATCCTCCGCCCACACATCCAGCCCCGGCGTCTCGCCGAAGAAGACGCTGCGTGCCGCCGTTCGGGCCGCCATTGGACGCACCAGCGGGTCGTCACCATTCAGGACCGCTAGGCCATCAGGGGGCAGCGCCTGCACCAGCTCGCTCTTCGCCAGGGCGATCGCCTGCACGCTTCCAGCGCGTTCGGCATGGACGGGCCCGACATTGAGCACCACGCCGATGTGGGGCCGCGCGATCTCGGCCAGGAGAGCAATGTCGCCCGGCACATACATACCCATCTCAAGAACGGCTGCGCTGTGCTCTGGGCCCAGCCCGAGCAGCGCCAGGGGCAGGCCGATCTCATTGTTGCGGCTGCCCGGGTTCTTCAGCACAGGCTCCTTACGGCTGAGGAGCGCCGCCGTGATCTCCTTGGCCGTCGTCTTGCCCACGCTGCCGGTGATGCCAACCACGCACGGGTCAAAGCGACTGCGCCACCAGGCTGCCACGACCTGCAAAGCCCGCAGCGTATCCTCGACCACGAAGCAAAGTGCCCTGGCACCGGCGAGCTCTGGCCCGCACAGTCCGTGGCCGGCTCCGATGACAGCGCAGCCGAACGCGGCGGCCTCCTCCTGGGACAGCACCGGCCAGTCCCCGCGGCACTCGGCGAGCACTGCCACGGCACCCCGGCGCAGGGCGTCTCCGATGAACTCGTTTCCGTGGCGATGCTCACCTTGTAAGGCGACGAAGAGCGCGCCAGCGACGACCTCGCGCGAGTCCTGCGTCGCGACGGTCAGCCGCTGCGACAGCAACAGGGCCGGGGCCTCGCGCGGAGGCGGAGGAAAGGCACAGGTTTCATGCAGGGCCTGCCACAGGTCGCCGAGTGAGATCATCGTGCTCTGCCTGCCGGCGGCATTCTACCACAGGGCCGGGATGTCTCTGAAGCTCCCGCGTGATCAGTGCTGCCTCAGCGGCGCGGCGCAGACGGCGCCTGCTGGGGCGCTGCAGCAGGCTGGCTGGGCAGGATACGCAGGTAGGTCGCCACTTCCTGGGCAATATTCTTGAAGACCGGTGCAGCCACAGTGGAGCCCCAGGGCTCCTCTTTCGGCCGATCGATCTTTACCAGGATCACTACCTGGGGATTATCGGCAGGAAGCATGCCGATAAAGGAGGCGATCGTGGCGTCGCTCTCGTACCGCCCGTTCGGCGTCGGGATCGACGCAGTGCCGGTCTTGCCGGCCACGCGGTAGCCCGGCACCACCGCATAGCGGGTCTCGCCGTTCTCGACCACGCCCACCAGCATCTCGCGCAGCGTCCGCGCCGTCTGCGGGGAAATCACCTGCCGTACAGGCTCTGGCTTCGTCTCACGCGTCTCAGTGGGGCTGATAATCTTCTGCACCACATATGGCCGCATCAGCAGGCCATCGTTCGCCACTGCGGCGACGGCAGTGATGAGCTGGAGCGGTGTCACAGAGATGCCCTGTCCGTAGGCGTTCGTGGCCAGGTCTACCGGATACCAGCCCGGAGATGTTGGGTCCTTAATAATGCCCTTTTCCTCCCCTTGCAGATCAATACCTGTCGGTGCACCGAAGCCAAACTTGCGCACGTAGTCGTAGAACAAGTCCTTACCAAGGAGGTTGTAGGCGACGTGTGCTGCGCCAACGTTCGACGAGTAGCGCAGCAGGTCGGCCAGGGTGGAGACCCCGTGGGCGCGACCATCCCAGTTCCGCAGCGTCCAGCCGCCGTAGACCGCCGCGCCCTGGTCGAGGTACGTTGTCCGTGGCGTGGCCCGACCAGAATCGAGCGCTGCAGCGACAGTGATGATCTTGAACGTCGATCCTGGCTCGTAGAGCCGGCCGACGGCCGGATTGACAAAGATATCGGGGGTCTGGGCGTACTTCTCGTACTGATTGGGATCGAACGTCGGCCGGCTGGCCATGGCGAGGATCGCGCCGGTCTTCGGCTGCATGACGATCACGGTTCCGCTCGGCGCTTGCCAGCGGGCCAGCGCGGCGTCCAGCTCGCGCTCGGCGATGTGCTGGATCACCTGATCGATCGTCAGCACCAAGTCTGCGCCATCCACGGGCGGCTGGAGCTGGCGATCGCCGATGGCGATTTCGCGGCCGGCGGTATCGCGCTCCGCCGTCAGCCGCCCGGGCTGGCCGCCCACGATGCTATCGAAGCTTCCTTCTACGCCGTACTGGCCGCGGTTATCGAAGTTCGCGTAGCCCAGCACGTGGGCGGCTAGCGTGCCTTCGGGATAGACCCGCCTAGTCGTTGGCTCTAGGAAGATGCCGGGCAGGCGGAGCTCTCGTACCTGCCGGCTGATCTCCGGCGGGACCTTGCCAGAGAGGCGCACGTACTGCCGCTTGCGATCAGCCAGCAACTTCTGCAGGTCCTCGGCGCTGCGGCCGAGCACCGGGGCCAGCTTCGCCGCGGTCTCAGCGGGGTCCTTAATCTGGCCGGGCACGGCATAAACGAGATCGGCACTCATATCTGTGGCGAGCACCTGGTTCCGTGCGTCGCGGATCGTGCCGCGCTTCGGCGGCACCGTCTCGACGAGCGTGTGCTCGTCGCTAGCCCGCTCCCGCAAGGGCTCGTGGTGGAGCACCTGCCAGTACACTAGGCGCCCTGCCAGCCCCAGGGCGCACAGCGCCAGGACGGCGAAGATCGCGTAGATGCGCCAGTTCGGCGGGTCGTATGGCACCGCTTGCTGGGAGCGCTGCCGCACGACAGGCGCAGCCGCCGCGCGCTCCTGGACCAGCGTGGCGGCTGCGCCGCCGGTCCGTCGCCGTTCATGCGGTCTGGTCGGTATGGCAACGAGCGTTGCACGCATAGCCTGTCTCGTGCCTCTGGGAATACAGGATGGGTGTGGATGGCTCGGCGCCGGCTAAGGTGAGCTGCTCACGGGCCGGATGTCCCCTGCCGGGGCTGGCGCGGGGCTGCGATCCTGTCCGGTATGCGCCCGCACAGCGGGGTAGTATCGCTCCCACCAGGCTGGTGAGAGGGGTACATCCCAGCCGGGCTGCTGATCCGGCCCGCCAGCCGGTTCCGGCGGGACATCCGGCGCGGGCCGGCTCAGGGCGAACTCCGGCGCGCTGGCCGGCACCATGCCTAACCGTCTCGCCTCGCGCTCGATACGGCTTAGGTTCTGTAACTCAGCCGCGCGCAACAGCAGTTGCTCGCGTTCCCGCCGCAACGCATCGCGCTGCTGCTCGAGCTGGCGGATAGAATACCCCGAGGTCGCCACGTGTCCGGCCTTCGTGGCGTAGAGTAGGCCGGTAAGGGCAAGCGCCAGGGTCGCTACCAGGATCAGCGTGATAGGACCCATTTCGAAAAAGAACGGGTAGCGCGCACGGCGGGCCTTGGCAGCCTGGACTGGCTGCATGAAACCGGGGTTGTACATGCGTGGCTGCCTCCCTCACCTCTGCGTCGGGTGCTCTGCTCTGGAGGTCTCGACGTCGAGGGCCTCAGCCACACGCATCTTTGCGCTCCGGCTGCGCGGGTTGCGCCGCACCTCGTCCTGCGCCGGCACGACCGGCTTACGAGTTAGTACGCGCAGGAGCGGGTGCGCACCAGTCGAGGCCGCACGAAAGAACTGCTTCACAATGCGGTCTTCAAGCGAGTGGAACGAGATCACCACCAGCCGTCCGCCAGGGCGGAGCAGGCGTACCGCCTGAGGCAACGCTGCCTCCAGCTCCTCGAGTTCACGGTTAACGGCGATGCGTAACGCCTGAAAGGTCCGCGTCGCCGGATGCAGTCCTCCGCGTCGTGGCACGACTGCGGCGATAACGTCCGCCAGGTCGGTGGTCGTCTCGAATGGCCGCACCCGCCGGCGCGCTACGATCGCGCGAGCGATGCGGCGGGCCAGGCGCTCCTCGCCATAGCGCCAGATGAGATCTGCCAGCTCCTGCTCCCCCAGCGTGTTCACGAGCTGCGCGGCAGTGACAGGCCCCTCCGGGGACATACGCATATCCAGAGGGCCCGTCCGCTGGAACGAGAAGCCCCGCATGGGGTCCTCCAGCTGCATCGAGGAGACGCCGAGATCCATCAAGACCCCATCCACTCCAACGAAGCCATGCGCCTGGGCCACCGCATACAGGGTGCTGAAGCGCGCACACACCAGGATAGCCCGTTCGCCAAACGGGGCCAGCCGCCGGCGAGCCAGTTCGAGTGCGGCAGGATCTACGTCGATGCCCAGCAGCCGGCCGCCCGGTGCGCTGGCTTCCAGGATCAGCGCAGCATGACCGCCTGCGCCCACCGTGGCGTCGATGTAGCGCCCGCCCGGGCGGGGCTGGAGATATGCCAGAACCTCCCGGGCCAGCACAGGCACATGCGCCAGGCCAGACAGCTGGTCCTCTGGCTGTTCCATCTGCGCGCGCCACCGGCTGTTGTGGCTCCGCGATGCCGCCATTGTGCGTGTCTCACGCTGCGCGCGTCAAGAGCCTGGGGCCCCTTTCTTGCGTGGCCCGCAACTTTCGCTTTATGGGACGGTGCGTGGCAGCTCAGGCTGCTGGCGGGCTGCCTGGTCCAGCGCGGCATTCGCCAGCTCGTCGGCCCGTGCGTTGAGTGTGCGCGGCACGTGCACAAATCGAACATCAGGCAAACGGCGCGCGAGCTCCTGGACGCGCGCATGCAAGGGGGCCAGCAGTGGGGAGCGAACGCGATAGCGTCCGTTCATCTGGCGCACCAGCAGCTCACTATCGAGGCGTATCTCGACGCGGCGCGGCTGGAACTGGGCAGCGAGCTGTAAGGCTCGCTCCAGGGCCATGTACTCAGCCTGATTGTTGGTTGCCGTGCCGAGCGCGCGCCCCTCAGCGAGGAGCTCACGCCCGTCCGGCGTCGCGATGACGATCCCGTACGCCGCCGGCCCGGGATTGCCCCGCGAAGCACCATCACAGTAGACGATGAGGTCGGGAAATGCTTCCGTGTTCACCAGACCTGTGTGCTCCTTGCTGAGATCAACGCACTCGCCCGCTTCTGCCGGCGTTTGCTGCAACGTAGTACACCGAAGGAAGTTACAGTGCTCTACCGAGATAGCTCGACAGGAGAGCTCGGCGGGATAGCTCGACCGCTCCTACCGGATCAGGAGGGCGAGGGCGTTGTCGCGGAAGATACGCAGCCGGTCCGCATCAGAGAGGCTGGCGTGCTGCAACGCCAACAGGGGAGCAGCCGGCTCGTGGAAGGGAAGGTTCGTGCCAAACAGCACGCGCTCGACGCCGAGGCAGGCGCAGAGCTGCTCCACATCGCTAATCGGCCCCTGGACGCGCGAGATCTCCACGAACAGGTTCGGGGGGCCTGGCTCACCGCTGCGCCACAGGGCGGCGAGCTGGCCAAAGTTCGCGCCGGTGACGACCAGGCGCGCCTCCGGCACCGCAGCCGCAAGGCGCGCTACCTCGACCAGAGGCACGTCCGGGACCTGCATATGCCAGTGGTGCGTGCGCACATCCTCCAGCCCGACAGCCACGAGCACGGGCAGGCCAGCTCTTGCCGCTGCCTGCACCAGCGCCTGCGCCCGCGGATCTCCCAGCGCGTAGCCATGGTAGTTCGGATGCAGCCGGATCGCCCGCGCCCGCAGGTACTTGATGCACTCGTCGAGGTCACGCTCCCAGCCGGGGAAGGCCGGGTTGAGGGTGCACGCGGGCCAGAGCCGATCCGGGGCGGCCTGTATCTGCGCGGCCAGCTCCTGGTTCGCTGCCATCGGCTCCTTGTACAGCACGCCGTCGAGCGGAGAGACCAGCGCGCTCGCAATGCCGGCGCGATCAAGCTCGGCGAGCAGCAAGTCCACGGTGGGACAGGTCACCGGCCGGAAAGCCCACCGGCCGAGATAGCAGTTCACGTCCACCGCGCCGGGCGCGGGCGGGACACTCAGGGCAGCCACGGCACACCTCCAGGCCTGCGGCGCTGCTGCAGGATCATCTCGAAGTTGCGGAAAAGGATGCGCTCCTTGTCCGCGTCGGAGAGGCGCGCTCCCAGCACCTTGGCGAGCTGCGAAGGGAAGGACCGGCCGGGCATGTCCGTGCCGAAGACCACCCGCTCGACGCCCACGGCCGCCACCAGCCGCTCGGTCCAGCCCCGCATGGCCTCGCCGCCGCAGATGTCCACGTAGACGTTGGGCGCGTCCCGGGCCGCTTTGATGCCGTACTCCCAGTCCCCGCCGCAGTGAGCCATGATGAAGGTCGTGCGTGGGTGCCGCAGCGCTGCCTGGCGGAGGTCCTCCGGCGTGGACTCGCCCGGCAGGTTGCCACCAGTCTTCACCCAGGTATGCTGGAGCACCGGCACCCCTTCCGCAGCGCACAGCTCCAGCAGGGGATCGAGGCAGGGATCGGAAGCGCGCCGCGCTACCCAGAGCTTGAGCCCCACTGCTCCCGGATGCCGCAGCCCGCGCTCGAGTTCCTCAACCGCCGCGCGCGTGTGCGCCGGGTTGACATAGATCCATGCCCGCACGCGCTGGGGATACTGCTCGCACAGGGTGAGCGCCTGCCGGTTGGCGTCGCGGAAGAACTTGACCGAGACATCGTATGGCTCCTCGCCGCGGTGTCCAGCCGGCCAGAGCACTGCGACAACGAGCCGGGCATCGAACTTCTCCGCCTCGCGCATCTGGGGCGTGAAGTCTGCCTCATAGGCTGCGGTGTGTACATGCATATCGATGATCATGTCTGCCGGCTGCCTCACGAGGTGTCCGGGCCAGCGTACGGAGGAGGATGGCACGTGCAGCGCACGCTACATCACCAGCGAGGCCCGCACGACCTGGGTCTGGTCGCCATGAGTGCGCTGCCACTCTGCCTGGGCGAAGGCCTCATTGATCTGTTCGAGCGGGAACTTGTGTGAGAGCGTCCGGTCAAACGGGTACTTCCCCTTGGTGCGCACGAGAAACTCGAGGGCGCGGGGGAGCACCGCTGGATGGTAGTGGGTCATGGCGATGATCCGCCGGTTGCCCCAGATCAACTGCGAGGGATCGAGCCGAACTTCGCCCGGGGCGATGCAGCCGATCTCGACGTACCGGCCACCCATGCGCAGCATCTGCAGACCCTCGGGAATGACCGCCGGGACGCCGACCAGGTCCATGACGATATGGGCGCCTGCCCCGGCGGTAAGCTGCTTCACTCGCTCTACGCGCGCCTCAGGCGTGGGGTACTCCTGCAGCGAGATCACCTCGTCGGCGCCGAACCGCCGCGCCAGCGCCAGCCGCTGCGGGAGCTGGTCAATAGCGATCACCAGCGAGGCACCCATCTCTTTCGCCACCGCCGCGGCATTGAGTCCTAGCCCTCCGGCACCTTGCAGCACCACCGTGTCACCGACACGCAGCCCGGCCAGCTCCAGCCCGTACATCACCTGCGCCAGGGCACAGTTGACCGGCGCCACCACTTCATCGGAGAGCTCATCAGGCACCAGAAAGACATAATGCCCGGGCCGCAGGTAGTAGTACTCACCGAAGGCGCCGATGAAGTAGGGCGGGACATCTGAGCGCCGCGGCCCGAAGCGGGTGAAGCGGGTCGGGCAGGCGTTAGGCAGGCCGTCGAGGCAGGCGTAGCAGCGCCCGCAGGGGAAAAAGTAGGTGTAGACCACGCGATCGCCCTCTTTGAGCGGGCGGCCCAGTGAGTCCGTGGTGATGTTCCGACCTAGAGCAGCCACTCGTCCGACCATCTCGTGCCCGGTGACATACCCGCTGGGATGGATAGGCGCTGGCGGCTGCATCTCGCCGCGCCAGGTATGCAGATCGGAGCCGCAGATATTCGCCATAATGACCCGCACGAGGATAGCATCGGGCTCCACATCAGGCAGCGGGAATTCGCGGACCTCAAACGGGATACCCGGGCCCTTGAAGATGGCAGCGCGACCGGTCGGCATCGCATCCCTCCTCGTATGCCATGTAGGGGTCGTATGCTCCGTATAGGATGTTACGCTAGGATGTTATACTGGGATGTTACGCATGGGAATCATCGTAGTTCACCGGCCGGGCGGGCTAGTCATCCCGGCCGGGGTTCACCAGCAGATCAAACGCCAGCCACAGACTACGGGAGTAGGGATAGCATAGACAGGGTAACGCGATCGAGGCGAGCGCGGCGCCGAGCACAAGCGGCAGCACCGGCACGCGGGTGTCGAAGGCGAGCGGGATCGTCCCCAGCACGACGGCAAGCTCCGTAATGACCAGGTTTACTCCCATAGCGCCGGTGTAATAGCCATGCTCGCGCTCGAATCGAAGCCCACAGATCGGGCAATGCTCACGCATGCGAAACCAGGAGGCAAAGAGCTGCCCGGCACCGCAGGCCGGGCAGCGCAGCCGTAGCCCGCGTGCGAAAAGGCGCCACGCCGACCGGAGCATCCCCGATCTCTCCATTTCGGTCTACAACTTCGGTCTACAACGCTGGTCTGCAAACGTCGGTCGACAGCCAGGCCGCGTTCCTCGGTGGCCGGTCTCTCAGCGGAGCCGCGGTGTACCGAGCACCCCGACAGCACGCCCATCGCGCTAGGCTCAATCGGCGCGCCACTCCGCCTCCAGCAGGCGCTTGCGCCGGGCGCGGACGCGCAGGCGGCGATACCAGAGCAGCACCAGCGCAGCCAGGACGATCGCCGGCACAACGAGCCAGGGCCAGCTCGTCACCACTTGCACCAGGACCGCCTCGTAGGTCGGATACATCGCCACGATGGCCAGCGCCAGGACCAGCTTCAGCGCGCCGAGCGTGGCGAAGAGCGCCCAGGCCGAAGCAGCTTCGCCGGACGCGCCAGTATCATGTGGCGAGGAAGGCTCGCCAATGACAGGTGCATAGAGGGGGCGGTCCTGGCGGTCCATGTCATCAGTATCGCGGGAGAGCGTCGAGCTTTCAAGCCGTTCCAGCGGCGCCTGGCGCGCTGGCCACAGCGAGCTGCCCGTCTGCTTCGGCAACGGTGGCAAGCCCCTGCCATCTGCTGGCGCTGTGGCGGTAACGCCAGACGTTGAGCGTGACGCCGAGCACCGCCTGCGCGATCGCTGCAGCGAACCCCCAGGGCAGGTCCAGGCCAAGAAGACGGATGAAGATGAACGAGAGGGGAACGAGGCCGAGCCAGAAGCTCCCGGCGTTCGCCAGCATGGGGAAGCGCGTGTCGCCTGCGCCGCGCAGGGCACCTGACAGGACCATGCCGATGGCCCAGGCCGGCTGCGCTAGCGCGATGCTCTTTAGACTGGCCGCGCCCTGGGCAATGACCAGCGGATCGTCGGAGAAGAGGCGCAGGACCTGGACGCCCAGGAAGAAGTAACACACGCCGATGGTGCCCATCCAGAGCATGGCTGCGCGCAAAGCAAAGCCCACGGCGCGGCGAGCCCGATCAGGGCGCCCGCCGCCCAAGCTCATCCCGACCACTGTCGTCGTGGCAATGGCGAAGCCGAAGCCGGGCAGGAAGGAGAGCGAGAGGGCGTTAAAGGCGATCCGCTGTGCCGCCAGCGCCTGCGTGCCGAGCGTGGCCACGATTGCCGTGAACGTGGTGAAGGCGAGCGAGATGAGCACCTGCTCGAGCATCGCCGGCAGGCCCAGCCGGAGCACCTCGATCGCCAGGCCCGGCTCCACACGCCAGGAGAGGCTGCCGCGCAGGGTGACGGCGCCACGGCGGCTCAGCAGCACGCGCGCCAGGATGAGCAGGCCGAGCAGGCGGCCGGCCGTGGCCGCCCAGGCGCTGCCGGCTGCACCGAGCTGCGGCAGGCCAAAGTGGCCGAAGATCAGCCCGTACGCCAGCACCGCGTTGAGCACGTTGCCGGCGAGCGCGGCGGCGAGCGGGGTGCGGGAGTCCCCGGCGCCGCGCAGCAGTGCCCCGGCAGTGAGCTGCCAGATCAGCACCAGCGAGAACGCCATCACGATGCGCAGGTAATCGCCACCGATCCTGGCCACCTCGCCGGTCACGCCCAGGAGCCGCACAGCAGGCTCGCTCAGCGGCACGCCGATGGCTGTGGCAGCAACGCTCAGCAGCAGCCCGAGCAGCAGCGCCTGGCGCGCCACCTCCGTGGCACGCTCGGGCCGGCGGGCGCCGGTGGCGTGGGCGATGAGCACCATCGCACCCACGGTGATGGCGCTCATCACGGAGATCAGCAGGAACGTGAGCTGCACGGCGGTGCCGACGCCCGCCACGGCCGGCGCGCCCAGGCGGCTGACCATCAGGAGGTCAACGATGCCGAGCGCGGTCTGGAGCAGGTTCTCCAGAATGGCCGGCCAGGCGATGCGCCACACCAGCCGGCCCACGCTGGAGAGCGGCTCAGGACCCGGCCCTCCCCCGACCAGTGGCGCAGGCGGTCCGTACAGGACTTCCTGGGGCTCTGTGGTCTCGTGCTGCATGCGTACTTGCATAGCTACTGCTTCGTTTTTCCGGCACTGTCCGCGACGGTTCGCGGGCGCCACCGCCCTGAGGGGCCCTCCCGGCGTTGCTTTTCAGGCATAGTTTTTTCAGTATACCCCGGCGGCCAGCGGTCTCGCAGCAGGCCAGTCGGGCGTGCCAGATGCGAGCGCGGCAGTGCCCGGCGTGGTATCCTACTGGTGGTGCGGGCGCGCAGAACGCAGACCCGCCTGCGCCCGCACAGGTCGGACGTATGGTAGACACGACTGCGTTTCGCTCTTCTTCGCTGTCTTCTGCGCCTTCCAGCGCCGGCCCGGCCCAGCTCGAGCAGGCGCAGCCGCGCCGCCGGTACCCCGAATGGGCTATTGGTGGCGAGCCGCTTCATCTCCAGCGGCGGATCAAGATCGTCGAATGCGGCGAGCCGCTGGTCGACCTGCGGGAGGTGTGTCCCGAGGTGATCCTGGCCATCCCGCCCGAGCGACTGGAGATGTATGCCACAGCGACGTATCTGCGCAAGACCCCGGCGGAGATGCTCAAGCGCGCCGCCGCAGCGCTCCCGCCAGGCTACCGCCTGCGCGTTAGCTCGGCGCATCGCCCTATCTGGGCGCAGGCGCGCGGCTACTGGCGCCACTTCCTGCGCCTGCAGCGCCAGCACTCCGAATGGTCCTACGCTACCATCCGCCGGCGCATCAACCAGCTTTCCCATCCACCGGATGTGCCCTACAGCCCACCGGGCCATTCCTGCGGCGCTGCTGTGGACGTGACGATCGTCGGCCCTGATGGTGAGCCACTGGATATGGTCTCGCCGCTGAAGGACACGCCGCGCGTGCGCTTTGCCAATGTGCCTGGTCTCTCGCCGGAGGCACAGCGCAACCGGCAGATGCTGCGGGAGGCCATGATGGCAGGTGGCTTCACCAACTACCGGGGCGAGTGGTGGCACTGGTCGTACGGCGATGTGTGCTGGGCGCTGCGGGCCGGCCTGCCCACAGCGATCTACGGCCTGATCGCCCCGCATGGCACCCTGGATGAGCTCACCCTCACCGTCGAGCGCATGGTCATCCGTTTGGAGGATATCCGCGCTGAGGTCGAAGCCGACCTGGAGCGTGAGCAGCAGCGGTCCCGCGAGGAAGCGCAGCACCGGCCGATGGTCTGAAGCCCGCTCTAGCCCTGTGAGTTGGGGCGCAGGGACGGACTGCGTCTCACTGTGCAGCCCCAACATCTACTGGACTGAAGTAGTGGCCTTGCTCCTTAACCCCCTCACCGGGCCCATGGGAGTTATGCTTGTGTCCCACAGGCAAGCGTGTCCAGGTTACTAGTTATTAGGAGCGGCCTGCCCCTGAACCATGCAGGGGAGGAAGTGAGAAGTGAGTGGTTCCCACGTGGGGCAGCTCTACTCGAGCTGCCCAGCGTGGGTTCTGGTGTGCCAGCGGCGCCAGAGCGCGGCGCCGATGCTGCCCGCGCTCATCACAAGCACGAGCCCTCCTGTGGTGAGCGAGATCAGCCCGCCCAGAGCCACACTCCATGGCTGGAAGCGAATCACAACTTCATGGATGCCCGGCTGGACCGGAACGGCCCGGAACAGGTAGTTCGCGCGGTAGATCGGGGCGGCTTCGCCATCGACGAACGCGCGCCACCCCGGATAGTACGGGTCGGCCACAAAGAGGTAAGCCGGGGCAAAAGCATTCACTTCCAGCACTACCTCCTCGCGCCTCAGGCGGCGCAACACAGTATAGCCTGCCGGCGAGCGCGCCCACGCCCCGTCACTGCTCGTCTCGACTAGGGCGCGCGGCCTTTCGTCGCTCGCCGGGTCAACCTGAGGTGTGCCTGCCAGACGTGGTGTGGCCTGTGGTGCAGGTACGCCATCTATGCTCTCTAGGAGTGCCGCCACCTCGGGCTCGAATGCGCCCTCGGCCATACGGCCCAGTACATCGGTGCCTGGTGGTACAGGTTCCCGGCCACCAGGTACGCGTACGGCAAGGCACGGGTGTTCTCGTAGACGCGCACGTGGGCATCCCGGTAGGCGGGGCGGTACTTCTCCCGCCAGAAGGGCTCGATCTGTGCCACCTGCCAGTCTGGCAGCCCCAGACCGAAGCCGTAGAGCTGGAAGCGCACTTCGGGGAGGAGCGTGTGCACCACAATGCGCGTGATCACGCGCGGCCGGTCGAAGGGCAGCGCAGTGAAGTAGAGGTGCAGCGGCTGGTCTGAGCCGTCCATGCCCTTTGATGGCAGCGTCACCCCGACCTTCGCTCTAGCATGGGCCACGCTGCCCTGCACACCTACCTGGTCGTAGGTAGCCTCGGCGATCTCCCTGCCAGCGCGCAGAGTGAAGCGCTGGACTGTACCCGTGGTGTCCATCACCATAATGCGTGCGACTTCGGTGTCCTGGGGCAGGCCGGCAGCGTCGAAGAGCGTGGCCAGCACCTGAAGCTCGACAGCGCGGATCTGTGGCACGCGGTAGCGTGCCACAGCTGCCGAGCCGCCGCCGTAGGCGCTCAGCAGCGGGCGCTGCGGGTGGAACGAGAGCAAGCCGTAGGAGGGTTGAATATGGCCGGTAGCCCGGACCACCAGGTAGCGGGCCACCCAAAGGTCCAGCAGGCGGTTATCGCTGTATTCGGCGGCGGCCTGGAACGCCGCGTGGCGCGCCATCTGTAGAGAGCTATATCCGGATGTGTCCGCCACGTTCCAGCCGGCCAGCGCGTTAGGCCTCACGTCATACGTTCTGTCGAAGATGTCCGAGCGAGTGTACACGCGGTACGGTGGGCGCAGCCCCGGCGCGCTTTGCTCGAACTGGGCCTGCAGGTAACGGGCCGCATCGGAGGCGGGAGCCAACCGCTCCAGCGGCACGCGCGGATGCACGTGCTGTCCGAAGATGATCAGGTCTGTCACCAGCACTACCAGGGCGGCGCCGCGCAGAGCCAGCCGCACGCCGCCTTGTCGCAATCTGCTTGCTAGGGCCGTAGTGTCACGCGGTACCGGGCGTGGAAGCAAGATGAGACCGCCGAGCGCGGCGATGCTGGCGGCCATCAGGAGGGCCCACTGCTGCACACGCGGGTTGGTGCTGCTCAGCGCGTCGCGTGCGTTACGCCACGCCTGGTCGAGGCTTGCCTCAGAAAGCATCCCGGCAGTATAGCCGAGCTGGTCCTGAGAGATGTACGCGAGCACCCATTGCTGAGCCTGGCGAGCCAGTGGGAGGTCGGCTGCGATGGCCTCTTGCAGCCGGTGTAGAAACAGCCCTGCACCGGCTGTGACCAGGGCCAGGGGCACGAAGACCAGGACCGCAGGCCAGCGCCGTCGGGTGCCTGCAGCACGCTGATCCAGGTAGTCAGCGCCGAGGCCGGCCAGCACAGCCATGGCCAGGGCAAAGAGCAGCAGGAAGCGCCCGGGCGACCGGAGGCCCAGCGCACCTATCTGCTCGGCCACCAGCACGGCGACGGGCGGGCCATACTTGCCCATGGCCAGCACCAGCGTGCCAATGGAAGCTACGCCGAAGAAGAGCGTGTGTGCGCCGGGGCGGCAGAGCAGCGCCAGCATAGCGAGCGCGAGCGTCAGCAGGCCAACGTAGGTAATGATCTCGAACTCGATCCACAGCCCCCAGTAGCGGTTCTGCGCATCCTTAAACAGGTGCGGGAAGACCAGGGTGACGAGGTGCTCGCGCGGGAGCGAGTTGATCGCCGCGTTGCTGAGGTCCAATCCGGAGCTCCGCAGGGAGAAGCGGCTAAGCTCATAGAGCGGCAGCAATTGCACTGCCGCCAGGCCGAGCCCGACCGCTCCCCAGACGCTGCCAAGCGCGGCCAGGAGCAGTCCGCGCCCAACCAGGCGAAGCGGCGCAGCCCAGCGCGGGTGCGCCCAATAGGGCGTGAGGGCACCGCCGCTATTCCAGGCGATACGGTAGGCTAGGTAGAGCGCCCCAAAGGCGGCGGTGAGGACCACGACCTGGATGTGGACGGCCAGGCCCTGCATCGCCAGCGCCACGCCAGCAAAGGCAGCGAACCGGTAGCGCGCGGGTGCGGCGGCCGTGGCGCTCCGCTCTAAAAATGTCAGCACGAGCGGCAGCCAAGCCATGCCTTCGCTGATATTTGTGTGGACGAGTTGCCCGGCAGCGAAGCCGCACAACATGTAGGCCACACCGCTCACCAGACTGCCAAAGCGTCCAGCGCGCAGTGTGCGAAGGTAGGCGTAGGCAAAGATGCCGGCCAGCGTGAACCGGATCACGCGTAGCCAGAGCACAGCCTGCTCGGTTGGCAGGAACGGGAGTAGCAGCAGGTGCAAGGGGTACAGCATCCCTACCTCACCGTCGGCGAAGAGCGGATAGCCCCCGAACACATCACGGATCCACAGTGGCAACTCGCCCTGCCGTAGCACTTGGCCGACCCGGCGCAAGAACGGCACGTAGAAGAAGCGGGAGTCGTCCTCTACTTGGAGCTGTCCAGTGAGGAGTGCCGGGGCGAAGAAGATCAGGCTGCTCCCCAGGAGAACCAGCGCGGCCGCAGTGTCAGGCGCCTGCCTCTGCAGGAACTGCCCAATCGCGCTGCCAAGCCGCAAGATCACCACGCGCACGGGCCTCAGAGAGGCAGCAGTCGCCGCACTTGTTGCCACCTCCGGGGCAGCGAATCCTTTACCGGCCTGGGCTGGAGTCTCTGTCGCTGTCATCCCCCTGTTGTACACCAGCACCAATGCTTGTGCGGCCTCGACGAAGTGGTTCGGCCGCGCTGCTCCGTGCATTGGTGACCAGAGCGCTCGCAGCCTTGGAAGGGCCAAGCACCGTCACGCTGGAGCAATGCAGGCAGCGAGGCGACGCGATCGTTCGTGCACCGCGCTCTACATGTGATCTATATGTCTATATGTAAAGACAACAGTCTATACATATACACAGTTATAAAGACAGTCTTCTCGCCGAGCATATCTTGCCAGAATGGCATGCATAACGCAAACGGTATCCGCCTGCTTGCGTTGCTATTGACAGCGGGCGGAGCCTGGCTACAGTAGGGCGTACATACGGCAGATCTCTGTTATGCCTCCCAATGGTTTGCAGCTCACGGCCTCTGCTGCGGCGGCGGGCAATGGCTTCGCCGGACTGGTGGCCTTGACACTTGCCCTGGTGTGCGGCCGCCGGCCCAGCCCCAGACCGCAGGCGTCCTACCATCCAGGGCGCCTGCGGTCATGGACCATTCCGATGCTGGGCATAGTGCGGGCTATGATCCCTCCCGGCTTCGTCAAAGCGCCAGCGCCCGACAGGTCGCGCTGGATATGGAGCGATCAGCTTGGGGCATCTCAGTAGTTGTGTGAGTCTACGCGCTATCCGGGTTCTGTTCGCTTGCATATGAGCTAGTCCGGACGCGCATCCTGGCGCTGTTCTTGGGATCACTTATCCGTTCACGATCATGCTGGCCACGGTGCTCGCTGGAATTGCCGCTGGGAGCTATGCGATCAGTCCGGTGCTGTCCCAACAGCTTAACTGGGGCCTTGTCTTCGCTGTGATCGAAACACTCCTTGGATTCTCAGCGGTGGCGAGCATCTGGATGTTCAGCCGGCTTCACGAGTTAGCCGCCTGGATTGCGGCGGCAGCCATGCCGGTGCCACTGGACACCCAGGATCAGGTAGCGCTTACTGTCTCGCTCTCAACAATCTTCCCTACTGCTTTCCTTATGGGCATGACATTTCCGGTAGCGGCTCGGCTGTATGCCAGGCGTGAAGGAGAGGCTGGCAGCCGAGTGGGGAGCCTGTACGCGGCGAACGTTTGCGGGGCCATCTTCAGTTCGTATACTGGTGCATTCGTCCTCATCCCGTGGCTAGGAACGCAGCAGACGCTCGTGGCGCTGGCAGCGATTAACCTGCTGCTCTCGGGAGTGCTCCTAAGCATTCTTCCTCGTCCCGTATGGCCGGCACGACTTGGGTTGGTGCTGGGCGGCGCGGTGGCGCTCGGCCTTCTGGCCACGCGAGCCCCGGACCTCTCCGTCCGCCTCCTCCCTGGCGGTCTGGTCGGTGGCTCGCTGGTCTGGTATGCAGAGGGTGCGGAAGCCACGGTCAGCGTGGTAGATCTGCCGCAGGAAAGACGCGTTATGTACCTGAACAGCCGACCCCAGGCGCAAGATGCCGAAGGCCCGGTTCGACTACACCGGCTGCTGGGCCATGTGCCGATGCTGCTCCATCCAGCACCGCGGGACGTGCTGGTGATTGGGCTTGGAGGTGGACAACTGCCGGGGCAGTGGCCGAATATCCTGGCGCGCATGGAGTGGTGATCGAGTTAGTCCCTGAGGTCATCATGGCTGCGCGCACCTTTGAACATGTGAACGGCGGAGTGGTAGGCCGACCCACGGTGCGACTGCTGGTGGAGGACGGGCGCAACTCTCTGCTGCGGGCAGCGGCTGCAGGTCGCCGGTATGATGTCATCACGGCAGATATCATCCGCCCCCATCACGCAGGGGCTGCTAACCTCTACTCGGCGGAATACTATCGGCTGGCCGCGTCGGTGCTGCGAGATGATGGCCTGATGGTGCAGTGGCTGGATCCCAACCCCGCGCATCGTCATCAACTGATGCTGCGGACTTTTCTGGAGGTCTTTCCGTACGCTACGCTGTGGCTCAATGGCGATCTAGTAGGGCAATCTAGTAGTAGGATCTAAGCGACCTATGGTGCTGGACAGGTCATTCTTAGTCCGTCGTGTGGCAGAGGCAGGCGTGGACCGCCAAGCGCTCGCTGCGGTTGGTCTTCTAGAGGGACCGGAGCTACTGCAGTGGTTCCTAGCAGGGGACGCCAAGCTGCGCGCGTATGTTGGCCCGGGCCCGGTGCTCACAGACGACCGGCCAACGATCGAATACTTCCGCAGCTTCCCTTCCGGTGAGACTCCCTTAGATCTCAACCAGTTTAGCAGGCGCCTACCACAGACACAGAGCAGGCCTATGGCCTGCTCTGTTAGCAGTGCCGCTCTAACACCATACTTAACTTACTTGGCTAAGTAAACATATATATTGCGTATATTACGTATGCATGGAGGAAGAAGGTGAGAACAGCACAGCAGCGTGTATGGCGCGGCATCTTCACAATTCCGGTGACGCCGTTTGACGAAGAGGGTGAGCTCGATCTGGAGGCCCTGCGGCGGGTGGTGGAGTTCTCCTGCGAGCAGGGCGCGCACGGCATTGTGCACCCGGTGATGGCCAGCGAGTTCTTCACCCTCTCCGACGAAGAGCGGCTGCGTATGATCCCGATCGTCGTCCGGCAGGTGAACGGCCGCGTGCCGGTGGTGATCGGGGTGGCCGGCGTTTGCACGCAGGCCGCGGTGACCTTTGCCCGCGCCGCCCACGATGCCGGCGCCGACGCGGTCATCGCCATGCCGCCGTACGTGCAGAAGTACGCTCCAGACGACATGTTGCGCTACTACGAGGCCATCGCCCGGGCGTTTCAAGGGCCGGTTTTCATCCAGAACGCCGGCGTCGCCGCGCTGAGCCGCGACCAGGTGCTGCGCATCCTGCGCGAGGTCGAGCAGGTGCACTATGTGAAGGAAGAGGTGCAGCCGGCACACCATAACATCGGTGCCCTGGTGCGGGCTGGCGAGCCGCGGCTGTGGGGCGTCTTCGGGGGCAGTGGCGGCAACAACATGATCGCCGAGCTGAGCCGCGGCGCGGCTGGCAACATGCCGGCGTGCCATCTCACCGCGATCCTCGTGCGCATCTTCGACCTGTGGGAGCGCGGCGACCGCGACGCCGCGCGGACTCTGCACTGGCGCGTCCAGCCGCTGATGCAGAAGCTGGGACCGGCCAAGCGCCACCTGGTGCGGTTGGGCGTGCTTGCCTGCGCCCGCACCCGCGCTGCAGGCCCGGCGTGGGATGAAGAGGACGAGCGCGAGGCGGAGCTAGCGTGGGCAACACTCCAGGAGTGCCTGCGCACCGGCGCCTGAGCCGTGGCCCCGCGGCGCTTCGTCTGAGCTCAGGCGCGCGGGAGGGAATTGGCTGCCGCCGCACGCACCACTTCCGCCACCGGACTCCAGGCGAACCAGCCGGGGAAGGCACGCGTGAGAGACGGCAGGCCATCCAATTGCACCAAGCCACTGCGCACCGCCTCGGCGAAGGTGCTGCGCCCGAGCCACACACGATAGAAGGCCGCCAGATCCGCAGTCACGAGGACGTCGCTGTCGAAGCCGGGGTGCTGGAGACAAACGGAGACATCGCGGCGGTCCAGGATCAGCCACAGGGTCCTGGCCCCTGCCCCGCGGAAGTCGAACTGCACTACCACCTGCTGCGGCGGGAGACAATCGTGGTGGACGCGTCCCCGCATCCACCAGAGGAGCAAGACCGGGTCCAGGTCAGCCGGATCAGGGTCGCCGAATGCCCAGCGAGCGCCCCATGCAGCGAGGGCATCGACGAGGCGCCGCAACTCCCGGCCTGCTGGCGTGAGATGGTAGGCGGGGGCGCGCCCGTTGTCAGCGACGCGCCGCTCGACGACCCCGCAGCGCTCCAACCGGCGCAGGCGTTGCACCAGCAGGGCTCGCGAGATGCCGGGGAGGCCGCGCTCAGGGGAAGGAGGTGGAGGCCGAGGCAGCCGGCCTCCCCGCGTCCTGGGAGTACTGGCCGCGCCCCTGACCGCCCCTAGGCGGCGGTCTCTCAGCAGGGGCCTGGGGGGGCGCTCCCAGCGGGGCTGGCAGGGGCTGGCGGAGGCACGAGCCCCTCACGAGCCCCTGCCGCCGGTGCTCACTTGGCTCGGCGTGCCGGTGCAACCGCAGGGATAATCGCAACGTGAAGTAGCAGCAGCGTTTGACCAGGCATATGCTCCTGCGGTACGATTATGACAGCATGCAGGGCGATGAGGCCCGTTCTGCATGTGCTGGCTTTGCGTTGCCACGTCGGTGGCTGATGGCTTCTACTTGGCATGGGCATGCCGGGTAGAAGCTCTTTTTGTTTTTAGTTTGTTTAGTTTTCGTTTCGTTTTGTTTAATTTGTTTAAGTAGATGCGGAGATGCAGACAAGAGGTTGCGCTGATGACGCAGAGCGAGGTGCAGCGAGTGGCGGAGGCGGGCGCTCGTGTGCGGGAGAACGTCGGTCGTGTGCTGATCGGCAAGGCTGAGGCAACCACGCTCTTGCTGGTGGCGTTGCTGTGCGAAGGACATGTGCTGATCGAGGATGTGCCAGGCGTCGGCAAGACCACTCTGGCCAAGGCCTTGGCCCGCTCGCTTGATCTCACCTTCGCCCGTCTCCAGTGTACGCCCGATCTCCTGCCGTCCGATATTACCGGCGTGAGCTACTTCAACCAGAAGTCCCAGGAGTTCCAGTTCCGTCCCGGGCCGGTGTTCGCCCAGGTGCTGCTAGCTGACGAACTGAACCGCGCTACGCCGCGCACGCAGTCGGCTCTCCTAGAGGCCATGGAGGAGCGCCAGGTTACTGTCGATGGCGAGACGCGCCGCTTGCCCTGGCCGTTCTTCGTGCTGGCAACGGAGAACCCGATCGAGCTTGAGGGCACCTTTCCCCTGCCGGAAGCGCAGCTCGACCGCTTCATGCTACGGATCTCGCTGGGCTACCCCGAACGCGACGAGGAGCAGCAGATCCTGCGCCGCTTCCAGGAGGCGAACCCCCTCGCTGAGCTTCAGCCGGTGCTGCCGGCTAGCGAGCTGGCTGAGCTCTGCCGCATCTGCCGTCGCGTCTATGTCAGCGATGCGGTGGCCGGCTACCTGGTAGACCTCGTGCGGGCGACGCGGGCACACACCGGCGTGGCCCTGGGAGCAAGCCCGCGGGCAAGCCTGGCGCTCTTCCGCGGCAGCCAGGCGCTGGCCGCGCTAGAGGGGCGCAGCTATGTGCTGCCGGATGATGTGAAGCGCTTGGCCGCGCCGGTGCTGAGCCACCGCATCATTCTCAACGCGGCGAGCCGGTTGGATGGCCGCGCCGGAGCGGAGCTGATTGCCGATGTGCTGCGACAGGTGCCCGCGCCAGTGGAGGACACGGCCACCGTGGGAGCGTAGCTATGCTAGGACCGGCAACGCTGTGGGCGCTGGCGGTGCTGTTGCTGCTGAGCATTCTGGCGCGGCAGGGGCCGCTCTTTGTGCTGTCGCTGGCGCTTTTGGTGGCCGCTGGTGTCTCCAAGCTCTACGAGCGCTACTGTCTCACCGGCCTGGAGTACCGCCGGCGCCTCAGCCAGCGAGCCGCCCGCTTCGGCGACACGGTCGACCTGGAGATCGAGGTGGTCAACCGCAAGCTTCTGCCGCTGGCCTGGCTGGAGATCGAGGACGAGATCCCGCGAGCGTTGCCACCGGCCCGCGGTCGCGTCCTCTACTCGCACAAGCCCAACCGCTCGCTGCTCGCCGCCTTGCTCGCCCTGCGTCCTTATGAGCGCGTGCGGCGCCACTACCAGATCCCCTGCACTGGGCGCGGGGAGCATCGCTTTGGCCCAGTCCGCCTGCGTACAGGTGACCTCTTTGGGCTGGTCACGCGCGAGGAGCTGCGCACCCAGGAGGATGTGCTGGTGGTGTATCCGCGCGTAGTGCCGGTCGCCGGGCTGGGTCTGCCGGCGCGCCGCCCAATGGGAGAGGTGCGCACGCGGAGCTGGCTGTTTGAGGATCCCAGCCGCCTGGCGGGGGTACGGGACTACCGCCCGGGTGATAGCCTGCGCCGCGTGCACTGGGCAGCGACGGCGCGCACGCAGCGCCTCCAGGCAAAGGTGTACGAGGCCACCACCAGCCACACGCTGGCCATCTTCCTGAACCTCCAGTCCACCCCTGCTGAATGGTGGGGGCTCGGCTACGATCCCGACGTGCTCGAGCTCTCGATTATGACCGCAGCGTCGATCGCTGCCTGGGCCTTTGAACAGGGCTACCAGGTCGGCCTGGTGACGAACGGGATGCACTACTTCCGCCGCATGAAGGTCGCCGTCGACCCGACTGGCGACCCGGCGCGGCTCCCGAACATCCTGGATGCGCTGGGTCGGCTCCAACCGATCGCTGTCCGTGCCTTTGAGGCAGTACTGGGGGAGGACGCCAGGCGGCTTCCGTTTGGTGCAACCATTGTGGCGATCACAGGCGTGCTCACGGCGCCGACGGTGGCGGCGCTCCTCTCCCTGGCGCACCGCGGCCACGCGGTCACGGTCGTGCTCACCGGGCGCCAGGACGCCCCGGCGTCGCTAGCCGGCATCACGGTGCGCCGGGTGGGCCCACCCGAGGCCTGGCGAGAGCTCGCGGAACTGCGCTGTGCTGCTGCCGGCCTGACCAGCAGCCCGGCAAGGAGGTGAGGGGCGATGCAGCGTCCTGGACAAGCCGGCGCAGGACCCTTGCGCGGGCGGCCGGTCCGGCAGGTGCAGCTCGGGCTCGTGCTGGCTGGCGAAGCAGCCTGGCTGTTCGCCTGGAGCCTAGCGCTGGCGTACCTCATCGATCCATTCGCTCCGTACCTCCCCTTGGATACACTCCAGCTCGCTGTGGTGCTGAGCGGAGCCGCAATGGCAGCACGGCTCGCCGCTTTCATGCCGTCGCTGCGGTTCGCCCGGCTCCTGCTGGCGCTGGCCGGGCTGGCCGTGAGCCTGGCGCTGGGCAGCCAGGCCTTGTGGACCGCCGCTACGCACATAGGCTGGCCTGCCGCGTGGGACGCGGCATGGCAGGGCAGCCTGGGCCTGCGGGTGGGTGCGGCGGTGCTGCTGTCTGTTATCGCCTGGTTGCGCGGCATCGCTGCCGGACGAAGCCGCCTGAGTTCGGACAGCGTGGAAGGCGCCTTTCGCCTGGGCATTATCGCCCTGGCCGCTGGACTCCTCGTTCACGCGGCGACACCGGCGCGGGACGCTGCAAGCACGGCGAGCCTGACTCTGGCGACGCTGGTGCTGCTTATCTCCGGACTACTCGGCCTGCCACTGGCGCGCATCCTGGATACGAGCGAGCGTCCGGCGGCGCCAGACGAGCCACCGTTGCGGGTGAGCGGGCCCTGGCTGGCTATGCTCCTGGCGGTGGTGGCCGTCGTGCTGCTGCTCGCGCTCACCCTCGTCGGCGTCCTCAGCTTCGAGCGCCTCGACGCGCTCTTCCGGCCGCTGGCCGGCCCGCTGGAGCGGCTGGCGTGGTTTCTACTCTACGCCATCGCCCTGCCGGTGGGCATGCTGATCGAATTCGTGGTTACTTTCTTGCGCCGGTTCCTGCACACCGGCCAGCTCCAAGAAGCACCGCAGCCGCTGGTGCCGAACTGGGCAGAGCAGCTTCGCCAGCTCCAGGACCAGGGCGCCCATCCCCCGGCGGTGCTGGTGCTGATCCTGCAGTGGGCGCTCCTGGCACTGGGCGCGGTGTTGATCGGCGCCCTGATCGCCGCGGCTGTGCGGCGCTTTGCCGGCTTCGGCACAGGCGACAACGTCGTCGAAGATCGCGACTTCGTCTGGCCGTGGGACGAGCTCAAGGCAGCGCTGCTGCACTGGCTGCGCGGGCTCCTGCGCAAGCCGGCCGGAGGCATGCTCCTGATCCACCCGAGGTCCCTGCCATCAGACAGCCCGGCGCGGGCGCTGCGGGATGTGCGGGAGCTCTACCGCGAGCTGCTGCGGCTGGGGGCGCGACTGGGCCGCGGACGCGCGCTCGATGAGACCCCGCGTGAATACGAGCAGGCGCTGATCAGCCTTGAGCCACTCCGACCAGGGACACCAGAGGTACACCTGCTGACACAGGTGTACATCCAGGCGCGGTACGCCCCTGAGCCGCCCCCCTTGGATGCCCTTACAGCCGCGCGCGCGGCGCTCGAGCGGCTGCGCATGTATGCAGATCAGGCGCTGCGGAACGGGCATCCGCATCCCGAGAGCCACCCCCCGGAGGTCTGAGTAGGCAGCGCTGCGTGCGACGCGGTATCCTTCTGTTCGGAGAGGCCGGCTGCACCGGCAGTGTCACCGTTGGTGTAGGGTCGATGAGTAGGTGTGCAGCACGGCTACTCGGCTCATCTATAGCGCTAGCAGCCGGCGTGGAGAAAGACTAGCGTGGCAACGATTCTGCTCGTTGAGGACGAACCTACCCTCCTGGCGACGATCAGGTACAACCTGCGTCGCGAAGGCTACGAGGTGCTGACGGCGGCCGATGGAGAGGCCGCCCTGGCGTGTGCAGCCAACGGGCCAGACCTGATCATCCTGGATGTGCTGCTGCCTAAGCTGGACGGCTATGAGGTCTGCCGTCGCATCCGCCGGTACAGCTCTGTCCCTATCCTCATGCTCACTGCGAAAAGCGAGGAGATTGACCGCGTTGTGGGCCTTGAGCTTGGCGCAGACGACTACCTGACCAAGCCGTTCAGCATGCGCGAGCTGCTCGCGCGAGTCAAGGCGTTGCTGCGCCGCCGCGATCTCTTGCTGGAGGAGCTGGCGCAGCGCACCGCGGAGGCGACTCGTGAGCGCCTGGTGGCCGGCGATCTGGAGATCGACCCGGCAGCCCATCGTGTTCTGAAGGGTGGGGTGCCGGTGGCGCTGACGCCCAAGGAGTTCGACCTGCTGGTCTTCCTGGTGCGCCATCGCGGCCAGGTGTTCTCAGCCGAGCGGCTGCTGGAGCAGGTGTGGGGCTACGATAGCGCAGCAGATACTGGTACGGTACCCGTCCACATTCGCAGCCTGCGCGAGAAGCTGGAGGACGAGCCCTCACGGCCGCGCCGCATCGAGACTGTGCGCGGCGTGGGCTATCGCTTTACCGGCTAAGCCCGCGAGGAGCAAACGCCAGGTAGCAACGCAATGTTCACGCGGATCCCGTGGCGCATCGCGGCAAGCTACGTAGCGCTCATCGCCGCTGTGCTCATTGTGCTGGGCGTGTACCTGATCATCGTGCTACGTGCGCAGCGCCTCAGCTGGCTCGAAGCCCAGCTCCAGCGCCAGGCCCACGTGGTGGCAGACCAGGCGCGTGACCTGCTGGCCGCGCGGGACAGCACTGCTCTGGACACCCTGGCCAAGCGCCTTGGCCACACGATGGGCGTCCGGATCACGCTCATCGCTGCCGACGACACGGTGCTCGGTGACTCCGACCACGACCCGACGACCATGGACAACCACGCTGCCCGTCCTGAGGTAGCTGCTGCCCTGGGTGCTGGAGCAGGGCACAGTCGCCGGCACAGCGCCACGCTCAACCAGGACCTGCTCTACGTTGCCGTCCCTATCGAACAGGACGGCGCAGTGCTCGGCGTGGCACGGGTTGCCCTGCCGGTCCAGGAGGTGGAGGCTGCCCTGAACCAGGTCGTGGCTGCGGTGAGCGTTACTCTGGCCGCGGCGGTCATGCTGGCGATCGCCATGGCCATCACCATCACGCGGGTGACGGCGCGGCGGATCGCTCTGCTCACGCAGGCGGCCCAGCGGCTTGCGAGGGGTGAGCTGGAGCAGCATATCCCGGCAGGCGGCAACGACGAGGTGGGCCTGCTTGCCCGCTCACTCAACGACATGGCCGCTGCGCTGCGCACGTACATCCGAGCCGTCGAGGCAGAACGGGAGCGGCTGGCGGCAATCATGCGCCACATGGCCGATGGCCTGGTAATCGCCGACGGCGAAGGCCTGGTGCGCCTGATCAATCCAGCAGCTGCTCGTCTGCTTGGGACGACACCTGCCCGTGCACGAGGGCGCTCGCTGATGGCGGTCGTGCGCCATCATGAGCTGGCGGCGCTGGTGCACGCAGCCCTGACAGGCACGGCCGCGACAGCACCGCGTCTCGTCGACCTGGATACGGGCGATGGCATGCGCGCGGTCCAGGCGATGGCCTCTCGCCTCCCCGAGGTGCGAGGGTCCGGCCCTCAGGTGCTGCTGATCCTCCAGGACGTCACCGAGCTCAGACGCACCGAGAGTGTACGGCGGGACTTCGTCGCCAATGTCTCGCACGAGCTACGCACCCCCGTGGCGGTGCTCAAGGCGCTGGTCGAGACGCTCCAAGACGGCACGCTAGAGGACCCGGCCGCCGCACGCGACTTCCTGGCGCGCATGCAGGCGGAGGTCGACAGCCTGGCCCGGCTGGTGGAGGAGCTGTTAGAGCTCTCGAGGATCGAATCCGGGCAACTGCGTCTGCGCCTCCAGCTAGTGGACCTCGCCGAAGCTGTCGCGCTCGCTGCCGACCGGCTGCGGCCGCATGCCGAGCGGCAGGGACTGCGGCTGGTGGTCCGGCCCGCCGGCGGGCTACCGCTGGTGCGGGCTGACCCGGAGCGCATCCAGCAGGTGGTGATGAACCTGCTCCATAATGCCATCAAGTTCACGCCGCCGGGCGGGCAGATCACCGTGACCATTGAACCGCGGGACGGCCACGTTGCCGTCGCGGTGGCAGATACCGGCATCGGCGTTGCTCCCGAGGACCTGCCGCGGCTGTTCGAGCGCTTCTACAAGGCCGACCGCTCCCGCGGCAGTGGTGGTAGCGGCCTGGGACTGGCTATCGCCAAGCACCTGGTGCAGGTCCACGGCGGCCGCATCTGGGCTGAGTCGCCTGGCGAAGGCCGCGGCGCCACGTTCACCTTCGCGCTGCCCCTGGCTGTTTCAGCGAACGTTCAACGAACCTTAAGCTCCCCATAAGGTTCACCTCGTGCCGGCTTCAACCCCGCCGGGTATGCTCATCCTCGGTAAGCTGTGAAGTATAAACTATCGAGCATAAGCTAAATACAAGCCAAGTATCAGCAACGTAGCCGACCAGCTCCGGTCCGGGATACGCTCCGGGCCATCGTTCCGGAACGGAACTCGGTCCATGACACCAAGGAGGTTTCAGGGACGTATGTATACCCGACGGCAGATAATCGTGCCGCCTGCCACGCTGCTGCTTGGGCCCGCGCTGGCCCTGGCCGCGTGCCGCGGGGAAGGCATGCAACCGGTCCGGCCGCCATCCGGCGGCCGGACCAGCCAGGCGACCAGCCTGACCGGTGCCGGGGCGACCTTCCCCTATCCTCTCTACTCAAAATGGTTCGATGTCTACGAGAAACAAACGGGCGTGCGGATCAACTACCAATCGATCGGCTCTGGCGCTGGCATCCGCCAGATTATCGAGCGGACCGTGGACTTCGGAGCCTCGGACGCGCCGATGACCGACGAGCAGCTTGCCCAGGCGCCCGGGAAGATCCTGCATATCCCCACAGTGCTCGGTGCGGTCGTGCTAACCTACAACCTGCCCGGCGTCGAGACGCGCCTCATGCTGTCCCCGGAGACGATCGCCGGTATCTTCCTGGGCGAGGTTACAAAGTGGAACGACCCGCGCCTGGCGCGCGACAACACCGGCGTGCGGCTTCCCGACAGTCCGGTCGTAGCAGTCTACCGCTCTGACGGCTCGGGCACCACCAACATCTTCACCGACTATCTTTCGGTGGTGAGCCCTACCTGGAAGACACGCGTGGGCAAAGGGACCAGCGTGAACTGGCCGGTCGGGCTGGGAGCGAAAGGCAACGAGGGCGTGACTGGCCAGGTCAAGCAGATGCCCGGAGCAATCGGGTACGTCGAGCTGGCCTACGCCGTGCAGAACCGGCTCCCCTACGCTTTCATCCAGAACCAGGCCGGCCGCTTCGTCGAGCCGACACTGGACAGCACGACCGCTGCCGCAGCCGGCGCCGCGCGGAGCGTGCCGGATGACCTGCGCGTGTCCATCGTCAATGCCCCCGGGGCTGAGAGCTATCCGATCGCTGCCTTCACTTACTTGCTCGTCTATCAGGAGCAAGTAGACCCGGCCAAGGGGAAGGCGCTAGTGGACTTCCTCTGGTGGGCACTCCACGACGGCCAGCAGTACGCCAGGGACCTGCTCTACGCTCCCCTGCCGTCTGAGGTAGTGCGGAAGGCAGAGGCAAAGGTAAATGCTATCACTGCTCAGGGCAGGTCGCTGCGTAGCGCCTGAACCTCCTGGGTGCGCTGTGTAAGACTAGTCGAGGAGCGAGCCATGGCTATCGCGCTGCGAGAAGCTATTCGCACCAGGTCCTGGCGGCAGGCGAGAGGCACCGGCCGGATTGGCGACAGGGTATTCGCCGGGCTGCTGCGCCTACTCGCGGTTGGAGTCGCACTGCTCGTGCTACTGATCGCTCTGGAGCTCCTGGAGGGGGCGCAGCTTGCCCTGGCCCGCTTTGGCCCGGCTTTCCTCTTTGGCACGACCTGGGATCCCGTGCGCGAGGAGTTCGGCGCCCTGCCTTTCGTGTACGGTACCCTGGCCACATCTGCGCTGGCGCTGCTCCTGGGTGGTCCGATCGGATTGGCTGCGGCGATCTTTCTGGCCGAGCTCGCTCCAGACTGGCTGCGCGGGCCGGTCTCTGCGCTGGTCGAGCTACTGGCCGCCATTCCAAGCGTGGTCTATGGCCTGTGGGGCATCTTCGTGCTTGTCCCGCTGCTGCGCACCGTGGTGCAACCTGCCCTGGCGCAGACGCTGGGGTTCCTTCCCTTCTTCCAGGGGCCGATGTACGGTGTTGGCTTCCTGGCCGGCGGGGTCATCCTGGGCATTATGATCGTCCCCACGATCGCGGCGGTATCACGTGATGCTCTGCGCGCGGTGCCCGATGAGCTTCGGCAGGCCATGCTCGCACTAGGGGCCACGCGCTGGGAGGTGATTACCACGACAGTGTTGCCCGTCGCCCGGCCCGGCATTTTGGGGGCAGTCATCCTCGGACTGGGCCGCGCGCTGGGAGAGACGATGGCCGTCACCATGGTCATTGGCAACCGGCCCCAGATCAGCGCCTCGCTCTTTTCGCCCGGGTACACCATGGCTGCGGTGATCGCAAATGAGTTCACCGAGGCGACGTCGACCCTCTATCTCTCAGCCTTGATGGAGATCGGCCTGGTGCTGCTGCTCGTGACCCTCCTCGTGAACGCAGTGGCGCGCCTGCTGGTGTGGCGGGTCGCCTGGGGGCCGGTTGGAGGGTAAACGACGATGCGAAATCAGCAGGCAGAACGCTATGCCGCGCGCGCGGTCTACTACCGGCGGAGAGTAGTGAACACCCTGATGCTTGCCCTGGTGGGCGCAGGGACTTTGCTGGCGCTCAGCTTCCTGGTCGCCGTGCTCGGCTATGTGCTGGTACGCGGTGGACCGGCGCTTAACCTTGCGTTCTTCATCGAGACCCCAAAGCCGGTCGGCGAGCTCGGCGGCGGCATGGCGAATGCGATCGCCGGCACCCTGATCCTGGTGGCGCTCGCTGCTCTCCTGGGCCTGCCGGTGGGCATCGGCGCTGGTGTCTATCTAGCCGAATACGGTGGTCAGGGTCGCCTGGCAACGCTGATCCGCTTCACTATCGATGTCCTCAGCGGCATCCCATCGATCACCATCGGGCTGTTCGCGTACACCCTGATCGTCCTGCCCATGCGCAGCTTCTCTGCACTGGCAGGCGCCGTGGCCCTGGCGGTGATCATGCTCCCCACGGTGGCGCGGGCAACGGAGGAGATGGTGCGGCTGGTGCCTGGGAGCATGCGCGAGGCTGGGTTAGCGCTCGGCATCCCGCGGTGGAAGACGGTTGCATGGATCGTGCTCCCCGGCGCGAGAGATGGTATCCTGACAGGCGCAATGCTCGCGCTGGCTCGGGCGGCCGGTGAGACGGCGCCGCTTCTGTTCACGGCGTTTGGCAACCGGTTCTGGAGCTTCGATCCGCTCCAGCCGATTGCCGCGCTGCCGCTCCAGATCTTTGTCTACGCTGTCTCTCCATATGATGACTGGCACCGCCAGGCCTGGGCCGGAGCGCTGGTGCTGGTCGGGCTGGTACTACTCCTCTCCACCACAGCGCGCGCCTTCAGCGCACGTGCCCGGGCAGTTCGGTAAGTGGGAGGTGAGACGTACAGTGCGCTCTACGCTTCAGGAAGCCGAGGCTCCCGAGCAGACCAGGCCGGCCGCGGACACTGCACAGGCGGCTTCGATGACGATCGAACGGCTGTCGGCCTGGTATGGGCGCCGGCAGGCCCTTCGTGATATCAGCCTGAGCATCGTGCCAGGACGGGTGACCGCAATCATCGGCCCGTCTGGCTGTGGCAAATCCACCCTGGTCCGCTGCCTGAACCGCTTGCACGAGGTCGTCCCAGGCGCCCGAGTGGAAGGGCGCGTCCTCCTCAACGGGGACGATATCTATGCGCGCGGCGTGGATCCAGTGCTAGTGCGCCGCCGTGTGGGCATGGTCTTCCAGCGCCCGAACCCCTTCCCGACGATGTCGGTCTTTGAAAACGTCGCGGTCGGTCTCCGGTTAAATGGCCTGGCCCGCGGCGCGGAACTGGAGCGCATCGTGGTGCAGAGCCTCCAGCAGGCAGCGCTCTGGGACGAGGTCAAAGATAAGCTTCACCAGCCGGGCACTGCCCTCTCCGGCGGCCAGCAGCAGCGCCTGTGCATCGCCCGCGCGCTCGCCGTCCAGCCGGAGGTGCTCCTCCTAGACGAGCCCACTGCGGCGCTGGACCCGCTGGCTACCCTCAAGATCGAGGAACTCTTGCGCCAGCTCAGAAATGACTATACGATTGTTATCGTCACCCATAACATGCAGCAGGCTGCTCGCGTCTCGGACTTCACCGCGTTCTTGCTGGCGGGGGACGATGGTGTTGGTGAGCTGATCGAATACGGGCCGACCGGCCGGCTCTTCACCACCCCGCGCGATCCCCGCACCGAGGCGTACATCACCGGGCGCTTTGGCTAGGTGCCGGCGCGGGCGCAGTAGCGCGCTGGAGGTGGACTATGACGTCCGTAAGGGCCTGGACCGGTCGTGCGACCTTCGAGCGAGAGCTACGCCGGCTCCAGGATAATGTGCTGATGCTGGGCAGCATGGTCGAGCAGGCTATCGGGCGCTCGATCGAGGCGTTGAAGCGTCTCGACCAGGAGGCCGCCCAGGCGATTATTCGCGACGATGACCTCATCGACCAGAAGACTGCGGAGATCGAAGAGCAGGCCATCGAGCTCATCGCCACACAGCAGCCGATGGCAGGCGACCTGCGCACGATCGTCGCCATGCTCAACATCATCACGGAGCTAGAGCGCATGGGGGACTATGCCGAGGGCATCGCCAAGATCGTGCTGCTGCATGGAGACCAGCCGCTCCTGAAGCCGCTCATCGACCTGCCGCGCATGGCCGACAAGGCGCGGAATATGCTCCGTCGCAGCCTGAGCGCCATGATCGAGCGGGACGCCGAGGCAGCGAGGCAGATTGCTGCCGAGGACGACGAGGTCGACGCCCTCTACGACCAGGTCTACAACGAACTGCTGACCTTCATGCTCAAAGACCCCCGCAACATCGACCGCGCCACCTGGCTGCTGTGGGTCGCCCATAACCTCGAGCGGATCGCTGATCGAGTCACGAACATCTGCGAGCGGGTGGTCTATGAGGTAACCGGCACCCGCATGTCGCCCAAGGCTGGGGAGTGAGCGCGCGCCATCTGGCGAGCAGCACGGAAGCCGGCTATCAGGCTAGCCGGCTACGGCCTCGCCAGCGAGTGCCTGGCTGCGGCCTGTCTGCTTCATTACGGCGTAGAAGACGGGGAGCGCCGCAAGCTGCATGACCACCGAAAAGGCGATCAGCGCCGGCAATGAGCGGTCGTAGAGCGCGCCCATCAGCGCGCTGCCAAGAAACCACGCTATACCGTAGCCGGTGTTGAAGATCCCGTATGCCGAGCCGCGCCGGCGCGCCGGTGCCATACCGGCGACCGCCGCCCGCATGATCGACTCGTGGGCGCCCATGCCCACTCCCCACAGCAGTACGCCGAGGAACGCCAGCGCTGCGCCGCCCAGGAAGACCAGGGGCGCGAAGAAGAGCGAGAGCAGCGTCGCCCCCATGAGTACCGCTATGCCGGCGCGATCAAACCACCGGCCGAAGACGAGGGCCGCCACCGCGTCGGCAACCATCCCGGCGGCATAGAACAGCGGGATGCCCTCTGCAGGGACGATTAAGTGCTTTTCGAAATGGTACGCCACGAGCGCCCAGTCGGCGAAGCCGGCCGCTACCAGGGCCACTGCCGCCAGATAGAGCCAGTACGCCCGCGGCAGGCCGTGGGTATCGAGCTGGGGCACTCCCACCTCGAGATCGCGCGGGTGGGGGTAAAGCAGGCGCGCGCTCACCAGCACGGCCAGCGCAAGTGCCGCTGGCACCAGCAGGAGGGCGAAACCAGTACGATACTCATGCCGCACGTAGAGCGCGCCAGCCACCAGCAGCGGCCCCAAGAGCGCGCCGATCTGGTCCATGGCCTCATGCAGGCCGAACCCCCAGCCCCGGCCCATCTCCCTGGTGGCGTGGGAGAGCATGGCGTCGCGCGCTGGCGTCCGTATGGCCTTGCCGGCACGCTCGGCGACGATGAACAGGGCGGCGATTTGCCAGGCGCCCACCAACGCCAGCAGGGGCACGGCAAGGAGGTTGATCACATAGCCGGCGATCGTGATCAGCCAGTACTTCTCTGTACGGTCGCTCAGATAGCCTGACACCAGTCGCAGGGCGTACCCGACCAGTTCGCCAAAGCCTACCGCGACGCCCACGACCGTTGCGCTGGCGCCCAGCATCGCAAGGTACGGGCCGGTGACGCTGCGGGCGCCTTCATAGGTCATGTCGGCGAAGAGGCTGACGAGCCCCAGCAGGATGACGAAGGTCATCGCCACCGACGGTTTGGCGAGGTTCTTCACTGTGATCCTCCATTGCATATTTTGCATATTGGCCGTCGTAGCGTGCAGATCATCCGCGCTGGGCGGCGTTCTCGCTGGGCGGACCGGCACTTTGCCATCAGTGCCGGTCCATTGCACAGCAGCTGAGCAGCGGTAAACAGCGCGCACACTACTTGTCTGCGGATGCCAGGATGGCACGCACCACATCGGCCCGGCCGATGACGCCAACAACGCGGCCATCCTCGAGGACCGGGATAGGATGTCTCCCTCGATTCACTAGGAGGGCCGCAACCTCCTCCACCGATGTCGCGGGATCCACATGTACCACCCGCCGGGCCATCACTGCTTGCACGCGTAGGGCAGCTACCGCGCGTGCACGATCTTGCAGGGTAGTATAGCGCGTCACCAGCGAGGCTTGCGCGCTGGGAGCAGGCGCGCGTAAGAGATCCTTCAGCCCGACCATACCCAGCAGACGGCCCTGCTCGTCCACCACCGGTGCGCTGTCCACACCGGCAGCCAGCAGTATCCGCGCCGCCTCGGCCAGGGGTGCGGTCAGCGGCACGGTGATGACTCTCCGCTGCATGAGATCTTTTGCTTGCATCTGCCTCTTCCCCGATGCCGCATGTCCTACGCTTCCTCCCCGGCCGGCTGCGACCTCAGCGCCAGCGGCGCTACTTCGGCAGCGGGCATGCTGGCGACCGTCTCTGGAGCACGCGCCAGAGACTGCCCTGCCTGGGGCAGGAACCAGGTTTGGGCGATGAATGTCGGCACAACGGCCGAGCCGATCACCACGGTGATCAGGATCGTGTACTGGATCTGGTTGATGAAACCGTTGGTGAGTCCGTACAGCGCCGAGATCGAACCGAAGGTAAGTCCGGTGGACATGAGGAGCGTCGTGTAGTTGCCCTCACGTGTTCCCATCCGATACAGGCGGGTCGCCGGCCATACACCAACGAACTTCGTGGCCAGCTTTACGCCCAGGAGGGCCAGGATCAGCACGAAACCACTTATCAGTGCTGGCAGTGAGACAAGCGTGCCGGCCTTGATGAAGAAGAAGGGCGTGAGCATGGTAAAGGCGATGGCGCGCATCCGGTGCACCAGCGCCTTATCTCGCACGAAGACACCAGCGATGACCAGCCCCACCAGGTAGGCCGGCAGCACAGCCTCGCTCTTCGCCATCGTCGAGAGGCCGCCCAGGAAGAACAACACTAGGAAGATGAACTTTACCTCAGGCTCGGAGACGCGCCTCCCCCAGTGGGCGATCACCCAGCGCGTGACCCGCGGCAGCTGCCACAATGCCACCGCGGTAACGGCCACGAAGACAGCCATCCAGCGGTTGAAACTGGCGAAGAGCACACCTAGCGCGAGCACAGTCCCCAGGTCGTTCACAAAACACGCGGCCAGGATCAGCTTGCCGAGGTCGGTCTCGTTCAACCCGGTCTCAACCATGACAGCGTATACGACCGCCACCGATGTGGTGGAGAGGGCAATGCCGGCGATCTCCGCAGCGCGCAGGTCCCAGCCAGCGAGCAGGTAGGCGAAGACACCCGCGCCAACGAAGGGGAAGAAGAAACCTAGTGATCCGATCACCAGACTGGGGGCCAGATGGCGCTTGAACGAATCGGGGTCGATCTCCGCTCCAGCTAGGAAGGTCAGCAAGCCTGATCCAAAGGTAGCCAGGAAGTCGATCCAGGGGGTGGTGTGAAACCCGAGGAAGTTCCCGCCGAGGACACCGACGAAGATCTCCACCAGTGCGACGGAAATGCCAAGGCGAATGCTGATCAGGCTGGCCAGCAGCGCCAGCCCCATCCACGCCGAGGCGATAAACCAGACGTTCTCCATGCGCTCCCTCCTGTATGCAGCGTGCATCGCCCGGGAGCGCATGAACCAAGGGCACAAAAAAGCTCCCGCACACGCCCCCGGGCGTGTTCAGGAGCCATCAGCAGCATGGCGGTTCGGGCAGGGTGCGCACACCCTGCCACGGGCGGACTCCATCGCCCCGTTGTGGTCGCTGGTCGACCCAGGCCAATGATAGCCTGCCCCGGCACCCTCGTCAAGGTACTGAAGCTGCAACGAGCGTATCTGTCAGGCGTCGGCGGGCTTCACAGACTTCGCTGGGAGAGCGCAGTTGACGGTCTTCACTTGCTAATGTGCCCGCTGCGAGCGCTGCACCAGCTTCACCAGACTTCGCCGGGAGAGTGTGGTTGACGGTCCACCTTCCCGGAGGTATGATTGAGGTGCTGGCGAAAAATTCAATGGCTGGCCGGGCGATGGAGTCCGCCCGAGGGCTGCGTCTCTGTGTGTGCGGCCCTGAACTGCCGTAATGCTGATGGCTCCTGGCTTGCCCGCGCAGGCGGGAAAAGTCGGGAGCTATTTTTCTTGGCTCTCCGGCCCGGATGCCTGCCGCCTGCCTGCGCGGAGCCTCTCGTCCGGTAGGCGGTAGCATGGGCGACATGGATGAGTATCCAGCGAAGGCAAGGCCTGGCAGCAAGGCGGTGGAGCTATGCGATGTCACAGACGGCTCCCCACCTCCTCGTCCTCGAAGGAGGGCGGTGACGTCGGCGCCTTCATCCAGCACGGCCGGGGCGCAGCCGCAGTGGGGGCTCTCAGCGCTCGACGAAGAGACACCGATGTTTAGGCGCATCCTGGTCGCCTTCGACGGCTCCCCTGGGTCACGGCGTGCGCTGCTCACCGCGATCCGGCTCGCTCAGGAGCACGGCGCCGAGCTCTGGACGATCTCCGTCGAGGAGCACCTGCCGCGCTACGCTGCAACCGTCAGCGAGCTCGACGGCGAACGCGAGGTGGCGAACGAGTACTTCGCCCGCCTGCTGGCCGAGGCGCGGCGCCTTGCCGAGGAGCACGGGCTCGCGCTCCAGGGTGAGGTACGCGCCGGACACAACGCTGCCCAGACGATCGTGACCTTTGCCCGTGAGATCGGCGCGGACCTACTGGTGCTGGGGCACAGTGGCCACTCCGGCGTCTGGGGCACCTTCCTCGGTACCACGACCGATAAGGTCAGCCGCCATGCTCCCTGCTCGGTGCTGATCGTGCGGTGAGTGTCCGATGAGCCGCCATAGCCTCTACTTCGATCTGCTGGACGCTTTCGGAGAGCCTGGCTGCGCAGTGTGCCGCCTGGCCACGCGCAGCGCGGCACGGTTCCTGGACGTGCTCTCCTACGAGAATGTGAACGACTACGAGGTCCGCGAGTGGCTGCGGCAGGCACGCGGCTTCTGCACGGTGCACGCCTGGCAATGGGCAGATGACGTCCGTGATGGTCTGGGCACGGCGATCATCTATCGTGACATCCTCCGTGCGGTCCAGGCGGATGCCCGCGCGGCAGCGGGCCTGTTCAGCGGCGTGCCGGGCATGCCGGTGGCCACGGCGGCGCAGCGTGTCGGGGCAGGTCTGGGACGCTGGCTGCGCCATCCGCTGGCCCAGTTGGCGCGCAGCTTCGCAGGCGGGCCGGCTGCGCCGGCAGCGGGGGCAGGAGCACCCCCGGCACGGCTCCTTCTCCCAGCAGGACGCTGCCCGGCCTGTCACGCGCTCCAGCAGGCCGAACGGATCTACCTGGAGACGTTGCTGGAGCATGTGCACGAGCGGGAGCTGCACGAGCGCTACGCCACGTCGGCCGGGCTCTGCCTGCCCCATCTCCTCCGGGCCCTGGCCCAGGCACGCAGGCGCACGTGTGAGGCGGTGATCGAGCCGGTAGGGGCACAGTGGGACCGCGCTATCCAAGCAGCGATCAGTGATAGAACAGGCAGGTACCCTCTGCTTCCCGTCCTGCGTATTCTGGCAGGCGAGCGCGGCCTGACTGGCCACAGTGTGCTGCCGTGGCAGCAGTACACCACCTGGCGGCTCGTCGAGACCGGCGGCGCACTGTCCAAAACTGTCGACACTGTTATACCAGCATGGGAGGTCGTAGCGGCCGATCCCCTCGATGTCACGTGCCCGATCTGCCAGGCCGCGCTTGAGGCCGTCGCTCGATACTTTGAGCAGCTCATCGCAGCACAGGACCTGCGCTCCTCTGCACGGGCGGCTACGCTGGCGCGCCAGGGCGCGGTGGTGTCCGGCCACGAGCTTGCTGCTCCCACACCGGCTTCGGTCTGGCAGGACGTAGCTTCACCAGCGCGCGAGTTCCCGGATGGCGCCGGCTGGGTCGCTTCGCGCGGGCTCTGCGCGCTGCATGCCTGGGAACTGCTGCAACAGCTTCCAGGGCCCTCAAGTACAGACAACGTAAGTGCCCTGGCCGTACCGGTGCTCGCTACGCTTCGACAACGCCTGCGCGAGGCCCTGCGGGCAGCGCAAGGCCGGCCGGATGGCCGGGCCCTCGCCCAGGTGCTGGCGCCGGAGGGGGCCTGCCCGGCATGCCGGGTCCGGGCGCTGGCAGAGAGCCGCGCAGCGCTGGACCTGGTAGCACGGCTGAACATGGACAGGGCAGCGAGCACGGAGGGCGAGGCGCCGATTGGCTCAGGCGTGGTGTTCTGCCTGGGACACCTGGCGCTGGCCCTGGAGGCGGCCTGGCGGCAGGGTGCCCGCACGGCAGCGCGCCGTGTGCTCGCCCACCAGCAGCGCTTCTACAGTGCCCTGGAGTGGCATTTGAGCGAGTACATCCGCAAGCAGGACGATCACTTCCGGCATGAGCCGCGCGGCGTCGAGCAGCGGGCACCCTGGGTAGCGCTGCAGCTTATCGCCGGCGCGCGGGCCATTCGGTAACGGGGAAACGACCATGAGCGTGCAGCAAGACCGTCGGGATCCCCTGGGGATCCCGACACCGGCAGATCGGTTCCCGGAGCATCCGGCACTGCTAACCGGCCACCAGCGCGCGGCGCTGCGAAGCTGCCTAGGCTTTGCGCGCCTGAGCCTGCGCTTCGCTGAGGCACTGCTGGCGCTCCCGGTCCGGCCATTGCCGGGCGAAATGCCTCCGGAGAGTACCGACGAGACCGGCGTGGCTGCACGGCGCGCCCGCGCGGTGGAACGCCTGCGTGACCTACTGGCGCAGTTTCAGGCGCGCTGCATGGAGCTTATGGAGCAGCTTGATGTCTCCGACGATGATGAGCGCGACCTGCGACAGGTCCTGCTGGGCCAGATCCAGCGGGCGCGCGATGCCCTGCTGGATGTGCGGGTCGAGGAGCTCTCCGGCTACGGCGCGCTGACCCCTGAAGTTGAAGCGCTGCTTCGCCCGCGCATCGCTGAGCTGATCGCGCTGGCGAATCGCATGGAACAGGCAGTGCTCCACATGCCCCGCTGGCCGGTCTAGAGCGTGCTCTGCTGGCGAGCAGGAGGACAGCGCCCGGGCAGAGTCCACGCCCGGCACGAACCCGGAGGTACGATGGGCACAGGACAGGCTGAGGGCGGCCAGCACGGCAGCGCAGAGCCCGCTACACCGGAGCCGGTAGCGGCGCTGCTCAACGAGGCCCAACTGCGAGCTGTCACGGTCGCGCTGCGCCAGTTCGAGCGTACGCTGAGCACAGTTGAGCGCCTACTGGCAGGCGGGGAGTGCGGCCGGCTCTATTGCGATGACGCGGACTTCACTGCCGAGCAGCGGGCCTGCTTCAAGGCATTGATCCACCAGGCTCGTCAGCGTCTCACCGCTCTGGCCACCCGGCTTGCCCTGCCGGTCGAGGTCCTGAGCGGCCGCCGGATCGTCGCCGCGGCCTGCTCAAGTGCCTGGGAGACTCTGAGCGATGCCGCCCCGCGCTCGCTGCGCCGCTACGGTGCAGTGCATCCTGACCTCGAGCAGCGCATCGGCCCAGACATCGAGGCGCTGGCAGAGCTGGCCTTACTTCTGGCGCGTGTCGCTCAAGAAGGGCCTCCAGGCACTGCCGCGGAGGCAGCGGCAGCAGGGACCGTTCCAGCCGTTCCAGGCAGCGCCCAACGGGCCACGTGAGCGCGGCCCCCTGGAGCTGCTCACACTGGCGTCCAGACGGCGAAGCAGGCTATGGCAAGCGAGCGTTTCGGTGACCTGGTCGAGAAAATCATCTGTGCACATGTTCGCACCGCGCGCATTCTGGTGCTCGGCGCGCTCACCGGGGCGCTGGTCGGGCTCCTCTGTGGCCTAGTGCTGGCCGGAGTGCTGGCCCCCGTGTCCGGTGCCCTCCGGCCGCAGGCGGGTAGCGCTTCCGCGCTTCCATCTCTACGCATGCCGGGCTCTGGGCCTCTCGACCTGCCAGGCCCGGCAGCCATCGCTGTCGTGCTCCTTGCTGCGCTGGTCGCAACGGGCGCGCTGGCGGGGGTGGCCGCGGCGCTGGCGCATCGCCAGGCCGTGCGCGCCAGCGGTCTCTCAGCGCCCGGGGCGGCTGGAATGCTCGTGGACGCGCTCCTCGGCTGGCTGCGCGGGCGCGGAGATACGGCTGCGGTGCTGGCGTTCGATCTGGCCAGCGTGCCTCCACTGGCGCTGGGCGTGCGAGCAGCCGGCCCAGATCTGCCGTGGCTGTGGGCGTTGCTAGGGAGCCTTGCCCTGAGCACCGTGATCGGTACCCCGCTCGCCTTCGCTTGGCTCGCGCTCTATCAGCGGCTGCTTGCCGCCTACAGTGGGGTAGATTGGGTCGGGATCATGAGCCGGCAGGTGCGCGAGCGCTACGGGGATGACTGGGTGCGCTACAACGCCCAGCTCGCCCGCGACCTGCGTGAGGCCGCCCGCCGCCGCGCCGGACTGCAGCGCGGCGATGACGCGAGCCGTTGACCGGCATCGCCTGGCAGCCACTTGACCACGTTCACGACCGGACAGCAGGCGTATGTGACGGTAGCGACAGAAGCGCTCACACCGCACCCTCAGAGGATCGAACAGCTCCTGCACCGCATGCGCAAAACCCGGGAACGCATCGTCAAGCTCAAGCGTCTCCGGCCCACACAACGCCCCTGGGGTTTGCTCCGGACGAAAGGCGAAGACGGGCTCATCCGCCGGATCTCCCAGCAGCCTACACCGGCGCGCACGTGCGCGCTGTTTTCGTTATACTCCGTTATACTCCTTGATGCACGACCAAGAAGATCCGTCGGGACGTGCATCGCTACGCTGTGTTCGCAATCAAGGCAAGCTGCAGGCTCGCCTGCCTCTGTGCTCGGCTGCTGGCGGTAGCGGCCGGAGGAGAGCGGCCGCCAGCTCACTCTAGAATGCAACTAGGTAATTAAGTTAGACAACTAGGAGTGAGACGCTACGATGCAGCTCTCTGCTCAGACCGGTATAAGGGTGGGCATTCTCGGCACCGGACGGATGGCCCGGCTGCATGCCATTGCGCTGAAGACCCTGCGTGACGAAGGCGGGCTGAAGGTCAATGGCGAGACCTGGCCGGTGGATATCGCGCTGTATGGCCGCGACCCCGCTAAGGTCACGGCACTGGCGCAGGAGATCGGCATCCGCCGCACGTCTACCGATCTCAACGCTTTCATCGACGATCCTGACATCCACGTGATCGACAACTGTCTGGTCAATTCGCTCCACTACGAGCCACTCCTGCGCACGGTGCGCAACGGCAAGCACGCCTTCACTGACAAGCCGCTGACCATCCACCTGCACGAGGCCGAGCACCTGCTCGAGGAGGCGCGCAAGGCCGGCGTGCATCACGGTATCATTCAGAACATGCGCTTCGCCGCCGGCCCGGCCAGGGCCAGGGAGATCATCCAGTCGGGTGAGCTCGGGCGGGTGTTCCACGTGCGGCTGGTCTTTGGCTACTTCGTGCCGCAGCGGGTGACTAACCGCCCGGCGTGGTTCTACCAGAAAGAGACTGCGGGCGGCGGCATCGTGCACGACATGATGGCGCACTTCTTCGACCTCCTGCGCTTCATGATCGGCCCGATCCAGAGCATCTACTGCACCACCGAGATCTTCTTTCCTGAGCGCGAGGATGCGGAAGGCCATCGCTTCAAGGTAGCGGTCGAGGATAGTGCAGCGGTGATCCTGCGCTTCACCAACGGCGCCATCGGAGACGTGTTCTCAAGCTGGGTGCGCCACAAGCACGAGGAGATTCCTTTCATCGAGATCGACTGCGAGAAGGGCGGGCTGCTATGCACCTTCACCAACCTTCATATCCAGCGCGTCGAAGAAGGGGTACTCTTCCGCTACGATCCTACCCAGGCGCAGGAGGGCTACGGCGACGGTTGGACCCGCATTGACCTCGTCCACCGCGATCCGATCTATGTCCAGCTCAAGGAGTTTCTCACCGGCATCGCTACGGGCAAGCCGGTGAAGCCTGACTGGGAAGACGCAGTGATCAACCAGCGGTTGATCGAAGCGGCCTATAAGTCGGCGGAGAAAGGCTGTCGCGTGGTTGTCAGCTAACTGGCTGGTCGCCCGGTTCAGCGCAGCGGGCGCGGCAGGACACCGAGCCAAGTGAGCACTGGCGACAGCGGCTCGTGCCACAGCTGCCGGCGACACAAGGCTGCCCTGCCCATCGACCCCTTCGGCTCAGGTGTCCTCGTCGCCCCAGGCTAGGAACTCCTCAGAGGTCATCGTGCCCAGCGGTGCCCAGGCGCTGCGTCTCCGTGCTCGTGGCCTGTAACCACCACCTTCCCTCCGGCCTCGACAGGGCCGACGCGTACCGGTCGATGGGCAAGCCCTCTCTGGCAGGCTGTGCACCATCTCTCGGGCGGATCAGCCGAGCATTCTCCCCCACTCCCCTCCCATGTGAGTGGGAGGGCCCCCTATGCGCTCTCGCTGCACGCTTTGAGCCCGTGCGCCTCAAGGGTGAGGGAGCGCTCGTTCAGGCGCAGGTCAGACGGGCGACCAGCGGGCCCAGCAGGCCAGAGAACTCCAGCGACAGCGTGACGCGGCCGCCGGTTGCGGTGGCTTCGATATGATGATACGCAGCCACGTGCAGGCCGGGGCTGCGCGTGACCCAGGTAAAAGCCCCTCCTCAAGATTGGTGGCCTCCCACTCTGCCGGGCGTAGCCTGGGCTGGCTGACGCGCGCCCGGCTGCCCACGACAAACGAGCTCTGGCCCATCCGTCAGATACTTATCACCGACGGCGTCCACTCCGGCCAGCGTTCGACATCGCGCAGCACGGCCCACACCCGCTCGGGTGGCGCCTGGATCCCCACAGCAACACTGAACTGTGCCATGCCTCACCTCGTCACTCGCACCCGCGCCAGCACGGCGCGATCCTCTGGCTGGCGCACGCCGTCGAGCAGCACGGGCAGGCGCGCGCCGGTGCGCGGGTCGTACATCCCGATCTCTAGCTCGTACTCGCCGGCCGGCGCCTGGGGATCCAGGCGCAACTCATACCGGTCCACCACGATCTCGCCGGCCAGCCAGGCGCTGGTGGGGTGCTCGCCACGCTGCGGCGGGTTATCCTGCTGCGCATACACGCGCCCGTCCGGCCCGAGCAGGTGGGTGAAGACTGTGTAGCTCGCATCAGTGGTGCCTGTTGCACCGCCTGGGCCGGGCCGCGCCCGCCAGTAGAGGGTGAGGCTGAGCATCTCGCCAGGCCGCGCCGCCGTGCGGTCCAGGTCGTAGCCCAGGAGATCAGCGACCTCCCCGATCTGCTCGCGGCGCGGATAGGCGATCCGGGGCGGCGTATACAGGCGCGGGCGCGCCTGGATGTCAATGGTAGCGACCGGCACGGTGCGTGCGCTCTCTGGGCCGGGCAGCGGTACGCCCTCCGGCTGCTCCGGCAGGGCCAGCCGCGGGGCCGGAGTTCGCAGCAGCCCGACGCGCAGTATGTACCGGCCGCCCGGAGCATTCCTCGGCACGAGCAGCACCTGGCGGTCGCGTAGCAGTTCCCCGGCTCGCCAGCGCCACGTGTCATAGGCGCCGGCCACAGGGCGGGACCAGCCCCGGGCGACGGTGCGGCCATCGGGCGAGACCAGCTCCAGCAGCACAGCGTAGTCGCCGGCCACGTCACTCTCGGCGCGCCAGGTGAGCAACGCCTCGACCTGCCTGTCTGGCGCGGCTTGCCGGGATGCCGCGGCAGCGAGCAGGGTGATCTGGTCACCGCCACCGCTGCCGAAGCGTGCGCCGATGGCGCGGCCTGAGACGTCCCAGTCGGGCACGCTGGCGAGTGTCTTAACGGCATGCACGCGGCCCAGGTAGAGCAGGCTCTCGCCCTGCGCTACCGTCAGGCCGGAATCGCGCATGACCGCCGTCTCCGCTGCGCCGAGCGGGCGCCCGCTGCGCGCGCCGTAGACGACGGCGTAGACCTTGTACTCCCGCGGCGGAGCGCCGGGCGGCAGCCACACCCCCACCTGCGCTGCGATGCGCTCGCCCGGCCGCCAGGCCGGGGCTGGACGGCGGCCGTAGCCCAGCTCCACATCGTGCTGGTAAACCTGCCCGTCCTGGGCGATCAGGCGCACCGAGACATTCAGGGGTTCGGCCGGGGTGCGCAGCACGTCGTATTCCAAAGTGATCCGCGCGACCTCAGGGAGCTCCAGGTTGCGTGTGTCGAGCCGGTAGCCGGCCAGACGCAGCACGTTGTCGAGGCTCACCCCCGCCTCGCTGAACGGCATCGGCTCCTGGGCGATCGAGTACACACGCAGCTCGGCATCGCGGTAGCTCCGCCGCCAGCCACGCCAGCCGTGCTCGTCCAGCCAGCGCTCGACGAAGCCGGCCGGATCAGCCTGCGCGGTAGCCGCCAGCGAGAGCCAGACGCGGCTGTAACGCCGGCGCAGCTCGCGCAGCACGGGCTCTGCCTCCAGCTCGCTGAGCGGCGGCGGCGCCTCGCGCGGAAGCAGATAGTACGGGGTCTGGGTGCGGGCGTAGTGTCGCCAGAGCCAGTACTGCCAAGGGCCCGTCATGACGACGACGTCGCCAGGCCGGCTGAAGTCGCTGAGACGCTGTGCGATGGCGCTGTAATCCCCACGCACGTAGCTGTGCACGTATGCTGCTAGCCCGGCGAGCGGCAGCGGCAGGAAAACGAGGGCCGCCATCGCTGCCGCCACGAGCAGTCGGGCCGGGCGGCGGGGGGCCACTCCTGCCAGCGCGGCGGCCAGGGCAAGGTACATAAACGGCAGCCCGAGCAAAAGATAGCGGGTCTGGAGGTACTTGTTGAGCAGCACCAGCGCAGCCAGGCCCAGCAACGCCCCGGCGCCTGCCAGGAGTGGCAGAACCAGGTTGCGCCGCGCCGCTGGGACGCGCCACCAGGCCAGCGCCACCAGCCCGCCCCAGCCGGCGTACCACAGCCAGGCCGCCGGGCCGGCCCACCATGGCGGCGCCAGGCCAGCGATGAGCTCGACACGGGCCTGGTCCAGGAAGGCCAGCAGGTCCGCCGGGCCAACGATGGCGCGCCCGGCTACACCGACGCTTGTGCCGAACCCGCGGGCCACAGCCAGCCACGGCAGGACCAGCCCCAGGGTGATACCGTGCACCAGGAGCCATGACCGCCACTGCCACTGGCGCTCCCCGGTAAAGACATACCAGACGTTCAGGGCCAGCACGACGAAGGCGGAGAGATAGTGGGCGTATAGCGCTGCTGCCGCACACGCACCATAAGCCACCCAGTTCCGGCGCTCCGGCTCGGCTGCGGCCCGCCGCAGCCGGTACGCTGCCAGCACAACGAGCAGCGTCACCAGGGCGTACATGCGCGCCTCGCGGCTGTAGAACACCTCCAGCGGACTTGCTGCCATGAAGAGCGCTGCCGCGAGCGCCGCGCGGCGCTGAAACAGCCGCCGCGCCAGGATGTACGTGCCGGCGACGGCGAGCGTGCCCAGCGGGACCGAGAGGAAACGGACGGCATACTCGCTGCTGCCAGCTGCGGCGATCCAGAACTTGAGGAGTAGGTAATACAGTGGCGGGTGCTCGAAGATGGCGCCGGCCAGCGCGGCCAGCAGCTCGCTCAGCGGGAGGCCGGCATACCAGACGCTTGCCACCTCGTCGAAGTCGAAGTCGCCGAGGGTGTGCAGGCGGTAGACCCGCAGGGCGAAGGCCAGCAGCACTACGCCCGCCGGCGCAAGCAGGGCGCTGCCGGACTGTGCTGGCGCGGCGCCACGTCGGTGGTCTGGCAGCGCAGCGTTGGGCAGGGGGCGCCGAAGCGTCACTAACATGCTCGTCGGGTGACACTATAGCCGCACGCCGCTTGCGGCGTCCACCGCAGAGGTTACGGAGCCGATCGTCTGGTCCTGCTCAGCGATGTTCTGGGGAGATCACTCCCGCAGCCAGCCGCGCTGGCGCAGCACCTGGTCGCCTAGGAGCCCCAGTTGCACCTCATAGGGCGTGCCGGCGTTCTCCGGGTGGTACTCGAAACGTGCCCGCTGGAAGTACTGCACTGTGTAGATGCGGCCACTGCCGTCGTTGTTCCCTTCCTGGATTTCTTCAGAGATCGGATAGCCAAAGACACGCACTCCACCGTTAGCCTCGAAGAACTTCAGGAAGGCGAAGTGGACGCTGTGGCCGGTCTCGGGAAAGTAGCGGTGCTGAGCACTGGATTGGAACGGCTTGACCCCGGGGAAGGGGCGGCGATCGCTGGTGAGCAGGTCACCCAGCAGCGTGAGCTGTACCTCATAGGGTGTGCCAGCCTTGTCCGGGTGGTACTCGAAGCGAGCCCGCTGGAAGTACTGCACGGTCATACCGTCCTCAGTGATCTCCTCCGTGCGCGGGTAGCCGAAGACATCGACGCCGCCGTTAGCCTTGAAGAATTTCAGGAAGGCATATGCCACGTTGTGTCCCGTTTGCTCGAAGTACTCCACGTTCGGGTTGCCGGTGATCGGCGGCGCGCGGTCAACCGGTGAGGCGGTCACGATCTGCACCCACAGCCGGTCGCCGAACGGGACGCCATCGGGTGTGGCCATGCGCCAGTAGGACTGGATGCGGCCAAACATGTCGGCCGGTACGCGCATCGGCACGCTCACTTCCACCGAGCCACCCGGCGGCACCGGAGGCACCAGGACCGAGGTGACCAGCCCCATCGGCGCGCCACCGGCGAAAACCAGGCGGTGCTGCCCAGTCCACGGCACACCCCCGGTGTTCTGAATGCGCCAGGTCTTGGTGAACGTAGCACCGGGTGGCATCCTGGCATCGTCCGGTACGGTCACATCGGCAACGTAGCGGGCGTCCTCGACGGTGCGAAAGTACGATACGATACCGTTTCGCAGCCCTTGCGCCACGCGTTGCTGGTAGACCGGATCACGCAGGCGAGCAGCATCGCTTGCATTCGTCATGTAGCCGACCTCAACCAGCACCGCCGGCATCTTGGTGGCGCCCAGCACATAGAAGGGCCGCTGCCGTATGCCGCGGTCCGGCGAGCCAGTCGCCGCCGTGAGCTCCGTCAGCAGACGGGCTGCAAGCTGGCGGCTCAGCCTGATCAGATCAGCCGAGCGCGGCGACGGCAGATCATAGATATACCCGTCATCGGTGCCGTAGTACACGGTCAGCCCAGCGATGGCCGGGTCGGCATGGGCGTCGGCATGAATGCTGACGAAGAGATCCGCGCCGCTACGGTTGGCGATATCGACCCGCGCCTGGAGGTCGGCGCGCTGGCTGTACTCGCCCGACGTCACGGCACGGTCGGACACACGGGTGTAAATGGTGCGGGCGCCCGCTGCCTCGAGCATCGGCTTGAGCGCCAGCGCGATGGCCAGGTTAACCTGCTTCTCCGGGATGCTGCCCGCCAGCGTGCCGGTATCCGGGCCGCCATGTCCGGGATCGATGACGATGACCTTGTTTGCCAGCGGCCGCGCCGCCGTGTCAGCGCCCGGTGGCACCGGCGCAGCCGCCTGCTCTGCCGGCTTTGCTGCTACCGGGAGTGGCACCGCCGAGAGCAGGCCCACCAGTAGGCAGAGCACAGCCATGCGCCACCATCCGCTGCAGCCAATCAGATGCCAGTACACCTCGGTCTATTCCCCTGCCATATGATCGTCACGCGTGCCCGCTACCACACCAAACGCTCCGCGGCAATCATGGTTACATCCTTAGAGACACTCCTGCAGTACTGCCAAGGACTTCATCGCCTGGGCGCCGGATGGCCGGCACCTCGCGCTGGTGGAAGGGGCCTTTTGCGCTACCTGGGAGCATAAGTCCATCGCCGTGGGGGCGCTGGGGAGCCTGCGGCGACTCTCAGACCCGGATCGGGCCGATCTCTTTCCGGCCTGGTCACCGGATAGCCGGTGGATCGCCTACACGAGCGGCCCTGCTGGGCCGCAGACCGGTGGTGGCGAGGCAGCACAGCGCGCCCTGGAGCAGCGGCGCATCTGGATCATGGCCCCTGACGGATCGGGTAAGCGGTTGCTGCGAGACGATTCCGCGTACCGTGATGAGCGGCCGCAGTGGTCGCGTGATGGCAGCCATCTCCTCTTCGTACGCCTGCAGGGGGATCGAGCACAGCTCTGGCTGATGAAGGCCGATGGCACCGCGCTACAGCCGGTTGTCGAGGAGCTCGGGCCCGTGCCCGGCTGGTTCGGCTTCTATGGCTATGTGAACTGGGGCGAGCTCTACGATTGGTGGCCCGGCGCTCGGAGTCACGCAGCCGGATAGTCAGCCGCGGGGAATCCGAAGGGCTGATGAATGGTTGAGAGCAGCATGCGCGTTCTGGTGTAAGACGCTGGAGGCGCATGCCGCCCTCATCCACTCTTGAGAGCGGCGTCCCTACTTCAGAGCGGCACACTTTTTATTATATTTATTTTGTTATTTTTGTTATTTTTTACGGAGCATGAGTGCCCCGGTGCAGAGCCTGCTGCAGGCCCTCTCCGACCTGTTCACGGCTGGGGCGCAGGAGCTTGTACACCAGCGCCAGCAACAAGAAGGTAGATGGCCACTGCCCGACAAAGATGGCCCAGTTACGCTTGCCCATGATGAACAGGAGCGCAGAGCTGACAATGCTTCCCATAGCGAGCCAGAAATACGCTTGCGCCGGGATACGCTCCATGGCCGACAGATAGGTTGCCACCACCTCACCGGCCTCTCGGGATTGCATACCGCACACTCCTTTACGTGCGACGTTTACCGAATTTGCCCATACCTCACTGACCTGCGGTGTTACCCACGGCTATGTAACTGCTAGGTAACAACCAGGAGATTAGCAATTCCTGTGCCAGGGATCGACGGGAACAGTAGTAGGCCGTGTGCGCGCTGTGGCGCTCGTACGGCGAAGCTGTCTCTCTGGCCTACCCGGCGCACGTGGGGTACACTGGTGTCCTTGGAGAACCGAGAGCGCCAGAGAATGAGAGAGGTTTGCGGAGGAGGCTTTGTTACCGATGGCAGGCAGTATCGCCTTTGGACCCGAGCGGCGCTATTACGGTGTCCTACCACACTTCGACCCCCAGGCTGGCGAGCGGGTCGTGGCGCCGCCCGGCGAGGGGCCGGGCTACTGGGCCGGCGCCCCCAGCGTGCTGTTCGATCGTGAGGATGGCTTCTTTTACCTGTACTACCGTCTGCGCGTGCCGCGTGAGCTCGGGCGGGGTATCGAGTGCCGGATCGCCCGCAGTCGCGATGGGGTGACGTTTGAGACGATCTGGTCAGCGCGCAAGCAGGAGTTTCCCACGGACTCCATGGAGCGTGCCGCGCTGTTCAAGAGCCCGGAGGGCCGGTGGCGGCTCTACGTGAGCTACGTAGACCCGGCCGATAACCGCTGGCGCATCGATGTCACCGAGGCAGCTGCCCCGGCAGGCTTCGACATCCGGCACAGGCAGCCGGTCCTTACCGCCGATGACGCGCAGTGTGAGGGAGTGAAGGACCCCTACCTTGTCCTGTTCGGCCGGCAGTATCGGATGTACGTGAGCTATGCCACGCGGCCAGCCCAGGCGTACCCGGCGCAGGAGCTCCATGGCACGGCGGATATCTTCAACACCGGCAAAACCACATCGAACACCGGCCTGGCTGTCTCGGAAGACGGGCTGAACTTCCGCTGGGCTGGCGATGTCTTCGCCCCGCGCGCCGGCCAGCCCGCCTGGGACGCCTACGCCGCGCGTATCACATCGCTGCTGTACATCTCGCCGGTGTTCATCGCGTTCTATGATGGCTCGGCGTCGGTCGCTGAAAACTACGAGGAGAAGCTGGGGCTGGCGATCAGCATGGACCTGGCACACTTCGAGCGAGTAACCGCGAGCGGCCCGCTGGTACGCTCGCCGCACAGCTCAGGCTCCATCCGCTACGTCGATGTGGTCAGCATAGACGGGATGCTGCATTACTATTACGAATATGCGCTCCCGGACGGCTCCCATGAGCTGCGCCACAGTCGCGTCCTGCTGGGTGGTGGCAATGGTACAATGCCATCAGACGATGCCCTCGGTATGAGGAGCCATCAAGAGCGCACATTCTGACGTGCAGGAAGCTGTCCCATGAGCGTTACGCCGTCTACACCCGCTACACCACATGCCACCGACACAGCGGCTGAGCAGCCTGGCCGCCGACGCATGTCCTATGAGGAGTACCTGGCCTGGGCCGACGAGGACACGCCGGCCGAGTGGGTGGAGGGGGAGGTCATCGTCCCAATGCCGCCGAAAGAGCCACACCAGACGCTGGTGGCATTCCTGGATCGGGTGATAGGGCTCTTCGTCGCCGTGTTTGGGCTGGGTCGCCTCCTCGTCGCCCCCTTTGAGCTGAAGCTCTGGCCGGACGGGCCGGCTCGCCAGCCGGACCTGCTGTTCCTCGCCACCGCCCACCTCGACCGCCTCACCCCCGAGCGAGTGGTGGGGCCCCCCGACCTGATCATCGAGGTGGTCTCCGACGACAGCGAGCATCGCGATCGGGTGGACAAGTTCGACGAGTACGAGGCGGCCGGGGTGGCGGAGTACTGGATCCTGGACAACCGGCCGCAGCGGCGGCGGGCCTACTTCTACCAGCTGGGGCCGGAGGGGCAGTACCGGCAGGTGCTGCCGGAGCCGGAGGGGATCTATCGGTCGGCGGTGCTGCCGGGGCTGTGGCTGCGCCTGGCGTGGCTCTGGGCACCGGAGCCAGACGTATTCCGTGCCCTGGCTGAGATCATCGGTCCCGAGCGGATGGCCGAGGCCCTCCGCCGTGCCCTCGAGCACCCGCGGGTAGGGGAATAGCGGTACTGTACTGCCTGCTTCAACTTTGACGCCGCGCGCGCGCTCTTGTATCGTAGAGAGGTGCTGCGGCATGTGCTGCGCCTCTCCTGCACGCGCTGCAGGCTCCGGTGGGCTGGCAGCTCTCTTCGATCTGGTAGGGGCACCTAGATCTTCTGGTAGTCGTATAGTGGTAGTCGTCTAAGCAGCTGTATAACTATATACTGTATATATAACTGTATATGGTGGTACTCATTATCGCATGCCAGTAGCAGCATGGAGAGCCGCTTTCGCTCCGCGCGTAACACTTCGTCCCCACCGGTTTCGCTTACCCTAGTACAATAACGACGCTTAAAGAGTTCGCTCGCGAAGGCTTTGTTCGCGAGAATTCTTAGAATTCTTTTAAAGGGTTATAGCGCGCCAGTGATGCGCACGAACGTTCTCTACACCAAAGATTGCCGGCACATGGACGAAGTGCCGGATGGCTCCGTCCAGCTCATCGTGACCTCACCGCCGTACAACGTCGGCAAGCCGTACGACGGCCACCAGGATACCATGGAGCTCGACGAGTACCTGGCATTCCTCGAGGAATGCTGGCGCGAGTGCATTCGCGTGCTCTGCCGTGGCGGCCGTCTGTGCGTCAACGTGGCCTCCACCGGGCGCAAGCCGTATGTGCCGCTGCACGCCTACATTGCACTCCAGCTCATTGAGCTGGGTCTCGAGATGCGCGGGGAGATCATCTGGGACAAAGGGAGCTCGGTGGGGGTCTCGACCGCCTGGGGCTCGTTTGCCCGTGCCAGCAATCCCACTCTACGCGACGTCCACGAATACATCCTGGTCTTCAGCAAAGAGACACCGCAGCTCGAGGAGACGCATGGGACGTCCAGCGGTATCAGGAACGAGCAGTTCGTCGAATGGACCAAGAGTATCTGGCGGTTCAAGACCGAGAGCTCCCGCCGCTTCGCGCATCCAGCGGTCTTTCCTGAAGAGCTGCCGCGGCGGCTCATCTTGCTGTACACCAATGTCAACGACATCGTGCTCGATCCGTTCATGGGCACCGGGACCACGGCCGTGGCCGCGATGAAGCTCGGCCGGCGGTACATTGGTTATGAGATCTCGCCAGCGTATGTGGAGATCGCGCGGCAGCGCCTGGAGGAAGAGGAGCGTCTGCGCCGTCTGCAAGAGGAAGGGCTGCTGACCCAGCGCCAGTTCGTGCTGCCGGGCTTCGACCCGCTGCCGCCATTTTTCGACCCCTATGAACATGACAAAGACGTGGCCGCGTTGCGGAAAGGTTCCGCAACGCGGAAAGGCTACTCCGGTGGCAGCCGCGCCCGGGGGGCGCGCGCCCGGCGCCGGGCCGGCGAGGGCGATATCGCCGGCCCGGCGGGTGTCCGCGGGTGAGGAGCGATGAGCCGTCGCTACCAAGCGATCTTCTTCGACATGGGCTCGACGCTGGTGAAGCAAGCCGAGCCGGTGCCACCGGCAGAGGCCTGGGCGCGGGCGCTGGCGCAGCTTGGCGACGCGGTCGCCCCCGCTGCGCTAGCTGCAGCGCATGCGCGGGCCGTGCAGGAGATGGCTGCGCTGCTCCAGCCTCCGCCAGAGGGCCAGCCCGAGGAGCTGGCTACCCATGTCGCCGTGTGGTCCGAGGTCTATCGCCGCATCCTCAGCGACGCAGGCATTCGAAGCGATCTGGAGCGCGCTGTTGCCGCCATGTGGGATGTGTGGCTCGCTGGTATCTGGAAGGTCTATCCTGAGGTGCCGGAGGTGCTCCAAGCGCTTGCGGCACAAGGCTACCGGCTGGGTATCATCTCGAACTGGACGCCGACGCTCGAAGAGACGTGCCACAGGCTGGGCCTCACCCGCTGCTGCGATGTGATCGTGGCCTCGGCGACGGTGGGCTACGCCAAGCCACATCCTCGTATCTTCCAGGCTGCCTTGGATCGCGCCGGAGTGCGCCCGAAGGAGGCCCTCCATGTCGGGGACTGTTATGATACCGACGTAATCGGCGCTCGCGCTGTCGGTATGGACGCAGTGTTGCTTCAGCGGAGACACCGGTCTGGGACAGTGGCGCAAGGCGTGCTGGCCTGGACAGCCGGGGAGCCGAGCCAGGATACCCCTCCGCTGCCAGCGCTCGCGGTTGCTAGGATCGGCTCTCTCAGAGAGTTACCCCAGCTCATTGGGCCAGCCCATCGTCCGAAGTGATGGGAGACACTCCGGCGCTGAGCTTTCCCTTTCCGGCTAGACAAGCAGCTGGGCCAGGATCTGCTTCTGCGACCAGCCGGCCCCACCAGCACTGGAAGCATCTTCCGGGTGAAGCTCATCACCTGCTTGGCGAAGGCAGCGATCTATCTGCCCTATGTCCTGCACCGCGGTGTCTTGGAGCTTGGCAGGAGGTTTGTCCGAGGTCGCTGTATCCGACGGCTGAGCACCGCTACGGCAAGCAATGGCACGCATTCCTCGCGGCTGAGATAGAAAAAACACGCAGGATGTCGTGGCAAGGGATAGGGAACATGCCTCGACGTACACTTGCGTGCAATTTGCGTGCAATTTGCGTGCAATGGAGATTGCAGGTGAGCAGGACAGTTCGTTGCGCCATTATCGGCACTGGCGGCATCGCCAACGCCCACATCACTGCCATTCGGCAGCTCGCGCCGCGCACCGAGGCCGTCGCGGCGGTCGATATCGACCGCGCTCGCGTGGAGACCTTCTGCCAGCGGCATGGCATCCCGCGCGCGTATACCGACAGCGCTGCGATGCTGGAGGCGGAGAAGCCTGACCTCGTGCATGTGTGTACGCCGCCGCGCTTTCATGCCGAGCTGAGCATCCAGGCGCTGGAGGCGGGGGCATGGGTGCTGTGCGAGAAACCGCTCTGTGGCTCGCTAGCTGAGCTCGATCGCATCGAGGCCGCCGAGCAGCGCACCGGGCGCTATTGCAGCAGTGTGTTCCAGTGGCGCTTTAGCTCCGGAGCACAGCATCTCAAACGGCTGATCGAGGCGAACGCCCTGGGCCGCCCGTTGGTGGGCATCTGCAATACCACCTGGTACCGCGACCATGCGTACTACCAGGTGCCTTGGCGGGGAACCTGGCGGGATGAGCTGGGCGGGCCGACCATGGGTCATGGCATCCACGCCATGGACCTGTTCCTGTGGCTCTTGGGGGACTGGCGCGAGGTGCAGGCGATGATGGCCACGCTCGACCGCGCCATCGAGGTCGAGGATGTCTCGCTGGCGCTGGTGCGCTTCGAGAACGGGGCGCTGGGCAGCATTGTCAACAGCGTGCTCTCGCCGCGGCAAGAGTCGTACCTGCGCTTCGATTTCCAGAAGGCGACCGTCGAGCTGCGGCACCTCTACCGGTACACAAACGCCAACTGGCAATATAGTATCCCCGAAGGCGCGCTGTACCAAGACGAGCTCGAGCAGTGGCGGGCGATCCCGACCGATGTGCCCTCGTCGCATACGGCGCAGCTCGCCGCGCTGCTGGACTGCATGGAGCGCCACGAGCGCCCGATCACCAGCGGCCCCGGGGTGCGGCGGACGATCGAGTTCATCGCCAGCCTGTATAAATCGGCCATAACGCGGACGCCGGTGGAGTGTGGCTCGATCACGCCGGATGACCCGTTCTACCACGCGATGAACGGCCAAATGTAGGATAGTCCGCCTGGCATCTAAGATCACAGGTCGAGAGAGCGCATGCGCAGGATCACGCGCGTTGAGGTCTTTCCAGTACGCCTGCCGGTGGTGCGCACGTTTACGTTCGCCTCTGGCACGGCCGGTGCGGCCGGCGATACCGCGCCGCACGTGTTCGTGCGGGTCACGGATAGCGAGGGGCTCGCTGGCTGGGGCGAGGGCCGTCCGGTACCGCAGTGGTCCTACGAGACGCTGGAGAGCGTCACCACAACTATCCGGTCTTACCTCGGGCCCGCCGTGATTGGGCTGCCGGTGACCGACCGCTGGGGGCTGCACCACGCCATGCACCGCGCCATCGGCCGCGGGCCGAGCACCGGACAGCCGGTGGCCAAGGCTGCGCTGGACATGGCGGTGCACGACCTGTGCGCGCGTGCAGCCGGCCTGCCGCTACGCTGCTTTCTGGGCGGCAGCCAGGAGCGCCACACCGTCTTCCTGAGCTACACCGTCACGGCGCACGATCCCACTGCAGCAGCTGAGGAAGTGGCCCGTGCCCGCGCCGAGGGTTTCCGCCATTTCAATTTCAAGGCCGCTGTAGATCCGGCCACTGACGCTGCGGTCGGCCGCGCCGTGCGCGAGGCGGCGGGGCCAGGGGCGTTCGTGTGGGCCGACGCCAACCAGGGCTTCCGCCTGCATGAGGCGCGCGCGGCGGCGCGAGCGCTGGCCGAAGCTGGCGTTGATGTACTGGAGCAGCCGCTCCCGGCAGATCAGATGCACTTGATGGCCCAGTTGCGACAGGCCTGCCCCCTGCCGCTCGCTGTAGACGAGGCCAGTGTCAGCCCGGCCGACTTCTTCCACTATGCGGCTGAGGGGCTAGTAGATTATCTGGTCGTCAAGGTCACGCGGAGCGGCGGGCTCTGGCCCAGCCTCCAGCAGATCGCTGTGGCTGAGGCCGCCGGGCTGCCTCTGCTCGTCAGCGGGCTGACCGACGGCTTCTTGACCAAGCTGGCCGCCTGCCAGCTCGCTGCTGCTTTTGGCTGCGATGGCCCGGCGGCGCTGAACGGCAGCCAGTTCATCGATGAGTCGGCCCTCTTCCCGGCCAAGGCGGAGATCGAGTTCGGCGGCACGGTCCACCTGAACGATCGCCCGGGCATCGGGGTAGACCCAAGCGTCGAGGGCCTGCAACAGCACCTCGCCAGGGAGCTCGTACCATGAACCTGAAACTGATCCATGTCATCTCTGAGCACATGTCTGAGTACATAGAACTACGCTTTCAAGAGCTCCCGCTCTTCCGGTATGTCTATGCGCCGCAAGTGGACAAAACAGAGGTCAGGAAGCCGTACTTTCACCCACTCCGCACGCTCGCCGGCGACGTCGTGACGATCTTCCGGCCGCACGACCACCCCTGGCACCATGGCCTGGCCATGACCTCGGCGCAGCTCTCCGGCCAGAACTTCTGGGGCGGGCCGACCTACGTGCGGGGGCGCGGGTATGTGTCGCTGGAGAACCACGGCCAGATCGAGCACGTCGCCTGGGACGAGGTCGCCTGCGATGGGGCACGGGTGAGGCTGCGAGAGCGGCTGCGCTGGGTTGCGTCAAACGGCGAGCACTGGCTCGACGAGGCGCGCTATATCGCTGTCACCGAGGTCGACACGGCGCGGCAGTACTGGAGCCTGGACCTGGCCTTTACGCTTCGCAACCGGCGCGCGCAGGAGCTGGTCTTTGGCTCGCCGACGACTGAGGGCCGCCCGCTGGCCGGCTATGGCGGCCTGTTCTGGCGCGGGCCGCGCTCGTTTCTGAAGGGCACTATCCTGGCTGGAGGAGGCCTTGAGGGGCCCGAGGTCATGGGGCAGGCGGCCCCCTGGCTGGCGTTCACCGGCCGCCACGACGGCAGCGGGAACAGCTCGACCCTCGTCTTCCTAGACCATCCCCAGAACCCGCGCTACCCCACCAAGTGGTTCGTGCGCAATGACCCCTATGCCTGTGTGAGCGCCTCGTTCATGTTCGATCAGGAGTACGTCCTGCCGCCAGGGCAGGTGCTCGAGCTGCGCTACCGCCTGGTCATGGCGAGCGGTGCGTGGTCGCGCACCCAGATCGAGGCATACGCCGGCGCAGCCCTTCGCTCTGGCTGAACATGCGCTGTGCAGGTTGCAGAACAGGCCATTCGTGTACAGAGCCGTGCAAAGCAGGTATCTATGGCCAGCCTGCCTGGCATGCTATAGTGCGCCCGGTCGCGCCGGTGCCATATTGCCCGTGCAAAGGGACAGCCGGGACGCATGCTGCCGGGCGCGACACGCGTGCATGCTGGAGACGGGAGCATGGCTGGGCAGGCGGTCCGGCTGCGGCAGTATGGGTTCGTCGGCTGGCTGGCGCTGCTGCTGGCGCTGGCGCCGCTCCTGCACGGCCCGGTACGAGGTGCGTCGGCAGCGGAGAGTGTAACGCTCACCTTCGACCCGCCGGTGCTAACCCTCGCGCGCGGGCAGGTTCAGCCAGTCAAGCTGCGCCTGAGCACCACTGAACCGCTCAGCGGCATCGAGGTGCATCTGGACTTCGATCCGGTGTACCTGCGGGTGGTCAACGCTGACGGCCACCCGGTCTCGCGTCTCGGGCAGAGTGAGGAGAGCCCCTTTCCCTTCGTACTGGCGAACCGCGTCGATAACACGGCCGGGCAGATCGACTATGCGTCCGGCCGCCTGGAGCGGCGGGGGATCACGGGAGAGTTCATACTCGCTGAGCTTCGCCTCCTGGCCCTGAAGGAGACAGAGGGAACACCGGCGACCTTGGGGCTTGCAGACGGCAGTGTGAGCGACCAGGAACGTGTGCGCACCACCCTCGCTGCGGCCAGCGGGCGGCCTATCGCGGCTAGCCTCCAGCCACTGGCGGTACGGATCGAGCCCGCAGTGGTGCGCGGCCGGGTCGGTACGCGCAGCGCTGCCGCTAGTGTACCGGCGGCCGGGACAACGCTGACGGTAGAGTTCAGCGTTCCTCCTGTCCCGCCATGGTCGGGCCCACCCCCCGACCTGCGGAATACTGTGATGCAGCGAGATGGCGTCTTCACGGTCGTCGCGCCCGGCGCGGGCACCTACGATATCGCCGTGCGCAGCCCGACCTCGCTGCACAGCGTGCGCCGCGGTGTGGTGGTGGGCGTGGATCAACCTGGGAGCCCGCCGCTCTGCTTCGGTGAGCTGGCAGAGGGCGACGCCAACAGGGACGGCCAGATCGGGCCGGCGGACGTGGCAATTGTGGTCGGGGCGTTCGCCGCCGGTGCCGGAACCGAGGCGTTCAATGCCCAGGCGGATTTCGACCATGATGGCTTCGTCGGCGTGCTCGATTTCTCTCTGCTGGCCTTCAACTACGGGCTCAAGGGCGACCAGTCCGCTACCTGCGGGCCGTAAGGGCAGTACGGGCTCGCTTGTCACCCTCACGCGCGCCGCACATCCTGTCCCCTGGTGCTGTTTTTCACCTGAATTCAACCCCGGCGGGCCACGTGCTCGCTATACTGGATCTGGCTGGACCTGGATACCTGAATTCTGAATATGGAGCATCACCGTGGGCGTGGCTGATGGTCACCTTTGCTTGATCGCGGAGGGATCGTCCAGGATGGTCGGGGTGGGGCTGCACGTCCGCAGGGTGCTGATCCTGTTCTCCGTTTTCGTGCTCGTCGTTGCCGGCTTTGGGCCGCCGCGATCGTTGTGGGGGGCCGAGCATCATGCGAGGGCCCAGGGCCCCGGCGCGGTGCTGGAGCGGCCAAACATCATCGTGATCGTGGCCGATGACCTCGATGCGGCATCCCTCGAGGCGATGCCGCGCGCGAAGGCGCTGCTGGCCGACCAGGGCACGTCATTCACCAACTTCTTCGTAAGCCTGGCGCTATGCTGTCCCTCGCGCGCGACCATCCTGCGCGGCCAGTACGCGCACAATCACCAGGTGCTCACCAATCGCCCGCCCAATGGGGGCTTCCAGCGGTTCCGCGCGCTTGGCCACGAGCTCTCCACCGTGGCCACCTGGCTACATGACGCTGGGTATCACACGGTGCTCCTGGGGAAGTATCTCAATGGCTACCCGCAGGGCGTTGACCCGACGTACGTGCCACCCGGCTGGGACGAGTGGTACAGCCCAGTGGGCGGAACTCCGTATGCGAACGTTTCCTACCGTATGAACGAAAACGGCACGATCGTCAGCTACGGGCAACGGGAGGACGACTATCTGACCGATGTCCTGGCGCGCAAGGCGAATGATATTATCTGGCGCGCGGCCGACAGAGGCTGGCCGTTTTTCATGTACCTGGCGACCTACGCGCCGCACGCACCGGCTACGCCTGCCCCGCGCCACCAGGACACCTTCCCGGGTGTAGCAGCGCCGCGGCCGCCTTCGTTTAACGAAGATGACATCAACGATAAACCGGCATGGCTGCGCAATCGCCCGCCGCTCGGGCCCAGGCAGATGGAGCAGATCGACGCGCTGTATCGACGGCGCCTCCAGTCGCTCCAGGCCGTGGATGAGCTCATCGAGCGGCTGGTCGGAGCGCTGGAGGCCACCGGGCAGCTTGGCCGCACGTACCTGTTCTTCACCTCAGACAACGGCTTCCATCTGGGGCAGCACCGCCTCCCGCAGGGCAAGAACACGGCGTACGAGGAAGACATCCGCGTGCCGCTGATCGTGCGCGGGCCCGGTGTGCCGGCTGGGCGGGTGATTGAGCACCTGGCGGCGAACACCGATCTGGCGCCGACGTTCGCGGAGCTCGCCGGCCTGGCTGCACCGGAGTTCGTGGATGGTCGCTCGCTCGTGCCACTCTTGAGCCCGGAACCGCCGGCCCCGGCGCAGTGGCGGCAGGCTGTGCTGATCGAGCATTTTGCCGACCGCGTACCCAGGCGTCAAGCGCAGGAGCAACGCCGGCGTGAGCCGCCGCGGGAGCGGCGCGCTCAGCCACGCCGCAGGCCGGCGCGGGGTGGGGGCGCGCCCACGTTCGCAGCGATCCGCACGCCGCAGTACGTGTATATAGAGTATGCGAGCGGCGAGCGCGAGCTCTACGACCTGCGCGTTGATCCATACGAACTCTCGAACCTGGCAAGCGCGGCACCTCCCGCGCTGCTCTCCAGCCTGGCCGAGCGCCTGCACGCCCTGCAACGCTGTAACGGGGCAGGCTGCCGTGCCGTGGAAGACATGCCGGTGATGGCCGCGGCGTAGCGGCATAGCAAGCGCTTGCATCGGTGGATGGCCGGTCCTAGACTGGAATAAGATATCCCAGCTCGCGACCGACGGGGCCGGAGAAGGGCGTGCAGCGTAAGAAACCACAGCGCATGCGCAAAGGAGACATCGTCGCGGGCGTAGCGGCTGCTTGCCTGCTGTTTGGGTTAAACATGGTGCTGCTACCAGCGAGCGCGGCCGGCGGGAACGTCGCCGTGAAGCGGCTCGGTGATGTGCTGTGTGGCGTGCCGGCCTTCCTGGCCGCGGTAGTGCTGGGTGTAGTGGCACTGCTGCTGTACCACGGAACGAGCTAGCCAGCTGCCTCACACATAGTTGACGCCGTACCAGAGCGCCGGCAGCGGCAGTGCCTGCTGGAGCAGGGAGAGCAGCGCCGCATCACCTTCCGGGACGCAGTCGGCATCAGGATCGACTGTGCCGAACAGGAAGTTCCCCAGGTGCCCTGCATTCGGCAGGATTACCGCGTCGCTGCCACGACGGATGACATAGCGTCCATCAGGCGCTTCGGAGAACTCCAGCTCCTGCGCCACTGCCTGGCCCAACCGCTCGGCCAGGTACGGCCGCACGCGCTCCATGAGCTGCGGAAAATTGATCACGAGCAGGGTGCCGGACGCAGGAGCGGGCACGCCTGTCAGACCGGCCGCGTTGAGGTGCGCCTGCAGGACGGTATCGCTGCCCATCACGTGTAGACGGACCTGCAGGACCGGGTCGTGCTGCTGTACCAGCGGCAGGGCCGCGGCAACGGTGACTGGCAGGGCGCGTGGGAGACGATGCAAAAGCTGTACTAGCGGCAGGGCCGCGGCAACAGCACGTCGGTCTCCAGCGAATTCGGCCACACGGGCGGTCAGTGGCCCCGGCGGCTGCCCGGCCGGTGCGCGTTCTGGCCCCGGTCGCTGTACAATTAAGTACGCTACTGCGACGGGCTGTGTGCCTGCCTCTGAGGCGCCCTGTTCGACCAGGTAGAAGTCGGCAGGGCGGTTCATCACGATGCGGCACTGCAAGGCCATCTCCCAATCTTCCAGCGGGCGGATGAAGCGCACTGGCTCGGCTGCGTGCAGGGTGCGGAGCACCGGAATGTGCTCGGGGCCGGCTGGACGGAGCAGCAGGGGATGCGCGGTAGGGACAAGGGCAATGAGGGCCTGGCGGTGCTCCGCGGTAGCGATATACTCCAGGTCACGCCCGACCCGGCGGCAGCCTGCCCGCAGGTAAAGGCCGCGTGCGCCGGAGATAAGCATGATATCGACGCCGTCAGCGCGGGCTTTACGCTGGGCGTCGGCGAATGCGGCAGTGGCATAGCCGCGGCCGCGGTACGCTTCGTACGTGGCGACGGCGCCGATGCAGGCAACTTTAACTGTGCAGCCGGCAAGCGAGGCCCAGCGCTGGGTCATGCCCACGTGCGAGACCACCTCGCCGTCGAGCACGACCACGCGGAGGTTCTCGCGGTTGGCTTCGTTGAAGAGCTGGGGGTAGTGCTCGAACATGGTGGGGCGAAAGACGGTGCTGACCAGCCGGTTGAGCGAGTCCCACTCATGAGGTTGTAGGGCGCGCGGTGCAGGCTCCATGAGCGTAGCGTCTCCCTTCTCTTGGGCTTCATGGTTTTCTTGGGTTTGTATGAATATAAATTTAAATTATGGATCTGTTATGGGACTAGGGGGACGAGCCCACGGTGTGGCGGGTGTCCTGCCAGTGGCCGCTCTCGTCGGTAGAACGTATAACCGGTAGAACGTATAATCGGCGGCCGGGCAGGACCGTTCGGCGCGCTCTGCCGCGCTACACGGTACCTCCGGGCGGCTATTCTTTCTGGTCCCCGGACCATATGCTACAATGTTTTGCGCCAGAGGCGTAAGGAACTGTTCGACATGGTCAAAGTTGAAACAAAGAGCGTCGAGAACCAGGAAGCGATCCTGAACGTTGAGGTTGAGGCCGCGCGGGTGGAGAAGTCGCTGCAGGCGGCGTACCGGCGCCTGGCGCAGCAGGTAGTGGTGCCCGGGTTTCGCCGTGGCAAGGCGCCGATGCACATTGTGGAGCGCGTCGTCGGCTCACAGCGGCTCTACTCGGAGGCGTTACGCGACCTCCTCCCCGAGGTGATCCCCGCGGCAATCCAGGAAGCTGGTGTCGAGGCGGCAGACGTCCCGGAGTACGACATCGAACAGCTCGAGCGCGGCAAGCCGCTGGTCCTCCGCCTGACCGTGCCGCTCCAGCCACGCATCGAGCTGGGCGACTACCGCTCGATCTCGGTGCCGAGGACCCCAGCCGAGATCACTGACGAGCAGGTCCAAACGGCGCTTCAGCGCGTGCGCGAACAGTCGATCACCCGTACCGCGGTGCACGGGCGGCCGGTGCGCCACGGTGACGTGATCACGGCCGACGTGCGGGTCGAGCGAGAGGGGCAAGTCGTTGACTCGCGCGACAACCTCCAGATTGAGATCGGGCGCAACAGCTTCCCTGCCGGCTTCGATCAGCAGGTCGAGGGTATGCTGATCGGGGAGGAGCGCAACTTCGATCTGGCGCTGCGTACCGGCGAGGCACCGGGGGAGGACACGGCTCCTGAGCCGCCGCAGATGTACCGCTTCACCGTGCGGCTGAAGGGGATTGAGGAGCAGCACGTTCCGGAGCTCACCGACGAGTTCGTCCGCTCGCTAGGGATCGGAGTCAGCACTGTCGAGGAGCTGCGGCAAGAGTTGCGCCGCCGGCTGGAGCGCGAGGCCGAGCTAGCTGCGCGCTACAACCTCGAGGAGCGCGCGGTTGCCCTGGCAGTGGAGCGCAGCGTGGTGGAGATCCCGCGCACCATGATCGAGCGGCAGGCCGAGGCGCTGGCGCGCGACCGGATACAGCGACTGGAGGAGCAGGGTATCCCGCTGGCGCGCTATCTGGCAGCTATCGGGCGCAGCGAGGCAGAGTGGCGGCGCGAGCTCGTCGCTGAAGCCGAGCAGATGCTGCGCCGCTCCCTGGTCCTGGAGAAGATCGCTGAGGCCGAGCAGATCCAGGTGACTGAGGAAGAGGTCGATACGGAGATCGAGGAGGCCGCGTCAAGTCGGTTTGATCCGGCGGAACAGGCCCGCGTGCGCAACGCGCTCAGCCGCGCTGAGGCGCGCGAGCGGATCAAAGAGAACCTGCGAGTGCGCAAGACAGTGCAGTTCCTGGCGACGCTGGCCGCGGAGAACGCGGCGCAGGGGATGCCACCGACCCTGCTCGCGGGCGAAGGCGCGGAAGAGCCGAGCGCAGGCGGCACGGCTGCCACACAAAGCGCTGACGAGGGCAGGCAGTCTATGGGATAGGGGCGCAACCGATAGTGCCGGCGCGCTATACTTGTGGCGGGCACTGCGTTATGTTTTGTATGCGTCCCTGATCCGTGCCGTCGCGCGGTGCCGTATGTAGATACGCCGGCGGCATGGTGTTGTGTCGTAACGAGGAGGTTCCGCGACCTATGTCTCGCTTCGATCTGGGCGGCCCGCTAGCGCGCCCTCCGTACAATATCGTGATCCCGTCCGTTATAGAGATGACCGGTCGTGGCGAGCGGTGGATGGATATCTACTCGCGGCTGCTACGCGATCGGATCATCTTCATCGGCACGCCGATCGACGATACCGTCGCCAACCTGGTCGTCGCGCAGCTCCTGCTGCTGCAGAGCGAGGACCCGGAGCGCGATATCTGGCTGTACATTAACTGCCCCGGCGGAAGCATCTACGATGGCATGGCCATCTACGATGCTATGCAGATGGTGAAGCCAGATGTTGCGACCGTCTGTGTGGGCAAGGCGGCAAGCTTCGGCACGGTGCTGCTTGCCGGCGGCGCCAAGGGCAAGCGGTATGCGCTGCCCCATGCGACGATCCACATCCACCAGCCCTGGACGCCTCAGGGAGCCGGTGGCCAGGCGTCGGATATTGAGATCCATGCTCGGGAGATCCTGCGCCTGCGCAGCGCGCTGCACGATATCCTGGCCAAGCACACCGGCCAGCCGCTCGAACGGATCGTGCGCGACACTGACCGCGACTTCTATATGACGGCGGAGCAGGCGAAGGAGTACGGGATCATCGACGAGATCCTGGTGCGGTCCGATACCGCAGTAGCGACGACCGGCTAGTCTAGCCCGAGAGTCAGCGCCCGCGCGAGGCGGACGCCGGCGCCGGGAGCGCCCGGGTCGGGGGAGCAGCAGGCCGGCAGAGCGCCCGGCGCCCTGCCTCGCGCAGCGGCCAGACGATCCTGTCGGTGCAGGCGCCGGCAGCGCACCCGATGATATACCAAAGCCGTACCTCACTTACGGGTCAGGTGCGGCAGCGAGGCGAAGTAGCACACCAGCCAGGAGCACTAGCACATGCCAGGTTCGCGCAGCACGCGCATCCCCTATCGTTGCTCGTTTTGCGGGAAGAGCCAGGACCAGGTCCGCCGGCTGATCGCCGGACCGGGCGGCGTCTATATCTGCGACGAGTGCATCGAGCTCTGCCGCGAGATCATCGAAGAAGAGCAGGCGCCGCAGCACAAAGCACGCCTGCCACAGGGCCGCATCCCGACGCCCAAACGCATCTACGAGCAGCTCAACCAGTATGTGATCGGCCAGGATCGCGCGAAGAAGGTCCTTGCCGTCGCGGTGTACAATCATTATAAGCGCGTGCAGGCTGGCATGCAGGTGGACGACGTGGAGCTCCAGAAGAGCAATATCCTCCTCGTCGGGCCCACCGGCTGTGGCAAGACGCTGCTGGCGCAGACGCTGGCGAAGATCCTGGATGTGCCGTTCTGCATCGCCGATGCGACGGCCCTGACCGAAGCCGGCTATGTAGGCGAGGACGTGGAGAACATCCTGCTGCGCTTGATCCAGGCGGCGGACTACGATATCGCCCGGGCCGAGCGTGGCATCGTCTACATCGACGAGATTGACAAGATCGCCCGCAAAGCCGACAATCCCTCGATCACCCGCGACGTCTCCGGCGAGGGGGTCCAGCAGGCGCTCTTGAAGATCATCGAGGGCTCGGTGGCAAATGTGCCGCCCCAGGGCGGGCGTAAGCACCCGCACCAGGACTTCATCCAGATCAATACGACGAATATCCTGTTCATCTGTGGCGGCGCTTTCGAGGGTCTGGATAAGATCATTGCGCAGCGGATCGGGCGCCATCGCACCATCGGCTTCCGCACCGAGACGACGAACAGCCAGGCGGAGACGGCCGACCTGCTGCGTGAGCTCACGTCCGACGACCTGCTGAAGTACGGGATGATCCCGGAGTTCGTCGGGCGCCTGCCCATTCGGGTCACCCTGGACCCGCTGGACAAGCAGGCGCTGATCCGTATCCTGACGGAGCCTAAGAACGCAGTGGTGAAGCAGTATCAGAAGTTCCTGGCGCTGGATAAAGTCGAGCTGGTGTTCACGCCGGATGCGCTCGAGGCGACAGCTGACCTCGCCTTGAAGAACAAGACTGGCGCGCGGGGCCTGCGGACGATCATCGAAGATGTGCTGCTCGACGTCATGTACGAGATCCCGTCGCGCACCGATGTGAAGAAGTGCATCGTCGATGCGTCGACGATCCTGAACCGGACCAAGCCGACGTTGATCACTCGTACCGAGCGCCATGTCGAGTTAGAAGGAGAGACTGCCTGAAGCGCATGCCTGAATCTGCTGATCAGTACCCAGATCGGTCTGGGGAGCGGTCCGTGACTATAGATACACCCCGCCCTGCGGCGCGCGCCGATAGCCATGAATACGCCTTGCTGCCCCTGAAGAACGTCGTCGTCTTCCCACATATGACGATGACCCTGCTGGTCGGGCGAGGGAAATCTATTCGCGCCGTCGAACAGGCGGTGCAGCAAGGGCGGCTGATGGTTGTGAGCGCGCAGACCGACGCAGCAGTGGACGACCCCGGACCGGAGGACATCCACCGCACCGGCTGCATCGTTGAGCTTGGCCAGGTGACGCGCCTCGCCGACGGCAACATGCAGATTGCCATTACCGGCCGGGTGCGTGCCCTGATCGAGCAGTATGCCAGCACGGAGCCGGCGCTGCGCGTGCAGGTGCGGGAGCAGCCGGATCGTCCGGTCATCGCTGCAGCGGCGGGGGCTGTGCTGGCGGAGGCGAAGGAGCTCTTTGAGCAGTACAGCAAGGTGGCGCGCCGTCCCCCGGCGGCCGATGTGGTCAGCGCCATCATGAGCATTGGCGACGTCGGCACGCTGGCCGACGCGCTGGCGGCGCACCTGAGCGTACCGGCATCGGAGAAGCAGGCGCTCTTGGAGGAGTTCGATCCGCTCCGCCGGCTGGAACGCGTGGTTACTATCCTTGCCGACGAGATCAATGCCCTCGAGGTCGAGCGCGACATCAAGCGAAAGGTACGCGCGCAGATCGATAAGAGCCAGCGTGAGTATTACTTGAAAGAGCAGCTCAAGGCCATCCAGGAAGAGCTCGAAGGCGGCGTCCAGAGCGAGATCCAGCAGTGGCGAGAGCGCCTAGCGGCCAAACGGCTGCCGCCCTACGCCGAGGAGAAGGTCAAGCGCGAGATTGCCCGCCTGGAGCGCATGCCGCCCTCCTCGGCTGAGGCGGTCGTGGTGCAGAACTACCTTGACTGGGTGCTGTCCCTGCCCTGGAACGAGCGCACTGAGGATCGGCTGGATATCAAGATTGCGCAGCAGGTCCTGGACGAGGACCATTACGGCCTGGAGAAGGTCAAGGAGCGCATCATCGAGTACCTGGCAGTGCGCCAGCTCACCCAGATGCTAGCCGCGCGGGGGATGCAGGACGGGCAGCAGCGGGCAGAGGCGCGCGGCAAGGGCGCGATCCTGTGCTTCGTCGGGCCGCCGGGTGTGGGCAAGACCAGCCTGGGCCGCTCCATCGCTCGGGCGCTGGGCCGCAAGTTCGTGCGCATCTCCCTGGGCGGGGTGCGCGACGAGGCGGAGATCCGCGGCCACCGCCGCACCTACGTCGGGTCAATGCCCGGCCGCATTCTGCAGGCCATGCGCCAGGCTGGCACGCGCAACCCAGTCATTCTCCTGGACGAGGTCGATAAGCTGGGGGCCGACTTCCGCGGCGATCCAGCAGCGGCGCTGCTGGAGGTGCTCGACCCGGAGCAGAACAGCACTTTCTCCGACCACTACATCGAGATCCCCTACGACCTCTCCGAGGTGCTGTTCATCTGCACTGGCAACGTGCTCTACTCGATGCCGCGGCCGCTTGTCGATCGCATGGAGGTCATCGAGATCGGCGGCTACACTGAGGACGAGAAGCTCGCCATCGCCCAGCGGTATCTGTTGCCCAAGCAGCTCCGCGAGCACGGCCTTGCCCCCGACCAGGTGCACATCCCTGAGGCGACGCTCCGACGCATTATCCGGGAGTATACCCGCGAGGCAGGGGTGCGCACGCTGGAGCGCCGCCTGGCCGCGATCTGCCGCAAAGCCGCCCGGCGCGTGTTGGAGGGGAGGACCGGCACCCTTCGGGTCACCAGCCGCCAGCTCGAAGAGTACCTGGGCCCGCCGCGCTACCGCCCAGACCTGACCGTCCAGCCCGATGCGGTCGGTGTCGCTATGGGGCTGGCCTGGACCGAGCACGGTGGTGAGCTACTGCCGGTCGAGGTCGTGACGATGCCGGGCCACGGTGGACTGACCATCACCGGCCACCTGGGCGAGGTGATGAAGGAAAGCGCCCGCGCCGCGCTGAGCTACGCGCGGTCACGCTCGGCAGAGCTGGGCATCGACCCGGCGTTCCAGGAGAAGGTCGATCTACACATCCACCTGCCGGAAGGCGCTATTCCAAAAGACGGCCCGTCGGCCGGTATCACTATGGCCACGGCGCTCATCTCGGCGCTGTCCGGGCGGCCGGTGCGCGGGGATGTGGCCATGACTGGCGAGATCACCCTGCGCGGCCGCGTGCTCGCCATCGGCGGCCTCAAGGAGAAGGTGATGGCGGCCCATCGCGCCGGCATCAGGACGGTCATCCTGCCCAGGGAGAACGAGCAGGACCTGGCCGATGTGCCGGCGCGCGTGCGGCGCGGCATGGAGCTCATCCTGGCAGAGACCATGGAGGATGTCCTGAAGGTCGCGCTGCGCGAGCGACCCGTCCAGCCTACTCAGACGGCTGCGGCCGTGGCGGTGCCCGCCCGGCGGGAGCGCCCTCCCGAGCACGCGCCCGAGGACAACGGTGCCGAGCAGGTCGAGCCTGCCGTAGCCGAGCTTCCGCCAGTGCCATCGACCGAGATCCATCCTCCGGCGGTGTAGATGGCCTGTGCCCCTGCGCCCCCCGGCTGCGCCGTTTGGCGCTCCCCCTCAGTGTGTGCCTCGGACCGTATTGCTTGTACTTTCTTACCTTCCCATGGGCCGGCAGCCAGGGCCGGTGTACAATGGGCTGAAATACCACGGCCTGGAATTACAAGGGCCTGAAACATAGAGGGTAAGGGAGCCACACTAGCACCGATGAAGCTTGTCGTCACCGGCGGGGCCGGCTTTCTCGGCTACCACCTGGCCCGCCTTCTGAGTGCGCGCGGGGTCGATGTCCACCTGGTCGATATCGCCGAGTTCCACCCCGAGGATTACGCCAGAGCCGGGCCGGGCCGGGTGACCTGGGAGCGCGGCGATGTGCGTGACTTCGCGGCGATGGAGCGGATTCTTACTGGGGCCGACATAGTGATCCACGCTGCCGCGGCTCTGCCCTTGTGGCCGGCGCGAGACATTTATGAGATTAACATCACGGGTATGGGCAACGTGCTCAGCGCGGCGCGCCGGCAGAGGGTTGATCGTGTAGTCTTTATCTCCTCAACTGCTGTCTACGGCGTCCCGGAGCATCACCCGCTCTACGAGGACGATCCGTTGAGCGGAGTCGGCCCGTACGGCAGAAGCAAAATCCGGGCCGAGGAACTCTGCCGGGAGGCCCGCGCGAAGGGCATGGTGGTGCCTATCATCCGGCCCAAGACCTTTATCGGTACCGGCAGGCTGGGCGTGTTCCAGATCTTGTACGACTGGGTGGAGAGTGGCAAGCGTATCCCGATCATCGGCTCAGGTAACAACCGCTACCAGCTCCTGGAGGTCGAGGACCTGGTGCACGCTATCTATCTGGCGGCCACTTGTCCACCTGAGCAGGCCAACGATACGTTCAATGTGGGAGCCAAGCGCTTCGGCACAGTGCGAGAGGACGTGGGCGCCATGTGTGCCTACGCGGGCACCGGCGCGCGGGTCATGCCCACCCCGGCGTGGCTGGTGAAGCCGGTGCTAGCCGTGCTGGAGCAGCTCAAGCTGTCGCCGCTCTACAAGTGGGTGTACGGCACCGCCGACAAGGATAGCTTCGTGTCCACCGAGCGGATCGAGCAAAAGCTGGGCTGGCAGCCGAAGTACTCCAACGCGGAGGCGCTGATCCGCTCGTACCAGTGGTATCTCGACCACAAGCATGAGCTGGAGTACGGCACGGGCGTCACCCACCGCATCGCCTGGGATCAGGGCGCGCTCAAGCTGGTCAAGCTATTCATGTAAGCTCAAGTCGCGGACGGACCGGCCGCGAGGTGTGAATAGCGCACCGTTGTACGCCTGCAGGAAGCGCACGTTCCCGGCGAGGCCGCTACTGCCCCGTCAGCGGGATGATGTGCCGCTCGACGTGGCCGTACATGGGGTCCATGAGAGAGGCAGCGCGCCGGCCAGCCTGCTGGGGCGCAGCCCGGCGCAGTGATGGCGTCGCGCGGGGCTGTGCACGTCCGGCAGGCGAGGATACTGCCCGCTGCGCTGGCGAAGGAGCGCGCTGCTGAGGGATCGCTGGTGGCAGGACGGGATGCTGGCGGCGCTCCGGACGGCGGTCCCGCACGCGGCGCAGCTCTTCGGCCAGGCGCTCCAGGCTCTCCAAGTTGTGCACTGGCAGGAAGTCATCCACATACGGCAGCGCCGCGACCATGCCCTTGGTCAGCGGCTGGTAGGTCGGGCTGCCCAGCAGCGGGTTCAGCCAGATCAGCCGGTGGGACATGCGCTGGAGGTGCTCTATCTCCCGCCGCAGCAGGTCCACATCACCGCGATCCCAGCCATCGCTGATGATGATCACGATAGCCCCGTGGCCCATCACCCGGCGCGCCCAGTGCACGTTGAAGGTCTGGAGCGCCTGGCCAATGCGCGTGCCCCCGGCCCAGTCCTTGACCTCTTTGCTCACGCGGTCGATCGCCTCGTTCACCTGGCGGGTGCGCAGCAGCGGGGTAATGCGCGTGAGCCGCGTGGCAAAGGTGAACGCCTCGACGTTCTCCAGCCCCTGCCGCACCGTGTGGATAAAATGCAGCAGCAGCCGCGAGTAGCGGTCCATTGAGCCGGAGATGTCGCAGATCAGCACCAGCGGCCGCGGCTTGGTCTTCGCCTGCTTGTGGCGCCAGCGCAGCACTTCACCGCCGTGGCGAAACGAATGGCGCACCGAGCGACGCAGGTCCAGGTGGCGGCCGCGACGGGACGGGACAAGCCGGCGCGAGCGGCGCTCGGCGATCGACCAGCGCAGCAGCTGAAGCAGCCGGCGCGCCTGTTCGATCTCGTGCGGCTCGTAGCGAGCGAAGTCTTTCTGCCGCAGCGTCTCGGCCGCCGAGTAGCTCAGCAGCTCCTCAGGATCGGGTCTGGCGCCCTTCTCGGCGTCATCCCGGCCGTCGTCGCGCTCCTGGAGCTCCTCCACCTGGCGCAGGATGGGGTCGCGCCGCGGCGGCTGCGTCGTGGTGTCCCTGGTCTCCTGCTGCGGCGGCTGCTGGGGGAGCTGGGGCGGCCCAGGCAGCTGCACATAGCGCAGCCAGAAGTGCTCGAAGGCGGCGTCGAAGCGCGGGAGGTCGTCGCGGTGAGTGACCAGGGCCACGCGCGCGGCATAGTAGAACTGCTCGCGGTCGGTGACATCGATGAACTGTACCGCCTGCGCCAGGTCGATCAGCTTCGCCGGCACGACCGGCACACCGTAGCTGCGCAGGACTCGGCCGAACGTCAGCAAGTGCCGCAAGAGGGCGCGATCTCCACCAGGAGGAAGGACAAGGCGCGGTTCGGCGCCAGGAGCACCTGGCGGGAGGGATGGCACGCTCACAGCTCGCAGGGGCCCTCCTGCTGAGACTGGCGCAGCAGCTCCAGCAGTGTCTCGCTACGCAGCACTTCGACTACGTCTTCCTGGTTCTTCAGCAGGCAGCCGATTGTATCGGCCACATCTGCCTCGGTGAGCTGCTCGCGCTCCAGCGCCACCAGGGCCGAGGCCCAGTCGAGCGTTTCCGCTACACCGGGCACCTTATACAGCTCCATACGGCGCAAGCGCTGCACAAAGCGGCAGATCTGCTCGGCCAGCGTCGCCGGCGCCTGGGGCACCTTGGTGAGCACGATCTCCAGCTCTTTTTCTAGCGACGGATAGTCGATCCAGTGGTACAGACAGCGGCGCTTGAGCGCGTCGTGCAGCTCGCGCGTGCGGTTCGAGGTGATGATCACTGCGGGCGGATACTTGGCCTTGATGGTGCCCAACTCCGGGACGGTGATCTGAAACTCGGCCAGCACCTCCAAGAGGAATGCCTCGAACTCAGCATCGGCGCGGTCAATCTCATCGATCAGTAGCACGGCGCGGCGATCGCAGGTGATGGCCTGGAGCAACGGGCGCGCCACCAGGAACTCGGCGCTGAAGAGGTCCTGCAGTGCATGGGCACGTGTCTCACCTGCAGCCTCCAGCAGGCGGATGTGCAGCATCTGCTTCGAATAGTTCCATTCATACGCGGCGCTGTTGATGTCCAGGCCTTCATAGCACTGGAGCCGGATGAGCGGCGCCTCCAGGATGCGCGCCAGGACGCGGGCCACCTCGGTCTTGCCCACGCCGGCCTCGCCCTCCAGGAGGAGCGGCTTCTGCAGCTTCAGCGCCAGGTACAGGGCCGTGGCCAGGCCACGATCGGCGATGTACGCCTGCTCGGCCAGCGCTTGCTGCAGCGCGTCGATTGACGTAAACTCCTGCGTCTCGGCGACTGTCGGGCGGCCATCGCGCTCGGTCGCCGCCGTCACTGGTGCTACCATCCGCCTTCTAACCTCATGCTCCAGAGTAATAACGATAGCGTCACCGCCCTGCACACCGCGGCGACGTCCTCCCGGGAAAGTATAACAGGAAGTGCGCCAGGCCGGCGCCAAGGCCCGCTCAGGCGCTGCGCAGGGCCAGGATACGCTCGACGGCGCTGGCCGGCAGCGGGCCGCGCTCAGCCCAGCGCAGGGCGTCAGCGACCTGCGCCGCGTCGGAGAAGCCGACGAGCACGGTCGAGACGCCAGGCTTTGACCAGGCGAAGCGCAGCGCCAGTTCTACCGGGCCTTCAAGGCCGAGCTCAACAGCAAGCGCCTGCAACCGGCGCGCCCGGGCCAGGTCGTCGGCGTAGCGCTCGCCAGCGATGCCACCTGGCGGGCCGGCGTTCGGATGGCGCGCCCCGGACGCGGCCAAGGCGCCGGCAGCGAGCGGGCGAATGACCAGTACGCCAGTGCCGCGGGCGGCAGCAAGGTCGATCAGGCCGCTGTAATCAGGCCCGCCCGGATCAGCGTAGCCGGGCCAGCCAGCGCTGGGGTGCAGGACATTGAAGAAAACCTGCGCCGTCTCGGCAATGCCTGCCTCGATGACCCGGCGGACTGCGCCTGGATCGCCGGTCGCCGTGATACCGATATGCTCGGCTAGCCCGGCGCGCTGGACCGCCAGTAGGCCCTCGACCACCGGACCGAGCACCTGCTCCGGCGTGAGCCCGCCGTTGCCGCCTGCCTGGGCAATACGATTGTGGAGCTGGAGCACGTGGACACGCTCACGCCGCAGCCGGCGCAGGCTAGCCTCTATAGACTCGCGAAGAGCGCGCGTCGCACGTGCCGTATCGCCGGCCTGCGCAGGGTCAAGGCGAACCTTGGTGCCCACCACGACCCCAACTGCCTGCGCGCCCAGCTCGCTGAGCACACGCCCCAGGTTCTCCTCTGAACGTCCGTCGCCGTAGCTTGGCGCGGTATCGAAGTAGCAAATGCCGCCATCGATGGCGAGCTCGATGGCACGGCGCTGCTCTGCTGGATCACCACGTACCATCAGCCCACCGATAGAGCCGCAGCCGAAGCCCAGCGCCGAGACCTGCAAGCCAGTGCGCCCTAATGGTCGAAGTTCCATAGCCAGTGCTCCAGAGCCTGTGCCCCAGCACACCCGCACGGGGCAGGGTTATGCTGCGGCTGCCAGCCGGAAGAGCGGCTCGGTCTGCATCGCCAGCTCGCGAACGCGGCGCTCCTCGTCCACCGTGAGCGGGCGCGGGTCCTGCGCCACACGCAGCGCCATCTCCCACAACTCGATATGGCCCGGCGGGATCGCCGCCGTCACCGGCAGCGAGAGCGTGAAGCGCAGCGCCAGCTCCGCGATCTGCTCGTCCGTGATCGGCTCGTACCAGCATTTTCTCCAGGGACGCTGCTCGCGAGTCATGCCTTCAGGCCAGCGCGTGCGCGCCATGCCTTTGAGCGCCAGCAAGCCGGCACCGGCGCGCTGCGCCGCCTCGACGACCTGAGGGCCGAAGTTCCCGCGCAGGTAGCTGGCGAAGTTGAACGGGAAGAGCACGGAGTCGAAGGGGAAGCGCTCCAGCAGCGCGACCGCCGCCTCAACGGAGTGGGCACTGAAACCGATGAAGCGGGTCTTGCCCTGTTCTCGCGCTTTCAGGAATACCTCCATCGCGCCGCCCGGCGCAAAGACTCGCTCCACGTCCTCCAGCGTGGTCATCGCGTGGAGCTGGTACAGGTCGAAGTGATCTGTGCGCAGGCGGCGGAGCGACTGCTCGAGCTCCTCCTGCGCCCCGGCGGCATCGCGCTTCGCCGTCTTGCACGCTAGGAAAGCGTTCTGCCGGTATGGCCGAAGGGCCGGGCCAAGCTTCTCCTCGGCTTCCCCGTCGCCGTAGCTTGGCGCCACGTCGAAGTAGGTCACCCCGCGGTCCACCGCCGACGCCACCATCCGGTTGGCCTCCTCCTGGGGGTGGCCAACCACCAGGATGCCGCCGAAGCCGATGACCGACAGTCGCTGGCCAGTCCGTCCAAGCTCGCGGTATTGCATATGCTCTCTCCCTCCGTGAGACAGTCGCGGCCGTCTCCCTGGCACGGCAGGTGTAGCATGCAGCGCTGCCGGCGTGCGCCGGGCCATCGCGCCCTCTGGCCTGCCCACGCGTGCCTGTGCCCAGTGTACCACGACCAGGCCAGCGCGTCTGTAAGACGCCAGCTTGACTCCAGCGCAGGCAGGAGCATACCATGCCCGCGGCCGGCGGCACGACAGCCGGCCTGGAGGGTCAAGCCATGCGAGTCTTGCTGGTCGGTGGCTCAGGACATGTTGGGACGTTTATCACGCCCTATCTGCGGAAGGAGCATGAGCTGCGCGTGCTGGACCTGCGTCCGCCCCGGTATCCCGATCTCGAGTACGTTGAGGGCTCGATCACGAACCCGGACGACCTCCGCCGGGCGCTGGAAGGAATGGACAGCTTCATCAACCTGGTGATGAAGAGCGGGCAGGGCGGAAGTTCAACTGAGCAGTCAATTCCGGTCATCATCGATAACTACGAGGTCAATACCAAGGGCCTGCATTTGCTGCTTTACACAGCGCAAAGCATGGGGATCAAACGCGGCGTGCACACCAGCACCATGAGTGTGCACTACCGCAACCGCACCTGGTACCCGGCCGAGGAGCTTGTGCCGCTTGACTCCCCGAGCGTGTATGGCCTGACCAAGGGGTTGGGCGAACTGATCTGCCAGTACTTCGCCCGCTGGTTCGACATGAACATCATCGCCCTGCGTATCACCGGGCCGCGCACCCGCGCGCAGTGGCTGGAGGAGCGGCGCACGCCGCGCGCATTCGAGAGCGGCCACCGCATCTACGTCACTGACGAAGAGGACCTGGCGCGGGCCTACCTGCGCGCCCTGGAGGCCGTCCAGGTTGGACACGGACGGTTCGATGCTATCTTCATCGCTGGGGACGAGAACGAAGAGATGCATAATCTCTCCAAGGCACGCCGGCTCCTGGGCTGGCAGCCCGAGGCACAGCGCTTGCTCGAGTCCTAGGACGTATCTGGCCGGCAGCTGCGCCGGTCGTCACGCATGAGCCATGGCATACCGGACGATGCACGCTGCTGACACAGCCCCGCACGTCGTGATCGTCGGCGGAGGGTTCGGCGGGCTGCATGCAGCCCGCCGGCTGGGGAACGCGCCCGTGCGCGTGACCCTGGTTGACCGGCGCAACTACCACCTGTTCCAGCCGCTGCTCTATCAGGTGGCCACCGGCGGTCTCTCTCCGGGCGACATCGCCTCGCCGCTGCGCGGCGTCTTGAGCCCGTACCGCAACATCCGGGTCCTGCTAGCAGAGGTAGTGGACCTTGACCCGGCGGAACGGCGCCTGATCCTGCGCAACGGACAGCTCCGCTACGACACCCTGGTGCTTGCGGCAGGGGTAAGCCACCACTACTTCGGGCACGAGGAGTGGGCCGAGGTGGCCCCGGGCCTGAAGTCCGTCGAGGATGCGCTGGAGATCCGCCGGCGCATCCTGCTAGCCTACGAGGCAGCGGAATGGGAGCCCGATCCGGTGCGACGGCAAGCCTGGATGACCTTCATCATCGTGGGCGGCGGGCCGACAGGGGTCGAGCTAGCTGGCGCGCTGGGCGAGCTGGCGCATGGCACGCTGCCACGTGATTTCCGGCACATCGACACGCAGCAGACGCGCATCCTGCTCATCGAGGGCATGGAGCGAGTACTGCCCACCTATCCGCCGGATCTTTCCACGAAGGCCGCGGCTGCGCTGGCGCGTCTGGGCGTCACCGTCCAGACCGGCTCGCTCGTGACGGACATCCAGGGCGATACGGTGTCGATCCGCACCGGCGATCGCACAACGCAGGTGCAGGCGAAGACGATCTTGTGGGCAGCCGGGATGCGGGCATCACCGCTTGGGAAGCTGCTGGCCGGGCGGACAGGGTGCCCGCTCGACCGCGCCGGGCGCGTGCTCGTGCAGCCGGACCTCACCGTACCAGGCCATCCTGAGATCTTTGTGATCGGGGACCTGGCTGCGTTCCTCCACCAGGGTGGCCGCCCGCTGCCGGGAGTAGCGCCAGTGGCGATCCAGCAGGGGCGGTACGTGGCCGAGCGGATCAAGGCGCAGCTCCAGGGCAGGGTGCTCCCGCCATTCCGCTACCGCGACCGGGGCAGCCTGGCCGTCATCGGCCGGAACGCCGCAGTGGCCGATTTCGGCCGTCTCCATCTGAGCGGATTCCCGGCCTGGCTGATCTGGGTGTTCGTGCACATCGCCAACTTGATCGAGCATGATGACAGGCTGCTGGTGATGATCCAGTGGGCCTGGCATTACTTCACGCGCAAGCGCGGCGCGCGGCTGATCACCGGGCCGCTGCCCTTCCCGTTGCCGGCCCCGCAGGAGCTGCCTGCCGGCGCAGCACAGGTACATGAGGCCGGCAAGTAAGCGGCCGGCAAGTAAGCGGCCGGCAGGGATGCGCCCTACCTCTCTATCATAAAAAAATCATATAAAAATCATAAAAAGATAAAATTACATAAAATTACACAAGCTCTTGGGGAGCATGCCTAAGGCGCAGAGCGCATCGATGACCGGCCCCCTGGCTGGTGCACCTACTGCGCCGGTGGCGCGATGCTGCTGGACGCTACCTGGCCGAAGTCAGCCGAGGAGGTCGCGCAGCGCAGGTTCGAGCTGGGGGAACCGGAAGGAGTAGCCGAGGTCCAGCAGCCGGCGTGGCACGACGCGCTGGCTCGCCAGCAGAAGCAGCTCCGCCAGCTCGCCCAGCGTGAGGCGCAGCACAGGCGCTGGCAGACGCAGCAGCATGGGCCGGCCGAGTACACGAGCGAGCGTGCGGCTGAACTCGAAGTTTGTCACCGGCTGTGGCGCGCTCAGATTAAACGGGCCGCGGGCGTCCGCACGCTCGATAAGGAAGCAGATCGCGCCCACCTGGTCCGCGATGTGGATCCAGGGGAACCACTGGCGCCCGCTACCGAGTGGTGCGCCGAGGAACAGCCGGAACGGCAGGGCCATAAACGGCAGGAGCCCGCCGTCGTGGCTGAGCACCACAGCCGAGCGGATGATCACCCGCCGCACGCCCAGCGCTTCCACGGCTGCTGTAGAGTTCTCCCAGTCAATGCACACGCGGGCGAGAAAGTCGGTGCCGGGCGAGCTCTCTTCGGTCAGCTCGGCGTCGCCGCGCGGGCCATAGTAGCCCACCGCTGATGCCTGGACGAGCACCTGCGGCTTCTGCTGCGCGGCCTGGATCGCCTGCACGACGGCCTCCCCGGCGTGCAGACGGCTCTCGAGGATGCGGCGCTTGCGCTCTGCCGTCCATGGTACAGGGGGAATGCCGATGCTTGCCCCGGCCAGGTTCACGATCACTGCTGCTCCGTCAGCCAGCGAACCCCACCCGGCAGCAGTACGGCCGTCCCATCGCTCGACCCGTGGGGCCGGAGGCACGTGCCTGGCGCGCTCTGGATTGCGGCTGAGCACGATCACCTCATGGCCGCGTGCAATGAGCTCGCGCACCAGGGCCCGTCCGATCAAGCCTGTCCCGCCAGTGATAATCGCGCGCATGGCGCCCTCCCACCAGAATTATGGAACACACGGCCGCCAGAGGTCCAGGGCCCCTGGAGATGCCTCCAGGGTACCAGCGCCTGGCAAACGCAGTACGCCGGTGCAGCGGTCTGGGTAAAAGTACCTCTGCCCGTCCCGGCGCGGCCTGGTACGCTTGAGCCGTGGATGTGCGTAGCGGCGCACAGGGGAGGAACAGCGGTACGTGCCGAGGAGGAGGTGACATCATGCGTACGAAGATCAAGGTGTGGCTTGTTCAAGCTGGTGTGCCCGCAGCCATCATGGCTGCCCTGGCGATTGCCGGTGGCGCTGGCTTCAAGTGGTAGCCGCCGGGAGCGTGCTGGCCAGCATGCTGGCATGCGGGGAGGGGGAGGGATACCTATGGCTGTGAAGGTCAGGCACGGTGTGAAGTAGTAGGCGGTGGGCGGCCTCGCTGAACTCCCCCGAGGTGCACGGGCGTATACGCTGGCGGTCATTGTGGCAGGGCTGGTCCTGCCGCTGCTGGCGGCTGCCCTGCACTTCGGCCCGCGCGAGCTGCCCCGAGATACACCGTGGCTGTTGCTCAGCCTGTTCGCGGCGACGCTGCTCACGGAATCCCGCCCGACGCGGACCACGGCCGGGCCGCAGCTCACGGTGGTCTCAGCGCTCTTCATCGCCGCCTTTCTTCTGACCGGCGGCGCGATCGGCCCGCTGGCGGTGTGCGCCGGCAGCGCGACGGTGGAGGTCTTCCAGCGGCGCTCGCCGGTGCGGATCGCCTTCAACGCGGCGCAATACCTCCTCGCCACGACTGCAGCGGCACGTGTCTATGAGCTCTTGATCGAATGGCGCGGCGCCGACTGGCATGCTGCAGCGCTGAATATCCGCGCCGCCCCGGCGCTCGGCGCCTCCATACTCGTCTACTTTCTCCTCAACTCAGGCCTGGTCGCCGGGGTCATCGCCTTGACCAGAGGGCTGTCGTTCTGGCAGGTCTGGCGCCAGGCGCAGCAAGACATTCGTGTCCAGTATCTGGCGATGGTGGCCCTGGGGATCATCATGGCGATCCTCTGGCCGCGCGCCCCGTGGACATGGCTACTCGTGGGCCTGGTCATCGCCGTCGTGCACCTCTCGTTTGCGCAGGCCGCACATCTCCAGCAGCGTACCGAGGAGCTCGCCGCCGCGTCCGCGGAGAGTGACCGGCTGCGCAGCATAGCCGAGCAGCGGCTGCACCGGGTGTCGATGGTCTATCGCTCGAGCATCGAGCTGGTCGGGGCGCACCAGGCCGAGGCAGTGCCGCGCGTTCTGGTGGACATCGCCGCGCGGGCATTCGGCTTTGACGCCGCGGCTGTGTGCCTCTTCGAGCTGGAAGAGGAGAGCGCCCGCGTTGCCGCCGCGTGGTCGCTGCTCCCTGCGGAGGAGCGAGCGGTGCTACGGCTGGCGCGTGACGCACAGCTCGGCGAACGGCTGCGCGAGGGAGAAGCCTGGTTTGTCCAGGCGAGCGAGAGCAGCCGGCCCGACTAGACAGACGGGCTATGCAGCCGGCGCGCCGCTGTGCCATGGCCGGTCACGGTGGTGCTCCCGCTGCTGGCCAGCAACCATCTGTTCGGCGTGCTGGTGGCAGGCGACGCTGCTGCGCGCGAACTGGACCTGCACGACCGGCAGTTGCTCAGCATGCTGGTGCACCAGGCAGCGCAGGCGCTCCTGCAGCTGAAGCTCAGCCGCGAGGCGAGTGAGGTAGAGACGCTGCGCGAGGTGGACCGGGCGCGTGCCCAGATCCTCGCCACGGTCTCGCACGAGCTACGCTCACCCTTGACTGCGGTGGCCGGCTACAGCGAGCTGCTCTATAGTCAGGACCTCCCGCCGGAGGAAGTGCGCGAGACTGCCTGGCACATCGCCGCGGGCGCCAGGCGGCTGATGTACCTGGTGGAGGACATCACGGCCTTCTACCGGCTGGGGTCAGGCGCGTTTCGTGTCTTCCCTGAGCGGCTCGAAGTTGTGCCGCTGCTCGCAGAGGCGCTGGCGCAGGTGCGGCCCGCAGCCTCCACCACGCAGCACCGGCTCGACCTTGACGTGGACCTCGACCGGCCTCTGCCAGACCTCTACGCCGATCGCATGCGGGTGCTGCAAATCCTCACCAACCTCCTCACCAACGCGATGAAGTTCTCGCCGCCGGGGTCGTCCATCCGGCTGGGAGCATATGGCACGGGCAGCTATGTAGCGTTCGAAGTAGAGGACCACGGCAACGGCATCGCGCCGGAGGAGCTGGGACGCATCTTTGAGCCCTTCTACCGGACGATGCACAGCGACCGCCGGGCGATCCAGGGCACCGGCCTGGGACTGGCCATCGTCAAGCGGCTGGTTGAACTTCAGGGCGGCAGCGTCGAGGTCCACAGCACCGTGGGCGCCGGCAGCATGTTCAAGGTGCTCCTCCCGGCGGTGGTATCCAGCCTGCCCAACGGCACACCGGCACAGCCGGGCGCATCCCTCAGTCTATAAGCTTTACCCTCCCCCACTCCTTCACCACTCCTCCACCACGATGGGGCATTGGCCCGCCACAGCGACACCCGCCTTGCCATTCTCTGAGCCATTCTCTGAAGGCTTCTGTCTGACTATCCCTATCGACTATTGAATACCGTATGCCGGGACGTTATATTAACTTAAAACTGAAATTTGGAAGGGGTGCGAATGCCGCTGGCGCAGCGGGCGGCCGGTTGCATGGTTCGCCAGTTGTGCTGTGCCGGGTACGTCGAGTGCCGGGTGTGTTGGAGGCAGGGCATGCCTGTAATTAATAAATTAATAATTATAATTTAATAATTAATTAATAATTAATGACTAAGAGGAGGAGTAGAAGACATGTCGGCTTCAGGCCTCCCAGGTTGGCTCTCGCGCCGCCGCTTGCTCACTGCTCTCGCTGGAGCTACGACTATCCTGCCGGCCTGCCGGCGCGAGGCTGAGCGTGGAACTCAACCGGCGCCTGCTGTCCTGAAACCGGCCGAGCTTACCTTCATGTTCTGGGTCGATCCACGCGACTTTGGCCACGATGTGGTCGTGGAGCAGTTTCAGCAGAAGTACCCGCACATCAAGGTGCAGATGATGCCCACTCCGCAAGATTATGAGGCGAAGTGGGACGCTCTTGTCGCCGCGGGTACGCCGCCAGAGGTCAGCCAGATCAATGATGATTTTGTCAGAAGCCACGCCCAGAAAGGTCTGCTGCGGCCGCTCGATGGCTTTGTTAAACAGGCCGGCTACAAGCGTGCCGATTTTTACGACCTGTTCTGGTCGTTCCCCACGTTTGAAGGCAAATGGTATGCGCCAGCGCTTGGCTTCCGCCCCTCGCTGCTCTTCGTAAACGTAGATCTCTTCCAGCGATCAGGTGTGCCACTGCCTGCCCAGGACGTGTGGGAGGCGCCGAACTGGACGTGGGATGCGCTGCTTGGCGCAGCACGCCGGCTCACTGCTGACACAGACGGCGATGGGCAGAGCGACCAGTGGGGAGTAAGCCTGTACCACGATACCATCTATGAATCCCTGTGGCCCTGGAACAACGGCGGCCCTGGCTGGTGGACGGCAGATGGTACCGCCTTTGGCCTGGCGGACCCGAAGAGCATCGAAGCCCTCGAGTGGGTAGTAGCCTTGACCTGTGTCTATCACGTGCAGCCACCCTGGGACAGCTTCCGTGAGACGAGCGCCGCCCGGCTTTTCCAGGCCGGCCGCCTGGCGATCATGCTGAGCGCCACGCCAAGTGTGCCAGTGTTCCGCCGGGGCGCCACAGGCTTCACCTGGGATGTCGTGCCCTATCCGAAGCGGGTGGCGCGCTACAGCTCGGGCGGGCTAGCCACCTACTGTATCCCTGCTGGCACGAAATACCCGGACCACGGCTGGGCGCTGCTCCAGTACACGCTGGACGATGAGGCCCAGAAGATCTACGCAGCCAGCGGGGGGATGCTCCCGCCGAAGATCCCCCAGGGCAGGCTGTACCTTGAGCAAGGCGCAGGACAGCCGCCACGTCACGCCGCGCTCTTCATAGAGGCTATGAAGGTCGCGCGCAAGTCACCGCCGGCCCAGAACGCCGACGCGGCGCGACGAGTATACCGCCCGGCGCTGCAAGCAGCCTATCGCTGCCAGGCGCCGGTGCGGCAGGTTATCCAGGAGATCACACCACAGGTGAACGCCATCCTGCGCGAGAAGTGAGCGAGCCTTTCCTCAGCCGCACCCATGCCCGGCTATAGCTCGGAGGTAAGCGCGCAATGGTAGGGCGCTGCGAAGGCAGACGCTGCACCGCTGGGAAAGGCGGCGCGAAGCTCTGCGCTGGCTAGCATATCCCAGCTCGGCAGCGTGGCAAGCGTGCTCTCCTCAGGCGTGGCGGCCAGGCTACCCGCCTCCGCGCCCCCTGACCCCACAGGGTTCTGCTGCGTCGGGGTGAGCTGGGCCTTCCAGTCTGCCGGGAGGTTCTGCACCCAGCCGTTATAAACTACCGGGATGGCCAGCACGCCTTGGCCACCCATGCCGGCATTCCCCGTGATCCGGTCATCGCGGGCGGTGCTCCCCGTGGCAACCAGCGCCACGCGCCCGGCGATCGCAGCGTCTGCGGGATCGCCATCGTTGTTTGGATCAGGATCGACGATGATCAGACTGTTGGAGAACTTGTTCGCCACGTAGGCGTAGTAGCCACCACCCTTCTTGGCCCCGAACTGCACACCGTGGCAGCCCGCATCGCACGGGAGCATGGCGACCATAGTGTCGTCGTTCGTCCGCGTGATGGTGATCGTCGCTGTGAGCGTATTGGCGGTAACCATGTACCTGCCATTCGGGCTCACCGGCGTCTGGATCGGCAGCCCGCCAACTGGTCCGGTGATGGCACCGCTCTCCGGGTCGTAGTGTTGCAGGAGATTAATGGTCTTGAGGACTGCTCCCGTCTGCGTGTTCAGCACCGTAATCGTGCTGTCGAGGAAGTTCGCTACATAACTCTTGCTGGCATCGGGCATCATGCCGGTGGCGATGGGATGTGCGCCAGCGTGGGAAATCGCGCGAATGGCGTCTCGCGCGAAGTCATAGATGGTCGCGTCGGCGGTGAACGCGTTCGGCGTGACCATCGTCCTGCCGTCATGACCCATCCAGTGTGCATGCGGATTGCCCCGCCCGATGTCGATCCGGCGCTCGACACCACGGGCCAGCGGCGCTAGCTCGACTACAGAATCGGTCCGCTCTGCACCGTTCAGCGTGACGTGGAGCTCGTCGGTATCGACCCGCGTCATGACATGGGCTGGCGCCTCACCGACGGTGATGTTGTCTACCAGCCGCCCGCTTTCTCGCTCGAAGACCGTGAGTTTCGTGTCGAACCACTGGGTCTGGTAGATGAGGCGCTGGTTCCGATCGGTCCACATGTTATGAGGATTGTTCATGTTAATCTGCGGCAACGCCACCTTCCGCCTGGGCTGCCAGGTCACGGTGTCGATCGCCGTGGCAGTGCCGGGCTTGCTCTTGCCTGCCGTGAGCTCGAACTGCGTATCAACCCATACCTCGCCCACCCCAGGTGCGGCCGGGGCGCGCAGCGGCGGGAGCGGCAGATCATTGCCATAGCGGGCGTTCAAGACGCTGGGGAGATTGACCACTGCTCCGCCGGTAATCCGGACGTCGACGTTCGGATAGGTGATGTGCCAGGGTGCAGACGATGTATAGTCCTGCCAGTTGGCGGGATTGGTGGCAATGAAGAAGAGGCGGAGCAGGCGCGTGGCGAGGTCACTGCTCGTCTTGACCGTGATCCCGTTCAAGAGTGAGATCTGCTCACCGAGGTCGAGACCGGCCGTGCGCGGATCGTCGGTGATCACCGCGGCCAGCATGTACGGATGGATCTTGCACGTGAAGACATAGAGGCCGGGGGTTCGCAGGACGACTGACACGCTGCCCTTGAGCGGGCGGGTGTCAAAGGGCATGCCGGCTGCGCCAGTCGGGAAGATCAGACTGGTAATTGTATGGACAGTGTTGGACTTCCCGGTGAACTTGACCTCAGCGCCCGGCGTGACCAGAGCCAGCGACTGCGTGCCGCCGATGGGCCCGGCGGTGTTCTTGAACCATCGCGCCGGCTCATCAGTGACCTCGAAGAGCACGGTGGCTTCCGCGTGCGCCGCTGGCGCGCGCACGGAGCCGTCCCAGAGAACGATGCAGGCGATCGCAGTGAAGACCCGCAGGAAGATCGTGAAGAACGACGGACCAGTAGCTGATAGAAGACGCATGCGCATCGTTCCGGCTCCTTCCCCGCGCTCGGTGATCTACGGCGAACACTGGCTACGCAAGAAATTGAAGAAATTACATAAAATATTGAAATACATACAGATGCTGGGCAGAAGCTCGTTCTCGTATACGAGCGCGGGGGTGCGAGTGGATGCACGCGGCGCAGGAGGGCGTTACGAGCGCGTTTTGCTATTCTTGGATGTTTGTACTTGTTTGTATTAATTTTGTGTAGGAGTACTCCTGCGGTGCTCTGGACCAGATCAATATTATCAATATTATGGTCCAGGGTTTGAGCGCGCGAGAGCAGGAGCACGTCTCCACGCCGGTTGCGCGTCTCGTGGCGTACGCACCTGGCATCTGCAACCGGCGTGGAGCGCGCCGAGCAGTCTCAGCCGTCGATCGGTGGTGCCGTCGCGTACTCTTCGTCGGTAACGTGGGCGCCCCACATCGCGCTTCTGCCCTCGTCGTCCACTTGCTGCAGCGCCAGGTGGGTCATGAAGCGCCTTGGCGCAGCGCCGTGCCAGTGCTCCTCGCCCGGCTCGAAGAAGATGCGATCGCCGGGGCGGATCACCTCGACCGGCCCGCCGCGCCGCTGCGCGAGGCCGATCCCTTCGAGGACATAGATCGTCTGGCCGTTCGGGTGGGTGTGCCACGCCGTGCGGGCGCCTGGGGTGAAGTGGACGATGCTTGCGCTCAGGCGTGAGGCGCCGGAGGGCACGGCGACCGTGTCGATGTAGACCGCGCCGGTGAACCACTCGCCTGGCCCTTGCCTGGTCTCGCTGCCGCTGCTCCTGGTGATCCGCATAGGGAGGCCCTCCTACATAGTCTTCACCGCGGCGAGGTCCGCGGTCGATCTGCCGTATCAGTCAGCGTAGCTCTACCTGCTGGACACCCCAATCATACAGTATGGCCAGGCACGTTCGGGCCCTCGCAGAGGATGCCTCAGCGGGCCACACCAGGCGGCAGCCGGGGAGCGACTGGATACGCGTGCCTATCGGGCGCAGGAGCTAGCCGGCGGACTGGTATGCAGGTGTCGTAGGGGCAGACACCGGCGCAGCGGCAGGAGCAGCCTGCATGAGGGCGCGGCCGAGCCGGCGCAGGATACGCTCGACGTGGCGCTCGACGGCGCGCTGGGTGAGCAGCCGGTCAAGAAAGGGCAGGCCGCGGGCACTGCCCCGCGTGCGCAGGACCAGGAACGTTTCCACAGCGCCGTTGGGGGTCCTGTGCTCGCGGATCTCCCAGTGCGCCTCGGCGTGGACGGCCTGCCCGGCCGGGTGGACGATCTCCATGAACGGCAGGCTGATGCGCAGATCAGTTACTCGGCGTGCGCGCACGCCTACTTCATGCGGGGGCCGCGCATGCGTGACTTCGAGCTCAACCGCCCCACTGATACGGGACAGGCCCGGCAAGGCGAGCTCGCACCGGCATTCATAGCGCTCCCCAGCCTGCATGCCGTTCACGGCCTCCTGATAGCCGGTGCTGGACCTATCCAGCCTCCGAGCAGCACGGAAGGGAGGCCCCAGCGCCTCGGGAGTGTTGTCTGGGTTGGTGAGATAGGCGTAGATGGTCTCGGCGGGCTGCCTCAGCCCAACTAGCCGCCGCTCGACGTGCCATTCCATGAACAGATCCCTGCTCCGGTCAGGAACAGGCTCGCTTGGAACACGAGCCTGTTGTGCAACAGTCCCGTGGTGTCCCACCAGCGGGCCTTACCCACTCTACCGCCTCTGTATGCAGGGCTCCAAACGCTGCATCCAGAGCGGCTAGACCCTAGCGGCATTGCAGGAGACGGGCCAGCTCCGCCTGGAGCGTTGCGGTGGCATCTTCGGGCGTCAGGTGCGCGGGGAGTATCAGTGGCGCGCCGAAGCGGATACTCACGGGACCGGGCCGCGGGCACCAGGTGCCCCGCGGCAGCATGGCGTACGTGCCGCGAATCGCCACCAGTACGACTGGCACACGTAGCTCCCGTGCCAGCAGGCCGATGCCGGTCTTGAACGGCTGGAGTTCACCGGTAGGCGAGCGGGTACCCTCGGGGTAGACGAGCAGGGACCAGCCCGCGTCCACAAGCTCGCCGCAATACTCCAGGCTCGCGCCGACCGCGCCCTGACGAGAGAACGGGAAGCTGTTTAGCAGGAGCGAGACGGCGGCTCCTACCAAGGGGTTACGATAGAAGTAATCAGCCGCAGCCGCGACGGCCACGCGCCGGCGCCGGCGCGGTGGCAGGGCGCGCAGCACCGACGGGGTGTCCAGGTGACTAGTGTGGTTGGCGATGAAGAGCGCCGGCCCCCGCACAGCGGCGAGGTGCGCAACGCCTTCAACGCGGAACGGCCGGCAGACCAGGCGATGGAGGGGCCACACGAGCGCCTCCTGGAACGCCCAGCGTATCCAGCGTGCCGGCGCACTGAGCGCCCAGCGCGGGAATGGCAGGGCAGGAGCTGGAGCCGGCCCCTGGTCAATCAGCGCGGTGAGCTGAGCCACGGTCTGCACCCCGGCGAGCTGCGCGTCATCGGGGACAGCGCCCAGCTCCTCTTCGAGGCGCAGGGCCAGCTCCACGCGCCCCAGCGAGTCGATACCGAGCGCCGCGCCCAGCTCACTCTCCGGCTGAACCTGCTCGACCGGTACGCGCGCTACCTCAGCGATGATGCGGTACAGGCGTGCCTGCCGGTCGCCCGGGCGCTGGAAGGCCGAGCGCTCCTGCGCTCCCGGCGCAGCTCCTGACAGTGCGGCCAGCACCTCGTGCCGCTTGACCTTCAGCGACGTGGTGCGCGGGAAGTTCTCGCCTGGCCACAGGCTGTGGGTGGCGATCCGCTGGTGCGGCGCCAACCGCACGTTGGCGCGGCGCACCGCCGCCTCGATCTCCCTCTCAAGGGCCCCTGCGGCAAGGCCTGCCCTGCCGCGCTTCTGAGAGCTGGGCAGGATCACTGCGTGCACGCGCTGGCCTCCGTCTGCGCCGGGCAGGCCCAGCACTACGCAGTCAGCGACGGCATCCTCTTTCGCCAGCTCTCGTTCGACGTCTTCCGGGTAGACGTTCAGACCGTTTGGTAGCACGATCAGGTCCCGTAACCGACCCCTGAGGTACAGCCGCCCGGTGGCGTCCTGCTCCGCCAGGTCGCCGGTGCAATACCAGCCATCTTCTGTGAAGGCGGCACGTGTGGCTGCCTCGTCCTGCCAGTAGCCCGGGGTGACGTTCGGCCCCTTCACCAGCAGCTCCCCCTCGCTGGAGATACGTACCTGCACGCCTCGAACAGGCCTGCCGACGGAGGCGTGGACGCGATCGGTCAGCGTGTTCGTGGCGATCACCGGCGCGCACTCAGTGGCGCCGTAGCCCTGCACGACTTTCACCCCAAGCCGCTCCCAGGTCAGGGCGAGCTTGGGTGGGAGGTAGGCCCCACCACACATGACGAAATCCAGGCAGCCGCCAAGACTGCGATGCACCTGGCGAAAGAGCAGGCGGCGCGCCGGAAAGGGGAGACGCGCGGCCAACGCGTGCATACGTTGCCACGCCTGCCACCGGCCACGCCGCTGCACCTCCCGTTCGACCGCTCGCAGGAGCATTTCCAGCACTGCCGGCACGACGACCATAGTGACGATGCGTCGCTTCTGCAAGGTGCGCAGGATCGCCGACGCGTGCCGCCCGGGCGGATAGTAGATAGTGGCTCCGTAGTAGAGCGGCAGATACAACCCTACCGTCTGCTCGAGCATATGCGAGAGGGGGAGCAGGGAGAGCACGCGGTACGGCCGCCCGCGCGGGATGATGCCGTCTAAGGACGCCACATTGGCAGCAATGTTGGCGTGCGTGAGCATGACGCCCTTGGGGTTGCCAGTGGTGCCCGAGGTGAATACGATCTCGGCGAGGTCGCCGGGCACCGGACGATCTCCCAGGGAGACAGCCGGGCCATCGTAGGGCAGCGAGGCAAGCGGAATGACACGGCAGCCCGGCGCGAGAGACTCAGTAGCATTCCCGCTGAGGAACGCGCGGGCCTGCGTCCTGCGGGCTACGCTGGCGATGAACGCCTCGCTGCTGAAGGGGTCGAGTGGCACCAGCACGATGCCAGCCAGCATGCAACCGAAGTAGGCGGCCACAAGCTGTGGAGAGTTCGGCCCCTGGAGCAGCACGCGCTCACCGCATGCGATGCCGTAGTCGAGACGTAGGGAGCGCGCCACTGCAAGTGCCGCATGCCACAGCTGCCGGTAGCTCCAGGTGTCTGCACGCAGGCCCGTCTGGATCGACAGCGCGGCGCGGTCACTGTAGAGAGTGGCCGCGTGCTCTAGCAGATCGACCAGTGTGTCCATCGCTTTTCGCTACTCCCGTAGAGCGCCTGCCTCCGGCTGCGTGCCGTAGCAGGCATGAAACCGCCGAGGTAGAGCCTACCGAACGACCAGCCAGAGGTAGTAGTATCCCAGCGGTGCCGCGACGATCAGGCTGTCTATGCGATCCAGCAGGCCGCCGAAGCCGGGTAACCAGTTTCCTGTATCCTTGACGCCGAACTCCCGCTTGAGCAACGACTCAAGGAGGTCGCCCCACACAGCCCCTAGGGCAACCACGAGCGGCAGCGTGGTCAGGAGCCAGCCACGAACGGCCTCGGGCAGAGCGAAATGCATGAGGCCGGTGCCGGCGTAGGCGCCGAGAACATTACCGGCGACGCCCTCCCAGGTCTTGTTCGGGCTCAGCGCGGGCGCGAGCTTATGCCGGCCGAGCAGCTTGCCGGCCGTGAACGCTCCCACGTCGCTGAGCGCCACAGCCGGGCCGAGGGCAAGCACCAGGCCCGACCCGCCGTCGATGCGCGCGTGTATCAGGAGAAGATGTCCCAGCAGCCAGGGGAGGTACGTCCACCCCAGGGCAGCGAAGGCGAGGTGCCGCATCCCACTGCGCGTGTCCTGCTGGAGCAGCGGCACGAACGTACCGGCCAGGAGCAGGAGCGGTGGCAGCACCGAAAAGGTCTCGGGCGCCAGCAGGGCGGCTGGTCCAGCGAGTAAGCCGGTCGCGGGGAGCAGGTAACGGTACACTGGCGGCAGGCCGGTCACGCGGGCGTATTCCCGCAGCCCCTGGAGCACGAACGCGCTCACCAGGATGAGCAGCGCGAGGCTCCCGCCCAGCGTCGCAACCAGCCAGAGGGGGCCAATAGCCAGCCAGGTGAGCCAGCGCTGGAAGAGCGTACGCTGCCACAGCTCAGCCAGGTGGCGCCGCTCGATCACGCACAGCACCGCGAACAGGGCGCAGAGCACGCCGCCGAGCGTAGCTGCGGCCGGCGCAAACAGGGCGTGCTCAAGCGGATTGGCCGGCGAGATGCTCATGGATGCGCACCAGCCTCTGAATGCTCGAGACGATGACCCCTGCCAACACGATGGCCTGGAGGTGGCTCAGGACACGCAGGTCGTTCAGGCTCAGCGCGATAAGAGCGCCGAGCGCCAGGAAGATCATGCGATCGGCCTTGGCCATAATGCCGGTGTACACGCGTGGCCCGCCTGCTGCCTTCGAGAGCACGCCCAAGTAGCTAGAGAAGAGCATGGCGGCGAGCGTTGCGGCACCAAGGTAGATGTTGCTGTAGGGGGCGAAGGCGAGCCCGCCGAAGAGCGCGAGGTCGGCCAGGCGGTCGCACGCTTCGTTCAGCACTTCTCCCCACGGCCGCGCCGTGCCGGTACGCCGCGCCACGAGCCCGTCCAGCGCGTTCAGCGCGGTCCGTCCCAGTGCTACGACCGGCACGAGGAGGAGCAGCCAGCGCGGCAGGCTCCCCGCAAAGTACAGGAGCACTCCACCGGCCAGCGAGAGCGCCAGCGCAGCGAAGGTGAGTACATCCGGATGTACGTGCTGCTGCACCAGCCAGTCTTCCACGCCATGCAGTGAGCGCTGGAAGGCTGGCTTGATCGCATAGATTCCCACAGGCCACCTCCCTCCCATACGCACGAGCGGTACGCTGGCAATCCAGGCGACGCCTCGGCGGCGCCTACCTCCCGCCCATGCGCACAGGCGCTCCTGTTGCGCTCGATCTGTGGCGACCTGCTCCAGATCACCGTGTGAGCAGCCACCAGCCGCAACAGAACAGCGCCACATAGATGGCTCCCAGGGACAGCGAGAAGTCGCGCACTATGCCGGCGAACCGGCCGGCCAGTAGCCGCGCCCCCAGAGCGACGCCTGCCATCCGCACTGCCCGTGCGGCGATGAACAGCGGGATCGCCGGCCAGGGCGGCATGCCCTGCCCCGCAGCCACGACTACCCAGACCTTGAGCGGCACGCCGCTCCAGGGCTGGAAGAGAAACGCCGCGGCGCCCCAGGCGGCCAGGCTTTGCTGTGCGGCGCTGATCTGTCGCGCGCTTACGAGTGGAAGGAGCCGCAGCAGCGAGCCGGCGTCGTTAGGCAGCAGAGAGGCAGCCAGGTAGGCCGCCACGCCACCGAGGGCTGATCCGGCAATGGCCGCCGCCAGTGGCACGAAGAAACGGCGACGGTTGGCGGCCGCCAACGGCGCGAGTAGGAAGTCGGGGATCACCGGCCAGACAGTCGCCTCGGCGAGCGCCCAGAGGAACATCGTCCATGTCGCGATGCGGCTGCCGGCGAAGCCTTCCCACCAGTCGTACGCGGCGCGGCACGCAACCGTGAACGGCACCCCTGCTCTCCTGCCTCCTCCCTGCATGAGCCGCCTCTCGCCTCCTGCCTGAGAGTGGCTCCGTCGCAGCGCCGGCGCTGTGTCCAGCATACTAGGTACACCCTCCTGAGCCTGTTTTTCAGCCGGATTTCCCCCTCCGTTTTTCCACTCCGGTCTCAGTCATTCTCACGTGTGTCCGGACTTGCTCGTTCACAGCTCCATATCTCAATCTCAGCATCTCAATCTCAGCTCTCATTAACGGCTGCGTGGAGCGCCACTTACTTCAGAAGAGCTGCCATTTCCTGCCACCGCTGCGCTCCGGCATAGTCGCAGGGCCAAGGAGGAGGCACGAGGCCCGCCCCTGCGAGGGGAACGAAGTGCACGGGGGTGAGCCGTGCGAGCGTTCTCGCAACGCCTTGCCTCGCGAAGGGAAGAGACCTGCCGGCCAACAGACACGTGGCGCCCGGCCTGTAGCCCGGCCTGTAGCCTGTAGCCTGTAGCGGGGCACCCACAAGGGGTGCCCCGCGTCCCAGCCCGGGGGAGCGCCCTGAGCCTGCCGGGAATGGACGGGCCCAGGGACACGCTGGGAACAGGGCAGGGACAAGGCCTGGGCGGGGGGGCAGATATAAGGCCTGGACCTACTGGACAGGCCAATGTATTGACGGTAGAGTCGGTGCGGCCTGGCACCTGGTGTAAGGCGAGGCCCTGGCGGCAGGGTGCGCTGGCGCCGGCGTCGTATCGTGACGATGAGCAAACGGGAGAAGGTGAGAAAACAGAAATCGAGGGAGTGAGGCCCGATGCGTGTGACAGGGGTGAAGACCTTCCTGGTGCAGCCGGAGCGCGCCAAGACCGTGCTGTTCGTAAAGGTAGAAACCGATGCCGGCATCCACGGCTGGGGTGAGGTGTACACCGTCACAGGACGGGAGCCCGCGCTCGAGCGGTTGACCCAGGAGCTTGGGAGCTACCTGGTTGGGCGCGATCCATTTCATATCAAGCAGTTCACGCGGGCGCTCTACCGTGACCTCTCGATCAAGCGTGGCAGCATGGACTTCTACTGTGCGGTGAGCGGCCTAGAGATCGCGCTGTGGGATATCGTCGGGAAGGCCCTGAACCAGCCGGTGTACAACCTGCTGGGCGGGCCATGTCGCAGCCGCATCCGTGTCTATGGCCAGCCCTCAGGAGAAGGCGGCCCCGGCCTGGAAGGCCTGGTGCAGCGAGCGCGTACCACAGTAGCCAGGGGCTACACGGCGCTCAAGTTCGACCCATTCCCCGGGCCGTGGGACGAGCACATCGACCGCGCGGCCGAGGACATGGCGGTCGCGCGGGTGGCGGCAGTGCGCGAGGCGGTCGGGCCCGACGTAGACATTCTGATCGAGGTGCACCGCCGCCTGGCGCCGGCCACCGCTGTCCGTGTGGCGCGGCGGATCGAGCCGTACCGCCCGTTCTGGTACGAGGAACCCTGTCCGGCCGAGCACCTGGACGCCATCGCCGAGGTGCGCCAGCAGATCGGTATCCCCGTGGTCGCCGGCGAGGCGCTCTACACCAAGCGAGAGTTCCGGCTGGCGTTCGAGCAGCGCGCCGCCGACATCATCAACCCGGATATCTGCAACGTGGGCGGGCTGCTTGAGCTGCGGGAGATCGCCGCCATGGCCGAGGCGTACCTGGTGGCGGTGGCGCCGCACGGCAACAATAGCACGACCGTGGGCCTGGCCGCCAGTCTTCAGATCGCCGCCTGCATTCCCAACTTCCTGATCATGGAATACCCTGTGAGCTGGGAGCCGGTGGCGAACGAGATCGCAGTGAACCCGCTGCAGGTCGAGAATGGCTTCATCGCTCTTCCGCAAGGACCTGGCATCGGGATCGAGCTCAATGAGGATGCCCTGGCTCGGTATCCATATCGTGGGCCGCAGACGCGCCGGGTGCTCAGCTACGATCAGGAATGGTGAACATCTATGGGCATGCTTGACGGGAAGGCGGCGCTGGTGACCGGCGCCGGACGAGGCATCGGACGGGGCATCGCCGTGGCATTGGCCCGTGCGGGGGCGGGCGTGGTGGTCAACGATGTGGGCGCCTCGCTGGCAGGCGAGGGCATGGACCCGCGGCCGGCCGAGCAGGTCGTGGAGGAGATCCGCGCCGCCAGCGGCACGGCCGTCGCCAACACCGGTTCGGTGGCTGACTTTACCCAGGCCGCGCGGATGGTCGAACAGTGTGTGACCATCTTCGGGAAGATCGACATCGTGGTGCATGCGGCAGGCATTCTCCGTGACCGCATGATCTTCAACATGACCGAGGAGGAGTGGGACGCGGTCATCGCCGTGCACCTGAAAGGCGCCTACAATGTGATCCACCACGCCTCGCAGCGCTTCCGCGCCCAGCGATCGGGCCGCATCATTGCCATGTCGTCCACCTCGGTGTACGGCATGCCCGGCCAGCCCAACTACGCCGCGGCCAAAGCGGGCATCCTGGGCCTCATCTGGTCGTGTGCCAACGCCCTGGGACGCTACAATGTGACGGCCAATGCCATCATGCCTGTGGCTGCCACGCGCATGATCGACTCGACACCCCAGGGTCGTGAGTTCTTCGAGCAGACGGGCCGCTGGCCCAGCGAAGTCGCTGCGGGCACCGAGCGCGACCCGGAGAATGTGGCGCCGCTGGTAGTCTACCTGGCCAGCGATGCGGCCCAGGAGATCACCGGCCAGGTGTTCGGTGCCTTCGGCTACCAGATCGCCCTCTTCGGGCAGCCGCGCATCGCCGGCGTCCTGCGTCACCAGCGGCGCTGGGAGCCGGAGGAGTTGCACGCGCTGTTTCCTCAGACGCTGGGCGCGTATTTGGAGCCGCCGCCGGCGGCCACTGGATCGGCAGGCCTGCTACGCCAGTTGCCAGAGCAGGGCTGGCGTGAGGTGGCGCCGGGCATCACCTTTTGGGCACGGGAGCACTGGTGAGTACGCATCCCCTCTCCGGCAAAGTCGCCATCGTCGGCGTGGATGAGTCCGACGAGATCGGCATTCTTCCGCACAAATCAGCACTTCAGCTACACGCCGAGGCGGCGCGCAACGCCTTGGCCGACGCCGGCATCGACAAGAGCGAGGTGGACGGGCTCTTCACTGCCGGGCTGTCTACCATCGAGCTAGGCGAGTACCTGGGCATCCGGCCGGTCTATACCGATAGCACCAGCGTGGGCGGCTCATCGTTCGTGATCCACCTGGGCCATGCGGTCACGGCTATCGCCAACGGGCTGTGCCGCGTGGCCCTGATCAGCCACGGCCAGTCAGGTCGTTCGCGGGTGGGGCAGCTGCCGAGCAGTTTGTATGGCGTGAACCATGCCCAGTTCGAGGTGCCGTTCGGCCTGCCCATGCCGCTGGGGGCCTATGCGCTAGCGTGTGCGCGACATATGTACCTCTACGGCACGACACACGAGCAGCTCGCCGAGATCGCTGTAGCGACGCGCAAGTGGGCGGCCATGAACCCGAAAGCGCTCATGCGCGAGCCTATCACGATCGATGACGTCTTACAGAGCCGCTGGATAAGCTGGCCCTTCCACCTGTTGGACTGCTGCCTGGTCACCGACGCTGGCGGCGCTGTGGTGCTCACCAGTGCGGAGCGGGCGCGGGACACGCACAAGACACCGGTGCATGTACTGGGCTTCGGCGAGCACCACGACCACGCCATCATCAGCCAGATGCCCGATCTCACCAGCTCACCGGCGCAGGTCTCCGGCCAGCGTGCCTTCGCCATGGCCGGCGTGCGCCCCGAGGACATCGATGTCGCGGAGATCTATGACAGCTTCACCTTCACCGTGCTGCTGTCGTTGGAGGACCTGGGCTTCTGCAAGAAGGGGGAGGGGGGCGCGTTCGTCGCCGGCCAGCGCACCGCGCCCGGCGGCGACTTTCCGCTGAATACCCAGGGCGGCGGGCTATCGTATACGCACCCGGGCATGTTCGGCATCTTCACGATCATCGAAGCCGTGCGGCAGCTCCGCGGCGACTATGCCGCGGCCGGGCAGCCGGAGCGGCAGGTCCGCGACGCTAGACTGGCGCTGGTGCATGGCACGGGCGGCGTGCTCTCCTCAGCGGGCACTGCCATTCTGGGCGTGTGACCGGCGGGGTCGCTCGGGCGCCAGTACGGAAGGCATGTCTGGTGTGTCTGCATCTCTGCACGCGCAGGCTGTGCGCACGCAGGCCGGCGAGGAGGAACGGTGACACCGCAGTCGTACACCAAGCCACTCCCAGAGCCAGATCCGGTGACGCGGCCCTTCTGGGAAAGCGTGAAAGCCCATGCTATGCGCATCCAGCGCTGCGCTGCCTGCGGCCGGTATGTGTTCTATCCGCGGCCGCTGTGCCCGCACTGCTTCAGCGCCGCGCTGGAATGGACCCCAATAAGTGGACGTGGCGTGGTGTATTCATTCACTATCGTGTACCGGCATCCTGGGGCGGCGTTTCAGGCTGAGCTGCCATACGTGGTCGCCCTCGTGGAGCTCGACGAAGGCGTGCGCATGCTGACGAACCTCGTGCAGGTCGCCCCCGATCCCGCGCAGCTACGTATCGGCATGCCGGTCGAGGTCGTCTACGAGGACGTTACCCCCGAGATCACCCTGCCGAAGTTCCGGCCTCGACGCTAGCCTAGCGCTCCAGCGTCTCCTCGACGGCCTGGCGGGCTGCCGCGAGGTTCGCATCCGGGCTGGGCCCGGGAATGACGCAGGCCGGCGCCAGGATGAACCCGGTGCGTCCGGCCTGGGCGATGGCCTGGCGGGCCTCCTGCAGCACGTCCTCGGGCGTGCCGGCGCGCAGTGTCTGGAGTGAGAGCCCGCCGGCCAGCGCCTTGGGGGTTAGCTGGCGTGCCTCAGCCAGGCTGGGACCGCTCTCGCGGTCGGCCCAGTTGATCGCATGCACCGGATAGTCTGCCACGAGCTCGAACATCAGATTGCGCCGGCACACGTGCAGCATGGTCACCCGTGAGCGCCCGTGCAGCGCCTCCAGCACCTGCAGGTCGTAGCGCACGCCGAACTCCTGGTACTCGGCCGGGGTGAGCACGCTGCGGTCGGCGAGCTGGGTAGCGAAGAAGAAGCCCGGCGCGCCGGCCTCCAGACACGCGGCGACGTAGTCGCGTGCCACAGCGGTGATGGTCGCCAGGCCAGCATGCACCTGCCGCGGCGCCTCGCGCAGGTCCTGGACCACACGGTCCCCGGCCAGCTTGTAGGCGATGGTCAGAGGGCTGAAGATAGTCATCATGAACGGCGCAGCGCCGCGCAGGCCTTCGGCCACATGCGCGATGAACTCGAGCTCGCGTCCCAGGGCGCCTGTGCGCACGTCCAGCCTGGGCAGCTCCGCCCACTCGGCGGGGGAGCGCACCACCGGCTCAGCCAAGATCGGGGCGGTGTAGTCGTCGCGTCCGAAGCGAATGGTGGCGCCCCAGTCCTGCACGGGGTAGAGCCCGCTAGGGGTGAGCTTGAGCAGGTCTGTATCGAACTGGCGGTGCAGGGCAATGGTGACCTCGGCATGGCGGCGCGGCGCGCGGTCCTGAAGGTGGTAATGCTTCCACAGGCTGAGGGGCACGCGGTCCACCGCTGCCCCGTGCAGGGCGGCCTCGACCCGCTCCCATTTGCTGAGTGCACACATGACAGCGCCTCCCCGGCTCCAGGCTGTTGTAGGAGATACTGCGGCCAGCGTGGGCTGCATGGCATTATTGCATGCTGGCCTGGGGAGAGTACAATGCCGGCCGGAGAGCGATGCCCGACCAGCCTGAAGGCTGGTCGGGCATCGGGACGAGAAAGGATGCGGGCCAATGAAGGCAGCGTATCTCTATGGTCCCCACGATTTGCGCCTGGTAGAGCGCGAGCCGGATGAACTCCGGCCGCACGAAGTACGTATCCAGGTCGCCTACACCGGCATCTGCGGCACCGACCTGCATGTCTACGACGGCTTGGTGTTCGGGGCGATGGCGCTGCCCCGGCCGATGGGACACGAGTACGCCGGCCGCATCGTTGAAGTGGGCGCGGAGGTGACCGGCTTGCAGGTCGGTCAGCGGGTGACGGCTATGCCCAGCGGCGCCTGCGGCCGCTGTGTGCTGTGCCGTACCGGCCGCTCGGCGGTGTGCCGGCAGCGTTACCGCAGCCGCACCGGGTCCTGGGCACACGAGATTGTCACACCCCAGGAGCTGGTCTATCCGCTGCCGGACACAGTCTCAGATCGTTCCGCTGCCTTGACTGAGCCGCTGGCCTGCGCCGTCCGTGCGGTAGACCGCGCCGAGCTCCACACCGGCGACCGCGTCTGTATCATCGGTGCCGGCCCGATCGGGCTGCTGGTCGAACGCATCGTCCTGGCCTCGGGCGCTCAGACGGTCATCGTGTCTGAGCCGGGGGCGTACCGGCGGGCGCTGGCAGAGCGCCTGGGCGCACACCGCGTGGTTGACCCACGGCAGGAGGACCTGGTGGGCGCCGTCCACGAGCTCACGGATGGCCTGGGGGCAGACGTGGTGTTCGAGGCCGTCGGGCTGCCGGCGACGATCGAGCAGGCCATCGCCGCCGCCGCGCCCGGCGGCACGGTGGTGATCATCGGGGTGGCCGACCGCGAAGCGCGGGCCAGCTTTCTGCCGCAGGAGCTCTTCTGGAAGGAGCTGACCATCCGCGCCTCGCGGGAGTCGACCTACGGCGCCGAGCGAGCCATCCGCTGGCTGAGCCGGCTGGACTTCGAGCCCATCATCACGCACATCTTTCCGCTGGAGGAAGTGATGCAGGCCATCGACCTCGCCAGGAGCGGCGCCGCTGGAAAGATCCTGCTCCAGCCGTAAGTGCTCGTCGGGAACGGACTCGGCATAAGGCCGCGGGCCCTGTCTGCCATCGACGGGCAGCACTCCGGCAAGAACAAGCAGGCTGCGTCTTTTGCACCAGGGCGGCAATGCTATCGACGCAGGCGTTGCCGCCGGGCTGTGCATCAACGTCGTGCAACCGCACATGGCTATGTTCGGCGGCGTGGCGCCCATCATCATCTCGCTTGCGCCGAAGGGTACGGAGCCGCGCCGTGTCGTCACGATCAGCGGTCTGGGACGCTGGCCTCGGGCGGCGACGCTGGAAGGGTATCTGGCGAAGTACAGTGGCAACCTGCCCGGCGGCCTGCCGCAGCATAAGGTAGGGGCGCAGCGCCGCTGCGCCCCTACAGCGCATAACCCAGGTCCTGCGTGAAAGGATAGGGGGCACGGCATGCCGTGCCCGGACCGCCTACGACGCCGGTCTTCGTGGTATGGTACAGACGGTGCCGCATAGCAGGTCCCCTGCACCCACCTGATGATGCCAGGGACACAGCAGCACGGTACCCTACCAATTCAATGGGCGCCCGACCGGGTCTGTAGGGGTGAATAATTATTCGCGCCTACGGCTCCAAACGTGCTGCGTGGCTACACCAGGCCGTAATGCTCGTTGATCTCCCGCTGGTAGGCGTCAACGGCGCCGCTGAGCACATCATCCACCTTGACCGGGCGGTTGAGCGTGGCTGACTCCAGCACGGCGTAGGAGCAGGCCAGGTCGCGCACGGCCTCGGGACCATCGCACTCCATCTGCCGGCCCTGCTCGATGGCCTGGAGCCAGTCGAGGAGCTCCAGGGCGAAGCCGTCCTGCACGCCGCGGGGGAACCAGCGTTCTTTGAGCTCCTGCGGCGCCTCCCGGTCGAACAACTCCTTGCCGCTCAGGCGCGTGCCGCCGTCCAACACCACGTCGGTGCCTTTCAGGCAGCCTTTCGTGCCGTAGATGGCCGGGCTCTCGCGCAGCGCCGTCGGCTCGCCGTGGCCGGCCCAGCCGCCGAAGATCATCCCATAGGCACCGCTCTTAAACTTCAAATGCGCGAAGTAGGCGTCTTCGACCTCGTTCTTAACGGTCTCGATGATGTTGCCCTGGGCATCGCGGATATACCGGTAGGGCTCGAACTGCGGCGCTGAGGCGCAGATCTCGTCGATCTCGCCGCACAGGTAACGGATCTGATCGAACAGGTGCACCGCGCCGTCTACCGCCGGGCCACCACCGCCCTCCAGCTTACGGTGGCGCCAGGGCGTCTGCGCCACGACGTAGTCGGGCGACCAGTCCAGCGCCCCGAAGCCGCCGGAGAGCCACAACTGGAGCGATCCGATGCGACCGGTGTCGAGCAACCACTTCTGGATGCGCACCGGCTCGCGGTAGCGCACCACCTCGGCCACGCCCAGCACCAGGCCCTTGGCGTCGGCCGTCTCGACCATGCGCTGTCCCGCCTTGACCGTGATGGCAAATGGCTTCTCCACCAGCACGTGCTTGCCTGCGTTCAGAGCATCGATCGTCACCGTGTGGTGCAGGCTGAGCGTGGTCAGGTTCAGCACGGCGTCCACGTCGGCGGTGCGCAGCATCTCCCGCCAGTCGGTGTACAGCTCCGGCAGCACATCGGTATGCAGGTCGGAGACGTACATATGCGGGGCGTTGAGGGGATCGGTGAGAGCGTAGCGGATGGTCGAGGGGCGCGGCGGCGGCCCTTCGCCGCGCTTCCGGAACATCTGCGCGTCCTCGATCTTGCGTGCCACCAGCGCGGTGATGCGCCAGTTATCGAAGCCCTTCTCCTGGAGTTCCTTCAGGCCGCGCAGATGCGCCGGCAGGATGCGTGCGCAGCCGACCACGGCGATCTTGATCACGTCCGGCATGGGCTCCTCCTCACTGGCCAGGTCTCCCTGAAGTCAATAAGGTCGCTCCAAACCCCATGAGGTCTCTCTGAGCATGCCACAGCGCTGTAGCGCTACCAGACGCACCAGCGGGCATCGTTCACCAGCTCCAGCTTGCCGCTGGCGGCCGAGCGAATGCCGGCGTCCAGGATAGCCTGGGCGTCGAGGTTGAAGCCGGCCTGGAGCGTCTCGTGCACCGGCTCACCGGTCTCGAAGTGGTGCATGATCTCCTGGGCGATGTTCTGGCGACCAGGCGGGAGCGGGTCGCCCTGGACATATTCCGGCTCGCGGCCGCGCCCGCGGGCGATTTTCACCGTCTGCTGGCCACCCTGGCGCTCGACGACGAGCGTGCCGGTCGTGCCGTAGAGGATCGGGCCCGTGGGGACCCCATGATCCACACAGCTCCAGGTCGCCTCCAGGATAGCCATGGCCCTGGGAAAGCGCACGGTAATGACGGCGTTGTCGTCGGCGCTGCCATACTGGCTGTTGAAGTTCGCCATCATGCCGAAGGCAGCTACGGCCGGGGAGCCGACGTACCAGCGTGCCAGGCAGGCACCGTAGCAGCAGTAGTCAAGGAGCGCTCCACCGCCGGTGCCGGCGCGGTGCCACCAGGTGGCCCCCTTCTCCACGTCGGTGATCTCGATAGGCGTGCCGTCCGGGCCGGGGCGGGTAGAGCCGTGGGACATCGGCCCCATGGAGCCGGCGCGCCACTTCACCTGCCACAGGTCACCGATCACGCCCTGGTCGAGCAGCTCCTTGGCCTTGCGGATAGCTGGCGACCAGGTGCTCGGCCAGTTGATGAAAAGCTCGACCCCATGCGCCTGCGCGGCGCGCACCATACGCAGGGCCTCAGGGAGGCTGGCGGCCATCGGCTTCTCGGTGAGCATATGCGCACCGTGCGCGGCGATGGCTTCTGCCACCTCACCGTGCTTCGCATTCTCCGGGCAGAAGATCACGAAGTCGAAGTGCTCCTTCTCCAGCATCTCGCGATAGTCGCCGTACACTTTCGGAATGCCGGTGACCTCGTGCGCTTGGCGCAGGTTCCAGGCGCGGCTACTGCGTACTTCCACGAGCTCGGGCACGTCGGGCACCGTATCGGCGCAGGCCACCCACGCGACGTTCGGGAGCTCGGCGAAGCTGCGGATCAAGCCGTTCACGTGCATGTGGGCGAAGCCGATGACGCCGAGCCGGTAGGTCTTGGGCATGGCTGGACTCCTTTTCGCTCGCTCTATGTTGTTATGCTGCTAATCAGTTCGCTGGATGCCTACACAATGCGTTTGCGGGCACGCAGCGCCCGGCCGTACCGGGCCGCGCCGGCCAGGTGGAATAGCCCCAGGAGGGATAGTGACGGATGCATAGCGCGCCTGTCAAGCGCGGCTAGGCCGCGGCGCTGGTGAGCCGGGCCACGGCCTCGGCAGGCAGGTCCCAGCCAAGGGCACCGGCGTTGTCATGGAGCTGCTCAACAGTGCGCGGGCCGATGATCGGTGCGGTAACGCCGGGCTGAGCGGCCACCCAGTTGAGCGCCACCTGTGACATGGGCCGGCCGAGCTCAGCGGCTACCTCGGCAAGCATCTGGAGCACACGCTGCGTGCGCGGCTCATTCAGGCGGCGCAGGATGTCCCCGCCGAGCCCGCTGGCGGCGCGGGAGTCGGGCGGAGGCGGCTCACCCGGGCGGTACTTGCCGGTGAGCAGCCCGTCCGCCAGCGGGGAGTACGGGCAGATCGCAAGGCCCAGCCGCCGCGCGCAGGGCAGCAGTTCGCGCTCGATCTCGCGTTCGAGCAGGTTATAGGGCGGCTGCTCCACTACCGGCGGGTACAGGCCGTAGCGATCGGCCAGCCAATGCGCCTCCATGATCTGCCACGCCGCGTGGTTAGAGGTTCCCCAGTAGCGGATCTTGCCAGCACGGATCAGGTCATCCATGGCACGGGCGGACTCCTCCAGGGGCGTATCGGGGTCGGGCCAGTGCAGATAGTAGAGATCGACATAATCGGTCTGGAGGCGGCGCAGGCTGTCCTCGATGGCCTGGAGGATGTGCCGCCGCGACAGGCCCTGGTCATTGGGGCTGGGGCCGACTTGCCCGCGGACCTTGGTGGCGAGCGCCACTTGCTGGCGTGCGCGGGCGCCGCGCTCTTTGAGCGCCTTGCCGATGTAGATCTCTGAGGCGCCATACTCGCCCGAGGGCAGGCGGCCATAGCGGTTCGCCGTATCCAGGAAGGTGATGCCGGCATCCAGCGCGGCGTGCACGATGCGGATGCTCTCCTCCTCGTCGGTGCGCGTGCCGAACATCCAGCAGCCCAGGCAGAGCTTCGAGACACGGACGCCGGTGCGTCCGAGCAAACGGTATTCCATGGCGGCGCATCCTTTCTCTGTGTGTTTTCTTAACGCAATCCCCGGTACTCCCAGAACGTCCCGGTAGAATAAGTAACACGATCTTCAGTGTAGCAAGGTCCAGACCTTTCCTGAGGCGTGCCGGTGGTGTATCTTCTCCCCAGCGCCTGATGCGCTGCACGAGCTCAGAGCCGTGTTCGTGCGCATGGACGAGACGGCCGCCGAATACGACCGGCGGGAGCCGTTCGGCCAGGGGTAATGCGACAGCGCTCGTGTTAGAATGTGGCCTGCTCGGATGGCCCAGGCTCTCTCACTGCATGCTTCGATAGTGAGGGCTGGCTATGTCTCGATATCGCACTGCCATCATCGCCTGCGGAAACATCGCCCGTGTCCATGCCCGTGCCTGGCAGAACGTGCCGGGCCGGCCGGTGGAAATCGGCGCTATCGCCGACACGCACCCCGATGCGCTGCGCGAGTTCGGCGACTTCTTCGGCGTGCCGGAGAGCAAGCGCTACACCGACTACCGCGAGATGCTCGACCGCGAGCGGCCCGACTTCGTCGACGTCTGCTCGTGGCACGGCCAGCACGCCGAGATGGTCATCGCCGCGGCAGCGCGGCGGCCGAAGGCAATCATCTGCCAGAAGCCGATGGCGCTCAGCCTGGGCGAGGCCGAGCGCATGATGATCGCCTGCGAGCGCAACGGCGTGAAACTCCTGATCGCCTACCAACGCCCGCACCACGCCGTCTGGCTCAAAGCGCGCGAGCTCATTCGCGAGGGCATCATCGGCAAGATCGTGCATATCACTGTGAGCGATGGCACGCTCTTGAACACCAATTCGCACAACATTCGCCTGGCCCTTTTCCTGGCCGGTGAGCCGCGCGTCGAGTGGGTGATGGGCGCAGTGGAACGCACCACCGAGGTGATGGAGCGCGGCTTCCCGGCGGAGGATCGCACGCTGGGCCTGGCAGGCCTGGAGGGCGGTGCCACGCTGCTCATCCAGGGTGGCTTCCGTTCGCCATATCGCACCGGCCAGGGCGCTCGGGTGGTCGGCACCGAGGGCCTCATGGAGCTGGGCGTGTCGCGCCCGCCAAATGACCAGTTGCGCTCCGACGGTGCCATGTGGCAGCCGGAGGGCTCGTCTGCCAAGTACAACGACGAGTGGGGCTGGGCGCGCTACCTGAACGCCACCAGCAGCGGCTGGAAGGAGATCGAGGCGCCGTGGCACGATTGCTGGGTGCGCCAGTGCCAGGAGGCCATTGACTGGGTGGAAGGGCGCATCAGCGATCCCATCAGCGCTGCGGCGAAGGCGTACGCGGTCCAGGAAGTGATGATGGCGCTGTATGAATCGGCCCGCAAGCGCCAGCGTATCGATCTGCCTCTGAAGACGCGGGTCAATCCGCTCCAACTCATGATCGAGCAGGGTGATCTTAAGGTGGAGTGGCCGGGCGCCTACGAGCTGCGTGCCCGTATCGTGCGTGGCGAGGGCATGACCTGGGACGAGGTGCAGGGCTAGGCTATGCCGTGAGCGGTCGGGCTCACTCCGGGCCGCTACACGAGGCCGGAATGCGCCCGGCGGTCCAGCGCAGGGCTGCAAGTAGGTGCTGCTGAAAGCGCGGATCCAACCAGGTGGACTCGAAGTGCCCGAGGGCGGTGTAGAACACGCGGCCGGCGCCATAGCGAGAGCACCAGGCCAGCGGAAAGTCACCAGCATCCGGCGCCAACCCCACTGAGCGCGGGTCGAGGCTGAGCAGCACCCGCGTGCCGGGATTATCCCGGGGGTTTGAGCGAAAGACATAGATCTCTTCGAAGATACGGAACGGGGCCCCGGGCTCACTCAACCCTTGCGTCAAGGGATGGGCCTCGTCCTCGATGCGAATGTCTACCGGCTGCGTCCAGGGGTGCTCGCGGAAGTAGGCGCCGACCAGCGCGCCGTACTCAGGCCAGGTGTAGAACGTATCGGTGGCGCTGTGCGTGGCAACGAACCCGCCGCCCCCGGCCACGAAGCCGAGGAGTGCCTGCTTCTGCGCCTCGTCCAGCGGGAGTTCGCCGGTAGTATTGGCGAACAGGACGACGTCGTGCTCGGCAAGCGTTTCAGCGGTGAGCTGGCTGAGGCTGGGGAGGTCTGGCAGCAGCGTCACACGTAGCTCACCGGTCTCGCCGGCCAGCCGCAGCACGACCTGCTGCGCGGTCTCAATGGAGGAATGGTGGAAGCCCGCAGTCGCCGTAACCATCAGCACGCGAACAGGCGTAGCGTCCTCCTGCCTGCGGGCAGCCGGCAGGCCGGCGCGCGGGAGAGCGCCGACGAGGAAGACCGGCAGAGCCAGGACGAGCACAAGCAGGGCAGTAGACGTGCGCATCACATGTGCATCGTAGCATGCACAGCCTATGTACGCAGCCGAGTTGCTGCATCACACGAGCACGGAGCCGCACGAAACTCCGAGGAGGCGTCTCTAGCTGCGGATCAGCATGCCGTTCGGATCGTACAAACAGCAGTGCTCTTGGCAGCACTGCGAGTGATCTCCTGTCCTCCAGCGACAGCAGCGAACACCGTTTAAGGTGCTGCACGGTAAAGCGTAGGAAGCTGAGTTCAGAAGAACGATGAACAAGGTAATTAAAAATTTTAATTTTTTAAATAAAAATTTAAAAAAGGAGGAGAGATGCCATGGCCGGGAGGAACGGTGGCGGGCCTCGCCAGCGCCCAGGCCCGGTCGAGTACGTTGTGGCGGTGTTCATTGCTGTGGTTCTGGTGCTGGCGCTAATTGGGCTCGCTAGCCTGATCCTGCGCAGTCCATAAGCGAGTTATTAAGCTAGCCGTAAGCTAGACGTAAGCCAGTGGCAATGAGAGAGGTGCGATCCCATCGAGTGCGCTAGCTCTGAGAGTATAGAAGCCCCTAGACCTGCCGAATTACCACGTCGCATGATCACGCGCTGGCTCCGAGAGCATAGAAGACACGAACATCCTGCCTCAGCTCGTCGCACCTAGGGAGAACCGCTTCAGCGCCGCCAGCCATTCGCCCATGGTAGTCCTTGGCACACTCTGGCAGTGATGCGCTACAGCACTGCCAGCTCTTGGCAACCTCTCCTGCCCATAATCGGCCTGGAGAGGTGAGCGATGAGGTGCCTACTGAAACTTTGCCCTGCGCTGAGGGAGCCAATGGCAGGAGAGCATTGTCCACCGCATTCCGCTGCTGGCCAGGGCTCGGGCCCTGGCCAGCAGCGCCCTAGACCGCCAGCGCGCACGGGCTTCGTTGCCTTGCTGGTCATCTTCGCTGGCCTGGCGCTTGGCGCGCTTATCGTCCTCGTGCTCGCACCGCGCCTGCTAGACTGGCTTACGTTACCCGTCGTGCTGATACTTGAGCTCGCGCTGGCGCTGCTGGCCCTCGGCTGTATCGCCGCGGCGGTGTACTTGCAGTCGAAAGATTCCGACGCCCAGTGAGCGATCGTGTCCCCGAACGGGTAAGGTACACCGCCGTACAAGCCTGTTGTTGCCCCAGCCCGACAGGAGCGGCGTACTGTGCTCCAACTGTACTCCATGAGCACAGTGCGCCGCCAGCAGGCACAGACCTAGCCGGTGCGCTAACCGGCGATAGGGATCGCCGGAGCAACGAAGCCCGGGATGGCCACCAGCATAGCGAAAGCGTTCTCGAAACAGTGCCCCATTACCCAGCGATCGGTGGCCGGCGTAACAATGAGTGCGCCCGGCCGGAGCAGGATGCGCACTCGGTCGGATGGGTCCTCGGCCGGGCGGCAGTAGATGATGGCGTGTCCTTCATCGGCACCGGCAACCGGTGGCAGGCCATAAGCTCGCCGGGGCAGGATAAGCGCTGTCTCGGAGTGGCTCACTGCCTGCCCGCCACCGCAGGGAACGGGACTGTGGTAATGGGCGCTCGGAGGCGGTGTCCGGTCGGAGCGCATGTCGAGAGCATGCCCATTCACCCGGTTTACCCCGCGGCGGTCATCGCCGGCTTCGCTGGGCTCTGGTGGGAGCGCCTCCCGTCGAAACGCTCCGGGGTAGGCGGCACAGCCGCGCGGGCGGTCGGGCAGGTTCCGCAGGAGCGCCAGCGCCGGGGCATGGTAGGGGGTCGCCGGGGCGATGACTTCGAAGTACACGCCGCGGCCGGTGACTACTACTCCGGCACCGGCGGAGCCGCCGGCGACCAGCACATCGCCCGGCCAGAGTGCCTCTATGCAGGCAGCCGTGACTTCCGCCAGCTCACTGTCAAGTCGGCGATAGGGCCCGCCCGGCGAAGGGCCGCGCACCAGATCACCCGGCTGCAAGGACGCGGCCGCCTGCTCTGCCGCGATCACGAAGCGGTACGCCATCGATCCTGGCGGCGCGTCCAGGCGGGTCTCGCCATCCCAACGTTGCACGGCAAAGATGTACTCCGCGCCGTGGAGAGCGCGCAGGACCTCCAGCACGCGGGCAAGCGACTGCTCATCTTCAATGTGGGCAATGGGCACCTCGGTGGCATGCACAGCCGTCATCGGGGAGCCTCCTGTGCGCGCAGGCGGTAGAGCTGTTCGCCTGCCTTGGGGATAACCAGCGTGTCGGGCTCAGCGTGGGCGAGCCACTCCTCAGGCCGGATGGTGCAAGGATCCAGGTAGCCCAGGTTCACGCGGGCGCAGCGCTCGGCCGGAATGCCGGTCGCCAGCGTCACCTGAATGCGCGGCGACTCAATGCCGGTGGCTGCGTCGTACTCGCCCATCCCGCGCAGATGGGTGCTATGCGCCAGCACGCCCCACGGATAGTGCTTGAAGCGGTCCCACTGCTTGACGAAGTAGTCACGCACGTGATAGCCGATCTCCTCAATGATCTTCCCGTGCGTGTAAGAAAATTCGGTGATGTGGGGCGCGTAGATGATGACCTCGCCTCCATCGGCTACCACCGGCTCTGCCTTGTACATCCCCTTCGCCGCGGTCCAGATATCGTCGTACATAGCCGGCATAATCGAGAGCACGCGCTGCACCGGACGGTCAAGGTAGGTCACGTGCACCTGGGCAGAATGATCGGCCGCCCGCGCCCAGGCCTCCTGCCGCGGGCCGAGATAGAGCCCGGCCACTCCCTCATCCTTCACCACCAGGCAGCAGGCCAGCACTGGCACCTGCACCATCGCGGCAGCACGCTCGATCACGGCGCGTACGGCGGTATCTTTCGTACCGATGATCTTGAAGCTGGTGAGCAGCGCGCCGAGCCAGTGCGTGACGTTAATCACCTCCGGCCCGGAGATACCTGGGAAGAAGTACTTGCTGCCACCGGAGAAGCCCACCACCTCATGGGGAAATACCGGCCCGCAGATAATCACCTGGTCGTACTCCAGCACCTTGCGGTTGAGCCGGACCGGCACCTCCTGGCGCAGCAGCCCGCCGCTGAGCTCAGCGATCTCTTCGGCGGGGATAACGCCGGGCGTACAGAAGGTCTGCGGCTTCCACCATTCATGGTTGAACACGTGCACGCGTGTGGTATAGCGTTCCCACTCCTCTGGCGTGAGCTGCCAACGCCGCCGGATCGCCTCATCCTCCATCGGCGGGTGCGTGCCCAGGGCGATGAGGAAGTCGAGCGCGCCCACTTGGGGGAGCAGGAGCTCGCAGAAGGCGCGGAAGAAGAGACCGATCGGCCCGCTGCGTGTGCCATCCGGCACGATGACCAGCACGCGCTTTCCACCCAATCCGGCGTGCTCCAGCGCAGTGGCAAGGGTCTCGCGGATCTGGGGCTCGTCGAGAACACCCTCGGCGGTTCGTTTGGAGAAGAGCATCGGTCACACTCCACTGAAGGCAGAAAAGCCACCGTCGACCGGCACGACGATGCCGGTCACGAACGCCGACGCCGGGGAAGCCAGCCAGACCACTGTACCGACGAGGTCAGCCGGGTCACCGAAGCGGCGCATCGGCGTGTGGTCGATGATCGCGCGGCCGCGCGGCGTGAGCTCACCGGTAGCCTGATCGATCAGGAGCGCCCGGTTTTGCTCGCCCAGGAAGAAGCCCGGGGCGATGGCATTGACGCGAATGGCCGGCGAGAACTCCTGGGCCATGTAGACTGCCAGCCAGCGGGTGAAGTTGTCAACCGCAGCCTTGGCCGCGGCGTAGGCCACCACCCGGGTGAGCGGCCGGATGGCGGCCATGGACGAGATGTTGATGATGCTGCCTGCGCCAGACTGCGCCATGGCCCGGCCGAACACCTGGCAGGGCAGGACCGTACCGAAGAGGTTGAGGTCAACCGCGGCGCGCAGGGCCTCCGGCGACAGGTCGAAGAAGCTCTGCGCCGGGCTGGTAGTTGCCTCCGGCCGGTTGCCGCCGGCGGCGTTGACCAGGATGTCGATGCGCCCCCAGCGGCCGAGGACGGCCGTGGCGGCCTCCTCCAGCGCCTCACGCCGCGTGACATCGGCGCTCAGCGCCAGCGTGCGCTCCAGACCCGGGGAGAGCGCCTCGGCCACAGCCTGCGCGCGCGCCAGATCACGCGCCAGGATGCAGACCCGCGCCCCGGCGTCGAGCAGCCCCTGCGCCATAGCCCGGCCCAGCGCGCCGCTCCCACCGGTGACGATGGCCACGCGATCCTGGAGCGCGAACAAGTCGAACAGTCGAGCACTCACGCCTGAGGTCTCCCGTGATACAGCCTCTGTGCACCGTCTCCCCATCCATATCGTAGCAGCCCGGCGATGGCTGCGCGTGGTGTGCTCTCACGAGGGCCTCGTCCGTACCGGCGGATTTACGACGCCGGGACGTTCGTCCAGTCGTAATCGGGCTCGCCCTGCCGGTACGCCTGCGCTGACTGCATCATCGTGCGCAGGTCACCGCGCGGGCGGTAGCCGATCCAGGCCCTGGCCTTGCCAATGGCATGGTCGTACCGCCACTGCACCGGCAGACGAATCTCCAAGAGCTTGCGCCCGGTGAGCTCGGCCAGCAGCGCCGCCCCCTGCGGGAACAGGAAGGGCTCCGGCGCGCCCAGATTGAAGGACTCGCCCAGCGCTTCAGGTGCCTGAAGCGCACAGACGAGGCTGTGGGCGACGTCCCGGGCATCATTCGGCTGGTAGTACCAGGGCCGGCCGTCCAGGTCGCGCACGCTGCACGGCTGGGTGGGGTCCTCGGCCGCCGCCTCGACCTGGCGCCAGAGTTCAGTGCCGTCGGACATATAGAGCTCGCTCGAGCGGTTCTGCTGTCCGGATTTCAGCACTGCCACCACGCGCGCCACAGTGAACTGCTGCATGATCTTATCGCCGGAGAGGATGTGGCTGGGCCGCATGATCACAGTGCGCAATCCGGTGCGGCGCGCCATCAGCTCGACGATCTCCTCCCCGATCAACTTCGAGAGGGCGTACTCACTGGGCGGGCGCTTGGGATGAAGTTCGTCCACCGGGTGGTAGGCGCAGGCCACGATGTGACTGTCGTTCGGGAAAACTGCCGATGAACTCACATAAATCAGGCGGTCGAGGCGGCCGGCCACTTCGCCGCAGGCGCGCGCCACCTGGAGCGTGGTCTGCACGTTGTTTTCGAAGTACGGCCCGACCAGGTTCGCCGTGTGAATGACCGCATCGACCCCCTGTACCGCCCGACGTACGAACTCCAGATCGGTCAAGTCGCCTTCCAGGAGCTCAAGATCCAGCCCGGCGACGCGCTCGAGGGAGGGGTCCTTCAGCCAGACCGTCCCGCGCACCTCATAGTTGGCAGCCAGAAGCTGACGCACTAACCGGCAGCCCACCTGTCCGGTGGCGCCCGTTACCAGCACCTTCATGCGTTTGGCCTCCGTTCTGGCAACATATGCTGCCACATCGGTTTTGCGCGCATTCTAGCATGTGCGTGGGTGCCGTGCTGGAGGTGGGAGGACCCCTCCCCTGAGAGGAGAGGGGAGCTTGGGGCGAGGACAGGGATATAGCCACAGGCGCCCGTTGTCTCGCGGGGGAGCGTGGGGCAAGGACGGGAGCATGGCTGGGGGTGATCGTCGCCCGGCAGGGTGGATGTGGAGGCAGCGGTAGGTGGTAGCAGTAGGGCAGGTAGCGGCAGGGGCAGGTAGTAGTGGTAGGGGCAGGTTTGAAACCTGCCCCTACGGGAGGCGGAAACCTGGACCCCGGACTGGTGCTGAGAGGGGTGCCTCTGCCCGGACAGGTTTCAAACCGGCTCCTGCCTCAGTCTACGACCACCTGAGGAGGATGAGCGAAATCCTGCCAGCGTGCCTCGATAAGGGCCTGCGCGGCGTCGCCGGCATGAGTGTACACGCGGTACCGCCAGGTGGCCACCTCCTGGCCAGCCGGGAAGTCATAGGCCAGGCCCATGGTGCCGTAGCCGGCCGCGCTCAGGCGCCCGGGATAGCCGGGGTTGCTCGGGTGGTCAAAGAAGGCCAGTCCGCCCCAGCCGCCGGGGAGCGCCCCCGAGCGGTCTAGCCAGCGCACACTCTCCAGCCGCTCCCCCTGTGAGACCTCCCCGGTCGAGCTCTCCATCTTGCCCGGGTTGTCCGTGGGGAGCATGCGCCGCTCCGGCGGCGGACCGCGGCGGGCCATGTCCACCGTGCGCAAGGCGTCGGCCACGCGGCAGGAGAGGCTAAACGGCCCACCGCTCGGCTCCTGCGGCCGCGGGCAGGTGCGCACGAAGTCCACGACGGTGGCGCCCCCGGGCAGGGGATAGATCCGCAGCTCGCGGCGCTCGTCCAGCAGAATGCTTCCATCGGCCGCCATGTAGGCCACGCGCTGGACGATGCGGGCGAACACCGGCCCGCCGGTTACTGCGACGAAGCCGCGGTGCAGCATCTTGCCGTCCGGACCATAGACCGGCTCGTCCCAATCCGACCAGATGTTGGTCGGCGTGAAGTGCCCGCCGTACGAGAAAAAGAGCCCGGCCTGATGCTGGTGCTCGGCCGATGCGCCGCGCACAACATTGCCGGTAGGCCCCATCAGCGGGCAGAGGTAAGGCTTCCACACGCCGGTGTAGTTGTAGTGCGCGATGAGGCGGTCGCCGGCTCTAATGACGAGGATGGCGGGATAAACCTGCACGCTCACGCGGTCCTGATGAGGAATGCGAGCGCCGGCCTCAACGATGAACGTGCGGGCCGTCCCAGCCGGCGTAGTCCCGTGCAGCACCCAGACCAGGTTGCCAGCCGGATCAACCTGCGCCGGCACCGCCTCCGCGGGCTGTCCTTCTTCCCGCACAGCAACCACCGTATCCGGCGGAAGGCCCAGAGGGACCCGGACGATGCTGTCGTAGCGATCCACCGCACCGGCCTGCACATGCAGGCGGCGATGAAATGACTGCGTGTCGGTAGCCATGCCGCTGACGCCTCCCTGTCGCGCTGTATCATGCTGCGCCGCGTTTTGTCGCGTCGACGAGCGAGATCGAGAGAGACCTGCCCCGGTTAGTGAGGCTGCTCGCGCGGCGGCGGGCGGCGCAGCACTTCCAGTGTGGTCTCGACGGGCTCAAGGTAGTCACGGTACCGTTGGGCAATGCGTGCCTGCGTGGCATCGCCGGTATGCGCGAGGACGCGGTAACGGTAGAGCGCTCCGGCGGCGCCCTCGGGGAACGGGTGTGAGAGGGTCATGCAGCCGTAGCCCGCTGCAGTGATGCCTTGCCCGAAGCCAGGGTTGGCCGGATGGTCGAAGAAGGCAATACCGGCGATCCCATCGCCCACCGGGCCGTACCAGTCGAGCCATGGCCCGATCGTGCGGTAGGTAGCATTCTCCGGGCGTTGCAGGACCGGCTCGACGGCAGCCACCAGTGCACCGGGGCGCTCGAGTGGCTGCGCATACCCGCGCTCGTCGCGGCGGCGCAGGTCCACCAGGCGCAGGCTGTCCGCTACCCTGGCTGCCAGGATAAACGGGCCGGGCCGCGGCTCCTGTGGCGCCTCTACTCGCCGCTCGATGTCGAAGACCAGGTCTCCGTTGGGCAGCGGCGTCAAGCGAACGTCACGCGTCTCCAGCAGGAGCTCCGGGCCATCGGCCTTGGTGTAGAGTACGCGCTGCACCAAGCGCCCATGCACCGGGCCTCCTTCGACTAGCTCAAAGGCCAGGTGCACCATCTTCCCGCACGGGCCATACGGCGGCTCGTCCCAGTCCGACCAGATATTGGTGGTGCCCTCCCCGCCGTGCCCGCCATAGGCGAGGAACAAACCGGTCTGATGCTGGTGCTCGCCAGACGCCCCGCGCACCACATTGCCGGCCGGCACCATGACCGGCCAGAAGTACGGCTTCCAGGTGCCCAGGTAGGCGTACCGAGCGAGCAGGACGCCGTCGCGGGTGAACCATACGTGGTCGCCTGCCAGGCGGATGGCGACCAACCCTGCGGCCGGTTCGGCGCGCCCGCCGCGCACACGCTCGATCAGGCAGCGGTAGCGGCGCATCGACCCGGCCGGCATGTGGCCGGCCACCAGCCAGGTGAGCCGCCCGCCCTCGGCCAGCTGGCAGGGCACGCGCCGGCCCGGCTCAGGGCCGTCGATCTCCGTGAGGGTGACCACTGTAGCGTATTCCCCGGCTGTGCGGGCGAAGAGCATATCCTGCGGCGCCAACGCCGCTGTGGCCAGGGCATCCGAACGGTCCACCGCGCCGGCGGCAACAGTGATGATCGCTTCGAGGACAGCGTCGCCCTGGGGCTCGCGTGCGTGCATGTTCCCTCGACCTCCGGCTCCCGGCTAGCGTACCGGGAAGGTGTGCCTGAGCAGCGCCTCGGTATCCAGGATGTCGTGGCCGTGCTCAGTGCGAAAGCGCTCGTGTAGCTCGGCCTCGTAGCTGGTGAGCCCTCGCAGCGGCAGCTCGACCGGGCGGCCCAGGCGGCTGGACTCGTGCAGGGCGATGACGATCTCCTGGTCGTGGCGTCCGGCTGCGGCACCGTACTCCGGCGCCTGCCCCTCGGCGACGGCGCGGTGAATGCTGGCCAGCTCATCGGCGACAGCGATCTCGCCCGCGGTCACGCCGTAGGCGGCGAAGGGGTTCTCGTAGACTACCGGCGGATCAGTCTCGACATAAAACCGCAGGGGCACGCGCACTCCATCCTGCTCGCGGACCTCTTCTTGCATCGGGTAGGCGCGGGCCTCGCTTCCCTCGATCAGGTAGAGCGTGCCCGGGCTCGCATAGCTAGGGCTAAAGGCGTGGCCGCGGCTGGCGGCGAAGCCGATGTAGCGCGGCACATCGCGGCGCAGGATCGTCGAGTAGGTGCTACTGTACTCCACGACGGCCATTCGGCCATTGTCGAACTCGATTATCCCAAGGGTCCAGCTCTCCTCGGTGACCTGGCGGCCGGCGTGGTCGGTCACCAGCGGAACCGGCCAGCGGCGCACGCTGCCCCACACTCGCCGCGCCGTACCTCCCACATACATGCGCGCTCCGTTGACGGCATGATACCCCCCGGTGGGGTAGACGCAATAGCCCCGCAGCGGCTCGCCGGCCAGGCCACTGGCTAGGATGCGCTGCTTCAGCCGCTCGTAGGGGTAGCGCCACACGTTCTCGGCCACTTCGAGATGCACACCGTGCTCCCGCGCGGCAGCAATCATCAGGTCGATTGCCGGCAAGGTGATCGCCAAGGGGGTCTCCACGAGCAGGTGCACCCCGGCCTCAGCGATGGCCGGCGCGACGATGTGGTGTGCCTCACCGGGCACGACCACGTCGCAGATATCGGGACGCACCTCGGCCAGCATACGGCGCAGGTCGGTGTACCATGGCACCCCGTAGCGCTCGGCCGCGCTGCGGGCGTTCTCCTCACGGACATCACACACAGCGACCAACTCAAAGTGGTCGGTCAGCTTGGCAATGACTGGCAGATGGGCGCGGCTGCGCCGTCCGGCTCCGACCAGCGCGATGCGCAAACGCTTCACTGGCCTTGGTGGTTCTTCGGGCATCTTCGCCTCCTCCACGGCCATAGTTATGCGGTCATAGTTATATAGTCATATAGTAGTAAGGCACCTGGGCGGCTACTCCAGCACAGCGACGTACACCTGGCTGGTGCCGGTACGGTCGGAAGTAAAGATCACCTTGCGTCCATCCGGGCTAAACGAGGGATGGGGATGGGTCCATTGCGGGCCATAGGCCGCCTCAGGCACCGGCCCCTCCCAGATCGGCTCAGGCTTGCTCCACTGGTATCCCTGGCAGGACGCGCCGGGATAGCACAGCGTGCGCCGCTCGCCGGTGGTGGGGTCGACGAGCTGGAGCCCGATGTCGGGCAGCGCAGTGTCACACACGATCAGCGAGCCATCGCGGCGCGCTGCCGGATGCCAGCAGTTGAATGCGGCGATGACGCGCTCGCCCGTGCCATCGCGGCGGATCGCGCGCAGGCTGTGCGGCCAGTAGCTGAAGATGATCTCCTCAGCGTTTAGCCAGCTCTCATGGGTGATCCATTCCCGATGGGTCTGGGCCCGGAGCACGCGGTTGTTGCGTCCGTCGGCGTCCATAATCCACAGCCGCGGCAGGTTGCCGGCGTAGAGGATGAAGCGCCCATCGGGGCTGAATTGCGCGTGGGCGAGGAGCCCGGTGGTCTCAAAGAGCTCGCGAGCGCCTGAGCCGTCGGTCGCAATGGCCAGGATGAGGTTCACCGGGGCAGCGCGGGCGCAGGTGACGATCTCCCGGCCGTCAGGGCGCAGGCTGCAATTGCCCAGGCGCACCTCAGGAGGAAAGCTGGCCACCACGTCGACCTGCGCCGTCTCTATATCCACCACGCGGAGCTGACTGCCCGCGGTGAAGAACACCTGGCGGCCGTCCCGTCCCACACAGGCGGACCAGGGATTGATGTCGCCGTGGTCGGTGAGCTGGCGGATCTCACCGCTGTCTTCGTCGATGGCATAGAGCTCGGGCCGGCCGGTGCGGTACGACGTGACGATCACCCACCGGCCAGCCCAGGCGCAATTGAGGAAGTAGGGATGGTGCGAGATGGCCGGGTGATCAGTGAGCTGCCAGATCGTCACACCGGTCGCCGCATCGTGGAAGACGCGCTTCTCTGAGGGGTAACGATCGCCTCGTGCCATGGTTCCAGTCTCCTCTGATCACTGCACCGCAGGCGTAGAAAATGCATGGGCCGGCACGAGCCTGTGAGGCGGACGCTAGCATAGCACCGCCGTGTGAAGCGTACAACCGCTCAGCGTAACAATTGCTGGAGCGCCCGAGCCAGGCGGCGCACGCCCTCGTGGATTTCCTCCTCGGTGAGGGCGGCGTAGCCCAGCAGCAGGGCCGGAGGATGCTCCGGAGCAGTGTAGCATGGGGAGGCGGGGTAGACGGCGACCTCATGCTTGGCTGCCGCGGCCACCACTGCTTCCTCGTCCAGGCGCGGGTCGAGCCACAGCAGCGCGTGCAGGCCGGCCCCGGCCGTGGTCGGTGCCAACCTGGCCACGCCAGCAAGCTCGCGCACCACGGCCTCCTCAAGCGCAGCGCGCCGGGCGCGGTACAGAGCGCGCACGCGCTCCAGATGCCGCGTGTAGTAGCCTTCGGTCAGGAACGTGGCCAGTACCTGCTGCTCCAGCGTCGGGGTCTGGCGGTCAGCCAGCCATTTGCCCGCCACGAAGGGGTCGACCAGCGCCGGTGGCAGCACCGCGCAGGCGAGCCGCAACGGCGGCAGGAGCACGTTTGAGAAGCTGCCCAGATAGACGGCGCGGCCACGCCGGTCCAGGCTGGTGAGCGCCTCAACCGGACGCTGCGGGGAGGCAAAGGCAGTGTCGTAGTCGTCTTCCACGACCAGCGCCCCACTCTGCGCTGCCCAGTCCAGCAGCGCCAGGCGTCGCGCCAGGGGCAGCACCACGCCAGTGGGATACTGGTATGCCGGTGTGACGTGCACGAGCACTGGCGGACGGTCCAGTCCAGCGGTGGCTGTGGCAAGCTGCTCGGTGATGAGGCCCTGCGCGTCGACCGGCACCGGTACGACTCGGGCGCCGTACGCTGCGGCGGCGGCGCGAACGCCTGGATACCCCGGTTCCTCGACCAGCACGGCAGCGCCCGGATCGACGGTGAGACGCAGGAGCAGATCGAGCGCCTGCTGGGTCCCGCTGACGATGACGACCTGCGCCGGATCAGCCGGCACGCCGCGCGCTGCCCGGAGGTATGCCGCCAGCGCCTCTCGCAGTGGGCCGTAGCCGGCCGGATCGCCGTAGCGCGCCAGCGCGGTGCCGGCGCCGCGCAGGTGCCGGCTCAGCAGCCGCGCCCAGATCGCCTGCGGGAAGCTGGCCCAGTCCGGCGCGGCCGGGTCAAAATCGTAGCGCAGACGTCGCATACTCCGGCTCCCCTGGCGGTGCAGCAGGCTCGCCACAACGCGCCGGGCCCAGGCCGAGAGCGGCGGCCGCCAGGCGCCCTCGCCACCACCGTCCGGCTCAAGGCTCAGAGCGTGCGCGGCGGCTCGCCATACCGTATCCGGCGAGCCGTCAGGGGGACGTAGCAACGTAGTAACGTAGGTGCCCGAGCCAGTGCGGCTCATGAGATAGCCGTCGGCGCGCAGGTCGTCGTAGGCTTGCAGCACGGTGATGCGGGAGATACCCAGTTCCTCTGCCAGGCGGCGGCTGGCAGGCAGGGCCTCGCCCGGCCGGAGTCGGCCGCTCAGAATGGCCTCGCGCAGGGCGCGATAAAGCTGCCGGGAGAGCGGCACGCCGGCCGACCGGTCGAGCACAAGCGGCAGAGAGACGCTGCGGGCCACGCGTGGCATGGCTGTACCCCAGAGGATGCAGGGTGAGGCTCGCCAGATACTGGTATTATACAGCACCTCAATAGTGGTGCTTGTGCCAGACCGCTTTCCGTGGCACCCTGGCAGGTAGAGAGAGCCGGCATAGTATGGTGCCGCGCCGGCTCGTACCCCTGCAGGGGCTCATACCCTACGCGGAGGAGGTGTCATGGAGCAGGGCACGTGGACGGTTAAGAAGGGCCTGGCGCAGATGCTGAAGGGCGGGGTGATCATGGACGTAGTCACGCCGGAGCAGGCGAAGATCGCTGAGGACGCTGGAGCATGTGCGGTGATGGCGCTGGAGCGCGTGCCAGCCGACATCCGCGCTGCTGGCGGCGTGGCGCGCATGAGCGATCCGGAGCTGATCCTGAAGATCATGGACGCCGTCACGATCCCGGTGATGGCCAAGTGCCGCATCGGGCACTTCGTCGAAGCGCAGGTGCTCGAGGCGCTCGGCGTGGACTACATCGACGAGTCCGAGGTGCTCACGCCGGCCGACGAGGAGCACCATATCAACAAGCATGCCTTCAAGGTGCCGTTCGTCTGCGGGGCACGGGACCTGGGCGAGGCGCTGCGCCGCATTGGTGAGGGCGCGGCGATGATCCGCACCAAGGGCGAGGCTGGCACCGGCAACGTCGTCGAGGCAGTGCGCCACATGCGCCGCATCATGGACGAGATCCGCAGGCTGTACAGCATGCCGGAGGATGAGTGGATGGCAGAGGCGAAGCGGCTGGGCGCGCCGTACGAACTCGTGGCCGAGGTGGCGCGCACTGGCCGCCTGCCGGTGGTGAACTTCGCTGCCGGTGGGATCGCCACACCGGCTGACGCCGCGCTGATGATGCAGCTCGGCGCCGACGGCGTGTTCGTGGGCTCTGGGATCTTCAAATCCGAGGACCCGCCCCGCCGCGCCGCTGCCATCGTGAAAGCGACCACGCACTACCAGGACCCCAAGATCATCGCCGAGGTCTCGCGCGGCCTGGGCATGCCCATGCGTGGCCTGGAGATCTCCAGCATCAAGCCGGAAGAGCTTATGGCGGTGCGGGGCTGGTAGTGACCAGACAGGCCGGGCTTGGTGACGGCTTTCAGCAAGCTTCAGATCTACGGGTACGGCTTAGGATCGAATGAGGAGTGGATGGGATGACGGTTGGTATCCTGGCGTTACAAGGTGATTTCGCGGAACACATGGCGATGCTGCGCGCGCTCGGCGTGCCGGCCGAGGAGGTGCGCCTGCCCGAACATCTGCAGCGGGTAGATGCGCTGATCATTCCGGGCGGCGAGAGCACAACGATTGGCAGGCTGCTGGTGGATTTTGCGCTGCTCCAGCCGCTACGCGAGCGCATTCTGGCGGGCCTGCCGGTGTGGGGCACCTGCGCTGGAGCGATCCTGCTGGCGCGCGATATCGGGGGGCTGGAACAGCCGCTCATCGGCGTGATGGACATTACTGTGCAGCGGAACGCCTTCGGGCGCCAGCTTGAGAGCTTCGAGGTCGATCTGGACATTCCGGTGCTGGGGCCGGAGCCGTTTCGCGCCGTCTTTATCCGTGCCCCGGTGATCCGGGCGGTCGGGCCGGCTGCCGAGGTGCTGGCGCGCCTCCCGGATGGCCGCATCGTGGCAGCGCAGCAGGGGCACCTGCTGGCGACGGCGTTTCATCCTGAGCTCACCGGAGACACGCGGCTGCATCGCTATTTTGTGGAGCGCGTTGCCGGGCGTGCTCCAGCCGCGGCCACGGTGTAGGGGCCGCGCGCCTGGAGCGGCGAAAAGGCTTTCGCCCGCGACCAGCTCAGGCGCCGCCGGTCCTGGCGCTCTTGCCCGGCTGGTAGAAACGCAGTGGCATCGCGGCGCCGTGCGCAGCCAGCCTGTACCTGTTCGGTCCGAGGGGCGCAGGGCAGCGCTGTCAATCCCCCACCCCGGCGCCTGCCCCGTGCGTAAAGGCCGCAGCGGCGCTGCGTGGCTAGCCTACCTCACAGGCATATCACCTGGAAACGGCCTGCCTGTTTTACGACATCTTCCTTGAGCGCAGTGCCGCTGCAGCTCTCCTCGCTGCTCGCGGCTCCTGCGCTGATTACGTGTTGGATCGTTTCCGTCCCATAGCTCTTGCCAGCCCGATTATTCGTGTTCTCACGATGATCGGGATTTTCTTAGCACGCAGGAAGCGTGGTACCGATGATCCTGCAGGTTAGAGGGTGTTGGGGGTAGGGGATGGCCAGGATGCACGCTGGCTCGGACGTCTCATCGGCTGGATGCATGGCTAAACACGGAGGTGCAGCGATGGCGCGATGGCCCGCCGACGCCGTGACAAAGGATGTGCTTGAGGATACGGACTGTACGGGTGTAATACCCGATCGCGTGCGCGTGGCTCGCGCACTGCTGACAGACACCAAGCCGGTTGCTTCGCCTGGCCTGAGCCGCCGCTGGTTCCTCGGCGCCCTGGGAGTGCCTCCCATTGCTGCACTTGCCCAGGCGTGTCGGGCTCCGGCACCGGCCACCGAGGGACCGAGGCCGCGCCGTGAGGTGACGCTCCAGGTGATCTATCCGCCCACCTCCGACCCTGACCTGGAGATCTTCACCCGCATCTTCCAGCGTTTTGAGCAGATGTATCCGGGGTACCGGATCAACCACGACGCGGCGCCGATTGGGCATGGGGCCGCTCTTGCTGAGAAGCTGATCACGCAGGTGGCCGGTGGGGCGCCCTCAGATGTGTCCTTGATCCATCCAAGCTGGAGCGTATCGCTGCTGTCAAAGGGCTTATTCTTGCAGCTCGACGACATTATCAAGAAAGATAAGGCCCTGCAGTTCGACGACATCCTGCCCTATTGCCTGGATTTCTACCGCATTGAGGGCCGCCTCTATGGCCTGCCGTATTACTCTGGCCCGGGTATGTTGTTCTTTAACCGCTCGCTCTTTAACAAGTACGGCGTCAAGCCCCCGGACCAGTACGAGCGGGAAGGTCGCTGGACCTGGGAAACGTTCCTCGAAGTGACCAAGGCATTGACCTATCGCGCCGAGCATGATCCGACATACGGGTATGAGCGGGTCGATCAGGGACTGCAGTGGTATTTGAGCGTGCCGGTGTGGGCCTGGGGTGGCGAACTCTTCAATCGTGATGAGACCGAGTTCCGCGGGCATGAGCGCGCCGCAGTAGAGGCCTTGCAGTTCCAGGCAGACCTGGTCACCCTGCACCGCGTGGTGCCGGTAGGGCCGGAGGTGCAAGCCATTCCGGCGATCAACAGCCGGCGCATCAACTCCGGGCGTATTGGCATTCAGTACGGCGGGAAGTTCTATGTGCCCGACCTGAAAGACGTAGCTACGTTTGAGCTGGGGATCGCCCCTGTCCCCAAAGGGCCGGCCGGTCGCTGGACCCGGGACGGCAACAATGGCTTTGGCATCCTCAAAGACTCCAAGCAACACGATGACTCGTATAAGCTGTGTGCCTTCGTGACCCAGTGGGAAGGGGGTGCGCAGATCCTGCTGGAATCGAGCCGTCCGCAGCCGGTGCGCAAGTCGCTCTACGACAACGGCACGTTCCGCAAACTGTTGCTCCCATGGGAAAACTACGACACTTATGTAGAGACTGCACGCATCGTGCGGGTATGGCGTATCCCCAAGGCAGGCCCCGAGGTGCAGACGCTCTTTGACCAGCAGTGGAACGCTGTGCTGCGCGGGGAGAAGAGCGTGCAGGGAGCGATGAACGATCTACGCGGGCCGATGAACGAGCTCCTACGCCGCGCGCAGACGGCGTAACCCGCACATGCACGGGCAAGACTTTTTAACGCTCGCGGGAGGGAAAGACCATGTTGCAGAGTACTGGGACCACACGGCGCGGTTTGTTGCGCTCTGCTCTGGGAATCGCCGGGCTCGCCGGCGCGGGCGCGCTGGCGGCCTGCACGCGCGCCGGCACAGCACCTGGTGCCCAGGCACCTGCTGCACAGGTAACGGGTACGCCTGAGTTCTGGCAGTGGGGCACCGGCTACAACCCCGGCTTCGAAACCCTGGTGAACGAGTTCAATGCGCGGCAGACCGGCGTGACGGTCACCTTCGTGCCGGCGCTACCGGACTACTGGAACAAGCTTACCGCCGCGCTGGCCGGCAACGTAGGACCAGATGTCTTTCTTATGAACACCAACGCTCGCTCCTGGGCGGCCCAGGGTCTTCTGCGCGACCTCTCCGCCCTGATCAGCAGAGACAAGGCAGCCACCAGCGACCACGCTGCGGTGCTGAGGGCGTACGACGAGTGGTACCGTATCGAGGGCAAGATCACTGGCTGGCCCTGGGACTACAGCACGATCGCCAGCGTGTTCAACCTGGCCTACCTCGAAGCTGCCGGGCTGAAGTCCCCGGTGGAGCTCGGCGACAGGTGGGACTGGAACGCCCTGCTGGAATACGCGCAGAAGCTCACTCGCCGCGGGACCACGCCGCAGGAGACACGATTTGGCTTCATTGTCATCACGGGCGACGAAAGCGGCTGGTTGAACTTCGTCTACGCCAACGGCGGCAGCTACTTCACCCCTGATCTGAAGCGCTGCACGCTTGCCGCGCCCCAGGCAGTCGAAGCCATCGAGTTCCTGGCAAGCCTGATCCAGAAGCATCGCGTCGCGCCCATCCAAGAGGAGATCGCAGCGACGGGCCTTAACACCACGCAGATGTTCCACCAGGGTCTGGCGGCGATCAGCACGGTGGGCGACTGGGTATTCCAGCAAAACATGCAAGTGGCCGGGCTGCGCTGGGACGCCAGCTTCGTCCCCAAGTCCCCGCAGACGGGCAAGACGGGGAGCGCAGCCAACCTGCGCGCCCTGGTGATGAACGCGCAGACGAAGCAGGTCGAAGCCACCTGGGAGTTCATGAAGTACATGCTGACCAAGCCGGTGCAGGATCGGATCGTCAGCCTGTTCCAAGAAGTGCCAGCGCGCCTTGACTCGGCGACGGAGACCTACGCCAATCCCGAGAAGGCCGGCCCGCCCTCCGGCCGGCGCCTGCTGCGGGAGTCGCTGCTGGCGACGCGTCCGCTGCCGGCTCATTACAAGGCGCCGCTGGCCGAATACCGCGCGCAGGTGACGCAGATCGTGACCGACGCGCTGATGGGGAAGATCGGCGTCCGTGAGGGTATGAAGCAGGCCGAGGACTTCGCCAATTCGGTGTTTGCGAAATACCTGGACTGAGGCATCCGTGGGGCGCCGCAGGCAGAGCGATCCGGCACGCCTATCTCTGTGTGGCGCCCTTAACCACAAACCACAGTGGAGCTATTGGGAGAGCCCGGCGCTCCATGACGGGCGGTGACGGCTCCTGGATGGCGCTGCGGCACTGTGACCGCCATGGCCTGCCGGATGCATCCGACCGGGCTAGGCTGGTGTGGCCGGCCGGGACCTGAGAGGCTGCCCTGGATGGACCTTCCTGGTATGGTGGCGACGATATGACACTGTGGCCAGGGAGGAGAGCGCAGCCGTGAACTACCGGGTCCACCCGCGAGATAATGAGGGAGGGGTTGGCGACTGGCTCGTCAGCCTTCTCGGACACGTCTTCGAGCTGGGAATCGTCCTGGTGCTTGTGCTGGTGCTCCTGCTCGTTGTCGTCCGCTCCATGGGCGGACAGTGACTCGCGCCTGTGATGCACCAGGCCCGCCGGCGCGCTACCGGCGGCACCCACGGTAGTGTATAATAGTAAGGTGCCGGCTGCCCTAAACCGGGCATCCAAGCGGGGATGTCGGGTTTCGACAGGGTCGATTGGTCGGAAGTGGCAAGCCGAGGTGCCGGTAACCGTCTCGTAAAACAACCGGCGAAAAAATAACTGCCAAGCCGCAGTACAGCTACGCTCTGGCGGCCTAACGAAGCCGCACAGCGTCGTCCGCCACTCCCTCGCTCCGGTGGGGAGTGAACGGGCGTGACAATGCCGGAGTGCGCCGGGTCTGAGGCTCATAGGATCCGGCAAAGACGCATGAGCTGGCGCATCCGTCGCACCCGCCGATCGGTGCCGGATGTGCGAGAGCAAAAGGTCGGCTAAGCTTGTAGGCACTTTCGGCGGATCGGCTCTGGACGGGGAGTTCGACTCTCCCCCATCTCCACCACTTCTACGGGTATCCAATCTTCCGGGCACAACGAGGCCCTCTCCACGGGGGGCCTCGCTCGCGTCCGGGCTGCCTCGAAGCCGCTGTGATGTCTGCGGCGCCGTACGAGCACCGCAGCCGCCTCTCTAAAGAGCGTTGCGAAAGAGCGTTGCGGCGTCGCGGCCCTCACTACCCGGCATGGCCGCCGGCTGCACCAAGGGCGTGCTGGACTTCAGCCTCTTGCAGGGCTGCCTCGATCGCCTGGACCAGGGCGCGGGCGGCGTCGGGGCTGAGCTCAACGATGACACGCGCGCCCGGCCCCGCTGCGCTGTCAACGAAGTCGAGCAGCAGAGCGTGGTCGAATGGCGCGCTGACAGGGTGGTCATATGCGACATGCGCCTGCGTCAGAGTAATCCATCCGGCCGGGCCCTTGCCCTGGCCCTGGATGTCAACAGTCCGGCAGATCATCGTACACATCGTCTGCGTCTCCTAGTTCGTGCCCTGGTCGTCTCCTGATTGCTCACCACGGCGAGCCAGCAGCTGCCGCTCCGGATGGAGCGGTGCGCAGGTACCGCTCGAAAAAGGCAAACACCTTCTGCCAGCCATCAACCGCTTGCTGCGGTCGGTACGACGGCCGGTCCACGGCGAAGAACCCATGGCCGGCGCCATCGTAGCGGTAGAACTCGTACTGTTTCCCGTACTTGCGGAGCTCTTCCTCGATGCGGTCCACCTGCGCCGGGTCGGGGTTGGTATCCTCGTTGCCGAAGATGCCCAGCAGGGGGCAGGCCATATCTTTGGTCATATCAATCGGGGCCTCCGGCTGGCGCTCGTTCAGCTCCTCTGGACGTACCACCACCCGACCGCCCCAGCAATCAACCGCCGCATCGAGGCCGGGGACGCGGCAGGCAGCGATGTAGGCGTGGCGGCCGCCGGAGCAAAAGCCAATCACCCCTACCTTGCCGTTCGCCCAGGGCTGCGTGCGCAGGAGCTGTGCTGCCGCCGCAATATCGCCCATCACCTGGGCATCTGGTGGCCCACCGGCAGCGCGAGCGGCTGCGGCCAGGTCATCCCAGCGGCCCGGTCCCCAGCGGGAGAAGAGATGCGGGCAGATAGCCGCGTAGCCGTGGTAGGCCAGCTTGCGGGTGACCTCTTTGCTCCATTCATCCCAGCCGGGCATGTGATGGATGACCACCACGCCGGGCACCTGGATCATGCCCAGCGGGCGTGCCAGGTAGGCCTCGATCAGGTCGCCGTTGTGGCCGGCCATGGTGATCGTCTCAGCAAGCATCCCTTCGTAGGTGTACATGTGCGTCTCCTCCTCGGTGGCGCTGGCTCCCTGCAGGCGCTCCTATGCTGTGACTCCATGACCGGGGTAGCATACTCAACGACCTGAGTCAATGGAGGTACGAGTTAGGGATACGGGTTAGGGAGGAAAAGTAAGGAAAAATATATAAAACTACGTGAAAGGCTAGGGCGTATGGTGCAGACGAACCAGCCAGTTATCGTGCTTGTGCCTATCGGAGACGTGCCCCACGACATCCTCAGCGGGCTGCTGCCGGCCATTGCGGCGCGGTTTCCCGGCCGCGCCGTTCGCCTGGAGCCCCACGGACCCTCCCCTCCCCACGAGGCCTTTGTGCCGCGGCGCAGGCAGTATCTGGCTGCGCCGATCCTGCAACGGCTGCTCGCGCTCCGTGGCAACGCAGAGCGTCTGCTGGGCGTGGCTGACCTTGATCTGTTTGCCCCTGGCCTGAACTTCATTTTCGGCCAGGCCCAGCGCGGCGGTCCTGCCGCTGTGATCGCCTTGGCGCGCCTACGCCCCGAATTCTGGGGGCAGCCTCCCGACCAGCAGGTGCTGCTAGCGCGGGCGGTCAAGGAGGCCGTGCACGAGCTCGGACATACGTATGGCCTGGAGCACTGCGCTGACCCGGCCTGCGTGATGTACTTTTCGAACACGCTCGACGACACCGACCGCAAGACCGATCGCTGCTGCGACGCACATGCCGCCCAGCTCGCCGCGCGTCTCGACTCCCTCCGTAGCCGGATGGTATAGTTCTGCAGGTGTGGCAGGAACGTCGCACTGCCGAAGGACTCTTGTTGCGCCAAATCCCTGTGAGGTGTGCAGGGAAGAAGTAGCTTTTGCCCTGGAAGAGCCCTGTATAGGCAGTATGCTGTATAGGCAGTATGTATAGGCAGTACGCCACGGATTGCACGAGGTAGCCGGTTGCAAGAGAGGGAGAAAGTGGTGACAGTGCAGGGGCAGGCGCCGGGCACGGCCGGAAGCGTGCGGATGGTCTCGCGGCGCATCCGCGAGCTGGCTCCATCGCCTACGCTGGCGATGGATACCCGCGCGAAGGAGCTGGCGCGCCGCGGTGCCAAGGTGCTGAACCTGAGCGTCGGCGAGCCGGATTTCGACACGCCTGAGCATGTCAAAGAGGCCGCGATTCGAGCGATCCGGGATGGCTTCACGAAGTATACGCCCTCTGCCGGCATTCCGGAGCTGCGCGAGGCCGTCGCTGCCAAGCTCCAGCGTGAGAACGGACTGGCCTATGCGCCGTCTGAGGTCGTGATCTGCGCCGGCGGTAAGCATGTGCTGTATAACCTGTTCCAGGTTATCCTCGATCCGGGCGACGAGGTGATTGTCCCGGTGCCGATCTGGCCGACCTTCATCGAGCAGGTGAAGCTGGCCGGCGGCGTGCCGGTGCTGGCGCCCATGCAGGCAGACCTCAAGCTGCGCGCGGCCGATGTCGCTGCCTGCCTCACGCCCCGCACCCGCGCCCTCGTGCTGAATAGCCCCTCAAATCCCACCGGGGTGATCATCGAGCAGGAGGAGCTGCGGGCTATTGCCCGGCTGGCTGTGGAACGCGGGTTCCTGCTGATCTCTGACGAGACGTACGAGCACTTTATTTACGAGCGTGGGATGCAGCCGAGCGTGGCGTCGTTCGGCCCCGACGTCAAGGCGCTGACGATCGTGGTCAACACCCTCTCCAAGACGTATGGCATGACTGGCTGGCGGGTTGGCTACGCTGCCGGGCCGGCACCCATCATCAAAGGTATCATCGACCTCAACAGCAACAGCACGTCGAACGCTACGTCGATCGCGCAGGTTGCCGCAGTGGCCGCCCTGAATGGTCCGCAGGACTGTGTGCAGACCATGATCGCCGAGTTCGCGCGGCGGCGCACGTTCCTGGTGCAGGGCCTGACCGAGCTAGGCTGGAGTTGCCCCACGCCCGAGGGCGCCTTCTACGTCTTTCCACGGGTTCCGGGGGGCGATTCCATGGCCTTCGCCGAACGGCTGCTGAACGAGGCGCACATTGCAACGGTGCCTGGCGCGGCGTTCTACGGCGAAGGGCACATCCGCATGAGCTATGCTGCCTCTATGGCCGTGCTGGAGGAGACGCTCGAGCGGCTGCGCCGTTTCCCGGCCGCATAGCGTCGCGCGGCGTGCGTGTTGCGGTTTCTTTGTGATTTTTCGATGCCACTTTCAGCGCCATTTTCAGTACGATTTCGGTACAGTACGATTTCGGGAGAGCTGTTCCGGTACAGGGGCGCACGGCCGTGCGCCCCTGTGACGTTGTGAGTACCAGAAGTACGCTCCACACAGACACGCGGAAGACGAGCGGTCCAGGCCATGCCACCGGTCATGACGTATCAGATCCCGTTTCCGGCCATCGATCCGTACGTCGTGCTGCGCCAGCTCATCGCTGCGCTGCTGGTCGTCGGCGTAGCCTACTTCCTGGCGCGCTGGAGCCAGCGAGGCCTGAAGCATGCCCTCTTGCGCGCTCGCGCCGACGCCCATGTGATCCTGATCTTGGAGAACCTGGTCTATTTCGGGCTCATCGCGCTGGGCGTGCTCGTGGCGCTGCCACTGCTGGGGATCCCGCCTGAGGCGTCGGTCACGGTCTTCGGCGTGGCCGGCCTGGCGATCAGCCTGGCGCTCCGCGATGTGCTCTCCAATCTGGTGGCCGGGCTCTACATCCTTATCGAGCGGCCGTTCCGCATCGGCGACCGCATTGAGCTGCCGGGCGGGCACCGTGGCGAGGTCGAGACCATTGCCCTGCGGACCACGATGCTGCGCACGGAAAACAATATGCGTATCATCGTGCCGAATGCTACGATTTACTCGTCGGTGATTATTAACCGATCGGCATACCCGGCGCAGCGGGGCGAGCTCCTGATTACGGTGGCGCCCGGTGAAGAAGACCTGCACCTTATAAAAGAGCGGCTGGAGGCTGCAGTGAGGAAGGTGGCAGAGCTCGCGCCTGAGCCTCAGCCAGCGGTGTGGCTGGAAGGCACGGCCGGCGGCAAAGCGACATTCCGCCTGCGCTTCTGGGCCCCGTTGGTCGAGCAGGTGCTGCCACAAGTCGTGTGGGAGCTGCGCAACGTGGCGCCGGAAGCCGATATCACCGCACCGAAGTAGCAGGTGAGGACCCCTCCCCCGGCCCTCCCCTAAGAGGGGAGGGGAACATAGAGCGGACAGGTGGCCGGGGCCTCACACCGTAACCGAAGGGGACACGGCATGGAGAGGTCCGCACACTCTTCCACAGCGACACCCGGCTATGTCGATGTCGCCTGACCCGCAGACGCTGACGAACGAGCTCAAACGCTATGCGCGCTCACTAGGCTTCGACCTGGTCGGCATCACCGGGCCGGAGCTGTTCGAGGAGGATCGGGCGCGTATGCTGGAGCGCCTGGAGGCCGGCCTGATGGACGGCTACCACTGGTTCACCGCCGAGCGTGTGCGGCGGGCGACCGATCCGCGAGCGCTCTTGCCCGAGGCGCGGGCGATCATTGCACTGGGCGTCTCGTATCGCTCGGCGGCGCGCCTGCCTGCTGGAGAGCCGGGCCGCCCGCGCGGCCGCATCGCCCGCTACGCCTGGGGGCGTGACTACCACGACGTGCTCAAGAAGAAGCTCTTCCAAATTGTGGACTATCTGGAGCGGGCCACCGGGCGTCGGCCACGTTTTCGCTACTTCGTGGACTCCGGCCCGCTCGCTGAACGCGCGGTGGCACGTCGAGCGGGTCTGGGCTCGCCCGGCAAGAACACCTGCCTGCTCACGCCCAAGGGCTCGTTCGTGTTTCTGGCCGAGCTCATCGTGGACTGCGAGCTCGTGCCCGACGCGCCGTCGCAGAAGCAACCCTGCGGGCGCTGTACGCTGTGCCTGCGCGCCTGCCCTACCGGCGCACTGGTGGCACCAGGTGTGCTGGATAACCGCAAGTGCATTTCCTATCACACGATCGAGAACCGCGGTCCGATCCCGCGCGAGCTGCGGGCGCAGATGGGTGACTGGATCTTCGGCTGCGACATCTGCCAGGATGTGTGCCCCTACAACGCCCGGCCGGTGCTGACGCGGGTCGCTGAGTTCGAGCCGGCCTCGCCGGAGCAGGCGCTGCCTGAGCTCATCCCGCTTCTCGAGCTGGACGACGCTGCGTTTCGCCAGCGATTCCGCGGCTCGCCGGTGCTGCGGGCCAAGCGCTGGGGCCTGCAGCGCAACGTGTGTGTGGCGCTGGGCAACAGCGGCGACCCGGCAGCAGTGCCGCCGCTGATCCGGGTGCTAGAGCAGCACGACCATCCAGTTGTGCGCGGGCACGCCGCCTGGGCACTGGGACGTCTCGCGGCGAGCTCTGCTGTTCCGCCCGCGCTCAAGCAGCAGGCCGTGGCTGCCCTGGAGCGTCGTCTCGATGTCGAGCAGGACCCCAGCGTACGCGAGGAGATCGTACTGGCACTCAGAGACTGCCGGCAGGTCGCAGAGCGTGGGGTGAGCGAGGTGGGCGTGCAGCAGGCTGAGCCGGCCGCCGCTGGAGCATGAGTTCCGGGATGCACCACGACTGCCCGATGTACGGCCCTGGCGGTACGGCCCTACGAAAATGAGAAAAAATAAAATAAAAAAAATTATTGCCTCTGGAGTGTTACCTGCTGCCTGCCAGGCGTCTGATCCACCCCGCCTCGCGCCCGATCGTGGTCATCTCGCCGTGGCCGCTGTAGACTTGCACCTCAGGTGGCAGGGCCGCAAGCCGGCGCAAGCTAGCCATCATCGCCGCCTCATCGGCATCGGGGAGATCAGTGCGGCCATAGCTGCCGGCGAAGAGCGTATCCCCGGCGAAGAGCACTCCCTGCTGGCGCTCATAGAGGCAGATCCCGCCGGGTGAGTGGCCCGGCGTGTGCAGCACCTCAAAGCGCAGCAGGCCGGTCTCCACGATCTCCCCCTCCCGGAGCTCCCGCTGCGGCGTGACCGGCCGGATGGTGAAGGGGAGTTGAACCAGCGCGCTGCCCGGCTGCTCAAGCTTGGGGCGATCGTCAGGATGGACAGCTACCGGCGCGCCGGTGCGCTCGTGCAGCTCAGCGAGGTCCACGATGTGGTCCCAGTGGCCGTGTGTGGCCACAATGAGGGCGATCGTGGCCTGGTCCTGATGGACCCAGCTCAGCATAGCGCGGGCCGCGCCCATCGGCGCGTCCACGATCATTGCCTGGCGGGTGGGCTCGTCCACGACCAGGTAGCCGTTCGTCGCCACCGGCCCACCGGTAAAGACGTGAATGATCATGTGTCCAGCGCTTCTCGCTGCCGGAACTCACCCAGGTTGCGCACGCGGCCTCGATGTCGTAGTATATCAATGTTCCCGCGGACAGGCTACTTTCGAGTCTAAGCCTCGCGCCAAGGCCGGGACGTACGATGCTGCGGTAAGGGACAGCCGAGAACGCTGCGCAGTCACGGTGCAGACGGTGTAGCGCGCGAAGCGCAGCCGTGTCCCCACAGTAGATACCCGGCGGGTCCTTCCCTTCTCTGCCCGACTGCACTCCTATCCTGCCATGGGCGCGGCTGCGTTCTCAGCGCTGCCGTTCGGGCGGCGCTCGGCGGTCCGGGCACCGGGAGGGAGAGACGATGCTGGAAGTAATCCATGGTACGCAGCCGGACGTCCGGCTGCTGGGCGAGCCGACCCATCTGGATATCCCGACCCGCGAGCAGATCGAAGCAGCGCTCAGACACTTCGCCGGCACGCTGCTTCTCGTCTCACACGACCGCTCCCTGCTCGACCGGCTCACAGACGAGACGATCATCTTAACGAACAATGTCTTATTAATGAACAATGTCTTAATGAGCAATGTCTTAATGAACAATGTCGCTGCCATCTATCCAACATCTATCCGAGAAGTTCTACCGGGGCGGTGGAGCGGTATGCCCGGCGCGTCGTGGGACGCATGGGACCGCCTTCGGCTTCGTAGCCACGTATGGCACGAATCCTGCTATACGTTTCCTGCTATACGTTGTTTCTATGCTAAAGGGGCTAAAGCGCCTTCGCTAGCAGACGCGTGACCGTGTGGCACGCAATGCACGCGATAGGAGGATAGAAGGAGGTCATGGAAGGACGCGAGCGTCTCTTTCCGAGCTTCTTCCTGGCCGGCTTCGAGTGTTCGACACCGGTCACTCGGGAAGGACGGATGATGAACCAGCTTCAGGCAACGCAGCACGATCGCTTCGCCTACGACGACTACCAACGGCTTCGTGCCGTACATATCCAGGCAGTGCGCGAAGGCGCACCGTGGAACCTCATCGAGCGTGTGCCCGGCGAGTATGACTTCTCAGCGATACAGCCGCTCATCGACGCCGGGCGCCGCACGGGCATGGTCCAGATCTGGGACCTGTTTCACTACGGGTATCCCCAGGACATCGATCCCTTTTCTCCGCAACTGGCAGAACGGTTCGCGCGGTTCTGCGAGGCGTTCGCACGGCACGTGCGCCGGGAATACCCGGAGACGCGCTTCTACACGCCGGTGAACGAGATCTCGTTCTTCTCGTGGGCTGGGGCCGAGGTCGCCTGGTGGGCGCCGTTCCAGCACCAGCGCGGCTGGGAGCTCAAGAAGAGCTTAGTGCGGGCGGCCATCGCCGGTATGAACGCCATCTGGCAGGTGCAGCCCGATGCCCGGTTCGTGCATGCGGACCCGATGATCCATGTCGCCGTGCCGGTGGGGCACCCCGAGCTAGCCGAGGCGGCAGCAACCTATGAGAGCTATATGTGGCACGGCTGGGATATGCTGTGTGGCAGGCTCGAGCCCGAGCTTGGCGGCACGCCGCGGCACCTGGACATCGTCGCAGTGAACGTCTACTGGACCGGCCAGTATGAATACGGCCGGCCGCTCGAGCCGCTGGACATGCGTGACCCGCGGCGCAAACCGCTGCGAGAGCAACTGCTCGACGCCCACCGTCGCTACGGACGCCCGATGATCATCGGGGAGACAGCGTGCTGGGGCGAGTGGCGGGCCCCATGGCTGCGCTATGTGGTGGACGAGTCGCTAGCGGCCATGGAGCACGGTGTCGATCTCCATGGGATCTGCCTGTATCCGATCATCGACTTCCCGCAATGGCATACCGGCCGGTTCGACCATTGGGGCCTGTGGGACCTCGTGCGTGTGGACGGGCACCTGGAGCGCGTGCTGGTACCGGACTATCACGCTGAGCTCCTGCGTGCACAGGAGCGCGTTGCCGCAGCGCTTTCGTCTGGCGTCTACGCCAAGACCTGGTGAGGGCACCGGGCGAGACCTCGGCGCGCTGCGGTGGCACTCTCCCGTCCTCCACTGTCCTGTGCCAGCGCAGCCGCTCACCGCATGCCGGTCAGCGTGCCGGCGGCGGTAGTGGAGCCGAAGGGGAGCTGGTCGCCTTACCCACCAGGTCAAGCAGGTGCTCTAGATCAAAGGGCTTGCGCAGCGTTGCAATAACTAGGGGAGCGCCCTGGACGCCTCGAAGATTGACCGCGGCGCTGATGACGATGACGCGTGGCACAGGTGGCGAGCACTGGCTCAGGTACTGGAGCACGGTCCACCCGCTCATCTGAGGCATCATCAGGTCCAGGAGCAGCAGATCCACGTGGTCTCGCTCCACGATTGCCAGCGCCTCCGCACCGTTCGCAGCGGCATGCACCCGATAGCCAGCCTGCTGGAGCGCTTCCACCAGCAGGGCACGGATCTGGGCGCTATCATCCACGACAAGGATGTGCGCAGCCGTGGCGCTGGTATGGCCGGGGCCCTCGCTCTCTGCCATACTCACCTCTCCAGACTATCAGTGATGGCGATGGGCAGGTGGCGGACCGCGGCACTGTTCTTGGTCACGTCTGCGCCTCGGGACTGTGCCACGCGGGTGGTCTCTGGCTTTGTGGTGGTAGGAGAGGTGGCGTATGCGCTACCTCTCCTACCAGGTCCTGTGCAGCTGCGCGGGCAAGGCGGCTGAACGGAGACCACCCGAAGCTATACCACCGCTGCCTGCGCCAGAGGAGGTAGAGGCTGCTGCGCCTGCGCAACCCGCTCAAGAACCCGGAGCCCATTCCACCATCGTCACACCAGCCCTGGTAGTTGCGTCAGGGGACACCGTGCAAGAGGCATGCCAGCGCGAGCGGCAGCAGGCGAGATCGCGGTGTGATAGACAAGAGCGAGGCTGTAGCGTATTAGCGTAGCGCAGAAATAGCGCTGCCCGGCCGCGCTTGTGGCCGGGCAGCGCTCGGTCTACCAGAACAGATACGTGGGCGTGCTTGTTACTCGCTGTCGTCGTACTCGGGGCAATCGGCGTGCCAGCGCCGCACGCGATCGTTATTAATGTCCTCGTACGAATACGTGGGTTTAAGCCACAGATTCTTCTTGCAGCGGCCCATCAGGTGACCGTTCTCGTCTTTGAAGATAATACAGTTCCAGCAGTCGGCGCAGCGCTTCCGCTTGACCTCAGCCTTCTTTTCTTCTTTTGTTTCTTTTGCTTCAGGTTTTTCGGGCGCTGCCTCCTTGAGGGCCTGGCGCAGCGCGAACGCAAACGCTGTGTTGACTTCCGCGTTTGCTACGACGGCCAGCGGGTCATCATCAGGCAGGCGCTCTCGGCTACGCTCTGCCTGCCGCGGTGCCGCTCCGCCTGTGCCTCGCCCGCTCGCAGGGTCGCCCGCCCGTGACGGCTTCGCCACGTGCGTTGCCTCCACCTCGTTCTCAAACACCCCGGTCCCGGAACCGGGCACCATCCCCAGCGCCGCTTGCGACGCATCTGCCGCCTGCGAATCGGCAAAGCGGACCGCCGGTGGCGGTCCGCGTCGCTCCGCTATGTCCCCAGCGGGTTCACTTCGGTACGTGCCTGGCCCAACTCTCCGGCGCATGGGAATCTTAACACAGCGCCGGGCGGGCAGCAAGGACATTTGGCGCTAGAAAATGACGACCTTTGTGCCTATTGGGGCCCAGTTAAACAGCCATTCGGCGTCTCGGGTGGTCAGGTTCACGCAGCCGTGGCTCATCGGCCGGCCGAAGTTGTTGTGCCAGTAGGTGCCGTGCAGCGCATACCCACCGGCGGCGAAGTACATCACGTACGGCACCTTCGGGAGGTAGTAGTAATCGCCCGCGGCCACGGAGCCACCGCGCATGTCATCGTAGCGGAGCTTGGTGAAGATCTCGAACGTGCCCTTCGGGGTTGGGGTGCGAGGTAATCCACTGCTGATCAGGGTGGACATGACCGGCCAGTCGCCCTCGTACGCGGTGAGGCGCTGCGCTGCCAGGTTGACCTCGATCCACTTGCCGGCCAGCGGCGGCATCTTCTGCGGCGCTTCCGGCCGCGCGGTCTCCCCGGTGACAAACTCCACGGTGACTGTGCGGTCATCGCTGTTGGCACGAGCCCACACTGCCAGGGCGGTCTTTTCCAGGTCAACTTTCCTGGGCGGCGCGGCGGGCTGGCCGGGCGTTCCAGTGGGGGTAGGGCTACCAGCAGGGCTCCCCCCGGCCGTCGCTTCGATCTGAGGTGCCAGGCGCTGGAGGTACTCGATGATCTTCGACCGGCTGAGGTACGGGAAAACCTCCCTATCGTTCGTCTCCCCGAAGACGAGCGCCGCGGCCAGCTCCGCAGGGGTGAGGCTCCACGTGGCAGTGCCGGAGCGTAGCACGATCGGTGCGCCGATCAACTGCTGCGCGCGCCGGCGCGCCGGCTCCAGCGACTGTGCAGTGCGCTGTGGCTGCACCGGGACGAGCCGGAGCGGCACCGGAGGAATAGGGCCATCGCCGGATGCCTGGACCGCGGCGATGACCGCCTGGGCAGCAGCGGCGGCGTCGACGGCCTGCCCGTCCTTGCCCGGCCGGATGACCACTTCCGTACCCTGAACGGCCAGCACAGCATCCTCGGGCTCAAGACGCAGCTTCGCCGCCAGCGTGCGGATCTGCTTCTCCAGCGCAGCCTGGTCCAGACCTACGCTGAGCTGGGCTGCGCTCTCTGCCCTTGCAGTGTCAGGCAGGCGCAACGCCTTCGCCAGATCCGCCGGCTCCAGTGTCCAGCGTTGATCGGCATACGTCACCGTGACAGGTCGCGAGATCAAGCGGTTCGCCCGGGTCCTGAGCGGCTCGAGCGCCGCTGCATTGATCGCCGGCTCGCGCGCGTGCACGGCCAGCGGCACCGTGCGCGCGGTGCTGAAGACGGCATGCTGGAGCGCCGCGACCGTGGCATCCATGTCTACCACGAGGCCGGCAGTCCCCGGCCGTACGGTGACCTCCGTGCCAGTGAGTTCAAGCCGGGCGTTGCGCGCCGGGGTACCAACCTCACCCGCGGCCTTCTCCACAAAGGCGCGCACGTCCGCCGGGTCGAGTGACAGGTGGTAGGGCGGTCCGGCGTCGTACGCAACCTGGAGCATCCCAGCGATGGCGGCCGGATCAAGCTGCCAGGTGCGGCCCTGGTGCTCCAGCAGCAACGGTGCGCTGAGCGCCTGTATCGCCTGCTGGCGTGCCGTCTCCAGATCCGCCTCGACGATGCGGGGAGGGATCGTATCGACTATGAGCTCCACAGGATCGCTGGAGGCGCGCCCGACGGCCCGGAGCAGCGGATAGATGCTCGCCTCGACGTCCAGGCGCCGGCCCGGCTGGGACGCCGTGATCTGCACGGCGCGCGAGGGCACCGAAACGTCGTCGCTGATCACTAGCGCGGCGTCAACCGGCTGGCGGTTGATCTCGCCGCCCAGGCGTGCCAGCGTGGCTTCGAGCTGCATGCGGTTCACCTGGGTCTGCACGGTGAGCTCGACCGGCTGGCGCAGCAGGGCAAGCTGCTCGCGGAGCCGTGCCAGGAGGGTGCCGCGGCGGCCCAGCTGCCAGGCGCGCAGCGCGAGCGTCTCCACCTCGCCCGGGTGGATCTCCAGCCCGAGTTCGCTCAGCGTGGCCGCAAAGCGCTGCTCGCCGGCCAGCAGCGTGAGCGTCGACCGACCCTGCTCCTCCAGCCGCGCGGCAATGTGTGCCCGCGCCTCCTCGACCGTGCGGCCGGAGAGATCGAGGCCGGCAGCGCGGACGCCTGGCACGATGCGGTCGCCCACGCTGAACTGCCAGACGGCTACTCCTGCAAGGATCGTAACCAGCAGTGCGATGGGCAGGGCAAGCGCGAGGACTACGACACGCCCGCGGGCCGGGCGCGCCGCGAGGAGCTTGAGTGTGCCAGAGCCGATAGCCATGGACACCTCGCATGCGCCGGGTCTTCGTGCTCTCACGAGCGATACCATTACGCATAACGTACGAGGCACGTTGACGTGTTTCACCGTGCACCGGCGCGTGCACGAGAGATCGGCAACCGGAGGAGAGAGGCCCGGCGGTACAGCACGCACATCGACGTGCCAGGCTGCTCAGGCTGCGGCCAGGGTATGGGGGAAAACGACGATAGCCACGGTGCCACCGCCGGGGGCCGAGCGGAGCTCGAAGCAGCCCTTGAGGTCTTCGGTGACGAGCGTGCGGATGATGGTGAGCCCCAGCCCCTTGTCCCGCTCGGCATCGAAGCCGGGCGGCAGGCCAATGCCGTCGTCCGCCACTTCGATACGCAGCATCCGACCATCGCTGGAGCTGCTGATGCGAATGGTGCCGCTCTGGCGACCCTCGAAGCCATGGGTGACCGCGTTGGCGATGAGCTCATTGAGCACCAGGGCCAGCACGGTGGCGTGGCGGGAGGAGATACGCTCCTCGGCGCCGTTGATGCTGAACTGCACCTGGACCTGCGGCTCAATCAGGGAGTGGCTGGCGATGTCAATGATCTTGCGCACAATCTGCCTGACCGTGGTGAGCCCGATTTCCTCCTGAGAGAGCAGGTCATGCACGGCGGCAATACTCTCGATACGGGCGATGGAGTGCGCCAGCGGCTCAACATTAGCGCCCGGCTCACTGTGGCGCATCTGGAGCTTCAACAGCGAGGCGACCGTCTGGAGATTGTTCTTGACGCGGTGGTGCATCTCCTTGAGCAGCATGTCCTTCACTGCTAGCCCGCGCTGTGCCTCCTCGTAGAGCTGGGCGTTCTCGATAGCAATGGCGGCCTCGTTCGCGAAGGTGAACAGCAGGTCGATCTGCTCCTGGCTGAATTCGTGGCGCTCGCGGGTGTACAGCGAGATACCACCGAGGACGCGGTCGCGGCTCACCAGCGGCACGCAGAACATGGAGCGATAGCCCTCGTCCCGAACCTGCTCGGCGACGAAGGCAAGGCGGGGGTCGGTGAGTGCATCGGTAATCGCCACTGGCTGTTTCGTGGCGACCGCAATGCCAATGGCGCCCTCGCCTACGCGCACGCGGATCGAGCGGTATTGCTCAGACAGGCCATGCGAGGCGACGATCGAGAGCTCGCCGGTCTCGGGGTCGAGGCGAAAGATCGCCGCCATGTCGGCGCGGCTCAGCGTCACGGCTGCACTGGCGATGTTGTCCAGCACCGTCTGGACGTCAAGATGGCGGGCGATATCGGCCGTCACACGGCTGAGCGTGGCAAGCTGGCGGATCTTCTCCTGGAGTTGCTCGTCGGTCTGCTCGTACAACCGCGCGTTCTCAATAGCGATGGCGATCTGGCCAGCCACTGTCTCAGCGAAGGCTATCTCCTCCGGCGTGAAGTCCTTGATCTCCTTGGTCTGGATATTCAGTACACCAATCAGCTTGTCGGAGCCACCGGTGAAGAGGATGATCGGGACAGACAGGAAGCTATGGTAGGGCTCCTCAGCCAGCTCGGGCACGTACTTGAAGCGCGGGTCGGTCCAGCCGTCCCGCACGCTCACGGGCTTGCCCTGGAGCGCGGCCCAGCCGGTGACACCCTCACCCATCCGCAGCGATACCGAGCCAACTGCTGCCGGATTGAGCCCGATGGTGGCGCGCAGCACCAGCCGGTCGGTCGCCGGATCATACAAGAAGATCGACACCCGGTCGCTCTGGATTACTTCGTGGACGGCAGCGACGATCTCGGCAAGCGTGTGGTCCAGATCCAGGCTCGAGTTTGCCGCCGAGGTGACCCGGTGCACGGCAGCAAGCTGACGTACCCGCGCGGCCAGCAGTCGCTCGGTCTCTCGCGCCGCCATGCCGCCGCTCGTCTCATAGACGCGAGTGACCGCCAGCACCAGCTCCTGAAGACAGCGTAACGCCGCCTGTGCGTCGGGCTGCGGTCGAGCAGCGCCAACACACGCCTCGAACCCCCGGCCCAGCCGCTCGATGCAGGTGGCAAGCGGGAGCCACTCACGGCACAGGTGCGCAGCAGCGCGACCAGCTGCCGCGAGCGACTCAGCGTGCCATTGCTGCCAGTCCTCGATCAGGGGCGCCTGCGGGTCGGCGCCCGCGAGCACGGCCTCCCAGTACCGCAACGCCTGCTCACTCAGGGCCGCATCAACCTGGACCACGGTGGGTTCCCTCACAGCAAAGCATCACCGTGCAGGGCGCGCCGGTCCCGATCGGCGCGCGTTCGCCTCCAGGCATTCGTTCGGAGCTGCCACACCAGCATTGCGCACCAGTATTGTAGCATTGCCTCCCTGGCACCGCCCGGCGCGCTTGGCATTGCCGGTGCGGTTTCGCATAGAGCAGTGCGCCAGGGCAGAGGGGAGAATCGCTCCTGTATCTGAGGGCCTGGCCGGGCGGGATCAGGGAGATCGCCCCTATGCCCCGGGCATGCCATCGTGTAGACTGGGCGCAGTACTGGTGTTAGTGCACAGGATGGTGTGGGGGGAGCTTGGCCTGGGGGCGCCAAAGGGAGCTATCAGCCATGGCGACACCGCATGAGCCGGCTGTGGCAGCCCTGAGCCTGGCCGCGACCGCCCTGCGGGAGACACTGGCGGCGGATGAGCGAGGGCATACAGGGGAGGCGCGCGCTGCCTTTCGCCGCGCCTGGGATGCCCTGCGCGTCGCCACAGCCTTGTTGCAGGAGGGATGGTGTGGTGCGGAAGCGCATGCGGCAGCGCGTGCGCCGCTCGGTCATTCGCCGCAGGCCCGGACTGGCGCCGAGCCCGGCGCAGCGCCGCCACCCCGCGTGCAACTAGACCGGCCTCACCGGTTCGTCACCCCGGCGCAGCTTGGCCTGCCTGACGGCTATACCTGGACGGAGTTGCTCGTCGATGACGTGCGCCAGGCGATGCAGCAGTCCTCAACGCCGCCGCACCCGGAGCAGCCGGGTGCTAGTGATACCGCCGGAACGATTCTCCAGGCAGTGACGCAGCGCCTGGCCGCTAGAGGAGCGCACGGCGCGCCCGAGCCCGCAGCGCCACTCGGCCAGCTCCTGGCGCGCTATGCCCTGGCGCGCGCCACTGCTCTGCATGCCGCTTTGCTTGCTAGGAGTGCCCAGCTCCAGCGGCAGGATAGAGAGCGCGCTGCCGACTACTATCGCGCGTACCTGTACCTAAGCATGCACGGGCCGTCGAGAGACGCGCAGGCATCTGTGCTCAGCCGGGTGCTGGCGCGCTACCAGTGGCTCGCCATGGCCGGGATCGCGCCTGGTTCCACGCAGCCCGCTTCGATGCAGCCTGGCGCCGAGGCGCTGGCGTTCCGAGAGCTTGGCTTCAACGACAGCATGTCTAGCGGGCAGGTGGCGCTGCGACTGATCTACTTCCCCGACGCCGGCCGGCGCGAGGAGGTGCGGAGTGAATGGCGCCGGCTGGCTGCGGCGCTGATCGAGGTCCATCCGCAGCTTGTAGCACTGATCGCCCGTGAGGTGGCAGCGGCGCATGCCATCGCTATCGAACACCGCCTCCCGGTATTCACCTGGTTGGTCGAGCTGCTGCGCGGCCATGACCCTGCTCTGGCCAGCACGCTCGAGGCAGCGGCACCGACGAGAGCGGTGCGCCCGCCGCCGCGGCCCGCGCCCCCTGTGCAGCCGGACGTACCGCCTTCCCAGCCTCGTCCGGCTTCGCCTTCAAAGGAGGACGCCCCGCGCCGACCGGCCGAGCCGCCTTCGCAGCGGGCCGGCGTGCCACTGGAGATGCCGACCCCGACAGCTGAGCCACAGCCCGTTCCCGCGCAGCTGGGAAATCCTTCTGCGGCGCCGGCGTCGGTGCGCCAGAGCGCGGCGCCACCTCTACGCCACAGCGAGCCTCCGCCGGAGGAAGCCTCGCGGCCCGCCCAGCCGGCTCAGCCTTCGACGCTGGCCGATGTCGTCTCTCCAGCTCCAGCCTCTTCAGCAGCCGAACCGGACGCTGCGCCCCAGGCGCCTCCGGCGCAGCCCCAGCCGCTGGACGAGGTGAACCGCATCTGGTTCCACTACCGCCAGGGACAGCCGCTGCGGGATATGTTCTTCCGGCGCAAGCGGCGGCGCTGAGGCTGCCGGCCCCACTGGCACACGCTCTCGCGTGATATCGCGCCTCAAAATTTGACGTTAACGTAAAGGTATGCTAGTCTCTGGAGAGAGGAGCCTGCGATGAAGGCAGGGGCTATGCGGAAGAGCTCAACGGAGCGCGCCGCGGAGAACGTGGCGTTGTCTGATCCGCCAGAGGGCGGCCAGACGAACGGCGGCGAGCCGCGCTACATGCAGATCGGCGAAGTAGCAGAGCGCACCGGGCTCACCCAACGCACCCTGCGCTACTACGAGGAAATCGGCCTGCTGCCGCCAGCGGCGCGCATGGAAGGTGGCTTCCGCCTGTACACGGAAGCGGATGTGCGCCGCCTGGAAAATATCGTGCAGCTCAAGCGGCTGCTGGGCATCTCGCTCGCCGAGATTAAGCGTATTGTCGAGGCTGACGAGCTCCTGCACCAGCTCCGGCAAGAGCGCAAGCGAGCGAGCGATCCCGCTGAAAAGCGCGCGGTGATCCAGCAGGCCCTCGAGGTGCTCCAGGAGCAGCTTGCCACCATCGACGGGCGCATCGCCCAGATGCAGGCGCTGCGTGAACGATATGCCCATCGGCTGGCCAGGCTGCGAGAGCGTCTGGCGCAGCTCGAGGAGGAGAGGGACGCGTGAGCTGGTACGGGGGATACGGTGGAGGCGGCCGCGCGTTTGGCGGCATGGGGGGACGCACCTTTGGCCTGGATCACATGCGCTTCAGCCATGACGGCCCGCCGGTCCAGGTCGAGGTCGCACAGCTTCGCCGTATCGCCGGGTACCTGACGCCGTACTGGCAGAGCTGGCTGCTGATCCTGGCCTGCGTGGCGGCAACCAGCGTCATCGGTCTGCTGCCCCCCCTGATCGTCCGCGCCATCATCGACCATGCCATTCCGTACGGCGAGGCCAGCCTGCTCAACCTGCTGGTGCTGGCCATGCTAGCTGTGCCGGTAGCCAACGGCTTGATCGGCGTGGCGCAGAACTACCTCAACGTGCGGGTCGGCCAGGGCATCATGTTCGATCTGCGGAACCAGCTCTATGCGCACCTCCAGCGCATGAGCCTGCGCTTCTACACGGCCACCCGCACCGGCGAGATCATGTCTCGCGTCTCCAACGATGTCGGCGGTGTCCAGGGGGTGGTCACCGGCACGTTGGTCAGCATCGTGACCAACGTGCTCACGGTCCTGTCCACGCTGGTCGTCATCTTCGCCATGAACTGGAAGCTGGCGCTCCTGGCCTTGGTGGTGCTGCCGGCATTTGTGCTGCCGACGCGCGGCGTGGGCAGGATCCGCCATCGCATCTCGCGGCAGGCCCAGGAGAAGCAGGCAGAACTCACCAGTATCATGCAGGAGACGCTCTCGATCAGCGGCTTCGTGCTGGCCAAGATCTTCGGGCGGGAGGCCTACGAACGAGAGCGCTTCCGCCGGAAGAACCTTGAGCTCATGGCCCTGCAGATCAAGCAGGCCATGGTGGGGCGCTGGTTCTTCATGGCGCTGGGGGCTCTGAGCGCGGCCGGTCCGGCAGTGATCTACTGGTACGGCGGCCACCTGGCTATTCAGCAGGAGCTCAGCGTCGGGACGGTGGTCGCCTTCGTGGCGTATCTGAGCAACCTCTACCGTCCGGTCACGCAGCTCGCCAACATCTACGTGGATATCCAGGGCGCGCTGGCGCTCTTCGATCGCATCTTCGAGTACCTGGACATGCGCCCGGAGATCGAGGAGCGGCCGAATGCCATCGTACTGTCCTCTATCAAAGGCCGCATTACCTTCGAGCATGTGTCGTTTGCCTACCAGCCCCTGGATGAAGCCGCGGAGGTCGGGCGCCGAGGGCAGGCTGCGGCGCGGCAGGAGCGGCGGCTGGCGCTCCACGATGTCTCGTTCGATATCCAGCCTGGCCAACTTGTGGCGCTGGTGGGCCCGAGCGGCGCCGGCAAGACCACGATCACCTACCTCGTGCCGCGCTTCTACGATCCGACGGCCGGCCGGGTGCTGATCGATGGCTACGACGTGCGCGACGTCACCCTGGAGTCGCTGACGCGGCAGATCGCCATGGTCACGCAGGAAACGTTCCTATTCCACGCCAGCCTGCGGGAGAACCTCTTGTACGCCAACCCGGACGCTACCGAGGAAGAGATGATCGCGGCGTGCAAGGCCGCGTACATCCACGATTTCATCATGTCGCTGCCGCAGGGGTATGATACTGTTGTCGGCGAGCGCGGCTTTCGGCTCTCAGGCGGAGAGAAGCAGCGCGTCTCGATCGCGCGTGCTATCCTGAAGAACCCGCGCATCCTGATCCTCGACGAGGCTACCAGTGCCCTGGACTCCACCTCTGAGGCGCTGATCCAGGCTGCGCTGGAGCCGCTGATGAAGGGCCGGACCAGCCTAGTGATCGCGCACCGGCTCTCAACGATCCTGGCGGCCGACCTGATCCTGGTGCTCGACCGGGGCCGGCTGGTCGAGCAGGGCACGCACGAGGAGCTTCTGGCACGCAATGGCCTGTATGCACGGCTCTACCGCTTGCAGTTCCGCCAGCGCCCCCGTGCGGAGGCCGGCCTGGAGCTCGCCTCGACAGTGCCGGCGCTGGACCGGTCGGGCGCCGGCCGGGGCATCTAGCTACCTGGGCAGCGCGGGCAGGCGGCCGGCCGGGCGGCGCATATGACCGGGGTAGCGCTGGCGCTTGTGCTGGCATCTGCCTTCGCCCACGCTGCCTGGAACTTCCTCACCAAGCGCAGCCGCGATCCGCTGGTCTTTAGCTGGGCGTTCACCGCGACAGCAGCGATGCTCTATCTGCCGCTGGCGGCCATGACCGCGCTCGTCCGCCCGGTGCCGGCCGAGGGCTGGCTCTACATCGGCGGGACCATGGCCTTCCACATCGCCTACTTCTTCCTGCTCAGCCTGGCCTACCGCCACGGCGATCTCTCGCTGGTCTATCCGGTGGCCCGCGGCACCGGCATCGCCCTCATCCCGCTTATTGCCGTGCTCGCGCTGGGAGAGCACGTCTCTCCTGGTGGCGCCACGGCGATCATCGCCATTGTGCTGGGCGTCTTTCTGGTGCACCTGCGCGGGCTCAGGCCGTCCAGCATGGCGGCGCTGCGCGCGTCCCTGCGTGATCCCGGCCTCCTGTACGCCCTGGCGACGGGTGTGGTGATCGCTGCGTACAGCACCTGGGACAAGCGCGGTGTCGAGCTGGTCGCGCCGCCGCTCTACAACTATTTTGTGTTCCTGTCCCAGGGCCTGGCCGCGGCGCCGGTCGTGCTGGGGCGCGGGCGCGCGGCGCTGGTGGAGGAGTGGGAGCTGCACAAGCGCGCCATCATCGCGGCGGCAGTGCTGGCACCCCTGGCGTACCTGCTGGTGCTGCTGGCGCTGACCTTCAGCCGCGTGAGCTACATCGCCCCAGCCCGCGAGCTGGGGATCGTCTTCGGCGCCCTGCTCGGCACCATCGTGCTGGGCGAGCCGTACGGGCGCTACCGCGTCGCCGGGTCGTTCTTGATCGCCGCCGGGGTCTTCGGCCTTGCCCTTGCACCGTAGCCATGCCTGGGGAGCGCATGCCATCACGCTGTGGCGGGCTGGCGGGGCCGAACCGGGTAGAGCAGCGGCATGATCAGGACGAGGGTGAGCACCAGCGCAGCCAGCCCGGCGATGCCGGCGAGGGCGGGCAGCGCTCCAGCCAGCGCCCAAGAGACGCCCAGCGCCGCCAGGATCGGCCCGCCGGTCCGTCCGGCTGCCGCAAGGGCCAGGGTTGCGGCCAGGATATCAACCAGCCAGAGGTGGCGCAGGTGGCGGCCGGTGAAGTTCGGTAGGAGCCGCACGGCCATGCCCAGCATGAGCGCCGTCAGGTAGCCAGCAGCGACCGCGTGCCGCTCGGCGTCGTGCAGCCCCGCCACCGGCCACCCCAGCAGCCTGCCTGCCCCCGCAGCCAGCGCCAGCAGCCCAGCAAGGGCCAGCCAGGTGTGTGCCGGCACCACCGCCCACTCGAACCGGCCGTACTCTCCGTTGTCCGGCATAATCCCGCGGTCGGGCTTGCCTGCGGCTCGCAGGGCCGCGTTGCGGCGCTCCAGATTGGCTCGCCACGGCACCGGGCGGCGCCGCAGAGGCAGATCGAGCTCCCACACATAGAGGAGAAAGGCGAGGCCCAGCGCGAGCGAGCCTGTGGCTCCAGCAAGAATCCCCGTGGCAGCGTCGAGCCACGGCTCGATGGCGCGGCCCGCCACGCCCAACGCCAGGAGTGCAGCGAGAGCGCGCAGCCGGGCGGCGGAGATGCCCGGCACGGTAAGGAAGAGCGGAAGCATACGCGCCGATACACCGAAAGCGATACCGAGCAGAAAGCCATATAGAGCCAGGGTCTCGCTCGATGCAGCGAGCGCAGCCGGGATGGCCGCAGAACGCGCCAGGGCGGCCACAAGCCCGCCCCCACCGGCCAGCAGAGTGGCGCTGACGTAGCTCAGCGCACTCAGGATCAATAGGGGCAACGCAGCGCTCAGCCCCTGGCGCGTCGCCAGGGAGGGCCCAGCGCGCAAGATGCGAGCGATGATGGCGGTGAAGCCGAGTCCGGCGGCCAGCTCCAGCAGCGCGCCCGCTCCAAGAAGCAGGGCCCAGAAGCCCGCGCCACCAGCCAGCGCCAGCGCGAGCTGGCCGCCGAGACGAAGGAGCACCCCGGTCAGGTACAGCCCCAGCAGCGGCAGCGCCGGCCGGGCCAGCGTTGGCGCAGCACCGCGCATACGCGGCAGCAGATGGAACAGAATACCGAAGACGAAGAGCGCAGCCCAGCCGAAAAGCTGCGCGTGGCCGTGCATCTGCACGAGCGCCGGCCAAAGCGTGCCGGGCAACGGTTGGATCCAGGCAGCGGCTGCCAGGTAAGCACCGGTGCCGAACCCCGCGGTGAGCGCAAGGGCGAAAGCGGCAACAAGATAAGAACGGAAGCTGAACGGCCCTTCGTGTGTCACTGCCTGGCGCGTTGGCAGTGGCTGGGCATGCGTCATATTGGCAGAAAGCGTCACTACTTCCTCCCCGGCGGGTGGATGATCAGGTGATCATCCACATAGTTTGTTCACACTGCTTGTTGTACTGGCTGGCGGGGCGCTGCGCATCAGGAGTTTTGCCTGATTGATCCCGGCTTACGGCCGCCGCATGCGGTAGCCGACCCCACGCACGGTCAGGATGTACTCGGGCGCGCTGGGATTGCGTTCGATCTTCTCACGGAGGTGACGGATGTGCACTTTCAGCATATCGGTGTCGCCTTCAGAGCGGCTGCTGCCCCAGGCGAAGTTCAGCAGCACCTCGTGTGTGACCGGGCGGCCGGCGTTGAGCGCCAGGCAGCGCAGCAGGTCGTACTCTTTGGGGGTGAGCTCAACCTGCCGGCTTCCGACGAAAACCTCGCGGGTCGAGAAGTTAATGTGCAGGTCACCGATGGTGAGCGACCCGTGCTCGCCGCGCGGTTCATCGAGCAGCGTGCGGCGAGCGACCGCCCGCACCCGCGCGAGCAGCTCTTTATGGCTGAAGGGCTTCGTGATATAGTCGTCCGCACCCAGATCGAGGCCCCACACCTTGTCGCCCTCTTCGCCACGGGCAGTGAGCAGGATGATCGGTACGCGGCTGCGCTGGCGAATGCGGCGGCACACCTCGAACCCGGAGATGTACGGGAGCATTACGTCCAGCAGGATCAGGTCCGGCTCTGAACGCTCGACGATCTCCAGTGCCTGCCGCCCGTCGCGAGCGACCAGCACCTGATGGCCATCCCGCCGTAGCGAGTAGCTCACGATGTCCACGATATCGGGATCGTCATCGACGAGCAGGATCTCCATGCTCCCCGGCTCCTTCTCGCCCCTGGCTACTCCTCCTCGCCCTCGGCTCGCGGAAGGGTAAACACGAAGCGGGCGCCGCCGCCAGGCGCATCCTCTACCCACACGCGGCCGCCCTGGAGCTCCACCAGCGATCTGACGATCGTCAAGCCCAGACCGGTGCCCTGCTCTTGGCGCGTGAGGGCGTCGCCGCCGCGGTAGAATTTCTCGAACACGAGCTCACGCTCCTCCGGCGGCACGCCGGGCCCGCTGTCTGCGACGGCGACTTCGACATAACCGTCGCAGGCACGCGCCGAGACATAGATGCGTCCGCCCCGCGGGGTGTACTTGGCTGCGTTGCTCAAGAGGTTGGCCAGGATCTGCTCGACGCGCTGGCGATCACCGCGCACGGGAGCGATGTCCGCGGGCACCTCCAGGCTGACCTGCTGCTCTCGCGCAGCGAAGAGGTCGCTGTGCGCCAGCACCGCGCCGCGCACTAGCGCGAAGGTGTCCAGGGCCCGCACGTCTAGCTCCACGCGGCCGGCCTCAATGCGCGAGAGATCGAGGAGGTCGCTGACAAGCGCAATCAGCCGCTCACTGTTCCGGTGAATGGCGTGGAGGAAGCGCCGCTGCACGGCGGTGAGCCTGCCGGTCTGTTCTTCCAGCAGCAGATCCACAGCGCCCTTGATCGACGTAAGTGGCGTGCGCAGCTCGTGTGAGACACTGGAGACGAAATCGCTTTTCAAGCGCTCCAGCGCATGCTCCTGGGTCACATCGCGGATCGTGGTCACCCGCACGCGCTCCGCGCTGTCACAGGCGGCGACCTCCTCGCTGCGCAGGAGCAGCATGCGGTCACCGGTGCGAAGTTCATGCGCTTCTCCAGCGGCCGGCAGCGCGGCCAGCAGCGGCGCTACCGCCTGCTCCCCCAGGTCCTCGCGCTCTGGCAAGCCGAGCAGGCAGCAGGCAGCGTGGTTGACATAGAGGAGCGCCCCCTGGGAGTCCGTGACGACGATGCCGTCAGAGAGGCTGTCCAGCACTGCGCGCAGCCGGTCGCGCACCCTGGCGGTCTGGGCCAGCCGGCCGGCCAGCTCGTCTCGGAAGGCTACCACCTCACTGGCAAGGCGGCCGAGCTCGTCGCGCCCCGCAGGCAGGCGTGGTGCCAGCGTGCCGGCGCGCGCGGCGCGCAGCACCGTGGCCAGGACAGTGAGCCGGCGCGATAGCACCCAGCCGATCAGCCAGCCGACCACAGCGGCGAGCAGTGTGGCGCCAATGCTCAGGATGATGAACGACTGGCGCGTTGGCCCGAGCGGGTCGCCCGGCACCGGCACCGGCTGGGCGACCAGGAAGTTGGCCAGCGTCTGGTTGCCGCTGCGCAGGGCGCGCAGAGCAACGGTATAGGTAACATCACCGAGGCGGGTCTGGGTAACCCTGTCCCCGCTGTCTAGCCAGAGCTGTGGATCGACGGTTTTATCTTCCGCAAAGGCCCAGCCGCGGTTGATGCCCGGCGAGAGCGCTGCCAGCCGCAGCCGGCGCGGCTCGCGGGATTGCACCATCACCAGCGCGGCCTCGTGCCCAGTCACGCGGGCGACGTTGGCGAAAAACGTATTGTCAAGCTGCGCCAGGGCCACGACGGCGCCGATAACTTCGCCGCCTGACGTTACGGGCGCGGCCGAGAGGTAGGCCAGGATCCCGTCGGCCTCGACCAGCGCTACGGGAGCCGGCTGGCCCCGCAGCGCCTGCCTGACCGGGCCGAAGCTGTCGAACGCCTGGTTCGTAGCAGGCTGTGCGACGAGTACCTTCCCGCTGGCATCGACGGCCACCAAGCGGCTCAGACGCAACTGCCCGCGCAGCGTGTTTAAGAGCTGGAGGAGCTGGCGTGTATCGCCCCCCGAGAGGGCATTCTGCACGGCCACGCGACTGGCCACCACTTCGGCGCCGGACAACGCCTTCAGGCGCTCCTGGTCAAGCAGCGGGGTGACGGAGTCAAGCCCGCGCTGGAGCTGCGCCCGGAGGGCCTGGTCGGCCTGGCGGCGGTACTGGTCGGCCTGCTGCTGGTACAGGGACAGCGCCAGGAAGGTAGCGCTGCCGAGCACCAGCGCCGCGCCCACCGTGAAGAGGAACGCGACTTTAACGCGAATAGTCACCTGGTCCGATTCAGCGTGCGCGTCTGCACAGCCCACTGCTCCGGCAGGCGCCGGCCCGGAGCCTCTCTATCCCGCGCCGGGCGTGAATGCCTCATTCAGCCCGCTGACCGAGAGGCCAGGCGTGCGGCCGCCGGCAAGCACATAGATTGTCCCGCCCACTGTGACCGCCGCCAGGCCATGCCGCGCCACCGGCATGGCAGCGCGCGCGGCCCAGGCATCGGCGGCCGGGTCATACTCTTCATTTTCGTTGAATGTCTTCGAGGGCGCTTCGCCACCGAAGACATAGATGCGCTCTCCGACGGCTGCGGCGGCAATGCCGCTGCGCGGAGTGGGCATGGGCCGGCGTAGCGCCCAGCTATCACTCTGCGGATCGTACACTTCGTTGCGATCTAGATTCCGATCGAAGCCACCGACGCGGCCGCCGATCACGTAGAGGCGGCCGCGCACTACAGCTGCGGCGAGATGGTCGCGAGCCGTCGGCATGGGCCGCCGGCGTGTCCAGCGGTCCGCAACTGGATCGTACGCCTCATTCGCGCCGACATCACCACCGGGGCCAACGCCCCCTACAGCGTAGAGCTGTCCATCGAGCGCAACGAGAGCGAGCGCGCCACGCGGCGATGGCATGGGGGCACGGGCGATCCAGCGATCAGCGGTGAGGTCGAACTCCCAGAGGTCGGCTAGCGGCGCCCCGCGCTCATCGAAACCACCGGCCACGAAGAGCCTTCCATCCAGCGCCGCCGCAGCAGGGTGGTGCACGGGCTTCGGGAGAGACGCCCGCGGCCGCCAGCGGTCGGCGGGGATATCGTACTCTTCGGCAACGTTGGAGACGCCGCCATTCTGCACGAAGCCACCGACCAGGAGAATACTGCGCTGCACTGCGGCAGCGGCCACCTCGCTGCGCGGTGTCGGCGCTGGCGCGAGGCTGTACCAGCGGCCCGGGCCGCGCTCGACCGCCGGCCCTCCCGGCACGACGGGCGTGTCCCGCGGCTGAGTGGCGGGTGCATCCGTCGAGGCACTGCGCGTGGCACAGGCCATCAGCAGGCTGCTCGCCGCCAGGACCAGGCGCCGGCCCAGCACGCGACGAGAGCCATGCGTGACGAGCGCCCTGTCACGTACCATGGACGCCTCTGCTTCGGTCTCTTCAGGAAGCCCTTTCGTAGGACAACAATAGCACGCGCCTATCGTTGGAACAAGACGGTGGATCTTCGCTGCGACGCCGGGCGGGAGCCGGTTTGGGGGCGGCTCCTCGGCGGTGCTAGAATGCCAGCGTTGCCTTTCAAGGGTATATGAGAGAGTATGAGAAATAGGAATATTTTTGGAGCAGCAGGGCTCTTATGGAGAGCAGCAGGGAGCAGCGGAGAGTAGCGGAGGGAGAAGAGAAGAGAGAGAACAGGGTGCCGGCAGGCGAAGGCCGGTCCGTCCTGCGCGCTGCAAGCGGGCGCAGCGCGCTCAATGTTGCTACTGAGGCAGCGCGTCGCGCCGGGGAGATCGTGCGCAAGGGCTTCGGTGGCACTTTCTGGCGCGCCTCCAAAGGACACGGGAACATCGTCACAGAAATCGACGTAGCCGCGGATACGGCCGTCCGTGAACTCGTGCGGAGGGAGTTCCCCGACCACGGCTTCCTGTCCGAGGAGCTGGCGCCCCAGGCAGTGCCACGGCACGCTGGCTGCCAGTGGATCGTCGATCCGTTAGATGGCACGACCAACTTCGCCTGGGGTGTGCCGTTCTTCTGTGTGTCGGTCGCCCTCGTGTGTGACGGCACGCCGGTCGTCGCAGCGCTGTACGATCCGCTGCGAGACGAGCTGTTCACCGCTGTGGCCGGCCGCGGCGCGCAACGCAATGGCGAGCCGCTGTCGGTGCCACCAGAAGACGCAGAGGCTGACCGCGCTTGGCTGGTGTCCTTCGATGCATCCTCCCATCCAGAGATGCGCCGACGCGCCTATACCCTGGCCGCGCGGTTGGCGCCGGAGGCCGAAGCTGTACGGGTGCTCGGCTCCGCGGCACTGGCGCTGGCCTATGTAGCCGCCGGACGTCTGGACTTGCATTACCACCCCAGCCTTAACCCCTGGGATGTCGCCGCGGCGGCTCTGCTCGTTCAGGAGGCAGGCTGCGCCGCCAGCGACTGGGCCGGGCGGCCGCCGACGATCTGGCGCGGTGAATGGGTCGCCGGGCGTCCTCGCGCCCATCGCTGGTTCCTGGAGCGGGCACAGGAGGTCTTTGGTATTGGGGGGACTTTATCGGTTTGAAACCAATAAACTACCGACCTAGTGGTATACTGACTGACGAGGACGATGCGTACGAACCGTCGGCGCGCCCTAGCGTATCTCCTGACGACTCTGCCGGCTGTCGCTGCAACCGGCTGCCGCGTCCGCCTGCCTGAGCTAGACAGGCTGGTCGGTGGCGCGCGGGGCGAGCAGGTCCTTGCCCTGATCGGCAGCAGCCCGACCACGCTCGACCCGGCCGTGGCCCAGGACGTCACCTCAGCGAACTACCTCGTAGAGATCTTCAGCGGCCTGGTCGCCCTCGATACGAAGCTCCAGGTGGTGCCAGATCTCGCTGCTAGATGGACGGTGAGCCCGGACGGTCGCACCTATACCTTCGAGCTCCGGCGGGGCGTGCGTTTTCACAGCGGGAGGGAGGTCACCGCCCAGGACGTTAAGTACTCGCTCGAGCGGGCGACTGATCCGGCGCTACAATCGCCGGTAGCGCAGACGTACCTGGGCGACATCCAGGGCGTGCGCGAGCGGCTGCGGGGCAACGCCCGTGAGATCGCCGGTGTACAGGTCAAGGACGACTTCACCATCGAGATTACCATTGACGCGCCGAAGCCGTACTTCCTGGCCAAGCTGACCTATCCTACGGCGTTTGTGGTCGATCGGGCGAACGTCGACAAGGGCAGGGACTGGTATCGTGAGCCGAACGGCACCGGGCCGTTCCGTCTGGCGCGCTGGGACGAAGACGAGCGCATCGTACTCGTGCGGAACGATGCCTATTACGGACGCAAGCCGGCGCTAGCGCGCGTTGAGTTCCTGCTGGACCTTGGCCCGCAAGCCGCGATGGCGCTGTACGAGCGCGGCGAGCTCGATGTTGCTCCGGTGACGCTGGCCGACATTGATCGGGCGACCGACAAGAAGAACCCGCTTAGCAAAGAGCTCCGCACTGTCGATATGCTGGACGTGAACTACATCGGGTTCAACGTGCGCGCTCGCCCCTTCGACGAGGTCAAAGTCCGCCAGGCCTTTGCCCTCGCCATCGACAAAGAGAAGCTCGCCCGCGTGGTGCTGCGGGGCATGGCCATTCCGGCGCGAGGGGTGCTTCCGCCGGGTCTGCCGGGCTACAACGAGAAGCTCGTCGGGCTGGACTTCGACCCGGCGCGGGCGCGCCGCCTGCTCGCGGAGACCTCGTACCACGATGCTTCGGGCCTGCCACCTGTCACCCTAGTCACCAGCGGCGAAACTGGCGGTCTGGGTCGCGTGCTGCGGGCAGTGCTCGACATGTGGAAGCGCAACCTTGGCGTCGATGTCACGGTGCGGCAGGTAGACTTCCGCACGTTCATGCAGGAGCTCGACCGGCCGCGCAACCGCCCGCAGATGTTTGAGCTCGGCTGGGTGGCCGATTACCCCGACCCACAGAACTTCCTCGACCTGCTCTTTCACAGCGAGAGCGGGGAGAACCATACGTTCTACGCCAACAGCGAGGTGGACCGCCTGCTCGAGCAAGCGCGCACTGAGCGGGACCAGGGCCAGCGGTACCGCCTTTACCATGAAGCAGAGCAGCTCATCGTGAACGAAGCGCCGATCGTGCCCCTGTACCACAGCCGAAACTACGTGCTGATGAAGCCGCACGTGCAGAACGCCATCGTCGCCCCGGTGGTGCTGCCCTGGCTGCGGGATGTCGTGGTGAGGAAGCGCTAGCACAGCAGGACGGCCAGGCATCCCCTGCCGCTTGGAGAGACCCCTCCCCGCCATGGCGGGGAGGGGTCAGTGCGTGCGGTCGGCCCGTCGCGCTAGCGTCCCCGGTAGCGTTCGTAGATTGCCTTGGCTGCCTCGACAAAAGTCTGCAACGCCTGCTGGGGCGTCTGTTTTTTGACCAGTAGGTCCTGCATCATATCGCCGATCAGGAACTTCGTCGTAATATCGGAGTATGCCGGCGACGGCGACGAGGAATAGGCCATGATGCGGCCGTTCCGGGCGATGTTGCCATACTCGGCGTACGCCGGGTTCTCCTTCCACATTGGCAGGTCCACGAAGTTCTTGTACACCGGCAGGAAGCGGCCCTTGAGATTCTCGATGTAGGTCTTGTAGCGCTCGGGCCGCAGCACGTATTCGAGCGCGCCCTTCGCCTCTGCCTGCGCTTTACTCGCTTTGAAGATCACGTGTGCCCACACATCGACCTGGCCGTACTGGCCTGCCGGCCCCTTCGGATAGGGGTAGAACTTCGTGGCCTTCAGGATATCCGGCTTGTTATTGCGCGCCAGCCAGGTGTAGATGCTGGTGGGGTTAGAGGTCCAGGCGATCTGCTCGCCCTGGTAGGCGTTGTTGTTGGCGCCGTCGTCCCAGTTGATCGCGCCCGGCGGGATGATCTTGTCCTCCTCATACATTCTCTTGATGAGGTTCAACGTCTCCAGCCAGGCGCTGTTGCGCGCATCCACGGCCAGGCTGCCATCGTCGTTCTGGAGCTTGCCACCGAAGGTCCACAAGGTACCCAGGAAGTGGTTGTTCACGTCGTTCGTCCGGCCGAGGGTCATGCCGTAGGCGTAGAAGTCCGGCGCTCTGGTCACGGCCCGCGAGATGGCGCGGAACTGTTCCCAGCTATCCGGCCACTTCCCGCCCTGCCGGTCCAGGATGTCCTGACGCACGTGGAAGGGCCAGGCATTCACCGCCAGCGGCACACCGTAGTACTTGCCCTGGTGCATCGTGGTGGCGTTCACATAGTCGAAGAAGCCGCCTTCCGCGCTGCGGTAGCGGGTGACCATGTCGGTGACATCGATGGTCTGGCCCTGGCTGCGCCAGTACTGGGTCTGGTAGTCGAACACACCCACAATATCGGGCGGCGTACCGGCCTGGACAGCGGCAATGAGCTGGTCGTTCCAGTTGCCGCTCTTCTCTTCCAGGGCGACTTTGAGCTCCTTCTCCCTGGCGTACTGCTCCCACATCTCCTTTAAGTAGGCATTGACCTCGGGGATGTAGTCGCTGCCGCGCCAGACGGTGATCTGGGCGCCCTTTCCGCCGGTCGTGACCTGCCCCCCGCCTGCGCCGGGTGCGCAGGCAGCCGCCAGGCCAGCTCCCATCCCGGCGCTGAACAGACCGAGGGCCGTTCGTCGCGTCAATGCGGTACGCATCTGTGTGCCTCCCTTGATGATTGTTGGCATGATGTCAGCATGAGGACTATTGATGCCTGCTACCCTCGACAACGCGTGCTAGTGCTTGACTGCGCCGGCAGTCCAGCCAGCGATCACCCAGCGTTGCCCGATGATATACAGCAGCACCGGCAGGAGCGCCATCAGGGTAGACGCCGCCATGATCGCGCCCCAGTAGAAGAGATCGGCGGTCTGGAAGAAGGTCAGCCCGACCGGCGCGGTCATGAGCTCCTTGCGCTGGACCAGCACCAGGGCATAGAGGAATTCGTTCCATGAGAGCGTGAACGAGAACACCGCGACAACGACCAGCGCCGGCGCCGAGAGCGGAGCGACCACGCGCCACAGGGCGCCCCAGCGCGTAGCCCCGTCCACAAGCGCGGCCTCTTCGAGCTCGACCGGGATGGTGCGGAAATAGCCCATCAGCATCCAGGTGGAGAACGGCACGGTGAACGTCAGGTGCGCCAGCACCAGGCCGTGCAGCGTATTGGTGAGGCGGAGGGACACGAACAGGGCGAAGAGCGGGATGAACAGCACTGAACCAGGGGCCAGATAGCTGACCACCAGCATGCGGGCGATCAGCGGACGGCCGGCGAAGCGGAGCCGGGTGAGCGCGTAGGCCGCCATCGCTCCGGCGATAACGGAGACCACCGTCGTGCTGGCAGCGACGATGAAGCTGTTCGCAAAGAAGCGCGGGAAGCCTGATGCAAACAGCGCGGAATGGTAATGCTGCAACGTGAAAGACTTCGGCCACAGCGCCGGATCGCGGCTGTACATCTCGCTTTCATGGCGCACCGACGTAAGCAGCATCCAGTAGAAGGGGAAGATCGCCCACAGGCTGGCCACGACCACGATGACGTACGCCAGCGCCAGCCAGTGGCGGTTCTTGTGGGTCAGGACGGCCAGCACGGAGCTCCGCGCCCGCATCCCTGTTCCCAGCGTCGTCGCTCGCTCCACCGTCATCTGTCTCCTTGTGCTTCTTGCTCCTCGCTCTTCCACGGCGCAGGCGCCAGCGCGACTCCGGGCTTCAGCCCGGCGGTCCCGGCGCTACTCATGCTGAAGCATGCGCCTGGTCAGAATAACGATCAGCACGGCAAAGAACGGGAAGAACATCAGCGGCACCGTGGCCCCCATGCCCAGGTCGTACGCCCGCAGACCCAGGTTCAGCGCTAGCATGGGGAAGATCTCTGTGCTGTTCGCCGGCCCGCCCGCCGTGAGGATGTACACGTACTGGAGGCCGTTGGCTGTCCAGATAGTCGAGAGCAGCACCGTCACCAGGATCACATTGGCCAGGCTGGGTAATGTGACATAAAAGAAGCTCTGCAAGGCGCCGGCGCCGTCGATATGCGCGGCATCGTAGAGCTCATGAGGGATCGACTGGAGCCCGGCGAGGAAGGTCATAGTCCAGAAGGGCGTGCCCTGCCAGACTACTGCTGCGACCACCGCCCAGAGCGCCAGGTTGATGTCGGCAGTCCAGAGAATGGGCTCCTTGATCAGGCCGAAGTAGCTGAGCTCCACGTTCAGGACGCCGCGCATATCGTCGTAGATCCACTTCCAGGCGTACGCGCTGACCACAGCGGGGATAGACCACGGCAGGAAGAGGAGCGCGCGGAAGAAGTTGCGGCCGCGGATAGCGCTATGCAGCACCAGCGCCAGCGTCATACCCAGGATGAACTTCAACACAATAGCGGCGAACGTATACAGGAAGCTCACCCACACGCTATTGAGGAAGCGCGCCCGGTTCGCACCGAACAGCAGACTGGTGTAGTTGCGCAGGCCGACGAACACCGCGTCCCCGCCGGCTCGTATGTCCTGGAAGCTCATCAAGATCGAGGTCAGGAAGGGAACAGCGATGAATGCGAGCAGGATGCTGACGACCGGTAGAACCAGCGCGTACCCGATCTTCCAGTCCGGCCCCAGGGCAGACCAGCGTGCTCGTCGCGCTATGGTGAGCGGTGATGGCGGTGCCAGAACACGGTCAGCCGACATAGCACCTCCAGTTTTCCAGCGGCGCTGCCTCTGCGGCAGCAGCGGCACGACTACCTCATACGTCGAAACAACGTGTCTTGACGCGCCATGTGTGTCTTCCGCGCCATGCGTGTCTTCCGCGCCATGCGTGTCTTCATAGAGGACAGTATATCGTACGTATGTCGTACAGTGCGTCGCAAACCTCATGGCAGAGAGCGCCTGCGGTGTGCCAGACGTTTCTGCCTGTCTGTAAAGCATGTGACGCCTATAAGGCATAGGCTATTCTACTGAATCCCTGAAAAGGACACAATCGGTGCAGTGGCTTGTGCTGATGTGCACCATTTATCAATTTACTAGTAGTAAACATTCTGGACAGGAGCACGTTTCAAGCACAGGGGCGTTATCACCGGACAACGCCACTGTGTCTATTGTACGATGTGTCTATTGTACGAGGAGACGCTCAGGCAGCGAGCTGCATGGCCGAGCACGGGAAGACGGCCACGCGGGCAGAGCTGCCGTGGAGCTCGCGCAGCCGCTCAACTACGCAAGACCAGGTGCGGCACAGGGTCATCTCGGCACGTGCCTCTGGAGAGAGATCGTTCTCGCAGATGCCGGGGGAGAAGATGATCATCTGCCGCGGCATGAAGGGACGGCGGAGATTGCGCATGGCGCCCCACTCACCGCCCAGGCGCATCCCCGGCCCCATCAGTGAATGGAAGCCCGGGCCCTCGCTGGCGGCGGTGCAAGCTACGATCGTGCCGCGCTCGTGCACGATCGGCTCTGCCGCCGACCACCACACATTGAACGCCAGGCTGAGCTGGCAGTACTCGGTGTCCTTTGGATATGCCGTGAAGACGCCGATATCCACGCCGGCAGGCACTCGCGTGGCGAAGACGCGCTGGGCAATAGCCACACCAGCGCGATGGGCCGCCACGAGGTCACCCACGACCAGTCCGGCGATGCCACGCCGTGAGTTCGGGATCACATTGACGATGGCATCAACCCCGGCCATGCGCGCCGCCTCTTCGGCGTCCAGGCGCGCCTCGGTCTCCACCTTCATCAGCCCGCCCGGCGGGCCGTCGGGACCGTGCCAGGCGTAGGCAGTGTCGATCGAGGCCACGCCGGGAAGCACCAGCTTAGCGCCACCGGCGAAACCGGGCTTCCCGTGCGGGACAATGCTCCCGACCAGGATCTTCAGATCGGCAGCGAGGAAGTCTTTGTTCAGCGCCACTGGCGTGCCGCGGGAGGTCGTGCCGATATACGCGCAATGCGCCCAGGAGAAGTGGTTCTTCACGCGTACGGTAGAGACGACCGCTTCGCCCAGCTTCTTCACCATGTCCTCGCGAGTGAGCGGCCGGTGGTTGGCCACGCCCATGATGACGAGCATCTGGTCGCGGCTGAGACCGCCAGCTTCGAGCTCGGCCAGCACACGCGGGACCAGGCGGTGCGCCGGGGTCGGCCGAGAGAGGTCATCCACGATGATAACCGCCGAGCGCCGGCCATGGGCGAGCTCAGCGAGGCGCGGCGTGCCGATAGGGTTGGCGAACGCCTGGGCGATGCCATCCTCACCGATGTCCGGCCCGTCCGCTGGCGGATAGACCTCGACGTCCCACTCCGCCGGGAACGCCAGCTCGATCTCCGTATCGCCGAAGAACGCTGCCCAGGGGATGCGCACCGTTTGCTTGCTTACCGCAATAGCCACTGCACTCTCTCCTTCACAGGGCCAGCACCGGGTCTTCGATCAGTTGCTTGATCCGCTGGAGAAACCGTGCAGCAGGTGCGCCGTCCACGATACGGTGGTCGAACGTCAGGCTCAGCGGCATGAACTGACGCGTGACAGGCCCGGCAGGCGAGGGCACCAGGCGGTCCACGATGCGCCCGACACCCAGGATGGCACATTCCGGCGGGTTCAGGATCGGTGTAAAGAAGTCCACATCGTACATGCCCAGGTTGGTGATCGTGAACGTGCCGCCGGTGATCTCGTCGAGAGTGAGCATGCCAGTGCGCGCTCGCTGCACCAGTTCGGCCGTCTCGGCGGCGATCTGGCGCAGGTCTTTCTGGTGGGCGTTGCGCACGACCGGCACGATCAGGCCATCGTCCAGGGCCACAGCCAGGCCGATGTGCACCTCGGCGAGCAGTTCGATCTGGTCGCCGGCAAGGCGCGCATTGAGCATGGGGTGCTCAGTGAGCGCGCGAGCGCAGAGCTTGATCAGCAGGTCGTTGTAGCTGGGCCCGCGCGTCTCCTGGCCCTGCGCGCGCGCGACGGCCTGCCAGTCCTCGACCAGCCGAGTGCGCGCCGCCACGAGTGCCGTGGCGTCGGCCTCGGTGGTGAGGGTGAGCTGCGCCGACTGCTGAAGGCTCTCTAGCATCCGCCGGGCGATCGTGCGGCGCATCCCGGTCAGAGGGATCGTACGGATGGCCGGCGGAGCCGCCGGGGCTGGCGCGGCCGGGGCGGGGGGTGGCATCACCGGCGGTGGCGCGGCCGCGGCAGCAGCAGGCGCTGCGGCCGCTCGCTCAGCAGCAGCACGGCGCACATCGGCCTCGACGATACGGCCGTGCGGGCCGCTGCCGCGCACGGTACGCAGGTCGATGCCGAGCTCTTCAGCCACCCGCCGGGCCATCGGCGTCGCGCGCACCCGCTCGACTTCGGCCGGAGCTGCCGGCGCAGCGGCTTCCGCGACAGCCACGCCGGCGGCTGGCTCCGCGGCGCTCTGCGCGGCAGGCGGCCTGGGCCCTGCGGTCACCGCCGCGGGGGCGGTCGGGGCGCCCTCCAGCGACTCTCCCGGTGCCAGGATCAGGGCGATGGGCGCCGCAACCGGGGCGCTGGCGCCCTCCGGGACCAGGATGCGCCCGAGCGTGCCGGCCGTCGTTGCCTCGACGGTCGTGCTGATCTTGTCGGTCTCAATCTCGCACACCGGCTCTCCGGCAGAGACAGTGTCACCCTCGCGCTTGAGCCAGCGCGTGATCTTTCCCTCAGTCATGGTGATGCCGAGCTGCGGCATCGTCAACGGCGATGGCATGGAGCACCTGTAGTTGTAGTTACCCCACCCCAGCTCCTGCCCGCGCGGGAGGGTGGGATCGCTCACAAAATCGTGATCTTCCGCACAGCCTCAGCGATGCGCTCGGGGTTCGGGATGGCCGCAGCTTCCAGGTTCTGGGCGAAGGGAATGGGCACATTCTCGCCACAGACGCGTACAACCGGCGCATCCAGGTAATCGAAGACCTCTTCCTGGATGATCGAAGCGATCCAGTTGGCCACGCCGCCGCGCTCGACGGCCTCATGCACGACTACCGCGCGGTGGGTACGCTTCACCGACTCCAGGATCGTCTCCTTGTCAAGCGGCATGAGCGAGCGGGGATCGATCACCTCGGCCGAGATACCCTCTTCAGCCAGCTTGTCGGCGGCCTCGAGGGCGAAAAGCACCTGCCGCGAGGTGGCAACGATGGTCACGTGCTCGCCACGGCGTTTGATGTCGGCCTTGCCCAGCGGCACCGTATACTCGCCTTCAGGCACCGGGCCCTTGGTGGCATAGAGCAGCTTGTGCTCCAGGAAGATGACCGGATTGTCATCGCGGATGGAGCTCTTCAGCAGGCCCTTGGCGTCGTATGGCGTTGAGGGGAGCACGACCTTCAGGCCGGGCACATGCACGAACCAGGCTTCCAGGCTCTGCATGTGCTGGGCGGCATTGCCGCGGCCGGCGCCGGTAGTCATGCGCATGACCCACGGCACCCGTGCCTTGCCGCCGAACATGTAGCGCATCTTGGCCGCCTGGTTGACGATCTGGTCCATGGCGATGGTGGAGAAGTCGGAGTACATGATCTCGGCCACCGGCCTGGCGCCCACCACCGCCGCGCCCGTGGCCGCGCCAGCGATGGCGACCTCGGAGATCGGCGTGCAGATCACGCGCTGCGGCCCGAATTCCTCATAGAGACCGCGCGTTACACCGTAGGTCGGCTGGATCAGGTCCTCGCCGATGAGGAAGACCGCCGGGTCGCGCAGCATCTCTTCGCGCAGCGCTTCGTTCAGCGCCTGAGAGTAGGTTATCTCACGCATCGGTGCTCCCTTCCCCGCCACTGCACATGCTCGCGTCCACTTGAGCCTGGGCTCACGCTGCGCCCAGGCTCATGCTCAGGCATACACATCTTCCCAGAGCGCCTCGAGGCGTGGCAGCGGGCTGCTCTCGGCGAAGCGCACCGCGTCCTCGACCTCGGCCAGCACCTCCTGGTCCATCTGGTCGAGCTCGGCCTGCGAGAACTGGCCGGCCGCGATCAGCTTGGCGGCGAAGAGCGGGATCGGATCACGCTTCTCGCGCCACTCCTGCACCTCTTCACGCGAGCGGTACGTCTCGGGGTCGCCCAGGAAGTGCCCCTCGAAGCGGTAGGTCAAGCACTCGATCAGCGAGGGCCCCTGGCCGGCGCGGGCGCGGTCCACGGCCGCCTTAACCGCGCGGTATACTGCCAGCACGTCCTGGCCATCCACCTGCTCGCCGGGGATGCCGTATGCCTCGGCGCGGCGCGCTACTGAGCCGCCGGCGATAGTGTACTTGTTCGGTGTGGTCTGCGAGTACAGGTTATTCTCGCAGACGAACACGACCGGCAGCTTCTGCACCGCGGCGAAGTTGATACCCTCGTGGAAGGCGCCCTGGTTGGCACCCCCATCGCCGAAGAAGGCGAGCGCGACTCGGTCTCGCCCCAAAATGCGTGCCCCCAGGGCCGCGCCGGCGGCGATAGGGATGCCTGCGCCGACGATCCCGTTGGCCCCCAGGATCCCGGAGTCCAGGTCGGCGATGTGCATCGAGCCGCCCTTGCCCTTGCAGTAGCCGGTCTCACGTCCGTAGAGCTCGGCCATCATACGATCGAGCCGGCCCCCCTTGGCGATACAGTGGCCATGGCCGCGGTGGGTGCTGGTGATGTAATCGTCCGGGCGCAACGCGGCGCAGGCACCGGTCGCCACGGCCTCTTCGCCGATATACAGGTGCACGCTGCCACGCAGGCGAGCGTCCCGGAAGAGCTGCTTCACCCGCTCCTCGAAGCGGCGGATGCGCAGCATCGTGCGGTACATCCAGGCCAGCCTGGCGCGGTCGAGGCCGAGCTCCTGGATCTCAAGCTGCGTGCGGGGCACAGTCGTGGCCATCGGTCCTGCCTCCTTCGCTGCCGGTCCAGCGATCGCTGCCGGTCCAGCGATCGCTGCGGCGAGCCAATCGCACTGCGTTCCTGATGTGTAGCCTGTAGCCGCCAGCGTTCGGCAGCTAGCCTTCGGCTGCTATGGTAGGCCGTTCTGGCGAGGGATGCAAGCGGCCCGCTGGCACCTCCAGCGGGCGCTGCCGGCGGCGCGCCGGGCAGCCCTCGCCCTGACCCACGGCCGCAGGCGCTGTGCTTGACAGGCGTCCAGCGCTACGGTAGCATACACGCTGGAATGCATCAACGAGTGTTTAATTAATAGTCGTTTATTCAATACTTGTTTGATCAACGCCGCTTGATGCATCCGGGCTGGGCGCGCACCGGAGAGATGGTAGGCGCGACGGAACGAGTCACCTGGAAGAGTTCGGTTCGGCATGTCACGCGGGGCTGATGCGGCTGCGCTGCGCGAGCTGGCTGCGCTGTTCAAGGCGCTGGGCGATCGCTCGCGCCTGCGGGTGGTGCAGCATCTGGCGCGCTCAGGCGAGACGACGGTATCTGAGCTAGGGCGTGCGCTGCGGATCAGCCAGCCGCTGATGTCGTGGCACCTGCGTATTCTGCGCAAGGCAGGGCTGGTGCGCACGCAGAAGCTGGGCCGGCAGGTCTACTGCACGCTGGACCACGCTGTCCTCCACAGCGCCCTGCGGCAGCTCGAAGCGCTCGTCTACACTGGCACGGCAGGCGGGCCGGTGCCCGAGCTAGGCCTCCAGAACGCTGCCGGGACTTCACGTGTCGGTGAGGAAGCACAGGCGCCGCTTGGGTAGGGCACTGGCTTGGACGGTGTGCCAGGCGTACTGCCTGGGCGTGAGCCCGTGCTGGGCATACCCGGCACGCTTGACGCCGGGCAACCGGGCTAGGACGAGAAGTCAATAATACAACCAAAAGATAATGCAAGCTAACATAAATAGCATAATAAAAAATAATATAATAAAAAAATAAATATAATAAAATAAATATAAAAGGAGACGGTGGGTGAGCAAGGTTCGCGTGGCGATCGTCGGCGTCGGCAACTGCGCGTCGGCACTGGTCCAGGGTGTTCATTACTATCGCCATGCCCCGACCGATGAGTTCGTGCCGGGGCTCATGCATGTTGATCTGGGTGGCTATCACATCGGCGATATCGAGTTCAGCGCTGCGTTCGACATCGATGAACGCAAGGTGGGCCGCGATCTGAGCGAGGCGATCTTCACCGCGCCGAACAATACCGTAAAGTTCGCCAATGTCCCGCACCTGGGTGTGCCGGTGTATCGGGGTATGACGCACGACGGCATCGGCCAGTATCTGGCCGGGGTCATCCGGAAAGCGCCGGGTTCAACCGATGACATCGTGGAGATCCTACGAGACACCGGGACCGACGTGGTGGTGAACTACCTGCCAGTGGGATCAGAAGAAGCGACCAAGTGGTATGTCGAGCAGGTGCTCGACGCCGGCTGTGGCTTTGTCAACTGCATCCCTGTGTTCATCGCGCGCGAGCGGTACTGGCAACGGCGCTTCGAGAGCCGTGGCTTGCCGGTGATCGGTGATGACATTAAGTCGCAGGTGGGCGCCACGATCCTTCACCGCGTACTCGTGAACCTGTTCCGTGAGCGCGGCGTGCGCCTGGAGCGCACCTACCAGCTCAACGTGGGCGGCAATACCGACTTCCTGAACATGCTCGAGCGCGCACGGTTGGCCTCCAAGAAAGAAAGCAAGACCAACGCGGTGACCTCACAGCTCGATTACGACATCGGGTCCGAGAACGTGCACATCGGCCCCAGCGACTACGTGCCGTGGCTGGCCGACCGCAAATGGGCGTACATCCGGTTGGAAGGGCGCTCGTTCGGTGATGTGCCGCTGAACATCGAGCTCAAGCTGGAGGTGTGGGACTCACCGAACTCTGCTGGTGTCGTGATCGATGCGGTGCGCTGCTGCAAGCTGGCGATGGATCGCGGGCTGGCTGGCACAGTGCTAGGGCCATCGGCGTATTTCATGAAGTCGCCGCCGGTGCAGTACAGCGATACCGAGGCGCGTAATCTCGTCGAGGCGTTTATCCGTGGCGAGTCAAACCTGACTTCGGCAACGCTGCGCGCGGCGGCGGAGCGCGAGGGCGGCCCGGCAGCCGAGCGGGCACGTCCCCGCTCAGCACGGGCCGGCAGTAGCGAAGGCGCAGGCGCTGACCAGGCACGCCCCCACAACGACGCAGGTGAGTGCTCGTAGACTCGTAGACGGCGTGTGCTTTAGGAGTGGGCGCAGGACGGGAGCGGTGGGAAAGGTATGCTTACCTACGTACTGATGCGCGTGTGCAGCGCGCTGGTGAAGGTACTGCCTAGCTGGCTGGTCTACCTGGTCGCAGTAATCGCCGGCGAGTGCTTCTACTGGCTGTGGCGCGAGAAGAGCCAGATCACCTTGCAGAACATGGCCCAGGTGCTTGGTCTGCCGCCCGACCATCCGCAGGTCAAGCTCGTCGCCCGGCGCTCTATGCGCAACTACACCAAGTACCTGGCGGAGTTCTTGCGCCTGCGGCACCTCTCGCCCGAAGAGATCGCCCGCGCTGTCCGGCACGTGCGCGGGTGGGAGCACCTGGAGGAGGCGCTGGCGCACGGGAAGGGGGTCATCTTCGTCAGCGGGCACTTCGGGAACTGGGATGTGGGCGCGGCGTTCCTGGCCCGTACCTTCAAAGTCACTGTGGTGGCGGATACCTTCAAGCCGCCCCAGCTCAACGAGCTGGTCCAGGGCATCCGCCGGCACACTGGCATCGAAGTGATCGACGTGGACGGCGCAGCGCGCAAGCTCTTCCGGGTGCTGCGGCGAAACCAGATCGTCGGCCTCCTGATCGACCGGCCCGTTGACGCCAGCGGTGTCGAGGTGACCTTTTTCAGACAGCGCACGAACGTGCCGGCTGGCGCCGCGGCGCTGGCGCTAAAGACGGGCGCGGTGGTCGTGCCGATGGGCATGTGGCGGAACCGAGACAACACCTACTCCGGCGTGATTGCGCCGCCGATCATCCCGGCCTCGACGGGCAACTTCGAGCAGGAGGTCCAGGCGCTGATGCAGCAGATCGTCCAGGGCCTGGAGGGGATTATCCGCCTGCATCCCGATCAGTGGTACATGTTCCGGCCGATGTGGCCCAGTGCGCCGGTCCAGCCGGCGGAACGCGGGCTTCTGGAAGCGCCAGGGCCGGCGGCGCAGCCTGAGGCGGGCACCGGCCTCGCATGAGTGAGACGGCCGTGGCCGCGGAGCGCCTGAGCGACACGGTCGTGTACTGGCTTTTTCGCGCCGGGGCCTGGGCGGTCCCGAAGCTGCCGCGCCGGGCTGCCTATGCCCTGGCCGATGCCGCCGCGCTGGGGGCCTGCTATGCGGCCCGTCCGGCGCGGCGGAACCTCTGCGCGAACCTTCAGGTGGTCTTCGCCACGCTGCCGCCTCAGGAGCAGAGACGGCTGGTGCACCAGACGATGCGCCGCTGCTTTCGCACCGCAGCACGGAACTACGTCGACCTGTTTCGTATCCCGCTGCTGCGTGCCGAAGAGCTCGACCGGGTGTTACATATAGAGGGGTGGGAGCATATCGAGGCCGCGCTGGGCGAAGGGAAAGGGCTGGTGCTCTGCATGGCCCACTACGGCAACATCGACTGGGTAGGGCAGTACTTCGCCTTGCACGGGTTTCAGGCGTGGGTGCCGATGGAGGTGCCTCGCTCTCAGCGGCTGTGGGAACTGCTAGTGCACCTGCGTGGGAGCAAGGGCCTGCATATCGTACCGGAGCACAATAGTCTGCGCACATTGCTGCGAGCCCTCCGCCGAAACGAGATCGTCGGCATCGCAGCAGACTTCCTACCCCGCGGGGGACAGGGCGTGCCGGTGCGCTTCTTCGGGCGCACGACTAGATTGCCGGAAGGTCCGGCGGGCCTGGCGCGCCTGAGCGGCGCACCTATCTCGATGGCCTTTGCCAGGCGCCTGCCGGGTGACCGCTTCCATGCCTGGGTGGAGCCGCTCTTCCAGGTGCCGCGCACGGCAGATGAGCTTGCCGACCTTATCGCCGGGACGCAGCGATTAGCCGAGATGATGGAGCGGGCGATCGCAGCCGATCCCGGCCAGTGGGTGCTGTTCCGTCGCATGTGGCCAGCAGAAGAGACCGCGTCGCAGTCGGCCGCCGGTACACTTGCAGGGGAACGCCCATGAAGATCGCCCTGGTCTCGCCATACGACTTTGCTTATCCGGGCGGCGTCACCGAGCACATCCGGCACCTTGACCAGCAGTTTCGGCGGCTGGGCCACCAGGTGCGCATTCTGGCGCCGTCCTCGAAAGACGAGCGTGAGCTCCCGTGCGACAACCTCTACCGCGTGGGAGAGCGGATCATTGGTGTGCCGGCCAATCAGGCGGTGGCGCGCATCAACCTGTCGCTCACCCTCTCCCGGCGGGTGAAGCAGATCCTTGCCGCCGAGAACTTCGATATTATCCATCTACACGAGCCGTTCGCGCCAGCAGTACCGATTACTGTGCTGCGCCATTCCACGACCGTCAACGTGGCGACCTTCCATGCGGCGCGCCGCTCCTACACCGGCTACCGCCTGGGTAAGCCGATCTTGGCGCGCTACTTCGCCAAGCTTCATGGGCGCATTGCTGTCTCGACGGCGGCCATGCGGTTCATCAGCACGTACTTCCCGGCCACGTACGAGATCATTCCCAACGGCGTGGACCTGGAGCAGTTCGCCGACCCGCGCCTGGCGCCCTTCCCAGAGCTGCGCGACGGTTACCTGAACATCCTCTTCGTAGGGCGCCTGGAGAAGCGCAAGGGGCTGCTCTACCTACTTCAGGCGCTCACGTACGTGAAGCAGCAATTCCCCAGCGTGCGCCTGCTCGTGGTCGGCGCCTTCGAGGCCGAGCAGCGCGCGGCCTACGAGACGTTCGTGCGGCAGGCTGGTCTGACCGACGTGCTCTTCAAGGGCTTCGTCTCGCCCGAGGACAAGATCCGCTACTATAAGTCCTGCGATCTGTTCTGCGCCCCGGCGATCGGCCGGGAGAGCCAGGGGATCGTCCTGCTGGAGGCCATGGCGGCGGGCAAGCCGGTGGTGGCCTCTAACATTGAGGGCTATCGCACAGTCCTGGCGGCGGGTGAGGCCGGCCTGCTGGTGCCGCCTGGGGATGCGACGGCGCTGGCGGTGGCGCTGACCCGTCTGATTGCCGATGACGGCTATCGGGCCCGGCTGGCCGAGGCTGGCCGGCGCCGCGTGCAGGCCTATGCCTGGGACCGCATCGCCAGGCGTATCCTGGCCTATTACGAAGACATCCTTGCTGCGCAGCGGCGCCCAGTGCCGGGTGTGCTGCTGCCGAGCACGGGCTAGCCTATGTTCGCCTCCTGGCTGGTTGATCTGGCTCGCCGCGTGGCAGAGGGCAGCGTTACGCCGCTGGCGCGCCTCGGCGTCTCGCCCAACGCCCTGACCCTGGTCGGCTTCCTGTTGAACCTGGCCACGGCTGCGGTGATCGCTAGCGGCCACCTCGCCTGGGGCGGCGCGCTGGTGCTGTTCTCCGGCGCCTTCGATATGCTCGACGGTGCGCTCGCCCGCGTGGCGAACAGGAAGACTGTTTTCGGGGCCTTCTTCGATTCAACTATGGACCGCATCTCCGAGGCGGCGCTGTTCTTCGGCGTGCTCCTATACTACTACCAGCACGGTGGCTCGCTGCTGGAGCTGGCGCTCACGTACATGGCGGTGATCGGCTCGCTCATGGTTAGCTATGCCCGTGCTCGCGCCGAGGGGTTGGGGCTCGAGTGTAAGGTCGGCCTCTTTCAGCGTCCGGAGCGGGTGGTGGCGCTGGGCCTGGGGTTGCTACTCGGCCGGCCGACGCTGGAAATCGCTATTGCTGCGCTGGCCATCATCTCGAGCATCACCGTCGTGCAGCGGATCGCACATATCTGGCGTACAGCGCCCTGAAGACGGCGCCTGCACTCTGCCTCTGCCCAGGCGCTGGGGGAGCGGTGAGAGCAGGACCAGGCACGCCAGCAGCGATGCGACACTGATCGCCGCTCCTGCGACGAAGGTGGCAGGGGCAAACCAGAGCTCGACGATGTGCTCTCCCGTATCCACCGGCACGGCGCGGAAGAGCCAGTTGGCACGTCGCACCGGTGCAGCTTGGCCGTCCACCCTCGCATGCCAACCGCGGTACCAGACCTCGCTCAGCACCAGCCAGCCTGGACGCGCTGCCTGCACGCGCACGCGCAGCCGTCCAGGTCCTGTCTGTTCGAGCTCAGCGGGTGTGAAGGAGGGCTGCGGCGACGGGGCAGCGCTGGCCGGTATATCTCCCTGGCTGCGTTCGAGCACAACCGTGCGCGCCGGATCGAAACCGGGGGTGGTGATGGCTGCCAGCGCGGCCGCGCGGCCGTCCACGACCTGAGCGTCGTACACGACGAACGCCCGCGGGAGCGCCTGGGCGTTTTCGTAAATGTCGACCCGCGGGTCCTGGAGGAACACCGGACGGAACGTTTCACCGGGCGGGCGCTCGCCCTTCTTCACCACCAGATAGCGTGCATTCAGGAACTGGTAGAGCCTGCTCGAGCGGTCGCGGAGGTGGCCCTTGAGCAGCACCTGATACTCGGCCAGGCCGAGCGGGTTGAACAGGCCCCAGGTGCTCTCATAGCCAGCCAGCGCCGGCAGGCTGGGGTGCCAGATATCGTCGATGCCGGTGTCGCTGTCCACTCGGAAGATGCCTGGCTGGGAGGCAAGGAACTGCACAGCCTCGGGATGGCGGTAGGCTGAGAGGATATCAGCAGTCGTAGGGTTGTAGCGCCCGTTCGCGCCGTGGAGGTCGGCCAGCAACAGGACAAGCATGAGTCCAGCGAAGGATGTCCAGCCCAGCCGGCCGGACCGGTAGAGGGCCAGGAGCCCCAGGGTCAGGCCTAGAAGCAGCGCGGCGACCGTCAGCGATCCCAGTGCTGCGCCGGCTCGCTGGGCCAGTACGGCATCGCGGCTGGCATATAGCGCCAGACCCAGATAGCCAGTGGGCAGCGCCAGCAGGACCAGGGCGGCCAGCAGCAGCCCCCAGGCCGCTAGCAGGCGATCAACAAACAGGCGGTGGCGGGTGCCCCAGGGCGGCCGTAGGCCGTCGAGCCCGAGCGCAGCGAGGGTCGCAAGGGCAACGTGCGTGAGCAGCAGGAAACGCCCTGCCGCACGCAATCGATCGAAGAGCGGCACCCCTCGCCACAGCCATCCATACAACGCGGTCTCATCGCCGAGGGCGAGCAGCAAGCTCCCCGCCGCCAGGGCTGCCAGCAGGAGCGCAAGGCGCCGCACCTGTGGGCGTGGCAGCAGGACCCCGGCGGAGGCGAGCACCAGCACGACGATGCCGGTGTAGGTGTAGCTCTCGGTCAGGCTGGAAAGATACCATATCCCGGTCTGGGCCGAGCCGAAGAAGCCCGGCGCCAGGAACAGCAGCAGGGCGGCCGCAGGCAGGGCGAACTCACGGCCCTGCTCAAACGTGATAGCTGCGCGTACCGAGACCCGCGCTAGCTCCAGGGTGGGCAGGTACTGCACCGCAGCGATGCCGCCACCGAGCATAAGCACGAGCGCCGCAGCAGCGAGCCCGCGCGCCAGCAGCTTGCCGCGCAGGGCGCTGGCGGCCGGTCCGGCATCCAGGCTAGTCAGCAGACGAGCCGGCAGGTAGATCGTCCCGGCGAGGCCCAGGTACAGTGTCATCTGCGTGTGTCCGGCCAGCGCCGACAGCCCGTACACCAGGGCAGCGGCTCCCACCGGCCGCGCCGCGCGCCCGAGCGCGGGCCCTCGCAGGGCCGGCAGGGCGGCCTCCAGGGCAAGGAGCAGGCCAGGCAGCCAGGCCGCTACAGCCAGCATGTTGTAATGCCCGAGGTGTGCGACCAGGAACCCGCAGGCCTGCCACGCCGCAGCCCCGGCCAGGGAGGCAAGCTGTCCGACACCCAGGCGCCGCAGGTAGAGCCACATAAGCAGGCCAGTCAGGCTGTAGTGGGCGATGGCCAGAAGCTCAAGCGCCCGGTAGGTGAATGGCCGTGCACTGAGCAGCGCGAGGAGGTTCAATGGATAGAAGAGCCCGGTCTGCACGTCGGCCTGGAACGGCGCGCCGGAAAAGAAGTGGGGATTCCACAGGGGCAGTGTGCCCTGCTGGAGCCAGCGTGCGGCGAAGACGAAGTTGGGGTAGACGAACGCGGCGAAGTCACCGCCGCCCGGCGGCATGGTCGCGCCGTCGAACAGCACGCGCCAGAACAGCGCCACCGGAAGCAGCAGCACGGCGGCGATCGCCGCGAGGTCGCCACGGGTCACTGCCGTCCGCCCTCCCCGGCAGCCTGTCCTGCCTCGGGCTGCGTAGCTACGAGGCGCACTGTTCCGGCGACGATGTAGCGGGAGTCACGGATGCGGTCGCTGGAGGCCGGCGCTGGCAGGAACAGATGGGCCGGCGGCGCGAGATCGTACAGGCCGACCAGGACCGTATACTCCCCAGGTGGCAGGTCGGGCTCCAGCGGTACGGTAACGCGCTCGATGAGTTCATCACCGGCACGCCAGTAGACTGTGGGTGCGAGGCCTCCGCCGGGGAAGCTATCGCGCTGCCCGACTTTACGGCCCGACGGCGCCAGGACTTGGACGTACACCGACAGGTTCCGGCCCGGCGCGTCCAGCGCTCGCCAGTGCAGGGTAACTACTACTGGCTCGCCGGGGCGCACAGTGGCTGGAAGCTCCGCTGCGAGCAGAGCGATACGGCCGTCATACCGCCAGAGCTCGCCGGTCCCCGCTGCCGCGGGACGGGCCTGGCCGAGCCCTGGCTGGCTGTCGGCCGGAAGGTGATAGGCCGGGGCGATCACGGCGAGCGGGGTCACGGCAGCGAGCACGGCCTGTGCAGCTACGAGAGCGCTCCCGAAGGGGAGCAACCGGCGCGCGCCGGCAAGCCGCTCCCAGCCGTAGACCAGCAGGACCGCCGCAGCGGGCCACGCCGGAAAGAGCAGCCGCCCTTGTGCGCCCTGTGTCTGGAGGGTCCACCACAGCAGGCTGCCCAGGGCCGAGAGGACCGCCCCGGTAAGCAGCCACAGTGGCGCCTGGCCAGGTCGCGCGGGCACAGTCACGGGTGAGCTGCCCCGGCGTCCCGAACCTACCTGCAAGGCCAGCCCGACTAGCCCCGCGCAGGTGGCGCTCCAGAAGGGGATGTAGTAGGCGAGCGGTGGCAGGACATTGAACCAGCCGAAGATGCCCCAGAAAGCGAAACGCAGCCCTGCCAGCTCGTCGAGAAGCTGGGCGACCTCGCGGCGGGGCGCGCTGCCCATCACGGCCAGGTGCGCGGCCAGGCCAGCCAGGTCGCCGTAGACCAGCAGATTGCGCGCCGGCCACCAGCCGGCCACCGCGACGGCGGCCAGCAGCATCGCACTGACAGCGCGCAGCGCCGCGCCCGGCCCCTCCCGACGGTATGTGCACATGCCGGTATAGAGCGCGGCCAGTGGGATAACCCACGCAGTGTTCAGCTTCGCCAGCAGCGCCAGCCCACCAGCTGCCCCGGCTGCCAGCGCACCCCAGCGAGAGGGCCGCACTGCGGCGTATACCGTGAGTGTCAGGCAAGTCGTCGCAAGCAGCGTAGCCAGCGCGTCGTTGTTCACTGATGCGCTGATGAATAGGAACATAGGATTCGCGGCCACGAGCGCCGCAGCGAGCAGGGCCGCGCTCCGCCGCTCTGGCCACACCGCTCTCGCCAGCATGTACGTGGCCAGGATGGTGAGGGCGGCCAGCGCGGCAGAGAGCAGCCGCAGGAGATGCACCACGAACACGGAGCCTCGGTACGGAAAATGCTCACGAGGGGTATGGATCACCGCATTGCGATTGTCCGTGGCGTCGGGGACGCCTAGACGGGCGTGCGGATTGAATGCGAGCACGAGCGGGAGGTCGCCCGTATCAAGCCAACTGGTGAGCAGCGCCCCGATCGCGTAGTAGAGCGGCGGCTGCGTGCCTTCCTGGCGCCAGGCTTCCGGCCGGAGCGGATCGACCACGGGCAGGCCGCGGCCGGAGGCAAGCCAGCGGACATAGGCGAAGTGGAAGGGCTCATCCGGCGCCTCAAAGATCGGCGTGGCAACGCTGTACACCGCACTGACGAAGAAGCACCAGACAGCAAGGAGAGCTACGGCCACGCTGGCAGCACGGTGCGGTGGATGAGGCGCGGCCTGTTGTGCCGGTACAGAGTACGCGGCTTGCTCAGGCGGGCTGAGCACCGTTCTCGTCATGCTGCCTCCACGACCCGCACGCCGGCTCATTGCAGTGGTGCGGCGGGCTGCACCATGATCTGTGTCAGAAGCACGCGGTCGTCCGCAAGCCGCGCGCCATCAGCGTAGAGCGGTAACCGGACCAGCGTACGGGCATCATACATGCCGACTTCCAGCCAGTATATTCCAGGCGGTGCGTCTGCAGCGAGCTGGAGCTCATAGCGATCGGTGATGTACTCCCCAGCAACCCAGCTCGTCGTCGGGAGCTCACCGCGGTGGGGTATGTCATCATGTTGGCCGCGCAGCCGGCCGGACGGATCGAGTAGGTGCGTGAAGACGGTATAGCTGGTCTCCATCGCTGCGGTGCAGCGCCAGTAGAGCGTGAGGTAGAGCGTCTCGCCGGGCCGTATGCTCGTCGTGCTCACATCATACCCGATGAGCTGGATGGCTTCGCCCACCCGCACCGAGATGACATGCTGCGGCCGCGGGGAATGGAGGTCAGGAGTGCGTCCCTGGACGAGGACCTCGCCGACCTCGACCCAGCCGCCGCCAACCGGGTGACCCGCCGGGCGCGGCCAGCGCAACGCCGGCGCAGTGGCCGGGCCACCATCGCTGGAGACTGCAGGACGCCACACCGACGGGTGCAGCAGGCGTCCCCAGCGGATCGCAGCAGCCCTGGCGCCGGGCGCGTCAAGGGCGACCTGTGCACGGTAGCGGCCGCTCGGCAAGCCCGCGGGAAGCAGGAGGTCCAGCTTCCATCCCAGCACAGCACCGCGACCGCGGTCCTGCCCAGTATCCTCCCCGAACAGTAGCCCGAGCGGCGCACTGGCTTCCCGTACGGTATGGCCCTGCGCATCTACCAGCCGCGCGCGCAGAACCGGCTGTGGCGCGCCAGCCCCGCCAGCTACCCCAGCGGCGCCCTGCCCAGTGAGCTGCACCAGACCCTGGACCCGCAGGCGCTCGCCAGGTTTCGCGCTCCCGGTTCCCAGGCGGGCCTCCAGCAAGTCGATCGGGCCCATGCGGACGGGGAGCAGTCGCCGGGGAGGCACAGCAGGCGCGGGTGCGACAGTCGTGAATTCACCGAGACGGACCAGCGTCCCGCTGCCGATGCCCTGCTCGTTTATAATTTCCAGACCACGCTGTGCCGGGAGCGAGTAGACCTCCAGCACAAGGTAATAGTGGCCGGGTGGCATCCCGTCCTCAAGCGTCAGGTCGTGAACATCGCGGACGAACGTGCCGGCCTGCCACTGGGAGGCCAGGGCGCTGCCATTCAGAGGCGGGCTGTCGCGCTGCGCCCACGTTCGCCCTTCACCGTCCACGATACGGGTTGACACCACGAGTTCGTTCGTAACCGGGCGAAGCACCTCCCAGTAATAGGTTGCTGTGGCGCTGCCGGCGCCGGTGTCAACGATAAAAACGGCCTGGTGCAAACGCAGCGCGTTCCCCAGATTGACGCCTGGGCTGGCCGCCTGCACCAGCAGCGCACCGGGCCAAGTGCTAGTCCCGCCGGCACCGAGCCCGGTGACCTCCGCACGTGCAGTCCCGTACACTGGCCGGGTCTCATAGCGCGCCACCTCAAGCGCTCTGCCGAAGCCGCCACCCCAGAAGCTGGCGCTCAGGCTGCGTACCGCATGTGTCTCCAGCCATTCGACGATCAGCCCACGCGGGTCGGCCATCTCCGCGCCCAGGGTGACCAGCCAGACACGCGGGTGGGCCTGCGCGATAGGCGCCAATTCTTCTCCGATCAGCCGCGGGTCGGTGCGGTCGTGCTCCGGGCGCGGCAGCGAGTACCACGGGAGCCCGCGCTTGACGTAATAGAGGAACGCAGGCTCCGAGCCGTTCGCGTAGAAGATGACGGCGTCCCCCGGCTGGCTGTGGCGCTCGACGAACTGCATGGCCGCGGCGTATGCCTCGCGCCTCGAGGCGGGGTCAAGACGCTGGGCAGCGTTCCCGTAGAGCATCGCCAGGCCGGCTAGGCCGGCCAGCAGCACACCGCCACGGCGAGAGGAGGCGATGGCCCCACCCAATGCACTGTACAGCGCCGGCGACACGATGCTCATATACCTGATGTGGCCAAAGAGCGGCTTGATCAGCGAAAGCAGGAAGATCGCCACTACAGGGACGAGGAGATAGATGGCCAGCATATCCCAGCGCGGTCCGGCAGCTCGGTATACAGCACCTGCAGAGTTCGCATGGCCCGTATGGCTTGGATGGCCGTTCCCCCCGACGCTCGACGGTCCCAGCGCCAGTGCCGGGCGAGGGGACCGCTGCCTGGACAAAACCAGCGCGACCACCGCGCATGCGCCCGCGACAGCCACGCTGAGCGCTTCGGCATGCCAGCCACCAGCCAGGCCGGCCAGGTGCACACGCCAGGTGTCCCAGAGGATCTGCGGCAGCGAGATGAGCCGGCGTCCCCACTCATGCCCCGTCGTGAGCCGCCACACGATATACGGTGTGAGCGGTGCGCCGATGAGCACCGCCAGGAGCGGCACAGCCCGGTCGGGAGCGCGCAGCGGGTGGAGACTCCAGCGCAGGCCACGGCGCGCCTGTTGTCGCGCCGCTAGCAGTACGCAACCGGCGTGGACCGCCAGGAGAAAGAGACCGAAGTAGTGTGTGTAGAGCAGCGCCGCGGTGGTGGCCAGATACGCCACGTAGAGCCTGAGCTGTTGCTCTTCGAGTGCCCGGAGCAGCACGTAGACCGAGAGCGCGCTGAGCAGCGGCACAAGCGTGTACATGCGCGCTTCCTGGCCGTACCACACGGCAAACGGAGAGAACGCCGCCAGAGCTGCCGCGGGCAGCGTGGCCCGGCGCCCGACCAACCGGGCCGCCAGCGCGGCTCCGAGGGGCACGAGGAGCACGCCGAGCATAGCTGAGAGCGCGCGCGCGGCGAACTCGCTCTGGCCGGCACCGAGCATCCACAGGCGGAGGAAGACGAAATACAGCGGCGGGTGCAGGTCTTTCGTCTCTGTCCCCTGGATGCGGATCGTGTTCGTGAGCAACTCCGGCCAGGTCGAGCTGGCACGGTACACGCTGAGCGCCTCATCCCACCAGAGGTTTTCCCAATCGATACCCCAGAGCCGCACGAGGAACGCGGGCAGCGTCAGCGCGAGTACGCCGAGCGGCACCATGGGCGGGCGCGCGCCCGGCGCGCCCACAGTGGCACCGCCAGGAAGGTGCACCGGACGGGACGAGGAGCTGCGAGCGGGCAGCCTCACATGCACTGCCGCACCTCACCGGGGATCATAGACACTCCTCTGCAGGGATGCTCGGGGTGTGGGGACGAAGGCGCGCTAGGAGGTCCTGGTACAGGCGCAAGTGCTGTGCGGCGATGGCGGTCCAGGTGTACTGCCCGGCCAGTGCACGGCCGGCCCGGGCAAGGCACTCGCGGAGCTCGGAGTCGTCGAGGAGCTGTGCCAGGGCAGCGGCCAGCGCGCTAGCGTCGTCGGGCGGCACGCACAGCACATGTCGGCCCGGCTCCAACGCGGTCCCAGCCCTGGGCGGGAAAGTCGTGACCACGGGAACACCGTGGAGTAGGGCGGCGAGCAGGCTCCCGCGGCGAAGCGACGCGCCATCGCGGAAGGGCAGTGCGCAAGCGTCACACGCCAGCAGCCAGGCCGACACCTCGGCCGGGGGGAGGAAGCCCGTCACAATGGCGCGCCGGCCGGCAGCGCTGCTGCTACGCCAGTGCTCCAACGCCCGCACCTGGCCCGCATTGGTCGCGTCGCTGTCACCAGCTGTGCCGCCGATCAGCACGGGCCGGACCGGCCGCCCGGCGTGGAGCAGCACCTCCAGGGCCTGCCACCAGGTGTCTAGCCCTTTGCTGGCGTTCGCAAAGCCGAAAAAGCCGATGAGCTGCTCGTCAGGGCCGACGCCGTGGGCGGCGCGCCATGCCTCGCGCCGGTAGCCGGGTGGTGGCGCTACCGCGATGTTGCTGCCGATCGGAATATGCGTTGCACGCATCGCCTCGCCGCGCGCCCGAAGCAGCGCCAGGTCTTCGGCGGCAACGGCGATGACGGTATCACTGGCGCAGCGCATGAGCCGCGGCGGCAGCTCGCGCAGCGGCCCGGCCTTCGGAAAGAGCCAGGGCACACGCAGATCATGGCAGGTCACTGCCACCAGGGGACGCGCGCCGGCAAGCGGCCGGCCGAGCGGGCTGCCAGCCACCCGCGCCTGCGGACGCCAGTTCATGTGCCGGATCATTGCTGGCAGCAGGCAGATCGCCCACTCCATACTGTAGGCGGCAGGTTGATACTGAATGTGGATGACGTCGGGGCGGACCTGGCGCAGGAAAGCCTGCAGGACTGGCAGGGCAGCGGCATTCCACCGCTCGACCAGCGGGTATACGAAAACATTGCCGCCTGCCGATGCCGGAATGCGCCGCGAGGTGGCGATGAGCACTTCATGGCCCCGGCGCGCGAGCTCAGCGACCAGGCAGGCAGTGTAATCGCCCACACCGCCCTGAGCGGGCGGGTACTCACCGGAGACCAGGCAGATGCGGTACGTCATCGCACTGGCTCCGCCGCGGGCGCGCCACTCCGAGGGACCGGCAGCGGCGAGCCCTGTACATGCCATCGCAGAATGTGCATGAACGTCCGCGCCCGTTCGGCGCGGAGGGGACGCTGCTCAGCCCGGTAGAGTAGCTTCACTGCCTCTTCGAGAAGTTGGGCCACATAGGTGCAGAAGATGAAACCTCGCAGCGCCAATTCTAGAGCACGGCCAAAGTATTTGCGATACAGGCGGTATTTCCCGTGGAGGAACAGTAACTGGCGCCTGAGCGGCACCTGGGCCGTGCTCTGGCCGCCATAGTGGATCACCCGCGCCGCCGGCGTGTACCGCACGGTCCATCCGGCACGCCGGAAGCGCCAGCACCAGTCGAGCTCCTCAGAGAACATAAAGAACCCCTCGTCAAAGAGCCCTACCTGGCGTGCCGCGTTCACGCGCACGAGCATAGCTGCGCCGGTCACCCAATCGACTTCCTGTGCCACGTCATTGGGCCGGTCGGCGGCGTAATAGTGGCGCAGCAGTGTGAGGTCAGGCAGGAACCGCTGGACAAGGGTACTCTCGACAAAGCCAGTCATCGCGCATGGCAGGCGACGCCGTGATGATTGCACGGATCCATCGGCATTGAGCAGCATCGGTCCGCAGACGGCCGCATCAGGATGTGCCTCAAGCTCGGCGACCAGGCTGGCCAGCGCACCGGGCAGGAGCTCGGTGTCGGGATTGAGCACTAGGGCGTAGCGGGTGGCACAGCGAGCCAGGGCCCGATTGTTGGCGGCGCCGAACCCGCAGTTCGACGAACTCGCCAGCACAGAGACCTCCGGGAACTGCCGTGCCAGCATGTCCAGTGTGCCATCGGTCGATCCGTTGTCCACGACCACGATCTGTGTGGCGAACGGCGCCGTCTGTGCCTCTCGTTGCACAGTAGTGAGACAGCGCGCCAGGAAGCCGCGGACGTTCCAGCTCACAATTACGACGGTGACGTCCGGCCGAGCGCTACTGAGCTGGGCGGCCATACCCGTGCCACCGCCGGCCAAGCGTGACATAGGTGCGCCAGGTGTAATAGGCCATCAGCAGGCTGAGCGCGAGTCCGTGCAGGCCATCACGGTAGCCACGGTAGGACCACATCCGGCGCCAGAACTCGCGCCATGGCTGGAGCACATAGTTGCGCAGCTTCGGACGAGTGCCCGCACGGAACATCTGCTCCGCAGTGTACCAAGCGTACTGCTCCTGCTTGCGTAGAAAGCGGCGCAGGTCATCACCAGTGTAATGGAGCAGATGTCCCCGGAGATACGCTGCCGGCCCGTGCAGCCGCACGAGCTCATGGACCGGCCGTGTGAAGTCATACTCGCTGCGGTCCGGGCGCATCAGGCGGAGCTGGTAATCGGGATACCAGCCAGTTGCGCGCATCCAGTGTCCGAGGATCAAGTTGCGGCGCGGCATCCAGTAACCGGCGATCTCCCCCTCTGGCTGGGCGGTAACAGCCTGCACCTCAGCGGCCAGCTCCGGTGTCACGCGCTCATCAGCATCAACGAAGAGTACCCAGGGATAGCGCGCCAGCCCGAGCGCGAATTGTCTTTGTTTAGCCCAATTATCGAATTCCCGACACACAATGCGTGCCCCGGCACGGCGCGCTAAGGAAACAGTGCGGTCCTGGCTCCCGGAATCAACCACGATCAGCTCGCCGGCCCAGGCCAGCGTCTGGAGGCAGGGCACGATGTGGCGCTCCTCATCGCGGGTGAGCACGATTGCGGTGACGCCCATAACAGTGGCTCGCGCAGCGAAGGCGTTCACAATGCTGCAGCCGCCAACAGCACCTCACGTCGGCCACGGGCAACGGCCGGATCCAGTCGCCCGGCCAGCACCAGGAGCGCGTCACGTCCAATCGTGACGAGACAACAGGCGCGCACGATGGCGCGGGCAGCCTGGCAAAATACTATAGAGCGATAGCGGCGATACAGCAAATAGCGGCTGCGATAGAGCTCGACGAACATCTGCCGATGGAGTCGGCTGGTGCTCTGGCCGGCGTGGTGCACCGCACGCGCGTCAGGAACGTAGCAGATGCGCCAGCCAGCGCGGCGGATACGATAGGCCCAGTCGATCTCCTCACAGTACATGAAATAGCTGGGGTCAAGCAGGCCGACGTCTTCGAGCACTGTGCGGCGCACGGCCATAAACGCCCCCAGCGGATGGTCAACATCGAACGATCGGTCGTACCAGCGGCGCGGGTAGCGCCCGTTCAGTCGAGAGTTCAGCAGGCGATGGTTCAGAGGGAAGAAGTCCAGAAAGATCATCGGCAGTGTTGGAAAGTGGAACACCGAGTGCTGGAAGCTGCCATCGCCGTAGGTAAGCTGCCCGCCCAGCGCGCCGACATCAGGATGCTGGTCGAGGAAGTTTACTACAGCCTCGAGGGCGCCGGGTTCGACCGCAGCATCCGGATTAAGCAGCAGGACATGGCGCGCCGTAGCCCGGCGTAGGGCCATGTTGTTTGCCGCGGCAAACCCTAGGTTTCGCCCCGGCAGGAGCAGCCGCACCTGTGGGAACTGGGCCCGTACGAGCTCCACCGAACCATCGGTGGAGCCATTGTCAACGACGAAGACTTCGAGCGCGACGCGCGTCTGGCCGAGGGAGCGCAGGCACGCTTCGAGCAGCGCGCGCGTGTTGAAGCTGACGATGATGACGCTCAGATCGGGGGAGCTGACTGACACGCCTGGAGCTAGCCCCTGCGGGCGCTGCGGCCGCGCTGCACAGCGTTGACAAAGCGCCGGGCGCGCTGGATAAGGGTGTCGAAGTCGCGCGCAGCCACGGTCTTGGCATCGACCAGCGCCGAGCCGGCGCCCAGGGCGAAGGCCCCGGCCTGGATGTACGCCTCGGCATTGTCCGGCGTGATGCCACCGGTGGGCACCAGGCGGGCCGTATCCAGCGGGCCGAGCAGATCGCGGATGTAGCCTGGGCCGAGCGGCCCAGCGGGGAACACTTTGATCGCGTCTGCGCCGGCAGCCATCGCGCGTACGACCTCTGTCGGCGTGAGCGTGCCCGGCACTACCATGACATCATGATGGCCGGCATACGCCACGATCTTCTCATCGAGGTGCGGGCAGACGATGAATTCGGCGCCGGCCTCGATCGCCGCCTGTGCCGCGGCAACATCCATCACTGTGCCGGCGCCGATCAAAGCGCGGTCCTGCGGAAAGTGGGCCGTGAGATCCCGGATCATCTCCAGGGCCCCGGGCGTATTCATCGTCACCTCGATCAGGTCCACCCCGCCCGCGAGCAGCGCCTCTGCGGCGTCGATCGCCAGCGCCGACTCCGTCTTGCGCATAATGGCGACGACACCACAGCGGTAAAGTCGGACGAGTGCCTCGGCACGCCCCATGGGTTGCTCCGGGTCGCAGTGCTGAATCCATCATGCGCAGAAGCTCGACCAGACCCGCCACGAAGCGATGCCTCTGCCGCATAGCGGACTGGCTCGTGGAGCCTTACGCACGACGGATTACATCTATATCTATATCTATTCTCTTCTCTCTAGCTCCCACCTCGCAGCGTCATCAGATAGGCGATGAGATCAGCGATCTGCTGCGGGGTGAGCTGGCGGGAGTAGATCTGCGGCATGATGTTCGGCTGGTACCCCTGCACGACGTAGGCGTTCGGGTTCCAGATGGACTCCAGGACATACTCCTGGGCCGACATGCCGGGTTTCCGCCGGTCCCACTCCGGCGCATTACGCTGAAGGTCGGGCGCCGCAGCAGTCTGGCCGAAGATATGACACGAAATACATGGTGGCTGAGCGCCGCCACGGAAGAGGGCCTCCCCGCGGCGGGGATCTCCCGGCGGTAGGTCCGCAAAGCGCGGCATCGGCAGCGGTGTGGGCACCGGCACCGGGGTCGCCTGCGCCGACATATGCTCCCAGTCCTCGTCGGTCCCGTAGGCGATGAACAGGGCGATCTCCAGGATCTGCTGCTGGTTCAGCGGCCCGCCCTCGCTCTCGGCCCACTTCGGCATGACCTGGACGTCTACCAGCGGGCTATTGGGATCGGCCGGGTTCTGCGGGAGCTTAATGGCACGACCGCGGGCGATCGTCTTGGTCAGAAAATCGATGGTGTGCTTGTATTCGGGGGTATCGGCTGGGTGCGTATGGATCTTCGGGTCATCGGTAGCCTTGTACGTCGCCGAGTTCAGGGCTGGAGCATAGCCGCCGTTCTGCCCGGCGCCTCCCTGGCCGCTAATGCCGTGGCAGGGGGTGCAGTACTGGGCGAACATATGCGCGCCGCGCTGGATCTCCACCCGGCGCTGGCGCTCAGCGGCAGCCTGCATGCGCGCAGGCTCATAGGCCCAGTACAGCATAGCAACCAAGCCAATGAGCGCAGGCAGAATGAGCGCCCAGGCCCGACGGGCCTCGTAGCTCATGCCGCGCGGCGCCTCTTCAGCCGGCGCGGCGGCTGCCGGGCGCGCTGCGGCGGGCCGTGCCGCGGGCGGAGCTGGCGGTGCAGGCGGGGTTCGCGGTTCTTCGGCCATGCGTCTCCTCGCTGGGGGTGATCAGACCTTGACTGCCTGGCTGGGGTCCCAGCGCTCGCGTTCGGTGATCTTACCGGTGTCCACGATCACGGTATCCCCCTGGATAATGATCGCCATGATGTCCAGCGGCCGCGGCGCCGGTCCACCCACCACCTCGCCGTAGCGGTTGAACACCGAGCCATGGCAGGGGCAGCGGAACAGCCCTTCGTAGGTGCGGCCGCCGAAGTCGATCTTGTCCTGAGGGAACCAGCGGTAGGTGCAGCCCAGGTGCGTGCAGCGCTTGTAGTAGGCCATCAAGCCCTCCTGCAGGCGCACCAGATAGAAGCGGCCCTCCACGTTGTCTAGCACGTCGCCCACTTTGAGGGCGGCTAGGCTGGCGGCGGGGATGCGGCTGCCGAAGGCGCCGGTGCGCAAGGGATAGAAGAAGCCGACGAAGCAGCCGCCGAACTCGAGAAGCAAGGTGGCTACCGCCGCCCAGCCGGCGAAGCGCAGGATGCGCCGGCGGGCCAGGGTGGCCTCATCCAGGCCCGGCTCCGCTGCAGCCGGCCGCGGTCGGGGCGCGGCTGTGCCCGCCACAGCAGGTGCGGCCGCTGCTGCAGCAGCAGGAGCCGGAGTTGGGCGCTCTTCCGCCATCGTTATGCTCCTTCACGTCCAGGTACCGGGTCTACGTGTTGAGTAGACCTTGCCAGTCTTTGCTCGTCTCAGTCGTTGCTCGTCTTTGCTCGTCTCGCACTGATCGCTCGCGGAGGTCGAGCAGTAGCCAGGAGCGTCGCTGCTCGCCCGCCGGCCGTGCCGTTTGCCGTTACGTGCGCGGCGGCATGGCCCAGGGCCAGTACAGCAGCATCGCCGGGCCGCGGAACACCGTGCCGAAGAGGGTGAGCACGATGTACGTGGCCAGGAATCCGCTGAAGAACGCGATGCACTGCTCCCGCACCGTCGCCCCGCGGCGCTTATAGTACTGGATCAGCAGGTACGGCAGCCCGATCATCAAGATGACCGGGATCAGCGTCTCGTTGATGAAGGTCGGCAGCTCAAGCGGCTGATCCAAAATCGTAAACAGCCGCATCTTCGGCAGACCAAGCGCAGACCAGATATTCTGCACTAGACGGCGAGTACCCACGATTCGTGGATCATCGAAGATGATCAGCACGACATTCACTACCGCAGCGAAAAGCGCGCTCTGAATAGCGATCGTCCGGCCGCGCGGCGAGGTGAACCAGATGCCCACGTCCTTGGGATCGGTGTCGATATACGGGATCGCCATGAGCGCCAAGATGAGCACCGTGGGCACGATCACGCCGGCCAGCGCCGGGTGCATGTGCAGGAGCAGCTCCTGAAGGTTCAGGAAGTACCACGGTGCCTTCGACGGGTTCGGCGTGATGCTCACCGTGGAGTGCTCCTCCAGCGGCGCGTTCAGCAGGATCGCCAGGACAAAGAGGCCGAGCGTAACCGCCACAGCGGCGGTGAACTCGGGCATGAGCAGGTTGGGCCACGTATTGACGCGCTCCTCACGCCGGCGCGGCTCAGCAGCCGGGCGCGGTGGCGCTGCGCCGGCAGCCGCAGTAGCCGGACGAGCGGCAGCCGCAGCCGCTCCGGTGGCCGGGCGTGCGGCGCCCGCAGCCGTGGCGGGAGGCGCAGCGGGCTGGCCCGGCGCGGCCGGCTGCTGAGCCGCGCCCTGGCCAGCGACCGGCCGCGGCGTAGTCGGCCGCAGCACCGGACGGGGTCCCTGGCCAGCTCCCGCGGCACCCTCACCGGGCTGGGACTGGTTCGCTCTGGGCGGTTGCTCAGTTGCCACGGTGTCTCGCCCCCTCTCTGGTTGAGTCTGGCTCTGACGTAGCTGCCTGCGCCGCAACTAGAGCGGGCCGGAGATGCCTCCGTCACGGCGGATACGATAGAAGTGGACTGCCATGAACGTGGCGGCAAGCAACGGCAGGCCGATCACATGCAGCGTATAGAAGCGGATCAGGGCGTTCGGTCCAACCTCAGCGCCGCCGAGCAGCAGGAAGCGGATCTGCTTGCCCAGGAACGGCGCGGCGCCCACCATATTCGTGCCGACGGTGATTGCCCACAGGGCCAGCTGGTCCCACGGCAGCAGGTAACCCGTGAACGAGAGCAGTAGCGTGAGCACCAGCAGCACGACCCCGATCACCCAGTTAAACTCGCGCGGCGGCTTGTACGAGCCCGTATAGAATACCCGCGCCATGTGCAGGAATACCGTGATCACCATGGCGTGCGCGCCCCAGCGGTGCATGTTCCGCAGCAGCATGCCGAACGTCGTTGACGTCTCCAGCGCCTGGATATCGGAGTACGCCCGCTCCACCGAGGGCACGTAGTAAAACATCAACAGCACGCCTGTGACCGTGAGCACAAGAAACAGGAAGAACGAGATGCCACCCAGACAGAGCGTGTAGGTCGTGCGGATGCCCGATCGCCGAACCTGCGCCGGGTGGAGATGCAGGAATGTATTCTCCACCATGATGAGGTTGCGGTCGCGCCGGTTGTCCGGGTAGCCGGTGCGGAAGAACGACTTCCATACATTGGTCTGCCGCAGCCGGTCGTACAGCCGCTGCGGCATATCCGCCATGCGCGTGGCCACTGCTGCAAGCCTCCGTCCCTGAGGGTCGGGGTCGCCCCCTGCGCGCCGGCTGTGCCGGCGCGACGCGCGCTGTTCCAGCACAGCCGGCCCTACTATAGCACCGGGCCTCAGGCAAGTCAATGTGCATCTTTTCACGAAGTTCTTCAGGCAGGAAGCCGCGGCAGCCGCAGCCCTGGGGCCGCTTGACGCGGCAACGGTGCAACGCTACACTGGGAGAAAACGCTTGCTGAGGACAATCGATGTCTGAGCCCCGCATCCCGAAGCTAGAGGACGTGGCCCGCGAGGCGGGCGTGTCTGTCTCGACGGCCTCGCGGGCCCTGAACGGACATCCAACGGTGCACCCCGTCCTGCGCCAGCACGTTATGGCTGCAGCGCGGCGGGTGGGCTACCAGCCTAACGCGCTGGCCCGTGGCCTGCGCACCCAGCGGACGCAGGCCGTCGGCATCGTCATCCCGACGATCATGAACCCCCACTTTACCGAGGCGGTGCAGGCTGCGCAGGATACCCTGGCCACCGCCGGCTATGCCACGCTGGTCTCCAACGCGGCGCGAGACCCCGGCGCCGAACGGCGGGACGTGCAGGTACTCTGCGCTGGCCGCGTCGATGGGCTGGTGCTCGCTCCCACCCAGATCGCTGCGGCGCAACTGCTGGCGCTGATCCCGGCATCGCTGCCGGTGGTCCTGATGGACCGGCGTATCCCCGGCGCACCATGGGACTGGGTGGCGGTGGATGTACGGACTGGTGCATACGAAGCAGTGGCACACCTGGTGGCGCGCGGCCGCCGGCGCATCGGCTTCATCGCCGGGCCGCCAGGCATCTCCACCGCCGACGACAAGCTCGAAGGCTACCGGCAGGCCTTGCGCATGCACGGGCTGCCGGTCGATTCAGAGCTGGTGGCCCCGGGCGACTACACGGAGGCCGGCGGCCGGACGGCGACGGCGCAGCTCCTGGCGCTGCGCCCACCCCCGGATGCGATCATCGCGGCGAACAACCTGAGCGCGCTCGGGATGGTGCGGGAGGTGCGCGATCGGGGCCTGCGCATCCCGGATGACCTGGCGCTGGTCGGGTTCGACGACACGACCTGGACCGCCCTGATGCAGCCAGGGCTGACGGTTGTCGCCCAGCCGGTCGCCATGCTCGGCGCCACTGCCGCCGAGCTCTTGCTGGCGCGGCTGGGCGGGCAGGCCCCGCCGGAGCCGCGCCACGAGATGCTGCCGGCCCGGCTGGTCGTGCGGGGCTCGAGCTGATCCTAGGATGGCCACCGGCCGTCGGAGCAGGGTCTGGCCAGGACACAACGAGCGCGGGACAGAATGCCGCCGCAGGCCCTGCTCACAGCCTGACACATGGGACGACGTGTTGTGTGGCAGAGGCTCCCCAGGAGGTAGTGGCAGAGGTCTCGGGAACAGTGCACAGGAGGTAGCGCCGTGAACATACGTCCGATCCGTCAGAGCCGCCGCATGTGGCTGCAGACCAGTGCCGCAGGAATTACTGCACTGCTCTCAGCGTGTCGCGCCAGCGCACCAGCTCAGCCGGCGCCGGCCAGGAGCGCTGCGCCGTCTGGCACGATTGAGTTCTGGGCAGAGAGCGGCAGCGACCTGGCCAGGCGGCTCTGGGACGAGATGCTGAAGAGCTTCGCGCAGGTGTATCCCCAGGTCACGGTCAATGTCATTGGCCCGCCGGCCGGCGAAAACCGCGAGCAGAAGCTTTTCGCCGCCCTGGCCGCGGGCATCGGCCCGGATACCTGGCAACGCGATATCCCGCCGTCCTATCAGCAGCCGTTGGTCGATGCCGAACAGGTGCTGGCCCTTGACCCCTACTACGCTACGATGCCTAACCTTAAGCGCATCTTCCCCTGGGCACGCAAGCGCGGCATGATCAACGGCAAGACCTGGGGCGTGCCGCATGAGGTCGAGTTTATTCCCGTGTTTTATAACAAGCGAGTCTTCGACGAACTCGGCATCTGCCAGTTGCCGTCGGACTACGACCAGCTCCTCACCCTGTGCAAGACGATCAAAGCCGCCGGTGTGCAGCCGCTGACCGTGGCGACCGGCCGGGCGTCGCCGGGACATCTCTACAGCGCAATCCTCATGGCTGTGATCGGCAAGGACGGCACGGAGGAGATCCTGTACCGCAACGGACGCTGGGATAGCGAGGGACCGACCCGCGCCGCGCAGCTCATCGTCGATCTCCAGAACCTGGAGTACCTGCCCAAGAACCCCTACGACCCGCAGTGGAACGCCGGCAATGACTTCCCCTCCGGCAAGGTGGCGATGTGGCCCAACGGGACGTGGGCGCTGGCGACCTACGAGCGCAATAAGCAGCAGTTCCTCGGCTTTGACTACGGCTACTTCCCGTTCCCACTGGTGAACCCGAACATCAGGCTCACTGTAGCCGGCGGCATCGGCGGTGGTTTCTCGGTCAACAGCAAGACGAAGAATGTGGAGGCGTCCATCGCCTGGATCGACCATCTGATGAGCCCGGCAGCGCAGAAACTGTGGGTGGAAATCTTGATCCAGGTGAGCCCCACGCCTTTCAAACCTGACGATTACCAGGTCCCTGAAGGAGTGCGAGCAGCCCTGCGCACGATTGCCACCGGTGAAGAGATGGGCTATAACATCAGCGTTGTGTCGCCGGCGAAGTTCGTTGATGAATACTGGGATGGGCTGAAAGCTATCTTGCAAGGACAGATGCAGCCCAAGGAATGGACGGCCCGTCTGCAGCAGCAGTGGGAGATCGCCAAGAACGAAGGACGCGTACTGAAGCCGTAGCGGCAGAGACGCTGTGAATCCTCCTATAGAAAACTCTGGTGTGTGTTTTGCATTTTTACAGAGGAGTAAAGCATGAACCGGCTTCTGGACCGCATCGCCGGCTGCCTGGTAGGCGGTCTGATTGGCGATGCGTTGGGCGGGCCCGCAGAGGGCAAGCATTACCGCCTGATCGAGCAGCAGGTCGGTGAGATCACCGACCTGCTCGATTATGGCAAGGGGCCCGCCGGCACCGCCACCGACGACTCCGCGCTCAAGCATATGCTCTGCGAGGCGATCCTGCGCGCTGGCGGGCCGCCGGCGCCGGACCACTGGGCCGAGGTCTGGCGCGAGCGCATGCAGCTTCGCATGTTCTATACCCCGGTCGTCAATGCCTACTACAAAGTCTTCGTGCAGGGCGTGCCGCCTCGGGAGGCCGGGCGCGGGAACATGGTCTCGAACTCGTCGGCGATGTGCATCTCGCCGATTGGCATCATCGACGCCGGAGACCCTGCGGCTGCTGTGCGCGATGCCTATTACGTGACTCAGCTCATCCACTCCGGCTTTCCTCAGGACGGCGCCAGCGCCGCAGCCGCAGCCGTCGCTGCCGCGCTGGCGCCTGACGCCACGCCAGAGTCGGTGGTCGAGGCCTCCTGGCGCTACCTGGATCCGTCCAGCGAGATGCCGCGCTATATCAAGACTGCGGTCGAGCTGGCGCAGTCCGAGGGCGACTACCGCCGCTTCCGCGCCGCCTACTACCGGGACTATCTCTTGCCCTGGCCGGGCAATGACGAGACGGCTGGCCGGAGCACCGCAGTGGATCCGCGGGAGAGCGTCCCGGTAGCGCTGGCACTGTTCGTGCTGGCTCGCGGGGATGCAGTGCAGACAGTGCGCTACTGTGCTAACTTTGGCCGTGACGCCGACACCATCGCCACCATCGGCGGCTCGATCGCCGGTGCGCTCCAGGGACGCAGCGCCTTCCCTGAGCGCTGGGTGCAACTGGTAGAGGCCCAGAACCGGGTCGATCAAGCAGCACTGGCGCAGCAGCTTTACGATCTCTTGCTGCGCCGTATCGCCGCGCAGGAGGCGCGCTGCCAGGCCCTGCGCAGCTTGCAGGCGATGGCGTAGGCCACGGAGGGCCCCGGCACGTCCAGCCGGGTCGAGGGCGGCAGAGCCGCTGCCCGCAGAGACAGGAGGCGAAGAAGCCATGCAGCATATCCCTGACGAGGTTGCCGGGCGATCACCTGCTCAGCCTGGCATCGACCGACGCGACCGACGCTTCCTGGGCGAAGTAGCCGGGGAGCCCGGCCTGACCGCCTATGATGATGAGCAGGTCCGTGAGCTCTTGCGGGACTGGTCCGCCGACGATCTGCAACGGCTGCTACTCGTGCCGCAAGGCTCGACCCTGGAGCGGGGAGCGGCCTACCTTGACCTGCTGCACCCGGAGCGGGGCGAGTTCACGGCCCTCGGCGAGGAGATCGTCGAGCCCGACCAGCGTATCGTCGCCCGGAATACCACTGAGTACGAGCTGTGGAGCCGCCTGCTCGAGTGGGCGGCGCACCAGTAGCGGGCGTGTCAGCTCTTGCACCGTGGGCCGTGGCGATGAATAATGGCGGCGATGAAGATTGCCGCTGTAGTAGTGCACATCCTGCGCCACGACCTGCCCGCGGGCCAGGTGTTCGCCTACTCGCAGGCGTGGTATCGCTCTCGCTCGACCATGCTGGTCGAGCTGCGCGCTGACTCCGGCCTGCGCGGCTGGGGTGAGGCGTTCGGCCCGCCGGAAGCCACCGCCGCCGTCGTGCAGCACATCTACGCGCCGCTCCTGCTGGGCCGCGATCCCCTGGCGATCGATGCACTCTGGGATGAACTCTACAACCGGCTGCGCGATCACGGACAGGCGGGTATCCCGATCGAGGCGCTGAGCGCTGTTGACATCGCCCTGCACGACCTCGCCGGCCGCGCTCTGGGTGTGCCGGTGAGCACACTCCTGGGCGGAGCCCGGCGCCCTCGCATCCGCGCCTATGCCACCGGACTGTACCATCGGGGCGCCGGGCATGGCAGCGACTGGCCCGAGCAAAGCGCCGCGCTGGCTGAGGAGGCGGCGGCGTACGTCGCGCAGGGCTTCCGCGCCGTGAAGCTGAAGGTCGGCTTCGGCCTGGACGAGGATGTCCGCAACGCGCGGGCAGTGCGCCGGGCGATTGGGACAGACCCCCTCTTGATGATCGATGCCAACCATGCGTACGACGCGGCGGCGGCCACCTGGCTGGGGTTGCGGCTGGCTGACGGTGGGCTGGACATCTGCTGGTTCGAGGAGCCGGTACCGCCGGAGGACATCGAGGGCTATCTCCAGGTCAAACAGGCGCTGGGTCCCCGTGGCATCGCGATCGTCGGGGGCGAGGCGGTGTTTACCCGCTACGGCTTTCGTGAGCTGATCGCCCGGCGCGCTGTAGACATCGCCCAGCCGGATGTAGCCGCGTGCGGCGGTCTTTCAGAGGCGCGCAAGATCGCTACCCTGGCCAGCGCCTGGGGCGTGCGCTGCTTGCCGCATGTCTGGGGCTCCGCGGTAGCCGTGGCCGCGGCGCTCCACTTTGCCGCGGCGCTGCCTGATACCCCGCCTGCCCTCAAGCCCATCGAGCCTCTCTTCGAGCTGGACCGCACGCCTAACCTCTTTCGTGAGGAGCTGGCGCATCCGCCCGTGACGCACATCGATGTGGAAGGCTACCTGCACGTGCCGGATGGCCCGGGGCTGGGCATCGAGCTCGACGAGCGCCTGATCGCAACGTACTCCGTGGCCAGCTCCACCTGTACTGGTTAGCCGCCCGTGCACTGGCCTCAGGCCTGCTCCAGGTAGCGCTGGAAGCGCTCGGCCAGGCCAACAGGATCCTCTAGAAAGTATGGCGTGGAGACATTCGTATTATCAATGTACGCTCGAATGAGCGCCGGCTGCCGCACGGCGCGGCCCCAGCGCAGCGCTTCGCGCAGACCTTCTTCGTCCTGGACCTGGCGCGCTGCCATCCTGCACGCCTCGGCGATGCGGCAGAAGTCGATCACCGGCGCCGCGGTCGGCTGCCCGCCGGTCGAAGCGTAGGCGCCGTTGTCGAGCACGACTAACAGGTAGCGCTCCGGCTGGAGCGCCCCTACCGTCGCCAGCGTGGAGAGGCCCATCAGCAGGCTGCCGTCGCCCTCGATGACGACCGTCTTGTCGAACTTCTGCGCTGCGGGCGACAGACTCAGGCCAAGGCCGATGGCCGGTGGGAGGCCCATCGAGTCGAGGACGTACAAGTGATTGTCGCTGCGTCCTAAGGCCACGAGCTCCCGCACGGTCTGGCCGAGCGTGACGATGATCGGCTCGCGGGGGAACTCCTGGATGATCAGTCGCAGCGCATCCTGTCTGGTCATGCTAGAACCCCATCAGGTTACACAGCACCAGCACCGGGCGGTGCGTGATCTGGGCGTACTCGTAGGCTTTGACGATCGTTGTGCGCCACTGCTCGGCCGGGGTCCGCCCGTCCAGGCTGAAGGCGCGCAGACCCGCCGCCTTCACAATGTCTTCCACGTGCTCGCAGAATGTATGGATCATCGAATTGTACTCGCCGAGTCCACCACGCTGTGACACAAGTACAAGGAGCGGAATATGGTAGGCCTGCGGGAAGGTGGTCAGTGCAGTGAGGCTGTTCCCCAGGCCGTTGTCCTGAATCACCAGCACCGGCCGGCCGCCACCCAGTGCCATGCCGGCAGCGATCCCGACACCCTCCTCCTCACGCGTCAGCGGCACGACGGGGATGTCAGCGCGCCCTTCGAAGGCGGCCAGGACGTGTTTGAGTGTGCTACTTGGGATCGTCAGGATCATGTCTGGCCGGATCTCCTCCAGGGCGGCAACGATCGCCTGGCTGCGCTCCTCCACGGAAGGCCAAGCGCGTCCAGTGCCGGACCGGCCGGCTGGCTCTGCTCTTCGCTCCGCGATGTTCCACACGGTCACGCCTCCCGCGCAGTGCGCCGCCCCCGCGTTTGCACCGACGCGGTCGGTACAGTACCCTGTCGAGTACGGACGCGGGGGATCGGCCGCGCACTGCTTACTGTACACGCTCACGGGTGCAGCGTCGAGTCCGCTGCACATCCCTGCAAACCCTGTAGCATGAGCTCGAAGTCTCTGACCCGCCGTTGTCTTGTAGCCCTGACCACCGGGGCCGGAGGGGCACTGCTCGCGTGTGGCGGACCGGGGCCACGCCGGCCGCCCCCACTGCCAACGCCGGTACCGCCACAGTCGGTCGAGCTACGGATCTGGGCCACCGAATGGACCGCGGCAACGCAGCAACTCTGGCGTGACGTGCTGGCGCCCGGCTTCCGGCAGCGGTTTCCGCACTGGCGTGTCACTGCCGAGTGGCTGACCTCGAGTGAGCTGCCCGAGCGGGTGGAGACGGCCCTGGCAGCGGGGCAGGCGCCAGACGTAGTGCAGTGCTCTGCCGAGAGTGGTGGTGCGCTAGCTCACCGCGGCGTGCTCGTGCCGTTAGGCCCGCGCATCGGCGCGTGGAAAGACCGCGAGGAGCTGTTCGACGCTGGTCTGGCCGGCAGCCGCTGGGAGGGCCGGCTCGTCGGCATGCCGCAGCTCCTGGCGCCGCGCGCCTACTTCTTCCGCGGCGATCTCCTGCGTGAGGCAGGCATCAGCGCGCCGCCGTCAACCTGGGCGGAGCAGGTCAACGTTGCCGGCCGGCTAGCCCGCGTGCAGGGTGGCCGTCTGGTGCGTCGGGGGTTCTCGGCTCCCTCTGAGCTAGAGTTTCAGCAACTTGCCGCAGCGTTCGGGCGTTTCCTCGAGCATCCGGATGACCTGGCGGGGGCCGAGGCGCAGCGCACGCTGGCCTTCCTACGCGAGCGCCAGCGTGCCGCGACGGCGGGTGGCCTCGCTACACCGGCTGGTGACATCCCGCCGCTTGCCGCCGGGACGGTCGCCGCGGCCTACGGCGGCCTGACGGCCGTGCGCGCGGTGGCCAAGTACGCGCCGGACCGGCTGGACGATCTCCTCGTGGGCGATCCCCCACTGCCGGAGCTGGAGAGTGGGACGCCGTACCGCCGCGTGGCCCTCGTCGGCGTGGCATTCCTGGCCATCGTGCAGGAGAGCCCGGTGCACGATCCAGCCTGGGAGTTGATTAGCTTCCTGAGCGAGACTGACCCGTCGCTGCGCTGGAACGAGACGCTCTCTACCGTCCCGCCGCGCAAGAGCGTGTCGGCGCAGGGCTTTCTGCGCGAGCGCCGCATCGGCGACGTGATGCGGCTGGTCGAGCGGTACGGCGCTGCCCTGCCGCTCTCCCCGCACCGCGCTGCACTTCGCCGGGCGGTGGGAGCTCTCCTGGCTGTTTCTCAAGATCGATCGAGCGGGGTGTGACCGGCCTGGCAACCAACTGCCCGGAGAGTTACCATAAAGTCACCATAAAGAAAGTTATCATAAAGAAAAAAGCTCAAGGTGTGTTTTGCGCCGGTGGCGTGGAGAGACGCCGGCGACAGGTTGTATTGACGCGGAAGAACGAGCGATGCCGACACAGCCATCCAAGAAGCTTGAGACATTCCCGAACCCGCATCCGTACCGCGAGTACGAGATTGACATCACCTGTCCGGAGTTCACCTGTGTCTGCCCGATGACCGGGCAGCCGGACTTCGCCACGATCAATATCAAATACGTGCCGGGGCCGCGCTGCGTGGAGCTCAAGTCGCTGAAGCTCTACTTCTGGTCGTTCCGGGAAGAAGGCCACTTCCACGAGGATGTGGTCAACCGCATTCTGAACGACCTGGTAGAAGCAACAGATCCCATCCGCATGACGGTCACCGGCGACTTCAACGTGCGCGGCGGGATCAAGACGATCGTGCGCGCACACTACGAGCGGGGAGAGAAGAGTACGTAAAACGTACTGCGTACTGCGTGCTGCGTAGGAAGACGCAGCACGCAGTATCTTCACGGTCGCGGCTTCCAGACGATCTCCTGGCGGCAGGAGCCGTACTGCACGAGGGCGTTGGCCGCCTGGTTTGCATCGAGCATAGCCTGGCGAGTGGACTTCACCAGGTACATGGCGTCTCGCAAGCCCTTATCGATCTCGGCCAGCGCCTCCAAGCCCCGATAGTGGTAGAAAGATGTACGGTACTGGCCAGTCTTAAAGAAATCGGTGTGGGCGTTGAGGTGCTGCGGGGGCGGTTTCATGAAGCCATCGGGATCGGTCTGGGCCCTGAGCAGCGCCGGAATGAGCAGCTTGTTCTGACCCATGATCTTCTGCATGATCTCGCTGCCGATCCACTTGACGAACTCGTAGGCTGCCTCGATATTCTTGCCGTGGGCGTAGACGTTGTTCACGTCCGCGTCGGAGTGGCCGATAGACGGCACATTCGGCCCTGATGAGGGATACGGCACCACATCCCACTCGAAGCGATCGCCTACCTGGCGGCGATAGTTGGCCAGGCGCCCGCTCGACTCCTGACGGAAAGCGACGATGCCGTGGATGAACGGCTCGCCGGGGAGGGCCTTGGCGATCTCGGCAGCATCCTCCGGGCCGACCATCACCTTGTGCTCGTGCACCATCTTCACCAGGAAGTCGATCCCTTCGATGGTCTTGGGATCATCAAGCGTGTAGCGCATCTTCTCCACGTCGTAGGTCTCGCCGCCGTTAGAGGTGCACCAGACCTGGTAGTTGCGGTCGATGTTATTGATCCCGTTGCCGTCCATCATCAGGCCCCAGGTATCCGGCTTGCCATCGCCGTTCGTATCCTTGGTGACCTGCTTGGCGACGCTGAGGAAGTCAGCCCACGTCCACTTCCCGTTCCAGCGCTCCCACGGATCGGGCGCGCCGTACTGCTTCAGGAGCGTCTTGTTGTAGGCCAGCACCATCGAGGTGACGTAGAACGGCATCCCGTAGGTCTTACCGCACCAGTTCTCAATGCCGATGAGGGCATAGTCGCGCTTGAGGTCGATCTTGTCGCGCCTGAGAAACGGCCCGATGTCGTAGATCGCACCGCTATCGTAGTATGAGGCAGCACTCCACACATCGTGGATGAAGCAGTCGCTGGCGCTGCCCGTGGCGATGAGCGTACGGAGCTTGTTGCGGTAGTCAGGCGGCGTTTCGATAGTGAACTTGATGTGCGGATAGCGTTCGGCAAACGCCTCGAACCCCGGCCGCATGATCTCGTTGCGATCTTCGGGGAAGAACGTCGCATACACGATGCTCACCGGCGCCTTACTCGTCTCAGCCTTCGGCATCTCCCCGCTCGGCTGGCTGCGACAGGCGGCCAGGATACCGGCAGCTGCGCCGCCCCCGAGCAGGCGGAAGGCACGCCGTCGCGTGAGCGCTGCCGACTGTAGTGGAACCGGCCTTGGGGAACCGTGCATCTCTATTTTTCCTCCCGGTGCTCTATCTGACCCTCTCCGAAAGCCAGCAGCCCGATAGGTGCACTGCGCACCATATGCGCGGGGCCGTGCTGCTGTCAAGCGGTGGGTGAGCGCATCGCACGGGCCAGCACGGCGTCGGCCTCCTGGCGAGCGCTCTCCAGGGCGTCTCTGGCTGAGCGCGCGCCCTGTACAGCCTGCTCGATGGCAGTGCCCAGGGGAGCCGACCACTCCAGGTAGGCGGCGAACTTCGGGCGGGTGCGGGCGATCGGCAGGCTGGCGAGGGCAGCCCGCCAGAGCGGCCCGGTGCTGGCCTGCTGCCAGGCCGCTGTTGCCTGGGCGCTGTAGCGCGGCGGGATGAAGCCGGTCTCGGCGTTCCAGGTGCCGAGCTGCTCAGGCGCAGTGAACCAGCGCACCCACTCCGCTGCGCCTTCCAGATCGGCCGGGCGCAGACCGTTCCCAGCAGCCAGCCCCCACAGCCAGCCGCCCGTATTCGTGGCCGCCTGCACGTCACGCGGGAGCACCGCCGAGCGCAAGGCGAGATCAGGCACCGTGCGGGCCAGGCTGCCGATCGGGGTGAGCGTCTGGATGATCATTGCCACACGACCCTGCTCGAACGGCCGCGTTCCCGGCTCCAGCGTTGCTGTGCGACGGCGCTGGGCTAGCTCGATCCAGAAGTCCAGCGCGTCAACGCCGGGCTGCTCGGCGAAGCGACTGTGCCGTCCGTCTGCACTCAGGAGCTCGCCACCGCGCTGCCACAGGAAGCACTGCCAGGCCCAGATGTTCCAGCCGGCTGGCCCTGGGATCTGAAAGCCCCAGCGCTGCACGCCCGACGGCGCCGCTGGATCAGGGACAGTGAGGACACTGCTCATGCGTAGCAGGTCGTCCCAGGTCTCAGGCGGGCGCTCCGGGTCCAGCCCGGCCTGGGCGAAATGGTGGGCGTTCCAATAGAGCAGCAGCACGCTCAGCATCATCGGGAGGGCGTACACTGTGCCGCCGATGGTGCAGGCATCGAGCGCGGCCGGGACGAAGTCGCTGCGGTCGAGCCGGGCACCCGGGCGGGCGCCGGCAGGCGGGCCAAACCAGGCATCCAGCGGCTGGAGAAGCCGCTGTGCAGCAAAGCGCGCCGGCCAGATCACATCGAGCGCGAAGGCGTGGGGCGGCTGGCCAGCGGCGAAGGCAGTCTCGAGCTTCCGGAGGAATTCCTGGTTGCCGGGCACGGCGGTCAGGCGGAGGGCGATGCGGGCGTGCTCGTCCCGAAACCGCCCGGCCAGGCGCTGCATCGTGTCGCCTAGCGTCGTGCCCGGCGCAAATGGCTGCCAGACATCTATGCTGGCGGGTACTTCGGTGGGAACGGCAGCGGGCACAGAGCGCTCAGCAGGTGCTGTCCCTGGTGCACGAGCGCCCGCGCAGGCCACACTGAGCGTGCCCGCTAGGCCTGCGCGCAGACCAGCCAGCACCCTACGCCGCGTCACCATGCGGCGGTAACCAGACCCTATTGCTGATGCAGAGACTGCTGAGGAAGATCCCAGCGTCAACTGCGGAGATACGCGCAGGATCGCTTCGACAGTATAGCCGGCCATAGGAGTGCGAGTGTCCGCAGGGCAACGAGATCACGGAAGGAATAAATGCGGGCGAATGCTCGCCCGCCAGTGATCCCGTATTCTGGACGAAAGAAGCCCGTGGAGGCAAGCTGGCGCCGTGACAGCTCCGCCAGACGGCACGCCTACCCAGCCGTGAACGCCGCGAGCTCTCGTCGGGGTGTTACTTCCGTAGCATTCACCAATGCACATCAATGCAGGGCTCCAACTCCAGCAGCAGGGCTCAGCGAAACAAGTCTTGCTCCGCCGGGCGGACGATAGCACGGGCAGTGCCTTCCTCAGAAGGAGTATACGCCACGCCGCGTACGATGGCGACCGGCACGCCTTCGGTCTTGCCCATCACGAGCTCGGCTGCACCGGCCACCTCGTCGGCCAGCGCAAGCATGGACACCCGCAGGGGATAGCCAGCGCGGTCGCGCCGGCCCACGTAGCTCCGAAAGGGGTCCAGGCCGGCGATACCGATGGCGACGTTCGTCAGACCTAGGCGCCAGGGACGACCGAAGGTATCGCTGATGATCACGGCAAGATCAAGGCCGGTGGCGCCGACCAGCGCCGCACGTAGGCGTGCGGCTGAAGCGTCGGGGTCCACCGGCAGCAAGGCAGCCACCGCACCGCCGGCGACGTTCGAGAGATCCACTCCGGCGTTAGCGCAGACGAAGCCGTGGTGCGTCTCGACGATCAGGATGCCGCGGTCCATGCGTACGACCCGGCGTGACTCGCGCAGAACAACCTCGATCAGCCGCGCGTCGCGGCCATACGCTGCGGCCAATGTGCACGCGAAGGGGGAGGGCTCGACCTCGTTCAGGCGAACCAGCCGGCCCTCGGCCTTGGAGACGATCTTCTGGGCCACAACCACAATGTCGCGTTCGCGCAGCTCCAGCCCTTGCTGTTCGAGTGCATCCAGCAAGAGCCGGGCAAGGTCATCCCCCGGTCGCACCTCCGGAAGCCCATGTACGGGCAAGATCTGCACTCCGGCTGAAGCTCCAGATGTCTGGCTCACGCGATACCTCGCAGGTCTCGTACTTAGTCGTGCGTCGGCCAGCGTATCTGCTGCTGGAGGGAGAAGGTTTGGGCAGCGCTCTAGCGCCCGCTGGCTGGGCTGGCTTGTTCGCCAGGGACGATCGGCAGCCGGACCGTGAACACCGCGCCCTGCCCCTCAGTGCTCTGCACGGTGAGGGTACCGCCGTGCTGCTCGACAATGCCGCGGGCGGTGGCCAGGCCGATACCGGTGCCGTCGATCTTGCCAGTGACGTTACGCCCGCGATAGAAGCGCTCAAAGATGCGCGGCAGGTCTTCCGCCGGAATGCCGATGCCTCGGTCCTGCACTGCGATCACCGCCCATTCCTGCCCGTTGTCGAGCTGCCTAGCAACCAATACAGTGATCTCGCCACCTTCCGGGCTATATTTCACGGCATTGGACAGCAGGTTGCTCAGCACTCGCTCGAGCCGTAGCCGATCCCACCAACCGGCCAGCTCTGGCACGTCGGCAACCAGGCTCAGGCGGTGGGCCGGTGCGGTCTGCTGGTGCCCCATCACCAGATGTTGGACCAGCGCGACCAGATCAACATACTCGCGCTGGAGCTCAAGGGGTTGGCCGGTGCGCAGGCGGGACAGGTCAAGCAACTCAGTGAGGAAGCTGGCCATCCGCCCGACTGCCGCATCGATGCGCCGCAGCATCTCAGTCAACCGCTCGACCTCTGGCAGGTCAAGGCAGCGAAGGCGCACCTGAAGCATCTGCGTGTAGCCTTTGATCGTGGTCAGCGGGCTACGCAGGTCGTGTGCGATGCTAGCGAGGAAGTCGTCGCGCACTTGGAGTGCGTGCTGTGCTTCACGGTAAAGCCGTGCATTCTCAAGCGCCAGGCTGACCCGACTGGCGAGGTCTTCCAGCAGCGCCAGATCAGCAGGCGTGTAAGTACGGCCAGTCTCACCCGCCGCGATCGTCATCGTACCGAGCACGCCGCCTTGCGCCAGCAGTGGCGCGATCATCGCAGGGCCGAGGTCACGTTCTTCGTCCGAGCCTTCCTGCCCGGTATTGTCCGCTGCGGCTTCCGCTGGGACGGTGAAACCAGGGAGCAGGCGCGCCGTGCCAGTCCGCAGGACCTCTGCGAGTACAGGCTCGTGGCTCGGGTCAGGCGCGCACCGGCGCAGGCGCTCTGCCAGCCCGCTCTGTGCAGGCCCACTGCACGCCACCGCTGCCCGCGTGATGCCTCCGGTTTCAGTTAGAAGATCTATGACGCACACGACGCCGAGCTCAGGCACACACAGGCGGGCCATGTCCTCAAGCCGCGCCGTCGCATCAACCGGCGAGGACAGAACTCGGCTCGCTTCGGCCAGAAGGGCCAGGCGGCGCTGCATAGCCTCTGCCTCGGCACGGGCAGCCTGCTCCCGCAATCGTCGGGCGCGCTCTACCTCGGCGCGCGTGCGCTCGGTGACGTCATGGAGTATGAGCAGCCGGCCAGCGAGGCGGCCGTCCCGACGGCGCAGCGGTGCCGTCTCGAGCTCGTAATACGACCGCAGCCCACCGTGCTCCATAGTGAACTCGGCGCGTGCACTGTCTGCGTCTGGCCGGCTCTCCTGCAGGCGTGCCAGCGCACTGGCAAGCGTTTCATGGACCAGATGCACCGGCCGGCCGATCAGATCCTCGGCAGGAAGTCCGAGGATTCGCAGCGCCGCTGGATTGAGGTCCACCACGCGATCGTGCTGGTCCAGCACGATCACCCCGTCACGCATCGCTTCCAGCGCGGCCTCGCGGGCAACCGGCACCAGGTCGAACAGGCTGTACTGGAAGACGCCCCAGGCCAGTGCTAGACCACTGATGGTAAAGGCAAAGGGCGTCAGATCGAGGCCTGCGATCGGGCTATAGCCTGAGAGGTAGAGGGCGTTGCCCACCCAGGGAGTAAGGGTGCCCAGGAGGAGGACACTGGCCTGCCTGCGATATGCCGCCCACGAGCGCAAGAGAGACAACGCCAGCACGAGGGTACCGGCCAGCAGCAGGAGGTAGGAGTACGTGGTGTGGACCCAGAACCACGGCCCATGTCCGACCTCCAGCACCAGGAGCTGCCCGGCCTGCGCCAGGGCGACGCGGCGCCACACCAGGCCGTGCCAGTCATTGGTCCAGGCCAGCAGCGCGGTGACCAGCGGGATAGCAGCGAGTCCAGCAAGAAGCCGGGGTGTTAACGGACCGGCGCGTGATAGGAGAAGGCGCTGGCCGGTGTAGCTCAGCGCGAAGGCCAGCCACGCCGGCGGGATAGCCACGATGCCAAGGTACTCGACCTTTGCCCACAGCAGCTTCGCGTTCAGCGTGGCGGCTGCCAATTCCAGCGTATAGCCGAGCGACCAGATGGAGAGCGCCAGCATCAGGATAGCGAACGCAGCAGCGCCGGGGACGTTGCGGCGCCGCCAGGCATAGAGGCCGAGGGCATCCGTTACCGCTGCGGCCAGAACCAAGGGGAGGATATGTGGCGTACCTTGTAGCTGCATGAGGCTCGCCGTCCAGGGTGACAGGCGGGCGACAAACTATACGCCAGTACATTGTAGCACCTAGGCAGCACAGGGGCGCTGTCTGCTACTCTACACTACCAACGACTAGGCGATGCCCTGAGGGCCTGGGACGCGGCGGGGCTAGTTGGTGAACGCTTGCGTGAACATCTTGCCGTAGATGCCAGCCTGGATCACGCCGATCCCTACGCGGCTGAAGTCGGGCGAGAGGATGTTCTTGCGATGGTCGGGACTGTTCATTAGCCCGTCATGCGCTACCTGCACCGCTGGGGCGTAGGCTAAGTTCTCACCAGCCACGGTATAGCGAATGCCGGCCGCGTTGAGGCGATCCGCCGGTGAGCCGGTCACAGGAGAGGTATGCGAGAAGTAGGAGAGGCGAAACATCTCCTCGGAGTGCCGTCGAGCGATCTCGCGGAGCGTCTCATCCATGGCCAGCGGCGGCAGGGCCTGCCGCGCCCGTTCCTGGTTGATCAGCTCGAGCATGCGCTGTTCTGCGGCCGGGTCGGGGCTGAGCGGCAGGTTCGACGGGAAGCTCAGCCGTACGCCTTCCTCGGGCGCGCGCTCGCGACGGGGCACAGTGAAGAACATCAAGGTGTCCTCTGCCGCCTGCCCCAGAAAACGCTCGATCGCTGGCGCGGCCTGCTCGGCGCGCTGGACGATCGGCGCGCCGAGCCGCGAGGAGAGGATCGCGTCGCGTAGCTCCGGGATCACCGGGTAGAGCGCCAGGGGGGTCAGGATTAGCGCCAGCGTGATCAGCGCACTCACCAGTCCTGGGATCGCGCCGAGCAGGATATCCAGCGGCTTCAGCAGCGTGCGCACCGGCCAGAGGGCGCGGTGGAGCACGCCAGCAAGCGCTCCGAAGAGCGCCTGAAATACCATGAACAGGACGAGCAGCGTGCCAAGGTTGACCAACCCGCGCGGCCAGGCGTAGCGGAACACGATCCACGCGGCGACAAAGGGGTAGAACTTCAGCGCAGCAAGAACCGCCAAGACGGTCGCGCCGAGATCAAGCGCTCCAGCGATAAAGCCGCGGCGCATACCGTTGAGCATGCCCACCGCCAGCACCACCAGAATAAAAGCATCCACGAAGTTCAGGTCTGCCGGAATAGATGGAATGGGTATGGTCGATGGCTCAGGCATATCGCACGTTCCCTCGTGGGTAATAGTGTACACGGAGCGCACCACGTTCTGGCATCTTTTTTCGCGATCCTAGCATGCATGCATGCGGGCAACAGTGCTATGACTGAGAGAGCTCCTCGATTCGGTTCGCTGGACAGACAGCGTCGTATATGCCCTGCCTTATACCTTATAGCGGTGCAGCCTGGATAGCGGTGCAGCCTGGATAGCGGTGCAGCCTGGATAGCGGTGCAGCCTGGATAGCGGTGCAGCCTGGATCCTGATTGTGAACGAGGGGCTGTTCCGCCAGCGCGGCGTCATGCTCCAGTGGGGGCATGAGCGTGCCGGGCGGTGGAACTGGGAGACTTTGGCGAGAGGCTCAGGCAGCTTACGGTGCGTGTGCCTGGGCAGCCACCTATCGTCGGCATGCCCGAGCACCTGCGCGGCATGCAGTACCAGTCACAGTGGGTCTTTATGGCCGGGGGCGAGGTATGGGCAAAGGATCTGTCCGCGTGCGTGCTGGATCAGCCACCGGCACCGGCGGTGCAGGCGCTGGAATACCTTGCCACGCTGCACGCCCACGATCGCGTTACCATCCAGTCTGAGAAGGCCGGGGAGTTCGGCGGCAACATCCAGGCTGGCTTCACCACTGGTCGGGTAGGCGTGTACTTCCGCGCCACGACCGAAGTGCAACAGGTGCGTGAGTTTGCCGAGAGCGGCGCACAGCTCGGCATCGCGCCGGTGCCACGGGGGCCGGCGGGCCGGGCACCGCGTGGTGCTGCGAATAGCTGGGCGATTGCACAGGCTTCGAAGCAGCCGGAGGCTGCCTGGCGCGCCATTGCTGCCTGGCATCGCGATCCCTTGCTCGAGTTCCTCTACAAACAAAAGTACCTGTTCCCCCGCCGGGAAGCACAGTTCGACCACCCGGCGTTCAAGGCCTCACTTTTCCCCTGGGAGAACCTGGAAGTCGAGCGCCAGGCGCTGCGTGAGGTGCGCATCATGGTTACGCCGGCGCGCTTCACCGAGATTGATCAGCTCTGGACGCGCCTATGGGTGCAGGCCCGCGACGGCCGCCGCACCGTGCGCGACATCCTTGGCGAGTTCGTGCCGCAGGCCAACGCCCTCTTGCGGAGTCCATAGGCAGTGGGTGAGCGCTCGGGCCTGGACGGCGGTGCAGGGCAGACCTCCCCATCGTCCTGGCTTGCGACGGCACCGCCAGGCCCGGGGCAGTACGCTTATACACCGGCTTTGGCTGCGGTGGCAAGCGGGGCCTCGACCTTGTGCAAGAGCCCGATGAGATGAAGGAGCTCTGTGCGCCAGGCATCTCCGTCGAGCTTGCTGCGCAGGCGCACCAGCCCCGGCTGAATGCGCACGCTCTGGCCGAAGGCCCGGAAGGCCGCCACACGATCGGCCATCACGCCCGGCCAGAGCTTCAGCTCCAGCTCTACCACCTTGCGTAGCGCATAGCCTTCCACCTTGCCGGAGATCGATTGCACGCCAGCGTCGGTCGCAGCTACCTTGACCCGCAGGATGAAGAGCAGGTTCTTCACCTGCGGTGGTAACGGACCGAAGCGATCGCGCAGCTCGTGTTCCAATTCGTCGATCTGTTGCCTGCTCGTGACCGCGGCCATGCGCTGGTAGAAGTTCATCTTGGTAGTGAGGTCCGGGATGTAGCTCTCCGGGATCAGCGCGTCCAGCGGCAGGTCAACGGCTGTCTGCGGTAGGCTGAGTGCCTGCGCCGCCCCGGCCGCGGCTGCCTCCTCCCGCGAGGCGCCCTCGGCCAGGCGGGCACGCTGCTCCTCGACGGCCTGCGCCAGCAGGCGGCAGTACAGGTCGAAGCCGACTGCATTCATAAAGCCGTGCTGCTCCGGGCCGAGCAGGTTGCCCGCGCCGCGGATCTCCAGGTCTTTCATGGCGATCTTGAAGCCAGCACCAAGCTCAGTATTCTCGAAGATCGTGCGCAGCCGTTTCTCAGCCTGCTCGGTCAGCACGTGGTCTTTGTCATACAGGAAGTAGGCGTAGCCCTGGTTCACGCCACGGCCGACCCGCCCGCGCAGCTGGTACAGCTGCGCCAGACCCAGCCGCCACGCCTCGTTCACGATGATCGTGTTCACGTTGGGCAGGTCCAGGCCATTCTCGATGATCGTGGAGCAGACCAGCACGTCGTACTTCTCCTGGGAGAAGTCAACCATCACCTGCTCCAGCTTCTCCTCATCCATCTGGCCGTGCGCCACGGCGATGCGTGCCTCCGGCACCAGCTTCGCCAGCTTCTGCGCTGCCTGATGGATCGTCTGCACCCGGTTGTGCACATAGAAGACCTGCCCGCCACGGTCCAGCTCGCGCAGGACGGCCTCGCGCACGATCTCGTCGTTGTAGCCGGTCACGTAGGTCCGCACAGGCACGCGGTTTTCCGGCGGCGTCTGGATAACGCTCATGTCGCGCACGCCCGCCAGCGACATGTGCAGCGTGCGCGGGATCGGTGTGGCCGTGAGCGTCAGCACGTCCACTTCCTTGCGCAGCTGCTTGAGCTTCTCTTTGTGCACCACGCCGAAGCGCTGCTCCTCATCAATTACCACTAGGCCGAGGTCTTTAAAGACCACGTCGTCTTGCAGCAAGCGGTGCGTGCCGATGACGATATCCACCGTGCCGTCGCGCAGGCCGGCCAGCACCTTGCGCTGCTCGGCGGGCGTGCGGAAGCGGCTGAGCATCTCCACCGTGACCGGGAAGCCGGCCATGCGCTCGCTGAACGTGTTGAAGTGCTGCTGCGCGAGCACAGTGGTGGGTACCAGCACGGCAACCTGCTTGCCGTCCATCACTGCCTTGAACGCGGCGCGCACTGCTACCTCGGTCTTGCCGTAGCCGACGTCGCCGCACACCAGGCGATCCATCGGCTTCGGCTTCTCCATGTCAGCCTTCACGTCCTGGATAGCCTGGAGCTGGTCAGGCGTTTCTTCGTAGGGGAAAGCCGCCTCAAGCTCGCGCTGCCAGGGCCCGTCGGGCGAGAAGGCGTGTCCCTGCGCTATCTCGCGTGCCGCGTAGATCTCCAGCAACTGGCGCGCCACCTCCTGCACGGACTCCCGCACGCGCTGCTTTGCCCGCGCCCAGTCGCTGGTGCCTAGCTTGTTGAGCGTGGGCGTGTGATCGCCCACGCCGATGTAGCGCTCCACGCGGTCAAGCTGCTCAGTCGGCACGTACAGCCGGTCGTCGCCAGCGTATTGCAGCACTAGATACTCGCGCTCACCCTGCGGGCCAGCCATGCGCACGATGCCCTGGAAGCGGGCCACGCCGTGTTCGATGTGCACGACATAGTCGCCGGGCGTGAGGTCGCTGACGAAGAGCGAGGGCCTCGGGGCGCGCCGGCGGCGCGGCGTATGTTGCGGCCGCGCCCAGCCGAACAGCTCCGCATCGCCGATGACCACCAGCCCCAGGGCCGGGTTACGCCAGCCCTCGGCCAGATGCCCTTGCAGCAGGGTGAGCGATCCCGGCGGGGGAGCGCTGTCCAGCTGTTCGGTGATAGACACCAGGATGCCTTCGTCGGCCAGGAGTTCGCTCAGCCGCTGGGCCTGGCGGCTGACCACCACGACGCGCTGCTGCTCGCCCCGCCAGCGCTGGATGTCCTGGACAGCATGCTTGAGCTGGCCGCCGTAGGTATGTGCCATCTCGAAGCTGCCCAGTATAAACCGCTGCACCTGCGCGCCGACAGGCGGCGCAGGTGTCTCACCGAACTCCAGCGCGAGCACGTCGCGCCCGGCCATAAGGCGCCAGAAGTCGCCGAACGGGCGCTGGCCGGGCTGGAAGTCCTCCGGGATCTCTCCACCGCGCAGCGCCTTGGCCCGCATCTCGGCTGCCTGCCGCTCCAGCTCATCCAGGGCCTGCCCCAGCCGTTCCGGCTGCTCCAGCACCAGCAGCGCGTCGGGCGCGTAGTCCAGCAACGTGCTCTGCGCGCCGAAGTACGCCATGTAGAAGGCCGCCTCGTCGAAGGGTACGCCCTGGCGCAAGAGCTCGATATGACGGCGCCAGGCATCGCGCTGGTCGGCGCGCAGGCGGGAGAGGTCCAGCTGCTCAAGAGCCGCCGCGGCCGTCGCGGCGTGCCAGACCGGCACTTCGCTGGCCGGGGTGAGCACCAGCCCGTTACAGCGCGCCTGCGAGCGCTGTGTCTCAGGATCGAAGTAGCGGACGGAGTCGATCTCGTCCCCGAAGAACTCCACACGCACTGGTAGCTCTTCGCCGGGCGGCCAGACATCCAGGATACCGCCACGGTGGCTGACTGTGCCCGGCGTTTCGACCAGCGGCACGCTCTCATAGCCGGAGGCGGTGAGCTGCTCGAGGACGCGAGCCATGCTGGCCTGCTGGCCAGGGGTGAGCGCCAGACAGCGCGCCGCTACTTCTCGGGGGTCGGGCAGCAGGTGCAGCACACCTCTGGGGGTAGTAATGACCACGAGGGCTGGCCGCTCCTCCCGGGTCGCCTGCGTGTGCTCGGCGACCAGGCGGCCCAGCACGGCCATGCGCGCCGCAGCCAGACCAGACGGGACAGGCAGGCGTTCATAGGGGATCGCGTCGAGCTCAGGGAAGAGCAGCACACGCTCAGCATCGCTGCTCCACTCGCACAGGTCATCGCTGAGGACGCGGGCCCGCGCCAGGTCACGCACGACGACGAAGACGGTGCGCCGGGCGGCACGCTGGAGCGCCGCAAGCGCAGCCGGTTTGGCGGCCTCACGTACCCAGAGCGCTGCGCGCCGGGACGTGCCGTCTGCGCCCTGCTTCACGGCGTAATCGAGCACCGGCTTCAGCTCAGGAAGCTCTTCGAGCAACGGGAGCAAGCCTGCAAGCGCTGGCATACTCTCCTCATCCATTAAATCTCAGTATTAAATCTCAGCCTTAAATATCAGCCGTTAAATCGGTTCATCGTCTCTTCGATCGAGTGTGTGGTCAGGAATTCGACGGCGTCGGCGGCCCGCGCGATCGTCTGGTCGATGATGGCGCGCTCCTCCGGCGTGAAGCGGCTCAGCACATACTCCACAGGGTCCATGCCTGCCGGCGGCCGGCCGATGCCGATCTTTAACCGCGGGAACTCCGTCGTGCCCAGGTGCTTGATGACCGACTCGACGCCGCGGTGCCCTCCGGAAGAGCCGCGCGGCCGCAGGCGGAGTTTGCCCAGCGCCAGGTCCATATCGTCGTGAACGACCAGCACCTGGGCCGGATCCAGCTTGAACCCGTGCATCGCCTCGGCTACAGGCTCGCCACTGTCGTTCATAAAAGTCATAGGTTTGAGCAACACGACCTGTTCGCCGCTCATCTGCACGATCGCGTACTCCCCCTTAAACTTCCGGGCAAAGGAAACGTTGTGCCGCCGCGCCAGCAGATCGATGGTCTCGAAACCGACGTTGTGGCGCGTGCCGGCGTAGCGGGCGCCGGGATTCCCCAGCCCGACGATCAGCAGCATGCTCTTCTCGCCAACACACAGAGGGCTGGTCCGGCCGGACCAGCCCTATCGAGCATACAACGAGCATACAAATTATAGCCGGATGTGCAGATTTTCGCGTGGTGAGCCTATCTCCGGTCCTACCAGAGTGGCCAGCACGCCGCTCTGGCACTCACTCGCGCGGGATGAACTCGATGCGCACGGTCATGCCGATGCGCAGATCAGGCGGTGCTGTGACCAGATCGATCGTCACCGGATAGTGCTGATCGCCGCTCGGTGAGGTCTGTTGCTGAAGGGCAATCGTACGCACGTACCCCTGGAGCACGCGCTGGTCGAGCGCATCGACGGTAATGGTGACCGCCTGGCCCTTGGAGATATGCGGGATGAGGAACTCATCAACGTCGGTGGTCTCGACCTGAAGCCGGCTCAGGTCAGCCAGCGTAGCGATGACCGTGCCGGGCAGCACAGTGTCGCCGGCCTGCGCTGGCACACTGGTGATAGTGCCCGCCCAGGGGGCAGCCAGCACTTCGATACCTGCCTGGCCGCGCACTCGAGCGATCTCCTGCTGCGCCTGGACAGTATCCCCCGGTGCCACGGCGATGCTCAGCACGATGCCGCCACCCTGTGTGCCGATCCGCGCCTGGGCAACAGGGGCTACGCGCCCGCGGGCGATCAGGTGGAGCACCGGCGTTGCCTCTGGTGCGCCTGATGCCTGCGGTTGCGCTGGCTCGCGGGCCTGTCTCACCGACACAGCGGCCAGGACAAGCAGCAGCACGGCCCCGGCGAGGCCGAGCACGAGGTAGCGCCGTGGCAGGGCACGAAGATGAGCGAACATGACTTTTCTTTCACATTACACATACGATTAGATTTAAGGCACGATCAACGAAACATGACAGACGGCGAGAAATAACATACAAATATACAAACAATACACTTCGAAGTGATAGGAGCGCTGCATGCGCACAGGGTGTCACACTGGAACCTCTCGCACCCGCCCGTCGCGGATCTCCAGGCGGCGACGCGCCGCGGCAGCAACCTCGGGATCATGTGTGACCACCACCAGCGTATGGCCGGCGCGATTGAACCGCTGAAAGAGCTCGAGGATCTGCGCCTTGTCTTCGCTGTGCAGCTCACCGGTAGGCTCGTCGGCCAGGATCAGCCGCGGCCGGTTCGCCAGCGCCCGAGCGATCGCCACACGCTGGCGCTGGCCACCGGAGAGCTTCGCGGGGAAGAAGGCCAGTCGGTCGCTCAGCCCCACGGCGTGCAACAGCTCTGCGGCGCGGTCATAGCGTGCCTGCACCGGCACCCCAGCCGCCTCCATCGGTAGCGCCACGTTCTCCAGCGCTGTCATGTCATGTAAGAGATGGAAGCGCTGGAAGACAAAGCCAATGGTAACGAGCCGCAGCCGCGTGCGCTCCCGATCGCTCAGGCTGCTTACCTCACGGCCATCCAGCACGACCGTGCCGCGGGTCGGACGATCCAGCAGGCCGGCGATCTGGAGCAACGTACTCTTTCCAGAGCCCGACGGCCCGACGATGGCGACAAAATCGCCATCGTCTATCGACAGGGTAACATCGCGGAGGGCCACCACCTGCGTCGCACCGCCGTCGTAAATCCGCCAGACGCCCTCGAGCTGCAGCATCGGGCTACGCCTCACGCAGCACTTCGACGGGATCGACGCGTGTGGCCGCGCGGGCGGGGAAGTACCCAGCAGCAACGCCCAGCCCCAGAGCCAGGGCAAACACAGTCAGGAAAAGCCCTGTGTCAACCGAGTAGAGCGACTCCAGGCCGTACTCCGGGGCCATATACCCGTTGAGGAGCGCGCCGAAGAACAGGCTGAGTACCACTCCACCGATGCCCGCCACGATGCTGATCAGCAGCGCCTCGGCGCCGACCGTCAGCAGGATGGTCCGGCTGGGGATACCAATTGCCCGCAGCGTGGCGAACTCCAGGCGGCGCTCGGCAACCGAGCGGCCCAGGACATTGCTCACGAAGATACCGGCGATGAGTAGGGCGAGAAAGTTGAGGACATTAAAGATGGCGATTCTTCCAGCCAGCAGCGGCTCGGCCAGCTTGACGAGCTGGATGCGGTCAAATGTGCTGAAGGAGCCCAGCTCTTCGATACGGTGGCGCACTACCTCGGGCTGATCGGTGTCAACCATGATGGTGTTCAGGATATCGCCGAGGCCGGCACGCTGACGCAGATCGTCGTAGTCAAGGTACGCGCGCTGATCGGCATCGAACCCAATACCTCGGAGGCGGCCCACACCGACCACAACGAAGTCGCGGCCATTCAGCCGCATGAGATCGCCTACCGCGATCTTCTTGTCACGATGCAGTTTGTCGCCGACGACAACCTCGCCCGGCCGGCGTAGCCAGCGCCCCTCCTTCACCACTACCATATCCGGGATGGCTGTAGGATCACCCGTGATGCCGACTGCAGCGATCAGTTCCGCCCGCTCACCCTTCCGCACAGGACCCTGCCGACCCCGCTCCAACGGCCAGGCCACGACGCCGACCACGCCCTTTACCCCAGAGATACCCCGTATCGCAGCAAGTGTACTGCGCGCGTTCTTAATCATGCCCGGGGTATCGCTTGGGTAGACCGGGAGCGGTGTACCGCCCTGCTGTAGGACATATAAGTCTGCCCCGGACCGCAGAAAGTCGCCAACTAACACATCGATTGTCGCCTTTCCCACCGCGGACAGAGTCATGGCGATGGCCAGGGCAATGCCCACACCGACCATCATACCGAGCATGCTGCGCCAGCGCCGCAGCATGTTGCGTGCCGGAAACGGCAATGCCAGTAGCCAAGTGATCTGGTAGCCTGCCGGCGCAGGGATCACGGGACGAGCGAGATCTGCCTCGACGTGCATGGGTCTATCCCGACTTTGCGTCTGTCCGAGTTTCGCGAAGGTGTGCGGTGCGCTGCCGCTCTTCAGCAAGTATCAAGTATCAAGTGTCAAGTATAACGCAGGGACGCAGGTGGCATTCGCCAGGGCGGCCACTCTGCGCGTGCGAGAGAACGGCGAGTGAACAAAAGAGGTCCATCTCCAGGGCAAGCATGCCATAACGTAGTCCACGCCTTTCAGCGCGGTTGCGCCCCACCGGTGCCGGGATTACACTGGGGTATGCCAGCGAGTGGACTGCGCCGTTTCCGCTAGGGCGGTCGCCGCGGCGATGTGGGGAGGAGCACAGGCAGCATGGAGATCGGCGTTGGACTGGATGCGACCCTCAACCTCTCGTTCCAGGAGCAGGCCGAGCTCTCCCAGGAGGCGGCTCGCCTCGGGTACAGCAGTGTATGGACTCCGGAAGGCACCGGACACGACGCCTTCCAGCTCTGTGCGCTGCGCTGGGCGGGGAGCCGCGCCGCCGTACCGGAGGGCCTGACCACGGGCATTGCCGTCTCCCCGGTGGCGCTGCGCACGCCCATTGCGCTGGCCATGAGCGCCGGCACGCTCACCGAGCTCACCGGCGGCCGTTTTATCCTGGGCATCGGCGCGGGCGGCATCTACCACGAGCGCTACCGCCGCTCGCTTGGCCTGACCCGCCTCTCGGTCCTGGAAGTGATGCGTGACTACCTGATCACAATCCGTGCCCTGCTTGCCGGCGAGCGAGTGAACTACTCTGGCCAGGCAATCACCCTTCAGGATGTCCGGCTGGCCATTCAGCCGCCGCCGCGCACGCCGGTGTATCTGGGTGCGCTTGGCCCCGAGATGCTGCGCCTGGGCGGTGAGCTGGCCGATGGCGTGGCGCTGAACTGGTGCACGGCCGAGCAGGTTGCCTGGAGCCGCGCCCGCATTGCTGAAGGTGCGGCCCGCGCCGGCCGTGATCCCTCGATGGTCAAGGTCATCGAGTACATTCGCGTCTGCGTAGACGACGATGTCGACCTGGCGCGTCGGGCCTTCGCCCGCGCGGTGATGGGCTACGCTCTGGGTGCACAGGTTCCCACAGCACGAGAGCGCGCCCTGGGGTACCGGGCTCACTTCGAACGCATGGGCTTCGCCGAGGCGCTGGCCCGGCTCGATGACATGCGCCGTGCGGGGGCATCAACCGATGCGCTCGTGGATGCCTTCCCGCCAGAGCTCCTCCAGCGGGTCGGCTACTACGGCCCGGCTGCCGGTGCTGCTGAGGCGTTCCGACGGCTGGCCCAGGGGCTCGATCTCGCCATCGTGCGCGTCGTCGCGGCGCGGCCCGGCATCGAGGCGGTCCGTGCCGTGATGCGCGCCTGCCGGCCTGAACTGGTGCTCTGAGGACGAACCAGCCACAGCCGGCATCAACCAAACGTGAGCTCTCGCAGTTCGACGGCGCGGCCGCCGCGCACCTTCACCAGCCCGATCTCGCCGCGCAGGATCAGGCGGTCGTCCTCCCACACCTGCGCCTCGACACGCACATGCCGGCGGCCTACAGCTTTGACTGTGGCGCGGGCGCGCAGGGGCCGGCGGTTCGACGTAAAATTCTCCATGCTGAACTCGCAGAAACGCAGCACCGAGACGCCATTGACCTCACCATCCACTGCTTTGATGGCCGCATCGATCGCCAGGCCGAGGGGCACCGTCGTCATCGGGTGGATGCCGCGGCCCAGCGGGTAGGCCGCGCTGGCGTACGGACGCATGAGGAGCTGCAAGAGCTGGGGCCCCTCATCGACCTCGCACCAGTCGCCGGGGGTGATCCGGCCGGGGCGCTGTTGCGATCGCTGGATGAGGCGCGGCGGCGTGACGTCCATATGAATTCATGTTGAGTTCATGTGATAAGTGAGTTCATATGACAAGGGTCGCTATTCAGCTCACTCTGGCCCCTTGAGCCCGTATGCCTGGATGAACTGCTCGATACGCTGCTCGTCCACCTGCTCCAGCGGCATCAGACGGCGCCAGGCAGTGACAACAATGGGCGCGGGCAGGCGCGGGTTATAGACGGCGATCGTGCTCTGTGGATACTTGCGCGCCAGGTCGGCCAGGCGCTGCTGGATATCGGGGCAGTCGTTGCAGCGGTACTGCAGGAGCACAGCGCCGTGCTCCATCTCGTGCACCAGGATCTCGTCTGGCTGCGGCTGGGTCACCACCGGGCGGGTGGGCACATGCGCCTCCCAGTGCCAGCCGGAGGTAGGCGGGTTTGAGTTATACGGCGGGTGGCGCGTATCGCCGGGGGTGAGATGTTCGCGCGGCTGCTCCGGACAGACGATAGCGCCGGGGATCACGTCGGGCTGGCACTGCGCCGCCTGCAAGGCCGTGCTGGTCGCCACCGCCGCCGGACCGCTTACTGCCTGGGCGCCACCCGCGGGCAGGGAGAGGACACCAGCGCGGAGCCCCAGAGCAATAGCGAGTACGATGGTAAGCACAATAGCGACGCCGACAGGCACCCACACCGGCTGCTGCTGCCGGGCGGGACGGCGGCCAGGCGAGGCAGCAGGGGCGCCTTGGGCAGGGCGAACGGCCGGCGAGGGCGGTGCAGAGCTACGCCGGGCACGGCGGCGGGCCATCTCGATCTCACTCCCCTGGCATTTCTCCCTGCATTGTACCATTCCGCCAGGGGCGCAGCGGCTCATCGGGGGCGTTCGGTTCGTCGCCGGCTGTCTCGGCGTCGAGCAGCCGGCGAATGCGGAGGGCCACCTCCAGGGTAAGACGCGTCTCCGGCGCGCTCAGGTCATAGCCGGTGAGGGCACGGATGCGCTCCAAGCGATACAGCAGCCCGTTGCGGTGCATCTGTAGGCGCGCCGCCGCGGCTGTCGGACTGTAGCCACACTCGATGAAGACCGCCAGCGTCTGCACGAGCTGCGCCCCGACGCGGGCGTCGTACTCGTGCAGCGGGCCCAGTATCTCGAGGTAGAAGCGCCGCAGCTCTGCGCGGTCCGGTGCCGCACGAAGCAGGCGGTAGAGCGCGAGCTGCCGGTAGCCGATGGTGCGGCCAGCTCCGAGCACCGGAACGCCGAGCGCCAGTGCCTCCAGCGCCTCGCGCCGGCGACGCCCAAGCTCAGCGAGCATGGCAGGGCGAGACACACCCGCCGAGACAGGGCGGCTGGCCTCCACCGCAACAGCCTGGCGCAGCCGTTCCGCCAGCGCGGCGGCCGAGCGGTCGTCACAGATGCCGGGGGCAGGCAGCACCGCGATCACCGTATCACCCTGGGCTACTGCCGGGCCGCGCAGGCCGGCCTCATCGAACGCTCGACGGACAGCCTGAAGCGCAGCTGTCGGGTCTGCGCCATCATGCACCTGGAGAGCGACAGGAAGCACCGGCTGATCGGGGTCCAGCCCCAGCCGTGTCGCGCTGCTGCGGAGCACCGCGCGCGCCAGCGTCGGCCCGGCCAGCAGGTTCTCTAGAAGCCGCGCCTGAAGCCGCTCTTCCGTGCTCAGCACGGCGCGCTCCTGCGCCACCACGACGGCACAGACTGCTGCGCTGGCTGCGGCCAGCAGGCGCATTTCCAGGCCCGGGGTGTCCTGGGTGCTGAGCACGGAGAGCAAGCCGGCCACGGCGCCGTCGAGCACGATCGGGGCAGCAACGCGCGCCGGCCATGCCAGCCCCGTGCCTGCCAGGCGCTGGCGGACTACCGGCGGGTCAGCCGCATCGAGCCTGCCGGCAGCAAAGGTAGCGACGAGCTCCGGCTGCTGGCGCACCAGTGCGGCCTCAAGGGCGGCATGCACGTCTGCTGGAAGCGCAGCATCGCCGTCCGGCAGCGCGACGTGGCGGAGCCGCGGCGGGGTGCGGTCCTCCAGGACCACCGGTGAGCGGGTCAAGACTGCCGCTCGGGCCAGAATGCCGGGCAGGCCAGCTCTGGACGTGGCACAGGCCAGGAGCTCCTGGAAGAGGGCGCGGCTGCGCTGATACGCCTGGGCACGGGCATCGGCCAGCGCGCGCGCCGCCCCCCGCTCAATCTCGCCGAGGGGCTGGCCCGGCGGCAGGATGAAGAGCGGCAGCGCCAGGGCCTCGGCCGTGGCCAGCGCCTGGGGGGTGACCTCCCCCTGGACAGCCACCGCGGCGGCGCCTTGCTGGCGCAGGGCCACCAGCACCCGTTCCAGGGGCAGCGGCTCGTCGAGCAGGCGCAGCATCGCCGTGCTCAGCAACGCAAGCTCACCGCCGGCGAAGCGGGGAAACGCCGGTGCACGCGTGCGCATCAGCACCGGCCGGGTCACCTCGCGCTCCAGCCCGGCGTAGCCGGCCACCAGGCGCGTGCCAGCTGGCAGGGCAAGGGCAAGCAGATCGTCTGCGCAAAGCCGCGGCATCAGCGCTCTGCTCAGGCCGCGACAGAGACGCGCACCGTCGGTGTGCACAGAAGCGACGGTGTGCCGGCGGCCAGTATGATGCTAGCAGGCCCGCCAGCCGCGGGGCTAGATACGCAGCGTCAGAACCTCGGGCCACCCGGTTTGGGCACCGCGCACGAAGGAGGCGTCTTGGAGAGCGTCGGGTTTTTTGAATTCAGTTGGCCTCAGAGCTTGACGACGCCATCTCCGCCTAGGCAGCCAAGATCCTGGCACCCCTACTCCGCCCCCAGGATCTTGCCCACGCGCAGGGCGAGGTGGAGGGCCAGGCGGACCTCCGCATCGTCCAGGCTGAGGCCGGTGATTTCTTCGATCCGGCGAAGCCGGTAGAGCAGCGTGTTGCGGTGCACGTGCAGGAGCTGCGCCGCCTCGGTAGGGCTATCGTGGGCCTCGAAGTAGCCCTCCAGCGTGCGGACGAGCTCGGTCTTGTTCCGCCGGTCGTACTCGACCAGCGCCGCCACGGTCTCTTCATAGAATTCGCGCAGCGCCGGGCTGTCCTGGAGCGACAGCAGCAGCCGGTAGAGTCCCAGGTCACCAAAGTAGGTTACCCGCCCCGGCCCATACACACGCTCGCCGGTGATGGCAGCCTGCTCGGCCTCACGGTATGACTCGTGCAGCGCTCCCACACCCGGCCGATAGCGCCCGATCCCTACAGAAAGTTCCGGCGTGCGGCACGCCAGGGCTACGGCAGCGCGTATCCGCTCGACTACCCCTTTGAGAGTGGCGGCATCGGGCGTGCCGTCGAGGGGATAAAGGACCGCCACGCCGCCCTGACGCACCACCACGATCCCATCAACCCGGCGGCGCTCGAGCTCCCGCTCGAGCTCCTCGGCCAGGCGCGTCTCAGGAGCGCCGCGGAAGAACAGCGCCACACGTGGCCGCGCCAGATCGTAGCCAAAGCGCCGGGCGCGCCGCAGGGCGCTTTCCTCCGAGGGCAGCGCGCCTGCCAGCAGGTCGTCCAGGAAATCAGCCTGCCGGCGATCCTCGGCTTCCAGGACGGCGTGCTCCTTGACCATCTCGATGGCGCAGGCCGCCGCGCCGTAGCCGACCGCCGCACGCTCGAGCTCGCCCAGGGCATCATGCGGACCGATCAGTGAGAGGTAGCCTTCAATACGGTTGCGCACGACTACGGGCGCGACCAGCCGCGCCAGGGCGCACGGCGGCGCGGCCGTGGCACGCGGGCCTGCTGGAGCCGGCGCCAGCCCCGGTTCCTCCGCGCGCGCTGCGGGCAGGGTCAGCTTGGCCGTGGGCGGGTTCGATGCAGCCAGCGGCGCAGCCGTTGCCCAGGCTGCCACCTCCTTGCTAGTCTCGGCGAGCAGGCGCTCGAGGGCCAGCGCACTGAGGTCCGAGCCGGCCGGCAGCACCAGATGGCGTACCTCGAACTCTTCGTCTTCCAGGGCGCAGGCGAGCCCGGTGAGCTGGGACAGCCGCTCGACAATGGCGCGCAGCCCGCGGCCCTGCAAGTTCAGCTCGGTGAGCTGGCGGTGGATCTCCTGCGTGCGGTCGTGGAGCTCGGTGCGCAGGTCAATGATATGGCGGGTGAGCTGCTGCTCGAGCTCGGGCAGGCTCACATCGCCGGGTAACTCCAGCAGCGGCAGGGCAGCCCGATCGGCGAGCTCGCACGCCTCCTGGGTGATCTCACCCTGGACACTCACCGCAGCGACGCCAGCGTCCGCCAGCATCTGGATCGCCCGCGGCAGGGTCAGCCGCTCGTCCACCTGTCGTAAGGCTGCGGTGGACAGCAGTGCCAGCTCACCGCCTTTGAGGGCACCGAACGCCGGCGCGCGACGGCGCAGCATCGCCGGCCAGGTGACCTGCCGGTCGAGCCCTCCCTCGCCGGAGACAACCCGCGTGCCGGATGGAAATGCGTGCCGGAGAAGCAGACGAACGGTGACGAATGGCATAGCTCAGCGATCAGCTCTGCACAGCCAGTGCCGAGCGGCCGCCCGGCCCCGGAGCCCAGGCTTGGAGGGGCGAGGCGCCGTGCCGCTCATTCTCGATACCTATTGGTGATCGGCAGCCTGCGGTCGCGGCCAAACGCTTTGGGCGTGATCTTCACGCCAGGTGGCGCCTGACGGCGCTTGTACTCGTTCGCATCAACCATACGGATCACCCGCCGCACCAGCTCCTCATCGAAGCCCATCTCGACGATATCACCGAGGCTGCGATCCTCTTCGACATAGGCCTCGAGGATCGGGTCAAGGAGCTCATACGGCGGCAGCGTATCCACATCGCGCTGGTTCGGCCGGAGCTCTGCCGACGGCTCCTTGGTCAGGACGGCTTCCGGGATCACCGGGTGCGGCGGCCAGGTGTTCCGGTAGCGCGCCAGGCGGTAGACCAGCGTCTTGGGCACGTCTTTGATCACGGCGAACCCACCCGCCATGTCACCGTACAACGTGGCATAGCCGGTAGCCAGCTCGCTCTTGTTGCCGGTGGTGAGCACGATCCCGCCGAACTTGTTGGCCAACGCCATCAGGATCATGCCGCGCAGGCGTGACTGGAGGTTCTCCTCAGCCACGTTCGGCTGTGTGCCGGCGAACACCGGATCGAGCGTCTCCAGCATGGCCGTGAACCCCTTCTCGATCGGGATAGTGAGAAACTCGATGCCGAGGTTCTCGGCCAGCTCCTGCGCATCGCTCTTCGAGCCCGGTGAGGAGTAGCGCGAGGGCATGGATACCCCGACGACGGCGTCCCGGCCCAGGGCGTCGGTGGCGATGCAGGCCACCAGGCTGGAGTCGATGCCGCCCGAGAGCCCAATGTACACGCGCTGGAAGCCGTTCTTGCGCACATAGTCGCGCGTGCCGGTGACTAGGGCGGTGTAGATCTCCGCCTCACCATCGAGGATGCACGGGGTCCGCGCAGGCAACGGCGAGCGATCACGGACGACCACCTCCTCGGAGACCACCACGCGAGCCTGGCGGCGCTGCTCCTCGGTGAGCTGCATGCGCTCCTTGCGGCGCCGGGGGTCGCGCAGGCGCTCGCGAAACACCCCATCGATGTCCAGGTCGGCCAGGATCAACTCCTCCTCGAAGGATGAGCCGTGGGCAACGAGCTCACCCTCGGCGTTGAAGATCATGCTGTTGCCGTCGAAGACCAGCTCATCCTGCCCGCCGACCATATTGACGTAACAGACATACACCGCAGCATCGGCGGCGCGAGTGGCAAGCATCTGGTGGCGGAACTTGCGCTTGCCGCGGTGGTAGGGCGAGCCGTTGATGTTCACGATGACTTCCGCGCCGGCATAGGCCTGCAAGGGGGTCGGCCCTACCGGATACCAGATGTCCTCGCAGATGTTCACACCGATGCCGATACCGCCGATGACATACACCGGGTAAGCATCGCCGGGCTGGAAGTAGCGGTCTTCATCGAAGACGCAGTAGTTCGGCAGGTAGATCTTGTGGTAGACGCCGACCAGCCTGCCATCGTGCATTATGGCGGCGGCGTTGTAGATGTCGTCCTGGACGTCCACGAAGCCGACGATGGCGGTGATGCCGCGCGTGGTCGGCACGATGTCGTGCAGGCGGCGCATGTTCTTGTTGAGAAAGCTCGTCTTCAGCAGCAGGTCTTCCGGTGGATAGCCGGTCAGGCAGAGCTCCGGGAAGGCGACCAGATCGGCCCCAGCCGCGCGCGCCTGCTCGATGTACTCAACGATCTTGCGGGCATTGCCATCCACATCGCCGACGATCGGGTTAATCTGTGCCAGAGCCACACGCAGGTGCCGCATGCCTCGCGCAACTCCTGACGACTTACCGAAAGCTGTGCAATCGGCCCAGCCTCCCGTCGCACTACACGCTTCCACGCCGGCCGGGCCGCGCGCGTGGTTTGTGCACTTTGCCCAAAGGCCGGCCGGAGTGATGATAGCATGGTTTGTGGGGGGCGTCCAGGTGAGAGCCGGGGCAGGCGGCAGGCACAAGGCCTGCCCCCTACCCGGGGCGCCGCGAGGTACAGGGCGTCTGCCGCTTCACTCCCAATCGGAGGCCTGCTCTTACACGGGGCCGCGAGGCGGAGCTGGGCGGGGGAGGTGCCATAGCCAGCGCGGCTGCTTAATGCGCCGGGGCGATCAGCAGTCCGGTGAGAGAGGCTGCCCCGGCCAGGAGCAGGAAGAACGCCCAGAGGAGGTCGTAATTGACCCAGAGGCGGCGCAGCGCTATCACGCCGAGCTTGAGGTAGACCAGCAGCGCTATCGCTGCCATCACGGCGAGCATGGCCAGGTTATGCGTCAGGAGCAGCCACACTGCCTCCCCTGAGCCAGGCACGCCGAGGACGAGCGGGGCCAGCATCAGGCCGCTGCCGTGCGCCGTCGCCATCAAGAACGACCACCATGCCAGGTCGGCGTAGCCGACGTTCAAGCCTACCCAGCGCGGATGGCGCGAGAGAGTGAGCAGCTTATAGGCCCCGAACAGCAGCACGGCCAGGGCGGTGCTTAGCCGCACCGGCATCACCGGCAAGGTCGAGCGCGCCACCAGGATGATGAGAGCGATCGCTGCCACTGAGGCGGCGTGGCCCGCGGCGATAGGCCCAAGCGCCAGCAGCATGGTCCGCGTGCTCCGGCGCTGCATGGCCAGGAACACGGCAAAAAGCCAGCCCATTGCCGGGTTCAGGCCATGGAAGCCACCCAAGAGCATGCTTGGCAGCATGGTCGTGATAAACAGTTCGGGAAGCATCGTCGTGGCGTGAATGGGACAGGGGAAGCGGTCAGCCTCCCCTGTCCCTGCAGAGGGCAGCGTCTCGCGGGCCTCATGGGTAGCAGTACGTGTCCGACGAGGCATCGCCGCCTTGCAGGCGCACCTGGTGGCTGCGCGCATCGCCGAACTCGACCAGGAAGTTCGGATCGACCTCCAGTCCTCCGTCGGGGTGAGCGTTCAGCTTGACCAGCCAGCCGCGGATGCCCTCGGGATAGAACTGCTCGTCCCAGGAGCTGTACAGCGAGTTCGTGACGTACACGCGGCGGCCGTCGCGGCTGATTTCGACCATCTGCGGCGCACCGCTCAAGGGGCGGCCATTCGGATGCGCGGCGCGATGCAGGATGCCACCCAGCCGCACTGTGCCGGTGAGCTTCGGCGCAAACGGGTCGCTGACATCGTACTGGCGCAGCTCACCGGTGCCCCAGCACGAGACGTACAAGAAGCGATCATCGACGGAGAGATCGATGTCAGTGACCAGCGGCGGGACGGCGCCGACCGGCTGCAAGGCTGGCGGCAGCGACACACCGTCGGGCTTCTCTGCCGGGATTTGGATCACGCGGCGGGCTTTCCAGGAGCCGTTCTCCTGGTACCATACCCAGATGCCGCTGGAGAGGTCGCTCAGGCTCACCACGGTATTCACAAAGCCATACAGCTTGGTGGGATCGTGCGCCGGGCGGAGCTCCAGCACCATCTGGTGCTCGTCGCCCAGGTCAACGGCCTGGAGATGCTTGCGGCGGCGCAGGTCCCAGAAGTGCAGGCGATGGCCGAAGCGCTTGTTCAGCAGGTCTTCTAGCCGCAGGCCGTTCTCGAAGAGGTCGGGCGTGGCCCATTCACTGCTCACTGCCACATCCTGGGCGATGTGCCAGAAGAAGTCATAGGCCAGGTACTGCGGCCCGCGGTCCACTTCCCAGCGGCCGAGTACGGTAAAGCTCTCGTGGTCGAGCAGCACGATGCCGCCGGGGCCGGTAGCGTCGCCGTTGCCCAGGGCCGAGATATAGATCGCATCGGGCCCGCAGTGCACCGTGTGCAGCCGCGAGTACCCGGCGCGGCGCACTACCTCACTACTGTCGATGGTTTTCACCAGCCGCGGCTGCCGGGGATCAGGCTTCGTGTCGATCACATAGATGCGGGACGAGCGCAGCCCTGGGACGATCAGATAACGCCGCTCCAGGTGCGGCCGAGCATAGGGGCAGAGCGCCGAGCTACAGGCGTTCCAGCCGAAGTGGTGTAGCTCGTCGCCTGGCTGCGGGAGATCGACCCGTCCCACGATCTGGCCATACTGCGCCGATTGCGGGTTCACATCGACGACGGCGATGAAATCGGGCCGGTCGCCGCGGGGATACAGGCCGGCCACGTAGGCGAGCTGTTCGGGTGGCGCCTGCATCGCCTCGCGGGGCGAGGGGAAGAAGGTGGGGTCCACAGTGAAGGTCACGCTCATAGGCACCCTCCCTCGTATCTATGTTCTCTCTGTTCCATTGTGTCCTATGTGTCCTAATCTATGGTGTTGCCGGTGCAGCGATCTCGGCGAAGAGATATGCGAGAAAGTGTATCACAATTATAGACTTATATGCACTTATTATGGAATATGTACAAAAATAGATAAATAATCTATTAATGGGCACTCGTTCTGCTGCACGCGCAGCGCGGTTCAGGTAGAATACGCCGCGCGGGCGGTGCTGCCGGCAACCTTGCATCCCTGCCGTGCGGCACACGAGTAAGCGCCGCCTCGGGCGTCCCGGATGGTGTGTGCTTTCATAAGCAAGACCAAGAGAGCGAGGCAGACAGAATGGAACACATTCCCATTGCCATCGTTGGCTGCGGCGGGATGGGCCGCCGCCACCTGCGCGGCCTGGAGGTACTGGCGCGCAGCGACTTTAACAACTGTGAGCTCATTGCGGTGTGCGATCTGAACCGACAGAACGCCGAGGACCTGGCCGACGAGGCACAGCAGCTCCTGGGCAGCCGGCCGCGGGTGTGGACCGATCTCGCCGAGATGCTGCGCGGCGAGGAACGGCTCGTCGGGGTAGACGTCACCACCGATGCCGGTTCACACCATCGCGTGGCCACGGCGTGCCTGGCGGCCGGCAAGCATGTGCAGGTGGAGAAGCCGCTCGCCCTGACTATACGCGCCTGTAACCAGGTGATCGAGGCAGCCCGCCGCGCCGGAAAAGTGCTGTCCGTCGCTGAGAATTACCGGCGTGATCCGATGAACCGGCTGGCGCGGGCGCTGATCGATGCCAACGCCATCGGCACGCCGCAGCTCATGATCGAGATCAATATCGGCGGCGGGGACACCATGATCATCACACCCTGGCGCCACCAGAAGCTCTCCGGCACCATTGCTCTCGATGAAGGTGTGCACCATGCCGACATCTTGATGTATTACTGCGGCGAGCCGGTCTCAGGCTACGGTGAGGGACGCATCTTCCAACCGGTGCGCTACCGCCGTGGAGAGGCCGCTGGCCCTGGCGGCTACTACGCCAAGTGGAGCGCGCAGTTCCCGGAGCAATTCGAGGCGACCGGCGAGGACGCCGTCTTCGGTTATCTACGCTTTGCCAACGGCGCCGTTGGACAGTGGCTGAACCACCACGGCGCTCACGGCCGGCCCATGCGCCTGCGTATCATTTATGGCAGCCGCGGCTCGCTCGAATCGCAGGGCGACCGCAACGGCCGGCCGCTCACCCTCTGGCCGGCCGGCGGCCAGCCGGTCTCCGACGAGCGCATCCTGGAGCACGCGCCTGACTTCCGCTTGTCGCCACTGGCGGCGCAGCTCTTCGGCGGTGAGCGCCTGTGGACGTACAGCTTCAGCTTCCCGGAGACCGACGCGAAGATCCTGGCGCTGGAGTATCACGAGTTCGCTGACTGCATCGCTACCGGCACGCAGCCCGAAGTGACCGGCGAGGTGGGCCGCCGCGCCGTCGCCATCGTATACAGCCTGTTTGAGTCTGGCAAACTCGGGCGGCCTGTCACAATCGAAGAAATCGAGGCCGTCGAGGTGGACGCTTACCAGCGGGAGATCGATCAGGTATTGGGGTTGGTGTAGCGCCATGCAGTACGTCGTCAAGATCGATCCAGCGCGGCGAGGAGGGCAGGTAAGCCCGCTGGTGTTCGGGCACTTCATCGAGCATATCGGCCGCTGCATCTACGGCGGGGTATTCGAGCCGGGCTCGCCGCTGGCCGATGAGCAGGGGTTTCGCCGCGATGTGTTGGCGGCGATGCGCCGCATCGGTGTGCCGGTGTTGCGCTGGCCAGGCGGTAACTTCGCCAGCAATTATCACTGGGAGGACGGGATCGGCCCGCGCGAGCAGCGTCCAGCGCGCTTCGACCTGGCCTGGCGCAGCGTCGAGCCCAATACGTTTGGCACCGACGAGTTCCTGGCCTACTGCACGGCCCTTTCAACGGACGAGGTGCCCTGCCGGCCGTATATCTGTCTGAATACCGGCACAGGCACCCTCGATGAAGCAGTGCGCTGGCTGGAGTACTGCAACCTCGATGCCGAGCGCTATCCCACATACCATGCTCGCTGGCGCCACCGGCTGGGCCGCACCGAGCCCTATGTCGTGCCTTTCTGGGGCATCGGCAACGAGGTGTACGGCGCCTGGCAAGTGGGCCACTCCACGGCCCAGGCGTACGGACAGAAGTGCCGCGAGTGGGCGCGCTTCCTCAAGGCGGTCGATCCCAACATTAAACTCATCGCCGTGGGTGGCGACGATCCTGACTGGGACCTGGAGGTGCTGCGCGCGGCTGGCGAGCAGGTGGACTTTATCTCGATCCACCAGTATCACGGCAGTGACGACTACTATGCCACTGTCGGCGCGGCGTGCTGGGTAGAGCGGCGCTTGAAGCTGCTGTGCAGTGTCATCGAGGTGGCGGAGAGCAAGCTCCGGCGTGAGACACCGATCCAGATCGCGCTGGACGAGTGGAACATCTGGTACCGCGGGCTGCGGCGGCCGTGGGAGGAGTTCTACGCGCTCAAAGATGCCCTCTTCGCCGCCGGGGTGTTCCACGCCATGTACCGCCTGTGCGAACGGGTGACCATGGCTAATCTGGCGCAGATGGTGAACGTCATCGGGTTCCTGCATACCACGCCGGACGGGCTGGTGCTCAGCCCGACCTATCATGTCTTCGATCTCTATGCGAACCACACCGGCCGGATCGTGCTGAATACCGAGCTCCAGGCTGAGGACGCCGAGGCGCGCCAGACGTTCTCGACGGAGATCGGCCGGCCGTTCGCCCGGCCGCGCCCGGTGCAGGGCCTGCCGTACGTAGACGTGGTGGCGACGCTGTCCACTGTGGGGGAGCAGCTGGCGGTGGCGGCGATCAACCGCCATCGTGAGCAGGCCGCGGTGCTGCGGATCGACACAGGCAGCACCCGCCTTTCCGGCCCGGCGACGCTGCATCGCCTCACCGGGCCCGATCCCTTGCAGCAAAATACGGTCGAGCACCCTGATGCGATCACACCGGTGACAGAGCAGATCGATCCATGGACCGGTAGCGTGAGCCTGCCGCCCTGCTCGGTGACGGTGTTAGAGTGGTCCCTGGAACGGTGAGGGACGCATCCCTGCAAGGGCTTGCCGGGCTCACGCCGGGCTGCCTGAGGCAGCCCGGCGTCCGGCGGTCTGGCACGGCAACCTGCCGGGAAGACACGACATAGCGCATAAGCAGAGGTGAGATGCAGCGTTCCCCAGTTCTCGTTGTCGCGGCCGGGGCTGGCAGCGCCGCGCAGGAGCTTGCAGATTTCTATGAGGAATTGCGTAGCCGGGCCCGCGACTGATTCGAAAGGAGACACGCCGATCGGGATAGCGCGGGCGCCAGGCCGGCTCGATGTGATGGGCGGCATCGCCGACTACTCTGGCGCGCTCGTATTGGAACTGCCGCTCGCGTGCGCGGGTCGCCACGTTCGTAGGCCGGCGGATGATCCTGGACAACGGAAGCGAACTGGCCGGTGGCTACCTGTGTAGCATATCGCCGCGGGAGTTCTACGCTCGCTGGCGCGCTGTGCTGCCGGCAAAGCTGGCTGGCCGCGACTTCCTGACCCAGTACGGCGAAACCGGCGATGAGGCCACCCGCGTCAATCCCGACGAGCGCTATAGCGTGCGCGCCGCCACAGCCCATCCAGTGTACGAGAACGCACGGGTTGAGCGTTTCCGGCAGCTGCTCGAACGAGCTGCGGCAGGTGACCCGCGGGCTATGGAGCGAGCCGGCTGGCTGATGTACGCCTCGCACTGGAGCTATAGTAAGCTCTGCGGCCTGGGCGCCCGCGAGACTGATCTATTGGTCGGCCTGCTCCGGCGACACGGGCTGGCATGGGGCATCCTGGGCGCGAAAATCACCGGCGGTGGCTCAGGGGGCACGGTGGCAGTGCTCGTGCGCAGCGACGGCAGCCCGGCCGGCCAGCCGGACGAGGCTGTGGAAGCCGTGCTTCAGGACTACGAGCGCCTCACCAGCTTGAAGCCACGGCTGCTCATGGGATCATCTGATGCTGCGGGACGGTGGGGAGTGTGGACTGCGCACTAGCTACGCAAATAGCGCAGAAGATGAGAAGCGACGATGTATTGCATGGGGTGTGGCGCAGTGCTTCCTGATACGGCGAACTATTGCCCGACCTGCGGCCGCCCGAAGGCGGGATCTTCCGGCGGCGCGCCGCGGGCGCTGGCTCCGCCGGGCGCAGGCTACTTGGCAGCCTCCGGCGAGCACATCCTGCCGGCAAATACGGGGGTTCCGCTGCGCCGCCCAGAGCCTGCGACGCCCGCACCGCAGATGAGCCTCTTGGCCGACTTCCTTGTCTTTCGCACGATGATCACGCCGGTGATCATCTGGCTGCTCTTCTGGATCGGCGTCGGCCTGTGTATCCTGGCCGGCATCGGCATTATCCTCGCCTCGCTTTTCACCGGCCAGAGTGATAGGTTGCTCACCGGGCTTGCGGTCCTCGTCCTGGGCCCGCTGGTGGTGCGCATTTACTGTGAGCTGCTTATCCTGTTCTTCCGGATGAACGAGACGCTGACCGAAATCAAGCACGCACTGGAGCGGAAAGGCCGGGAGGAGTGAGACGATGGCGCAGCCAGAGCCGGGCCGATCGCCCGCCGATCCCGGCACCGTCCGCCGGGTAGCCTCTCGCTTCGCCACGGGCGTGGCAGTGGTGACGACACGCACTGACGCGGGCTTTCACGGCGTGACCGTGAACAGCTTTACCTGGGTATCGTATGACCCGCCGCTGGTGTTGGTCTGTCTGGACAAGCTGCTGCATAGCCACGATCTCGTCGAAGAGAGCGGCCTCTTCGGGGTGAGCATTCTCTCGGCGGACCAAGAGTTCCTGGCCGAGCGGTTCGCCGGGCGAGCGCCGCTGGTCGATGCGCGCTTCAGCGGTGTGCCCTACCACACCGCTGCGACTGGGGCGCCGCTTATCGAGGGAGCACTGGGGTGGCTGGATTGCCGGCTGCACGCCACGTATGCCGGCGGCGACCATTCTATTTTTGTAGGACTGGTGGTCGCGGCCGAGTTTGGCGTTGATGGGCGGCCGTTGCTCTATTACGTGGGTCGCTATGCCGACCTGCTGGTGCGCTGAAGGTAGCGGCGCCAGGAGCGCGTTCTGCACCGGTGCCGGGAGCAGAGCCGGGGTCAGGCACGCGGAGCTGCGTGCCCGGCAGCAGCGGGTTTAACCCCAGTGGGTATAGACACGTGTCGGAAACGTAGCTTGCATGTTTAGACTCAGGCGAAGAACTCGCTCAGCCGGCCCGTGACCACAAGCCAGCGCACGAACTCCATCCGCCGATCAGCCTCCAGCCGTCGGCGCTCCACTTCCAGCCGGTACGCGGCGCGCACCTTGAGCAGGCGCAGGGCCTGCTCGAAGCTGAAGCCGGCCTCTAGCAATGGCTCAATGCTGCGCCACTCTTGAAACGACGCAGCTGGTGTTCGCTGAACCTCCCGACTACTCTGCATCGCTCGTCCTCCGTCTGTGACCTGCCGCCATGGCCGTGCATGCTCTCTCAGGGCCTCTCACGGCCACATCTTCCCCAAAGCAAGCAGTATGCCACTCCACCCACGCCGGCCATTACACGTCTTGCCCGCCCCGCTCGCCTGGTTCGTCCTCCGCAGCGGGGTCTCCAGCACGGTCTTCAGCTGATGGTGCTGCACTCAGGACGCGTTCGCGCGCCGCCAGCCAGCGGGCCTTCTGCTCCCGGCGTGCCTCCTGATCGGTGGTGCGATAGCGCGCCAGGAATTCCTGCCGGAACTTAGGGAAGGTGCCGCGCGCAATAGCAGTGCGTATCGTCTCCATAAGTTTGATCGTCCACCGCACGTTATGGATGCTTGCCAGACGATACCCCAGCAGCTCCTCGCACTTGAACAGGTGGTGCAAGTAAGCTCGCGAGAAGCGCCGGCAGGTGTAACAGTCGCACCAGGGGTCGATCGGCCCGCCATCGTCGCGCCACGCTGCTGTGCGCACGTTGACCCGACCGTCGAGCGTGTACACTGCGCCGTTGCGTGCCACGCGCGTCTGGAGCACGCAGTCGAACAGGTCAATGCCACGGGCTACTGCCTCGAACAGGTCCTCCGGCGCGCCGACCCCCATCAAGTAGCGCGGGCGGTCGGCAGGCAGGAGCGGTACGGTGACCTCCAGGATCTCCAACATGATCTCCTTTGGCTCTCCAACACTCAGGCCGCCGAGAGCGTAGCCTGGTGCATCCAGGCTCGCCAAAAAGCGCGCGCTCTCGCGGCGGAGGTCGGGCCAGATGCCGCCTTGCACGATCAGGAAGAGCGCTTGGTCTGCGCGCCGGTGTGCGGCGAGGCAACGCTCGGCCCAGCGATGGGTGCGCCGCAGTGCTGCGGCGTCGGCCTCATGGGTGTTCGGCTGCGGCGTACACTCATCGAAAGCCATGATGATATCGGCTCCCAGCGCCTCCTGGATCTCGATCGCTCGCTCAGGTCCGACAAAGTGCTCCGAGCCATCGATATGCGAGCGGAACCAGACCCCCTCGTCAGTCACCCGGCGCAGCCTGCCCAGGCTAAACACCTGAAACCCGCCGCTATCGGTCAGGATCGGCCCGTCCCAGCCCATGAAGCGGTGCAGCCCGCCCAGCCGGGCGATGATCTCCGGTCCAGGCCGGAGCAGCAGGTGATAGGCGTTGGCGAGGATGATCTGCGCGCCGGCCTCGCGGAGCTCCTCCGGGGACAGGCTCTTCACAGTTGCCTGGGTGCCGACCGGCATAAACGCCGGCGTGCGCACCGGGCCGTGGGGCGTAGAGAATACTCCAGCCCGCGCCTGCGTGCCCGGACAGCGGTGCTCAAGCGTAAACGTAAATGTTTCCACGTGTCTGTCAGATAGGTATCTACCAGGTATCTACCGGTGTAGCTGTCAGCGTGTCGAGCAGCCCCATACACATCGAGCGCATGCGCCCTGGATCATACCGGAGTATGGTCCGGATTTCCGTGCGGCGTGCCGCACGGATGCGTGTGCCAGAGATCTGCGATGCACAGGATAATTGTACTGCTCCCGAGGCTGTCCGCTGCCGCCCTTAACGGGTCCACGGCGCAGGCCCGGCAGGCGATGCAGCCGCTGTGCAGAGGCGTCTGTAATTAATAGTCGGCACGTCCCGCCGAAAGTGCAGGCGGGCTCATCGTTGGCTGCGGCTGTGCGGTAGCCGACCGCGGCCGCACGCCTGCCGGGCATAGCTTTTAGCTTGTTTTTCCTTGTTCGGGTCCCGGTAGTTGCAATCTCGTACTGAGGTCGCTATACTGATTGTGAAAAAGTAAACAAAGTTCGCCACGTCGCATCTGGCCGGTGGGCTGGATGCTGATCAAACCAACATAGCCGAGCCTCCGCGCGGCGGAGGGCGGGGGGCCCACCATCCTTGGGGTGAACCGGCGAGGAGCCGGGGGGCAACTCTTTCTGTCCGAACCCGTCAGCTAACCCCGCAGGCTTCGAAAGAGCTTGTCTGGTGGCGGCATCTGGCTACCCATCTGACAGGCTCTTTGTGTTCTGGGGCGTTTTCTGCAGCGTTTGCGGGAGAGCGCCAGCGGCCGCCCCGGGCAGCCTGAGGCAGGCTTCCGCAGCAGACGTGCCATCAGGCACCACCGCACCAGGGGTATCACGCAACGTGTGCTCTATACAGGGGGAGGTGGAGTGATGAGACTGGGCAACGTGCTGCGCTGGGTACGGGTGTTGGGCCTGCCGGTCGGCGGGCCGGTGTGTGCGCCAGCGCGACCGCCTGACGGCATGGACGACGGGGTGACGGCAGCCGATGTGCTGGCGCACCTGCGAGGCTGCTGTGATGTGCAGGAGAGATATGCTCCGCAGATGTTGGAGCAGCTCGGTGAGGTGCTTGCCGACCTGCCGCAGTATGTGGCCGAGCTTCGCGGCCGGCAAGATGTGCGAGGCCTGGAACGGTACGTCGAGCGCCTGCCGCTCATTGTGACGCTCTACCGCCAGGGCTATAGCTGCCGGGATATTGCCGCCAGACTGGGCGCCATGTCCACCGACTACGGCGTGAACGAGACGCTGGCTGCGCTGGCCAGGTTCGTGGCTGGCCGGCTCAACGGCGAGGCAGCCTAGCGTTGCACGCTCCATGCATGTGCTCGGTAGGGCGTCTCGGCGGGGTGTATCCGACGCGGGGCGTCGACAGGGCGCATCTTGAGGTGCACTAAAGAAAACTAAATAAATTAGTAAAACTAATAAACTATTAATAAACTATTAAACTAATAAAAAACTAACTATAAAACAAAGCAAGGAGAATAAACACACACGGACGACGTGGCACGGAGTCCGTGTGGATCGTGTCCGGGCGGTGAGGCCGGCGCCTGCCGCCACAACAACTCCGGTGGAAGAGAGGGTGGTACGAACCGATGGCGACGCAGAAACTAGATGCCAGGAAGCGCACGGCACAGCCGGGCGACAGCGCACCGCTGTCGAGCCCGCGCCCGTACGGTATCGGGCCAGGCGACCGCGCGGCCAACATGCGCGAGCTGCTGGCAATTAAGAAGTACCAGCGCGCGATCGAGCGCAATCCGCTAGACGCTGAGGCGCACCTGAACCTAGGAGTGCTCTACTTCGCCCGTGAGAAGGGCGACGAGGCGATGGCGCTGTTCAAGCGCGCCCTGGAGCTGCGGCCTGATTATCCAGAGGCGCATACGCTGCTGGGTATGGAGTACCACTATCGGGGCATGTATGAGGAGGCCATCGCCGAGTACCAGGAGGCGCTGCGGCTGAAGCCGGACGATCCGGCGCCCTACCGGCTGCTGGCGCTGATCTACGAGGCGCTGGGCAAGCCTGAAGAGGCACGCCGCGCCGAGCAGCGCGCGGCGGAGCTCGCGGCCGGCGAGGTCGTGCGAAGCGCCTAGCTGGCTGGTCGTCTCTCAAAGCTCCTCGGTAGCCGGGCCCGGCGCGCGCTCGCCTTAGGCCCGGCCGCGTACCTCCGCAAGTGTCTGATCCACCGCTTGCTTGGCGTTGCGGCATCCTTCGACGGCCGGTAGCTCGCCGCTCCAGACAGGGGCCAGCGTCCGCTCAATCTCGCTGATCACCTTAAGCCAGTTGCGCGTCACCGGCATTGAGCGCGCCGACGTTAGCACCTCGATCCACACGCGGTTGTAGCTCGGTGGCATCTGGGTGCCGGAAAATACGTCTGACTCCGTGACCCGGCGGAACGCGGGTATCACCAGTCCGGAGCGGGCGAAGACGCGCGCTGCGTCTTCATCAGCCAGATAACGCACCAGGCGCCAGCCGTGCTCAGGGTACTTCGTGCCCTTATACACCCCATGGCCCGACGACGCCTCGCCGTAGGCCTTGACCTTGCGCTTCGGCACCGGCACAACGTCCCACGGGAAGGCCACGTTGCTGCGCAACAGGTCAATTGCCAGCGCTTGGTTGCTGGCAAAGGTCGCCAAACGGGCGCCTTTGAATAGATCGTTGAGCGAGCTGCCGGCGTAGTCGGCCGGTGTGGGTGCAACTCGCTCTTTAAACCGTAGGTCGGCGATCCACTGGACGGTCTCGATTGCCTCCCGACTATCAAACAGCGACCTCGTACGGGAGGCATCGACAGCTTCGCCGCCGTTCTGCCAGATCATGGTGATCACGTCGAAGGCGCTCACCGGTGCAGCTGTGCCCCAGACCCGCTCCGCGCCCTCCCCACTGGTGAGCCGGCGCGCCGCTGCCAGCCAGTCGTCCCAGGTCCACTCCTTGTCAAAGGGAGCAAGGCCGGCACGCTCCAGCAGATTGCGGTTGTAAAACAGCACCTTGCTGGAGGTCTCCCGGGGCAGGGCCACGACTGTCTGCTGGTAGGACATGCCCTCTAATGGCGCCTTGTAATAGGCCGCGAGATCAAAGCTCTTGTCTTTGCTGAAGAACTGCGCCAGCGGCAGCAACAGCTCATTCGCCGCAAGGTCTGCGGTAGAGTAGCTATGCACCCAGAAGGTATCCGGCGGGATGCCACCGGCGACCATGGTCTGGAGTTTCTCCCAGATTTGGGCTGCGCCGCCGGTGCCGGCCCACTCGATGCGCACTTTCGTGGATGGGTGCTTCTCTTCGAACGAGGCGATCAGAGTGCGATAGACTTCTTCCTCGTTCGTGCTCCCGCGGCCCAGGTAGGAGATCATGGCCGGTTGGAGCGATGCGCTTTCCTGGGGGGATGCCGGTTGCGGTGCCTGGGCTCGGGCGCAGGCGAGCACGGGTCCTGCTGCAGCAATGGTGCTCAGGGCAGCGGCACGACGGCTCATGCGCAGTGTGTGCAGTGTCGGGGCGTAAACAGTGTCCATAAGGAGCTCCTTACCTTTACGCCAACTTCACGCCTTTTCCCCAGCATCATACCGACACACCGTACTGCTCCGCAGCCTCTCTTCGAAGCCTCCCGCGGGTTGCTTTTTGCAGTACACTGATCAGTGTACTGCAAAAGGATGGGCATGGAGGAGTTCTGGGCTCGCAGCGGATCCGCGGGAGCGGCAATGTATGCGTCCAGAACCATGCCCTTGCATTCAGTTGGCGTACTGTACCATGTGCGCCGCCGGTGCCTGCGCGGTATACTGAGAAAGCCCCGACGTGACGCGGCACGTGCACGCCCGGCTCCAACCGGACCCTCAAGCCATGTCCCGCCGGGTTTCCGCTCTGAGATTGAGGCACACCCAGCCTTGGGGTCGGGTGCGGACACAGGATACCAACCATACTGCACTGCATAACATAAAATATTTCCGGTACAGGAGTGATGTAGTCCCATGGCAACGATGTTGACCGAGCAGCCTGCCACCCAGCAGGTCTCCGATGAGCTGCGTGCAAAGGTCACCGCAGCGCGGGCTGCAGCGCGGGTGCTAGCCGGGCTTCCGACAGCAGTGAAGAACGAGGCGATCCGTCGCGCCGCGGCGGCCCTACGCGAGCATCAGGGGGAGATCCTGGCTGCCAACGCCCAGGATATCGAGCAAGCGCGGCACGGCGGCTCGTCGGCGCCGCTAGACCGGCTGATCCTCAACCCCGCGCGCATCGAGGGCATCATCGCCGATATGCTCAACGTCGCTGCCCTGCCCGATCCGGTCGGTGAAGTGATTGAGATGCGCACCGTGCCTAGCGGGCTTCAGGTCGGCCGTGTACGTGTGCCTCTGGGCGTGATCGGGGTTATCTATGAGGCCAGGCCGAATGTTACGGTAGACATCAGCACGCTGTGCCTGAAGGCAGGTAACGCGGCGGTGCTGCGCGGGAGCAAGGATGCACTGCGCTCGAACATTGCCCTGGTGCGTGTGCTGCGAGAGGCCATCGCCGCGGCCGGGGTTCCGGCGGAGGCGTTGCAACTCATCGAATCGCCTGACCGCAGTGTGGTGGGCGAGATGCTGCGGCTGCGCGGGGGACTGGATGTGATCATCCCGCGCGGTGGGGCAGAGCTCATCCGCTACGTGGCCGAGAACGCCACCGTGCCGGTAATTGAGACTGGCGCCGGGGTGTGTCATACGTTTCTTGAGCGCACGGCCGATCTGGCGAAGGCGATCGAGGTGATCTACAACGCTAAGGTGCGGCGGCCCACGATCTGCAACGCGCTAGATACGCTGCTGGTGGATCGGGCCATCGCCAAGCAGGCCCTGCCGCTGGTGCACGCCCGGATGGTGGCCGCCGGTGTCGAGATGCACTGCTGTCCGGAGTCCTACCGTATCCTTTCAGGCCAGCCCAATGTGCGCCCTGCCACCGACGAGGATTGGGGCAAGGAGTATCTCTCACTTACGATGGCGGTGAGGGTTGTTGATGGGCTGGACGAGGCGCTGGCACACATCGCCCGGTACGGCTCAGGCCATTCCGAGGCGATCCTGACCAACGATTACCGGGTGGCGCGGCGCTTCCTCCAGGAGGTTGACGCAGCGGCGGTCTACGTCAACGCCTCGACGCAGTTCACCGACGGGGCGCAGTTCGGGCTCGGCGCTGAGGTGGGTATCAGCACGCAGAAGCTCCACGCGCGCGGGCCGATGGGCTTAGAGGCGATTACTACTTATAAGTGGATCATCCTGGGCGATGGCCACGTGCGGCCGTAATCCAGCGCCCGGGAGACAGGGACGGGGATGCGATGCTACGCGATGTCAATGGCGACAGACGCACGATCAATGCCGACCGGCGTGCCGGCAATGGCGACCGGCGTTTTTCCGACGAACGGGAAAAGGGGAGTGGTAATACCAATAGTGGCGAGGAGCGTCGCGGGCGAGATGCCGCTACAGCGACCGCGAACGAGCGTGCCAGTCTGACATTGCAGGCTGTGCAGCAGCGGCTGGTCACGCTCGAAGACCTGCGGCACGATCGAGAGACGACCACCCTCCTCACCAAGGCCAATGAGCAGCTCGCCATCATGGGCTTTACCGAGCACGGACTGCGCCATGCCTCCTTGGTGGCGCATATCGCCCAGAATATCCTGCTCCGGCTGAAGTATCCCGAGCGGACAGCGCAGCTTGCTGCGATCGCGGCGTACCTGCACGACATCGGCAATGTGATCACGCGGATGAACCACGAGCAAACCGGCGCGCTGATTGCCATGGATATCCTGCGCCGGCTGGGCATGGATATCGAAGAGATCGCCGTGGTGGCCGGGGCGATCGGCAACCATGAGGAGAATAATGGCGAGCCGGTCAGCGAGGTGTCGGCTGCCTTGATCCTGGCTGACAAGTCCGACGTCCACCGCAGCCGCGTGCAGAACCCGAACATGGCGGCGTTTGACATTCATGACCGCGTGAACTACGCTGCGCAGCGGTCGTTCGTGAACGTGGATGAGGCGAAGCGCACGATCACCCTTGAGCTCACGATCGATACTACGATCTCGCAGGTGATGGAGTACTTCGAGATCTTCCTGAGCCGCATGGTGATGTGCCGGCGGGCAGCGCAATACCTCAAGTGCAATTTTGAGCTCGTCATCAATAAAAACCGGCTGCTCTGAAAAAACTGGCTGCTCTGAAAACGCCTGCTGTGAGAGCCGACTGCGAGAAGTTCAAGCCAGGCGGGCATTAAGGGGCACGCATTCGCATGAACATGCGCGGCCGTGATCAGGGTGGGGGCCTGGGCACCAGCGTCTGGGTGCTCTCCAGCCTCGTGGTGGTGGCCTTCCTGGCTGCAGTGGCGTTTCTGGTCGTGCCGCGCGCGGTGCCACTGCCACGGCCGCCCGCAGCGAGCGCGCAAGGCCGCCTCCAGGTCACCGCCATCGATGTCGGGCAGGGCGACGCCATCTTCGTGCGCGGGCCGGCCGGACGAACAATGCTCGTTGATGGCGGCGCTGGCTCCGAGATCGCCCGCACGGCAGTGTTGCCCTACCTGCGCTCCCAGGGCGTGACTCGGCTGGACTATGTGGTCTCAACCCACCCCGATCAGGATCATGTCGGTGGCCTGCCAGAAGTCGTCCGTACCATGCCGGTTGGGGCCATCGTCTTTGGCGTGCTGGAGAGCACAAACCAGGCTCATGTACGGCTGCTTGAGCTTGCCGAGCAAAAGCGCCTCCAGGTGATTCAGGCGCGGCGCGGGGGCACGCTCGACCTGGGACCCGGCGTGCAAACGCGCATCATCAATCCGGCTGAACCGTTCCTTCCAGAGGATAACGATAACTCGGTGGTCCTTCGGATCAGCTTCGGCCAGGTACACGTGCTCCTCACCGGGGATGCCGAACGCCAGGCCGAGCAGGCCATGCTGCGCAGCGGCCAGCCGCTCCAGGCACAGATCTTGAAAGTCTCGCACCACGGCAGCCAGACCGGCTCATCTGAGGAATTCCTGCGGGCAGTACAGCCGAAGGTCGCGCTGATTTCCGCCGGGCGAGGCAATCGCTTCGGCCATCCCCGGCCAGAGGTGCTCCAGCGGCTGGAGGCTGTTGGCGCGGTGGTGTATCGTACTGACCAGCACGGTACAATTACGGTCATCACGAACGGCAGCACCTGGACGGTGCAGACGGCCCGCTGAAGGGCGCCAGGCATGTACGCACAGGTCGATCGTTACGAAGAGAACCTGGCAGTGTTCGTCTTCGATGATGAGCAGCAGCTTGTGCTGCCGCGCGAAAGCGTGCCTGCCACCGCGCGGCCCGGGACAGCCGTACGGGTGAGCTTTACGCGCGAGCCGGAACATGCCATGCTCGCTCATGAGACGCGCGCGGGGGCATCTCTTGAAGCCCCGGACCAGGCAGCGCAGGGGGCGCGCTGGGCGGTGCCGGTGCACGTGGAGCTCCCTGCGGGGAGAGGCCAGACAGGAGGGTTCGGCGTGACGCTGGCCGACGGGCAGCGGCTGGTATTGCCTGGAGAGCTGGCGCCTGAGCGGGGCGGGCCGCTCCCGCAGCAGGGTTGGCTGGTATTCGAGGTCGATCCTGAGGAAACGGCGCGCCGCCGCGCGTACGTACAGGCGCTCGTGCAGCGTCTGTTCGGTAGTGAAACGTCTCAGCAGGCGCCGAGGGAGGGGGAGGGAGATGTCTAGCTCGGTCGGCATGGGGAGGGGATCGCTTTCCTATGCCGGGCGGCGCAGCCGGCAGGGTGGCCATGTGCTCCCTATGCTCGTGGTCGCCGTCGTTGTGGTGACGCTGGCTGCGGCAGCATTTTTCTACATGCGCGCCCTAGACGGGCGCATCCTGTTCGGCGTGCGGACGCTGGGCGTGAACATCGGCGGCCTCACCCCGGCCGAGACGCGGCGCTTTCTCAGCGAGCAGATAGCCGGGTACCTGGCCGCGCCGCTGGTGCTTCGCTTTGAGGACCGCGAGTGGCGCCCATCTGCTGCGGACATTGGCCTGCACCTGGACCTAGAAGCAACGATCGAGCGGGCGTTCGCACGCGGGCGCGCTGGATCGTTGATTGAGCGGGCCGCCGGTCTGGCCGCTGTCATAGGGAGGGGCTCAGATGTGCCGGTAGCGCTTCGACTCGACCGCGAGCGCTGGCTGGCCTACCTGCAAGGCATCGCCAGGGAGATCGACCGGCCGGCGCAGGATGCGCGGCTCGAGGTCAGGGGGGGCCAGGTCGTGGTTGTGCCGGCGCAGGATGGGCGTAGGCTCGATGTTGAAGCGACCGCGGCAGAGCTGGTGCTGCCGTCTGTCGAAGCACGCACCCAGGAGATCACCCTGCGGGTCGTGCCGCTCGCGCCGGCTCTCCAGGAGCCCGACCTGGTGGCAGCAAAGGAGCGCGCCGAGCGGCTCCTTGCGGCGGCGCCGCTCACGCTGACCTATGGCACACGGTCATGGACGCTCACGCAGGTGCAACTGGCGCGCCTGCTTGCGTTCAGCACCACTGGAGAGGGCGCCCACCCTGTGCTCCAGGCTGTCCTGGAGGAGAAAGCCACGGCCGCCTACCTGGCGACGATCGCTCGCCAGATCGACCGCCAGCCGGTTGATCCCATCTTTCGCTGGGATGGTGCGCGGGCCGTGCTGGTGAAGCCCGGCCAGGATGGCCTGGAGCTCGACATTGCCGCGGCGCGCCAGCTCCTTATGGAGCGTGCGCTGGCCGGCCAGCGCACGATTGAGCTCCCGGTGGTCGTGACGAAGCCGCGCGTCACGGCACAGAGCGGTGACGAGCTGGGCATTACTGGGCTGGTATCCCGCGGCCGCTCGACCTACCGCGGCTCGATTCCAGAGCGCGCCTGGAACATCCAGCTTGCCGCCTCACGGATCAACGGCGCGCTGGTGGCGCCGGGTGAGACCTTCTCGTTCCTCAAACGCCTGGGGCCAATTACCAAAGAGACCGGCTATAAAGAAGGCTATGTGATCAAGGGTAACGAGACGGTCAAAGACGATGGCGGCGGCGTGTGCCAGGTCTCTACGACCCTGTTCCGCGCCGTGTTCTGGAGCGGCCTGCCTATCGTCGAGCGCCACCAGCATACCTATCGTGTCGGCTTTTACGAGCAAGATGGCAGCCCTGCTGGCTTCGACGCAGCGGTCTACGATCCAGGCGTTGACTTCAAGTTCAAGAACGAGACATCAGGCTGGCTGCTGATCGAGGCTGTGATCGATCAGCGCAACTCTACGCTCACGTTTAACATCTACGGGACGAAGCCTGACTGGGAGGTGCAGATGCCACCGCCCATTCTGGCGAACCGCGTGCCGCACGGGCCCCCGCTGCCCGACGGCGTCGACCCGACGCTGCCCGCAGGCGTGCGCAAGCAGGTCGAGTGGGCGGTGGATGGCGTCGATGCCACGATCGTCCGTATCGTCCGCCGTGGCGATGAAGTTGTGCGCACCGATCGCTTCTTCAGCCGCTTCGTGCCCTGGCGGGAGAAATGGGTGGTCGGGACGAAGGAGGGATGAACCGCCCCCGGTCGCCCCTCTCTACCTGCCGGGTCTCACTCCGGCTGAAGAGCGAGCCGGCGGTACGTCTCGGCAACCTCCCGCGCAGTACGCTCCCATGAGAAGCAGGCGGCACGGCGCGGTCCGCGGGCGGCAAGCTCGGCGGCAAGCGCTGAAGAGGTAAGCACCTGCTCGATGGCTGCGGCGAACGCCTGCTCGTTGGCCGGATCGACCAGCAGGCCAGCATCACCGACGACCTCAGAGAGTGACGTGCGGTTCGAACAGACTACCGGCGTGCCACACGCCATGGCTTCCAGTGGATCGAGCCCGAACCCCTCGTAGAGCGATGGGAAGGCGAAGAGCGCTGCGGCCGCGTAGAGGAGCGGCTTATCCTCCTCGGGCACCCACCCCAGCAGGCGCACTTCGCTACCGATCCCCAGGCGAGCGATCTCTGGCTCGAGAGGCGGGAAGCGCAGCGGGTCCTCGCTGCGCGGCCGCCCCACAATGGCGAGACAGAGGCGCTGCTCCCGGCGCAACGTCTGTGGCAGCCGCGCGTACGCGCGCAGGAGCGCCGGCACATTCTTGCGCACGTCCAGGCCGCCGATGTACAGGATGTACCGCTCAGGCAGCCCGTACTTCGCACGTATGGCGGCCAGCGCCCGACCGTCGGCGCAGGGCCGAAAGCGAGGGCCGGCCGCCAGATAGACGACACGCACGCGCTCCGGCGGCACATGGAGCAGGCGGAGGATGTCCTGCCGTGAGGCTTCGGAGTCAGCCAGGATGGCAGCGCACCGGCGTGCGCCCATGGCGACCAGGCGGTTGTACAGCCGCACAGCCAGGGAACCGGCATATGCCGGGTAGACGAGCGGGATGAGGTCGTGGATGGTTGCGAGCACCGGAGCATGAGCCACAAGGGGTGGGGCGAAATAGGGCACGTGCAGCAGCCGCGCCGCCTGTTGCTGGGCATAGCGCGGCCACCCGATCTGCTCCCACCAGACCTTGGCCAGATTGGGATTCAGCCGTCCCAGGTGCGGCGGACAGAGCTGCACCGGCACATTGACGCCTGGCCCTGGCGGCTGGTCCGCGCTCACCAGCGGCAGCACGTCCGGCGCCACGGTACGTAACGCCTGGATGAGATGGAGCGTGTACTGCCCGCTGCCGGTGGCAGGCAAGGCCAGGAAGTGACCGTTGAGGCTGACAGGAAAGTGGGCGCTCTCGCTCTGGATCGGCTTCATGCTAATCGCTCGCAGCGGGATTCTCCTGTACTGTACTCATGCATGGGGTGGAGGCGTTGCTGCGGCATCACTTGCGCGGCGTCACTGCACGCTGATCTCGTAGCCGCGCGCCTGGAGGGCGGCGATGATCTCACGGCAGTGCTCCGCATCGCGGGTCTCTAGGTGGAGGGTGACGAGGGACCGGTCGACAGGAACGCGGGCACCGGCGCGGTGATGCTCGATGCTGATAATGTTCACGCGCATGGCCGCCAGGGGCTCGAGCAGGCGAAGTAACTGGCCGGGGCGGTCATCTACGACGGTACGCACCACGAGATACCGCCCGGCCTTGGTGAGGCCGTGCTCGATGATGCGGGCGACCAGATTGATATCGATGTTCCCCCCACTCAGGATGGCTACGACGCGGGCGCCAGGGCGGAGGCGCACGCGGCCAGAGAGCAGCGCGGCGACACTCACAGCACCGGCGCCCTCAACGACGAGTTTTTCGCGCTCTAGGAGCTGCACGATAGCATCGGAGATGTCTTCGTCAGGGACGTCCAGCACGTCCGCGACCCGGCCGCGGCAGAGTGCCACGGTAAGCTCCCCCGGCCGCAGCACGCGGATGCCGTCGGCGATCGTCGTGGCTCGCGCCAGCTCAACAGGCCGTCCGGCGGCAAGTGACGGTCCGAACGCGGCGGCCCCACTCGCCTGGACACCGAGCAGGCGCACGTCCGGCTTGAGCGTCGCGAGCACCGTGGCGATCCCGGCGATGAGCCCGCCGCCGCCGACCGGCACCAGCAGCGCCTCGACATCGGGCTTCTGCTCCAAGAGCTCAAGTCCGAGCGTGCCCTGCCCGGCGATGACGTCGGGATCGTCGAAAGGGTGAATGAACACGGCGCCGCCCTCGTGCGCCAGTCTAACAGCGTAGACGTACGCCTCATCGTAGGTCTGCCCGTGGAGGAGCACCTCGGCGCCGAGCGCTCGAGTGGCCGTGATCTTGGTGAGGGGAGCGTTCTCAGGCATGACGATCGTGCAGGTGACGCCGTACTGCCGTGCGGCAAAGGCCACGCCCTGAGCGTGGTTGCCGGCCGAGGCGGCCAGGATGCCGCGCTGCTGCTCCTCCGGCGCGAGTTGGGCCACCCTGGCCAGCGCGCCCCGCACCTTGAATGAGCCGGTGCGCTGGAGGTTCTCCGCCTTGAGCCAGACCTCGTAGCCGGTGGCGTTGCTCAGGGCATCCGAGCGCAGCAGCGGGGTGCGGTAGATGTGCGGCGCAAGGATCGCTGCAGCGCGGCGGATCTGGTCAAGGGTAACCGAACGGACTGGTGAAATCGAGTTCATCATACAGCCGCGTGTGCTTTCTTGAGACTCTATCAGGCCTCTGCCACCGCACCAGCGGGCCTCCAGCGCCTTCGGAGGGGCACCACCCCATGTTGTACACCGTAGTGCCGTATAACCGTAGTGCCGTATAGTCGTATAATGGTACCAGCACACCAGCACGCGCCGCGCAGGGCGGCGCGGGATCGGACACGGGGACGTGCCGTGGCTCATGCGAATGGCTCACCCGAGAGGCATTCAGACCAGCGGTGGCCCGGCCGCGGGGCAGCGTTGTGGCCCTGGTGGGAGCGCAATGGCTACCGCGTGGTGCGCGCGGTGGTGCTGCTCTGCATTGCCGGACTGGCTAGCCTGGCGTATTTTACCTCGCTTGGGTCGGGCCAGACAGCGCCGCTACGTGGGGCCGCAGAGCTCGTTGTGGCGCCGACGCCGGTGCGCGCTGGCGTGCGCATCGCCACGGTCGACCCGTACAGCGAGATCGTCTATGTGGTGAGCTTTGAGCGGCAGGCAGTAGACCTGACTGGCTGGCGCATCGTAGCGGCCAGCCGCGAGCGACCGCTCAGCTATTACTTCCCGCCCAATGCGCAGATCCCAGCCGGTGGAGTGATTCGCGTCCACACATATCGCGGGGTCGACGGAGAGGCAGATCTCTACTGGGGACTGCCGGAGGGCACCGACGTGTGGGCCTGGCGCGGCGGCACGGCGCTGCTCTATGATGCGGAGGGTCGGGAAGTCTCTCGGTTTACTTATGCTCATGGCTCGTCTTCGATTTTTCTCCCTTCTCCATCACCAGGCGTGACCCCGCGGGGAGCGCAATAGTAGCCTCGCGTGTGTTCCGGGGAGGGATCCAGCAACAGCCCAACTTCGCAACCTGAGGAGTATCGATGGCGTTCATCTCACTTCAGGATCGGGAGTACCTGCGCCAGCGCTTTGCCGGCGAGCTTGTCCAGCCGGTCAAGCTGATCCTATTTGTGCGGCCGGAGCTGCGGTTGTTTATCCCTGGCCAGCAGCCGGGGACGTCGCGGGAGACCCAGCAGCTTCTCGAGGAACTGGTGGCGCTCTCGGATAAGCTCAGCCTGGAAGTGCACGATGTGACGGTAGAGCCAGAGCTGGCGCAACAGCAGAACGTGACACTGACGCCCACGCTGATCATAGGCAATGCGACGCAGCGGAAGGGCACACCGCGATTCATTGGCAGCCCCTCAGGCTACGAGTTCATCACCGTGATCGAGGATATCATTGATCTCTCCAAAGGCGACCCGGGGCTGTCGGAGGAGACGCTGGCCCAGCTCGCCACGGTGACCGAGCCGTTACATATCCTGGTCTTCACCACGCCCACTTGACCGCACTGCCCGCGTGCGGCCAGGCTGGCCCACAAGCTTGCGATGGCGAGCGAGTACATCACGGCCGACGTTATCGAGGCTACGGAGTTCCCCGAGCTGGCGGATCGCTATCAGGTAATGGCAGTCCCGAAGATTGTGGTGAATGACCGCGTGGAGTTCGTCGGCGCGCTGCCTGAGGCTCAGTTCATGCAGCAGGTGCTGCGGGCCATCCAGCAGCAGCCGGCGTAAGCGCTGCTAGCTCTTCCCGCCCTTTTGGCGGGTGCTTGACGGCATCTGTTCAGAGCGCGCTGACGCGCCTGCCGGGGCCGCGGCCTCAGCGGCGTAGACCTCAAGCTCGCCGACCTCGCTCCAGGTATCAGCTGTATCCTGACGCACGACGAGGCGCACGTAGCGTGCCTGCACCGGCGGAAAGGTGAATTCCTGGACTTGCTCACGCTCGCTGGGCAGCACGCCCCGGGCAACTGTGGTGAAGGTGCCTGAGCTGTCTCCAGCGACCTGGAGCTCGATCCGGGATGGCGCATGGGGTGTGCCAGAGGGAGGCCCGGGCCGGACGACGATCCGGGTAATGGCGGCTGGTCCGTCGCCGGCAAGCTCAACGGTGATGCTGTCTTCGCGGTGCTGGCTGCCCCGCGTCGACCAGGTGCTCTCGTCGCGGCCGTCGAGCACCTGTGTGGCGGGATGGCCTGGTGCCTGGAATGTCGCCGATCGGATACGCGCGCCTGCAGCAGCCGCGGCCAGGTTCGCCCCGCCCGGTTCTCGCTGGTTATCCTCCCGCGATGTCCTGCTCAGCTCTTGCCGTGGGGGCGTGGCCGCTGAAGATGGTGTGGGTAGAGGAGTAGCTGTCGGTTCAGGGGCAGGCTGCTGCCGAGCAGCCTGCCCCGGCGCTGCCGGCGCCACGTTGGCTGGCGGCGCGCTCCCCTCGCCGGCTTGTCCCACCGGCGAGCTGCTACCTGAGCCCGGCGCTGGCGGTGTAGGGGTAGGCGGCGTGCCGGGTGTCTCGCTGTCGCTGGTCACGTCTGTCTCGCTCGCCTTGTCCCTGCGCGGCGGCCCTGTCTGAGCCGTTGCTGTCGGAGTAACAGCTGACACTGGCTCGTCCTGTGCGGGTGTATGCTCCGCAGCAGGGGCGCTAGTGGCTGTCTCTAGCTCGCCTCCCTCAACATCTGTTTCTCCGGCGGACGCAGGCGGGCTGTCCATAGGCGCAGCGCGTGCAGCGTGATCGATTTGCGGAGGAGCAGCGTCCTGCGGATCGGCTTCATGTCCGGCTGGCATACCAACAAGGCTGTCTGCCGGTGCCACGTCCGGCCCCGAAGCCCCGCCTCCCGGTGAGATGACCGCGCTCGCCGTGTCGCCGGGCGCGGCTGCCGGGGCGGTCACGACCATCCCGGCTCCAACCGGCGTGGGCGAAGGTGCCGGCACGCGGCGCTCTCCCAGCAAGTCAAGCGCAGCGGCGACAAACGACGGGATCTCGCCGTCCAGCGCATCTCCCCTCGTCTGTGCAGCGGAATCGCCTCCAGGCGGCCGCGTGCGCGCGGCCTCGACGGCCGCCCGAGCCACGACGAAGGGCGGCAGGGCTTGGACCGGCAGTTCTGGTACGGTGAGCTGAGCGATCCGCCCCTCGCGATCAAGGGTGAGGGTTGCCACATAGGTCAGGCCGCGGCGGACGGCAATGGTGACGGAGCGCCGATCCACGATGTGGCCGTGCCAGGTGCTCGGGTCTCCCGGCGCAGCGCCGGCGAACTGGCCGTCCTCGACGACCGCCACACTGAGGGTGACCTCGCCGTCACCGGTGGCCGTCAGCACAAGCGTATATGCCCCATCGCCCGCGGCCGGCAGGTACGCCCAGGTACCTGCCGTGCGGTCGGCCTGCCCTGCAACAGCTTCCGAGAAATAGATGCCGTTGCGCATGCCGAGCCTGGCCTGAGTGCGGTGCTCCTGTACGAGCAGCTCCGCTGGACTATAGACCCGCAGCACGAGGGCGCGGCGTGGGGCCGAGACCGGCTGTGGTAGAGAGGGCGGCTGGCCCGGCTCAACGCTGGTCAGCTCTCCGGCGCGTATGGTGACAGTCACGTCGGCCGCAGTGACATCTACCATACCGTCCATCACTGCGACCAGGGTAGCGGGCGAGCCGCCGGGGCGGGGCAGGAGTGTGACCAGGAATTCGGTGCCGCGCACCAGGGCCACCGCCGTCGGGGTATGCACGTCCATGCGCGGCCCGGGTGCGACGAGCCGGACGACCTTGTGCCAGGTCGATCCAGCGACTTGGTACACTGCGAGATGCGGTGTCCGAGCGGGTGCTCCATCCAGGCGCTGGATCGCTAGCTCGCTCTGGGGCTCCAGGACAGTGGTCGAGCCCTCGAAGTAGGTGATCAGCGCCCGACCGTTCAGGCCAGTCCGTACCCAGTCACCTGGGGCAAGCGTGATACCGCTGGGGGCAGGCCGGTACTCTGCCTGTCCGCTGCGCCGGACCTCTACCTGCCCGGCAAGGACAGTGAGCGTAGTCAGCTCGACCATCGAGAACGCGGGAGCTGCCGGTGGTGCTAGGAAGAGTGTGGGACCCATGATCCCGACAGTCGTAGCTAGCACGGCGAGGATCGCTAGCGTGATATAAAAGATCCGGCGCCGCACCACAGCGTCCCCTTCCTCCCCAGGGCCGGGCTAGAGGGCGTGGGGGCTGACTAGCTCCCCATGTACCATTATCGGCACTGCTGCCTGGAAGTGGAGGGAAAAGTACCTCCGGGCAGCGGCGTGGCGCCGGAAGGGATAGCCAGAGTGGCTGGTTTACAATGCCCCGGCGCGGGTGTCCGAAGCAGCATGGTTGAGTGCCTGCTCCGGCACCAGCCCGTGCGTGAGCGCGTAGATGGCCGCTTGCGTGCGGTCCTGGACTTCGATCTTCTGGAAGAGCACTGAGAGGCGGTTCTTGACCGTGCTCTCGGCAAAGCACATCTTCTCGGCGATCTGCTTGTTCGAGTAGCCGGCAGCAACCAGCCGGAGGAGCTGAAGCTCTGTCTTGGTGAGGGAGCTAATGCCGTCGTCTACCCCGGCTTTCTCGGCTAGGCGGCGAAACTCTTGCAGCACCTCGGTCGTGAGGTTCGGATCAAGCTGCGATGCACCGGCCTTGACTGCACGGATCGCCGCGATGACCTCGCTGGCGCGGCTATTCTTCAGGAGGTAGCCGCGAGCGCCGGCGCGGATGGCCTGAAAGACGTGGGCGTTCTCGCCGAACATGGTTAGGATGATAATGCCGACCTGCGGGTTCTCTCGCAGGATCTCGCGAGTGGCCGCCACGCCGTCCACCAGCGGCATGTGGACATCCATGAGCACAACATCCGGCTTGAGCTCCCGCACCAGGCGCTGGGCCTCAATGCCGTTGCCGGCTTCGCCCACCACGGTGATGTCCGGCTCCATTTGTAAGAGCTGGGCGAGTCCCTGGCGGAAAAGATCATGGTCATCAACAAGCAACACTCGAATCATTGGCGTCCCCTTCGGCCAGGCTGGAACAGGCGACAGCCCGCTGCAACCTGAGCGTTTCATGCCTCGATGATTGTGCCGGAGAACATAACCCGGCGCCAAACTTTCCCCCAGTGGTACTACCTGTGCCTGTACTAGAGTACTGCCGGGACGCTGGCGAGTGGCACTGGGAGAGATGGGACAGGTTCGCCACAGGTCCGGGACAGCGGGCGCCGGGTGAAGCCGCGCGGGCTGAGAACAGGCTGAGGAAGCGCCGCTCACAGGGCGCCGTTCGTAGTGCCTGTCATGGACGAAAGCGGTCAGCCCAGCGCAGGCTGACGGGACGGCTCACAGGAGTGCCGTGGCAGCGCGGAGGGAGATCCGAAAGACGCGTTGCCGTCCGCCAGTGGGCTCAACGTGCTCGTCTTGGTAAAGGCGCGTGCCGTGGAGGAGCGCCACCCAGCGGGCGAACACAACGTGCGCGGCTTCCTCAGGCGAAGGCAGGGGATTCGCATCTTCCTGGTTCGGCATGGAAACCGAGAGCTCGAGCAGCAGCGCGTCCGCCCTGGCTTCCAGGCGCAGGCGTGGAGGACAGCCTCCACAGGCGTGGAGGGAGCACAGCCGCTGGAGCGCGCGACGCAGTAAGCCCGGCGCGACCATAACGAGCGGGAGCCGGCCGGAGGCGTCCAGCAGCTCCAGGCGGAGTCTGTAGCTACGGGTGAGGGGCCTGAGGGCGCGCACGATGTCGGTAGCGCGCAGGCGGGCCTGGCGCGGCAACGGCTGCGCGTAGAGCGCCGCCAGCTCGCTGATCAGCGTGCTCAGCCGGGCGCACTCCGCCACAATCTCGCCGAGCATGGCGTCGCGCTGCTCAGGCTTGAAAGAACTGCCAACCTGCTGGAGCAACGAGGCGTAGCCGCTCACGGTGGAGAGCGGGCTGCGCGCCTCGTGGGCGATCAACGCAGCCAGCGACGCCAACCGCAGCGGCTGTGGCACAGGGACCGCTGAATGTTGCTTGAGCAGCTCGTGAGGGTGGTCCTTCGGAACGACCGCCATCGTGTTCCCATACATCGATGCAGGCTGCAAGACGCCGGCGGGGCAAGCGGCGTCCACCTGATGTTACCATGTTCGACGCCGCCTCCCCTCCCTCCCGTAGTCAGGGTTGACTTCCGGGCTAGCGCTTAATGTTCACCAGGTCCTGAAGCATCTCATCCGACGTGGTAATTACACGGGAGTTAGCTTGGAAGCCACGCTCAGCCATGATCATGTTGGTGAACTGCTGCGCCAGGTCCACATTCGACATCTCCAGGAAGCCGGTGCTGATCTGGCCGCGGCTACCGGAGCCGGCAGTGCCGATCTGCGGCGCCCCGGAGTTGGGTGACTGCTGGTACATGTTGCCGCCAGCCTTGATCAGACCGCTCGGGTTCTGGAACGCCGCGATGGCGATCTGGCCCAGCGTCTGCTTCAGCCCGTTCGAGTAGATCCCAGTGACTTCGCCGGTGGCGCTCACCTGGAACGTCACCAGCGAGCCGGAGGGAGCGCCGTCCGTCTGCAAGGTGACCTCGCTCGAGCCGGAAAGCTGCGTGAGCGCCGAGAAGTCCAGCGATACGGTCATGGGCGAGGTCGCGCCGTTCGCCAGCGTCAGCGTGATCGGACCAGCAGGCTGCGGCCCGGTGTAGCGCCCGGTGCTGGTGAATACGAGATTGGTTGCGGTGGTCGGGGTGATTGAGGACACGCTGCCATCGGCAGGTTCGGCCAACCAGGTCCAGGTGTTGGCCGTTGCCGTCTTCGTAAACGTAACCTTGACCAGGTGTACCTCGCCTAGCGAGTCATAGACGTTGACGCGTGCCTCAACCTTCGGCTGGAAGGCCGTGAAGGTGTACGTATCGCCCACCGTGTTTGAGGTCTTCGTTTCGATAGCGAACTTCAGCCCGTTGCCGATATCGAATTGCCCGCCGGTGGGCGTGATCGTTGGACCGTAGGTTGCGCCGCCATCGGTGCTTACCTGGATGCCAGTGACGGCTCCGGTGGCATCGACGCTAGCGATTTTAATAATGTACTGCGTCTCAGTTGTGCCGGTGAACATGCCTGAGACTGTACCACGGCCGCCAGCACTGTTGATCTGCGTCACGTCGCTGTAGCTCTTGGCCGAGGCATCGAGGTTGCCCGTGATAGTCAGGGTGGTGGAGGGCCGGCCCACCTTACCCTGGCCCAGCGGGATAGTGATGTCGCCCACTGGCTGGGCCGTATCGACCACGCCGTTGACTGCCTGCCAGCCCTGCACGCGCATGCCGGTGTTCGGGTTGATGAGCTTCCCGTCAGTGCCGAGGTCGAAGCTGCCGTCGCGGGTGAAGAGCAGTTGGAGCCCGTCGCTCAGCACAAAGTAGCCATCGCCTTGCAGGGCCAGGTCGGTGATCTTGCCGGTCGACTGCAGGTTGCCTTGGGTGTGCAGTGTATCAACGCCAGCAGTGAGCATGCCCAGGCCAATCTGCATGGGGTTAATACCGCCGCGCCCAGCGGCTGGGCCAGTGGCGCCGCGCAGGGTTTGGCTCAGGATATCCTGGAAGGTTACCCGGCCGGCCTTGAACCCAACGGTGTTCACATTCGCAATGTTGTTGCCGATCACATCCATGAAGACCTGGTGGTTTCTCAGCCCTGAGATCGCTGAGAACATCGAGCGCATCATTGCTGATCTCTCCTTTTCTCCTCTACCGCTCTCTCTTCGGTGTCCACTTTAGTGGTGTCTCTCATGTCTCTCTTACAGCATGCGTGAGCAATGCGGTCAGCCCGTCTGGCCTGCGCTGCCGGTTGAGCTCGAAGGCGGCACCTGGCTATCAGGCTGGCTCTCTCCAGACGGCCCGCTGGTTGCCCCTGATGTAGAGGTAGCTGTGCCCTGGGCCGTGCTGCGCACGCGAACGATCTCGTCGAGGAACACCTCCTTTCCGTTGATGACCAGCAGTGGCTCGCCATCGGGATTGCGCCGCACCTCGGTGACGGCGCCCCGTACAACCTGTCCGGCGCCCGTGGAACCAGTCGCGTCAGGGCCCAGCACGGCCTCGACCTGCGTCCCCAGGTAGGCGGTTGCCTGGGCGAACTGCTGCGCGCTGGTCAGGTTTGCCAGCGACTGGTTCAGCATCTGCATCTGCTCCAGCGCGTTGAACTGCGCGAGCTGAGCAATGAACTCGCGATCTTCCATTGGCCGCAGCGGGTCTTGATTGCGGAGCTGGGCGATAAGCAGCTGGAGAAACTCTTGTTTACCCAGGCCACCGAGACTACTGGCATCGCGACTGCCGCGGCCTGCCTCAGGCGCTTGCGCACTGCTCGCACGCAAGGACGCGCCTACCTGGTATGGCAGCACCTGCGCCGGCGTGGTGCTGGAAATCGACATCTTCACCTCCCATGCCTAGATTTTTCCTAGTGCTTTCTCTCCTGCTCTTCCGCGTCTCTCCCGCACTGGTGAACCTGAAGATCGGGTGCCAAGGCCGTCTTCCTGGTCTGGCGGTCCGGCCATACACCCGTCTCTGTTCGCTGGCTCAGGCGCGCCTGCTACACGCGATAGTCGAGCCGGCCTCTAGGCAGCCACTCCAGCGAATGTCGCGTTGCGGGATCGGCTTCCGGTGGAGCAGACTGCCCGCCATTGAGCCGGTAAGAGGCGGACGGTGACTCGAACGGCCGCTCGTGTCCCGGCGAGGAGTGGGGACTGCCACCGGACGTCGAGAGTGCAAGATCACTGCTCTGCACCGTTACCAACAGGCGCTCAGGGTGGAGGCCGCGCGCGGCCAGGGCATCGCGTAGCTCCGGCCAGGCCGCAGCCAGGGCGTGCCCGACATCGTCGGCCGGCGCAGCGATGCGCAGATCGAGACCTCCGTGTGCGCGCAGCATGAGCCGGACCTCAAGCTCCCCCAGCTGCTCAGGCTCGAGCCGGAAGCGCACGACGCGTCCTGTCGGGCTGGTCAGCTGGTGCGCTCGCGACAGCACCTGCATGACCAGCGACTGGAGCGGCACAGCCCGGCTGCCTGATTCCCCTTGTGGCTGTGCCGGCGCGAGCGTCAGCAGCGCCGCCTGGGGGTCGTTCTCATCCCGTTGTGTTTGGCTACGCCCGGGGTCGGCGTGCTCGGGACGCCGGACAGCACCATCCACCGTTCCACGACGGGCAGAGAGATGCTCGTCCGGGGCCTGCACTATAGCAGGCCGGACAGTGGCTGCCAGGCTCGGCACCGGCGCTTCTTCTCCCAGCTGCGCCGGTGCTTCCTGCCTGCTCGCAGGTTCGTCGCTGGGCTGGGCAGAGCGGGACTGGCGTACACTCGGAAGTGCAGCGGGGCTGGTGACCGAGGGCTGCGGGGCCTCAGGAGCCGGCCGGTCCGGCTCAAACAACCCGGCCAGTGCGTCGGGCGGTTGTGTCGCGGGCGTACTGAGCTGTGCGTCCGGCTGCATGGATGCGTCCTGAGGCTGGGACAGGTGCTGCGCAGGAGGTCTCTCAACGGATGCGCGGCCGGCTGGGCGGGCCGGCTGGGCAGGTGCGCCGGGCACCCACGGGGAGATCGCCCAGCCGTGCGCGGCAGGAGGCGCCGCGAGATGCCGGCTCCCGCGCGGCGACTGCGCCTCTGGAGCGGGGGCCGAGATCTCTGAGTGCGCCGTGTGCTGCTCTCGCTCCGGCGTGTCGCTTGCCGGGCCTTCCTGCACTTGTTCCGGCCGCGGGAACTGCGCCAGCGCGTCCTGGCCGGGGAGCAGCGGCGTAGGGCGCGCTGCCAGGCGCTCCTCCCGCTCCGGATGAGGCGCTCCTTCGGCAAATCCATGGACATGCCCTGCTGTATGCTCCGCTGGCACAGGAATGCCGGGCGGACTGGATTCCTCTGCCGTGGGCGTCCCAGCCAGGCCAGTCTGTATAGGCATGCCGGTTGCCGTGCGGCCGGCCTCCAGGGCGACACGCACGGGCCGCAGGGCTGTATGGGAGGGCAAGAGGCGCGGTCCTCCCGTTGGGGCGTCTGTCGCGGCGCCGGCGACAGGGAGCTGGCCATCGAGTGGCTCGGGTGCGTCCCCAGGCACCGGCGGCCACAGTGCGGCCGCCTGGAGGAGCACATACAGGGCAGCACCACTGAGCAGCACCGGTGCTGGATGCACCGGCGAGCCGGCCGGTGGAGGATCAAGCTCGGCGCCTGGCGCAACTGCACCGCTGCCGGGCGTGACCTGGTCCTTTCTCTCGCTGGAGGCACCGGTAGCCGTGGGCAGCCGGACCGCAAGGTCTTGCCCCGACGGGCTGAATAGCGTTGCCGCTGCCAGCGCCTCCTTGTCAGTGACCGCTCCTCGTACGTCGCATGGGCATGCCTCGAGCGCCTGGCTGCTCTCCTCGGTCAGGTGAAGCGCCTTGGCCAGGGCAGCGAGGAAGCCAGGCAGCAGCCCGGCCACGCCGACAGAGCCAGCCGTATCCGGCTGCGGAAGACTTGTATTTCCGGCGAAGGCGGTCTGAAGGAGAGCGCCCCCAGTGGCGGTGAGCCCCGTGTCTACCATTCTTTGCCTCTCTTGTTTTTGTTCTCCTACCACCCCGCGTCTACTACCCCGCGTCTTTACACCTGCTTCAGGTGTTCCTGGTACGCCGGGGCCATGGCCCGCCACTCTGCGGGGACCATACCGCGACCCTTCCACGAGGCCAGGAACTCCTGGCGCGAGATGCGCGTCAGATTGTCGCCTGACGAATCCACAACTGAGACGCCGGTGGCATCAACCGCGGTGACCACCAGCCAATGCCCTAGAGGAAACCGGCGGCCAGTCACATCTACCAGCACCGGAATGCCTGCGCCGGTCAGGCGGTCGAGTTCGTCGAGGCTCATGGGGCGGTCCGAAAGTGAGAGCCCGAGCTGGGCAGCGGCGCGCACTAGGTGCTGCCGGCCGAGCAGTCCGCGCTGTGGGCTCCAGCCCGGTCCTAGGGCTCGTACCGCGTCGGCTACCGTTGCCGTGCCACCGCGAGCACGCAGGACCATCACCAGCGCCGCGGCAGCGCAGGCGGACGGGCCCCAGAGCTGCGCCTGGGCTGGCGTGTCAAACTCTGCTGGGTCGCGCTGGTCGATGCGGCGAACCGGCCCGGCTTGCGTTGGCGCGCCTGCGCGCCCGATCCGAGGTTCGCGCGCGGCCGCAGCCAGCGAATGCTGGAGCACTGTGGCAAACGGCGCCCTCAGGTCCGGCCTGGCCCGGCGCCGGCTCCCAGGAGCAAACGCCCAGATGTTCTGCGCGCTTGCCGTCGTTGTCACCGCGCCAGGAGCGCGCGGCGTAGCGAGCCTAGCGTCTGCCATCGCTGAGGACCATCCTGAGAATCGCCTTGCGCCCGGCGACCATCTGGGCGACGGCGCTGTAGACGATCTGTGTCTCTGCCAGCTTTGCCATCTCGCGATCTACGTCGACGTTGTTCCCGTCGTTTCGCAGGGCCGTGCCTCCCGATGGGAGCACTAGCGGCTCGGTGTCCCGCGTGCCGGGGACATCACCAAAGTGTCCGACATGGGTGGCGACGAGCCGTACCTCATCCGTGGCGAGCACTGCTTCGCGGAGCTTTGTCTCGAAATCGATCGCAGACGCCTGGAAACCGGGCGTCTCGGCATTCGCGATGTTCGAGGCGATGATGCGCTGGCGCCTGGCCAGGCCGTCAAGCGCCTGGCGCAGGGCACCATCGGTGTCGCCGATGGCCAGTCTCTGTCCAGCCATGATGTGCTAGCTCCTGTCCTGCTGCCGGACCAACCCGGGGAGCTCCGGTCGCCAGCCTGGACGCCAGGGGTCGAGCTTCGCGAGGTCCTGCCCCGGCACGAACGGGCTCCAGCCGGGCCCCCACGGGTTCAGCCGCTCTTCGCCGAAGATATGCACCGGCCCGCTCCTACTGGCCGCTGGTGAGCTGTCGAGCCGGGCCAGGATCTTCTCGACGTACTGCTGGGTCTCTCGGTAGGGAGGCACGCCGTTGTAGCGGTCTACGGCGCCGGGGCCGGCGTTGTAGGCTGCCAGGGCACGGCGGACGTCACCGCCATATCGCTCCAGCAGCTTGGCGAGGTAACGGGCACCGGCGCGAACGTTCTGCACAGGGTCGAAGGGATCCTGCACGCCAAGGCTCCTGGCAGTGGCATCCATGAGCTGCATCAGGCCCTTCGCCCCGGCTGGCGAGACGGCGCGCGGGTTAAAGCCTGATTCGGCGCGAATGACCTCCGTGAGCAGGTGGGGGTCAAGCGCGTGCTCCCGAGCAGCTTCGCCGATGATGCTGGCGTAGGCAGACTCGCCGGACGCGGCGGGCCCGGCTGCCAGCGACCTGCCGGGCCGGGCCGGGGCAGTTGCGACCGGCGCTGAGACAGAGCGGGCGCGCACTCGAGCGCCGAGCAACCGGGCGAAGGCCGGCGTACCGCGCTCTAGTCTGCTCCATCGACGCCGTGACCCTGCCGGGCTGTTGCGCTCGGTGGCAGGTGCAGGCAGAATCGTCGGAGGTGTCGGCGTGCTCATGTGTTCGCTCCTGAGCGTCTCCCTGAGGAGTGTTCCGCCACCATTTGAATAAAGCGTGTCGTGGCGATCTCGCTAGCGATCTTCTCCTCGCGCAGGAGCTCGGCGCGCTGCCAGGCAGCGTGCTGTCGGGCGCGCAGTGCTTCCAGCATCTCGATCTCCTGGCGGCAGCGCACCAGTGCGGCGCGCACGGCGGCTAGCCTGTCTTCAGCCTGCTGCACGAGCGCGGCCTGTGTGGCAATACACTTCCCAGTGGCATCGGCGTAGGCGAAGCCGCGTCTAATCTCATCGATCGAGAGCGCCATGCCGGCAGGGGCCAGCGCGTCCAGGACGCCATCGCGCAGCGCAATGAGGCGCTGCAGCCGGTCGCGAGCGCGCTCCAGGGCAGCAGCCTGGGCGGCAAGTTGCACGGCCAGTGCCCGCTCCTCCTGCTGCTTCAGATCGAGGACCATCTGGAGGCGGAAGTGAAAACGCGGCATGGCTGATCTACGCTCCCACCACGGCGGCAAGCTGCCGCAGAGTCTCGTCAAACGGCGTATGTTCCTCCGGCGCCTGGCGCAAGAAGGCGCGCACGCCCGGCAGCAGCGCCAGCGCCCGATCGATCTCGGCGTTCGTACCGTCCTGGTAGGCGCCGATGTTGACGAGGTCGCGCACGTCCCGGTACGTCGCCAGCACCCAGCGCAGCCGGGCAGCGAGCTCGCGGTGCTCGGGGGTAGTGATCTGCGCCATCAGGCGGCTCACTGATCCGAGAATGTCGATCGCCGGGAAGTGGTTCTCGGCGGCGAGCTCGCGGGACAGGATGATATGCCCGTCGAGGATGCCGCGCGTGGTATCGGTGATCGGCTCGGTGATATCGTCGCCTTCCATCAGGACGGTGTAAAAGCCGGTGATGGTGCCTCGATCGCTCGTGCCGGCACGCTCCATCAGCCGGGGCAGCAGAGCGAACACGGACGGCGGATAGCCGCGCAGCGCCGGGGGCTCGCCCGCGGTCAGGCCGATCTCTCGCTGGGCCATGGCAAATCGGGTGACAGAGTCCATCATCAGCGTGACGTCCAGGCCCTGATCACGGAAGTGCTCCGCGATCGCGGTGGCAACCCATGCGCCTTTGATCCGCTGGAGCGCCGGCTGGTCCGAGGTGGACACGACGACCACCGAGCGGGCCAGGCCGTCGCGGCCCAGATCACGCTCGATGAACTCCTGCACCTCCCGGCCGCGCTCGCCGATGAGGGCGATGACGTTGACATGCGAGCGGGCCGAGCGAGCGATCATGCCCAGGAGCGTGCTCTTGCCCACGCCGGAGCCGGCGAAGATGCCCATGCGCTGGCCCTTCCCACAGGTGAGCAGCGCGTCGATGGCGCGCACGCCCGTCTCTAGCGGCGTGGTGATCGGGGCGCGCAAGAGGGGGCTGGGCGGGGCAGCCGAGATGTAGACCCACTCGGTCGTGCGCAGAGGCCCCAGGCCGTCGATGGGACGGCACAGCCCGTCAATCACGCGGCCGAGAAGGGCCTCACCGCTAGGGACCTTGAACAGGCGTCCACTGCGATAGACCGGGCTACCCGGCGCAACGCCATGCATCTCCGAGAAGGGCATGAGGATAACCCGGTCGTCACGGAAGCCGACTACCTCGGCTGAGATGCGCTGGCCTTCCGCCGGGTAGATATGGCAGATCTCGCCGACCTGCACCGGCAGGCCCTCCGCCACGATACTCAGGCCGATGACCTGGACGACACGGCCCCGGCGCCGCAGCAGCGGGGCTTCAACGATCGCTCGCAGATAGGGGGAAAGGTCCAGCACGGCCATCATATCCCCTCCGCACTGGCAGGGTAATAGCGCTGCTGCGGACCGAGCGCCGGGGCGCCGGTTTCATCAAACTGTGGCAGTGACGAACCATCAGGTCCGGCGGCTGGGGCTGAGAGCCCCGGCACGACCGGCTCAGGAGCATCCCGCGAGGTGACGTCGCTCAAGACAGCGGCTGCCTCGCAAAGCAGCGTCTGGAGCTGCGCATCGACGACGGCACTGCCCGCCTCGACGATGCAGCCACCGGGCGCCACGCGCTGGTCTGGAACAAGCTCGACGCGAGCGGCACGCCCCTCACCGTTGAGGCGCGCCTCCCAGGGCTCCAGCACCGGGATATCATCCGGGTGTACGCGGACCCGCGCCGTGACACCGGCGTCAAGCTCTTCCAGCGCCCGACTCGCCAGGGCGACCAGGATGGAGCGGTCGAGCCGGGCCTCCCGCAGGATGATCCGCTCGGCGATGGCGAGGGCCAGCTGAACGAGCTGCCCCTCGGCCTCACGGAGCGCCGCCCGCACCTCTGCGGTGGCGTGGCCGGCCAGCGCAGTAAGACGTTCGACCTGAGCGGCCATCTGCGCCTGGACCGCCGCCTGTGCCTCCTGATACCCGGCGGCGTAGCCCTCCTCGTATCCCTGGCGGCGCGCTTCCTCGTGGAGCCGCTCGGCCTCTCGCCGGGCAGCGTGGACGACATTCTCGGCCTCCAGGTATGCCTGGCGCAGGGCAGCGAGGGGGTCCAGCGGCGGAGGCGCAGGCTCTGCTGGTGCCTGACCCTGGCGCTCCGCAGAGGGCTCCTGGCCGGCCGGAGCCGCTCCCGCGTGCCCAGCCGGCCCGGCAGCCGCCTCTTCGATGAGTTCACCTACCACGAACGGCGTGCTGGATGCCACGACGTCGCGGAGGATAGGGGACGGCTGCGACCCGGCCGATGGAGCAGCGTCAGCCAGCTTCAGGAGCTGGGAGAGTTCAGAGAAGGACATCATCTTCACCACGGCTGATCACGATCTCTTCGGCCTCGTCGAGCCGGCGGACGACCTCGACGATACGCGTCTGCGCTTCCTCGACCTGGCGCAACCGCACCGGCCCGGACATCTCGATCTCCTCTTGGAGCATTGCCGCGGCCCGGGTGGAGAGATTGCGGAAGACCTTCTTCCGCAGCTCGTCGCTCGCTCCCTTGAGCGCGAGCGCCAGGTCTTTCGGATCCACCTCCCGCAGCACGCGCTGCAAGGAGCGGTCATCGAGCGTGACCAGGTCTTCGAAGACGAACATGAGCTTCCGGACCTGCGCGGCTAGGTCTGGGTTCATCTCCTCCAGGTTTTCCAGGATCGACTTCTCCGTCCCGCGGTCCACCTTGTTGATGATCTTGACGAGAAAGTCGATCCCGCCCACAGACGTAAAATCGCGGTTGAGCACCGAGGCGAGCCGGCGCTTAAGCACGCGCTCGACGTGCTCGACGACCTCTGGCGGGGTGCGATCCATATTGGCGATGCGCATCGCCACCTGCGACTGGAGATTTTCCGGCAGGCCGGCGATGATCACGGCGGCCTGCTGCGGCTCGAGATGCGACAGGATCAGGGCGATGGTCTGCGGGTGCTCGCTCTGCAGGAAGCTGGTGAGCTGGCCGGGGTCGGTGTCGCGCACGAAGTCGAAGGCGTGCGGCTGCCGCGCGGCCACCAGCTTGCCCAGGATCTCGTTGGCCTTCTGCTCACCGAGTGCCTGCTGGAGCATCTCCCGGGCGTAGTCGGCGCCGCCCGACGTGATAAAGTCGCGGGCGAGCGCCATCTCGTAGCACTCTTCGAGCACCTGATCCTTGAGGTCCTCGGTGACCTTCTCCATAGCGAAGATCTCCATGGTCAGGCGCTCGACCTCACTTTCCTTCAAGTGTCGTAAGACGTTGGCGGCGATCTCTGGACCGAGCGCGATGAGGAGCGTTGCAGCCTTCTGCCGGCCACGCAGCGCACCGGCGGGGCGAGGCGGTGCAGGCATCAGTTCCTCCGGTCTTCGTCGATCCAGGTCTGAATCAGCTGCGCCAGCGTATCAGGGCTCTGGGACGCCAAGCGCGTGATCTGCTCGCGGATCGCGGTGCGACGGCGCGCCTTGATCTTCTGCTCTCGGGTCGGGCCGGGCAGGGTCCAGAGCGGCTCCTCGCCCTCGTCCTCCACTGGCTCTTCGTCCGGCGTCCCCGCTGTGAGGGGGGCAGTCTCACTCCTTGCTGCGCCGCCGGCCGCTGCGCCGGCCGGCACGAGCTCACGGTGAGAGGGAGCGCCGTCTGTGCGAGCCTCCTGCCGGACGCGCCCGGGCATGCCTGGCCGGCCAAGGAGCAGCCAGAGGGCCACCAGCAGGAACAGCGGGCCCAGCAGGGCAGCCAGCAGGCGTGCACCGCTCAGCGCCAGCTCCCACCGGCGCGCTTCCTCAAACTGCTGCTGGATGCGCTCGCTCTCCGTGCGGTTGAATGGCAGGGCGGCCACGCTGACGACATCCCCGCGGCTCTGGTCTATCCCTACGGCGGCAGCCACCAGGTTGGTGAGCGCGTCCACCTGGGCCTGCTCGATCGGGGCAGCGCTGTCCAGCACCACCGCCACGGAAAGCCGCTGCACCGTGCCTGGCGCCTTGATAGTCTTCTCCACCGTCTTGGACAGCTCGTAGTTCGTGGTGGTCTCGCGGCGCTCGAACGGCCCGCGGTTCTGCCCCGGCGCAGCGACCGGCTCCTGAGTCGGCGGAATGTTCGCATCAGTGCCGGGCACGCCGCCGGGCTGACCGGGGGCAAGCACCCGTTCGCTCAGCTCTCGGGAGCTGCGCACCTGTGGCGGGCGGTTTGCCGGCGAATACGTCTCGCTACTCGTCTCGACCTGGTCCCACACCATCGTCGCATTCACACGCACCGATGCCTTAGCTGGGCCCAGCACCCGATCGAGCATAGCCTGGACGTTCTTCTCCAGTTCGCTCTCATAGGCACGCTTGGCTTCGAGCTGGCCGGCTGTGAGCCGGGCGACAGCCTGCTCTGGCTGGTCATCTCCCGACAGTAGGGTGCCCTCGGCGTCGACCACTGTGACGTTCTGCGGCTTCAGGCCTTCGACGCTGTGCGAGAGCAGGTGCACGATGCTCTGCACCTGGGCGCGCTCCAGGCGCCTACCTGGCTTGAGCCGCACGACCACCGAGGCTGTCGGGTCACGCTGGTTGTCGATGAAGAGGGATGGCTGCGGGAGGGCCAGGTGCACGCGCGCCTGATCGACGGGTTCGAGCTTCTGGATCGTGCGCGCCAGCTCGCCCTCCAGGGCACGCTGGTAGTTCAGCTTCTGCACAAAGTCGGTGATGCCGAAGCTGTTCTGGTTGAAAAGCTCGAATCCGACATTTCCGCCGCGCGGCAATCCGGCGGCGGCAAGCTGCATACGCACCTCCTGCACCTGCTCGCGCGGTACCTCTATCGCCCCGGCAGGCGTGACCCGGTAGGGGATCCTGGCTTCCTTGAGCTTTGCCACGATAGCGCCGGCGTCTTCCTCGGAGAGCCGGGCGAATGCCACGGCATAAGAGGGACGCGCCGCGCCAGCGGTGAATACGATCATCGCCAGGACAATGGCGGCCGCGCCGCCGGCGATGGCGATGCGTGTCCAGCGCCCGAGCGAGGCCCAGATCACACGGAGCGGTTCGAGACGTTGAAACAGGCGGTCCATGCAGTGCCTAATGCGTTAGCAATGTTGCTGTGTGGTAGTGGTATACCAGCAGCATTGAGCTATACGAGCTGTACGCTAAAGAGAGCACGTGATGTGCGTAGTAGAGAGACCAGGCGGTAGCGGCGAGCGAGCCCTCACACCTGGGTACGCATTACTTCCTGGTAGGCCTCCACGACTTTGTTGCGCACGGTGAGGGCGAGCTGGAAGCCCAGGCTGGCCTTCTCGAGGGCGAGCATAGCGTCATGGAGCTCGATCTCCCCGCCGGTGGCAAGTTCGCGCGCCGCTGCGTCGGCCTCCTCCTGGAGCTTCGGAAGCTGCTCGATGGCCTGGCGCAGGGCCTCACCGAAACTCTGCGCCGGCTCTGCGGCCGGTGAACCTCGCTGAGCCTGAGCACGGGGCGGCACCGGTGCAAGTGGGCCAGGCCCCAGTCCAACTCCATTAATGCCCGCGGGCATTCGCTATTCCTCCTATACCTCGTTCGCACCCAGGTTCGTACCTTGGATTAACAGGCGTCCTGCTCCAGCACCGCGATCCGGCGATGAACCGCCTCATGCGCTGCCAGGCGCGTTCGGCGCTGCAGCGCGGATGCCAGCCGCGCACTAGATGCGGCCGAGATCGAGCGCGCGCAGGGCCATCGCTTTCGCGGCATTGAAGACTGTTACATTGGCCTCGTACGCCCGCGAGGCCGCGAGCATGTCGGTGATCTCGGTGACGATGTCTACATTGGGGTAGTTCACATACCCATCGGCACCGGCGTCCGGGTGGCCGGGCTCATACACTCGGCGAGGCGCACGACGATCCGCCGTGATGTATGCGACTTCCACGCCGTAGCTTGCCGGGTCGCCGCGCTGAGAGATGCGGCGGGCGGTTGAAACCAGGCGGGTCTCCCCCTCCTCCGGCGCAGCCGGTATATGTGTTGGGACGAAGACAACCGCCTGGCGTCGATACGGGCCACCTTCAGGCGTCCGTGTCGTCTGTGCATTGGCCAGGTTGTTGGCGATGACATCCATGCGCAGCCGTTGCGCAGTCATCCCCGAGCCAGAGATACGGAAGCTTCGTAACACCCTGTCCCAACCTCGTCGCGTCTTTAGATAAGCTTTTAGTTGACAAGCTTTTAGTTAGATAAAGATAAGCTTTTAGAAAAGCTTTTGGGCAAACCCGGCCCTGGGCCAGCCGCCCGCCGGAGGGAGCCGCGCACATACCGGCTCCTCGAGCTACCGCCCGATTGTACGGTCGGTTGACGCGCGTCAATAGGGCAGGGACTCCCGCAGTACCCAGTCAGATGTACCCGGCCTGGGGCGCCGCGGGTACCGGGCTACAGGGATGTGGAAGAGGTAGGAACGTCTGATGCAGAAGCGCGAGCAGCCTAGCGCGCTGGGGCAAGTCCGAGCTTCCGCGCGACTGTGTAGAGATTGACCGTCCAGCCGATGCCGAACGGGCGCGGCGTGAAGAGCCGGCGGTCGCCGGGGTTCCACATCCGCTCGAGGAGGACGCGTGGCGTCGGCGCCCGGAAGTCATACGGGATGACCCCGAGGAGATAGCCAACCTTCTTCCGGCGGGTGATCAGCAGGTACAGGAAGAAGGCCAGGCCGACCAGGTTCCAGATCTGCCAGAGTGAGAGGCGGCGCAGGTGCCAGCGGCGTGCGCTGCGGGTGCGGGGCATGTCAGGACCTCCGTATATCTTTCAGCCACTGCAGGAGCGCGATTGAGCCCGCACAGGCCGGAACTACCAGCGCAGCCTCGGGCCTATTGGCAATGCCCTCGGTGGCGAGGCTATTGAGCCACACCAGCAGAATACCGGCGATAGCGAGGATCACGGGCTCCTCGACCTTGCCCATACCTGGGGTTTCAATGACATCAGCGGCATGGAGGCCAGCGTCGAGGATAAGCAGCGCACCGACAATGGCTAGTCCAAAGCGGCTCACCTGCACGATCTGGGCGGCGCGGCCGTCGAAGAGGGCAACCAGCATGACGGAGACAGCCAGGACCGCAACTGTGAGCAGAATAGCGAGTGCCAGGATGCGCTCGGCAACGGCCACCATCCACTGCACGAGCGAGCGAAACTGGCCGGGCGGAGGCTCAACCCAGCGATTGTCCGGCGCCCAGCCACGCGTATCGAACGGGTTGCTACGCGAGAGAAGCACCCGCAGGCCGGTCGGCGGCACAGGTGTGCTGCGTACCTCTGCTGGGGAGGTAGCATCAAGAGGCGTATCAGCAGGACCCATAGCCCGGTCCTTTCTGGCCGCCCGGCGGCCTATCTAACTAAATCATCTAACTAAATCAGCTAAATCAAGGCATGCACGAGCAGCACCAGCCCCACGTCGGCGGGTGCTACGCGGCACTGTCAGATGCCGGCGCTCCGGCCTTTGAGCCGATCTTCACAGCCTGGAACTGGACCTGGTATCGTGCGCCACCGAGCTCCAGCTTCTGGTTGGCGTAGAAGCCGACGCTGCCGGTGCGGAACGTCTTCTCCGTTGCAATCATACGGCCGACAACCTTTCCTTCGTCGTCACGAATGATGATATCCAGCGTTGGCAACGCTCATCTCCCCCTTTCGCCGCGTGCGGCAAGGCTGGTCTATTTACGCCTTGTACATCTACACCTTGTATGTCTTGAACTGGTTGACGCTCTGCGTTCTCTACCCGCCTACGACGGGATCATTCCATCAGGATCCCACCGTTGATGTTGAGCGTGTGTCCAGTAATGAAGGAGGCAGCTGGTGAGGCCAGGAAGAGCGCGCCAGCTGCGACCTCCTCCGGCGTGCCCAGCCGTCCGAGCGGGGTGATCGAGAGGATGTAACGCAGGCGCTCCTCCGGCAGCGTGCTCAAGCGCGTGTTGATCTGCCCGGGTGCGATAGCATTGGCGCGGCCGCCGAAGGCGGCCATCTGCCGGGCCAGTGCCTTGGTGAAGCCGATCATGCCGGCCTTTGAGGCGGCGTAATTGACGTTCGCCGAGACACCGCCGGTCTGGCCGGAGATGCTGGCGATGTTGATGATGCAGCCGCTGCGCTGGCGCTGCATGATCGGGAACACTGCACGGGCACAGTAGAACGCACCCGTGAGGTTTGTATCGAGCACCGCCGCCCAATCCGCATCGGTAGTCTCGAGCATCTGGCCCTTCTGGCTGAAGCCGGCGTTGTTCACCAGCACGTCGATGCGGCCGTACTCCTCAAATGTCCGCGCCACCATGGCGTTGACCTGCGCCGCGTCGCTGACATCACACGGGATGGCTAGCGCCCGGCGGCCCAGGGCGCGCACCTGCGCGGCGGTCTCCTCAAGCGGGCCCGCTGTCCGGCCGCAGATCGTCAGGTCCGCGCCGGCCTGCGCAAAGAGCAAACTGATGGCGCGGCCAATGCCGCGCCCGCCGCCGGTGACGATCGCCACCTGGCCGGTCAGGCCGAACAGGCTATGCAGTACGTCCTGCACACGCGCCTCCTCAGTGGGAAACACTGCCAGCAGGGCGGCTGGATAGAGCTTTCCAGTGCATTATACGCTATAAGCGAGCCATGTCCGCCGGCAGCCGCGCGACCAACGACGGCGTGCCGGCGCGGTAGAGGTACGCGACATCCCCCGCGCGTACGCCACATCGCGGGCCTGCGCGGGGGACGGCCTACACTAGAGCCTGTGCGACTGCTGCTGCTTCTGCTGCTTTTGCTGCTGGCCGGCTTTGCTTCAGCCTGTGGGGTCGCGTCTACCGGACCGCCCGATCAGCCGGGGCCGCGTGCGGTGGCCTCACCGACGGCTCCCGCACGCCTTCCAGTAGAGGACACGCCTGTTACCCGTCCAACTGTTACTCCCTCGCCGAGCCCTGCGCCGACGGCGCAGCCCACGGCAACCCCGGTGCCGAGACTGCGTGACCCGCGGCTGGGTATCAACGAGACGTTTCGCGCTGCCGCGCTGGCCGACGAGCTCGGCGCGGGCTGGACCCGCTGGACCATCGTCTGGCCAGAGCTTCAGCCCGGCGGCCCGGACACATTTAACCCCCACTATCTGGATCGTCGCGTGCTGCGTCGGGAACGAGCGTCAGGCCGTCACGTGGCCGGCATCGTCATCGGCACACCTGCGTGGGCCGCGCGCGATCCCCAGCACGGTCCACGCTCGGTCCCGCGCAACCTCGGGTTGCCGGTGTTTCTGCCTGATGGACGCATCAACCGGGACAACTACTGGGCGGCGTTCATGTACGACATGGCGAAGGAGTATGCGGGTGAGATCGAGGCGTGGCTGATCTGGAACGAGGTGGAAATCCCACCGGATGGACCAAACGGCACATACCACACCTGGGCCGGTACACTCGAAGAGTACTACCTCTTGCTCAAAGTCGCGTATCAGGCGGTAAAGCAGGCAACTCCCCAGGCGCTGGTCGTGACTGCGCCGTATAGCTTCCATACGGATAAGGCGTGGGTACAGCGCTTCCTGGAGGTGGTGGCGCGCGATCCTGAAGGGCCGGCGAACAATTACTTCTTCGACGTCTTCGCTATCAATCTCTTCCGCAACGCGCACGACCCCTGGGATCGCATGTATGGCGCGCCGTACGCGCTGGACCCGCTGGACCGCCCGGGGCTGCGCGATCTCTTCGCTGCGGCCGGCTTCAGCAAGCCGGTCTGGCTGGCCGAGCTCAATGCTATGCCGTACGACGACTCGGCGGTACCTGGCTGGGATCCTGCTACCCGCAATGACCACTTTCGCATCACGCAGGACGAGCAGGCTTCGTTCGTCATTCAGGCGTATGCCGTCGCCCTGGCCGCTGGATATGAGAAGGTGTTCTGGCAGGCCATGCAGGATGACCCGCCGCCGGTGCCGGATGAGCTCTGGGGCCTGGTGCGCTTCCATCCTGATCCGGCGAACACCGACGCAGTGCGCCTGCGCCCGGCGTATCACGCCTACGCGGTCATGGCAGAGGCCCTGGGCGGCGCCGAGCGCATCGAACTCGTGGCGCTCACGCGGCCTGACCCGCAGAACCTGCGCTCCCGCGCCCCGCGCTATGAATGGCTGGTGCAGCTCGTCGCGGCGCAACGTGGCGGGCGGCGGGCCAGCATCGTGTGGAACTCTGGCCCCGATCCCCTCACGGTCGGCGTGCCGCGCCTGGGCAGCCGCGCCTACCTGCTAGACAAGTATGGCAGCCGCCACCCGGCGCAGCTTTCTGAAGACAGCCGCCTATGGCTCATCGCGCTTGAGCCAGCCACTCGCCGCTTCGTGCACCCGACGCTCGGCAGCGATCCTGAAGGCTACTTCTATGTGGGTGGATCGCCACTCATCCTCATCGAGGAGGATGTCCCGCCTGATGCTCCGGTGCTTCCGCCGGAGCGCCTGCCGTGAGTGTTGCGGACAGAGCCAGCCAGGCGGCACCCGTCAGGGAAGCGGGTTCCACGGGAAGGAGCGGCGCTCGACCTGGCGGGTCACCGTATCGAAGAGGGCGTAGGTCGACTCGCCGAAGCGCCCCAGCACCTCGCCCGGATTGAGCAGGACGCGATGATCCTGGCGGCGCTCCTCCCAGCGGTGGCTGTGGCCGGTGCACACCAGGTCGAACTCGCCTGATGCCCACACCGGCCCAGTAATCTCGGGGTAGTGATTGACCGCCACGCGCAGCCCGTCGAACTCCAGCAGCGCAAGCTCCCCGTGCAGGGTCATGTTACTGAGCTGGAGCGCCGTGCGCGTGAGCAGGGCGCGATCACCGTCGTTGTTGCCGAAGACCGCATGCACCGGACAGGTACAGCCTTCCCCCAGTTCCCGCAGCGTAAACGGCGCGCAGAAGTCTCCACAGCAGATTACCGCGCCGGGCGAGCGACTGCGCAGGTCTTCCAGCACCCGGCGAAGCTGCCACAGGTTGTCGTGGATGTCGGAGAGCACAGCGATCAGCATCGACGAAGCCTCCCCTCACCATGCACGGCTAGGTCGCTCCCTGGGTCACTTCCTGGACAAGAGCGAAGAACTGCCGCTTGCGCTCGGTATTGATCGTCCAGTTGACCGGCACGTTCTGGAAGCCATCCCAGTAGTTACCGCGTGCGCTCCTGCCGCCTGCGCCCTCGCCCGGGTCAAAGTAGCCCCACGAAGCATACCGGCTGAGGGCGGCCAGCATATTGTTAGACGGGCGGTCGAAGTCGTAATGGTCGTCTTCGTTGAAGAGCACCGGCATGGGGCGGAATGTCAGCAGGGCGCGCGTGCGGTCCACCATCTCGGCGATACGCGCTGGATCGCTCACGCCGTTGCCGTGTAGCAACACAAAATCGGAGGCGGCCACGACCTGCTCGTCCGGGATCCGGCCGCCGCGATAGCTCGTGCCGGCAAGAAGGCGTTGGCTGCGATGCGTCTGGGCGCGCACCCGCAGGAGCAGCTCATGCACTCGTTGTGGCTGTAAGATCTCGTGCTCGTAACGAGTGTCGCACTCATTGTTCACCTCGACCAGTACGTTGGTGTAGCCTTCTTCCAGCAGCCAGCCGGTCATACTGTCCACCGCCCGGCAGACCGCTGCCTCGTCGGCCAGCCGCTCGTCCTGGCCCTGATAGAAATACCCCAGGATAACCACCATGCCGAGCTGGTCAGCGGCGTCAAGGACGCGGCGGAGCCGTGCAAGGTAGGCCGGCTTGAGCTCGCCGGTCGGCGTAAACGCAGAGTTGTGCCACGGCTGGGCCGTCGCCAGCTCTGGCACTGGCCGGGGATCACCTGTGCGCGCCCGCAGCTCCTGAAGCGCCTGGCGCGTCGCTGCGACGGACGAATAGCCCATGGGGCTCCCACCCTGGAGGTTGAGCGTAAACGCCAGCAGCCCGCAGGCTCGCCACGACGGCATCGCTGCGATGAACTCCCGCGTGTTGCGCTCGGGGTCCCAGATGCCCGTGTCCGGGTATGCCCATAGCCCTCGCGTGTCAGGGTTCTCATCATCGAAGATGCCCTGCACCATGCGAGCGTTCAAAAGTAGCCCCTCGATGCGATAGCCGCGATATTCTCGGCCAGCATATGTTGGCGTCCCGTTGATCAGGAACTGCTCTCCGGCGATAGCGACCTCGGTTCGTCCCGGCATAGCCCTCACCTGCCCTCTCCGCGTGCCAGTACCATGTGCCCGCCGGCACCATAGACCCTGGCAGCGCGAGATACTGCCGGCACAGCGCATGGTGTGCGAGGCTCATGATACGCCCGGGCGCTTCCGATTGTCCATTGCGTCCACGCCAACGCAGAGGCGCTACCCGGTGCGATCGCGCCGGGTTAGGCGACCGGCCCTCAGGGCACGGCTGGTGCGCAGTGGTTGGTGAGCAGCAGTCTACATGACAGGGAGGAAAAAGAAAACAGTATACAATCATAGCTATCAAACCACTCTTTCAGTTAGCACATTCGGGGTGATCGCCCACATATGCGACCGGCCGCCTGTGCCTCACGCGTAGATCGACCGCCATGCCTGAGAAGTCGTCGCCCCATCTCCATGCCAGCACAAGATGACGACAAGCCGTTGTTGCGGTTCCACGGGAAACAGACGCCTGCGACGGCCACCAGCAGGCAAGCTATGCGCAGGCATGCGGCCATCGCGGGAGGGGCAGACCCTCCTGCGTGCCTACCTAGGCGCCCTGCGCTGCAGCCAGAGCGTGTGGGGTAGGCACGAGCCCGTGCAAGTGGCGCCCGCCCACGTGCGCTCCATAGGCACGTGGGGTCGACTGGTAGGGGCGCAGGGCCGTTGTAAACGGCCCAGACCGCGGGCGAGCAACGCTGCCCTTAAGTTACGCCTGGGCACCAGCCTCGACCACGCGCGATGGCACAGCCCAGGGCAGGCGCTCGTGTATGGCACGGGCTCGGCAGGCGTACCAGGGCGGCCAGTGCACGAGCTGCGAGTCCATGCCGGAGGCCATGCCAGCCAGACTGCCGCTCCAGATAGATTACTGAGCAGGACGCACGGCCTCTGTGGTGAGACACCCGCTTGTGGGCACTACAGGTTTATGCGTAGTAGCAAGAGAGCAAGAGATGGATAGCACAAGAAACAGGTCGTATTACAGGTCGTGTTACGGGATAGAGCTGACGACGTGAACGGACGATCAGGAATGCCGACTGGGTGGCGCGATCCGGCGCCTGACGAGAGCACGGAAATGTATGTGACTGTCAATGAGACTGGATGTGTGAGAGACTGGATCAGTGAGAGACTGGATGTATAAAGAAATGTAAAGTGGATCTGATATGTACACCATTTGGAGAAAATTGCATGACATAGTGTAGAATGACTAGGGCGGTGAATTCTTTAACATAAATAATGTCGTAGACGCGCATGGTGCTCGACCTGCCCGTAAGAGTGCGACGTGCCGGCGTTGGCCCGGTGCTTCAGGTGGGGCTTGCCGTCCTGTGCCTGCTCCTCCTGCTGCGCGCCCGTGCAGCCGCGCAGTTTGCACCCTTCGGCTATGAGGGCGCCGCAATCTATGCGGCTGACTGCCGTGACGGTAGCCGCCTCGTCGTCGCTGGCGCGCGCGGGATGATCGCGGTGAGTCGCGATGGTGGAGTGTCGTGGCAGGTGAGCGCGCCGCTGCCAGAGGCGGTGCTGACCGATGTGCAATACCTCGACGAGCTACACATCCTTGCTGTCGGGACGATCGTGGCAGCGCGGGGCCACCAGCTCGGCGTCACTGTCCGCTCCAGTGATGGTGGGGCGACGTGGGCTACGCAAACCTTGCCCGCTGGCTTACTACGCCTTGCCTTCGCCAGCCCCGGTGCGGGCTACGCCCTGACGGTAGACGGGAGCGTGCTGCGAAGCCAGGACGGGGGATGGTCCTGGGAGGCAACGGCGCCGCTGACTGGAGCGTTTACCCCACGGTCCTCCGCCCTCTACGTTGCCGATCCCTCGACCGTGCTAGCGGGCACACTCAGTGGGGCCGGACGCAGCGAGAACGCCGGTGCATCGTGGCAGGCGCTTGCTCCGCCGCGACTGGGCGCGTGGATCGCCGCGTGGGCGAGTGGACGCAACCACCTCTGGTTCGCCGGGGAGTACGGCATGGCGCACTCCGACGATGCCGGGATGACCTGGCGCATCGATCGGCCCTGGCCAGGCATGCGGCTCGTTACAATGCGTCAGTTGGGCGGCGGCGAGTGGTACGCTGTCGTCGCTGCCGGCTCGGCAATGGGAGCGTCACAGCTGTTGCCTGTGTTCTCCGCTACCGTTTTGCTGCGTTCGCTCGACGGTGGGCGCTCCTGGCACCGTGTCGCCAGCGCAGTGCCGCTGGCGGCTGGGACTCCACGGGCCCAGCAGATCACCGCGCTGTGCGCTGCCGCTCCGGACACGCTGTACCTCGTAGGGGAGCAAGGGGCGATCTTCAAGAGCCTGGATGGTGGGGTAAGCTGGGCCGCGCTAGGGACACAGGTTCAGGTCCTCAGCCAGACAGGGCCAGTGCATGACCCGGCCTGGGAATGCGCCCTGCAAGCCGAGGAAAGCTGCGCGGAGCGTTTTCCTGGAGCGCTGGCCCCGCGCAGCCGTGCCGTCGCGAGGGAACTGGTCCGCGTCAGCGGTTAGCGTACCATGCCGCGTTCTTCTCGATGTACTCTTGCCACTCGGGCGGGACCGCGTCGAGCGGGAAGATGGCGGTTACCGGACAGACTGGCTCGCATGCGCCGCAGTCGATGCACTCGTCGGGGTTGATGTAGTATTGGTCCTCGCCCTCGTAGATGCAGTCGACCGGGCAGACGGCGACGCAGGAGGCATCCTTGGTGCCGATACACGGCTCGGTGATAATGTAGGCCATGGTGCGGTTCCCTTTAACTACAAGCGGAAACATTTGGTGTCTATAGCATACCAGCGCGATCCCGGCCTGTCTGCTACTTTTGTCTCATTCCCCGGTTCAAGATAGCAGCTTCCGGCTTCCGACCTGGGCCCGATCGCCCTCCAGGATCCGCGCCAGGCCCGCACGATCGAGCACGATCACGCGGCCGCGCTCGAGCCGTACCAATCCTTCCTGGGCCAACTGGCGCAGCGCCCGCCCGGCGATCTCGCGGACTGTCCCCGTCCGTTCGGCCAGCTCCTGGTGCGTGAGCTCGGCTGTGCCCTCGCTGGCCTCCTGCAACAACTGGCGGGCCAGGCGCTCGCGCACCGATCGGAAGGCCAGATCTTCGACCAGGATCACCAGCTCGCGCAGCTGC
>JBHOQS010000014.1:0-69018 GCA_042408875.1 Chloroflexota bacterium | reverse complement strand
GGGGCGATCCAGACCTTCCTGCGCATCATGCTGCCGCTGGCGCGGCCGGCCATCATCGTGGTGTTTCTGTTCAGCCTGGTGTGGCACTGGAACGACTACTTTGAGCCGCTGATCTATCTGAACCGGCGGGAGCACTTCACCTTGCCCATGCGGTTGTCCGTGCTGCAGGCCACCTTGAACGAACTCACCGGCGGCCAGGGCGATGCGGTCTTCAACGAGGCCCTGATCATGGCGGCGTGTGTGCTGATCATCCTGCCGCCGTTGGTGGTGTACTTCTTCACCCAGCGCTACTTCATCGAGTCTATCGACCGCACCGGCCTGGTCGATTGAGCCGGCGGCGAGCGCTGCCTGGAACGCGAGGGACGCCTTTTGCAGGCGTCCCTCGCCGCTTTTGCGGACACTAGCGGGGGCGTAGCACCTGCCATCCTGCGCGTCCTTGCTGCATGCCGATCATGATCCGCTGACACTCCGACGCGTAGCCGGCCGGCCCGTGTGCCGGCGTCTGTGCTCGCGCGTTGCGCGTCCCTTCGCCTGTACCTGCGTTGAAGGGATGCTACGGCTAAACTCACGTCTTGAAACTATCTTGAAACTAGAACTCACGCCTTTAGAGGAGCGATGTTCACAGGAGGTCACGGTTCTCGCCGCTGGGCATGTGCCCTGGTGCTCACCGCCACGTTGCTGTCCACCCTGCCCGCACCCCCGGCGCTTGCCCAGCAGCCTGTCCGCACCTTCCCGGAGACCGGCCACAGCGTCGGCGGCGCATTCCTCCGGTTTTTCGAGCGCAACGGTGGTATCGACATCTTCGGCTTTCCCATTACCCCTGAGATCACCGAGGGCGGGCTGACCGTGCAGTATTTCCAGCGGGCCCGCTTCGAGTACCATCCCGCGCACGCCGGTACGCCCTACGAGGTGCAACTTGGGCTCCTCGGTGATGCCCTCACCGCAGGCCGTAGCTTCCCGCCTGTCGAGCCGTTCCCACCGAGCGCAGACCATCTCTATTTCCCTGAGACCGGACACGGCGTCCACTATGCCTTCCTGCGCTTTTTCCAGCGCAACGGTGGCGTGGAAATCTTCGGCTACCCCATCTCTGAAGAGCTCCAGGAAGGGGGCTTCACCGTCCAGTATTTCCAGCGGGCCCGCTTTGAGTACCATCCTGAGCTGCCCGAGCGCTACCGGGTCAGCCTGGGGCTGATCGGCGCTGAGTATCTATCTCTCAGGCAGGTGCGGGCTACATATGCGCCGGGCGAGCTCCCCACCGCACTTCAGCCCGGCACGCCGTACCGCCTGCCCATCACCGTGACTAACACCGGCCTGGCACACTGGCCATCCAGCGGCAATAGCCCGGTGCGGCTGTCGTACCACTGGCTGGATGCCACGGGCCGGGTGGTGGTCTGGGACGGCGCGCGCACCGATCTGCCGCGGGACATTGCACCGGGGGAGAGTATCTCTCTCGACGCGCTCGTGGTTGCACCGACGCAGCCCGGCACATACCTGCTGCAATGGGACCTGCTGCACGAGAATGTCTCCTGGTTCTCCGCGCGGGGGGTAGCAGGGCCAACAGTGCCGGTGCGCGTGGGAACGCCTCCATCACCTGCGCCCGCCGCCGGGCCGCTGGGCCCGATCCTGCGGGTCGGCGTGTACTCGACAACGGAGAGCAGCATCCGCATCAGCGCTACCGGCGGCTTTACGCTGCTGGATCCCGGCGGCGCAGCCCTGGCCCGCTTCGCAGCGCAGCAGGTGGTCCAGGTCGAGTGCGATGCGCAGAACCAGTTGCGGGTGCATACCCCCTGGGGGCAGGCTATCCAGGTCGGCAAGGTCGCACGCTTTGCTCCTGAGGCGAACAGCCTGCTCCAGGTGGAGGACCTGCCCCGGTACAACCGCTTCCGCGGCCTGCTGGAGGTACAGTACTCCACGGTCAGCGAGCGCCTGTGGGCTATCAACGAGCTTGCCACAGAAGAGTACCTGCTGGGCATCGGGGAGGAACCGGAGAGCTTCCCCTACCAGGGGCTGAAGGCTGCGGCCGTGGCCTTCCGCAGCTACGCGCTTGCCGTCAAGCAGCGGTGGGAGCGTATTGGCAAGGAGCCCTTCCATCTGGTGTCATCTTTGCAATGGGTCGAGCCCTATGTCGGGGCGAACCAGTGGTATATCGGACAGTACCGCGAGACGCTTGGCCCGAACCTGACGCGGGCGGTGCAGGAGACCCGCGGCCAGGTGCTGACGTATAACGGCACGGTCGCCATCACGCCGTATTTCTCAGTCTCGGACGGCAGGCTGCGGAGCTGGGCCGAGGTGTGGGGTGGAGATGGCTATCCCTGGCTGCCCGGCGGTCCCGACCCTTACTGTAATGCCGGGGAGCTCCGCGGCCACGGCGTGGGCATGTGCATGGTCGGTGCACGAGAGCGCGCCCGAGCGGGCGCCACCTATGAACAGATCCTGGCCTTCTACTACCCCGGCACCGTGCTGGCGAGAATTTATTAACTGAGGGCTTTAGTATCGGTCAACATCTCCAGACACATGTTATACTGTACCTGGCTTCTCCCCCAGAGACGCGGCTGGTGACACGACCAGAGTTTCTGCTAGAGAGCCAGAACCAACATAGTGATCTCAACATAGTGATCTAGAGAAACAACGATGCTTCAAGGGCGGGATTTTCTCAGCCTCGCTGACCTCAGCGCGGACGAGCTCCAGGCGCTGCTCGACTTCGCTGCCGACCTAAAAGCGCGCCAGAAGCGGCGAGAGCCGCACCGGTTGCTGGAAGGTTGCACTCTGGCGATGATCTTCGAGAAACCGTCGTTGCGCACCCGTGCGACCTTCGAGACCGGGATGACGCAGCTCGGCGGCCACGCCATCGATCTCGCCCGCGAGCATCTCCAGATGGGCGTACGGGAAAGTGTGCCGGATGTGGCGCGCAACCTGGAGCGCTGGGTTGACGCGATCATGGCGCGGGTGTTCGCGCACAGCACGCTGGAGGAGCTGGCGCGGTACGCGCACGTGCCGGTCATTAACGGGCTTTCTGACTACTCCCACCCGTGCCAGATCCTGTCCGACCTGCTGACCATTCGTGAGCACAAGGGTGGGCTGGCCGGGCGCACGCTTGCCTACGTGGGTGACGGCAACAACGTCTGCCATTCGCTCCTCCTGGGGGGCGCGCTGGCCGGCATGCATGTGCGCGTAGGCTGCCCGGAAGGGTACGAGCCGCTCCCCAGTGTGGTCGAGCAGGCGCGGCGGCTAGCCGAACGAAACGGCGCGTGTATCGAACTCATGCACGACCCGCGGGAGGCCGTGACCGGGGCGGACGTCGTCTACACAGACTCGTGGGTCAGCATGGGGCAGGAAGCCGAGCGGGAGCTGCGCATTCGGGTGTTCCCGCCGTATCAGGTGAACGCCCGACTGCTGCAATACGCCAGGCCCGACGCGGTGGTGATGCATTGCCTGCCGGCACACCGCGGTGAAGAGATCACTGACGACGTGATGGACGGCCCGCAGTCGATCATTTTCGACCAGGCCGAGAATCGTCTGCATGCCCAGAAGGCTCTGCTCGTTGCCCTTATCCGTGGCATCTGATCCGAGCCGGTGGGAGAGCAGCGCTATTGCACCGCACGGGAACGTGCGGTGTGGTAACAGGACACAGCTCGACACGAAAGGAGGAGCAGGACGCCATGCCACAATTGCTCTGGCTGTTCTCGCGGCTCACCTTTCGTGACATCGTTGATATACTGCTCGTCTCGCTTGTCTTTTTCTGGCTGCTCACGCTGATCCATCACACGCCGGCCGAGCAGGTGCTGCGCGGCGTTATCGTGGTGGTGATCATCGGCGTCGTCGTGGCCTTCGTCTTCAACCTGCCGTCATTTAACTGGCTGCTACGGAACTCACTCCCGGCGCTGCTCATTGCCGTGCCGGTGATCTTTCAGCCGGAGCTCCGGCGCGCCCTGGAGCAGCTCGGCCACGCTGGCAACGTGCTCAACCGGCCCCTGACCAGTCACGCCGGGACAACCACGGAAGCGCTGGTCGATCACGTTGTCAGGGCGTGCGCCAGACTGTCCGAGCGACGCTACGGCGCCTTGATCGTCATCGAGCGTGAGACCGGTCTGCAGGACATCGCTGACCGTGGCACCAAGTTGGACGCGCTGGTCTCGGTAGAGCTGCTCCTTACGATATTCTTCCCGAACTCACCGCTGCACGACCTGGCGGTGATCGCCCGGGGGGACCGGCTCGTCGCGGCGGGCTGCCCGCTGCCGATGAGCACCAGCGCGTCGCTCGATAGCTCGCTGGGGGCACGCCACCGCGCGGCGCTGGGCGTGACGGAAGTGAGTGACGCGATTGCAGTCGTCGTCTCCGAAGAGACCGGGCGGATCTCTCTAGCGACGCGCGGCCACATGACCAGCAATCTCTCGCCGGATAAGCTGCGCAAGCTCCTGCTCCCGCTGCTGCGCGTGAGTACGGTGAGTGATGGCCTGCCGAGCTGGATGATCCGGCGTGAGCCCGCGGCGCCCGGGCAGCCAGTCACTGCGGCGAAGCGGGTCGAAGGATCGGCACAGGTCGAGCTCACGGCGGCGCGCGGTGAGCCGGCCCTGAAGAAGTAGCGTCGAGACGATGCGTTCAGGTGCCTGGCGCAGCCGCTGCTCGCGGCGTGCCTGAGTTCTAACCAGCATCGTTGCTAGCCGACATCATGCTCGCACTATCCCGATCGACGATCATTCGCTACCTGCTCTCGCTGGCGCTCAGTATCACGCTGTGGAGCGTCGTGACTGCGTCCGAGAACCCCGAACGCGTGGACTGGTTTCCCACGCGCATTCCCATCGAGACACGCGGGCTGCCGCAGGGGCTGGTGGTCAAGGGCGAGATCACCCCGGTCCGCCTGCGCATTGCAGCACCGCGGGAAACCTGGAGCCGCCTCCAGGAGAGCAACTTTGTCGCCTACGTGAACCTCAGCGGCGCGGAGCCAGGCGTGCGCGAAGCCGACGTCCGCATCGAAGTCTCGGATCCACAGGTGCGGGTCCTGGAGATCGACCGGCCGCGCGTGCCAGTGCGGATCGAACCGCTCAAAACAGCGACTGTCCCGGTGCGGGTACAGATCCAGGGCAACGTGGCCCTAGGCTATCGCCTTGAAGAGGACCAGGTCAAGGTCACGCCGGACCGCGTGACAGTGAGCGGGCCGGCCAGTGTGGTCGATGAAGTCACCCAGGTGAACGTCAATGTACGGATCGAGGGGGAGCGCTCGTCGGTCACTGTCTCGCGTCGGCCGGTGCCGCAAAACCGCTTAGGGGGTGATGTAGCTGGCATCACTAATCTGGAGCCGCAGACCGTCGAAGTAGTAGTGCCGATCCGGCAGGTGGCCAGCTACAAGACAGTCTCTGTGGTGGCCGACGTGCGCGGCCAGCCAGCGCCGGGCTTTATTGTGAGCGGTATCACGGTCACGCCAGGCACGGTGACCATCCTGGGTGAGCCCCGCCGCGTGGAAGATATCACGACGATCGCGACCGCTCCCGTTGATATTAGCGGCGCCACGAGCACGTTGGAACGCCAGGTTTCGCTGGTGCGCCCACCGAATGTCAGCCTCGAGGTGGAGCAGCCGGTCACCGTGCGGGTGCAGATCGCACCGATCGCCGCGAGCACGACGGTGCGGCTGGCAGTCGTGCTGGAGAATCTCCCTGGCGGGCTGGTCGCCACCGTGAACCCTACGACGGTGGAGGTTACCCTGAGCGGGCCCAGCCCGCTGCTCCAGCAGGCCGACCGTCTGTTGGCGCGCATCGATGCTACGCAGCTCACTGCGGGGACGCACGCAGTGAGCCCACAGGTCACCGTCCCGGAGGGCGTCAATGTTGTCCGCGTGAACCCGGTCCAGGTGACGCTCACCCTGGCGCCCGCCAGCTAAGGCGGTGGGGCGCCAGTCCCGGCCCGGAGCCAGCCCTCAGGCAGCACGAGACCTCGGAGGGTGAGGTGGCAGCAGACAGCGCAGGTGGGCGAGGACGCGACGCGTCTGCTCGCGCTGGCGGGCATACTCTTCGACGGCCCGCCAGTAGCGGACTTCGGCCAGCCGGCACGCTTTGCGTAGCTCCTCCAGCCCGAGAGGGTCATACTCAAGGCCATGCTCGGCGATATACGCCTGGACACGACGCGCCTGAGCCTGCCATTCGGCCGCCCAGTAGGCGACGTCTTTCAAGCTCGCGCCCCGCTGCGCCTCGCGCACGCCGGTGTGCTGCCAGGGCCAACGCCAGCGTCCACCCCACCCCTGTGCTGCCATAGCACTTCCCCCTGTATAGCACTTTAATCTACTCTGCCGCTCTAACACTCTGCTCTCACACTCTATGTAGAAATCTTGAGAGATTTTGATATTCAAACCAAATACCCAACGACCGGACCTCTCCTCCCGAGGCCACGCCGCAGTGGCCTCGGGAGTACTGTGCAGGGGCGCTATGCCTTTGCGAGCGTTGAGCAAGAGTCGTGCCAGACTTTCCCGGCAGAGCATGTGCGTGCTCGCTACTGATGTATCCATAACTATCGGCATGGACTATCGGCATGGACTGTCGGTATGGTCATCGTGGCACACCCCGCGCCGAGGTTACAAGCGCGGGAGGAATCCGGGGGAGGTAAGCTGTCCGCCAACCAGCACAGGCAGCTTGCGTGCTTATGCTGTCGGGGTATACTAAACCCGACAGCAGTAGACGGCCCCGTGGCGGAACTGGCATACGCATGGAACTTAAAATTCCAGGCCGCAAGGCGTGTGGGTTCGAATCCCACCGGGGCCACCCCCAGCTGGCCTTTCTGCGAGGGACGCCGAAACAGTTCGGCTCCGAGAGTTGCCTGTGTGGTTGCAACAGCCGCAAGACAGCTGCCGCCTGCAGCATCATCGGCGGGACTGTTGGGACCGGTACTGGATGTGATGCAGGCGTCAGCGGGTGCCAGGTCCCCAGCTTGGCATCCGCTAGACCTAAGCCAGGGTGAGATCTCCATGGTTCCGTGTCTGGCGCCTGCGGGTTTCCCCCTGGCTTTACTTTTTAGATTACTTTAGATTACTTTAGATTACTTCATGTAGATTACTTTATATTAGATTACTATTAGTACTATTAGATTACTTTTAGAACGGAGCCATTCTGAAGGACCAGGCACCGCTAAAAACCGGGAGCGAGCGTGCTAGCACTCCGCCCTGCAGGCTCGCTCCTTGATCGACCGGCCTATCTGGTGCGCTCGTTACGCGCCAAGCGCCCGGCTAATCGCGTTCCGCAGCACAGCCTCGCCGGGGTAGCCGACGAGGCGACCGGCCTCTTTCCCACCCTTGAACAGGATCAGGGTGGGGATCCCCTGAATGCCGTACTGCTCCGCGGTACGTGGGTTCTCATCGACGTCGAGCTTGTAGAAACGCGCCCTGCCGGCGAACTGCTGGGCCAGACGCTCATAGACCGGCGCCATCATGCGGCACGGACCGCACCACTCCGCCCAGAAGTCAACGAAGACGGGCAGGTCACTCTGCAACACCTTCGCCTCGAAGTCGGCGTCCGTAACTGGCTCCGCCGCATGCACCTGGCCCGTTGCCGGCGCGTTCCACGGGAAATTCATCATCAGTGCCCTGCTCCTTAGGCAATACCTGTACCAAAGGTGATGCCTGTACTAACACCCGTTGCATAACCCTGGCTACGAGCGCATGGCCGCATTGAGCAGGCGTGCGACTCGCACGCCTGCCCGGCCCTATCGCTCGCAGCAATCCTACCATACCCCACGGGGGTATGTCAACGCAGGGTCTAGCGCACCCATTTGGTGTGCATTGCCGTGGCAGGCATAATGAGCGGGAATGCCTGGCGCGGCACCGCGCGGTGGCCGGCGGCACATTCCGTGCATTGCCTCGCGCACGAGCTCGAGAGCGAGGATGTCTTCGCGTGATATAGCGAATGCGTACGGCCTGGCGTTCAAGGCGCCCTTTCGATGGGTTCTTTTCAAGTGATGCGTTCAGAAGACATCTTGATATAGGAGGAAAACTGTCTCAGCAAAGTGACAGTTCTTAACTCAAGTCTACGTGACACGTGTAGACTTTTTACTCCTCACCTTGATTCTAGTCTGAGTGGATTCCGTCTGATTAATTCTGGTTAATTCTGATTAATCCTGATAAACTGGATAAAGAGGCGGAGTGAGCAGCGATGTATCTGGCGACGCGCGAGAACATGGTCCCGGGGCGCACACTGGGCGAGCGGCTGGAGAACCTGGAACGGATCGGGTATGGCGGCATCGAGCTTATTCGCTCTGTGAACGAGCTCTCGGTCGAGGAGATCAGGCAGGCCTTCCAGGGCAGCAGCATCCGGCCCTGCATTATCCCGGCCGCACCAGGGCGCGATCTGGTCGCTCTCGAGCGCACTACCCGGCGGGAGGCTCTGGAGGCAACTCTAAAGCGTATCGAGATCGCCGCTGAAATCGGCGCGCCAGGCCTGCTGCTGGCCCTCTACCAGCCCCCGCAGTATCCTGACCTCAGCCCGGCGTTCACGGCGCACGAGCTTCAGCGCAGGGTGCTCATCGCGCAGTTGCACGAACTCGCACCGGCGGCTGAGCGCGCTGGGGTGCAGCTCGTGCTTGAGCCGCTCAACCGGTATGAGACCAGCTTCCTGCGGTCGCTCAGCGACGGCGTGCGCCTGTGCCAGGAAATCGGCAGCCCGGCGCTGCGCATCATGGCTGATTTCTTCCACATGCAACTCGAGGAGGCCCAGGTGCCGGTGAGTATCCATGAAGCAGCGGCGTACCTTGTCCATGTCCATGTGGCGGACTCGAACCGCGAGCAACCCGGGCGCGGACATCTGGACTTCCGGCCTGGCTTCCGTGCGCTCAAAGAGATCGGCTACGACGGGCCGCTCAGCCTGGAGTGCCGTCTCGTCGGTGAGCCGCTTGAAGCGCTGCGCAGCGCCGGGGAGTACCTGAAGCGCCAGTGGAACGAAGCGTGACGGTCCAGCGCACCGAGCGCAGCACTGGGGCGCGAAATTCGCTTTGACAGTGCCTCGTGTACCTTCGTATACTGACGGGGAGTGGCCTGGAGCGCGGGCGAAAACCAGGTTAGACCGGCAACGCAGCGGCGGCTGCAGATCTGCGTCCGCCGCTCTTGTGTGATCGGGACATGTTCCGCGCTGAAGCGCCTGCCAGAGACGCCGCCGGCCGGCGGCATCTCTCAGGTGGCATGCAGGGTGCACTCCAGGGTGGGGGCCTGGGGCCCCCACGATACATAACGTGTCGACGCTCGAGAAGGCAGCGTGGACGCTCGAGCGGCAATGTCACCGGTGTACCTGGTAGCTCGCATGGAGAGGAGAAGCAGGTCAATGTCTCGCATCGTTATGATTGCGGCGACCCGGCTGAGCCGCCGGGCCGCCGTCGGTGGGTTGAGCGCAGGTGTTGCTGGAACGATCCTGGCCGCCTGCACCCCGCAGGCGGGTGGCCGGCAGGCCGGCAGCGGAGGACAGACCGGGGCAAAGCAGGTGACGCTGGAGTTCTGGACTCCCTGGGCGCCCAACGCGCCGGATGGGCAACTGCTCCAGAACACGCTGTTGCCTGAGTTCGAGAAGGCAAACCCCGGCCTGAAGGTCAACTACACCCAGGTCGCGACCTCAGGCAACACGCAAGCGTCGGAGAAGCTGCTCACCGCGATCAATGCCGGCACGCCGCCGGACATGAACTACTTCGACCGCTTCATCGTCACCTCGTGGGCTGCGCAGGGCTTCCTGACCGATATCAGCGATTATGCGAAGCGGGATAACTTCACCCAGAGCATGTTCCTGAAGGAAGCCTGGGACGAGGCAACCTGGGCCGGTAAGCTGTATGCAACGCCGTTCACCACCGACTTCCGCATGCTGTATTACAACAAGGCCCACTTCCAGGAAGCCGGCCTCGACCCGAACAAGCCGCCGAAGACCATCGCCGAGCTGGACGAAATGGCCGAGAAGCTAACCAGGCGTGACGGGGCGAAGTTCAGCCGGATGGGCTTCGTGCCGTGGGCGTACCAGGGCTGGCTCTACACGTGGGGCTGGCTGTGGGGCGGCGAGTTCTACGACGCCAAGGCGAATAAGGTCACGGCCAACGATCCCAAGATCGTGCAGGCCCTTACCTGGATGGTCTCGTATGCCCAGAAGTACGGCATCGAGACGGTCGACAACTTCACCGCCGCCTTCCGCTCCCAGACAGGCTTCCAGGGGAACGACCAGCACGCCTTCGTAAACGGCCTGCTCAGCATGGTCGCCGATGGCGATTGGCAGATCGCTATCTTCAAGAACTACATGAAGCCCGAGCAGTTCCAGCAGTTTGACGTGGTTGAACTGCCCCAGGCGCCGGGCGGGCCGCGCACGTCGAGCTGGGGCGGCGGTTGGAGCATCGTGCTGCCACGTGGGGTTAAGAACAAGGATCAGGCCTGGGTCTTTGCCAAATGGTGGGCCACTGAGGGACAGAAGATCTATGTCCAGGCCCTCACCCGCGTGCCCACGCTGCTATCGCTTTTCGATGAGAAGCAGTTCCAGAGTACTGATCCGCGCTGGCGCAAGTTCCTGGCCTTGAAGGATATCGTACGGTTCCGTCCGAACATTCCTGTGGGCCAGATGCTCTGGACGGAGCTGGCGACTGCCACCGACGATGCTATCCACGGCAAGGGCACGCCCAAGCAGCTCCTCGATGGCGTCACCGAGCGCGTCAATCGAGAGCTGGCGAAGTTCTCGAAATAAGACCTCTTGCCGTGCTCGCCGAGTGGGTGCAGAAGCTTGCCTCTGCACCCACTCGGGGCCTCCAGATAGAGGAGCATTTGCATGGCTGAACTTGCCTCGGTGGCAGTGCGGGCACAAGCGCGACGGATTAGCCCAACAACGGTGCGGAATACCATTGCCGGGTTACTCTTCGCCTCGCCATGGATCGCCGGTCTGCTACTCTTTTACGCATATCCGATTGCCGCAGCATTCTACTTTAGCTTCCACGATTACAATGGCCTCCAGGCAGCGCGCTTCGTCGGCCTGGAGAATTACACCTTCATGCTGAGCGGCCAGGATCCAGTGTTCTGGACCAGCGTTTATAACACACTGTATTACGCCGTCGTGGCGATCCCGCTCGGCATCGTCTGGGCGCTGATGCTGGCGTTGCTGCTGAACTTGAATATCCGCGGCCAGGCGATCTACCGCACCATCTACTTCTTGCCGGTGCTGGTACCGGACGTCGCCCTCTCCATCGTCTGGGTGCAGATGTTTAACCCCCAATATGGCACGGTGAATACTCTCATCGAGTTCATTCCAAAGCTGCTGGGTCATCCCATCGCCGGCCCCGGCTGGCTGGCCAGCCAGGTGTGGGCCAAGCCGACCCTGGTGCTGCTCAATCTCTGGCTGGCCGGTCAGAACATGCTGATCTACCTGGCCGGGCTGCAGGACGTGCCTCAGGACCTCTACGACGCCGCGGCAGTAGATGGGGCGAACTGGTGGCAGCGGCTGTGGAACGTCACTATTCCGATGATCACGCCGGTGATTTTCTTCAATCTCATTACCAGCCTGATCGGCACGCTCCAGTTCTTCACTATTCCCTACGTGCTGACGGGCGGCTTAGGCACGCCGGCCAACGCGCTGATGTTCTACTCGATGCTGCTGTACCGCCAGGCATTCGTGTTCTTCAAGTTTGGCGTGGCCTCGGCCATGGCCTGGCTCATGTTCATGGCCGTGCTGGTCCTCACCGTGATCATCTTTCGCACCTCGGCGCGGTGGGTCTACTACGGCGGGGAAGCACGCTAGGTATCTGCACCAGCTAGTCAGGACACCATTATGCGAGCACTGGCACGCCTCCGTCTGTATCTTCACAACCGGTCCGGGCGGCTCCAGGCGCCGGGGCGCCCCGGCATGGCGCCCCGGCCGGTGCCGGCCCCGCACGGCGGCGCACAACAGTCTGTAGCGCTCTCGCCGGGCCAGGCAGCGGCGGTGCCTGCCGGCCGGCGCGTGGTGGTGACGGCCTGGCACCGCACCCCGCAGGGCCGGCTGATCCTGCGTATCCTGCTGCACACCTTTCTGATCACCGTCGGCCTGACGTTCCTGATGCCGTTCTGGTGGATGGTGGCCACGTCATTGAAGCCCAAGACAGCCATCTACCATATCCCGCCGCTCTGGCTGCCCTTCCAGGCGCCCGATGTCTGGGACCGGCTTGTCTGGGAGAACTACCCGCGGGCAGTGCAGTTCATCCCGTTCTTCACGTATTTACGGAACACCCTGGTGATCGCCGTGCTGGCGGCGCTGGGGGTGTTCGTCTCCTGTCCGCCGGTGGCCTATAGCCTGGCACGCATTCCCTGGCCGGGCCGCAACATTCTCTTCGGCTTGACCTTGGCCACGCTGTTCCTGCCGTACCAGGTGACACTGATCCCACTCTTCCTAGTGTTCCGGACCCTGGGCTGGGTCGGCACGCCGCTGCCGCTCATTGTCCCGCACTGGCTGGGTGGCGCGTTCTACATCTTCCTCTTGCGGCAGTTCTTCATGACCATCCCGCAGGAGTTGACCGACGCGGCGCGCATCGACGGCGCCAGCGAGTTCCGCATCTACTGGAATATTATGCTGCCGCTGGCAAAGCCGGCCCTGGCCACGGTGATCGTCTTCGAGTTCTTACGCGCCTGGCGGGACTTCCTCGGCCCGTTGATCTACCTCAATCGCAAGGAGCTCTACACCCTGTCCCTGGGCTTGCAGCAGTTCCGCTCGGAGTTCGATGTTGAGTGGGCCATGCTGATGGCCGCGTCGGTGCTGATCACCTTCCCGGTGATCATCGTCTTCTTCTTTGCCCAGCGGACGTTCATTCGCGGCATCACCCTCACCGGGATTAAGGGGTAGCGGTCCTGCCATCGCTTCGGCGAGACCCACCGATGGCTGCGGTGATGCTGCCGCACGCTGAAGGATTCGTCTTGTCCGGCACAACGCACTTCCTGCAAGGCCAGGACCCGCGCCATACAGCTTGCTTTCAGGCAGGGTACCCAGAGCACAGCCGGGTGAGGCGGCGGGCGTACATGATCGATGCGCTCGCGCCGCTCACTTCTCGAGGCCGGCGCGGAGCAGCCGGTCCATCTCCGGCTTGATCTGCTGCATCGCCTGCTTGGCCGTAGTCTCACCGTTCGCCACCTGGGCCAGGGCCGGTCCGAGCACCCGCAGCGCCTCGTCGTAGCCACGGTTTAGCTCAGGCCGCGACTTCGCCACGTAATTCAGGCAGTCCAGCGCAACGGACAGGTTCTTCTTCTGGCCCATGCGGAGGCCAAGCTTCGCGTCGAGGCTGTAGAAGTGCGGGATGCTCCAGGCATACTCGACCGAGACCCGCTCGCCCTTCGGCCCGCTCACCCAGTAGTCAAACAGGAAGGCATCCTCCAGGTTGCGGGTGCCCTTGTTCAGCACCCACCAGCTTACGTAGAACCACAGCCGCGGTGGGCGGGTACCGAGGCGAGGCGGCGGCGCGACATCCCACCGAAAGCGATCCCCGACGTCGTTGATCAGGTACATAGCCAGATTAAACGTTGACCAGCGGATCGCCAGCCTGCCGTTTACGAAGTTCCCTACGCCGGCCCGCGCATCATCGGGCGTGGGGGCCACGCGGTGTTTGTTCAGGAGGTCGGCCATCCACTGGATGGCGTCGGTGGCTGCCGGCTCGTGCCATCTGAACTCGCCGCTGTTCTCATCGAAGAATTCGCCGCCCCAGCTCATCACCACTGGATGAAGATAGGACCAGCTCATACCGCGGTCGATGCCCAGTTGCTCGGCAAGGCTATCGCCGGAGCGTACGGTCATCGCTCTGGCCAGCTCGAGCACGCGATCGAAGGTCCAGGATGGATCGTTATACTTTTCCGGGGGATACGGTATGCCAGCCTTGTCGAAGATATCTTTGTTGATGTGAAGGGCGTAATAGGCGCCGGTGCCCATAGGAAAGCCAAGCATCTTGCCGCGGTAGCGGCCCCAGTCCATCACCCCAGGTTTCACATCCTTACTGCCCCACCAGGTGCCCTTCTCCTTCGCCAGCAGCCCGTCAAGCTCCTGCACGTGGCCGAGCATGGCGATGGCAGAGTTCGGGTTCGCCCTGAAGACATCAGGTCCAGTGCCGGCAGCTAGCAGAGCAACGACCTTATCGATATACCCGCTGCTCGGATAGTTCTGGATGTCGACCTTGATCTCCGGGTACTCTTGCATAAACAGATCCGCCTGCTCCTGTACACGGTTCTTGCCCAGATCGTCGGTGGCCCAGCTTGTCCATATCACAGTCCCCGGGCCACGCCGCTGGCGCAACCCAGGCGCCTCCGCACGCCGCGCACAGGCGCTGACTAGCGGCATGCCGGCGAGCACCGCCCCAAGCATCTCCCGCCGTGTCACGACGACTCGCGACATCATTGCGACCTCCTGGTTAAAAAACACGGGCTTTCACTGCCCTCTGCTCCAGCCAGTGTCACTACCCCCCTCTCCCGCGCTGCGGGAGAGGGGCCGGGGGTGAGGGCCCCTCACTTCTCCAGCTTCAGCAACTGCTGCGCGTTCAGCCCCAGGATCAGCTCCTTTTCACGGTCTGTGATCCTGGCGAAGAGCACCCGCCCGAGCTGATAGGCGGAGTCCATCCAGGGCATATCGGAGCCGTAGAGGAGTTTTTCAGCGCCAACCAGCTCGACCGCCCGCTCCAGGCCGCCGTACGGTACTATTGACGACGCCAGGTCAAGGTACACGTTCTCTAGCCGACGGGCCGCCTGGATCGCCTCTGTGGGAAGACGGCCATCCCAATTCCCTCCGGCATGTGCCACCACGCAAGTGACATTAGGGTATGCCCTGGCCAGACGCTCCAGCGCGCCCGGGCCACCCCAGCCGTGGCTGATCACCAGCAGGCCATGGGCATTGGCGTACTCGAACACCGGGTGGTAGTTGGGGCCGTTGGCAGGGTACTGATGGAAACCTGTGTGCAGCTTAATGCCGCGCATGCCCAGCGTGCTAAAGCAGCGTTCGATCTCGCTAGGGATATCCTCCGCGTAGTTCGGATTGAAGACGGCGAAGGGAATGAAGCGCTCGGGAAACTCTTGCGCCGCGCGAGCCGTGAGATCGTTCCCGAGGCGGTAGTCAGAGCCGATGCCGGCCCCCGCAAAGAGACACGCCCGGTCGATGCCAGCGCGATCCATGGCACGCACCAGCCCGGCAGCATCGTTAAACGAGATGTGCAGCCGGTCGGCTGGGCCGAGATGCACATGGATATCAATCACCAGTACGCCGTCGAGCCGCTCCCCGAGCCGGCCGCGGCGCAGCAGTTCTGAGTCCGAGCCGGCAGGTGCAGCCATTCCGCTCATGAGACCGCTCCTAGCAGCCGGCGCAGGTTCTCGCTCCCAATGGCGCGGCGGGCCTCATCGGAGATATCGGCGTAGGCGAGCATGCTAATAGCCGGGCCAGGCGCCCAGACTGGCATGCCGGTGCCGAACAGCAGCCGTTCGTGGCCGAAGCGCCGGCAGATCGCCTCGATGCCGCGGTGCGGTTGGTAGTATGATGTTTCGATCAGTAAGTCAGGAAAGGCTTCCATCAGCGGGTAGAGATATCGGTCTGAGCCAACGCCCTCGTGCACCAGCACGACTGGCAGCCGGGCATGATCCTTCAGCAGGCGGTAGAGGGCGTCCCAATCCGTATTGCAGTCGCTCCAGTGCACATTGCCGAAGTCGATGAACACCGGGACGCGGTGGCGCTCGAGGGCGCGCATCAGCGGGCCGGTGCACCAGTCACTGAGAGAGAAGCGATGCTGCGTGGGAAAGAGCCGCGCGGCCCGAACCCCGGCCGCCAGCATGCGCTCCACCAGCACCTCGGCGCTGTCCACGCCCATCTCGTGCGTGGCATGCGGCAACAAGACCCAGCAGGCGTGCAAGCGCTCCGGCCTGCCCGCAGCGTCCAGTTCCTCGAGCAGCAGTCGGTTGCCGGTGGCCGGGTCGTAGTGCTGCGCGATGCTCGAGGAGATGAGCGCCTGCTCGATGCCCAGGCGGTCCATCTCCTCGAGCAGGCCGGCGACGGTGAAAAAGGCGTCCGGCTGCCGCACCGGGGAGCGCCCAACCATACAGTTGCAATCAAACAAGGCGAACAGCTTGGGCATCGTCTCTCTCGCCGCCGCATACCCTGGGCATGCCATGCTGGTGGACCCAGTATACTCTACCAGTCCCACCGGCGTCAGCACGGTCCGGCGGGGAGACCGCCCCGGACCGCACAGACCCCATGCTGTACGGATTGCCGGTGCATATGCATATATAGATCACCTACAATAGCCTGCCAGGGATCGCCTGTCCTGGATGGCAGATACAGTTGAGAGATCCAGCGGGCCAGGAGAACGCGACTATGTTGCCGCCAACGGTCCTGTACTACGGAGCCGAGACACCCCTCCCCGCGCGCATCGCCTTGCGCGCCGGGCCGCTGACGCTGCTCTTCGAACCGGCTACGGCGTTCATGCGCTACATCTGCCTGGGCGACCGCGAGGTGCTGCGCGGCGTGTATAGCGCCGTGCGTGACCGCAACTGGGACACTGTGCTGCCGCGCCTGTCGAACCTCCAGCTCCACCAGGAGCCGCAGGCCTTCTCCGTGGCATTCGACGTCGAATGCCGGCAGGGCGAGATTGACTTCCGCTGGCACGGCACCATCGAAGGCACGCCAGGGGGCCGACTGACGTTTACCATGGACGGCCAGGCGCACTCGACCTTCCTGCGTAACCGCATCGGCTTCTGCGTGCTGCATCCTATCCGCGAATGTGCCGGGCGGCCGTGCCTGGTGCAGCACCCTGATGGCACGTGGGAGCACGGCACGTTCCCGCGCCACATCTCACCGCACCAACCCTTCCTGGACATCTCCGCCATCGCCCATGAGGCGGCGCCTGACGTGTGGGCGGTGGTGCAGTTCGAGGGCGATCTCTTCGAGATGGAGGACCAGCGGAACTGGACCGATGGCTCCTTCAAGACCTACTGCACGCCGCTGCGACTGCCGTACCCCGTCGAAGTGGCCGCTGGCACGCGGGTCAGCCAGACTGTGCGCCTCGCCCTCCAGAACGCTCCGCCTGAATCTGCCGCCGTCCGTGCAGAGCGCGAGCGCCCCGCCACGATTGTACACGTCGCGGCTGCTGGCGGGCCGGGCGAGCAGGTCGCGGAGCCCATCCTCACAGTCGGTGAGACGCCGGTAGCACGTCTGCCTCGCCTCGGCCTAGGCATGGCCTCGCACGGGCAGCCGCTGACAGCCACCGAGACCGGCCGGCTGCAGGCCTTGAACCTGTCGCTGCTGCGGGCAGACCTCGCTCTCAGCGCCGCTGGCTGGCGCCAGCGCCTGGCGCAGGCAGCCGCAGAAGCGACGGCGATCGGTGTTGCGCTTGAGCTGGCGGTCTTCCTGTCCGGTGCAGGGGAGGATGAGCTGGCTGCCCTAGCCGCAGTCCTGCGCGAGCTCCGCCCGGCGGTGGCTCAGTGGCTGATCTTTCATGTAGAGGAGAAAAGCACGACGGCGCCGTGGGTTCGACTGGCGCGCCGCTACCTGGCCAGCTATGCCCCGGAAGCCAGGATCGGCGCCGGCACCAACGCTTACTTTGCTGAGCTCAACCGGCAGCCACCGCCGGTCGAGGGGCTCGACCTGGTTTGCTACTCAATCACCCCGCAGGTTCACGCCTTTGACAATGCCTCACTAGTCGAGACGCTGGAGATGCAGGCGGAGACGGTGGTGAGCGCCCGCCGCTTCACCGGGACCGTCCCGCTGGCGATCACGCCTGTCACCCTGCGGCCGCGCTTCAACCCGAACGCGACCGGCCCGGTGTCCGAGCCCCCGCCCGACGAGCTACCGCCACAGGTCGATGTACGGCAGATGTCGCTCTTTGGCGCCGGCTGGACGCTCGGCAGCCTGAAGTATCTGGCGGAGAGCGGCGTGTACAGCATCACCTACTACGAGACCACCGGCTGGCGCGGCGTCATGGAGACCGAGGCTGGCTCGCCGGTGCCGGAGCGCTTTCGTTCGCTGCCCGGCGGCGTGTTCCCGCTGTACCATGTGTTTGCCGATGCCGGTGAGCTGGCTGGGGGTGCAGTGTTGCCAGCCCGCGCCAGTGCACCGCTGGCATTCGAGGGCCTCGCTCTCCAGCGTGACGGCCGTGTGCGGGTCATGCTCGCCAATCTGGGTCCGCAGCCGCGGCAGGTGCGGGTGCGCTGTCCGTCGCTCGGCCCGCAGGTGCGCCTGCGATATCTGGATGAGACGAATGCGCTGGAAGCCATGCACGCGCCCGAGCGGTTTCGCGCTGAGGCCTGGCAACCGGCCAGCGTGGCCGCGGGTGAGCTCGTGGTCGGCCTGCGGCCCTTCGCCTACTGCTGTATCGATAGTGCGGGCGCTTGAGTAACGAGCTTAAGTACCTCTCCCAGATGTACAACGTCAGATGTACAACGTGTCCAGTGCACAACCCGGACAGCCTGTCATGCACCGGCCCGCTACGTTGGCAGGCGAGACTAGGAGAGATTACTAATGAACGAGCTACGAGGCGTGCTCATCGGCTGTGGGTATTTTGCGCGCAACCATCTCCATGGCTGGAGCGAGGTCCAGGGTGCCCGCATCGTGGCTGTCTGCGACCTTGACCTGGCTCGGGCGCGGGCGTACGCCGCCGAGTTTGGGGTCCCTCGCGCGTATGGCAGTGCTGAGGAGATGCTCCAGGCCGAGCGGCCGGACTTCGTGGACATCGTCACGCAGCCGGCCGGGCACCGACCACTGGTTGAGCTGGCCGCGCGCTATGGCTGCCACGTCATCTGCCAGAAGCCGCTGGCGCCGAGCCTGGATGACGCGCGGGCGATGGTCGAGGCCTGCCGCGCCGCGGGCGTGCAGTTCATGGTGCACGAGAATTTCCGCTGGCAGACACCGATGCGAGCCCTCAAGCAGGCAGCTGCGGGAGTGGGTCCGCTTTTTTTCGGGCGCATCACCTTCCGCAGCGCCGTCGATGTCTACGCCAATCAGCCCTATCTTGCCACCGACCCGCGCTTCATCATCTACGACCTCGGCGTGCACCTGCTGGACCTGGCGCGCTTCTTTATGGGCGAGGCGGCACAGGTGTACTGCCATGTGCAGCGCATTAACCCGCGCATCCGCGGCGAGGACGTGGCGACGATCATGCTGCTCATGGCCAGCGGCGCGACCTGCATTGTAGATATGAGCTTTGCCTCTAGACTTGAGCAGGAACTGTTCCCGCAGACACTGGTGCATCTGGAGGGCACGGATGGCTCCGCGACGCTTGGCCCGCATTATGCCATCAGTGTCACCGGCGTAGATGGCCCGCAGCGATTTACCGCCGCGCCGCATGTCTATTCCTGGAGCGCGCCGCCGGCCGAGGCAGTGCAAGAGAGCGTCGTGCGCATCCAGCAGCACTGGGTGGACTGCCTCCGCTCCGGCCGTGAGCCTGAGACGTCCGGCCGCGATGCCCTGCGCACCCTAGAGCTCGTGTTCGGCGCATATGAGTCGGCGGAGCAGCAGCGGCCGTACCAGGTGACCGGCCTGGAGTGACGAGCGCATGGCGCAGCGTCCGGTCTTCATCTTTTTTACTTTATTTCTGGCAGTCCTGGCGGCCCAGGCGCTCCTCCTAGCGGGCTGCCAGAACCCGTTCCGTCTGGCAGCCGCGACGCCTGAGGTGCGTCCGGCATTCACTACGACGCGCCCGGCTTCCAGAGGCGCGTGGCAGCGCGCCGGGCTCGCTGGCGTGGACGTGCATGCCCTCGCGGTCAGTGGGCGGCAGCAGGGGACACTCTATGCCGGGGGCAACGGCCTGTGGGTGTCCGGCGACGTGGGCAAGACGTGGGCTGCGCTGCGTGCGGGCATGACAGTTACTGAAATCGCCATCAGCGCGGCCGATCCCCAAGTCATCTACGTGGGCGCGACCGACGGCTGTGCCAGGGGCACTGAAGCGCCGAGCTTCCGTAGCGTAGACGGCGGCAAGACCTGGACCGGCATCGGTGGGAACCTGACCTCGTATGCGCCGCACCCTACCGACCGTGAGGTGGTGTACGCTGCCTCCTGCCCGGACGCCGTGCGCAGCCGTGATGGGGGCAAGACCTGGGAGCGCCTGGCAGGCGCACGGCGGCCGAACTATGACGCCTGGCGCGTGGCCGTGGCGCCGAGCGCTCCCGACATCATCTACGTCATGTCGGTGAGCGAGGGCGGCACCGTGCGCCTGGCCAGGAGTAGCGACGCCGGCACATCCTGGAACGACATTACGCCGGCTGGCGACCCGTGGGGGCCGGTGGACCTCCAGGTGCACCCGCAGAACCCCGACGCCGTGTATGCGGTGACGTGGGCCGGCGTGTTCCGCACGAGCGACGGCGGAGCGAGCTGGCAGGCTGCCAACGAGGGGCTGCAAGCCGCAAGGCAGATGCAAGGACCGATGGCCATCTACCCGCTCTCATCGCTAGCGATTGACCCGGCCCGCCCTCAGACGCTCTACCTGGCGACCGGCGGGCTGGGCGCTGAAGGCCGCGGCGTCTTTTGGAGCCGCGATGGGGGCGGGCGCTGGGAACGTCTTGCCGACGGCCTAGGGACGCTGCCGGTGCGCGACGTGATCGTTACCGCCGGAGGCGTCTTCGCTGCCACGCCCGATGGGGTGTGGCAGTGGCGCAGCGAGTGAGCCACCGGCGGGGCGGGCCGGCTGCGTACCCACCCTACAGCGACGTTGTTTCACTCGCCCTGTCCTGGTACCATGCGTGCTGATACTCCGTACCCTTGATGAACGAGGTGTGCTCGATGGTCCCGCAGCCTGCCCCTACGGTAGGGCGCTCTGACTGGTTCGTGCATGATCGCTTCGGGCTGTTCATCCACTGGGGCATCTATGCGCTCCCGGCGCGGCACGAGTGGGTGAAGAACCGCGAGCGTATGACGGACGCGCAATACCAGCGCTACTTCGATCACTTTGAGCCGGATCTCTATAACCCGCACGAATGGGCGCAGATCGCCTGGCAGGCCGGTATGCGCTACGCTGTCATTACGACGAAGCACCACGACGGCTTCTGCCTCTTTGACTCGCAGCTCACAGACTACAAGGCGCCCAACACGCCGGCCAGGCGCGATCTGATCCGTGAATTCGTGGACGCTTTCAGGGCGGCTGGCTTCAAGATCGGCTTCTATTACTCCCTGATCGACTGGCACCACCCCGAGTTCCCGGTCGATGGCCTGCACCCCCAGCGCGATGACGTCGAGTTTCGTGAGCGGGAGAAGCACCGCGACATCCGCAAGTATGCTGAGTACCTGCACGGCCAGGTGCGCGAGCTGCTCACCAACTACGGCAAGATCGACATCATGTGGCTGGATTTCTCGTACCCCAATCGCGACTGGGGCTGGTCACGCGGCAAGGGGCGAGAAGACTGGCAGAGCGAGAAGCTGGTCGCGATGATCCGCGAGCTCCAGCCTGAGATCCTGCTTAATAACCGCGCAGATGTGCCCGGTGATTTCTACACGCCGGAGCAGGTAGTGCCGCGCGCGTGGGTCCAGGTGGATGGAAAGCCGGTAGTCTGGGAAGCCTGCCATACGTTCTCGGGCTCCTGGGGCTATCACCGCGACGAGGCGAGCTGGAAGAGCGTGGACATGCTGGTGCGCCTGCTGGTCGATACCGTGAGCAAGGGCGGGAACCTCCTGCTCAACGTGGGGCCGACGGCACGTGGCGAGTTCGACCAGCGCGCCCGCGACCGGCTCGCCGGCATCGGTGCATGGATGAGGTATCACAGCCGCTCGATCTACGGCTGTACGCAAGCCCCGGCCGAGTTCGCCACGCCGCAGGACTGCCGTCTGACGTACAATCCGGTCGCGCGGCGGCTGTACGTGCACGTATTCGCCTGGCCGTTCAGGCATCTGCATCTCGACGGCTACGCTGGCAAGGTGGAATATGCTCAGCTCCTCAACGACGCTTCGGAGATTCCCCTCACCGAAGATGCTGGGGGCACCCTGACCCTCACCCTGCCGGTAATCAAGCCGGACACCCCTGTGCCGGTGATTGAGCTGTTCCTGCGGTGAGCGAGCCGGCCCTGTGGAGGCCGGGCGCGTGCTGCAGCGGTGGCGTGGATATTATCTGCGCCACGGCCAGAGGCCGCCCCTGCGCTGGCGGTGTTCCGCCTTCAACGCGGCAACCTCCGCCTGCAGAGCGGCCAGCTCCTCGGCCTGGCGTGCCACCAGCGCCTCCAGGGCCTCGATCCGCGCCTCCAGGCCGGCCAGGCGATCGTCTGCCAGCGCGGCTGGCGCTAGCGCTGCATCGGAGACCGCGCTGGATCCGACGGGGGCACGCTGCACTTGCTCGATAAATCGCTGCGCTTCTTGGAGGGCAGCCTCAAGCGCCGCGAGCCGCGCCGCACCGGCCTGGACAGCTTCTGGCTCCTCGTCCGGCATCACCGCTCCTCCCTAGCCAGCGTCCTCGCGCCGGACCCCGCCAGGAAATCACGATCAGCCCGCGAGCCGCGATCTCTAGCCGAGGTGGTTATGCTGGGCCACGATGGCGGCCAGCCGGGCCAGGGCATGGTTGCGTGTATATGGCCCGCGTTCCCGGCACTCGCGGAGGAAGTGCGCCAGCCAGCCGGGCTCGTCCTCGTCACCGAGGTGAAACTGCGCCTGGAGCGCCTCAGCGGTAATCCGCTGCGTCGCCGGCTGCTGTACGATCCAGGCCCGCACCTCATCCGGCGACGGCTTGGAACCCGCATACGCGGTGGCATCGTGCATGTCCATCGTGTTGTGCATAGGGCACCCGCACCGCCAGGCGGCAGCCTGGCACGGGCTGCCGCCTGGACACGCGCTAGCCAGCCAGGATCATACTTTTCTTGAGCACATGGAAGTGTTCAAGCGCCATGCCAGTCCCGATCGCCACGCAGGTCAGCGGGTGCTCGGCCACATGGCAGGGGATGTCGGTCACCTGGGTGAGCAGCTTGTCCAGATTGCGCAGCAGCGACCCGCCGCCAGTCATGACCATCCCCTTGTCGATGATATCTGAGGCCAGCTCGGGGGGCGTGACCTCGAGCACGTCCTTCACCGCTTGCACGATCTGCTCGACCGGCTCGGCGATGGCCTCCGTGATCTCGTCCGAGGTGACGGTGATGGTGCGGGGCAGTCCCATTACCTGATCGCGGCCGCGCACATCGACCGTCAGCGGCGGATCGAGTGGTAGCGCGCTGCCTACCTCGATCTTGACCTCTTCAGCCGTGCGCTCGCCGATCATCAGATTGTACTTTTTTTTAATATATGTAGCAATAGCGTCATCGATCTTATTGCCGCCCACGCGCACCGAGTTCACCACGACGATGTCGTTGAGCGAGATAACCGCTACCTCGGTCGTACCCCCGCCGATGTTGACGATCAGGTTCCCGCTGGGGCTGGAGATCGGCACGTTCGCGCCGATCGCCGCGGCAAGCGGCTCGGGGATGAGCGAGGCCTGCCGCGCCCCCGCCGCGCGCGCTGCGTCGTGCACGGCGCGGCGCTCCACGTCGGTGACACCTGCCGGCACGGACACGACCACATCCGGCTTCACCAGCCGGCGCCACGGCGGACCGCAGACTTTATTAATGAAATACCGCAGCATCGCCTCGGTGATGACATAATCGGCGATCACGCCGTTGCGCATCGGCCGCACGACGTTTATGGTGCCGGGCGTGCGGCCGAGCATCTGGCGCGCGTCATCTCCGACGGCCTCGATGCGGTTATCTGTGGTCGAGATCGCGACAACGGACGGCTCGTTGATGACGATGCCGCGACCGCGCACGTAGACGAGAACGTTCGCGGTGCCCAGGTCGATGCCGATCTGCTTGCCAAACATGCGGTGTGAGGATGTTGAGTTCAATGCTTAGCGTACCGCCCGGTACTGCACCACAGCACGAAATTGCTCTACGGGAATCTTTCCCATGGCAAATATGCCATTTATTATGGCATATAGATAAATGGCATATAGATAAATGCCATACAGAGAGGTGAAGCACAGAAGGTTGGTGTGCGCGAGCCACTCGGCGAACGCGCAGGTCCAGTATACCATGTTCGGCGGCCAGGAGGTCCGGGCTACGCGCCGGCGGCAACCGCCCCGGCCGGCCGCTCGACCAGGCGGATATCGGCGCCGAGCGACGCGAGGCGCCCGACCACGTCTTCGTAGCCGCGCTGGATGTGGTGTACGTCGGAGATGACCGTCTCACCCTCGGCAACCAGGCCGCCGACGATCAGGCTTGCCCCGGCGCGCAGGTCCAGCGCCCGTACTTCGGCACCGTGGAGCGGCGTGGGGCCGTAGATATCGGCGCGCTGACCGCGCACGATGATCTGCGCGCCCATCTTGCGCAGCTCGTCTACGTAAAGCAGGCGGTTCTCGTACACACGTTCCTGGATAATGCTCAGGCCCTCCGCCTGTGTGAGCAGGGCGGCAAAGACCGCCTGGAGGTCCGTCGGGAAACCGGGGAAGTGAATGGCCTGTACCTCCACTGCCTGGAACGGCCGGCTGCCGCTGACGTGCAGGACGCTGCCATGGCACTCGGTGCGAGCGCCGATCTGCTGAAGCTTGTACAGCACTGGCTCGAGGTGGTCATAGTTCACGTCATGGAGCACGAGCTCACCCTCGGTAGCAACGGCTGCGGCGGCGAAGGTACCTGCCTCGATGCGATCGGGGATGACCCGTCCTTCTGCACCGTGCAGTCGGGGCACGCCTTCGATCTCGATGAACGACGAGCCAGCGCCACGGATGCGCGCCCCCATGGCGGTGAGGAACTCCGCCAATGCTACCACCTCGGGCTCGCACGAGGCGTGCTTGATCACTGTTCGCCCCGGCGCGAGCGAGGCGGCCAGCATGAGGTTCTCGGTGCCGGTCACGCTGGGATAGTCGAGGTAGATGCTGGCGCCGTGCAGGCCCTGCGGCGCCCAAGCATCGTACCATCCACCATCGGTCTGCACCCGTGCCCCCATAGCGCGAAACCCATGCACCGTGACATCGACCGGCCGTGCCCCGATAGCGCAGCCGCCGGGATGCGGTGACGAAGCGCGGTGCAGCCGCGCCAGCAGCGGCCCCATCACCAGGAACGACCCACGCTCCTTACGCACCAGATCAGGGTCCGGATCGGACCGGCGCAGGCCGGCAGCGCACACGCGCACGGTGCGCGTGGCCACGTCGATGGTGACATCTGCGCCGAGGCAGCGCAGCAGCTCAACCATCGTGAAGATATCGTCGACCAGCGGGATGTTCGAGAGGAGGCAGGGTTCATCGGTGAGGAGACACGCTGCCAGCAGCGGCAGCGTGGCATTCTTCGAGCCCATGATGGTGAGTTCACCACGGAGCGGACGACCACCGCAGATGACGATGTACGACACCGTATGCTCCCCCGCGCTGCCGCGCGCAGCCCCCGCGAGCGGGCCGTCTCTGTGAGTGGCGTGTGGCGGTATCATAGCATGGCCAGCCGGGGCGGCCAAGCCCTTCCAGTGCCCCTGGTACTGACGACCAGCAGGGCATAAGGGTGCAAAGCGCGTGCCGGCCAGAACGCGCCCCTGATCTGCAGGAAGGCGGCCCACAGGAGCGCGGCTGGAAGCCGGGCGAGGCGCGCGAGCGCCTGTGAGAGGGAATGAAGCGGCGGGCTCCTGGGCTATTCTTCGCCGGTGCGCGGCGGCGCGCCGGGGATGCGGCCGCGCCGCCTGGCCCGCTCAGCCACCCGCAGGCGAGCCAGAGCTCGCGCGAGCGACGTCGCCGCGCGCTCGACGTCAACGCCCGCCTCACGGGCGCGCAGGCGCTCACGAGCCCGCTGCCGCGCCTCTTCTGCCCGCTGAACGTCGATCTCTTCTGCCCGCTCGGCGGAGTCCGCGAGCACCACGATGTGGTTATCCCGGACCTCGAGAAAGCCGCCACCGATCGCCAGAAACGTCTCTTCCCCGTTCTGGACGATCTTCACCTCGCCCGGCTCCAGCGTCGTCAACATCGGTGCGTGGCGCGGCAGGATGCCAACTGTGCCCAACGCGCCGGGCGCGGTGACCATATCGACCTCGTCCGAGAAGACCACCCGCTCCGCAGTGATGATTTCGAGCGTGAGCTTGCCAGGCATAGGCTGCTCCCAGCGGCCGCATCCCTGGCCCTCCCAGGGGCAGGGGCCAGAGCGAGGTCCGCCTCTAGCGCATCTTCTCCGCCTGCTCGATAGCCTGGTCGATCGTACCGACCATGTAGAAGGCCTGTTCAGGCAGGTCATCGAGCTCGCCATCCAGGATCATGCGGAAGCCACGCACCGTCTCGTGGACCGGCACATAGGCGGGCTCCCGCCCGTGGAACGCCGCGGCCACGAACATCGGCTGGGAGAGGAAGCGCTGGATCTTCCGCGCCCGCGCCACCGTGCGCTTGTCCTCTTCCGACAGCTCCTCCATGCCCAGGATGGCGATAATGTCCTGCAGGTCCTTGTAGCGCTGCAACACCCGCTGGACGCCGCGCGCCACCTCGTAGTGCTCCTGGCCGACGATGCGCGGGTCCAGGATACGCGACGTCGATGCCAAAGGATCGACCGCCGGGTACAGCCCCAGCTCAGCGATAGAGCGCTCCAGCACGATCGTCGCATCGAGGTGGGCGAAGGTCGTCGCCGGCGCCGGGTCGGTGATGTCATCGGCCGGCACGTAGATCGCCTGCACCGAGGTGATCGAGCCGTGCTTGGTAGACGTGATGCGCTCCTGAAGCTGGCCCATCTCCGTGCCCAGCGTGGGCTGATATCCCACCGCCGAGGGCATGCGGCCCAGCAGGGCGGAGACCTCGGAGCCTGCCTGCACGAACCGGAAGATGTTGTCGATGAAGACCAGCAGGTCCTGGCCTTCTTCGTCGCGGAAGTACTCGGCCATGGTCAGGCCGGTGAGCCCGACGCGCAGGCGGGCGCCCGGGGGCTCATTCATCTGCCCGAAGACCAGCACGGTCTTGTCGAACACACCCGACTGGCGCATCTCGTTCCAGAGCTCATTGCCCTCGCGGGTGCGCTCCCCGACGCCGCAGAACACCGAGTACCCACCGTGCTGCATGGCCACATTATGGATCAGCTCCATAATAATGACCGTCTTGCCCACGCCGGCCCCGCCGAACACGCCGGTCTTCCCGCCCTTGGTGAAGGGAGCCACCAGGTCGATGACCTTCAGGCCGGTCTCGAACATCTCCACCTTGGTGGATTGCTCGACGAACTCGGGCGGCGGGCGGTGGATAGGATAACGCTTCTCGGCCACCACCGGCGGGCCCTCGTCTACGGGATCGCCGACGACGTTGAAGATACGCCCCAGCGTCGGCGGGCCGACCGGCACGGTGATCGGCCCCCCGGTGTCGATCACCTCCATGCCGCGCACCAGCCCATCGGTGCTGGACATGGCCACGCAGCGCGCCCAGTTGTTGCCCAGGTGCTGTGCGACCTCCAGCACCAGCCTCTGGCCGTCGCGCTGCACCTCCAGTGCGTTCAAGATGGCCGGCAGCTCATTCGGCGGGAACTCGACGTCCACCACCGGGCCGATAACCTGCACGATTCTGCCTACTGCCATGGCTCTCCCTGCTCTCCGCTACAACCCCAGAACGACAACCTCAGAACGACAGCTTCAGAACGACAAACCTGGAACAGTCATACACGCAGAGGTGGAACCCTCTAGCGTGACACCGCCTGTGCGCCGGTAGCGATCTCGACGATCTCGCGGGTGATCTGCGCCTGGCGCGCCTTGTTATAGCTCAGTCGCAGCTCCTCCAGCAGCTCCGTCGCATTCTCAGTGGCGTTGCGCATCGCCACCATGCGCGCGCTGTACTCCGACGCGATGGTCTCCAGCAGCGCCTGATAGACCTGGATCTCTACAAAGCGTGGCAGCAGCCGTGACAGCACTTCACGAGCGTTTGGCTCATAGATGAACTCGATCTCGCGACGCGGATACCTGCCGGTGACGTCCTCGGCAAGGCCAGCCAGGACGCCGGTGAGCGGCAGGATCTGCTGCACCGTCGGCCGTTGCACCAGCGTGCTGACAAACTGTGGATAGATAAGGTGCACCTCGTCGAAGCTGCCGTCGGCGAAGCCATCCATGGCGATGCGCACAATCGGCAGCGTGTCGAGCAAAGTAGGCCGGTCGCCCAGGTCACGGAATTCGGCCACGATATTCACCCCGGCACTGCGCAGCAGTTCCGGGCCCTTGCGGCCGACGGTGACGAGCTGTGCTGGCGTGGCCTGGTGGTCGAGCAAGAATCGCAGCGTGGCGCGGATCGTGTTCGAGTTCAATGCCCCACACAGCCCGCGGTCCGTGGTCAAGACGATCACGCCGATGGCGCGCACTTCGCGGCGCTGCATCAACGGATGGGACGCTGCGATCTCAGGGCCGACGTGGGCGGCCAGGTCGGCCAGCACCTCCCGCATCTTCTGCGCGTAGGGCCGCGCCGCCAGCACGCGCTGCTGTGAACGGCGCAGCCGCGCCGCCGCCACGCGCTCCATGGCGCGGGTAATCTGTCTAGTATTGTTGATCGAGCGGATGCGTCGCCTGATCTCACGAGTGCCTGGCATAGCCCCGGCCTACCGTGCTGCGCCCGTCGGGCGGAAGATGTTATTCGTAAACTCCTGGATCGCCGCGATCAGCTTCTGCTCGGTCTCTGGCGTGATCTCTTTCTTCTCGCGGATATCCTGCCCGATCTCCGGGTGCACCTGCTGCATGAACCGATGGAACTCCGCCTCGTAGCGCTGGATATCGTCCACCGGGATCTCATCCATGTAGCCGTTCGTCACTGCGTAGAGGATCATCACCTGCTGCTCGACCGGCATGGGCGCATACTGCGGCTGCTTCAGTACTTCAGTGATGCGGCGGCCGCGCTCAATGCGCTGCCGCGTCACGCGGTCGAGCTCGCTGGCGAACTGGGCGAAGGCGGCCAGCTCGCGGTACTGCGCCAGGTCCAGGCGCAGGCGGCCAGCGACCTGGCGCATGCAGCGGAGCTGCGCCTTGCCGCCCACGCGCGACACCGACAAGCCCACGTTCAGCGCCGGGCGGATGCCGGCGTAGAACAGGTCCGGCTCCAGGTAGATCTGGCCGTCGGTGATCGAGATCACGTTCGTCGGAATGTACGCCGAGTAGTCGCCGAGCTGTGTCTCGATGATCGGCAGCGCCGTCAGCGACCCGCCGCCGTACTGGTCCGCTAGGCGTGCCGCCCGCTCCAGCAGGCGGGAGTGCAGGTAGAACACGTCGCCGGGGTACGCCTCACGTCCAGGAGGCCGGCGCAGCAGCAGCGACATCTGGCGGTAGGCCACGGCATGCTTCGACAGGTCGTCGTAGACCACCAGGGCGTCCTGACCGCGATCGCGGAAGTACTCGCCCATAGTGCAGCCGGCGAACGGGGCCAGGTACTGCATCGGCGCCGGATCGGCCGCGCTGGCCACCACGACCGTGGTGTGCTCCATGGCGCCGTACTCCTCCAGCGTCGCCACGACCTGTGCGATCTTCGATTCCTTCTGGCCGATGGCCACGTAGATACACTTCACACCCGTGTCGCGCTGGTTGATGATCGTGTCGATCACCAGCGCCGACTTGCCGGTCTGGCGGTCGCCGATGATCAGCTCGCGCTGGCCGCGGCCGATGGGGATCATCGAGTCGATGGCCTTGATGCCGGTCTGCAACGGCACGTTCACTTCCTGGCGCCGCACCACGCCCGGGGCGATCTTCTCCACCACTGAATACTCAGTAGCGTTGATGGGCCCCTTGCCATCGATCGGCTGGCCCAGGGCATTCACGACGCGCCCAAGCAGCGCCTCGCCGACCGGCACCTGCACGATGCGGCCCGTCGAGCGCACCTCATCGCCCTCTTTGATGTGCTCGAACGGGCCCAAGATGACCGCGCCGACGCTGTCCTCTTCCAGGTTCAGCGCCATGCCCATGGTGCCGCCGGGAAACTCGAGGAGCTCCGACGCCATCACACCTGAGAGCCCGTAGATACGGGCGATGCCGTCGCCGACCTCGATCACCGTGCCGACGTTGACCGGCTGGGTGGTGATGTCGGCCTGGAGGATCTGCTGCCGGATGATCGCTGCAATCTCTTGGGATCGAATGCCCATTGCGTTCTACTCCCCCTCCGGTACGTGGGGCGCCTGATCTATGCCGCTCTCCGTTGCCAGTGCGCCGGCCTGTTGAGAGTCTCCGGCCCTGCCCCGGCTATGCCCGGCCGGCGTGCCTGGCAGTCCGCGCATAATTCTATACCGTTTTATACTGTTTCTTCATCGTCGCGCAGGGCCGGCCAGGCCTGCACCGGCGCAGCGCCGGCCAGCCTGCTAGCCGCGCACTAGGCTGTTACGCAGCGCCACCAGACGCGTGCGCAGGCTCCTGTCGATGAGCTGGTCACCGATCCGCAGAATGATCCCGCCGATAATCAGCGGCTCAACCTGCTCGGCGAGGCGCACCGGCCGGCCCTCTGGCCCGCCCAGATAACGGCGCAGCAGCTCGCGCTCACGGTCGGTCAGCGGCACTGCCGTCGTCGCCTGCGCGCGCACGATCCCCCGCGCCTCATCGGCCAGGCGGTCGTACCATACCAGGATCTCGTGTGCCAGGTGCGTGCGCTGCCGCTCGACCAGCAGCCGCAGCAGGTTCATCGCTTCCGCCGACAGCCCGCCTTCAGCGACCTGTCGCACCGTCTCGACCTTCTCCTCGACCGGAATGCGTGAGCTGCGCAGGTACTGCTGGAGCAGGCGGTTCGACAGGATGCTGTCAATAGTGTTCAGATCCCGGTACCACTGGTCCCAGGTGTTCTGCTCTTGTGCGATCTGGGCGATCGCCTGTGCGTAGCGCTTCGCTGCGCTGCCTCGTAGCGCCATGTGTCAGCCGCTTCAGCAAATCTCCCTGAACTACGCCGAGGCGTACGGGTCCGGCCCTTCACGGCCGGCCGTTGCCGAGCCGTACGTCCTGGAGCATGCTCTCGATCAGCCGCCGGTGTTTCTGCTCGTCGAGCTCCTCGCCCAGCACACGGCTGGCCGCGATGATCGCCAGGTTCGCTACCTCGTTGCGAAGCTCCAGAATGGCCTGCTCCTTCTCCCGCTGGATCTCCGCATGGGCGCGTTGCAGCGCTTCCTGCCGTTCGCGCTCGGCCTGCTCGCGAGCCTGCGCAAGGATACGCTCGCTCTGCGCATTCGCTTCGGCCAGCATGGCCCGCACGTCCTCGCGAGCGCGCTGGAGCTGCTCCTGGTACTCACGGTGCTGCCGCTCGGCCTCCTCGCGCAGCCGCTCGGCCTCCTGCAAGTTCGTGCGAATACGGTTGGCCCGCTCATCCAGCGTGCGCAGGATCGGCTGGAGCAAGAGCCTGTTCAGCACCCAGAGAAGCAACAGGAAATTGATGAGCTGGATTCCCAAGACAATCGGATTAAGCCCGAGCTTCTCCATCGCCGACCTGCCTTCTCCGGTCCTTCACCCCGCCTCGTCGCTAGCGACAGTGACATACGCCCCTCTTCCGCAGCGCGGGAGCGGGCGAGCCAGTCTGGAGCGTGGGCTGGAGGGGTGACTGATCATTCACCCCTCCAGCCCCAGACCGGCGGGGGCCGGGGTGAAGGGCACCCTTATCCTACAAAGATGAGCACCAGCGCAACCACGAAGGCGTAGATCGCCACGGCCTCGGCCAGACCGATGCCAATGATCATCGTCGTGCGGATAGCGTTCTCCGCCTCGGGGTTGCGCCCGATGGCCTCGAGCGCCGACCGCACGGACAGTCCGATCGCCAGCGCCGGCAGCATGCCGCCGAAGGCGATGGCCAGGGCGGGGGCAAACAGCTTGGCAACTTCCGGGGACATCGCTCACTCACTCCTTTGACCTGTGACTCTAGACCTGACGGTCGTACGCGACCGCCCCCTCGGGCAGCGACCGCACTCGCTCGCCACCCGGACGCGGGCCGCCTTGCGGGCGCGGCACCAGGGTCCCGCGCGCCCGGCCCGCTGATCGGTGCCGTAGTATAACGTGCTCCGTCCACACCATCCCTGCACGTTCGACGTTGACGGCGTCGAACGTGCACTGAAGCCCATGTCCGCTATCTGTGTGCTTAACAGACTGGTTTTTATTTTTATTTTTTAAATTTAATTAGTCTTTTAGTCTCTAGACTGTGCCAGACATCCTGTCAATGCGCTGGCGCCGCAGGCTCAGCAGCTGGTGCGGGCCCGGCACGCTCGCCGTGGGCAGCCGGCGCATGGGGATGCTCGTCGTGCTCATGGCCGTGCGCCGTGGCCAGGCCGACGAAGATGGCCGTCAGGATCGAGAAAATCAGCGCCTGGATCAGCCCGAACAGCATCTCCAGGATCATGAACACCAGGGCGACCACCGGCAGGGCCATCACCGTCAGGAGCACATCGCCCCCGAAGATGTTGCCGAACAACCGGAACGACAGGGACACCGGCACGAACGACTCGATGACTACATTGATCGGCGTAAGGAAGATCGGCGTGCTCAAGTGCTTCAGGTAGCCGAGCAGCCCGTTCATTCGGATGCCAGAGTAATGAATGAACACGAAGCTGCTCAGACCCATCGCCAGCGTCATGTTGATGTCGCTGTTGGGCGCGCGCAGCAAGGGGATGTGCACCAGGTGATGATCATGCTCGGCGGCCAGCCAGAGCGCCGGACCGAACATCCCGCTGGGGGTAAAGCCAGGCAACAGGCTCATCCAGTTTGCCGTGACGATATACAGGAACAGGGTGCCGATCAGGGGAAACGCCGCCCGTGCATACCGCCCAGTACTGCTCTCGACCAGGCTGTAGATCGCCTCAATAATGGCCTCCAGCATCCCCTGGAAGCGGCCCGGCACGAGCTGGAGATTGCGCGTCCCAACGTAGCTCACTACGATCAACACGATCATCACCAGCCAGGTCGTGATGATCGTGTTGGTAATGGGGACCGGCCCGAGATGAAAGAGCGTCTCCGCAGCCGGACTGATCTCCACATTCATTACATGTCCCTCGTGTTGCCCACACCGCCCTGACGCGCGAACGCGCCTACTCCTGCACCTTGAGCAAATAGTAGAGCGCGTAGAAGCTCGAGGCAAGGCCCAGCAGCAGCCCGATGATAAAAAAGAGCGGCTTCGTCCCGAGCCACCCATCAAGCAACAAACCAGCCGCCAGGCCCGCACCGGCGAGCGTGACGATCAAGAACCCCATCTGGAGAGCCAGCGCTGCAGCTCGCCATGCGCCTCGCATGCACCTCAATCCTGGCGGCCCCGGCGGGTCCAGGGCTGCTGCTGCCGCCGTGAGTATAGCACGCCCCCAAACTTTGTGCAAAGTTTAACAAAGTCCCTGGCTTTCCCTTAGCTATCCGCTGGCGCGCGGCGCAGGAGCCTGATCGGCACACCACCGACCACTGCACCGGGCGGCACATCCCGGTTGACCAGACTACAGGCTGACACGATCGCCCCATCGCCGATCACTACGCCGGGCAGGATGGTGCAATTCGCTCCGATCATCACCCGTTCGCCGATGACGACCGGGCCGATGCGCCACTCATCTACGAGATATTCGTGACAGAGGATCACCGAGTCAAAGCCGACGATGCTCTCCGCGCCGATGGTGATCAGCTCCGGAAAGAAGACGTCAAACGTGGCGAAGAGGCCCACCGCAACGTTGCGGCCCACGCGCATGCCGGTCAGGCGGAGCAACCACCGTTTGAGCGCCAGCGATGGCGCATAACGTGAGAGGAAGATGCAGGCGCCGTTGCGCAGGACCTTGAGCGGCGAGACGGTCCGGGCCCACTGGTTCAGCGCGTTCTCGCCCGGCCGGGGACTAGGCCGACGCTGCAACCGCGCATGCCGCAGCCGCGCCGACGGCAGCCCACCGTCTGTTTCACGCTCATGCGGTTCCAGGGCCCAGAACTCTGCGCTGTAGACCATCCGTGATGGACCAGCAGTGGTAGACCAGCAGTGGACCTGCTCCCCGCGCCGCATTCTAGCCGCGCTCCCCCCTCCGGTCAACTGCTTCCCCGCGAAAACAGGCCACCTCTGTACACCAGCGGCACATGCAGGTGCATTGACCGGCCGGATACTGGCTCCCACAATCGCAGCAGGGCTGCTCGAGGGACGTCTGGCAGCCGGAAGAGAGACTAAAAGGGCGTGTCTGGTATGTGGAGATGCAGACATGCGCCGGCACAGGACGGGCAGGCGCCACGGGGCCGCCGGTCTAGCTCCGCCATCTTGGGCTGTGCCGCGCTGGTGGCAGCGCTGAGTGCCCTGTGGCCGGTTACCCCGCCGGGCGCCGGGTCGCAGCCGGTGGAGACGCCGGGACCGGTCAGCTTCTCGCTCGTGCCGGCCACGCTCACGCTACGGCCTGGCCGGCCGGGCCGCGTCCTCGTCACCGTCTCCGCACCGGTGCAGCCGGTCTCCGCCGTTGCCGTCTATCTCCAGTACGATCCGTCGCTGCTGCGCATCACCGACGGCGCCGGGCAGGAGATCAGCGCGCTGCGGCCCCACCAGGCGAGCCCGTTTGACCAGGAGCTCCAGAACGGAGTATCGGCCGCGCGAGGAACGATCGACTACGCTGCTGGCACAACCGGTCCTCCGCCCTCAGGAACGTTTGAGGTCGCCGCGTTCTATGTCACGCTGCTGCGTGCGGAGCCGGCCGCGCTCACGTGGAGCACTGCCCCGCCGCGCCGGAGCGAAGCGGCCTACGGCGGGCAGCCCTTGCTCGGTAGTACGGCCGGGGCGACCATCCTGCCGGCGCAGGATGAGCCCGAGGCCAGCGTGACCGCTATCCCTACGTTGACGCGCACGCCCACACCAACGCGCACACCGACGTCCACCCGCACGGCGACTCCAACGCGCACGCCCACGTTGACGCGCACGCCAGTGCCTCCGCCGGCTCCGACCGAGCCTCGCCTGCCATCCGCCACGCCGGCGCCCTCAGCCGCCTCTGCACCGCCTGCCGCTACCATGGGCAACGGCACGGCCCCGGCCCAGCCAGGCAGCGTTGCCCCACCAGCACGCGACCGCGCCACGCCTCAGCCGGCAGGTGCGCCTGCTGGTGACGGTGAGCTGGGAGCCTGGCTGACGGGCCTGCCCCCGTCCCCGGACCAGCAACCAGTGCTGCGCCGGCTGACGGACACACCACCGCGGCGGAGCCGGCCGCGCCCGGTGCTCCGGGCCGGGGAGCTGATCGATCCGTTTCCAGCGCCGGATGAGGATGGTATGGTGCGCTCGCCGGTCGGCCCGCTGGTCGAGCTTGTCTGGATCGGGAGCCCGGCCACCCCGCTCGATCCTAAGCAGGCCGTCACCCTGCATATAGGGTACGACTCGGCAGCCCTGCCGTTGGATGCTAGCGAGGACCGGCTGGTCCTGGCGCGCCTGGAGCGCCCTGCACTTGTGCCAGTCTGGCGCGCGGTCGATGGCGCGGTGGTCGATCGAGCAGCCCGCGTGGTCACGGCACCGGTCCGCGAGCCAGGGGTGTACACAGTGATGGCTGCGACACTGGCTGAACGTGAGACGATCCCTGGACAGCAGGTATACTATGCGATGACGGACCAGTACGTTAGCTTCGGGATCCTGGAGGCATATCGCTTGGCCGGCGGGCCGGCAGTGTGCGGCTATCCGCGCACTGGCGAAGCGGTAGAAGGTGGCGTGACCGTGCAGTGGTTCCAGCGCTGCCGCGCCGAGTGGCACCCTGAGCTCGATGGCCGGGTGCTGTTCGGCCTGCTCGGCGATGAATATCTCCAGGCCCGGCGCCTCCACCCTGACCTGCCGTTGCCTGACGCGGGTGCGCTCGTGCCCGTGCAGGCCGCGCCGGCCGGGATCGAAGAGGAGGCCGTGACGTTTGGAGAGACGGGTACGAGCACTGCTGGGCCGTTTCGTCACGCCATGGAAACGCTCGGTGTGGACCTGACTGGCTATCCTGCCACGGGTGAGTTCCTGGAGGCAGGCGTGCGCGTGCAATACTTCCAGCGCATGCGTATGGAATGGCGGCCGGAGCTCGGTGGCGTGGTGCTGGGCAACCTGGGCGACTCTCTGCTGGTTCTGCACGGCCGGCTGTGATGGCTCGCACAGATTGGACGGACACCAGCGTAGCCCAGGATGTCCTGCCCCGCCCGCCGCGTGCGCGCCCAGGCCGGCCACGCTATCGCCAGAAGCTGCCACTGGTGCTTGCCTCCGCCTCGCCCCGCCGTGAGGCGCTGCTGCGCGCTGTCGGGCTGCGTTTCGAGGTGGTGCCCTCGGGCGCTGATGAGGAGGGCATTCCCGCCCGCGGGCCGCGCCACTACGCCGTGCTGGCAGCGCTGGCAAAGGCGCGCGCGGTAGCGCAGCAGCGTCCCGACGCCGCGGTCCTGGCAGCCGACACCGTCGTCGCGCTCGATGGTGAGATGCTGGGCAAGCCGGCCTCCCCGGAGGAGGCCGTGGCCATGCTACGCCGCCTGCGTGGCCGCTGGCATCGGGTCACTACCGGCGTGGCGGTGATCGCCCCCGACGCCTCCGGCAGACCGCAGGAGCGCACCGCGGCGGTGACCACCCGCGTGCTGATGCGCCCCTACACCGACGAGGAGATCGCCGCATACGTTGCCACCGGCGATCCGCTGGACAAGGCCGGGGCGTATGCGATCCAGAACCAAGAGTTCAGGCCTGTCGAGCGCATCAGCGGCTCCTACCCCAACGTCGTAGGCCTGCCAGTGCGTACTGCCCTGCGCCTCCTGGAAGAGGCGGGCGCGATCGAGCGGGTCACCCCGACCCAGGTTGGGGCCTTAGCCGGACCGAGAGCGCCTGCGCCTGCTGCGCCAGGCGCTGCGGATCGAACGCCGCAGGCACCACACCGCGGTCGGTGAGCACGAGCGCCGCCGGACCCGGTCCGGCGGTGGGCAGGGCTTCCGTGGTGTCGCTGGCTGGTAGGTTGGCTGTGCGCGGGTCGAAGATGCCGAGCATCTCGCGCAGATCTACGAAGACGCCCTCGCGCACCTCAAGCAACATGAGTCTCCCTCCCGCCCCCGGCCCCTGTGTACCGCGTATTGCGTAATGCCGTCATGCGAAATCATCTAAGGCAACTCCCTTCGTTACAGTACGGCGCTTGCCCGAGGGTGGGTGGTACGCAGGACGCAGTACTCCTTACTCTACTCACTTCCCACCCGTATACCCGTGGTCGCCGTACGCAGGCGGTAGACACTGGTGCGGGCGGTAATGAAGAGCGTGCTCCAGTCCGGCCCGCCCCAGGCCAGGTTGGCCGGCTGCTCCGGCACGATGATCCGGCCGAGGAGCCGGCCGGCAGGCGTCAGCACCCAGATACCACCGGGCCCGGTGCAGAAGATATTCCCCTGGACATCCACTTTCATGCCATCGGGACTGCCGCTGTCAGGCGACTGCATCTCAAAGAAGACGCGGCCGTTCACAAGCGTCCCATCTGGCCGGACGTCGAAGGCGCGGATGTGGCGTCTGGCGCTGTCATCGATGTACAGTACCGTCTCGTCGGGCGAGAACGCCAGGCCATTGGGCCGCTCAAAATCGTCAACCAGCAGCGTGAGCCGGCCGTCCGGCTCGATGCGGTAGACCCCCTGGAACGGTAGCTCCTTGCCCTCGGTGAGGTTGCGCAGGCCATACGGTGGATCGGTGAAGTACACGCCGCCGTCGGATCTCACCACCACATCGTTAGGGCTGTTCAGGCGCCTGCCTTCGTAGCGCTCAGCCAGGCTGATCACAGTGCCATCCGGCTCAGTGCGCGAGACGCGCCGGTTGCCATGCTCGCAGGCGATCAGCCGTCCCTGGCGGTCGAGCGTCAGGCCGTTCGAATTGCCGCTGGGGTACCGGAACGTCGTCACCTCCGGACCCTCAGGCAACTCGCGCCAGCACACGATGCGGTTGCGCGGGATATCACTGAATAGCAGATGGTCACCCCGCCACACCGGCCCCTCGGTGAAGCCGAACCCGCCGGCGATACGCTCGATCGGCGTCCCCTGCGGGATCAAGCGATACAAGGCCGGATCATGCACCTCAAAGCCCGGCTCCACTGCGTCTTCTCCCCTCTCATCGCCCTTCGCTGTCCTGCGGGCTTCCTTCTCGGCCCCCACAGCCGGTCCTTGCGCTACAGCGGCAGGGTGATCTCCCGGCCAGTGCGGGCGGACTCGTAGATAGCCAGGATAATCTCGATAGCGTGCCGCGCCTGCTCGCCGGGGATCACTGGATCGCGGTTCTCGCGGATAGCCTGCACCATATCCTCAATGTGCATGGTGTGGCCATCCTTGCCCACGCTCCCCAGCGCGGCCGGGTCGGCCGACGGCGACTCGCGGCTCCCGGAGTACCACTCGCGCATCTGCGCCTCTTCGGCCTTCTCCTTCGCCACATCTCCCTGCTGAATACGCCAGGTGAGCACCTTGTCGTTGTCCTGGACCACAATGCTGCCGCGCTCGCCAATCAGATGGAAGTCGTTCGTCAGGCCGGGATAGGCGCTGGTAGTACACGTAATATTGCCGAGCGCGCCATTGACAAACTGGATCGTCGCCGTACCGACGTCCTCAGCCTCGATGTTGTGCGTAAACGTACCGGTCTTCGCGAAGACGCTGCGCACCGGCCCGACGATCCACTGGATGAAGTCCACGGAGTGGATGCCCTGGTTCATGCAGGCGCCGCCGCCATCGTATTTCCAGGTGCCGCGCCAGCCGGGCGGCCGCCCACCAGCATAGTATTCCGGTGTGCGATACCAGTAGAGATGGATATCGGCATAGACGATCCGTCCCAGCCGGCCGGAGTCCACGGCGTCCTTGATGCGGCGGCTGAGCGGGTGCAGCCGCCGCTGGAAGATCGCGGCGAGCTTCACGCCATTCTCGCGGCAGGCGCGGATCAGCGCGTCGGCCTTCTCCAGGTTCACGTCAAGTGGCTTCTCACAGACCACGTGCTTGCCGGCGCGTGCGGCGGCAATACCCACCTCGGCATGCAGGCCGGTGGGCACGCACACGTTCACCACATCGACGTCTGGATTGGCCAGCAGCTCGCTCAGGGACGTATACCAGGGGACGCCCCATTTCTCTCCTCCGGCGCGGGCTGCCTCTGCGTCGATATCGCAGGTGGCGACCAGCTCCGCGCCTGCCGCTTCGTTGATCGCCCGGCAGTGATGTGCCCCGATGACTCCGTACCCTACGACGGCGAAGCCAATGCTGTTGGGATCCTTCTTCGGCATAGGTATCTGTTCCTCCAGGGGGTGAGCACGGCGTGGCACACGCCGTGCTGGCTCGGGCGTACCAGCCTCTGCAGGGTGCCGTAAGCCCGGTCAGGACTGCTTCATAGCGTATTCTGTACCCGGCGTCAAGCCGGCGGAGCCGCAGTTTGACGCTGTCCTGGAAGGCTGGGTACACTTGAAGATGGCTGCCGGGCCTGGTGCCGCAGCCCTATGCCGGGTTGGTGGAATGGCAGACACGCCAGACTTAGGATCTGGTGGCCGCAAGGCTGTAAGGGTTCGAGTCCCTTACCCGGCACTCCCCTAGAGCCCTCAAGCGCGTCTGCTCGATTACTGAACGATTACTGACGCTATTTCGAGACATACGTTGACATACACTAACACAAGCAAAGGGAGCTGGTAAGCCCTCAAGGGGCACACAAGGCGCACGGAGCCATTCCAGACACGGTCGGGGATCCCACGAGCAGTGGCCGGCGGACGTGCTCTGCTTGTTTATGAGGAGGCGTTTCTGCCTACCGTGCTGTGACCAGTCCCGGGCGCATGCAGTGGCGCAAGGCAGTATATGGCCGGGCGTATAAGCATGGCTCAGGATACCTGGTGGCAAGGAGGCCGCTATGCCGGTGGCGGTGCAGCCAATCCCTGCGATCCCTCTTCTGTCTCTCAGCCCTCGCGGGCATGCTCTATCACCCTGCCTGCCACTGCTGATGGCGCGTCGTGGCACCTCTGGGACCTGCGGAACCTCCAGCACGGCCCTATAGAGGAGTGGCACGAAGGCCTTTACCCGGACAAGGGGAGCGGCTACGTAGCGCGCTGCTCGCAGCCCGAACGAAGCGCACCCGTTGCAGTGGATGCACAATAATAGCTACTCAATTGCCAATGTATAGTATCATAGTGCTATAGTAATATAATTATAATATAATTATAGTAATAATAAGCAGGCAATATAAGTGAAGTGAAAGGAGGCGGCAACGGCGTCGCGCAGCCGCCTGGTGGCGGCAGCCACGTCAGCCTCGGTGAGGCGCCTGCCGTAATACTCATGCAACTCAAACGGCCGACCGTAGCGCACGCGCAGCTTCACCGGCCTGGGGAACAGCGCGCCTGGCGGCAGCGCCTCGAAGGTGCCCAGAAGGCCAGCCGGCAGGACCGGAGCCTGCGCCAGGATAGCCATCCTGGCCGGGCCGCTCTTGAACGGCTGGAGCCTTCCATCGCGCGAGCGCGTCCCCTCCGGGAAGACGGCCAGCGCCCCGCCTGTGCGCAGGATGGTCACGCAGGCGCGTACCGCCGCGATATCGAGCCCACCAGGCTCGACCGGTATTGCGCCCCACTGGCGGAGCACGTATCCTACCAGGGGAATGCGGAACAGCCCCCTGGCGGCCAGGAAGTGCAGCGGGCGGCGGATGCCATAGGCCAGCGCCAGAGGATCGAGGTTGCTGGCGTGGTTTGCCACGACCAGGAGCGGGCCAGTGAGTGGCACATGCTCTGTCCCGCTGCACTCGATACGATGGTACCATTCGAGATAACGCGCCATGATAGCGCGCGATCTGTAGCGTCAGCCTGCTCCACCAGGTCCGCCCAGCAGGGTCGTGCGTCAGACTGGGGCGCTGAACTGTGCGCACCGGAGCTTGCCCCACTACGCGAGCAGTCGATTGCGTACTCTAGGTCCGGCGTCGCCTGTGTCGACCACCTGGCTTCAGGTGCTGCTCTATGGCGCAGGGAACATCGGCGCCGGCATGATGTTCGCCTTCACCAATGCGGTGCTACCCCTGTATCTGGCCAGCCCTGGTCTGCCCAATGCTGTGATCGGCGTCCTCTCGCAGAAGCACCCTCCACTGGCCGGGCTCTCCCAGATCGTGGCCGGGGCGCTCAGCGATCGCACACACACGCCCCTGGACCGCAGGCGCCCGTATATTCTCGCGGGTATTCCCCTAGCGGCGGCCGCAATGCTGGCCTGAGCATTGCGGCCGCCGCTGTGGGCAATGCTCCTTGTGCTCCTAGTCATGACCACTGCCCTGGCTTTCGCTTACGGGCCCTATCTTGCCCTGCTGGCCAACCTCGTGCCAGGCGGGCAGCGGGCGCGGGTTGGCGCTGTGCTGGCGCTGGCCAGCGGGCTTGGCCAGCTTCTCTTTCCTATCGCTGGCCGCGCAGCTCTGGGCACGGCGCGAGGGGCTGGTCTTCGCGATCGTTGCCAGTGGGCTGCTGGCCGGATTCGCGCTTGTCCTGCTGGGCATTCGCGAGGAGGTCCTCTCCCCTCCGGCTCCCGAGCCCCTGAGCTTCCGGCCGCTGGCGTACCTGCGCGATGTGCTGGAGCACCGCGAGGTCGCGAAGTACCTTTCGCCACCCTGTTCTTCTGGCTGGGCACCGGAGGTGTGGTGCCGTTCCTCACGCGCTTCGGCATACGCGAGCTCGGCACCGATGAGGCCACTGCATTTCGCCTGCTCATGGTCGCCATCGTGGCCACGGCGGTGTGCACCTTACCTGCCGGCTGGCTGGGCGACCGGTACGGCAAGAAGACCGTGCTCCTTGCCGGGCTCGTGGCTATGGGCCTGAGCGCGCTCGCCGGATCGCAGGTGCGAACGGTCCCGCAGGCCGTGGCCGCGCTGCTGGTGACAGGCGCGGCCAACGCGCTGTGCACAGCAGTGCTCCTGCCACTGCTAGCCGACCTTATCCCGCGGCGGCGCGCGGGCGAGTTCACCGGGCTGGGCAGCGCAGCGTGGGAGTTCGCCCAACCTCTCGGCGCAGCCCTGGCCGGCCTGGCCGCCGACGCCACGGGCACGTTGCGCAGCGCGATGCTTGCTGTTGGACTGTTCCTCCTGCTCAGCGCCTTCCTACCTACTTACGCGCGTCCACCCACCCTCCAGAGAGGGGGTGCTTCCCCAGAGCAACGTAATGGCCGGGGTAGGGTAAGACGTCGCGCGCAGCGCTACGCTGGCCTCTCCGGCCGACCGAGCTATCGCGCGGTGTCCAGCATCAGCTTGAGAAGGTCGTGCCGCGTCACCATCCCCACCGGCACGCCATCGCGCACCACCGGGATGCGGTGCAGATCGTAGTGGATCATCCGCTCGACCACGGCGGTGACCGGCTCGTCCTCCCGGGCGGTCATCACCGACGTGCTCATGATCTCCTTCGCCTTCCTGGTGCGCGCCGCCGCGTAGATGCGCTCGATCCCGTCCGGTGTGATCCACTCCCCGAGGACCTGCGGAGCCCGATAGGCTGAGAAGGGGAACCCGCGCTCTTTGCCTGTGAAGTCGGACTCGGTGATGATCCCCACGAGCCTGCCGCGGCCATCCACGATCGGGACTGCGCCGATCTCGTGCTGGAGCATCAGCGTCGCGACCTCCTCCAGCGACGCGTCTTCACTCCTTGCGCCGCGCCCACAGTTCCAGACCGCTGCCCATTGGCCGGCGCTGCGGTGCAGCCATGTACGCCTGGCGATAGCGCCTGTGTGCCGCGCGGAACCGTTCGGGCAGGAGAGCCTCCACCGGCTGGCCGGCCAGTTCCGCACGGCTGTAGCCAAAAAGCTGCTCGGCTGTGCTGTTCATGAAGACGATCGTGCCTTCTTCACTTACCGCGACCAGTCCATCTGGCGCCGCCTCAATGAGCTGAAAGAATACCTGGCCAGGCGCCGGACCTTGCCCTTCCTCGTCTGCACGACGTCTTCCTTCTCTGGGGCGTCCACGTGGATCAGTTCACCAGCCTATGCGATGGCCTCTCACGCCGGGCTGGAAGTGCCATACGAGGCGTTCCTCTCGCTCTTGTGTCTCTTCGACCCGGCACTCAAGCATCGACTCTCAGGTGATAGGCGAGCGGCAAGGGAGCAAACGTAAAGCAGGCAGATTATCTTGGCCCGCTTCCAACGCGTCGGTACGCTATCGCACAGATATCACGAATTCATCAGGGTAGCTGTGCACTGACGAAGGCTGCTGCACACAGGGCGAACATATTTGGCGCCCGCCAAGCAGGAATGATCACTACATCGCTATGCAAGAATATACTAATGATATACTATAGAACTTGGGTGAAGATCGCCGTGAGATACCTCAGATGCCTCGGATGCCTCAGACGTATGGCGGTTATTGCAGTACAAGGATACGGCCAAGCGGCCTGAAAGGAGCGCCTATGATGTCTGCTCCGCACAGTCGCCCCAGGCCGGGCGCCAACCGTCTCCTCATGAGCCTGCCGCTGTCCTCACGGGAGCGGTTGCAAGCCCGTGGCAGGCTCGTGCGAGTGGCGGTTGGACAGCATCTCATGCACACCGGCAGCCCTATCGAGTATGTGTACTTTCCCTTTAGCGGGGCCGTCGCACACCTTGTGCTCATGCGTGACGGCCGCAGTGTAGACGTGGCTACCACTGGCTTCGAGGGCATGGTGGGAACCCCCGCGCTGGCAGGTGAGGAGGTGAGCCCCCACGAAGCCATTGTGCAGGTTGAAGGCGAAGGACTGCGCATCCCGCTGGGCGACTTCCGGCACGCGCTGCACGAGGACAGCGCGCTGCTGGCCACGCTGCTGCGTTTCGTGGAAGTCTTCCTGATCCAGATCGCCCGCACCGCCGCCTGTAACCGGCTGCATACGGTTGAGGAGCGGCTGGCGCGCTGGCTGCTGCACCTGCACGACTGCCTCTGGGAGGATCGCTTCCCCCTCACCCAGGAAAACCTTGCCGCGATGCTCGGCGTCCGCCGTGCCACGGTTACGCTTGCCATCGGCGCGCTCCAGCAGGCGGGGCTGATCACCCACCGACGCGGCGAAGTGACCATCCAGGACCGCCGCGGCCTGGAGCACCTCGTCTGCGAGGACTACACCGCCATACGCGATGCGTTCGAGCGCCTGCTGCCCTTTCCGTCAGCTCAGCCCAGGAGCGTGCACAGTCTACGCTCGGTGGCCCACAGCGGGCGCTAGAGCAGCGCATGCGCATAAGCTGCTCATGGCCATCCACCGCCACGCAGAGCCCTCTGCACCGCCTGGCGCTGCCCTTTCACGATCCTGCCGGCGGGCCTTCGGGCAGAATGATCCCGTGCTCCAAGGCATAGCGGACCAGCTCGGGCCGGCTTGAGAGCTTCAGCTTCGCCATGATGCGGCGGCGATGCGTCTCGACGGTCTTCGGGCTGATGCTGAGCCGGGCTGCGATCTCGCTGGTCGCATAGCCAGAGGCGATCAGCCGCAGGACCTCACGCTCCCGCTGGGAGAGCTCGCCGCGTGCGCATTCCGCCGCCCTCGCCTGCCGGATGGCGTACTCGCGCAGGTACGCCAGGTCCGCCGATAGGTACCGCCCGCCGCGGAAGACCGTGCGGATCGCCTCAGTAATCTCCTGGGCCGTGGCGCGCTTGGTCACAAAGCCCAGGCCACCAGCGAGAAAGACGTGCCGCACGATGTCCTCATTGGTGTACATCGACAGCACCAGCACACGGGCGCTGGGAACGCGCTGGCGGACCTCGCGCAGCACGTCTAAACCGCTCATCCCCGGCAGACCGAGGTCCAGGACGATCACATCCGGCTGGAGCGTACGCGCCTGTTCCAGCGCCTCCGCTCCGCTTCCCGCCTCCCCGACGACGGTCAGGTTTGGCTCTGCCTCCAGGAGCAGGCGCAGGCCGGCGCGCAGAATGGTGTGGTCATCGACGAGGAGGATACGGATGTTGCCCAGAGGTGCATCCCGGTATGCGCCGTGGCGGGACGCTGGTGCAGGCATGGCACCTCCCTGAAGCCATCGATCCGGCCAGGGGTGCTCCGTTGACACTGCTCACGGGTGCTCATGCAGCCATAGAGCGCGCATCGGGCCCGGCCCCGGTGCCGGGCATACAGGCACATACAGAGCCAGCAGGCGGCACGACAGTGGCGCGGAGTATGGAGTCGGAGTATGGAGTATACAGATTTGTGCCGGCAAGTCAAGGTTGCTGCAATCGAACACATGCTGTCGGGCGGCAATGACAGCCTGGTGTACGCAGCCGAGATTCGCCAGCCTCACGATCACCTGTCCTCGACTACCCTGCTCTATGTTCATCCAGAGGGAGGCCCATTCGTCAGGAAGATAATGAAGATAAAGTATAGTAATAAGTAAAGAAAGAAGAGAAGGGAGAAGGAGGATCGCTCGACCGCGATCGGAGCAAACAGTCAGGGGAATCCCTGACTCCATACCCGCCCGGGCGTGCTATGCTTTATTTTGTAGGGCGCGATGTCTGGCGGTCGCCGGCGACCGCCGCCTGCCGGACAGGCAACGATGCCGGGCTTCCCCGGCGTGCAGCACGAGCATAGCCCGCAGCTCTATGGTCCAGGCTGCCTGAGTAGTCCAGGCTGTCGAAACAGGGAGGTTGCTATGCCAGTTGCCGTGCACGCTGTCCCGACCTTCGTCCTCACGATTACAAGCACCCCGCGTCCGTGCTACGTTGCCTTACTTGCCGACGAGGAGGGCGCGTTGTGGCACGTCTGGGATCTCCATGACCCGTGCAACGGCCCGGTGGGCGGCGGAACAAAGGCGTTCGCCCGCAGCCTTGCAGAGGTAGTGGATGGCGCGGTCTGGCGCCTCAACTGAGGGACGCACGGCCTGCTGCCGGCCATGGCCGGCAGCAGGCCGGAGGTTGCGACGGCTCCAGTAGCGAGGAGTGCAAGGCTGAGAACGGAGCCATGAACAGAGCCACGAAATGGAGCCACGAAAGGAGGTTCATCGATGGCAATGATTCAGCGCTGGGAACCCCTGCGTGAGCTGACGGCGATCCGCGAGGCCATGGACCGGCTGCTCGAGGAGGGCTTCGTCCCCATGCGTCGCTGGATGCGCGCTGTGGAAAGCCGGGTGCCGATCGACATGTTCGAGCGGGATAACCAGGTGGTGGTACAGGCGGTGGTGCCTGGCCTCAAGCCGGAGCACCTCAAGGTGCGCGTCGAGCAGAACACCCTCATCATCGAGGGGGAGACGAAAGCGGCTCAGGAGGTCAAGGAGGAGCAATACCTCGCCCGCGAGTGGCGCTACGGGCGCATCTATCGGGCGATCACCTTGCCGCCAGGACTGGACACGGAGAAGGCCGAGGCGCAGCTTGCCGATGGCATCCTGACCATCACCTTCCCCAAGCTGGCGCAGGCAGCCGGCAAGGTTATCCCGGTGAAGGAGGCCCGCTGACAGCTGCCTGCTCGCCGGACACCGCGGCGTGCCCGGCGCTGAAGCCGGATATTCACCTGGCCGGGGCGACGTTCGTCGACGCTGAGGCAGTGGTTAAGGGGTACGGTGTCTGCGGGCGGGCGTGGCCTGATCACCCGGCCTTCACGCGTGAGTTCATACGGCTTCCGCGCTGTGGTGGCTCGCCAGAGGCCTCGCTGGCCACGGCCGGCTAGTCCCGGCGGGCCGGATGGCACACGTCCCGTCCGGCCCAGCTGTGCCGGCTATCTGGTGCGCTGCAGGTCTAGAGGCGATGAGATGAAGCGTAGATGAAGCGTAGAGGGAGGGAGAGTGATGGCCACGTTTGTGATGCTGACCCGCCTTTCCCCGGAGGCTGTCGCTGACCCGCGCGCCATCGAGCAGCTCGGCCAGCAGGTGAGCGAGAAGCTCAAGGCGCAGTGCCCGGACGTGAAATGGATCGCCAGCTACGCCGTGCTCGGACCGTATGACTACGTGGATATCTTTGAGGCGCCCGATATAGAAGCGGCCACGAAGGTCGCTGTAATCATCCGCTCTTTCGGGCATGCCACCACCGAGACTTGGGCTGCGACCCCCTGGGAGCGCTTCCGCGAGCTTGCCCGGACCATCTCGTGACCTCGAGTGCAGTGAGCGGTCGCTGTGACGAGGAGCGTGCGATGACAAACAAACCGGTTCACCGGCCGCATAAGACGCTCCGCTCTCGCCGCGCCCGGGTGAAGGCTCTGCACAAAATCCATCGCCGTGGTCGAACCTTCGCTGTCAAGCATGTCTTCCTGCCTCCTGGCCTCGACCCGGCGAAGTATCCCCCGGCGCAGACACATGAGCCAGCGGAGCAGGACCCGAAGCGCCGTCTCGGCCAGTTCCACACGGAGGGAGAGGCACCGATCATGGGGCATGCCCCCAGCGACTGAGCCGCCGCGGAACGCTGCACGCCTGGCAACGTCCCGCGGCGGCATCTCTCGTGCGGCAGGACCGGCGCAGCGGTGCAGGTGTGACAGCGCAGGGATGTCCTCGGTCACGGAGGGAGCGCGGATGCTTAGTGCGTTGCTGAGCCTCTATCTGCTTGCTATCGGCTTCGTCTGGTGGTGTGCCGAGGACGAGCGGGACCTGCTCGGCCGGCCCCGGCGATCCCGGCAATCTACCGCTCAGCCCGGCAGCCGGCCCTCGCTGCTGCGCCGGGCGCTCGCCCGCGCATGTCCGGCCGGCGCGGCCAGCTTGCAGGCGCGGCGTGCAGCCTGAGCGGGGGCTCTGCCCCGGCAGTGCTACTAGCGCGCACCTGCCTGCGCGCGTGCGCGCTGCCGGCTGCGCAAGAGCCACTTCTGCACTTCGACGATCCAGAAAATCATGCTGCTCAGCACCAGTGTCAGCGCCAGGTCGCCGGCCGGCAGGGCCACGGTGCCGAAGATCGCCTGAAGGGCCGGCACATAGAGCAGCCCAAGCTGCACGAGCACGGTCAGCAGCACGGCAGCCACCAGCCGCCAGTTCGACCAGAATCCAATGGTGAAGAGCGAATCGCGCTCGGAGCGGACGGCCAGCACGTTGGCCAGCTGCGAGAGGGTCAGCGTCGTGAATAGGACGGTCTGCCACTCTGCCCGGCCGCTCTGCCAGTACCAGGCGCCTAGGCCCAGCGCAAGCAGGCTCATCAGCAAGCCTACCCAGACCACGTCCCGGCCCAGGCCGCGGGCGAAGATGCTTTCGCCAGGCGGATGGGGCGGGCGGCGCATCACGTCGCGCTCGGCCTGCTCGAAGCCCAGGGCCAGCGCCGGCAGGCCATCGGTCACCAGGTTCATCCACAGGATCTGCAGCGGCAACAACGGCAGCGGCAGGCCGAGCAGCGGGCCCAGTAGCATCACCCAGATCTCGGCCGAGTTGGTAGTTAGCAGGTAGCGGATGAACTTGCGAATGTTATCGTAGATGATCCGCCCCTCCTCCACTGCAGCCACGATGGTAGCGAAGTTGTCATCCAGGAGCACCATGTCGGCCGCTTCTTTCGCCACATCGGTGCCAGTGATGCCCATGGCCACCCCCACATCGGCCTTTTTGAGCGCGGGCGCATCGTTTACGCCGTCGCCAGTCATAGCGACGATGTGGCCATGTGCCTGGAGCGCCTGCACGATCCGGAGCTTGTGCTCCGGCGAGACGCGGGCAAACACCGGAACCTCTTCGACGGCTCGCTCCAGTTCCGCGGCGGCGATGCGGTTCAACTCCTGACCAGTCAGGATGTGGCCGTCCGTGGCGATGCCGAGCTGGCGAGCGATCTGCTGGGCGGTGAGCGGGTGATCGCCGGTGACCATCACCGGCCGGATGCCGGCCTCGCGGCAGCGTTGCACGGCAGACTTCGCCTCAGGTCGCGGCGGGTCGATCATCCCCACCATGCCAGCGAAGATCAGCTCCTGCTCGAGCGTATCCAGCGCGCGTCCCGCCAGCCCCTCCGGCACTGCGCCAACGGGCTTGAAGGCAATGCCCAGCACCCGCATGCCCTGCTGGGCCAGCCGGTCGTGGTCCTGCACGATTCGCGCTCGCCAGGCTGCGTCCAACGGTACGGGCCGGCCGTCGACCCATATATGGCTGCATACAGGCAGCAGTCCGTCAACTGCGCCCTTGGTGAACACGATCGCGCGCATCTCGGGGAAGGCCCGCCGCAGCGTCGCCAGCCAGTCTGCGTTCCCGTCCACCATATCCCCTGCCTGGGCCGCCGGCACCGCGTCGATGGCATGAACGGTAGTCATGCGTTTGCGCACCGGGTCGAACGGCAGCTCGGCCATGCGCGGCAGCCGCGCCTCGAGCGCTGCCTTGGCCAGGCCGAACCGCGCCGCGGCCACAACCAGCGCACCTTCGGTGGGATCGCCGATCACCTGCAACGGCGCGCCGGAGCCCGGCTCCAGCACGGCATCGCTGCACAGCGCGCCACCGGCGAGCACAAGCGCTACGGCTGGCTGCCCATCGGGCGCGGGCGCCGTCCCAGTGTCGGGGGCGGGCAGCCTGTTGCCGCGGCGCTCGTGCCCGGCCAGCTCCACCCGCCGGTCCGGCAGTGCGAGCACGGTGACGGTCATGCGGTTCTCCGTCAGCGTCCCGGTCTTGTCCGTACAGATCACCGTGACTGAACCGAGGGTCTCCACTGCGGGTAGCTTGCGGATAAGTGCGCGCCGGCGGAGCATGCGCTGGGCCCCCAGCGTCAGCGTGATGGTGACCACTGCCGGCAGCCCCTCCGGGACGGCAGCCACCGCCAGACCTACCGCGGTGAGAAACATGAGGCGCGGGTCCTCGCCCCGCAGCAGGCCCGCCGCCACGATCACGGCCACGATGGCCAGCGCCACACCCGCTAGCTGGCGGCCCAGGCGGTCCAGCCGCCGCTGCAAGGGCGTTGGCTCGTGCTCGACCTGCTGGAGGAGCTCGGCGATGCGCCCCAGCTCGGTGCGCATGCCGGTCGCCACCACCACGGCCACGCCCCGCCCGTACGCCACCGCCGTGCCCATGTAGACCATGTTGCGCCGGTCGCCCAACGGCACCTCCGCCACAGGAAGGGGCGCCGGATCTTTCTCCACCGGCTCGGACTCGCCGGTGAGCGCGGCTTCCTGGACACGCAGGTTAATCGCCTCGAGGATGCGACAGTCGGCCGGCACCAGGCTGCCGGCTTCCAGCAGGACGACATCGCCCGGCACCAGCTCGTGCGCGGCGATGAGCCGCACGTGGCCGTCCCGGCGCACGCGTACGAGCGGGACTGCCAGGCGTTGCAGCGCGGCGATGGCCCGTTCGGCGCGATACTCCTGGACGAACCCGAGCGCCGCGTTGAGCCCTACGATGGCTAGGATGGCCCCGGCGTCTTTGTAGTCGCCGAGCACCAGCGAGATGGTCGCGGCCGCCAGCAGGAGCACCACCAGCGTGGCGGTGAGCTGCTCCCACAGGATGCGCCAGGGACCCTTGCGGCCGCGTTCGACCAGTGCATTGGGGCCGTAGGCGGCCAGGCGGCGCGCCGCCTCGTCAGCACTGAGACCATGCTGCACATCAGTGTTCAGCTCCCTGACTACATCCAGCCCATCCAGCGTATGCCACGCACGCATGCCCTGGCTCTTTACGTAAGGTCATGGCGCATCCTGTATCTCATCCCTCAGGATGCCAGTCCTCTGCCGCTGCCGGTGCAACGGACGGGCCACCCGCCCGGAAGTGCACAGGTCTAGGATACCAGGCCCTACGTTCAGTGGGACGTCGGGGTTCTTCCTGATGCGCCGACACGTCGGGCGCAGTAAGCTCGTGGAGAGAAGCGGGTCACGCTGGCTGGACACGTCCACCCTGGGGTCTGGCTGCGCGGCAGGGATAGATCTGCTGTGGGAACACCCGCTGACGTTTGAGGTCTGAGGCTACGGGGTCCCAGCGATGAGGGCTGGAAGCCACGAACCTCTTCACAGGCATGTGGCCGGCAGCCGCGGCGTGGCGGGCACCGAGCAAGCTGCGACGACGCAGCAGCCAACCTTGCCGGCCGACATAGGCGGTCTCACCAGCGAGGAGGCCCGTGTCCTGCTGACACAGTATGGTCTGAACCGCCTCGTGCCGGAGGCGCGCCGCCCGGTTCTCCTCGTCTGGCTGCTGCGCCCCCTGGCCGATCCGATGGCTGCGCTGCTGCTAATCGCCGGGCTGACCTACGCCGTGCTCCAGGAGTATCTCGACGCCGCCGTCACTCTGGCTGCGCTGGTGCCAGTCACTATGGTGACGCTGGTCCTCGAATGGCGAGCTGAGCAGGCGCTCGAGCACCTGCGCCGGCTGGCGGCGCCCACGGCAGCCGTCTGGCGCGACGGCAGGCGCCAGATCATCCCGGTCGAAGCACTGGTCCCCGGAGACATCCTGTTCGTGCAGGAGGGCGCTGTCCTGCCAGCGGATGCGGAGCTGATCGCTGGTGCTCCCCTCATGGTGGACGAGTCGGCGCTGACCGGCGAATCGCTGCCCGTGGCCAAGGATCCGCAGGGTGGAGTTGACGCGCGGCTGCTCTTCGCCGGCACGACGGTGCTCTCTGGCCGAGGGGTGGCCCGCGTCACGGCTACTGGCCGGCGCGCTCGCTTCGGGCAGATCAGCCGGATGGTAGCCGAGATCAAGCAGCCGCCCACACCGCTCGAGCGGCTGGTCCGCCGTCTGGTGCGTGTTCTAGGCCTAGCCGCTCTTGTGCTCTGCGTGGCGGCCGGGGCACTCGAGTACATACAGGGCCGGGGCTGGGCGGCGGCCATCATCGCTGGGGTCAGCCTGGGCATCGCTGCTATCCCCGAAGAGTTCCCCATGGTCTTCACCCTGTACCTGACGCTCGGGGCCTGGCGGCTGGCCCGCGGCAACGCGCTGATCCGTCGGCTGGCCGGGGTTGAGACGCTGGGCAGCACCACTGTGATCTGCACCGACAAGACAGGCACGCTGACGCTAGGCCGGATGGAGGTAGCCGAGGTGTTCGTGTCCGGCGCTCCCGAGCGCGCTCCGGCTATTCCCGGATCGGCAGGCTGGGAAGCTGGGAGCGCCGGGCGGGTGGCCCCAGGGGTGAGCGAGGCTGAGCGGCCCCTCCTCGAGGCTGCCGTGCTCGCCTCGGAGCCGCATCCGTTCGACCCGATGGACCAGGCGATCCTCCGCCATGCCGCGGCGTGCGGCATCGATGTGGCGCGACTGCACAGCGGCAAGCTAGTGCACGATTATCCATTCGATCCAGCGCGCAAGTATCTCTCACACATGTGGGAGCACGCCAGCGCCACCGGCATCTACGCCAAGGGCGCGCTGGAGAGCATCCTCGATCTGAGCGCGGCTTTGCCCGAGGCAAAAGAGGAGGCGCTGGCAGCCAATCGCACCATGGCCGAGCGCGGCTAGCGCGTGATTGCCATCGCGGCCGGCCGCCTGCCGGATAGCGTAGACGACCGCACCGCCGCTGAGCAGCACCTATCGTTCCTCGGCCTCATCGCCTTCGCTGACCCGGTGCGGCCTGGCGTGGCAGAGGCGTTGCAGGAGTGTCGCACCGCTGGCATTCGCGTGATCATGGTCACGGGCGACCATCCGCTGACGGCGCATGCGGTTGCCCACCAGCTCGGCCTGCCCCACGCGGAAGAACCCGCCTTCGTCACCGGCGATGTGCTGGATGCAGCCGACGATGATACGTTGGCACGGCTGGCCGCCACTGCCAGCATCTTCACCCGCACCAGACCTGAGCACAAGTACCGGCTGGTGCGGGCTCTGCGCGCACAGGGCGAGGTGGTGGCCATGACTGGGGACGGCATCAACGACGCACCCGCGTTGCGGGAGGCCGACATCGGCGTGGCCATGGGGCAGCGCGGCACAGAGGTGGCGCGGGCAGCGGCAACGCTGGTCCTGCTCGATGATGACTTCGCCACGATCGTAAAAGCTGTCCGCGATGGGCGGCACATTTTCGACAACTTGCAGCGGGCGTTCACTTATCTCATTGCGTTCCACACGCCGCTTCTGCTGGCGGCCTTGCTCGTCCCGTTGCTGGGAGCGCCACTGCTGCTCCTGCCGGTGCATCTGGTCTGGCTCGAGCTGATCGTGCATCCCACCGCTTCGCTGGTCTTCGAGTATGACCCGCCTGCTCCAGACCTGATGCAACGCCCTCCGCGGCCGCGCGACGCCGGGTTGCTCAGCTGGCCCAGTGCCCTGCGCGCCACCGCTGTGGGAGCCACTCTCTGCGCCGGCGTGCTGGCGCTCTATCTGATCCGGCTGGGGCAGGGCGCTCCAGAGCCGCTGGCGCGTGGCCTGGCGCTGGCGGAGCTGGTCCTGGGACAGATCGTCATCGCTCTGGGGGCGCGCTCGCCCGATCGCCCACTGTGGCAGGCCGGCCTGCGTGGCAACCGGGTGCTGCCGTGGATCGTGGGCGGCACACTCGCCAGCCTGGTCATCGTGCTCTACGTGTCACCAGTGGCAGCCATGGTGAAGCTGGCGCCGCCGTCGCCAGGCGAGCTAGCCGCGACCGCGGCCGCGGGTGTCCTAGCGACCATCTGGCCGGAGTTCGCTAAGCTCCGGGCCAGGCCTGCTCCTGCCACCAGAGTGGGCTGAGGCCGGCGCGGGCTGCAGACTGCTCTACGCCGCTGTGCCGGGCGCTACGCCGGCACGGCGGTCTCCCGCTCCAGGTCGGGATGGCCAGCGAACTGCATGCGCACCAGCTCGGCGTAATGCCCGTTCAGCGCCAGCAGCTCCTCGTGCGTGCCCCGCTCCACGATGCGGCCGTGGTCCAGCACCAGGATCAGGTCGGCGTTGCGAATGGTGGAGAGACGGTGAGCGATGACGAAGACCGTGCGGCCGCGCATCACCCGCTCCAGCGCCTCCTGGATGAGCACCTCAGTCTCGGTGTCAACGTCCGAGGTTGCCTCATCCAGGATGAGGATGCGCGGGTCGCGCAGGATCGCCCGCGCCAGGGCGATACGTTGGCGCTGCCCGCGCGAGAGCAGCACGCCACCTTCACCGACCAGCGAGTCGTAGCCCTTGGGCAGATTGACAATGAACTCGTGGGCGTGCGCCTGCTTAGCCGCCTCGATGATCTCCTCGTCGGTGGCGTCTAGCTTGCCGTAGGCGATGTTTTGCTTCACCGTCGTGCCGAACAGGAAGGTCTCCTGGAGCACGATCGCCATCTGGTCGCGCAGGCTGCGCAGCGTCACATCGCGAATATCGATACCGTCGATCAGAATGCGCCCCTGGTCCACGTCGTAGAAGCGTGGGATCAGGTTGATGAACGTCGTCTTGCCCGAGCCGGTATGCCCCACCAGCGCCACCATCATGCCTGGCTCAACGTGGACGTTGATGTCTTGCAGCACGGGCTTGCCTGGCTCATAGCTGAACCACACATGCTCGAACGTCACCTCGCCGCGCACCCGCTGCAAGACAATGGCATTCGGCTTCTCCTGGACCTCATACGGCTCGTCCAAGAACTCGAAGATACGCTCGGCAGCGGCCAGGGCCTGCTGGAGCTGGTTATTGACGCGGATGATATCTTCGACCGGCTGGTAGAAGGCGATCAGATACGTGCCGAAGGTAACCAGAGTGCCGACGGTGAGCGAGCCGCCCATCACCCGTATCGCACCGAAGCCCAGCACCATGCACATGCCGAGCGTGGCGATCATTTGCATAGTCGGGTTCGACACAGATTGGACGGCGGCAGTGCTCATATTCGCTTCCAGGCTCTGGCGGTTCTGCTGCTGGAAGCGGCGCAATTGCTCACCCTCCCGAGCAAAGGCCTTCGAAACGCGCACACCACTAATGTTCTCAGCTAGTACCTGGTTCACGCCACCGATGCTCTCCTGTACCTTTAAGTACTTCTGGCGCAGAATCTCAGACGAGATCAGGCTCGCCACCACCAGCGTCGGGATGGTCAGGAAGGCCAGCACTGACAGCTTCCAGTCGAGCACCAGCATGATCAGGCCGTAGGCGACCATGTTCAGCAGGCCTACCGCTGCCTGGACCACGCCGAAACCAAGGGCCTGCTGCAAGACGCCCACATCGTTGGTAGCGCGGGAGATGATGTCACCGGTGCCCTGCCGCTCGTAGAAGCGCAGGGACAATCGCTGCACGTGCTCGAACAGCCGCTTCGCCATCTGGAAGACAAGCTGCTGCGAGACGACGGCCGTGAAGTAACGGTTGGCGAATGATAACGCGTAGCGCGCCCCATGCACGCCGGCCAGCCCCAGGCCAACGATCCAGAGCAGATCATACCGTTGGTGCGGGATAGCCTGGTCGATGACATATCGCGTGGCCCAGGGAGGAACCATGTTCAAGAGCGAAGCCCCGAGCACAGTCATGAAGGCCAAGATAAGCCGGCTCTTCTGATCCTGGAGCAGTCCCAGCATGCGCCGCAAGATCTGCCACGCGCTGGACTTCAGCTCCGGCTTCTCCAGCATCATGTTCCAGCCGCCATGGCCGCCGCGTATCATGCTGCCCATACCGCCGCGCATGCCGCCCATGCCACCACGCATCATCATGGCACGACCTCCCGCGTGTGCTGTCGAGCATGCTGCCCTGTCGTGGCTGCGGAGCCCTGGGGAGGACCGTTGCTCGGCGCGCCCCCAACGCCGCGCTGTCCTTCCCAGCCATCCCTCTGCGGTCCTGCAGAGCTTCCACCATCGCGGGCAGGGCCGAACCGGTTCCACCGCCCGTCGCGCAGTGCGGCGCCCTCTTCTCCCTCCTCCCCAACACGCCGGCCGAGATACTCCCCAGAGCGAGCGCGCCGGCCATCGCCCTCCTCTCCATCTCCCACGACAGCGCCTCCATCTCCCACGACAGCGCCCACGAGCGTCGAAGCCATGCCATCGCGCTGCAGGCGGAACTGAATGTCGTACAGGTGCTGGTAGCGCTCGTTGGTGCGCAGCAGCTCCTCGTGCGTACCGCGGCCAACGATCTGCCCGTTCTCCAGCACCAGGATCTGGTGCGCCCGCTGCACGGTGGAGAGCCGGTGGGCGATCACGATCGTGGTGCGATCCTTCATCAGCCGGTCCAGTGCCGCCTGGATCATGGCGTCTGTCCGCGTATCGACGCTGGACGTAGCCTCGTCCAGGATGAGGATGCGCGGGTTGACCAGAATGGCGCGGGCGATGGCGATGCGCTGGCGCTGCCCGCCCGACAGCCGCATGCCCCGCTCGCCGATGAGAGTGTCGTAGCCCTGCGGCATCTCCATGATGAAGTCATGCGCGTTGGCCGCCTTCGCTGCCTCGATGATCTCCTCCATCGTGGCATCAGGTCGGCCGTAGCTGATGTTCTCCTTTACGGTCATGTTGAACAGGAAGGTCTCCTGCATGACCATGCCGATCTGCGAGCGCAAGCTCTCCAGCGTAACGTCGCGTACATCGTAGCCATCGATCAGCACGCGCCCCCGCGTGGGGTCGTAGAAGCGCGGGATCAGGTTCACGATAGTACTCTTGCCAGACCCGCTCGGCCCGACCAATGCCAGCGTCTGGCCTGGCTCGACGGTAAATGTGATATCGCGCAGCAGCGGCGGCTGATCCTTGCCGTAGGAGAACCACACGTGGTCGAACTCAATACGGCCCTTGAGCGGCGGCAGCGGCACGGCATCCGGCTTCTCCGTCACGTCCAGCGGCGTGTCCAGGATCTCGAACACCCGCTCGCCAGCAGCGATGGCCTGCTGGGCCATCTGGTTGATGAAGCCAAGGAACCGGATCGGCATCCACATGGCCAGGGCATAGGAGTTAAACGCCAGCAGGCTCCCCACAGTGAGGTTGCCGTCCATCACACGCGCCGCCCCCACGGCAAGGATAATCACGGTGCTCAGGCTGGCGGCGAACTCCTGCCCGGGCATGATAAAGCCCATCAGCAGGCTGGACTTCAGCCGCTTCTGCCGGATATCCCAGTTCACCTCGTTGAACCGCTGGGCCTCATAGGGCTCGCGGTTGAACGCCTTGACCAGCTTAATGCCGGCCACGTTCTCCTGGATCACCACGTTCAGATCCGCCATGCGCTTCTGTACTTCCCGCCACAGGGGCATTACCTCACGCATCTTGCGCTGGTAGAAGAAGATAAGCGGGATCACGGACATGGCGACAAGCGTGAGCTGCGCGTCTAGGGCCAGCATGATGCCCAGGTTCAGCCCCATGGTGACGAACGACGTGATCAGGCGTGCCAGGCCCTGGGTTAAGAAGAACTGCACCTGGCTCACATCGTTCGTGACGCGCGACATGAGCTGGCCGGTCTGGTTGGCGTCGTAGAAGCTCATGCTCTGCGACTGGAGATGCGTGTACAAGGCGTTGCGCAGATCGTAAATGACCCGCTGGCCGACGTACTGCTCCAGGTAGGTCTCCAGCGAGTTCATGAGATTCGAAATCAGCGCCGCGCCAAAGAGGCCGGCGATGAACCACAGGGCGAGCCATGGATCGCGCCGGGGGATTGCCTCGTCCACAATCAGTTTGGTGAACCAGGCCGGGCCCATGCGAAAGCTGGTGAGGGCCAGAATGAGCACCACGGAAAAGATACTCGCCCACCAGTACGGTCGCACGAACTGCAATAGGCGCAGCAAGATACGCATGGCTCAGCAATCCTTTGTGTGTGACTGGGTGGCTGCCGCCGGCTCGGTGCTCGCTTCGGCGGCACGGATCAGGGCGCGCAGCCCCTCCTCCAGGGCTGCTACCTCGTGCGGCTGCATCTGCGCCAGCAGCGCGACCAGCCGCGCCTGACGCCCCTGCTGCAACCGCTCCATCAGCGCGCTGCCCTCCGGCGTGAGACGCACGATCACGATGCGGCGGTCATGCGGGTCGTCCTCGCGCTGGACCAGCCCACGCTTCACCAGCCCATCCACCGTGCTGGTCACGGTGGGGAGCTTCACGTCCAGGCGAGCAGCGATATGCCCCGTGCGGAGCGGCCCTTCATGGTGCAGCAGAAACAGCACCTTTACCTGGGCCATGGTAAGGTCGAGGTCCGTCCACTCAGCCACCTGGCCCCCGCGCACCACCCGCATGGCGGCCCGCAGCAGATCGGCGACCCGCGCCAGATCCTGCTGGCTCAGACCGGTGGAGAGCCTGTCGCTCGCCTGCGCCCCTACGGCCGAACCTGCCGAGCTCATCGAAGACGGAGACATAGACATGGCGCCTTTCTCCGCCGGCTCACTGTCAGGCACCGACAGGGCCGGCGCCTGGTTTCGCCCTCCAGCCAGATCATTCACAGCTTTCGAGCAATTTGCCTATCCCTAGCGGTTTGATCATACCAAACTATTCGGAGTTGCACAAGTGTTGGCGCAATCCGGCCGGAAGCCCTGTCCCCTCTTACATGCACAGCACCCATCTGGCATAATACTTGCACATTCTTGTTACCTACGCATACGCGTTTGGGGAGACCAGGAGTACTTGGGCGTCCTGCAGGACGCCCAAGTGCCGACCAGAACCTCAAATGCTAACTATAAAGACACGCCTCAGCAAGCGGGCCGATGGCGGGAGGTGAAAAAGCAATGGCAGGTGCAGGCACAGGAGACCGTTCGGCTCATCGCGCAGGGCTATCGCGCCGCCGCGTGGCACTGGCCCTTGCAGGCATGGCGCTCGGGACAGCTTTCGGAGGCTTCGCAGGTCTGGAGCGGGCTCAGGCAAGTCAACACCACGCGGTGGTTGGGCCAAACGTGTCGCTGGTGTACTTCCCTGAGACCGGGCATCACCTCCAGCAGGATTTCTTACAGTTCTGGCGTACCATGGGCGGCGCAGAACTCTTTGGCCTGCCGCTGACAGAAGAGCTCGAGTGGGGCGATCGCATCGTGCAGTATTTCGAACGCTGCCGCTTCGAGCGCCCTGGAGAAGGCGGCCCGGTCGAGCTGGGCCTGCTCGCCGATGAGCTGAGCAAAGGGCAGCGCCGCGTCCCCCCGCCCGAAGAAGACGAGCGCGTGACCGGGCGGCGCTACTACCCCGAGACCGGGCACAGCGTTGGCGCTGGCTTCCTACAGTTTCTCGACCAACATGGCGGTGTGCCCGTGCTCGGCTATCCCATTACCGAAGAGCTCTGGGAGAACGACCGGACCGTGCAGTACTTCCAGCGCTTCCGGCTGGAGTGGGAGCCCAACAAGCCCGTGACGGCCGGCCTGCTCGGCGCTGAAGCGGCCGCCCGCGCCGGCGTACCGGTGGAGCCCGTGGCGCGAGCAGAGCAGGCCCCGGACTGGCGGGAAGCGCTCTTCCCACGGGCTCCACGCGTGGCCTCGACGGAGGCGGCGCTCGAAGCGTACGGCCCCTGGGGCATGAAATGGATCGACATCAGTATCAGCCGCCAGCGCATCACCGCATATGAGGGCGAGCGTGCTGTCTTCAGCGATCTGGTCTCCACCGGCCGCGCTGATAAAGGTCTGACTCCCATTGGCATCTTTGCCATCCAGCGCCGCGTCTACAACGAAACCATGGACTCACGCACGATCGGTATCCCGCTCTCCAGCCCGAAGGGGTACCTGCTGACAAATGTTTTGTACACGCAGTACTTCACCGGCGTCGGGCACGCCATCCACTACGCCTGGTGGCACAACAACTTCGGCCAGCCGATGAGCTACGGCTGTGTGAACCTACGCCTAGCCACGGCGCGCTGGTTCTGGGACTGGGCGGGTATCGGCACTCCGGTGATCGTGCATCCGTAGGATGGCTGGGAGCGGCAGCGTGCTATCAGCTCCAGCCCAGCGAGACCAGGGCTGGATCGGGAATGCCTGCTTCAGCGAAGCCTTTGGCGCGCAGGAGGCAGCTATCGCACTTCCCGCACGGCCGCTCGCCGCCGAGATAGCAGCTCCAGGTGTACTCGAGCGGGGCCCCAAGCTCGACAGCTAGGCGGACGATCTCGGCCTTGGTTCTGGCGATAAGCGGCGTCTCGATCTGGAACAGCACGCCGTACTGGGTCCCGAGTTTGCTCCCCAGCCGCAGCGCCTCGGCTATAGCGCGGTAGTACTCCGAGCGGCAGTCGGGGTAGCCGCTATAGTCGATAGCATTCGCGGCAATGAACAGCACGACCTCGAGCTGCTCTGGCGCAGCACCCTCGACTTCGATAGCGTGGAGCGCTGCGCTCTCCAGATAGGCCGCCGCCAGGGTCAGCAGGAAGGTATTGCGCAGCGGCACATAGGTGAGCGGGATCTGGCGCGCTATCTGCTCCGGAGAGCGTCCACTGGGGATGCCAAAGCGCTCCGGATGGGTAAGCGCTGAGTACCAGGCCAGGTCCTTGAACGCCGTGATCTCCACGACCTGATGGCGCAGACCCAACGCCTGCGCCACCTGCCGTGCCGCCTCGAGCTCGCGCTGATGGGCCTGGCCGTACTGCACCGTCACCGCCCAGACCGTGTACCCCTGGCGCACGGCCAGGGTTGCTACCGTGGTCGAGTCTAGTCCGCCCGACAGGAGTACCACGCCGAGTCGCTGTGTCGTCACCGCCATCGCTCTGCTTCTCCCCTCCGGCATGCACATGTGCCGGTTGCTCCGCTCAGGGCAGGGCAGCAAGCTCACCGACCGAGGCTGCGCTGGAATGCGCTGCCCTGCTCTTCAAGCATACGTCCATAGGCCTCGAAGCGTGCTGCTGCGCGCTCGAAGACTGCCAGATCATCCTCCAGGGCAGCACGTTCAGCCTGCAACGCCGGCACATCGGCAATGTCTGGGAGCGCGGCCATACGCCGGAGCAGGAGGCGTACTTCCTGCACTTGTGCGACCAGGTCGGCGGCCTCCTGCCGCAGCACGCGCCCTTCGCTCACCGCGCGACGGTACTCCACCCGCGAAGCATCCGGCGGGAACTCGAAGAGCGAGCGGGCCGTCTCCTGCAGGCTATAGCGCAATCGCGGCAGGCGTGCTGTGGCGGCGCGGCAGGCTGCGGCCAGCGCCGCGGCGCTGGGCGTCTCACGATGCTCCTCCAGTAACGCCGCTATGCGCTCCAGCCGGACGGCATGCTCGCGGACCCGCTGCTCCAACTCAGCCACCTCGCGTACCGTCACGCGCGGCGCCGGCGCGGCGCCGCATCCCCACGCGGCGCTGCCCCACACCAGGGCGATGAGCCCGCGCCGTGTGGGCTGCCGAACGCTGCTCAGAGCAGGCTCACGCCCTGTGTCCGATCTGTCGTCAGTTCCAACTGGATGGGAACTTTTCGCAGGCCCGCGACGTTGAATCGTGTGCAAGGAGCACATGGATTTCGCCGAACCGGCGCCGAGACACACCCGATACGCATCTTGCACGGCGTTCCGCGGGAATGCGGAACGCCGTGCAACGCTCAAGAGATCTGGCATCAGGAAGGTGTTTAAGACCTATCCCGGTAGGAAGTATCCTGGTGAGAACTCTACCGGCAAGGAGTATACTAGATGCGTACACCTGGTCACAGCCAGGACGCCATCGTCGCATGGGCCCTGCTTGCGGTAACTGGGATGATCGCCGGCGTGGCGCTCTGGCTCGGCCTGGCTGGGCCGGCCGAGGCATGCCATCCGGTCAGGCTGGATTCACTCTCGGCCTACGGAGGTGCCGCCGACCACGGCTGCGGCGGGAGTATTGTCATCAGGCTACCGATGTCGCCGGCCCCACTACCTCAGCAACCTGCCGACCCGAGTGCGCTGCCCCCTGTGGCTGCGCTGGCCATCCAGGACCTGGCGGCGCGCACAGGTGTGCCTCCTGAGACCATTGCGGTGGTCGAGCTCGAGGCCGTCGACTGGCCGGACAGCTCGCTCGGCTGCCCGCAGCCGGGCTTCTTCTACCTCCAGGTGATTACCCCCGGGTACCGCCTGGTGCTGGCTGCTGGCGGGCGGCGCTACGAGTACCACACCGACCAGGGGACGCGCGCCGTGTTCTGCCAGGCGGCAACTCCTGCTTCTCCCGCGGAGCCCGCCTTGCCCGGCGACGCCCTCAGCGAGGGCGGGACGGCCAGCCCGTCTGCGCTGGACGCCGAGGCCGCGGAGTAGCTGAATCTCCCCCCCCGTTCTGAGTTGTGTCCGGTATTGTGTGGAAAAAGCGGGGTGGCCCGGGAGTGAGCAAGAAGGGCCACCCTCCCGCTGGGAGCGGGAAGGCGGCAGCAAACCACACCAGGGGGGGGGAGGGATGGCCCACGACCAGGTGACCGTAGCCAGCGAGCTGTTCCATCACCTGTTTGTCCGCCAGGACGAGGGGGGCCAGGCTCCTGGCGCAGGGCCTGAACCAGGTGCTGGCGGCGCAGGGGACGGACCAGCGCACGGCCGCCCCCTCTGAGCGGACGGACGCGCGACCAGGGTACCGCAACGGGCACCGGCCAAGGACGCGCACCACCCGCGTCGGGCAGGCCGTCAGTCTACTCAGGCTTGGGAAGCTCTTCTTACCTCTCCTCTCCTATCACTCCTATCACTCCTACCACACACCTAAACCGGTCCCCCAATCAGGCCTCCGGGCGGGTTGACAGTGGGAGCCTTCGAGTCTTCAGTTGAATAATTGAAATGATTGAATAATTGAAGCACGCAACTCATGTTGTCGCTCCAATTATGGACTGGAAGTCACGATACCAAAACCACCCCCATCTACGGCGGGTTGCTAGGGGGAGCAACGCTAGGTAGAATTCGGCCAGAACTTGGTCAAAGGGGTGGAGATGAGTCGAAGGGATCACAGGCGCTACAGCGGTAGCGTTGCAGCCGAGAGGGATGCCCGGAGGGTGGGGACACCCATGAGCTCCGCCACGCTGGGCTTCGAGGCCCAGCTCTGGCAAGCGGCCAATGCCCTGCGCGGCTCGATGGACGCGGCGGAGTACAAGCACGTCGTCCTGGGCCTGATCTTCCTCAAGTACATCTCCGATGCCTTCGAGGAGCACCACCGGCGTCTGGAGGCCGAACCCTACGCGGACCCCGAGGACCCGGACGAGTACCGAGCCGAGAACATCTTCTGGGTGCCGCCCGCGGCCCGCTGGTCCCACCTGCAGAAGAGCGCCCGCCAGCCCACCATCGGCCAGCTCGTGGACGAGGCCATGGCGGCGGTGGAGCGCGACAACCCTTCCTTGAAGGGGGTGCTTCCTAAAGACTACGCCCGCCCCGCGCTCGACAAGCAGCGCCTGGGACAGCTCATCGACCTCGTCTCCAACATCCACCTCGGCGGGGGTGACAACCACGCCCGCGACATCCTGGGACGGGTCTACGAGTACTTCCTCGGCCAGTTCGCCAGCGCCGAAGGCAATGCGGAGACTCAGATTCCGGATAGGCTCGAAGGGCTGACCGGACGTCCCATCTCGAGGCCGTTGAGCGGACTCGGAGGTGACGTGCTCGAAACGCCAGGAGCCAAATCACAATGGAGGAACAACATATGAAGCTCAGCCACAAGGTCGAAATCAGTCGACAACCGGAAGACGTCTTCGCCTTCCTTTCGGACTTCTCCAATGATCCAAGGTGGCGAGCCAATGTGCTCGAGATGCGCGCGATTGGAACTGAATCGGCTCTGGGAGGAGCTTGGTCTCGTCAGATCGAAGTACGGTGGGTGCCAGGGCGCACGATCGAAACAGAGGCGGTGATCACGGCCTTCGAACCACCGAGGCTCATCACCGTGCAGCGTGCCTCCGGACCGATCCGTCCGAGTGCCATTTATGAGCTTGCGCGAGGAGGCGCAGGAACGATTCTGTACTTTCGCCTCGAAGTACCATTGAAAGGTTTGAAGGTTCTGGCAGCCCCCTTGGTGGCCCTTTTCCTCAACCTCGTTGTGCGCCCCACTCTGGGACCCGACTTCAATCGTCTCAAGAGCATACTTGAAGATGGTCCGCGCCATGCTAAGGACGACCATTAGCCGCTGCCGCCCAACAAGCGACTGGAGCCGACCGCGCCAACGGGCCGCAATTTGGGCGCTCATTTTCATTCGTAGCGTTCTGGTAGAGGGCGCGGCGGCTCAGCCGCAAGCCGTTAGACGCCCTTGGACACCGCCTCGGCGAAATGATTGGGTGAGGTAGCCATTGGCGAAGCGAAAGAACAACACGGGCAAGTCGGACGCGACCTCCGCCAACCTCGGCTTCGAGGCCCAGCTGTGGGCGACCGCCAACGCCCTGCGCGGCTCCATGGACGCCGCCGAGTACAAGCACGTGGTGCTCGGGCTCATCTTCCTCAAGTACGTCTCGGACGCCTTCGAGGCCCACCGCGCCAAGCTCGAGAGTCAGCGCGATCAGGGCGCCGACCCCGAGGACCCCGACGAGTACCGGGCGGACAACATCTTCTGGGTGCCGCCCGAGGCCCGCTGGGCGCACCTGCAGAAGAGCGCCCGCCAGCCGGACATCGGCCAGCTCGTGGACGACGCCATGGCAGCCGTGGAGCGGGACAACCCCTCCCTCAAGGGGGTGCTCCCCAAGGACTACGCCCGCCCCGCCCTCGACAAGCAGCGCCTGGGACAGCTCATCGACCTCGTCTCCAACATCCACCTCGGCGGGGGTGACAACCACGCCCGCGACATCTTGGGGCGGGTCTACGAGTACTTCCTCGGCCAGTTCGCGAGCGCCGAAGGCAAAAAGGGCGGGGAGTTCTACACGCCCCGCTGCATCGTCAAGCTCCTCGTGGAGATGTTCGAGCCCTACCGCGGCCGCGTCTATGACCCCTGCTGCGGCTCCTCGGGGATGTTCGTGCAGTCCGAGGAGTTCATCCGCGCCCAGGGGGGGCGCATCGGCGACATCTCGATCTACGGCCAGGAGCTGAACTACACCACCTGGCGGCTGGCCAAGATGAACCTCGCCATCCGCGGGATCGACGCGAAGATCGAGCAGGGCGACTCGTTCACGAACGACCGCTTCCCCGACCTCAAGGCCGACTACATCCTGGCCAATCCGCCGTTCAACATGAAGCGCTGGGGCGGGGAGCACCTGCTGGAGGACCGCCGCTGGAAGTTCGGCGTGCCGCCCGCCGGCAACGCCAACTTCGCCTGGGTGCAGCACATCATCCACCACCTGGCGCCCGCGGGGTGGCCGGCTTCGTGCTGGCCAACGGCTGGATGTCCTCCATCTACTACTCGACCCAGATCCCGGCGTGCCTGTGGTTCCTCGCCCGAGACAAGAGCGGACGCCCGCCCGCGGGAAGAAAAGAGCCCCTGCGCGACCGCCGCGGCGAGGTGCTCTTCATCGACGCCCGCAAGATGGGCCGCATGGTGGACCGGGTCCACCGGGAACTCACGGACGAGGACATCCGGAAGATCGCCGACACCTACCACGCCTGGCGTGGTGAGAAGGACGCGGGCGAATACCAAGACGTGCCCGGCTTTTGCAAGAGCGCGACGCTCGAGGAGGTGCGCAAGCACGGCTACGTGCTCACACCCGGCCGCTACGTGGGTGCTGAGCCAGTTGATGACGACGGCGAGCCCTTCGAGGAGAAGATGGCCCGTCTGGTGGCGCAACTGCGCGAGCAGCAGGCCGAGGCCGCGAAGCTCGATGCCGCCATCGCCCGGAACCTGAAGGAGCTCGGATATGACGTTTGAGGAGTTGCTGAAGGCAAAGCGCGAAGAAATCCTGCGCATCTGCGCCAAATACGGTGCCCGCAACGTCCGGGTCTTTGGCTCTGCTGCCCGCGGCGAGGCAGATGAGGAGAGCGACATCGATTTTCTGGTGGAGATGGAAGCGGGGCGGAGCCTGTTCGACTTGGGCGGACTTCAGTATGAACTCGAGCAGCTGCTGGGCCGCCCGGTGGATGTGGTAAGCGATCGCGGCATCAAGCCGCGCATTCGGGATCGGGTGCTCAAGGAGGCCGTGCCACTATGAGAGACCCGAAGGAGCGCCTGCGGGACATCCTGGATGCCATCGCTGCCATTGAGCGCTACTTGGGCAGGGGTCGAGCCGCTTTTGAGCAGGACGAACTCTTGCAGGGTTGGTTCGTCCGCCATTTGCAGATCATTGGGGAGGCGGCCAGGGGACTGCCTGAAGACGTGCGGGCCATGGCACCAGAAATCGAATGGGCAAAGATCATCGGGATGCGGAATGTTCTGGTTCACGGTTACTTCGACATTGACCTCGACATCGTATGGGAGGCGGCCAGCCGTGACGCGCCAGCCCTTAAACCTTCCATAGAAAGATTGCTGAAGCGGTTGGAGGAGTTGGGCTATAGCGGGTGAGTCCCGTGAAGGGGGAAGGGCATCGAGGCCGGCTGCAAGCTGGCCAATCCGCATTGCTATGACTTCAGGTCGGGCGCGGCAGGCAGGCGCAGGCGATTACCGGGACGGCCCCGGCTTTTCCAAGAGCGCCACAGTGGAAGAGATCCGCAAGCACGGCTACGTGCTCACACCCGGCCGCTACGTGGGTGCTGAGCCAGTTGATGACGACGGCGAGCCCTTCGAGGCACTGGCCCTTCTGGATGGAGTCCGAGATCGGAAGCCTCTCAGAGCAAGTAGCCTTAAGGGGTGAGTTCAATGCCACGCAAAAGGAAGACGCATCCGACGGAGCGCAACAGCGTGCGCGACTTTCGGCACGCACAGGCCCGGCGCAAGAACAATCCCCCTGCCGGCCTCGCACCTACCTACGAAGTCCGCGAGCGGCAGACGAGCCAGTACAGCTACGCCCCCCTCCTCGATCCGCAACTGGATTGGCGGGCAAGAAGGAGCATACCTCCTTCGAGGTGGATGTCGTCTCGCTGCACATTCACGAGCGCATCTCCACCAAAGCCATCTTGAACGCGGTGCGCCGCCCCGAACCGCCGCAACCGGACCTCTTCGGCGAAACATCCCACGTAGGCTCTCACCGGTTGAAATGGGAACCTAACAATAAGACGGAAAGACCCACCAGCTCTAAGATTTGAGGAGGACAAAACCCTATGGCGGATAAACCCGAACAGAAACTTTTGGATCTCTCCACACTGGAGTCCTGGCTCTGGGAAGCGGCCTGTGTGATCCGGGGTCCGGTTGATGCGCCCAAGTTCAAGGATTACATCCTGCCGCTGATCTTCCTCAAGCGGCTTTCTGATGTCTTTGAGGATGAGTTGCAGCGTCTGGCTCAGGAGTACGGGAGTCGGCAGGAAGCCGAGCGTATCGTGGAGGATGAGCGGGCGTGTGGCATTATCGCCCGCGGCGGCGGCTTGGTGCGCTTCTACATTCCCGAAAACGCCCGTTGGGAGAAGATCCGTACCCACGGCCAGGCCGGCCTGGGCCAGTTCCTCACCGACGCCGTGCGGGCCGTAGCCCGCGAGAACCCGCGTCTGCAGGGCGTCATTGACGTGGTTGACTTCAACGCCACCACCGCGGGGCAGCGGATCATACCCGACGAATACCTGGCTCGTCTGGTGGACGTGCTCTCACGGCACCGCCTGGGCCTGGACGACGTGGAGCCCGACATCCTGGGCCGCGCCTACGAATACCTGCTACGCAAGTTCGCCGAGGGCCAAGGCCAGAGCGCCGGCGAGTTCTACACCCCCCGCGAGGTGGCGGTGCTCATGGCCCGCCTCCTGGAGCCTGACCCCGGCATGACCGTCTACGACCCCTGTTGCGGCTCCGGCGGGCTGCTCATCAAGTGTCACCTCCGGCTTTTGGAGACCCACGGGGAGAAACAGAACGGCCGCCGCCGGCTGCCCTCCCGCTGCGCGCCCCTCCAACTCTTCGGACAGGAGATCAACCCCAGCACCTTCGCCATGGCGCGCATGAACGCCGTGATCCACGACATGGAGGCCGACATCCGCCTGGGCGACACCATGCGCAACCCCGCCTTTCGCGATGAGGCTGGCCGCCTGATGACCTTTGACCTGGTCACCGCCAACCCCATGTGGAACCAGAACTTTCCCACGAATCTGTACGAAAATGATCCTTACGACCGCTTTCGCTTTGGCATCCCGCCTTCTTCCAGTGCGGATTGGGGCTGGCTGCAGCACATGCTGGCCTCGCTGAACGACCGCGGCCGCCTGGCCGTGGTGCTGGACACCGGCGCGGTCAGCCGCGGCAGCGGCAACCAGGGCTCCAACCGCGAGCGCGACATCCGCAAGGCCTTCGTGGAGCGGGACCTGATCGAAGCGGTGGTCCTGCTGCCCGAAAACCTGTTCTACAACACCACCGCCCCGGGCATCATCCTCGTGGTCAACCGCTGCAAGCGCCATCCCGGCGAGATCCTGCTCATCAACGCGGGCAAACTCTTCGCCAAGGGCCGGCCCAAGAACTACCTGACCGACGAACACATCGAGACCATCGCCCGGCTGTATCACGACTGGCGGGCCGAGGAGGGGCTTTCGGCCATCATCACCAACGAGGAGGCGGCCCGCAACGACTATAACCTGAGCCCCAGCCGCTACGTAGCCAGTAACGATCAGGAAGACGTCCTACCCCTGGAGGAGGCTATGGTGCTCTTGCGCGAGGCGGAAGAAGAACGGGCCGAGGCGGAGCGCCGCCTGCACGAGGTGCTGGAAGTTCTGGGGCTGGAAGGCAAGGGGACATAGCGCATGGGGAAGGTTGAGGCTAGGGAAGGCCAAACCCTGGAGTTCAAAAGGCAGTGGACCGATCGGGCTCTGGAGGATCTGGCGGCCTTCGCCAACACGGAAGGCGGTAGGCTTCTTCTCGGCGTCCGAGACGATGGGGAAGTTGTAGGCACTCAAGCGGATGACCGTGAACTCCAGCGCATTGCCAACCTCATCGCCGCCCATCTAGGCATCACGCCGTCGGTTCGCGTGGTCGAGATGCAGGGCCTGCCGGTGGTGGAAATTCGGGTAGACCCGGCCCCGGGGTTGGTGCCCTACAGGGGGCGGTATCTCCGCCGCGTGGGCGCCACAAACCGCGATTTTTCGCCCGAGGAACTGGCCCGCCACATCCTCACTCGTTCCGGGAGGAATTGGGATGGGCTCCCCGGCGATTGGTCGCTGAAGGAAGTGGAGCCGGAAGCCCTGAAGGCCTTTGCCCGCCTGGCCCGGAAGAGGCTCCCCATCTCGATCCCTCCGATCCCGAAGGGACTCTGCGCAACCTCAACCTCGTAGAGGGGGAACGGCTGAAGAACGCAGGGGTGCTGCTCTTTGGCAAGCGGCCCCAGCGCCTCTTTCCCCAGGCACAGGTGCGCATCGGTATCTTCCGAGGGGACGAGATCTTGGATAGTCACGATTTCACGGGTACCTTGTGGGAGCAGTTAGACGGGGCGATGGCACGCTTTCGCCAGGTGCTCAGGGTGCGCTTTGACATCCGGGTGGAAGAGCCCTCTTTAGAGGGGTTACAGCGCGAAGAGAAATGGGAATATCCCTTGGAGGCCCTGCGGGAGGCGGTGGTGAACGCCCTCATCCACCGAGATTACACCTATCCGGCGGACATCCAGATCCGCTTGGAAGAAGATCGCTTAGAGGTTTGGAGTGCGGGGGAGTTACCGTCACCGCTCACGCCTGACCAGCTCTATCAACCCCACTCGTCGGTGCTTCGTAATCCCCTTCTCGCCCAGGCCTTCTACTTTGCCGGCATCATCGAACGCTGGGGCACGGGCACCACGCGCATCGTCCGCCTCTGCCGGGAGCAAGGGCTTCCGGAGCCCGAGTTTGCGAACTGGCAGGGCGGCTTTCGGGTGACCTTCCTGA
>JBHOQS010000013.1:0-14795 GCA_042408875.1 Chloroflexota bacterium | reverse complement strand
GTACGTGGTGCTGGCGGGGCCGGCCCTGCGGCAGGCCCAGCTGGGGCAGGAGGTGGTGCTGGCGGGCCAGGTGGTGGCAGGCTATCGGGTCTATGCGGTGCAGGTGAGCTGGGAGCCACTGCCGCAGCCCCTGGCCAGCCTGCCGGCGGCGGCGCCGTACCGGCTACCGGGGGTGGTGCAGACGGTGGCGGTGGCGCCGCAGGGGGAGCGCTTTCGGCTGCCGGTGCGGCTGGCAGCGCCGGGCCGCCCAGGCCTCTACACCCTCCTCCTCTGGGCCCTCGATCCCGCAGACAAGCCTATCCCTGCCGCGTTTGTGACCGTGCAGGTGGACGAGACCGGCCGCTGATCGCGCACCCCGGAGGCCCAGTTGCCACCTGGGTGCGCCTGCGCTATGCTGCCGTCCGGTCGAGACAGCGCGCCGGGCATCGCCCCGGCGCGCTTACTGAGCACACGTCAGCCAGACACTTTCAGTCAGGTGGTAGCACGCATGGGCGAGGTATTGCGCGTAGGGATCATCGGTGCCGGCAGCATCGCGCGGACCCACGCCGCCGCGCTGGCGGCGATCGAGGCGGTTCGCCTCACTGCGGTGGCAGATCCTGAGCTCGAACGGGCCGGGGAGCTGGCCGCTGCCTATGGGGCGCGGGCTGTCCCTGAACAGGCAGACCTGCTCGATGACGTCGATGCGGTGTGGCTGTGCACGCCACCGTTCCTGCACGCGGCGCAGGCGGTCGCTGCCGCTGCGGCGGGCAAGCATATCTTCTGCGAGAAGCCGATGGCGCTGACGCTTGAAGAAGCGGACCGCATGATCGAGGCTGCGCGGCAGGCCGGCGTCAAGCTGATGATCGGGCAGGTGCTGCGCTATTACCCACCGGTGGCGGCGCTCCGGACGCTAGTGGAATCCGGCGAGCTGGGTGACATAACCTACTGCTTCAGCCGGCGTTTTGCTGCGGCGCGCTTCGAGGCCATGTCGCCCTGGCGGCGCCGGGGCACGATGGGCGGTGGCTTCGTGCTCGAGTGGGGGGTGCATGAGGTAGACGCCCTGCGGTTCCTAGTGCAGCGCCCAGCCGAGCAGGTGTACGGGCGGCTGGCCTTCCTGGATCGCGCAAACCCGGATTTTGCCACCGACGCCCACGCCATCATCAGCTTTGCCGGGGGAATAACAGGCACGTTCGATGGCGGGCTTACCTCGGCCATCCGGGAATGGACGTGGGGCGTGCAAGGTACACGTGCAGCGGCCCGCGCTGAAGGAATGCAGCGAGTACGCGTGGCGACGCTGGACGATCGCACTGAGCGGGTGCTGGAGCTAGCGCCGGTGACGGAGCCCGAGCGCAAGATCAACCTGCCAGTGCTCCAAGAGAACCGCGCCTTCGTTGAGGCGATCCTGCAGGACCGGCCAGTGCCAGTCCCAGGCGAAGAAGGCCGTGCCACGCTCGAGCTCTGTCTGGCCATCCACCGCTCGCATGAGCTCAGAGGCGCTATGGTGCTCGCGAGTGCCTGAGCGATGCCCGGCGGCCGCGCCGAGCCGTCCGCCAGTGGCCGGACGATGCGGCGGGCCGTGCTGGCGCAGTCACGCGCTACGGAACACGCTGCGCAACCACTGCCAGAGACTGCGCGAGCCGGCGTGCTGGTGGAAGGATGTTTCCTGCTGCGCGCCGGCCATCCCGCCGGCCGGCCGCAGGTGCTCGCTCAAATGGCCGTGCTGGACCAGCCAGCGAGCGAAGCACAACCGGTGAAAGTTGAGCCCGCGTCCCTCACAGGCCCGGATAGCACGGAGGTGCTGCCAGCGCCGGCGTTGTAGCTCCAGCCGTGCGATCTGCTCATCGGTCCACCCGGCCCGGCGCAGCCGCTCGAGCTGTTCCGCGTCATCAGGGGGCGAGAATGCGCCGGCCGGCTCGGGCGATGCGGCTGGTCGGGACGCATCGGAGAATGAGGACGGCCCCCCGGTGCGAGGATCTGGCCACGGCTGCGGGCTTCCATAGCCCTGTGTGCGGCCTTCCATGGCGCTCCACCTCCGGCCCTGCTGCGGTACAGCGCTCAGGAGGGCCATGGTCAGTACACCGCGCGTCACGCCCTGCCAGTCCAGGCAGAGTGCCGGAGTGATGACCAGGCCTACGGAGTAAGCTGACGGGTTCGGGCAGGTAGCACGTGCCCTACGCACGGCCGCGACACGCTGACCACAGCCCGTGCGATTCACCCCGGTGGATATTTGGGTCCCCCGCTCTCCCACACTCGGGAGATTCGGCAGCAGGTGCTCCTGCGCGCACTATAGCACAGGCCGGACGGCTGTTCAACGGCTGGGGGGGCAGGGCAGCCGGATGCGATGCGGAAGCGTGGCGGCACGCTGGGCTGCTGGCACTTTTGCATAGTCCTCAGGACCGGTTACCCCAGTCCTGGGAGCTACGCCGCCATTGGTACTTCTCCGTTGCCGTGGCTGCGGGGCCTTCCTACACTGGACACAGAAGCGTGAGGCTGTATCTCGCAGGGCAGATCAGCCGGCTAGATAGCGGTGACAAGATATATGCATTTTTGTAATTTTTTGCTCTATCATCTGTATCCCTGTATCTGGTCCGCTGCTGTCGCCGGTATCGGCAGGTTGAACTGCTGCCTGCGAGGCCACCGCGCAGTGCAGTTCCGCAGGGCTGAGGTGGGGCAGATGGGAAGGAATGCCGGACACGCATGGCGAGTACGTATGCAGGAGCAGATCGGCCAGGGCATGGTCGAGTACTCGCTGCTCCTGTCGATGCTGGTCATCGTCGTGATCGCAGTGCTGTCGCTGGTCGGCAGGCAGCTTGCTGATGGCCTGTATTACTCGATTTATAGAGCGTTGCCCTGGGCATCGTGAGCCTGACGTACTGGGCGCGCCAGGCAGCGCAGAAGAAGCAACGAGCCACGTAGTGCGAGGAAGTGTAACACCCCAGTATCGCCGCAGCAGACAGGGCAGGGCAGCAAGCTGTCGCCGGCGCTAGGCCTGCCTGCGGTTGCGCAGGCCGCGGAAGAGTATGGCCAGCGCCAGAACACCGGCGCCAGCGAGAGGCAGCACTGGCACGACACCGCCGGTGCGTGGCAGCGCGCGCGGTGCCTGCGCCGGGGCCTGGGCCGGGCCCACCGCCGCCAGAATATTCCCGCACGAGATGCCGGGCGCAGGCAGCGCCGGCCCGGCATGGACGTTAATGTAGTACCGTCCGCTGGTGAGTGTGGCCAGGCTGGCCGGCACTGTGGTTATGGCGGTAGCGTTCCCCTGAGCATCCGAGCGCAGGTCCGTGAGCGGGTAGACGATCGGGCCCTCAGCCTCGCAGCTCCCCTGGTGAATGTGATTGACGCGCACCTGGTTCGGTGGCAGGCCGCGTACGGTTAGCGTGACAGTCGTCTGGTTAGGGCCCGGTCCCGGTCGTAGCGTCGCCGTGCCCGTTGCCGTCTGCCCCGGTCTAGGGCGCAGCGTCACCAGGACGGCCGCCTGGGCATAGGCCACGGCAACGCTGCTGGCGAGCAGCAAGGCCGCGAAGAGAAAGGCCAGTTTCCTCATACTGCGTGATCCTCCTGCATCAGTTCTCACCGGGCATTCGCTGGGGATAATCGCCGGACACCCCTGGGCTACGGTGGCGGCTCGCCCGAGCGATTGAACGTGCCGGCCCTGCCCTGTCTGCTGCATGCTGCCGGCGCACAAAAATGCCGGACACGCTCAGGTGAGGGATTGCCACGCCCTAGTATACGCTATCTGCGCTGCTTTGGCGCGCCGGACAGTTCTGCTATGCTTGCGGCGAGCTGGCATTCGACCCTGCAGCACCCAGCAGGCAAGAGAGGCGGATCCATGGCCGCGCGCATGAACGTCCTGGTGATCTTGCTCGATAGCCTGCGGCGCGACTATCTGGGCTGCTACAGCGATCTGCCGCGGCGGGAAGGCTCGCTTGGCCGGCCGGTGCAGACCCCGCACCTCGACGCGCTGGCGGCGCAGTCGGCGGTCTTCACCCGCGCGATGGTGAACTCGTTCCCCTGCGGCCCGTTCCGCCGCGACGCCTGGACCGGCAGGATCGAGTTCCCGCATCGCGGCTGGGGGCCGCTCCTGGATTCCGACTACACGCACGCCCAGGCGCTCGGCGAGGCCGGCTACGTCGCTATGTTCATCACCGACAACTATCCGCTGGTGGACTCCGGCTATGCGATCCAGCGCAGCTATACAGAGGTGCCTGTCTCCCGCTCGCCCGGCAACTACCAGCGCAACTTCGCCGGCTGGCACCTGGTGCGTGGCAACCAGTCTGATCGCTGGTGGCCGGCCGATCGTCCGGTCACGCTGCCCTGCACGCCGGAGAAGATTCGCGGCGGCGCGCATCGTATGGAGCTGTACCTGCAGCAGACCTACGGGCGCCGCTGGGAGCGCGAGTGGTTCGGGCCGCAGGTCTTCCAGGCTGCGATCGACTGGCTGGAGGAGAACGCCCGGCGGCCGTTCTTCCTGTGGATCGATTGCTTTAACACCCACGAACCGTTTGACCCGCCGCGCCACTACGAGGAGCTGTACGACCCCGGCTATAAGGGCGAGCGGCTCATCTTCCCCCAGTACAGCCGGGTGAGCCTGTACCGTCCCGAGGAGGTGGTACACCTGCGGGCGATGTATGCCGGGCTGGTGACGATGATGGATGTGTGGATCGGCCGGCTGCTGGAGAGCTTGCACGTCCTGCGCCTGCTGGACCGCACGCTTATTCTCTTCACCAGCGACCACGGGTTTCTCCTGGGCGACCGCGGTCTGGTGGGGAAGTCCTGGGGTGGCGACCCGGAGAACTTCCTGTGGCACGGCATCGCCGACATCCCACTGCTGATCCGCCACCCCGAGGGCGCCGCGGCCGGGCAGCGCATCGACTGCCTGGCGCAGACTGTTGATCTCTACGCCACGATCCTCGACGCTGCCGGGGTCCGGCCACCGGAGGACATCGACGGCCGCTCTCTCCTGCCGGTGGTGCGCGGCGAACAGCGCTCGGTGCGTGAGCTGGGGCTGTACGGCACCTATGCTCCCCTGGTGCACGTCACCGATGGGCGCTACACGCTGTTCCTGAGCGACCCGGCTGGCCCGTCGGGGCCGCCGCGCCTATATGACCTGGAGAGTGACCCGCACCAGCAGCAGGATCTGCTATCCCAGAAGCCAGACGTAGCGCGCTGGCTCCACGCCTTCGCCGAGCAAGAGATGGCACGCCGCGGGGCAGCGCCGAAGGTGCTGGAGTTCGTGCGACGATCTCGGGCCGCGCTGGGCTGATCCGGACATCGTGTCCGGCAGGCCTTGCATCAGAACGGCGTTCACCACGTGCCGGGGAGAGGCGCGCCTGTTCCCGCCGGGTACGGGTTTGCGCATACGCGGCGGCGCGCTATGCTAGCTGTAGATGTAGATAATGACAGATATAAAATTTTCGATGAAAGATGAAAATGGAAGAAGAAAATGAAGAAGAAGAGGAAGGTATACGAGCAGGCATACGAACGGCAGGCATGCCATGGAGGCCGTCTGCGCATACAGGTGCACCCAGGCGAGCGTACTGCCGGTGCACAGGAGGAGGGCGGAACCATGTCGTGTGATAGCCTGACGGCAGGCCGGGCACTCACATTCTCCCGCGAAGCAGCCGAGCAGCGGCACCTGGTGCCGGTTGCGCTCAGCCGCCGGGGCATACTCGCGCTGCTCGCCGCGGCGCCGGGGCTGGCTGCCTGCCAGCGTGCCCCGACGTCGCGACCGCAGCAGGAGGAAGGGCCGCCGCCCGGTCTTCAGAAGGGCGCGGTGATCCAGTGGGCCGTGGACAGCGGCCCCACGCGCACGAAGCTGCGCCAGGATCAAGTCGCCCTCTTCAAGCAGAAATTCTCTGATATCGAAGTGCAGTTCATCGAGGGGGCCACAGGGACGGACAAGCTGCTGGCGATGTTTGCCGGTGGCACGCCGCCGGACCTCTTTCGCCAGGAGACCTTTGGCTTCGCTACCTTCGCCAGCCGGGGCGCCATCACCGTGCTTGATCCGTACATCCGCCGTGATCGGTTCGATACGGAGGACTTCTTCCCGGCGGCCCTGCGCAATTGGCAGTGGAAAGGCAAGCAGTACGGCATCCCGTTCCTGGGCATTCGCATCATGTACTATAACCGCGCCATGGTGGACCAGGCCGGGGCGGCGCGCCCGCCTGCCTCGTGGAAAGAGGCAGGATGGACCTGGGACGCCTTCCTGGAGCTGGCGCGGAAAGTGGTGATACGCCAGGGCACGAGCACGACGCGCTGGGCCTTCGATGTCGGCACGGGGCGCCGCGACTGGCAGACGTGGGTGTGGTCAAACGGGGGCGAGCTATTCAGTGACGACGGCACCCGGACGTTCCTGGGCGAGGAGCCAGCGATCCAGGCGCTGCAATTCCTGGCGGACTTGATCCATCGTCACCGGGTGGCGCCGACCGCGGCGGAGCGGCAGGCCCAGGGTGGGCGGCGCGGGCTGTTCCTGGAGGGGAACCTGCTGATGTACCACGAGCCTGTGAACAGCGTGGCGGCGAACCGGCGAGAGGTGACGTTCGACTGGAGCCTGACCGGGACCCCGCGCGGGCGGGGCAAGGCGATCTCCTCAGGCGGTGGGGTCGGCTGGTTCCTGAGCGAGCTCTCGCGCGTCAAGAACGAGACGTGGGAGCTGATGAAAGTGCTGGCCAGCAAAGAGAGCGTGAAGATGGAGGCGGTGCGCGGAGAGGCGCCGCCTGGCCGCATCTCCGTGGCCCGCGACCCTGAGTTCGTCAACCCGCCGGAGCCGCCCGGTGCTGATATGAGAGTTGTGGTCGAGGCGCTGGAGGTGATGCACATCGAGCCCCCGCTCATCAACGGTGTGGAGATCGACAATATTCTGGATGAGGCGCTCGCACCTGTGTGGGCAGGCCAGCAGGGAGCTCGCGAGGCGATCCAGGCCGCCCTCCCGCGCATCACACCATTGCTGAATCCGGCCGGGTAGGAGGCACGAGAGGCGGGAGAACACCTGGTCGGAGACTGAACTGACATTCGAGGGAAGATGTCGGTGGATCGCCCGATTCGGCTGGGGTACGTCGGCTGCGGCTTCATGGCGCAGCGCGTGCACATCCCCAACTTCGCCTCGCTGCCCGGCTGCGCGCTTGCTGCCTTGGCCGAGGTGCGTCCCAGGCTGGGCGAGCAGGTCGCCCACCGGTACGGTATCCAGAAGCTCTATAACGACCATCGCGCGCTGGCTGCCGATCCGGAGATCGACGCCGTGGCTGTCTCCGCCCCGTTCGCGGTGCAGGGCGGGATCGCGCGTGACTGCTTGGCTGCGGGCAAGCACGTCTTCATGGAGAAGCCGATGGCGGTCTCGCTGGCGCAGGCGGACCGCATCCTGGCCGCGGCACGGGCCGGCGAGGCGCGCCTGATGGTCGCCTATATGAAGCGCTACGACGCAGGCAATGAGCTGGTGCACGATCTCGTAGCCGCGTGGCGGCGCAGCGGTGAGCTGGGCCAGCTGCGCTACGTGCGTGCCCACGGTTTCTGCGGTGACTGGACCGCTGGCATCGACGTGCCGGTCATCACGACCGACGAGCCCCCTCCGCCGGCACCGGCCGGCGAGCACCTTCCCGACTGGCTGCCGCCTCAGCTCGGCCGCAGCTACGTGAGCTTCCTGCAACAGTACACCCACAACGTGAACCTGCTGCGCTACTTCCTGGACGCTGGCGATGAGGTCGAGGTGCGGCACGTGGACCTCGACGCCGACGGCTACACTGGCGTGGTGGTCCTGAGCGTGGCCGGGGTGCGCTGCGTGCTGGAGACAGGCCAGTTGCACTATCACCGCTGGGACGAGCACACGCAGCTCTACTTCCAGCGCGGCTGGGTGCATACCTGGGCGCCACCACTCCTCTTGCGCAACGCCGTGGCTGAGGTGGAGATCTACCGCTCCGATGGGGGCGGCGTGCCTGGCCTGCTGGGCGAGCGGGGCGTGCAACACACGATTACCCGCCCGCTGCCAGAGCCGCGCTGGTCCTGGGCCTACAAGCGCGAGGCCGCCCATTTCATCGAATGCCTGCGCACGGGAGCGCCGTTCCGGTCCTCTGGAGAGGACACCCGTACGGATGTGCGGGTGTTTGAAGAGATCTACCGCCGGTGGTCGAAATCCCTTTCCTCAGCGGGCCAGGGAGGTTAGGATGAGGCTGGGGGAACGCTGCGGGAGTGCGGTGGTGCAGTAGTGTGGAGCAGAGCCTCCCCCGGAGGGTCGGGAGAACCTCGTCAACCCTCGCTCTCTTCCCTGTTGCGCGCAGCCCTGGACACGGATGGCATCCAGGGCTGCACTATTTTCCAGCGCTCTGCCTGCCTTCAGCCTGCACCAGTGCTAGGCGGCAGCGGCTGATGAACAAGAGCTCGCGTAAGAAGCGAGTGTAGACCAGGATTATGACCGCTTAATCCACACCTCGTGCAGGAAGCGCCCTCCGGGGATACGGGAGTCGAGGATATTCGGCCGCAGGCCCTGCACGTGCGGCTTCACCAAGTACATCACCTCGCGGTAGAACAGGAAGACCGACGGCTGGTCCTGCACCAGCAGGCGCTCGGCCTGCTGCCAGAGCTGGAGGCGCCTCGCGTCATCAAGCTCAGCCACGGCCTGGCGCATCAGAGCATCGAACTGCGGATTGCAGTAGTTGGTCTTATTATTGCCGCCGTTGCAGCCCCAGATATCCGGCAGCCAGTTCTCCGGGTCGGGGTAGTCGGCGTGCCAGCCAAACCAGGCCCAGGAGTGCTCCTTCCGGTTGACCAGCTCGCTGAAGGCGCGTGGCTCCATCGGCTCCAGCCGCAGGTCGATGCCCAGATGCTGCTTGAGCTGGGCCTGTACGAACTCGGCAACCTGGGGGTTTGTACCGGTGTTGGCGTACTGGAGGGAGAGGGGCGGCAGCCCGCGGCCGTCGGGGTAGCCGGCTGCGGCTAGTGCCTGCTTCGCCTTCTCCGGGTTGAACGCGAACTCCTTGCCGAGATTCGGGTCATGGCCAGGAATGCCAGGCGGCAACCAGGAGTAGGCTGGCTTGCCCAGGCCGCGCTGCACATTCCTGATGAAGGTCTCGCGATCGATAGCCATGGCCAGCGCCTGACGCACCCGCACGTTGTCGAACGGCGGCCTGGCCACGTTGAAGCGCAGGCCGAACGTGGTGGGCTCGTCATACCGCAGGATCTGCGTGCGCAGATTAGGGTCGTTCTGCACCACCGGAATGTTCTGCGGCGGGACACTCACGACGTCACGCTCGTTGTTGAGATACGCCGCATAGTTCGCATTCGGATCGGTCACCATCGTCAGGGTGATCTTCTGCAACGTGGGTTTGGCACCATAATAGTACTGGTTCGGCACCAGGGTGATGTGGTCGCGATGGACCCACTCAGTCATGCGGAACGGGCCGGTGGAGATATAGTTCTGCGGCTCGGTCCATTGCTCCTTATGCGTCTTCCAGACATCTTCGCGGAGCGGGAACATCGGCCACAGGGCCGCCAGTTGCGTGAAGGTCGCCTGCCTGCGCTTGAGCTGCACCTGGACCGTGCGCTCGTCCACGGCCTTCACCCCGACCCGGGCGAACAGAGCATCGACCTCTGCCTCAGTGCTGGCCTTGGCCGTGTACATCTCCTCTGCCCCGACGATGGCGAAATATGACGACGCGTAGTCGGCTGCCAGGCGGGGGTCCAGCAGGTGCTTGACGCCGAAGACGAAGTCGGCCGCCGTGACCGGCCTGCCGTCGCTCCATCTGGCGTCGGGGCGCAGCTTGAAGGTATAGGTCAGGCCATCCTGCGAGATCCCGCCATTGCTCATGCTGGGCACCTCGCTGGCCAGGGCAGGTTGCACCTGTAGATCCGGCGCAAACTTCAGCAGGCCCTCCCAGGCGATGTTGATCACCGCGATCGAGTCCGCCCAAGCGGCCAGGTTCGGATCAAGTCCGGGCGGTTCTCCCGAGAGATTGGCGCGGAACTCCTGGCGTGGCGCCAGATCGCGTTGTTCGCCGCCTCCGGGCTGCGTGCCGGGCGCTGCGGCCGGCTGGCGGCCCGGCAGCTGGCAGGCCGTGGCCAGCGCGGCCATGAGGCTGCCGCTCAACGACAGCGCCACTGCCCGCCGCGTCATGCGCCGCCGCTCTTCTTGCCGCAGTGAACTCACAGTAGTTGTCTCCATGAATAGCGACCCCCTTCTTCAGTTGTACTCTTTTACCCTTGTACCCTTGTATCCTTGTACCCTTGTACCCTTGTGCTCTTGCACTCTAACGGATGTACTCTATCGGAAGCACGGGCACGAGCGCGATCTCAGTCTGGTACCCTTGTACCGTACGGGAAGGATGCGTGCTGGCCTGTGGACGCCGCTGGGGCAAGACCTGGTACCCTTGTACCGTACGGGAAGGATAACTTGCAAAAACCGTGCCCTGAAAGTCATAGCGGCTGCACGCGATCCAGCCTGTGGGAGAGTATTATGACCACTGGAGCGCATATGTGGAGCGCATATGTGCAGATACACACCTTTCCGCGGCATCCGGAGCGACATCATCGCGCACATCCGGACAACAGGACGGTGCTGGTCGCAAGCCCAACAGAGGACAGCTCTGCCATGCTGCCAGGAAGCCAGCGTTCCGGTGGCGCCAACACAGGTGGCCGGCGATGCTAGTGGTAATCGCCGGCCACCCCGAGGGAGCGATGTGGCGCCAGTGCGCGTAGCTGTCGTGGAGCAGTAGCAAATAGGAGGGTTATAAGTCGTTCTCCCGCTCAAACAGCTCGAGCACGTTCCCTTCAGGATCGGCGAAGAAGGCGATACGGCAGCGGCCGGAGGGCGCCAGAAACTCCGACGGTCCGGAGGTCATCCTGACGCCGTGTTGCTGGAGGCGCTGGACCCAGTCAGCGACGCTGTCCACGTGGAAGGCCACATGATGCGGGCCGTAGACTGGCCCAGCGGGGCGATCGCCGGGCGGGGACGCCCGCTGAATGAGCTCGATCATGCCCTCTGCGCCGATCTTCAAGAACGCTAGCTCCGTCCCGTTCGGCAGCTTTGTGCGATCTTTCAGCTCGAGGCCTACAACGGTGGTATAGAACTCCACTAGCCGGTTAAGATCGCGCACAAAGATGCCGACATGGTCGATATGCTTCATTCTGCCGCACACTCCTCAGGCTCACGTATGCGTTATAATCATAGTTTATAGTAGTTTATATACTTTAGCATGATTTATGGCGTCGCTGCTCGCGCACAACCAGAAATCGCACAGCCAGAAATTATGTATGCAAAAAATTAGTGGAGAGGCGCCTGCAAGGCTGCCTGAGTGCTAGAGCTCGGGCGTTACCTCGACGCCGTCCTGTCGTGCTGAGCGATAGATTGCCTCCATAATGGCGACGGACTTGCGGCCTTCTTCGGGCGGGCAGGCGACCGGCGTGCCTTTCGTCAGCGCGGCGACCATATCCTCGATAACGTTCAGAGGGCGCTCTGGAGGGAGCTCCGGCTGCCACGGCGTGACGCGGCCCTCGTCCTCATCCTGGAAGCGCCAGAAGGCGATCCCGCGGTCGGCCAGGAAGATGCACCCATTGGTCCCATGGAGCTCGAGAGCGCGGCCGGGGCTGCCCCAGGCAGTCGTAGTGGTCTCCACGAGGCCCCAGGCGCCGCTCTCAAAGGTGAGGAAGGCCTGGCAGGCATCTTCAGTCTCGATGCGATGGTTGAAGATGTTGATACGGGCGCGCACGCTGCGGACCGGTCCCATAAACCATTGCAAGAGATCGAGATCGTGAATGCCCTGGTTGGCCAGCGAGCCGCCGCCGTCGTAGCGCCAGGTGCCCCGCCAGGGATAAGGTGAGCCGGCATCGTAATACTCCTGCGAGCGATACCACTTGAGGCGCATATCGCCGAAGATCGGCCGACCGAGGCGACCGGCATCGATGGCGAGCTTGACCTTGCGAACCTCATCGGAGTAGCGGCTGCCGAAGTCCACCGCCAGCACCACGCCGGCCTGGCGCGCCGCGGCGGCCATCGCATCGGCGCGGGCGAGCGTGACCTCCATCGGCTTGGTCGTGATCGCATGCTTGCCCGCCTGTGCGGCCTTGATCACGAAATCCGCGTGCGTGCCGCTGGGCGTGAAGACCCCGATCACATCGATATCATCGCGGGCGACCATCTCGTCGAAATTCGTGGTCCAGGCGCAGCCCCATTCGGCGGCATACTTCTGCGCGACCTCCGGGCGCAGGTCGCAGATCATCTGGAGCTTGGCACCTGGCGTTTTCAGCACCATCTGAGCGCGGCTGCGGCCGACGCCGAGGCCGACGATCCCGAAGCGCACGGGCTGTCCTGGCTCAAGAGCTGGCATGGGCACCTCCACCTCGTTCCGTAGTGTTCGGCATCTGCTGGATACGCTGGCTGGTCAGGGTGATCGTCAGCAGTGATTCAGCCCTCCAGCTAGACCAGCTAGACCTGCCGACATCGGGCGCAAGTGTACACTGTACGGCAGCGCTTTGCACGCGGTGGGGGAGCGTAGTACAAGGATAAAGTGTTCAGGTGAGCGCGGAGTCGGGAGCGGTAAAGGGAAGGGAGGCCTTGATCGAGGGAGGTACGCTACAGCTGGTGCTAGAGGCCAGCTCAGGCGGCTAGCATAGCGGGCTATCTGGGACGGCGGTGCGCAGCTTGATTTTAGGCGTTCAATCCTCATCCGACCCAAAGGCCGGATGCAACCTCGGGACGCCCCGTCGCACTTGGACGTGCGGTATGTTTCAATCCTCATCCGACCCAAAGGCCGGATGCAACTCCAGGCCTGCCAGCGGGTCTTCCGGCCTGAGCAGATGTTTCAATCCTCATCCGACCCAAAGGCCGGATGCAACCGCAGCAGGGCCGCCTGGACGGCCGGAGGGGCCGTTGTTTCAATCCTCATCCGACCCAAAGGCCGGATGCAACGGAGTAAGCAATGGCATTGTTTGGACTGCTCGATACTCTGTTTCAATCCTCATCCGACCCAAAGGCCGGATGCAACTTGATGTGTTCTGTACAGGCGCTGATACGAGCCACGTTTCAATCCTCATCCGACCCAAAGGCCGGATGCAACTCCCCCGACTTCTTGCTCGCCCGGAGGGGGTGAATTGGTTTCAATCCTCATCCGACCCAAAGGCCGGATGCAACTCCGCCAGTCGGCCGTCTCAACGACCGCCTGGTAGAGTGTTTCAATCCTCATCCGACCCAAAGGCCGGATGCAACGTACCTCCGTGGCGGCTGTCGCTCCGCCAGCGTGTACAGTTTCAATCCTCATCCGACCCAAAGGCCGGATGCAACCGCTGGAGGCACAGGAGACCGCGACGCCGCGTTTCACGTTTCAATCCTCATCCGACCCAAAGGCCGGATGCAACGTTATCAACGCGTCCTACCGCTACCAGGACGAGCGTTTCAATCCTCATCCGACCCAAAGGCCGGATGCAACTCAACCAGGACGAGTTGACCGCCTCGACCGTCATGTTTCAATCCTCATCCGACCCAAAGGCCGGATGCAACCTTGCACCTCCTGTTTTTGTCGCCCCGACGGGGCAAAGTTTCAATCCTCATCCGACCCAAAGGCCGGATGCAACCCGGGACCTCCAGCTCCTGGAGGATGTCCCAGCAGTGTTTCAATCCTCATCCGACCCAAAGGCCGGATGCAACTGAACGTGATGCCGAGGTCGCGCACGAGACCGTACGTGTTTCAATCCTCATCCGACCCAAAGGCCGGATGCAACACATGTACAGTACCGTCGGACGCCGCAAGAGCGGCGCGTTTCAATCCTCATCCGACCCAAAGGCCGGATGCAACCAGCGCATGCTCGCATGCGTCTGTGGTGGTACATGCAGTTTCAATCCTCATCCGACCCAAAGGCCGGATGCAACCCCGTACTTCCTGCGAACTCAATTGGCGTGGTCGACCGTTTCAATCCTCATCCGACCCAAAGGCCGGATGCAACGCGTGCCCGAGCCGCCTGCTGATGTCCGTGAGCGGTTTCAATCCTCATCCGACCCAAAGGCCGGATGCAACATGGTGCGAGAGTAGACATCCCCTATCCACCCCCAGTTTCAATCCTCATCCGACCCAAAGGCCGGATGCAACTTCCGTCCGGCTATCCGAGCGGTCGAGCGTACGTACCGTTTCAATCCTCATCCGACCCAAAGGCCGGATGCAACGGAGGGAGGCTCCCTCCAATTCTGGGAGAGATCGAGTTTCAATCCTCATCCGACCCAAAGGCCGGATGCAACCTTTCGTCGCTTTGGGACCGAAGAGCGCCTCTCAATGTTTCAATCCTCATCCGACCCAAAGGCCGGATGCAACTCGCACAGCGCGAGCGGAGGCGCTTTCATCGAGCTCGTTTCAATCCTCATCCGACCCAAAGGCCGGATGCAACGTTGAGTGACTCGTATCACTTCGACCTGCTCTTTCGGTTTCAATCCTCATCCGACCCAAAGGCCGGATGCAACTTTCCTTGTCGGAGATGTCGGGCGACATCTGTCCAGTTTCAATCCTCATCCGACCCAAAGGCCGGATGCAACGCCCCGACCCTCTCCTTCCACTTGTTTGCGCTCTCCTGTTTCAATCCTCATCCGACCCAAAGGCCGGATGCAACATACCGAGGCGCATGGACAAGCGCCCGAAGATGCTCGTTTCAATCCTCATCCGACCCAAAGGCCGGATGCAACTCACCGTCACACCGTATCGAGAGACGGTGACATTGTTTCAATCCTCATCCGACCCAAAGGCCGGATGCAACACGAGGCGCTCCGACGCCTCTTGCGCACCATCCAGAGTTTCAATCCTCATCCGACCCAAAGGCCGGATGCAACAGATTCGAGGTTCGATATCCGC
>JBHOQS010000030.1:0-1804 GCA_042408875.1 Chloroflexota bacterium | reverse complement strand
GGTGAAGGTGCCGACGGCGTGGAATGCGGCCCAGATCGGGTTTGATCGGATCGTGCTGTACAACGGGGAGACGCCGACGGTGACGCCGGTGGTGCTGGCGAAGAATGTGGACTATGCCACCCATGGCTTCCCCCCAGCGACTGAGCAGCAGTTTGCTCGCCTGGGCCTGCGTATCCTGCGCCCGCCGGTGTTCAACGGCCCGGCAATCCTCATCAACTACAACGACCCGGCGCTGGCTCCCTTGCGCCGCAAGGAGGTCCGCCAGGCCTTGATGTACGCGATTAACCGCGAGGAGAACGCGCGTATCTCCCTGGCCGCCTCAGGCGTTCCGATCAAGGTCGTTGCTGGCTTCAGCGATAACCTGGTGCCGCTGTGGCTCACGGATGAGACCATCAGTATGATGGACCCGTACCCCTACGATCCGGCGCGAGCGGAGAGCGTGCTGCTCAACCTGGGCTTTCGGCGGGGTGGGGATGGGGTGTGGCAGGATCCTGACGGCAACCGCATGGAGTACGAGCTCCTGTTCCAGGCGGAGTTCGCCGACTGGTCTGCTGCTGGGAAGAACGTGGCCGATCAGCTCACCAAGTTCGGGGTGAAGATCACGCCGCGCTCGATCACGTTCACCCAGTTCAACAACGAAGTGTTCGCTGGGCGTTTCCAGCTCGCCACGGGGAGCTGGGGCGCGGCGCACCCGCACCCGCACTTCTCGTTCGTGCAGGATTTCTTGTTCTACAACCCGCCCCAGGCGCCGGGGCCGGGCTCCGGGTTTCCGCTGGTGCAGCAGACCAATACCATCGGCGAAGTCGATGTGATGTCAATGACCCTCCAGGCGGCCGATGGCCTGGATGTCGCGGCCCAGAAGGATTTGATCCAGTATCTGGCGCGCGTGTTCAACGAGCTGCTGCCGATGCTGCCGCTGTGGGAGCGCTACGGCAACAACCCGGTGCTAGACGGCGTGCGAGTGACCGGCTGGCCGCCAGACACCGATCCGATCTACAAGAATAGCCCGTATGCCGACTCGTTCGTGATCATGATGCTGTACGAGGGACGGCTGCGGCCAGTGCGTTAGCCTGTTGCCTGTTTTCGGGTCCGCGCCACACCGCTCGCGGCGCAAGCGACTGCACGGCAGTGGAGAGGCTGCAGCCGCTATGCACGAGTGGACGCCAGTTGAAGATTGTGCGGCAAGGCTCTAGAGCGATGTGGCGCGGGCTGGGTACACTGCCTTCTGACTGCTGAGCTGCGCCAGACCACGCTGGGCTCCGCGCCTGCTCCAGCTCTGGTCCGAGAGACAGAGCTGCTGTCGGGCGCGGGCAGGGCGTAGGCAGGCATGAAGCGCACACAGGTAGGGAATGACTATCTGGCCCAGGCGCTAGGGGCTCCGCAGGCCGGTGGGGCTACCCGGAATGGAATGACCCAGTGGCTGTCTCACAGGCTCAAAGGGCCGAATATTTTCTCACCGTCAGGTGAGCACAGGAGCTGCAACAGGATGAGTGGGAACAGACAGGGTGACGTCTCCGCTACCCGACGCCGCGCACTGCAGGCCACCGGCGTGACGCTTGCTGCGGCGGCATCTGTCGCAAGTGCCCCGCATCTGCTGTACGCCCAGGCGGGGGGCCGCGCCTTTCACGGGGCGTGGCCGTACGACATGCCTCCGGTAGGGCACTTCAACAGCTTTGTGCCGCAGGCGATCACGCTAGGCATCTACTGGGACCTGATCGAGCAGCCGCTGGGGATGTACTACTGGCAGGAGCAGCGCTGGCTGCCGCTGCTAGCCACCGAGTGGGCGATGGTGCCGCCGGACACG
>JBHOQS010000027.1:0-473671 GCA_042408875.1 Chloroflexota bacterium | reverse complement strand
GTACGTGGTGCTGGCGGGGCCGGCCCTGCGGCAGGCCCAGCTGGGGCAGGAGGTGGTGCTGGCGGGCCAGGTGGTGGCAGGCTATCGGGTCTATGCGGTGCAGGTGAGCTGGGAGCCACTGCCGCAGCCCCTGGCCAGCCTTCCGGCGGCGGCGCCGTACCGGCTACCAGGGGTGGTGCAGACGGTGGCGGTGGTGCCGCAGGGGGAGCGCTTTCGGCTGCCGGTGCGGCTGGCAGCGCCGGGCCGCCCAGGCCTCTACACCCTCCTCCTCTGGGCCCTCGATCCCGCAGACAAGCCTATCCCGGTGGCAGCAGTCAGCGTGCTGGCCGAAAACCCACCCTCATCCTGACCGCCGCGCGCGGCTCGCGCGCGAACGCGCAGAGCAATACTTCGCCTCAGCAGCACCATCTGTCTCCAGTTTGCACGCGGATGCGTGCCGGGACTGCTCGCGCGGGTCCACAAGCGGGCTGTACCCTCTTGCACGGCAGGCCAATATGTAGTACCATGGCTGGTGATCAATACAAGATATGGGATCAACCACTGGAGGTGAAGTGGAATGGCCGTGATGCTCCCGCATAGTGGAACGGACGAGGCCGTGCCGATGGTACAGCGCGCTGCACTGGGCCTGCCGGAGGCGCTGGCCAGGCAGGTGCTCCAGGACATGGTGCCTGGGTCGGTCGAGACGTCCGCAGAGGCGATGGAGGAGGCAGCCATCCAGGCCGCGCTGCAAAACCAGCGCGATGATCCCGACTATGGTTGCATCGCTGCCGGTGTGCTGCTCCAGCGCATCTACCGACACGCTACCGGCACGCGCACGCCCAGCGACGGCGAGTACCGCGCGGCCTTCCACCGGTATATCTGTAGCGGGGTGGAGCGCGGGCTGCTCGACCCCCGTCTGTTACGCTTCGACCTGGAGGCGCTCGCCGCCGCGCTCGTCCCGGGGCGAGACCGCCTGCTCGATTACCTGGGCCTGGCTACCCTCGTCGATCGCTATCTCATGCGTGACCTAGACGAGGACCGGCTGCTGGAGACGCCGCAGATGCTCTGGATGCGCGTGGCGATGGGAGTGAGCCTGCTTGAGCCCGATCCCACTGCCGCAGCGCTGCGCTTCTACCACATGATGAGCACGCTGCGCTACCTGCCCAGCACGCCCACCCTCTTTAACAGCGGCACGCCGCACTGCCAGCTCTCGTCCTGCTACCTGAGCGACGTCCAGGATAGCCTCGATCACATCCTGGAGTCGGCCTGGGAGTTCGGCCGCCTGGCCAAGTACGCCGGCGGCATCGGCGCCAGCATTACCAAGCTGCGAGCGCTGGGCTCGCCGGTGCGCGGTGTCAACGGCCGCTCCTCCGGCCTGGTCCCCTTCGCCAACCTCTATGACGCTTTGATCAAGGCCATCGACCAGGGCGGACGTCGCCGCGGCACCCTGGCGCTCTACCTAGAGCCCTGGCACCTGGAGATCGAAGCCTTCCTGGATCTCAAGCAGAACAGCGGCGATCACTACCGTCGTACGCCTAGCCTGAACACAGTGCTGTGGATCCCCGACGAGTTCATGTACCGCGTGGAGGCCGGAGCAGACTGGTATCTCTTTGATCCGGCGTACACGCCCGACCTGCCTGAGCTCTATGGCCGCGCCTTCAGCCGCCGGTACAGCGAGTACATTCTCCAGGCAGAATCGGGCCAGCTCCCTGCCAGCGCCTGGCGGAAGATAAGCGCTCGTGAGCTTCTGCGCCGCATCCTGGCCAGCCTCCAGGAGACCAGCCATCCTTGGCTTACTTTCAAAGACGCCGGCAACGTGCGCAGCCAGCTCAAGAACTGCGGGGTGATCCACTCCAGCAACCTGTGCACGGAGATCTTCCTGCCCACCGACTCGCAGAACATCGCCGTGTGCAACCTGGCCAGCATCGTCCTGCCGCGGCACCTGCGCGGCCGCCGCATCGACTGGGATCTGCTGGCCGAGAGCGTGCACGTGGCAATCCGCCACCTGGATAACGTTATCGACGTGAACTTCTATCCGGTGGAGAAGGCCCAGCGCAGCAACCTGGCAAACCGGCCCGTCGGCCTGGGATTGATGGGCTTCACCGAGCTGTGCCAGCGGCTGGGCTACCCGTACGACAGCCCCGAGGCGGCTGAACTGGCCGACCGACTGGTCGAATTCATCAGCTTCCATGCCATCCGCGCCAGTGCACAGCTCGCCCGCGAGCGCGGACCATATCCAACTTTCCAGGGCAGCGCCTGGTCGCAGGGCCGCGTACCTATCGACAGCATTGCTGAGCTCGAAGCCGAGCGCGGCAGGCCGGTCCAGGTCGATCGCACGGCGCGGCTGGACTGGGATAGCGTGCGAAACGAGGTGCGCGGCGGCATGCGCAATAGCACGGTGATGGCCATTGCCCCGACCTCGAGCATCGGTCTGATCGCCGGCACGACGCCCAGCCTAGACCCACACTTCGCCAACGTCTACGCCCGTTCGACCCTGAGCGGGAAGTTCCTGACCTTTAACCCGCAGCTCGTCGAGGACTTGAAGGCGCTGGGACTGTGGGAAGCGGTGCGCGACGAGCTCATCGCCGCGCGCGGCGACATCCAGGGCATCGCGGCCATCCCCGATGAGCTGAAGCGCCTGTACCGCACCGCCTTCCAGATCCGGCCTGAAGCCTACCTGGAGGTGGCCGCGCGAGCACAGAAGTGGGTGGACATGGGTATCTCGCGCAATCTCTATCTGGCCACGCGCAACCTGGAGGAGACCGCGGCCGTCTATCTGGATGCCTGGCGCCGCGGCCTGAAGTCGACATACTACCTGTTCGTGCAACCGCAGATGCATGCCGAGCAGAGCACGGTAGCGGTGAACAAGGCGCGCAAGCGTCCGACCTGGGCGGTGCGACTGGAGGCCGAACTTATGCAGGCCGACGCTGCAGGGCAGACCTGCCCGACCGACCCGACGCTGCGCGCGCACTGCGAGTCCTGCCAGTAGAGCGCCCATCCCCACCCCGCTCCCGCAGCGCGGGAGCGGGGTGGGGATAAGGACCTCCTGAGCAGCCGACCTCAACCGACTATTCGGTGCAGGACAACGTCTGCTTTCTTTATCTTTATACAATCTCACTCTCCCGGGCTTAGCGGTCTTAACCTTGGTTGATTGTTAACTGATTACTTTTCAAGGAGGGTGTACCATGACCGAGCCGCATGGAGCGATGCCATCCCTGATCGGCGGGCATCCCACCGAGCCGGTGCAGCTCTTTCCGCTGCGCTACCCCTGGGCGTACGCCCACGTGCAGCAGGCCAAGCGCAACACCTGGTTCCCCGAGGAGGTGCCGCTGGGCGAGGATGTGTATGACTGGGAGCATCGGCTTACCCCGGAAGAGCGGCACGCCGTCACGCTCCTGCTCGGCTTCTTCAACCCCATGGAGTCGCTGGTCACCAGTAACATCATCCTGAGCATGTACCCGCACCTGACCGCGCCGGAGGTGCGGCTCTATCTGGCCCGCCAGGTGTGGGAGGAGGCGAACCACACGCTGGCGTTTGAGTATCTCCTGAAGACGCTGCCGGTGGATCGCGAGCTGGCCTTCTCGGCGCATAAAGCACATCCGGCCATTCGCGCCAAGGAAGAATTCCAGGCTCGCCTGACCGCGGCCATGCTGCGCCGCGACCTGGAGCTCTCCACCCTGGAGGGCAAGCAGGCGCTCCTGCGCAACATGATTGGCTACTTCGTCGTGCTGGAGGGCGTGTTCTTCTACGGCGGCTTTCTGCTGGCCCTCTCGTTTCGGCGACGCAACCTGCTCAAAGGCCTGGGCACCATGATCGACTGGGTGCTCAAGGACGAGAGCCTGCATCTCTCCTTCGGCATTCACCTGATCACGGCAATGCTCGAAGAGCATCCGGAGATCATGACCGCCGAGTTTGCCCGGGAGATCCACAGCATGATCCTCGAGGCAGTCGAACTCGAGCGTGCCTATAACGAGGCGGTCTTGCCACAGCCGATCCTCGGGCTGTCGGCCGAGACGCTCAACCAGTACATCCAGTACGTCACCGACCGCCGCCTGGAGGAGCTCGGCTTTGAGCCATACTTTAAAGTGGCTAACCCAGCCAAGTGGATGGCGGCGGAGACCGATGTGCCTGAGATCGTCAATTTTTTCGAGGTGACGAACACTACTTACGAGGTCGCGGCATACCGCTAGCCGTGCATACAGCAGGCAGCGAGCGGGCAGCGGAATAGGCTATCATAGCGCTAAGGACTAGGAGGGGGCTACGTTCCATGGCTGTTGAGGTTGCCACCCGCAGGCGGGTCCGCCCATCGCTGCCTGCCTGGCGTATCGTCTCCGAGTCGATCGCTGCCCAGCGGCGCATCCCGATCCGCGAGTGTGGCGAGCCCATGGTCGACCTCCGGGAGGTCTGCCCGGAGATTGTGCTGGGCATGTCGCCGCAGCGTATCGCCGAGCAGCCCTCCTGCGTCTACCTGCGCGCTACTCCGGCGCAGATGCTGAAGCGTGCCGCGGCGTTGCTGCCCGACGGGTATCGCCTGCGCGTCGGCACAGCGCACCGCTCGCTGGCTACTCAGGCGCGCGGCTACTGGAACTACTATATGCGTCTGCGCCGCGAGCACCCAAACTGGCCGGAGGCCACGCTGCGGCGCTGGGCCAACGATTTCTTCCACCCGCCCGACGTGCCGGAGTCGCCGCCGGGGCACTGTACCGGCGGCGCCGTAGATGTGAGCATTCTCGGTCCCGACGGGGAGCCGCTGGATATGGTCTCGCCCCTTAAGGACAAGCCATATGCCCGGTACACCTACGTGCCGGGGCTCTCCCCCGAGGCGCAGCGCAACCGCGACCTATTGATCCGGGTGATGTCTGAGGCCGGCTTCAGCAACTACCGCGGCGAATGGTGGCACTGGTCGTACGGGGATATCTGCTGGGCGCTGCGTACCGGGCAGCTGTATGCTATCTATGGCCTGATCGCTCCCGGGGGCACCTTGGAAGAGGTCAAGAGGTAGAGGCGCCGCAGGCCGTTCCAGAGCGACCGTCTGTGAGAGGGGCGTCGCCTGCTATGCTGTAGGGGGTGCAGTGCTGCGCCACCCTGTGGACGCGTGTCCGCGGATGGGAGAAGAGAAGTCGTGCGTGGGTCAGCGGGAGGGGCACGGCATGCTACGCTCCTCCCATGTGGTTCAGGCGCCGACCGATAGCGCGAGCGGGAGCACGCGCTACGACATCTACGCGTTTCGGGGTTATTTGGGGGTAGGGGCGCAGCGACGCTGCGCCCCTACCGGTGGATAGGTCTCTCGGTAAGGCTACGCTGCCCGCGCGGTGCCCGACGCGGCGCGGCGGGTCAGGCGGCGCCACAGGGCGGCCAGCTCACCGTTCTGCCACACTACCAGCAAGCAGGCCGCATTAAAGATCGACGAGTACGTCCCGCTGGCGATGCCGATCAGCAACGGCAGAATGAAATTATTGCGGATCGACTCGCCGCCGAAGAGGAAGAGCGCGGTTAGGGTAAAGAGCGTCGTAAGCGATGTATTGAGCGAGCGGTCCAGCGTCTGGTTTACGCTGTGGTTGACGATCAATTCAAAGGGTGCGCCAGCATAGCGCTTTATGTTCTCGCGGATGCGGTCAAACACGACGATCGTGTCGTGCACTGAGAAGCCGATCACCGTCAGCACGGCAGTGACGAAAAGCGCGTCGATCTGGATGTGCGCGACCTTCCCTAAGATCGAGAACACACCCAGCAAGAGCAGCACGTCGTGCAGCAGCGCCACGACCGCGCAGACCCCATACGAGAGCGGATCGGGCACCGTGCGGAACGCCCAGGTCAGATAGAGCATAATGAAGAGCGACGCCAGCGCCACAGATACGAAGGCGTTGCGTGTGAGCTCCTGGCTGATCACCGGCCCAATGGACTCGCCACGCACCTCCTCGACGCTCCCGAAACGCTCGGCCAGCGTCCGCTTGAGGTCCTCCTTTGCCTGGGCCTCGATAAAGCGCGAGCGTGTGATGACGGTATAGTCATTCACCGGCTGGACTTCGGGCTCGGGCAGGCCCTTCTGCACGAACACCTCGCGCACCTGCGCCGGGGTGACTGCCTGTCCAAAGCGCAGCTCCAGCAGCGTGCCGCCGGTGAAGTCCAGGCCGAGGTTCAGGCCAAACAGCAGCAGCGAGACCGTCCCCGGAATGATGATGAGGAGCGAAAAGAGGAAGTACCAGTACCGTTTCCCGATGATATCGAACATCGCCTCAGTCTACTCCAAAGAGCCAGCGCCGCTGCGCCAGCGGCGTGCCGACGAGCAGCCGCAAGAACGTGCGCGTGACCACAATGGCGGTGAACATGCTCACCAGCACACCGATGATCAGGGTCACGGCGAACCCCCGAACAGACCCCGTGCCGAAGTAGAACAGGATCGCCGAGGTCATGATCGTGGAGAGGTTGGAGTCGCGGATGGACGTCCAGGCGCGCTGGAAGCCCACATCGATGGCCGCGGCCAACGAGCGGCCCAGGCGCAGTTCCTCCTTCATGCGCTCGAAGATCAGGATGTTGGCATCGACGGCCATGCCGATCGACAGGATAAAGCCAGCGATGCCGGCGAGTGTCAGTGTGACCGGCCAGGCGCGGAAAATAGCGTACACAAACAGGGTATAGAGCAGGAGCGCCAGATTGGCCATCAGTCCAGGCAGGCGGTAGTACAGCAACATGAACGCCACCACGGTGCCCAGGCCGACGGCGCCGGCCACCACGCTCTTATCCACCGACTGCTTGCCCAGCGTTGGCCCGACCGTCTGGCTGCTCACCACCTCGAGCGGGACCGGCAGCGCGCCGTACTTGAGCTGGATGACGATCTTACGCGCCTCGTCGAGGGTGAACCGGCCGGTGATGCGGCCGCGGGCGCCGATGGCGCTCTGAATCGTCGCCACCGAGATCACCTGCTTGTCCATCGTAATACCGAGATACTTGCCGATGTTCTTCGAAGTGTATTCTTCGAAGATACGGGCGCCCTCTTCGTCCCACTCGAAGTTAATCTGCGGCAGGCCCCGCTCGTCGTAGCCGACTTCGGCGTTCTTGAGGTTCTTGCCGGTCAGGATCGTCCTGTACTTCGGGTTGTCGGGAAGCGGCTGGCCGACCGGCGCCGGCTCATCCCCCATATCCACGAACTCCAGCAGGCCGGTCTCGTGGAAGACGGCGATAGCCTTTTCCGGCTCTTTAATGCCGGGCAGTTCCACGATAATGCGGCGATCTCCTTCGCGCTGGATCCGTGGCTCGGCCACGCCCAGGCCGTTGACCCGGTTCTCGATGATATTGCGGGCTGCCTCCATAGCGTCCGGCGTCACCGGCGTGCCGGGCTTGGCCTGCAGCACCACATGCAGGCCTCCTTGCAGGTCGAGGCCCAGTTGTGTAGCGATCTCCTTGCGGAACCGCGTGCCTTCGGGATCCCAGGGCAAGGTGATGACGCGGGTGCCGGGCCAATCAACCCAGCCCGCTACAATAGCCAGCGCCAGGATGAATACCAGCCAGCGGAGTGTCGTTCGTCGCACAGCGTCCTACCTTTGCGCGCTATCCGGCAGTCCCACCAGGATCCTGGCATACAGAAAAAAGGCCCCGCTGCGGGGCCCGCGTCTGCGATCGTTCCCTCGACAGGTGTATGGGAAAGGGCACCGGATACTTAGGCTTTAGCTTAAGTATAGTGAGGCGGCTGCGCGGGTGTCAATCTGTGCCGAGCCAATGCGCTCTCTATGTTTCTTCCATCGCTCTGCCACCTCTGCTGGGGAGCTTCTCTACAAAGCATCCGCCAGGAGCAAATATAGGAGCACACATAACTGTTCTTTAACGAAGCTGTATCTTGTCAATGCTTGCAAGTTCAGGAGCAGTGCGCGGAAGACGAACTTCACACCATTCCACACGGCCAGTACGGATTGCTTCCCGAATACTCCGTTGTCTTGGGTGCAGTCCAGATTCTCCTGTTTTTACTTCCACGAAAACAACCCGTTGCAATTCTCCTGTGCTTATTCCGTCAAAAATTATAAAATCTATTGGGCTGCCGATAAAGCGAGCATCCTTCGGATTATATTTAAAGTTAGGAAGATAAGGGACGAAGTGCTCGGTAACCTTTCCTAAAATTACGGATTGACTCTTCTGCACAGCATCTTGCCGAATCTGTGCCTCTTCCTGTTCTTTCCATTCTCTTAGCTCAAGCTGAGCAGTCCGGCGCGCTAGCTCCTGTTCTTCCTTCCGGATCTTTTGGATCTCCTGGTCACGCCAGGACTCGAACCGGTGTCGTGCCATCTCGTCTACTCGACGATCCAACAACTGATACCTCTGGTGCAAAATCCAGTATTGGTAGGCTAAGATGACTAGAATGATAATCATGATACTCAATAGCAGAACTAGCAGTTCCATGATCAAACCCTTCCTTATCTCGCAAAGCACCAGGAAGCACCGAATCAGCAGCAGGTAAGAGGCCCGGCTTCGTGCGCTAGTCGCTTCACATCCACCGGGATGCCAGCGACCATGAAGTAGACGCGTCCGGCCGTTGCGGCAACGAGCTGGTTGGCGCGGCCCAGCAGGTCCCGATAGGCCCGGCCAAGCGGGGAGGCTGGCACGAGCCCTAACCCAACCTCGTTCGACACGACAATGAGCGTAGCCCTGCTGCGGCGGTGGGCCTCCAGCAGCGACTGCACTTCGGCCAGCGCACGCTCTTCGATACGTTCCCCTGGCAGATCAGACAGGTCAGCTAGCTCGGGGAGCTCTGCTACGGCATCGGCAGCTCCGTGGCCCGCGCGCGGTGCAGCAGGATCGAGTGCCAGCAAAAGGTTCGAACACAGCAGTGTGAGACAGTCGAGCAGCACCACGCCATCGAAGCTGGCCAGCTCCGCCAGTACGCGCGACGGGCGCAATGGTGCCTCGATGGTGCGCCAGGCAGCCGGACGTGCCCGGCGGTGTTGCTCGATGCGAGCGCGCATCTCCTCGTCGCCAGGCGTGGCCGTGGCCAGGAAGATCACTGGCCGGCCGGACTCCCAGGCCAGGCGTTCGGCGAAGGCGCTCTTCCCGCTGCGCGCGCCGCCAAGGATCAAGACTAGGCGGTCGGCCTGACTATCCGGCACCTGCGACCTCATAGCGGCTCTCCAGCGCCTCAAGGAGTACCTGCCGATCAATATTCCCGCCGGAGAGCACCGCCACGACGCGCCGTCCGCTCGCGTTGACTGCGCCGGACAGCAGTGCGGCGACCGTCACCGCGCCAGACGGCTCGACCACGAGCTTCGCCCGTTCCAGCAGGAAGCGGATGGCGCGGTAGATCGCGTCTTCCTCGACCAGCACGATATCGTCCACATACCGGCGGATGTGTGCGAAGTTCAGCTGGCCCAGGCGTTTGTTGCGCAGACCATCGGCAATAGTTCTCACGGTGTCTATCTGCACGATGTGCCCCTCGCGCAGAGAGCGGTATGCGTCGGGCGCTCCGGCCGGCTCCACGCCGATCACCCGCGCCTGGGGCCGCAGTTCTTTCACTGCCGTAGCAACGCCGGAGATCAGCCCGCCCCCTCCGATAGGGACGAGCACAACCTCCACATCGGGCAACTCCTGGACGATCTCCAGGCCCACTGTGCCCTGCCCAGCGATGATGGCTGGATGGTCAAAGGGCGGGACCATGGCGTAGCCGTACTCGGCCTGCAGCTCCTCAGCTTTCTGCTGCCGCTGGAGCGAGTCGAGGCCATACGGCACGACCCGAGCTCCGTAGCCTTTGGTCGCAGCCACCTTCGCCGCCACGGCGTCCTCCGGCATGACGACCACCGCCGGCACACCGACCAGCGCGGCAGCGCATGCCACCGCCTGGGCATGGTTACCCGACGAGTAGGTGATCACCCCGCGGGCGCGTTGCTCTGGTGGCATCGTAGCGATACAGTTATAGGCGCCACGGATCTTAAAGGAACCCGTACGCTGGAGGCTCTCCGGCTTAAAGTACACCTCTGCGCCGGTCAGGGCCCCAAGCGTGCGGGAGACCTGCAGCGGCGTGCGGTTGATCACCCCGCGCAGCAGCTCCGCTGCAGCGGCGATGTCGTCCAACGAGACCAGCGTCGCGTCGTTTTCGGATATCATCTCTCTGCCCTCACCCTGACCCCTCCCCCGGCCCCTCCCCTCTTAGGGGAGGGGTCTTCCCTCCAGCTCATACATACCCTGCCTTTTTCAGCTCGCGCTTGAGGGCGTCGGCGGCGACCTTGAACAGCGCCGGGCCGGTCACGCCGTACGATCGGTGCGCCTCGGCCAGGTGCGGCTCCAGCGAGAAGTAGCCCTGATAGCCGTCGGCCTTGAGCGCCCGCAGCAGCTCCGGGATCTCCCCGTCGCCCTCGCCGGCCGGGGTGATGGTGCGGTCCCGCATGCGGGCATCTTTGATGTGCACGTACTCGATGTACGGCCGCAGGAGCGGGTAGCCCTGAGTGAATGGCCGCACGCCGGCCAGCACGAAGTTGGCCGGGTCGAAGTTCACGCGCAGGTTCGGCGCGCCGACGCTTTCGATGATGTCCAAGCAGTGCTCCGGCAGCTCTCCGTAAATATCAGCCTCGTTCTCGTGCACCAGCATAACGTCCGCATGGCTCCGGCGCGCCGTTTCTGCCAAGGCACGCATGCGGCGCATCACCTCGTCGCGGTACGTCCGGCGGGCATCTGGTTCGGGCGGCAGATAGAACGAGAAGATGCGCACGTAGCGGCACTCGCACAGCTCAGCCGCGCGCAGGGCGCGTTTGAAGCGAGCCAGGTGGGCCTCGAAGTCGTCCGTGATCTGGACCTTACCGATGGGCGAGGCGATGCACGACACGGCGATGCCGCGCGCACGGCAGGCCGCATAGATCTGGCGGATTTCCTCGTCGTCATGGTCGATGATCACCCGCTGGGGTTTGCCGTCGAGCTGCACCTGGCGCAGCTCGATGTTCATTACCTGCTCGCGCACGAGCACATCCAGCTCATCACGCAGCAGCGGCGCGATCTCGTCGGCGATGGCAGCGATCTTGGGGTACATCGGTGGCTCTCTCCACTCCTTCAATGCCGCAGGTCTGATGCTCCTCACTCCTGAAACAGGCGCGGTGGTCTGGCCGTTGCCTCGGGTGCCGCCTGTGGCGGCTCAGCCGTCTGTGTCAGCAGGTGCGCCAGGCGCGCCGGCTCGGGTAGGCGGTACCGGGCGGTACAGCGCAAAACGACAACGATGGCATCTTCCAGCGTTACGCGGTGGCCCACCGAGACGTACACGGGCGATACGCCGGGCCGCGTGCGCACGGCCGCGCCGATCAGTTCGCCGCGGTCCCGCACCGGCGCCCAGGCCCCACGCTCGTTGGGCAGCGGCCCCTCGATCCTCCCGGCCAGAAGCGACTTGGCGCAGCCGATGGTCGGGTGATCGAGCAATAGGCCGACATGACAGGCCAGGCCGAAGCGCCGTGGGTGGGCGCGGCCCTGCCCATCGACCAAGAGCACATCGGGGACGGTCGTCAATGCCGCCAGCACCGGCGCCAGCGCGGGCACCTCCCGAAACGAGAGCAAGCCCGGAATATAGGGGAAGGTCACCGTACTCTCGGCTGCGTGCTGTTCGACCGCGCGTAGCTCCGGCAGGGCGACGACCACCGCCGCTGCGCGGGCGCGGGAATCGCGGACGCCCACGTCCAGCCCGGCTATCAACCGCACCTTGTGCCTGAGCGGCTCCTCACGCACCTGCTGCGCTAGCCGCTCCTGCAGGCGGATCGCTTCCTCGGGCGAAAGGTTCCAGGGATGGAGCTCGCGAAGCTGCATGACGCACCGGCCTTTCGGTGCGAGTATAGCAGCTTCGTGCCACGCGAGCCTCGTGCAGCATGCCAGCAGGCGCGAAAAGGCCGGCAGTGCTTTGTCCTGCCGGCCTGAACAGGCAATCTCGCCGACGAATCCAGCTACCCTGCAGCGGGCGCAGGTGCCGTAGCCGGCACCTCGGCGGCCACGCCGTGGTCGGCGGTATCCAGTCCGACGAGCTCTTCCTGGATGCTGGCGCGCGGCTCGGTCACGAACGCGACCACCTTGACGAACGCCCAGCACGCTGCCGTGACGAAGACGATCGAGACCACGACGCCGATCGCCTGGAGCAGGAGCCAGACGAGGGCCGCTGCGCCCCCACCGTAGAAGAGCCCGGGCGTCGTGATACCGCTAATCGAAGCCAGCGCCGGATTGGCGAAGAGCGGCACAGCCAGCGAGCCAATGGCGCCGTTGACGCCGTGGACCGGAAAGCCACCGATCGGGTCATCGACGTGGTACAGGTAGCGGTCCATCAGCTTGACTGCGGCGAACGTAACCGCGCCGGCTAGAATGCCCAGGACCGCGGCGCCGAAGGGATCAACGAAGCCCGCGTTCGGCGTGATCATGACCAGGCCACCAAGGATACCGCTGATAGCCATGATCGGGTCGTACTTCCCGTCAAGGAACTTGGCGAGTAACAGGGCCACGGTCCCGCCCAGTGCGGCAGCCAGGTTCGTCGCCACCGCCGCGGCAGCGGTCTGCATGTTCACATCCAGGCTGGAGCCGGGGTTGAAGCCGAACCAGCCGAACCATAAGAGTGCCGTGCCGATCACCGCCAGCGGGATGCTGGAGCCGTACGGCTCCCCCAGTTCGCGGGCGAGTACTGACAGTGGCAGGCCACCGTGCCGGGTGGTCTTCTTCTTGTTCCCGTTCGCCGCTGCCTGCGTGGCAGCCAGTGCTTCGGGCGAGGGAGGGGCGATCTCGGTGATGCCGGCCTCGCGGGCGGTCACCTGGATCTCTCGCTTGATGCTGGCGCCCAGCGCCAGGGTCACCGCCAGCCCGGCAAAGCCGGCTTGCACATGCACCACCACGCCGCCGGCGAAGTCACGCACCCCCATGCCGGGCAGCAGGCCGGTGACCGTGCCGAGTGTCGCCAGGATGCCGTTCGGGCTCCACACCCAGTGGGCCACGAGCGGGTAGACGATCAGCGAGAAGAAGAGCGAGAAGAGCAGCCAGGCAGAGAAGCGCATCCGCTCCGGCACGCCGGCCCCGATCAGCGCCAGCGTCACCGCCGCGAACATGGTCTGGAAGATCATGAAGACGAAGAGCGGCACGCCTGCTGCCGGCGCGCCCGACGCATCCAGGCTCACCGGCCAGGCCGTATCCATCGGCTGCCCGAACAGGAACCGCAAGGGATTCCCGATCAGGCCGCCCAGCGTGTCCGGGCTGAAAGCGAGGCTGAAGCCGACGATCGTCCAGACAGCGCTCATGATGCCGACCGCGGCCAGGCTCTTCATTAAGCCATGAATAGCGTTCTTGCGCCGGGTAAGCCCGGCCTCGAGAAAGCCGATCGACGGCACCATGATGAAGACGAGGAATGCGGCAACGAGCAGCCAGATCATGGCAAACGGGCTGATTGACACAGGCGTGCGTAAGTCCCATGCACTGATGAGCTTAAAGTCCATGCGTTTCTCCTCCTTCGCCGGATTCACAATCCAGCGCGGTACCAGAGCCAACCTTGTGCGCTACACACAATTCCACCTGCGCACTTCCCACCGTTCGGTGTGGTTCTCTACGCTGCAGAGGATGATAGAGCATCGTACGCGCGCGGGTCTATAGGCGCATGCACAACCCTCATCGCGAGGATTTGTGTTACATGCACAAGAAAAGTGCGCCGGCCCCCTTTGGGGGCCGGCGCCACGCAGACCAACGCAGCAGAAGGCAGCTTATGGGGCAGTAGGGGAGAGGCCAGCAGCCGGTGCAGGACCGGCAGGAAGCGGCCATGCATCGCGGGCTGGCTCCACATCAGGCGGGTAGGCGATCTGGCCGAGCTCAGGGATATCCAGGCCCTTGAGCTCCTCTTCCGGCGACACCCGCATGCCTATCACGGCATCGAGAGCCTTGAAGAACAGCCAGGAAACACCGAAGGCCCAGGCAAAAGCGACCACGCCACCGATAAGCTGCGCCACGAGCTGGCTGGCATCGCCGGCGATCACCCCTTTCACGACCGTGCCACCATAGTTCATTGTCCCGTCAGCGAAGATGCCCACAGCGATCTGGCCCCACAAGCCACAGGTACCGTGCACAGAGATGGCCCCGACGGGATCGTCTACTTTCAGCACCCGGTCGATGAAGGAGATCGATATCACGACCAGCACCCCGGCCACAGCACCGATGAGGAAACCGCTGAGCGGGCTCACGAACCCGGAGGGCGCTGTGATAGCCACCAGCCCGGCCAGCAGACCATTCATCATCATGCTTGGGTCAGGCTTCTTATTGACCAGCCAGGTGTAGAGCATAGCGGCAATGGCGCCTGAAGCAGAGGCCAGCATCGTTGCTACGGCCACAATGCTGGCGCGCAGCGTGCCGTTACCGGAGATGCCCAGCGTGCTGCCAGGGTTGAAGCCAAACCAGCCGAAGGCCAGGATGAAGCAGCCAAGCGCAGCCATCACCAGATTGTGGCCGGGGATTGGGTGCACACGGCCATCTCGGCCATACTTGCCCAGACGCGGTCCGAGCACGGCGGCCCCGGCGAGCGCTGTCCAGCCACCGATGGCATGCACCACGCCGGAGCCGGCAAAGTCCACGTAGCCGGCACCCAGGCCAATCTTCCCCAGCTGCGAGAGCCAGCCGCCGCCCCAGGCCCAGTTGCCATACAACGGGTACAAGATAGTCGAGATAAACAGGCTGTACACGCAGAAGGCCGACCACTTCCAACGCTCAGCCATTGCGCCCGTCGGGATCGTTGCAGCAGTGTCCATGAATACCATCTGGAACAGGAAGAGCACTGCCACTGCAACGTCGTACGTGCCATCTGTCAGAGCAAAGCCTTTGGTGCCGAAGAGCCCCCAGTCGATGCCGCCGATCGAAATCGTGAATTCCCGATCGAGAATGCCTAGGCCACCCAGGTTCGGTACGCCGACGGTGCCGACACCACCGAACTGGAGGGCGAAGCCGACCAGGAAGTAGCCAGTCATACCCAGGACATACACCATGAAATTCATCATCATGGTGTGCATGGCATTCTTCTGGCGGCAGAACCCGGTTTCGACCAGCGCAAAGCCGGCCTGCATGAACATGACCAGATAGCCGGTCACCAGGGTCCACATGAAGTTGATGCCGAGGCGGTTCTGGTTCACCAGATCGGCCAGCTTCAGCGCGAATGGCTCGGTACGGGCCGCTCGTTCGAAGTCGGCTGGCTCAAGCGTGCCGGGCGTAATGCCGGCTAGATCGGTGCCCTTACCGAGCACGATGCCGGCGGGATCCGGCTGCGGTCCTTCTGCAGAAGCGATGCTCGCTGCCACGAATGACGCGTAGATTACCGCGATAGCGAGGATAACAAGCCAGCGTACCCAGAGGAGGTGATGGGGTTGGAATCTTAGCCTGGACATTGTGTTTCTCTCTCCTTTCCTTGTATCTTTCTTGTATCTTATTTCTTCTTGTATCTTTCCCTTGTTTGTTTGTCCACTGTTATTTGTACTGGTATCTGTACACCCTACACTTTGATATACTCCTGAACTTTCCATGCTTCTCTTGCACCGTTACCACATTCACGTGCGTTGCACCGAGGCCTGCCGCCGCTTCGCGACACGTCCGGCGCTGTGCCGGGCCTGTCCCGAGCGGAGCGGTGTCGTGATGTCAGGCAGAAATCTCACGAGGATGCGGCGCACCTCCTCGCGATGGGACGGTAGGAGCGGAAGGCGCAGACCTGCCCGGCCAGGTTTGCCTATCAAAACAATTGCGGTACGCGAGATCTGAAACCCTGCTAACTCCTCCCATGGGCGGAACACAACGTTGTTAAGGCCGACGCCACGATCGGTAAAGATGTACCTCAGCGGGATAAGAGTGATCGCTAGCGCCGCCAGGACGATCCATAGAGTACTGCCTGGCGGAAGCCAACCTCCGGCAATACCAAGGAGCAGCGCTGCGCCGATTGTGTAAATGCCAATGCGGTGGTAAAGCAGCCGCTCGCGCCATGACAGCATCACCGCTGCAAGCGGCCGGCCGGCCGGCTTCGCACCTATCGGCACAACAGCGCGAGATAGCATTATTATGAGCATAGTGGAGAACAGGAACACCGCAGCCATAGCACTGTCCTCACCTTCACACCCCGCCCTGTGGAAGAGCGTGCTCACCTTCGCGACGTGAGGCAGGACGGCTGAGAGTCGCCAGCGCCCGCTTAATGCTCTTGCGGAGGGCGCTGCTCAGCGCTGCCAATACCGACGTCGCATGGGCGCACAGGGGTGCCAGCCGCGCCATCGAGGTGTCGCGTATGAACCCGCCGCGCGCCTGCTGGCGGGCGTAGAGCAGCAACGCATGGGCATACGACGCGGTGGGCCGCTGCTCCGGCCCGGCCAGCCAGATCGCCTCCTGGAGCTCTACCTGGGCCAGCGGGTAAATGCCCAACCGCAGGAAGTATTCGCCGCGCTTCAGCCGCACCGCCAGGCTCTGCGGCGCCAGATCAAGGGCACGGTCGAGATATTCGCCCGCCCGGTCAATCATCCCCCGCCGGGCCAGGCACGCTCCGAGATATGCCCACGCCTCCGCGTGGTGCGGACACGCCGAGACAATCCCCTGCAGAATGCGCTCTGCATCCAGGTACTCGCCACCCCTCAGAAGGTCGACGGCGCGGGCGAACTGTGCCCATACAGTATCTGGTAGGTCCGGCTTCGTTACTGGAGGGTCGCAAGGGACCAGAGGACCTTCCGGTATCGACCGCATAGCGAAGCTCCCCGCTAGCTTATCCAACCGGCAACTCAACTGCACTCTCAGCCACGCGTGGCGCCTCATGAGGCACAGTCGAGGCATCAAGAGGCACCGTATGACCCAGCCGGGGACGGTAGGCGAGCCGCAGGACGATCGGCGTAAGCAAGGTCGTGACCACCGTCATGGCCACTGCCCCGGCAAAGAGCTGCGGGCTAATAATGCCGCTGGAAAGCCCCAGCGAGGCGATCACCAGCGCGACCTCCCCGCGCGAGATCATACCCAGCCCGACCCGCGTGGCCGACTTCTTGCTGAACCCGGTTAGCCAGGCTCCCAACATGCAGCCACCCAGCTTCGCCACGATCGCCACCCCGATCATAAGCAGGGCAAAGGTAGGAGCAGCGATTAGGGCGTCGAAGCGGGCATGCAGGCCAACGCTCACCAGGAAGATCGGAACCAGAAGGCCATAGCCCAGGATGGCGCTTCCTTCCACGGCCCACTCGCGCAGGTCAGTGCGCGAGAGCAGCAGGCCAGCCAGGTACGCTCCAGTGATGCCAGCCACGCTGCCCCACACCTGGGCCGCCCAGGCCGAGGCCAGGGCAAGGCCGAGCACCAGCGCCAGCGAGGTCTCCCGACTCTCCAACTGCGCCAGCCGGCGCGCCAGCGGCGGCAGGGCCACATGGCCGACCAGCACGGCCACCGGCAGGAAGAGCGACATGTTCACCAAGGGCAAGAGGGCGCTGCGACCGCTGCCGCCCTGGCCGAATGCCACCACCAGCGAGAGCACCAGCACGCCCAGCACATCGTCGATCACCGCCGCGCCCAGAATGGCCGCCCCCTCGGGGGTGCGGAGCTGGTCGAGCTCGCGCAGGGTCTCGGCGGTGATGCTGACACTCGTGGCGGTCAGCAGTGCGCCGACGAACAGGCTCTCCAGAAGAGGCATGCCGAACAGGTGCGCCAGCCCGGTGCCCCCGACAAACGGCAGGATCACCCCGCCGACCGCAGCAGCGAAGGCCGTGCGGCCGACTCGGCGCAGCTGGGTCAGATCAGTTTCCAGGCCGGCGATGAACATGAGTACCACCGCACCGACCTCGGCCACGGCGCTCACTGTCTCGCTCGGGCGCACCCAGCCCAGGACCGATGGCCCGATCAGCACGCCCGCTACTAGCTCACCGAAGACCACCGGCAGGCCGAGGCGGCGCGCGGCAAGGCCCGCCAGCTTTGCCGCTACCAGGATCACCGCCAGGGGCAAAAACAGCTCAACACCAGGCACCGCGTCGCGTCCTCCTGCGCTCGCCCGCAGTATAGGAACGCTGCGCAAGCGGCTGCCACGGTCTCTCCGTCCAGACTTTTTTGCCTCGCACTTGTGCATAATGCACAAGCATGTCATGACTCCTCGCGCCGGGGGAAGAGCCCCAGGCGCGCGACCAGGCACACTCTTGGGCTCTGCATACAAGTGCGGCCAGGTGCTCGCTTCAGCGAGCGCCGCGGCCAAGAGGGTAGCGCTGCCCTAGGCAGGGCCTTTTCGGACGTACGCTTTCATCAGACGTACGCTTTCACACATACTCTTCAGACTCGGCGCGGGGTGACCGGGCTGGCGAAGAAGGGATCGAGGTGCACGCCTTCGCGCGGTGCCGAAGCAGGTGTTTGCCATCACCTCGTCGCGCACCCAGTCCCAGAGGGGCTCCGCCGCGTTGAGGTCCGGGCTGTGGGCCGGCAGCCGGACCAGACGCAGGCGCAAGTCCAGGGTGGCCAGGCACACGCAGATCGGATCGCCACTGTGGGCGGGGCGTTGTCCCAGAAGACGACAAGGGGCTCGGGATGGTGGTCCCCCACCTGCTTCAAGAAAGTAGCGAAGGTCTCGGCGCTGCGGGTGCCCCCCCAGCGGCACGGCCGCCACCTCGCCGCTCTCCGCACAGACCGCCTCCTCGTAGCCGGTCTTCTCCCTGCAGCGGGGGCTGGTCCAGTCCACCCGCGCGGGCTCGCCCTTAAGCACCCATGTGCCCCGTAGGTCGGCGTCGGCGGAGCAGTGCGCCTCGTCGACGAAGCAGTGCTTTGCCCCGGTCGGCTACGCCTCCCGCCGCAGCGCGGCGTACTCCGCCACGAACGCCGCCCGCTCGGCCGTGGCGGCGTTCAGCAGCCGCTTCTTGGGCCGTTTGCTCACGAATCCCAGCCGGTGCAGCTCGTGCAGGCAACTGCTGCGCGGGCGTGACCCCGAAGCGCTCCACGACGAAGCGGCACACGACCTCCCAGGTCCAATCGGCCAGTCGATGCCCGCCTCACGCGGTGGCCGCTGCACCGCCGTGAGCGCCACCTGCTGGTCGGCGTTCAGGGCGGGAGGGGGAGTCACCCGTCTGCACAAAGGCTAGCGCGACCGGACCGTCCCGGCAGAAGGCCGCGAGCCAGTCCCGATCGTGTGCAGGTCGCGTCTCAGCGCCTCGGCCACGCGCGCTGCGGACCAGCCCTGCGTAATCAGCCACAGCGCGTGCCACCGTTGGCCCTCGCGCGGCGTTGGCGCGCGGTGCATCCGCGTGCGTACCGCCGCATCCAACTGCCACCGACTGAGGGCCTCCTCGAATGCGCTGGTTGTCATGCCGGGAACCCCGTTCAGTACGGTGTCGCTTCAGCCTACCGCACTGCGTCTGCGGGTTCCGCCTTGGCTTTGGTTGCGGTCGGGAGCCGCGCTTCGCCTCTACGGCCGGGTTCCCCGCACCGGCAATCCGGCGCTGCGGCCGCGGATCAGGGTGCGCACAGCCCGGCGCATGGCGGTCGGGATGGCATAGACCTTCCCGGTCGGTCGCACCAGGAAGCGCTCGACGCTCTCGCGGCTGTGGCGCTCGATCGCGGCAGTGATGGAGGCCACGCGACCAAGCTGGCGGCGGGTGAAGCGATGTACCCAGCGCAGTCCCTTCACCGTGAGGAAGAGCACCCCCACCGCGACGAGCGCGGTAAGGCACATGAGGGTGGAGAGCCAGATCGCCGCCAGCGCTGCCAATGCTTCTCTCATGCCCGCTCCCTCAGCTGGCGGTATTCCTCGAGAATGCGCTGTTCTGCCTCGAGCTGGGCGCGCCGCCCTTCCGCCAGCGCCTCGCGCCAGCGCTCACGTAGCAGAGCACGGAGTTGTGCGCCCTTCACGGGTGCGAGCCAGACGGCCAGCACTGCACCTACCGCGCTGCCGGTCAGCGCCCCGAGCAGAAACCGTGCTAGTCGTCGCATGTTTTCTCCATACCGTCGCTCCCGTGGTCTTCCCGCTGGATCGTACGCCTGAAGGATGAAGAGCACCGCCTCAGCCCGCCGGCTGCCTGGCCCGGCCTAAATTGCAGCGCGCCAGACCTGGCGATGGCTGGATGGACTGCGCAGGCAGGCGCGCGCATGGCCGGTCGCAGCCTGTGCTGCCGCCTACCGCCGCCGCGGCCGGAACACGCGCAGGAGCGCGCGCAGGAGCGCCAGCAGCCCGGCCGTGCGTGCCAGCGGCAGCAGCAGGACTCCGGCGAGGAACTCGGTTGTCCCGCGCACCGTCTGCGTCGTTTCCGTCACCGAGTGGATGATCGGCCGGACCTCTTGGCGGATCATGTTCACCAGGTCGTAGAGCAGCTTGGCCACGACGATGAGGTAGACCAGTGCGACGATGGAGACGAGGGCCAGGAGAATAATGGCAAGATCACGCGCCGCCGCCAACCACTCCATCGCTCCAGTCGCCTTTCACCCGGCGACATTCTGACGCCGGCCTGTTCGAAGTCGGGCAACTTCGCTGCCGCCGGGACGGGCTGTGCCCGCGTATACCCTGCGGTCTGCGCGCCCTCGCTTTCGCCACTATAGAGAACGCTGCGACAAGGAGTCAAGACACGGCCCGTAGCCAACTGCTGTCCCTGGTAAACCCGGTCGACATCCTGGCACGACATGTGCCTTAAGCAACGCGCCAGTGCATACATGACACAGATACGTCATGAGAGCTTCGTGCCGGATGAAAGGGGACATACATGGCTGAGAAACCCAGCGCAGTCAAAGGTCACCTTGAGGTTTTCATCCCCTGAAGGAGTGATCGGTGCCCGTCTGGGCACCACCAAGGGGATGAAAACCTCTTCATCAAAAACTCTCTATCAAAAACTCTCTATCAAAAACTCTTTATTAATACATCTTTGATGGTGTATCTTTCAAAATATCTTTATCCAAGAGAGGAACGATATTCTCAAGGGAGAAAGCTGGCCGCCTGCTCGACAACGAGCAGGTGGAGGCGAGAGGGCGCAGCCGAAACGGAAGCGGCTGTGGCACGGCGCAGGACTTGCGGCGCAGTCGAAGAAGCGAAGGGCACCGCCAAGGCGACCGCCAGCGCTGCGACGAAGAACCGGCGCCTTCAGGCAGAGGGAGAGGCCGGGCGAGCTAGCGGCCGCGCCAAGCGCAATTAGGCCCGACAGAGCAGAAAAACCCGACAGGCCCGGTTCTAGTCCTGCTAGAACCAGGCCTGTCGGGTGATGCAACAATTGACCGGACCCGCCCGGAGCGTTACGCCTCTGCGCCCGTCCCGACGGGCAGGCTGGCCGAGGCGCTCCCAGCGCCGGTAGACCGCCGCAGCGGATTGCGCCGGCGGCGCAGCCGGATGCGATAGCTGTAGCGGTCGGCGCGGTACGTCAGGCGGGCCAACTCGATCGCCCGCCCGCTGACGTCGCTGGTCACGCGCTCGACCACCAGCACCGGCGCGCCTTTGCGAATACCCAGGTACTCGGCATCGTGCGCCGATGCCGCAGCGGCCTCGATGGTCTGGTCTGCCTCGCCCAGGACGATGCCGAACTTCTCCTCGAGGATCTGATAGATGCTAGCGTCGTTCAGGTTCTCATCCACCAGCCGCTGCCCCAGGTCAAGCGGCCACGTGGTGACCTCCAGCGCCATCGGCTCGCCATCGGCCAGGCGCAGCCGCTCAATGCGGTAGGCCTGCGAGCCGGGCTGCATGCCCAGACGCGCTGCCTCAAGATCGGTCAGCGTGACGAGCTGCGCGCTGATCAGCTTGGCGGAGGGCTTCAGCCCGCGCGCGTCCATCTCTTCGCTGAAGGCTGTAAGCGACGCCAGTTCCTCCTCGATTTTGGGCTCGGCCACAAACGTGCCCTTGCCCTGCTTCCGGTAAAGCAATCCCTCGGAGACGAGCCCGAGGACAGCCTGGCGTACCGTGGTGCGGCTGACGTTATACCGCTCCATCAGCTCCTGCTCGGTCGGGAAGGGACTGCCAGGCGGCATCTTCCCTTCCTGGATCTGGGCGCGGAGCATCTGGCGCAGGCGGTAGTACAGCGGTACAGGCGCGGTGTCGAGACGATCCAGTTGCATACCTCTCCCTTTACCTACCTTTAGCTATGCTTTCCCTCGCGTTCCTCCCTCCGGTAGCCCCACTATAGCCCTCCCGGAGTGAGTCCTACCTACCAGGATCATTCCCCAGGGCCATCGCCCAGGGCCATCGCCCAGGGCCATTGTAAGAAACTGCGGTCTATATGGACAAGCGCACACCGCACAGCGCGCGGTGAACAGCCTTGTCCCTTTGTCGCTACAAGGGCAGTATAACAGATTTTCCGGCAGAACACAAAACCGGCGCCTACCCGCCGGCTGCGGCCGCAAGGTAACGCCGGGCCATCGCTGCGAGCTCTTCATCGCGCATGTGCGTGGTGCGGCCGGCCTCATACAGCTGCTGGATCTCCCGGTACATATTCTGGACAACCGCATCGCTCTTATCGAACTGGCGGCCGCCGGTCACCTCCGGATGAATGTTCAGCCAGTACGCCACACCGGCTGCGCCGGACTTATCGGTGATGGTAATACCAATCGGACGGTTGAGCAGCTTCTCCGTGTCAAACAGCGTGTAGATCTCACGATCTTTCAAGAGCCCGTCGATGTGAATACCGGCGCGGGTCGTGTTGAAGTCGCGCCCGAGCAGTGGATAGTTATCGGGAATGGGCACGCCACACTCCTCACGCATGTAGCCGGCGAGCTCGGTCAGGATACGCGTGTCGATGCGCGTGTCACCCGTGAGGCCGATGTACTCCACCAGGGCAGCCTCCAGCGGGGAGTTGCCGGTGCGCTCGCCCGTACTCAGCAGCGTCGTGTTGACCGAGGAGCAGCCGTACAGCCAGGCGGTCGCTGAGTTCGCGTGGACTTTGAAGAGATCGTTGTGCCCGTGCCATTCGAGTTGCTGCGGGGGCACGCCTGCCTCGCGCCGCAGCGTCTGCACCAGCTTGGGCACGCCGCGCGGTAGCGACGCCGCCGGCCAGGGCACCGCCACGCCCATCGTGTCGCAGAGCCGGATCTTGATCGGGCGCTTGCTCTCCTCGGCCCGCTTCATCAGCTCGATGGCGAACGGGACGACGAACCCGTAGATGTCGGCTCGCGTTACATCCTCGAAATGGCAGCGCGGCGTCACCCCTGCGTCCAGCGCAGCATCGACGATCTCTAGGTAGTTGCGCAGGGTCTCAGCGCGCGTCCAGCGTAACTTGTGGAAAATATGGTAATCCGAGCAGGAAGTAAGGATACCCGTCTCAGACAGGCCCATCTCGCGCACCAGGGCGAAGTCTGCCTTGACGGCGCGGATCCAGCCGGTGATCTCAGGATAGCGATGTCCGAGCTCATGGCACCGCCGCACGGCCTCGCGATCCTTCTCACTGTACAGGAAGAATTCGCTCTGACGGATCACCCCGGTGCCGCCGTCCAGGCGAGCCATGAAATCGTACAGGCGCACGATCTGCTCGACCGTGTAGGGGTCCCGCGCCTGCTGGCCATCGCGGAAGGTCGTATCTGTAATCCAGATCTCCGGCGCCGGGTCCATGCGCGCCTCGTCAGCGTCAAAGTAGACCCGCGGCACTTCAGTGTAGGGGAAGGTCTCGCGCAGGAGGTTCGGCTCAGCAACGTCCTGCAGGACGTACCGTCGGGGCAGCGGTCGCGGTGTAAACGCAGGCATGGCACGCCTCCAGTGCTGCACAGGCAATGGCAGTAAGTTGCCAGTTACGTGGTACGTAGGGTACAGCAGTGCACCCACGACGCCGTGGTCGCTCCTTTCCACCATAGCACAGCGCCTGGCAGAATGCCAACGAAACTGCATATTACTTGATTTCACTTGACGCTCGGCGCGCGGTGGGAGGGCATCCGCGGTGCAACCGCTCGCTCTCAGGATGTTGGGGGGAGACCATTCCGGGGGTGCGGGCATCCGCGATGGGGCTGTGTCGCAAGATATGGTATAGTGTCTCCAGTGCAGTACATCGGTGTACCTCGCCAGGCTTCGGGTGCAAACGTAGCATGATCGTCATCGCGAACGAAGAGTACCTCAGCGCAGACGAGGCGTGCGCGCTCCTGGGGGTGAAGCCGGCCACGCTCTACGCGTATGTGAGCCGCGGCAGGCTCCGTAGCTATCGGCGGGGCATCAAGCGCCAGCGCTACTATCGCCGCGCCGAGGTCGAGGCACTCTTACGGCTGCGGCCGAGCGACGAGGTGCGTCGGGCCGGGCGCACGGACGAGCTACCCGCCGCCGAGCAGTGGATCCCCTACACGTAGGTAGACGGCTCGCCTGATCTGCCTTTCACCGCCTCCGCCGCAGTGCTCCAGCCGCTTCTAGCGGGAGCCCTCCGTGTTGTGCCATCTGGCAGTGCACCGCACCGGGCGGCTCAGCAAGAGTGCAAGCGCTCCAGCCGATGGCGGCGTAGTCGAGCCTGCTGCGCGAGCCGGACATTGCCGTGGGCCGGATGAGGCGATGGTGACGTCTACGCGGTTGATCCACATTGGCGCGCCCAGGGGCCGAGGCCCCAACGGCTAGGTTCTCTGCGTCACCGGGGATGATCGCTATCTACGTGCCCCGCAGCGTGCCCCGCAGGTCGTGATTACGCAAAACGCGACGCGCCGATGGGCTCTCCCGGAGCCACCTGCGTGATCCCCTCCCAGGCGCGCACCGGCGCAGGGTTCGCGCTCCGCGCTACCACGACCTGACGCCCTGGCAGATCGCTCCGAAGGGCGTATACCGCTGACCCGTACGAGCTAGTGATCTCGACCGCGGCCTCCGTGCGCATCTTAGAGCATCCTGGTTGAGCGCGCTGCTCTGCGGCGCATCGCAAGCACGATTTCGTACATTGACGCGAGCCTCGGTGCGCGCCAGGCTATACTACGCCAGGCTATACTACAAGCAGGGATGTAAGCGCATGCCGGTTGCCCGGAGTGCAACCAGGAGAAGAGGAGAGCACGATGGGTCACGGATTGCGTGCGATGTTCACCAACCGTTACGACCTAGACCAGGCGGTGCATGAGTTACTACAGCTCGGGCTCTCGCGCGGAAGCATTCACATACGCATCCTGGGCCCGCTGGGCATGCCCGACCGCCCGCAGGATGCCCGGCATGAGGCCATCGAGGTCGGGATCAGCCACCGCTTCGGTGAGACGTACGAGGATCGCGCCCTGCGGCTCGGGCGAGCGATCCTGTTCGTCGATTCCGGCGACATGGAACAGCAGGTCCGCGCGGTGCTCCAGCGTCACCATGCCCAGCAGATCGAGCCCGCCGACACGTTGCCCGATATCAGCGAGGACGCCATGGGCTTGCCTGGTACTCGGCGGGTCGATTACAAGACGCCGCCGCTGGCCGCCTAAGCGGCGCCGCGCTGGAGCACGGGCAGGGGCGCGGGCAGTTCGGACGGTCCGCGCGCCCTTTTTCCCGCTCTGGCCGCATCCCTGCGCCCGCGGTACAATGGGCACCGGGTCTATGAGGTGATCGTTCCACACATCCCACATATCCCATGAAGGCGCCGCCATGCAACGTACGCTGCGTAGCACCGTTCTCACCCTCGCCATCGCTCTGCTCACGGTGACCGCCTTTGCTGCTGGCTTCGGACTCGGCCGCTATTCGGCCTCTCCGGTAGAAGCTCGCACGTTGACGCTTAGTGCCTCGCGCGCTGCGGCACGCCCGGCTGGGAGCGCACCCGAGCGCCTGGCCCAGATGGCAGTCGAGTCACCCGAGCGTGCCCTGGCCGCGGCGGCCGGCACGCCGGCTGGGCTGGAGCAAGACTTCGAGCTCTTCTGGCAGGTGTGGCGAGCTGTCGAACAGGACTTCTATCGCCAGCCGCTCGATCACACCAGGATGGTGCGCGGCGCTATCAAGGGGCTACTCCAGTCACTGGACGACCCTATGACAGTGCTGCTGGAGCCGGATGCCAACAGAGCAGAGCGGGAGAGCCTCTTCAACGACTCGTTCGACGGCATCGGCGCGCAGGTAGAGCAGAGGGACGGCGTGATCGTCATCGTCGCGCCGCTTGATAACTCGCCGGCGCAGCGGGCTGGTCTGTTGCCGCAGGATGTGATCCTCAAGGTCGACGGCGCCGATGTGGCCGGCAAGAGCGCCGCGGAGGTAGCGGCGCTCATCCGCGGGCCGCGCGGCACGCCTGTCACGCTGACTATCCGCCGCGGCGCCGGCCCCGATGCGCAGGTCTTCGATGTCACGATCACCCGCGAGCGGATCCGCCAGCAGACAGTGAGCACCCGCATGCTGGACGGCAACGTCGCCTACGTGCGGCTGTCCGGCTTCAAGCTCCAGTCAGCCTCTGAGCTCAGCGCCCAGCTCAAGACCCTGCTGGCGGCGAAACCGCGCGGGCTCGTGCTGGACCTGCGCAATAACCCCGGCGGTCTGCTTAGCACGGCCGTGGATGTGGCCAGCCTGTTCCTGCCCCAAGGGAGCGTGGTGCTGCACGAGGAACGCGGCAACGGGCAAAGCCGGACCTATACCGCCAAAGGCGGCGCCATCGCCACCGACATCCCGCTGGTCGTGCTGGTGAACAAGGGCTCGGCCAGCGCGTCGGAGATCGTCGCCGGGGCGATCCAGCAGAACGGGCGCGGCACTATCATCGGCGAGAGCAGCTACGGCAAGAATACCGTCCAGGTGATTCGCGATCTCAAAGACGGGCTGGCCTTGCGTATCTCGATTGCGCAGTGGTTCATGCCACAGCGAACGAGCGTGGCTGGCACAGGCATCATTCCCGATGTGGCGCAGGCGCCGGGGGAGGCTGGGAAGGATGTCCAGCTTGAGCGTGCCCTGGAACTCCTGCGCCGGTGAGATGGCTTCCTGAGCAGTGTGCAGCTTGCCCGGGGATGTAGAGAGGGAAGGAAAGCACGGTTATACTTTAGGTAATCTATCACTGAAGTCAAGCTTGTAGGGCAAAAGCAGGACAGGAGAGACCTATCCGATGACACGCTGGCAGCAACCACAGGTTGAAGTCGAGGAGCCGTTCGAGCGGATCGACGTCGAGCGGGCCAAGCAGCTCATCCAGTCGGGCGAGGTCGAAGTCATCGACGTACGGGAGACCGACGAGTATCAGTCAGGCCATATTCCTGGGGCGCGGCACGTCCCTCTGGGCGAGCTGATCAACAATCCGCAAAAGTACCTCAGCCGCGACAATATCCTCTTCGTGTGCGCGGTGGGCGAGCGCAGCGCGGTCGCGTGCGAGGTAGCCGCCGCGATCGGCCTCCAGCGACTGTACAACCTCCAAGGCGGGACGATCGAGTGGATCGCCCGCGGTAACCCGGTGGAGAAGTAGCCTAGATGTAGCCTGAAGGAGCAGCCCCTACGTGGCCTGGCCAGCGCCCGAGCTGGCCACAAAGCGCTCGAGGTCGAAGGCGTAGTGCTCCATCAGGAGCCCGCGCCGTACTTTGCCCAGCGGGGTCTTTGGCAGCGGCTGGTCGGTGAGGATCACCTGGCGCACCCATTTGTACGGCGCCAGGCGCTGTTGTTGCAGCCGCTTCACCTCTGCGGTGATCCACTGGTGCGCTCGTTCCGCCGTGAGCGGCACGCCTTCGACCTCGGCGCGCTTGCGTAGCTCCTCATAGCTCGGGTAAATCACTGCGTGTACCTCGACCTTACCTGTACCGACGTACTTGCCTGGCTGCCGGCCGATCACTGCTACATCGAGAATGTAAGGGCTCTCGCGCAGTACGTCCTCGACCTCGTCCGGCGCCACTTTCTCGCCGGTATCGAGCACGATCACGCTCTTGACCCGGCCAGTCAGGTACACGTATCCGTCCGGCGTGATGCGACCGAGGTCGCCCGTGCGGAACCAGCGCCCGCTCTCATCTTCGAAGATAACCGCCGCCGTAGCTGCCGGGTCCTTGTAGTATCCCAGCATCACGTTCGGCCCCTGCGCGGCAAGCTCGCCCTCTCCATTGCGGCTCGCCACGACCTCTTTTTCGGGCACGTCCAGCAGGCGCAGGCGCACGCCCGGGATGGGGCGGCCTACAGTGCCGGCCAGCCGCTCGTAGTGGCGCGTGAACAGGAACTTCTTGACATCGATCTCCTGCACCGTCAGCACCGGCGCGGTCTCGCTGAGGCCCCAGCCCTGCACGAGCAGGAGGCCCATGCGATAGTACTGCTGCGCCAACTCTGGCGGAAGCGCTGCTCCGCCCGAAGCCAGGAAGCGGATCCGCCCTCCTAGCCGGCGATGCAGCGACCGGAACAGCAGCGGGCCGATATTCACACCGGTCAGCCGTTTCACCCACCCGGAGATCTTCAGCGCGGTGCGCAGGCGCCCGGCCTGTCCCTCCGCCTCGGCCCGCTGGAAGATAGCGCGCAGCAGCAGGCGGTAGAGCTCAGGGACGCCGAAGAAGACCGTCGGCTGCACCTCAGCCATGCGCTCGCGCACACGCCGGAGATCGTTCTCGTAGGCCACCATCGCGCCGATGGCGAGCGGCATCACCAGGCCAAGGGTCAGTGGAAACGGATGGTGCATCGGAAGCACCAGCAGGAGCCGGTCCTCCGCGCCGACATGCACTACCTCCTTCACCGCCCACACGTTCGACAGTATATTGCGATGAGAGAGCATCACCGCCTTGGGCGTGCCGGTCGTGCCTGAGGTGAAGAGCAGCGTTGCCAGATCGTCAGGCGACACTGCGACCTGATCCACTGCCTGGGCGCTGCCGTGACTAGCAACCTCCTGGAACGCGAGCGGCTCGTGACCATGGAGCGTACGCAGCAAGGCCCGCAGGCCACGCTCGCGCTCCTGACGGCGGACAGTCCCGCCCAGCAGGATCAGCCGCTCCACATGGCGCAGGCCGCCGGGGGCGCGATCATCCGGTGCGAGGCCGATGCAGGCGAAGCGCACGTCTGCCGAGCGCATGAGCATGGCCTGCTCGTCCTCGGCTAGCCGGTAGTAGATCGGCACCGCGACGCCGCCAGCCAGAGAGATGCCCAGGAAGCTCAACGCCCATTCGATTGAGTTTTCCGCCACAATGGCGACGTGATCCCCGCGGCGCAGCCCTAGCGCCAGCAGGCCAGCGGCAAACTGCCTGGCCTGCGCCAGCACCTGCTCGTAGGTCCTGGTCTCGGGCTCGCTCTGGCTGCCCGAGCGTTGCCAGAGCGCCGTGCGCGTGCCGAACTTCTGCGCACTGGCTCGCAGCATGTCGGGGATGGTCAGCGGGGACTGGTCGGTCATTCTGGCCACCTCCTCAGCGCATCACGCGGAAAACTCAATCGCAGGGAACCGGGCGGGGAATATGCAGCCTGCACCTGCGCTGCCGGCCCCGTGCGTGCGCCATCTGACCCGGCGTCCGGCGCCGTCCGCCCACCGAAATCTTATCCGATGCAGGCAGCTCCATGCACGCCGGCCAGAGACTACAGGGGGAGGGCCTGTGATGCCGCGCTGGTCCGGCGCCGCTATGCTGGCGCCGGGCGGAGGGTCGGGGCAGGCGCACCAGCCGGGTGCTGCGCCAGCGGTGGCGTGGCCAGGCGCTCCCGCTGGGTCTGGGCCAGGACCTCCGGGGTCACCGCGGAGAGGAAGAGCTCGACGAGCTCTGGATCGAACTGGGTGCCCTTGCAGCGGCGCAGCTCCGCGGCCGCTTCCGCGTAGGAGAGGGCGCTGCGGTAGGCGCGGTTCGAAGTCATTGCATCGAAGGCGTCAGCAATCCCGATGATGCGGGCCCCTAGCGGGATCTCCTGTCCTTTCCGCCCCTCAGGATACCCACGGCCGTCGTAGTGCTCATGGTGGTAGAGGATGAAATCGCGGCCACGACGGTAATCTGGGAAACTCTCCACCAGCCGCGCGCCCAGCAGCGGGTGCTGCTGGAACGCCCGCCGCTCCTCATCGCTCAGCTTGCCCGGCTTGTGCACCAGGCCCGGGTCGAGGAAGAGCTTCCCGATGTCATGCAGCCGGGCCGCGCGCACGATCAGCTCCCGCTTTGCCTCGGTGAGCTCCGGCATACGCGCCGTCACCCGCGCCACGTAGGCGGCCACGCGCTCGGAGTGTTGGGCTGTGTACGGATCACGGCTGTCGGCCTCCCGCGCCATCGCCTCGAGCGCTGCCCGCGTTTCATTGCGGATCTCCAGCGAGCGCTTGAGCAGGAGCACCAGGACGGCAAAGGGCAGCAGGAACAGCATGCTGGCAAGCGGTGAGAGCTGGTAGACCGCTGCAAAACACGCTGCCAGAATGAGCAGCGCAGTGTACTCCCACCAGAGGGTCGAGCGCACGTACGACAGCCAGCTCCGCAGGCTATCTTCGCTGCGCTGCAAGGCGATCACGCCGCTGACCAGCCCGACATTCAAGGCGAAGAAGACGGCGCCACCGGCTAGGAGGGCCGGCAGGGCCTGCGGGCTGTGCGCCCAGGCTCCTTCGGGACGCAGCCACTGCCATACGAGGCCGGACGTGCCGGAGGCCAGCATGTACGAGGATGCATTAAAGATATGCTGGTAGTATTTGCAGCGGCAGCGCTGCACCGGGCTGAGTGCCGCCAGCAGCGAGCCGACCGCGCTGGCGATGACGCTCGGCGCCGGTCCGAGCAGCAGGGCGCTGCTGAAGGCCACGGCGCATCCACCGTTGATCCACACCGTGTGCGAAAGCTGGATCGAGTAGATGCGCGCGAGCGCAAAGGCAAGCGCTGCGATGGCCAGTGCTACACCCAGTGCCGCGTCCGCGCGCAGATGCACACAGGCGGTCACCAGCGCGGCCGCACCGGCCGCAGCCACTGCCAGGACGTAAAGGCGAGTACGGAAGGGCAACGCACGCACAGCCGGCCTCCAGAAGTATCGTGCCTCCCGCGCGCCCCGGCGCGGGTCCCGCCCGGCTCTTCCAGAGGCAGCGGCATGGTGTGCTGCGCCGCCCGCTCACGGTGCGAGCCGGAACGACGGTCTTTCCGCCTGTTCCGGCATCGCCCTCGCGCTCAGCAGCACCAGTCGGCGCCGGCCCAGGCTATCCCATTGAGCGACAAGGCCACCACCACAGCCACCACCACAGCGACCAGCCGCAGGACGCGCTGCCGCATCGCCACAACACCTCCCCGCACCTAGGCAGTCCACCCGGCCACACACCCACATCACCGCGTAGCCGTCGGCTATATGCGCACAGATTGTAGCGGTAACTGCGGTCGGCGCAAAAAGCGCCGGGAAGCAGTAGGACTGAAGTCCTGGTACCCCAGCCAGCGCGCCGCGTTTGACAGCCTGCGCCTACGCCGTAGCATGCCCTGGCTGCTCCCGGCTCTGATCACGTTGCGACCGGCCCTGTTCCAGGGGAGCATGGGCATGCCCCAGACGCCAACATCGACCCGGTGCTATCCCTCGCTGCTTGGGTTGGGCCGTGGCTCGGCGCTTGACATCACCGGCAAAGGTATTGTGCCAATCCCATTACCACGATGTGGGCTGTGCAGATGATGCTGGACTTCCTGGGCGAGCACGAGGCCGCTACGCTGCTGATGCGCGCTATCGGAGCGACCATCCTGGATGGTAGGGTCCTCACGCCCGACCTGGGCGGACACGCCCCCCATGTAGATATGTACATGGTAGATATGTACATGTATGAGGTCGACGAGGCGTTTTGCCGGCACATCCGGCAGCTGGGCAGAGAGTAGGACCTGGGGTGACCTCAGGGCGCTCACGATTTCCCTCTAGGCCGGCTCCCGGCGTCCGCTGGGGAGCCAGCGCGGCGAGGACCGTTCGGCACCATCCCTCATGCACTGCCCTCACCATAGCCCGATGACTGTGTGCTCGGCTGGGCCGGGTCTGCCACCGCGGGAGCTTGCAGGCGCAGCCAGTAGGCGCACAGATCGCGCAACGGGCAGCGCTCGCACAATGGGCGAGACGCTTTGCAGATCTGCCGGCCCAGGCGAATGACGTTTACGTGCAGCGCATACATCCGTTCAGGCGCGATATGGGCTTCCAGGATGCGCTGCGTGCGCTCAGGCCCAGCGTGCGCGGGCACCAGCCCGAGCCGCCGCGCCACGCGATGCACGTGGGTGTCCACCGGCATGGCCGGGCGACCACAGGAGAATAGCAGCACGATCGCCACTGATTTTGCGCCCACCCCCGGCAGCGCCAGCAGCAGCTCTTCGAGTTCTTGGCGAGGCAAGTCACAGAGAAACGCCAGGTCCAGCGTACCGAAACGCCGGGTCAGCTCCTGGAGAATGGCCTTGATACGCGGCGCTTTGACGTTCGCCAGGCCACCTATACGGATCGCTGCAGCGATCTCCTCAGGAGGAGCGTCGCGCACAGCCTCCCACGTCGGGAAGCGCTGCCGCAGCTCATCATAAGCACGCCTGCTGTTCCTGTCGGAGGTGTTCTGTGAGAGGACGACGGCGATGAGCTCCGACAGGGGATCGAGCCGCCGCTGCCAGACCGGCTCGCCGAAGTGCGTGACGAGCCGGCGATCGATCTCCTCCAGTCGTGCCGCCAGGGCCGGATCGCAGGCTGGCGGTCGCAGGCGCGCCTGGGCCGAGCGGGCAGCAGGCATTTCACCATCTCTCACAGGAGTGTCCTCCCGGGCGCCCTCACGGGCAGCCTCACCTGGCCAGCCGCGCGCCCGACCCGGCCGTGCACGGCCGTTGGGCGAGTGTCTGGGCAGCCAGGGCGCTGAGCTCGTCGCAGAAGCGCTCACTGGAGAAGCGCGCTGCCACGGCGCGACAGACTGCCGGATCGTAGCGCCGCGCCGCCGCTCGCTCGAGTGCGGCGATCAGGGCGTCGCAGCTTTGCTCGGCGAAGAGCTCCCCGGTGACCCCGTCCTGCATGAACTCGAGGACCCCGCCGGCGGCGTAGGCGACCACAGGGCGGCCACAGGCCAGCGCTTCAAGCGGCGCGAGGCCGAAGTCCTCTCGACCAGGAAACACGAAGGCGCGGCAGCGCGCCAGGTAGCTGGCCACGGTAGTATCCGGCTGGAACCCCAGGAAGCGCACGTTCGGCTGGGCCATGCGCTCCAGGCGCGCGCGCTCGGGGCCGTCCCCGATGACCACCAGCGGCCAGCCCAGCCGATTGAACGCGGCGACCGCTAGATCAATGCGTTTGTAGGCCAGCAGCCGGCTGACTACCAGGAAGAAGCTCCCGGGCCGTGGGTCGGCGCTCGCGGCCGCAGCCAGCCACCGCGTCTCCAGCGGCGGATAGACGACCTGAGCCTCCCGAGCGTAGCAGGTGCGGATGCGCAGGCGGACCTCCTGGGAGATGGCTACCAACGTATCGACACGGCGCGCGGCAGCGAGGTCCCAGCGCCGGAGCTGCCATTCGGCAATGCGCAGCGCCAGGCGCGCCACGGGGAAGAGCCGCCGCACATCCCGCGCGCGCTCATATCCCCACAGGAAGCGCGGTGGAGTGTAACAATAGCACAAGTGTGCGCTGAAAGCTCGCACATTCTTGGCCGCGAAGCTGGCCGACGAGACCACCAGGTCGTAGCCGTGCAGATCGAAGCGTGCAAAGGCGGCCGGGCACAGCAGCACGTAGTACGGCCACAGCTGCGGCGATGGCGGCAGCCGCTGAAGGAACGAGGTCACCACGTTCTGCCGGAGCTCAGGCGGCACGGCGCTCGGATCAAGCCGCGAGGTGAACACAGGGGCATCCGGCCAGATGCGCCGCATCACGGCAAGCGTCCGTTCGGCGCCGCCATAGGCGACCAGGTAGTCATGCACCAAGGCGACCCGCGGCGCCGCAGGATCGTGGGAGGGCACAGGAAAACCACTCGGTTGCACGTGTCGATTATGGCGCGTGGGCCAGGCCGACAGCAAGAGATCGCATTGACGGTACACGTCGGCCTGTGCTACCGTCCCTCTATAGCAGGCTATAGCAGGAGGTCGAGCCATGCAGCTATCGTGTTCGTTCTGCGGCAGGGTGTGTTCAGACAATGACAACTTCTGCGCCGGATGCGGCGCGCGGCTGGGTAGCCGACCAGAGAGGCAGCCGGCGCTCCCGGTGCCGGTGCATACGATCGAGCCGGTGCTCCGCCGCCAGGGAGGCGTGCAGCCGGCCCTGAAGCGCGCCGGCCAGGTCTTGCGTCGCGTTACCGCGTCGCCAGCAGCACGCGAGGTAGCGAAAGCTGCCGTGCCGCTGGCAGCGTACGTGGGCTACCGGCTGCTTGAGCGCGCCCTCGAGGGCGCATCGCGGCCGGCGCCGCCCTCGCTGGAAGCAGCCACGCCCCGCCGAGGTCTGACAGTCCGGCCTAGCCTGCCGGCCGCCACGGAGCCGGCTCCTATGCCACTTCCGGCGCGCTGCATCGTTCGCGAGACAGTGGTCATCTCACGGCAGGTGGTGGTACGTAGCACGTAATGCGTACTGCGTATCGCGTACTGCGTAAGAGCCCTATCCATCCCCACCTTCAGGCAAGGACGCTGTTCCAGAGCAGCGTAGCCTGGCGTCTCGACGCAGGACGTAGGTACGCACGAGGTAGTACGGACTACGCACTACGCCCTCTGCCGCGCCACCAGCCGCTGCCAGAGCTCCTCGACCTGCCGCTCGGTCTCTTCGAGCGTGCCGCTGTTGTCGATGAGCGCCGCCGGCAGCATGCCGCGTTTCTGGGTGAAGAGCTCGAGCTTCTCCTGCGGGCTGCTCTGCGCGGCCATGCGCGCTCGCGCTTCTGCTTCGGTCCAGCCGCGTTGCCGCACCACCCGCTCGATCTGCTGCTCAGGCCGGCAGGTCACGACAATCAGGCCTTCGACCAAGTTCACCAGGTCACTCTCGACGAGCTTCACGGCCTCGACCAGCACGATGTCGTGCTGCCACTCCCGCCCGTGCTGCCACAGCAGCTCAATCACGCGTTCGGTCACCGCAGGGTGGACGATCGCCTCCAGGCGAGCCAGCTTCTCCGGATCGGAAAACACGATCTCTGCCAGGCGGCGGGCATCGATCTCCGGCGGTGTGCCGGGCGCTGCGGGCGGCCGTAAAACACTCTCTCCGAACTCACGGACGATGGCGTCGTACACCGGCTGTCCAGGTCGCCGCAGCTCACGTACTAGCTCGTCGGCATTGATCACGTGCGCGCCACGGGCCTCGAACATGCGCGCCACAGTGCTCTTGCCACAGGCCAGGTTGCCAGTCAAGCCGATCACGCGCATGTCTCAGCCCCCTTCGACGGCGGCCAGCCAGACCACATGCAACTCAGCCAGCCGCGCCTCGAGCGCCTGATGCTGACGCGCGAGTTCAGCCACTCGCTGGTAGTCACCGGCCGTGCTGGCCGCGGCCATGGCCTCCTCCAGAGCGGTCTTTTCCTGCTCAAGGCGATAGATCTCCTGTTCGACCTCACCGGCGCGTACGGCTGCGGACTGCGTCTCGGTGGGTGCAGGGCGGCGTGCTCGCTGCAGCGGCGGTGTCTCGCTACGGCGTTGGCCCGACCGGGCCGCGCGCTGGCCCGGTCGCGTGGCAGCCAGGTACTCGGTGTAGCCGCCTTTATACACGTGTAATTCGCTATCCTCGACGGCCCACACCTGGGTTGCTAGCGCGTCGATGAGATAGCGATCGTGGGAGACGAACAGAATCGTGCCAGGAAACTCCTGCAACACGCTTTCCAGCGTCTCTCGCGCTCCGACGTCCAGGTGGTTGGTCGGCTCGTCGAGCAGCAGCACGTTCGCCTGCTGGAGCACCAGCTTCGCCAGGGCCAAGCGGCTGCGCTCACCGCCCGAAAGCGCAGTGACCGGCTTGAACACGTCGTCCTGGGTGAAGCAAAAGCGCGCTAGAAACGCCCGCGCCTGCCCCGGCTCCATCTCGCGTTCAGCGATGATTTCATCGAGCACGGAGCCGGCGAACGAGAGCCCGTCATGCGCTTGGGCGTAGTAGCCCGTATGGACGTTGCGGCCCAGATGCAGTTCGCCCTCCAGCGGCCGGAGCTCACCCAGCAGCGTCCGCAGGAAGGACGTCTTGCCACACCCATTCGGCCCGATCAACGCAGCGCGCTCGCCGCGCTCGAGTTCCAGCTCCGGGATGCGAAACAGTGCCCTGCCGGGATAGCCGATCACGACGCCACGACAGGCGAGCACGATGCGCCCGCTGCGAACCGGGCTGTGCAGGCCGAAGCGCATGACGCGCTCCTCGCGCTCATCCACCGGCCGCGCGAGGCGCTCTACACGATCCAGGAGCTTCTGCCGGCCGCGCGCCTGCCGATAGCGCTGCCCGGCCTTGTAGCGCCGGATGAATTCCTCAGTGCGAGCGATCCACGCCTGCTGGGCGCTGTACTGTCTGGCCAGCAGTTCCAGCCGCTCAGTCTTCTGGCGCAGGTACTGACTGTAGTTGCCGGTATACGTCTCCAGCCGGCCGAGCGCGAGTTCCCAGACGCGGTTGGCCACCTGGTCGAGGAAGTAGCGGTCGTGGCTCACCACCACAACGCTGCCGGGCCAGCGCTGGAGGAAACGCTCCAGCCACTCCAGGGCATCGAGATCCAGATGGTTGGTGGGCTCATCGAGCAGAAGCACATCCGGCTCTTCAAGAAGCAGCCGCGCCAGCGCAGTACGGCTGCGCTGGCCGCCGGACAGGGTGCGCAGCGGGCGGTCGAGCGCGTCCTCCGGCACTCCCAGCCCGCCCAGCACCTGGGCCATCCGCTGCTCGAAGGTGTACCCGCCGGCCCCCTCGAACGCGTGGGTCAGGTCGGCGTAGCGATGCAGTACTTCGGGGGGAGCCGCCACTGGCGCAGCGGCAAGCGCCTGCTCGAGCTCTTCGAGCTCACGGCGCATGGCGACCAGCTGCGGAAAGGCCGCCAGCATATACGTGCGTACTGTCTCGTCGCCGCGAAACACTGGCTCCTGCGGCAGGTAGCCGGCGCGCACACCGGCGGCGTAGCTCACCGTCCCCGCGTCTGGCTCCTCCAGCCGCGCCAGCAGCCGTAGGAGCGTGGTCTTCCCGGCGCCGTTCACGCCCACGACGGCGATGCGCTCACCCCGCTCGACGCGCACTGAATACCCGGTAAGGACATCGTGGGCGCCGAATGACTTGCCCACGTCCTGGGCGACGATCAACGACATCCGTGCAACCGGCGGCTAGCGTGGCACTTCGTGGAACTGCGCCTCGCCGACCAGCGCGCGCCGGACATCCTGCTCGGCCTCCAAGCGGATCAGCGCGATAACCGTATCGCCGCCGCGCAGGATGGTGTCCTTGTCTGGGTAGATCGGCGTCGCATCACGCAGGACCAGGATCAGGGTCGTCCCGCTTGGAAGGCGTAGATCGCCGACGCGTCGTCCCGCCGCTGGTGAGTCCCCGGCGATGTGAAACTCGACGAACTCCAGGCCGGCCTCCCGTAGGGTGGCCAGATGCGCCATGGCATACTGCGGGATCTCCTGTTCGACGAGCTGCTTGATGATCGCCGTGCTGCTCACCGTGGCGTCAACGCCGAGCTGGCGCAGCACCCACTCGTTCTTGGGGTTCTTCACCCGCGCGATGGTGCGCACTGGCGTGGACGAGGTGAACTTCGCCATCTGGCAGATAATCAGGTTATCCTCATCATCGCCCGTCACAGCAATGACGGCATCGGCGCGTACGACGCCGGCCTCCTCCAGCCAGCGCCCCTCGCACGCATCCCGCGCCAGGACGATCGGGCCGAGCTCCTCGGCAATGCGTGCAGCTACCTTCGGATCTTTCTCCAGCAGCACGACCTCGTGCCCTTCCGCTAGCAATTCCCTGGTCAGGTGGTAGCCCACCGTGCCGCCGCCGGCCACGATAATGAACATTTCCTCTTTCCTCCAACACACCGGCGGAGCTACCTGTCCACGCCCGCCGGCGGCTGTGAATCACCGGTCACCTGCGGCTCGATAGACGCCGGCTCTTCCATGATGGCTCGGTGGAGGTACTGCGCTCCGATCGTCGTCGGGATAACCATGCGCAGCCCCAGCTTCTCGTACGTCGCCCCGCGGATCGGATCATTGCACCGTGCCACGACCCGCGGCACTTTGAAGATACGCTGCGCGATCTGCGCGGCCATGAGGTTGTGGTTGTCGCCGCTGGTGGCCGTCACGAACGCGTCAGCGCGCTCGATCTCTGCCTGCCGCAGCACGTCAATGTCGATCCCATCACCGACGATCGTGTTCCCAGTGAAGTCCTCCCCGAGAAACCGCTCGAACTGCGCCGGATTAATATCGATAACCGTCACCTCGTGCCCTTCCTGCGACAGCAGCATCGCCAGGGCCGAGCCAACCCGTCCGCAGCCGACGATGATGACGTACATCCTGCTCCCGACCTCCCGCCTGCGCTCTCAGGAGCGCGAGGCTATCGCCAGCGCAGGTTTCGAAATAGCCGACTTCCAAGAGCGCCACCCGAGAGTGCACAATGCGCACGTTCCAACAATCTGGCCAGCGAGGCATGCCAACCAGCGCGCCTGGGGCCTAGCCAGACGCCCTCGCCGCCTGCTGTCCCGCGGCTATGGGGCGTGCCACCGGCTCTTCCCGCAACACCAGGACGCGCGCCGGAGCGTTTTTCAGCACGTAGGGTACCGTCTTCCCAAGATAGAAGTCGCCCCAGCGTTTGCGATAGGTCACACCCATCACGATCAGATCGCACCCGCGGTCGATGGCGTGATCGACGATCGCTGGGCCGACGTCGCGCGCTTGCAGAAGCTCCGTCTCGATAGGATACTCCAGGCGCGCCGCCAGGTCCTCTGCACGGGCCAGGATCTCCTCACCACGAGCGATCTCGTCGGTCAACTCAGCATCGAGCGGCAACGAGCGTTTGACTTCTATTACATAGATAGCATAGACCCGGGCCCGGTTTCGGCGCGCCACGCTACAGGCCAGCTCAATCGCTTCGTCATCGGTGGCGTTGCCATTGATCGGCACGAGGATCCGCCGAATGTTCTGCATACTGCCCTCGTCTCACCAGGCCGCGGCGACATACCGCAGCGTGCCGGGCTATCTCCTCATTGGAGTATAGCACGGGAGTATAGCACGGCCTGGATTCTGGACCGCGACACCTACGCGCGCAAGAACACTGCCGCAGCCTCCGGGGTCATGGTGTTGACGATCACCCCGGTGCCGTACTCCAGGCCGGCCCAGGTCGTCAGGCGCGGGAGCAGTTCCAGGTGCCAGTGGTAGTGCGGCAGCTCCGGGCTCCGGCACGGCGCTGTGTGGATAAAGAAGTTATACGGCGGATCGTTGAGCTTCCGGTGGAGCGCCACGGTGACTTGCTGGAGCATGCCAGCGAAGTCGCTGAGCTCCTCGGGAGCCAGCTCTTCGAAACGGCATGTGTGAGCGCGCGGCAGGATCCACGTCTCGAAGGGCGCCCGCGCGGCAAACGGCGCAAACGCCACGAACCGGTCGCTAGCGAACACCATGCGCTCGTCCAGGGCAAGCTCTGACTCCACCATGGCGCAGAACACACACCGGGCGTGCTGGCGGTGGAACCGCTCGGCTCCGCCGAGCTCCTCGAGCAGCACGGGCGGGATGAAGGGCAGCGCGAAGAGCTGCGCATGCGGATGCTCCAGCGAGGCACCGGCGCTGCGGCCATGGTTATAGATCAGCTGGACATAAGCGATGCGCGGGTCATCGGCATGCGTACGCATCCGCGCGATCCAGGCGCGCACCATGCGCTCGACCTGCTCCCGGGGAAGCTGAGCCGTGCTGCGCGTGTGGTCGGGGCTACTAATGATCACCTCGTGCGCGCCGATGGCGGGGTGAACCTCGTAGAGCTCGGCTGGACCCACAGCCGAGGTCACCGTGGCAGCCATGGTGAACGAGGGGTACAGGTTCGGCACGACGCGCACACTCCAGCCCGGCCCGTCGGGCTGCGACCCCGGCCGGCGAATGGCGAACACTTCCGGGGGCGTCAGGTGCTCGTTGCCCTCGTCGAACGGGCAGGCCGCGGCTGGCGGAACCGGCTCGCGGACGGCCTGGGAGAAGCTCTCTGGCCGGCGGGCACGCTCAGTTGCGATCACCACCCAACGACCGGTGACCGGGTCCCGACGGAGCTCGGGCATGGCAGCGCGACGTGCAGCGGTGGAGCCGCCTCAGTGAGCCTGGAACTGCTCGTCGTACAGCTTAATCAACTTGCGATAGAGCGGGCGCTCGCCGTGGACTCCGGCTGCGCGGACCTCTTCGAAGATTAAGTTATGATGCTCCGCACAGACCGGCATACGTGCCCACTCCCGGTCTGCCGGATTATTGCACAGCACACAGCGGTGGACATCCGCGGCCTTGCGCGTCGACGACTTACGGCTCCCGGACGACGATCGTTTCCGCTCCATCGCGCTCATGCATTGACCTCCATACGCAACGCCGGTGCAGCGCACGAGCGCTACATGGCCGGCTGGCGACACACATCGATGCCGGCGCCCAGACAGGCAGGCGGCCGGACAGGGCCGGCGGATGCGGAAACGTGAGCTGGAGAACCGCCCTGCGTCGATCCGTTCCGCTGGTTGTCTCACAGTATACCGCATTGTCGCGTTCGGTGGCCAGCAGGCGCTACGCCCCCACGGGGACGCTGTTGACCGGCGCGGGCGCGCCACGACAGCTGGCGCCGATGGCGTAGTACTCGAAGCCGGCCCGCCGCGCCGCGACAGGATCGAAGAGGTTACGGCCGTCTACGAGCACAGGCCGGCGCATCCGGAGGCGCACCTCCTGGAGGTTGAGCGTACGGAACTCGTCCCACTCGGTCACCAGGACAGCGGCATCGGCGCCCTGCACGGCCTCGAGCGCGCTCTCGCAGATCACGAGCTCGGGCAGCACAGCGCGCGCCCGCGCACCGGCCACCGGGTCATACGCGCGCACGTGCGCACCATCCTGGAGCAACATGCGGGCGATATCCAGCGCCGGCGCCTCTCGCACATCGTCGGTATTCGGCTTGAACGAGAGCCCCAGCAGCGCAATCACGCTTTCATCGAGGATGCCCAGCGCCTCACGCAGCCAGCGGATCACCTTCAGGCGCTGGCCGTGATTGATCTGCGTGACGGCACGCAAGAGTTGGGGATGGGCGCCGTACACCGCAGCCATATGCGTGAGCGCCTGCACATCCTTGGGGAAGCAACTACCTCCCCAGCCCAGGCCAGCGTCCAGAAACGCCCGGCCGATACGCCGGTCCAGCCCCATACCCTCGGCCACCTTACGCACGTCGGCGCCGACCTGCTCGCAGATCGAGGCGACTTCGTTGATAAAGCTAATTTTCGTAGCCAGAAACGCGTTGGAGGCATACTTGATCATCTCGGCCGTGCGCAGGTCAGTGATGAGCACCGGGCACTCCAGCACGGCGTAGAGCTCAGCAACTGCTTCGGCCGCCTCGCGATCAGCAGCGCCGAGCACAATGCGATCCGGGTGCATGAAATCGTGGATCGCCGCGCCCTCGCGCAGGAACTCCGGGTTCGACACCACGCGAAAGCGCATACCAGGCGGCGCGCTGCGCGCCACGATCCGCTCGACCAGGTCGCCAGTGCCAATAGGCACGGTGCTCTTGTTCACAATCGTCACCACATGCGGGTGATCCGGCGCCAGCGCCCGCCCGATGCTCTCCGCGGCGGCGCGCACGTAGCGCAGGTCGGCTTCCCCGTTGGTGCCGGCCGGTGTGTTCACCGCGATGAACACGAACTCGACGTCGCGCAGCGCCTCAGGATAGGAGGTCGTGAAGCGGAGCCTGCCGCAGGCAGCGTTGCGCGCCACCAGCTCGTCTAACCCGGGCTCGTAGATGGGCAGCTGGCCGCCGCGGAGCAAAGCGATCTTGTGCTCATCGATATCCAGGCAGGTCACACGGTGCCCGAGTTCAGCCAGACACGCGCCGGTGACCAGGCCGACGTAGCCGGTCCCTACGATGCAGATTGTGCGAGTGCTCACAGATACGCTCCTCTACTACTACTAGAGCTTGCCAGACTTGTCGTGACTTTTTGTTGTCACCTCGTTTGCTACCTTCTGTGACAGGGTTCTTTACTCACACCACCGCGCCGGCTCCTGCGCTGTCCCTGCCGACCGACCGCTCTTCCCTTGCAGTCTCGTCAGCCTCAACCTCAATGCTGTCCGGCCGCGCCATGGGCTTGACAGTCAGATAGCCCGGAATACACCGGGCACGTTGAATACTTTGCCGGACCGTCATTTTCAGCCGCGCTCTTAGCCGGCTCTTCGGCCGTGCCCTCAGAACGGACCCAGACGGCCCCTAGCCGGGGAGTGTCTCTCACATTACCATAATTAAGTGCACAACCACGATATTAACGAAGATCGGGGCATCCTGGTAGCATACAAACTACCCTCCTCTGAGGGCAGATCTGCTGGTACGATTAGGGGGAAGATGCTTGAGGTTGATGGGGCACAGCGCTCTGGCAGCGGGACGCTAGTGCGCACTAGCGTCGCTATCGCCGCGCTGCTTGGGGAGGAACTCAGCCTGTTCAATATTCGTGCCCGGCGCAATCCGCCCGGGCTGCGGCCGCAGCATCTGCGGGCGGTGCAGGCTGTGGCGGAGCTCTGTGGTGGCACACTCGAAGGCGCGGCTGTGGGATCCGACCGGCTGCTCTTTCGCCCTGGGCGGGCGATCCAGAGTGGAATCTACCGCTGGGATATTGGCACCGCCGGGTCAACGACCATGCTGATGCAGACAGTCCTGCCGGTCATCGCCTTCGCCATACCGCCGGATGCGGAGAGCAGGCTGACCATCGAAGGCGGGCTCTTCCAGGACTTCGCGCCCTCGCCATTCCATTCTCAGGAGGTGCTACTGCCGCTCCTGGCGCGTATGGGTCTGGAGGCACGCCTGCGCATCGTGCGCCCGGGCTATGTACCGGCCGGCAACGGCGTGATCGAGCTCACCGCGCGCAGCCTGTCGGGCACGCTCCGCCCGCTGGTGCTGCCATCGCACCACGGCGGCGTGCAGTCGATCCGGGCGATCGCGCTGGCCTCGCATCTAGCCTCCCGCCGCGTGGCTGAACGGATGGCGGAGAGCTTTCAGGCGGCGCTCAAGCTGCGGGGCCTGCGCGCCCATGTCGAGATCCTCAATGACACCACCGCTGCGCAGCCAGGCGCCGCCTTCGCCGCCACCAAGCGCGACTGCATCCTGGGCGCCGACCGCGCCGGCGAAGTCCGCCGCAGCGCCGAGCGCATCGGTCACGATGTTGCGGCCATGCTGCTGGCAGACCTCGACACTGGTGCGAGCGTGGACCGCTACACCGCAGATCAGTTGATCCTGTACGCTGCCCTGGCCGCAGGAACCAGCGAGTACACGGTTCCCCAGGTGACCGACCACGTCGAGTCGAACCTCTGGCTGGTCGAGTCGCTGCTCGGCCCTCGCGGCGCACGGGTCGAGCTCCAGGACAGACGAATCCGTATTACTGGCATCGGCTACCAGAGATCAGGGAGTGGCACGTAGTGCGCCCTGATCCCTGGCTCCCCATGCTGAAGGGCTCGGGGAGATGAGGCATTGAATCCTGGATCGGATCCTGATTCGCCCCCGCGCATCCGTGTGCGCGGTATCTACGCTACAGCACTGTCGGTGCTGTTCATGCGGCATGGCTTCATCCTCAGCGCCCCCTCGCCGACGGTGGCCGCACGGCTGGGCCTGGCAGCCGCGACGGACCGCACCACTGGCCACGCAGCCGGAGAGGACGTGGTAGTCAATGACCGCCGCGACAAGTATGGCATCGTCGTCCGCGGTAGTCCAGAGGCCGTCTCAGCAGTGGTTGAGGCCCTGCGCGCGACGTTGCCGGACGCAGTGGTGCGCCCTCGTGCGCCGCGTGCCGCCGCGGCGCCGTGGCAGCGGGTGCTGGAGCGCCTGCTCTCGACGGTAGAGGTCGAGCTCCCCGGCTTGAGCAAGACTGTGCTCGATGCGCTCCGTGCAGAGGTCGCCTCGACCGTGCCAGGCCATCATTTCCTCAAGACCCTAGCCAGCGAGCGCGTGGACCAGGCCGAGGCACTGCTGGCGCAGGGGCACGATCGCGAGGCTCTCGCCGCCGCGCTGCGCCAGGAGCTCATTTACTCTGCCTATGTGCCAGGCGCGTCGTTCACAACCTGCCACGTCAAAATCTCTGGGGACGAACTTCCGCTGCGCGGGCGGATCCTCAGCTTTGCCGGCGGCCTGCTCACCATCGAGCGGGCATTCTCACCCGGGGGGCGGTACGACACACTCGATCTTCCGAAGCTCCAGGGCGACGCCGGCACGATGGAGCTGCCGGAAGGCGGCTGTGTGTGCCGCCGCACCTACCGGCGCGCCTCTGGCGAGGCCTTGGGGGAGCTCTACAACATCAATACGCCGATCGAGCTCGGCCCGGACAGCGCCCGCTATGTCGATCTCGAGGTTGATGTGGCGTGCTTTCCGGACGGCCGGGTGGAGGTCGTGGATCTCGACCACCTGGAGGCGCGGGTGCGGGAGGGGTTTATCACCCGGGCGCTGGCAGATCGCGCCGTGCGTGTGGCCGAGCAACTCGCCCGCATGCTACGCCTGGGCACAGCTACCACAAGGGACTTGCTGGACCTGCGATTGTAGGTGTGGCAAATGCGTGCACGGCGGGCTAGCGTCCTGCTGGCAATGCTCCTGTACTCGGCCTGTAGCCAGCCACAGGTACCACCGAGCTACTGGGAAGCGTGCGCCAAGAGCATGCACCTCGTGCCGATGGAGCGCCGTGGGCTTCCATGGGAGCGCCACCTGCGCTACCTCGAAGGCAGTGGCGAGTTCAACAACTCACGCTATGTGATCGTCAATCTGAGCACGTCACGTACCTATCGCTGGGGCTGGCTGGGGAACTACGACGGTCGCGCTCGTTTCGGTGTCAGCACCTGGTGGGCCTGGCGCAATCCCTCCTGGAAGCGGGATCGTTGGCTTTTGCTGTATGACTGCGCACCCCACTCTGGCCGGTAGCTTATGACAGGCCGGCCTGGTTGATGCGCTGCTCCAGCTCTTGTAGCGTCTCCTTGCGGGCGGTGATGCGGCTCTTCACGCGGACGATACGCTCGCTGACGTTTGAGGCGTTGACCGTCTGGTCGTAGGCCACAGCTTGCAAGAACGACTCGATCTGGTCCAGGTTGAGCTCCGTCACCTGGAGGTCCTCGATCCACTGGGCGATGGTCTGCAGCTGGTCCTGCTTGAGCTTGAGGAGCTCGTCGATCTCTGCGCGCACGCGCTCGGTCGCGCTCTCGCGCCTCCGCCGCAACAGCTCGATCTCCCGCTGAAGCACATCGGCCGGATTGGCGCGCAGCGCCCGCAGCAGCAGGATGCGGCGGCGGGCGAGCTCGATCGCCTGGTCCACGAACTCGACGATGTCGTGCTCCTGTTCCGGGCTCAGGATGCTCAGGCCGCTCGGCGTGCTGGGAAGACGGTTGAGGATCAGCTCCTCGAGCTGTACGATCCGCCGAAGCTGGGCGAGCCGGTGCTCCGCACGGGCGCGCTCAGCCTGGTCCATGCGGCGGGGCAGAAACGGGAGGAGCTGCGCTTCCAGCTCGCGGACAGCACGCTCCCGATCCGGCCGCCGCGGGGTTGCATCCTCCTTTGCCGTGGCCAGAAAATAGTACATCAGCGCAGTCCAGGCGCCGCCGCTGCCGAGCATCAGCCAGCCAAACAGCGGGTTCTGCGTCGAGACCCAGCCCACGAACGACGCAGCGGCCAGGCCCAGCGCCGCCAGGCTGCGCTTGCTGAGGAGGCGCTCCAGCCAGAAGCGCCAGCGTAGCTCGTTCACAGGACCTTCGTTCACAGGACCTATTGTAGGCCGGGCGGCCCCCGGCAGGGAAGCTGCGGGCCGAGGCCAGTGAGCGGCTATGCAAGGGTAAGGCCGGGCGGCCCCCGGCAGGGAAGCTGCCCCGGCGCCTAGCAGGCCCAGCGCGGCCGGCCTGCGACATGGGAGCATAAGCTTATGCACCGTCCCCACTCCGTCGCTCGGACTCACCACCCCACCTACGAGGATTACCTACGCCAGCGCTACGGTATCCGCGGGAGCCGGCTGACCGACACACTGGCGCTGCGCAGCGGCCGCCTGGCCTATGAGGATATAGATCTCTTCACTCTGGCAGAGCAGCAGGGCACGCCGCTCACGGTCAAGCACACGCCGGTCATTGCCCGGCGCATACACGAGATGGTGGCCTGCTTCGAGCAGGCGCGCCAGGCCACCGGCTACGCCGGGGAGTTCATCTATGCCTACGCCTCGAAGGCCAGCGCCAATGAAGAAGTGGTGCGGACGGCCCTGAGCGCGGGCGCACATTACGAGACGAGCTCGTCGTTCGACGTAGACATCGCCCATACCCTCTGGCGCGCTGGTGTGCTCCCGCCGGAACGCTTCATCTTCTGCAACGGCTTCAAGGAGGCGCCCTACGCCCGCAATATCCGCTCCCTGCGTGAAGCCGGCTACGCGCGCATCGTGCCGATCCTCGATACACCGGAGGAACTCCAGTACTACCGCGACGTCGAGGTACCGATGCTGATTGGCCTGCGCAAACGCACGGAGCACGCCATCGCCACGGTCGGCTCTTATGAGATCGAGACGCGCTTCGGCATGGACCTGCCTGACTTGGTCGCTACCGCCGAACGGATTGCGCAGACCCCTCATCTGACACTGATGCTCTTCCATGCTATGGTCGGCTCCCAGATCGAAGACGAGCAGCGGTTTGCCGCCGCTCTGCTGGAGGAGGTCGAGCACTACTGCGCGTTGGCGCAGCGCTTTCCCTCGCTGCGCTACTTTGACTTCGGCGGCGGGATGCCGACCCGCTACAGCCTCGACTTCGCCTTCGACTACGATCGCTTCGCCCGCGAGCTCCTCGCTGGCATCAAGCAGCTGTGCCATGCTCGTGGCGTACCCGAGCCGCATATCGTCGGCGAGTTCGGTCGCTACACCTGCAACGACTACGGGCTGCATATCTTCCGCGTCGAGTACAAGAAGCCGGTGAAGCACGGCGAAGGCTTCTGGTACATCCTCAACGGCAGCCTGATGGTCTCGTTGCCGGATGCCTGGAAACTTGGCCAGACCTTCATCGTCCTTCCGGCGAACGCCTATGACCGGCCGCCGGTGCGTGTGTGGCTGGCTGGCGCACGCACCTGCGATAACGACGATGTCTACGGTGAGCGCGGCGAGGCCGATGGGCAGCCCCAGCAGCTCATCCTGCCTGATCTGCCGACGGGAGAGGACCTGTACATCGTCTTCGCCGCTACTGGAGCCTATCAGAGCATGCTCTCGGCCGAGCGCGGCGGGCATCACTGCCTGTCGCCGACCCCGAAGGAGATCGTCTTCGACCTGGCTGGCGGCGAGCCGCTGGCCACGGTCAGCCCCGGCCAGACCTGCGCAGCCATCATGGACCGACTCGGCTATAGCCGGTATCGCAAATACATCTTCGACGAGCTGCCACATCTCTAGAGAGCTAGAGGCGGCTAGTGGGACAGCCGGGAAGCAGCCGGGCCAGAGTGCTGGACAGAGCATCTGGCGCTTTGCGGCCGGAGGCGGCTGTGGTACACTAACCTTCGGCCTGTCCACGCGCCGGGAGGGGCGGCGCGTATCATCAGGCAGGATGGACTGGAAAGCTGCACGACCGATGCCGAAGGTAAAGACGCGGAAGGCCGTCGCCAAGCGGTTCTCGATCACAGGAACTGGGAAGCTGATGCGCCCGCACGGGGCCAAGAGCCACCTGAAGCGCAAGAAATCCGGCGCCACCCGGCGCAGCCTCAACCGCATGTTTCCGGTGGCGCCTAGCGATGTGAGGCGCATCAGGAAGTTGCTGCCCTACGGCGTGTCGTAAGCGAGCACCGGCCGCCGAGGCCGCCCTGCGTGATGCCGATGTGCCGCTGCACCTTCTCCCGAGGGGCTGCGGCACGTTCGTTCATAGCAGGGCGTGCCCGGGCCGATCGCTTCAGGTTATCGGGTCTGCGGGCAGGGCTTCGACGGCTTGGTGTTGCACACCTGATGCATAGACGCACACCAATGGCGCGCTGCGGCGGCTCTCAAAGAACACTTTAAGCATTTGGCTTTATGGCGTTAAATACCGTTAAATACCGTTAAATTTAAATACCGTTAAATAAAGAACGCTCTAAAACACATTACGAGAGCATTCGCTGGTACGCAGTTCGTACCAGCTGCGTACCAGTTGCACTGGAGGGGTTCCCGTGGCACGTGTGAAGCGCGGGGTGACCGCGCGCAAGCGACACAAGAAAATTCTCAAGCTGGCAAAGGGCTACTGGGGCCAGCGCCATCGCTCGTATCGCATTGCCCACGAAGCGGTGATGCATGCCCTGCAGTACGCATATCGCGACCGCCGGCAGCGCAAGCGCGATATGCGCCGGCTGTGGATCATGCGCATTAACGCCGCCGCACGTGAGCACGGCCTCACGTACAACTCGTTCATCCGGGGCCTGCGCCTGGCGAAGGTGGCGCTTGACCGCAAGATCCTCGCCGACATGGCCGTGCGCGATACCGCCTCGTTCGCGGCCCTGGTCGAGACCGTCAAGTCGGTGCTGGCCGCCCCGGCAGCCCAGGCTCAGCCGGCGTAGGAGTTGTTGCACCACCGCAGGCGTGCCCCATGCTCCTCCGTCGGCGCGCCGCGCGATGGGTGGTGTATCACATCGGAACGGCTGTGTTGGCTCCTGGTGAGGCGCCTGCGCTGGGCGCCTCGAACCCGCGGATCAGGCTGGTGCGGGCGCTGCACGAGCGGCGCGGCCGCCGCGAGCACGGCCTCTTTCTCGCCGAGGGGATGCGGCTGGTCGAGGAGGCGCTCGTCTACGCGAGACCCAGCTTCGTCCTGTACGCGCCGGTCCTTGAGGCGACGGCGCGGGGCCGGGCATTGCTTGAGGAGGCACAGCGGCGTGGCGTGCCGCGCTTTCGCGTGGCCGAGGGCCTGTTGCAGCGCCTGTGCGAGACGGTGACCCCCCAGGGGGTACTGGCAGTTGTGCCCCTGCCGCCCCCAGCCGATCTGGCCGGGCTTACGCTTACCGGACGGGGGCCGGTCCTGGTGCTCGACCGTATCGCTGACCCGGGCAACGCCGGCACGTTGCTCCGTTCCGCTGAGGCGGCCGGTGTGCCGGCAGTGCTCGCTGGACCCGGCACCGTTGATCTCTTCTCACCGAAGGTGGTCCGCGCCGGCATGGGCGCGCACTTCCGCCTGCCGCTGGCGCAGGACCTTGACTGGACAGCTATTCGCGAGCAGGTGCAGCGCGCTGGCGCGCAGACGATCTGGCTGGCGCATCCTCGCGGTGAGACGCGCTTCGATCGCGCCGACTGGACCAAGCCGGCTGCGCTGATCATCGGCGGCGAAGCTGCTGGCCCGTCGCCGGAGGCCCTTGCTCTGGCCACTGGCCGGGTGTACATCCCGATGGAAGGGCCGGTGGAGTCGCTCAATGCGGCCATGGCGGGTACGATCTTGCTCTTCGAGGCGCTGCGCCAGCGCCTTCAGGGCCGGTCTGGATGATGTGCGCTTCATCCGTTATACGCCTATACGCCCAGGAGCACCGTTCATATTGCTGTGCTGCCCATGAGGGGCCATTCCGGGTATCATTGGGGTGGGACGAGGTGTCCGTGGCATGAGCCTGCGGGTTGGCGTGCTGGTGTCCGGGCGGGGGACGAACCTCCAGGCGATTATCGACGCCATTGAGCGCGGCGAGCTGGACGCGCGCATCGTGCTGGTGATCAGCAACCACCGCAATGCCCCGGCACTGGCCCGCGCTGCCGCACACGGCATCCCGGCGCTGGCCATGACGTTTAAACAGTACGGGTCACGGCGCGACCAGCAACTGGCTATGCTTCGTGAGTTCCAGGCGCGCGGGGCGGAGCTCATCGTGACCGCTGGCTTCGACAAGATCCTGATCCCCGAGTTCGTCCAGGCCTACGCTGGCCGGATTATCAACATCCATCCGTCGCTCCTGCCTGCCTTCGCCGGGGGGATGGCGCCGCGCCCGCAGGCCGAAGCACTGGCCGCTGGTGTGAAGATTGCTGGGTGCACCGTACACTTCGTCACCGACGACGTCGATGCCGGGCCGATTATCCTCCAGGCCGCGGTGCCTGTCGAGGAGGACGACACGGTCGAGACCCTTGCAGCGCGTATCCTGGAGCAGGAGCACCGCATCCTGCCACGCGCCATCCAACTCTTTGCCGAAGGGCGGCTGCGTATCGAGGGCAAGCGGGTGCGCATCCTGCCGGCCCCTGAGCCCGCAGGCCATACGCGAGCCTGACCTGGATGGCGCTGATGCTACCACTGAGACCACTGAGAACTGCTGAGAACTACCGCAGCGCTGGAGCTAGCAGCATGAGGGCAATCATTAGTGTCTCGGACAAGACCGGCGTGCAGGAGTTCGCCGCGGCACTGGTCGAGCTGGGCTGGGAGATCTACTCGACAGGCAATACCGAGCGGCTGTTGCGCCAGGCCGGCGTACCGGCTCACCCCGTGAGCTCGCTCACTGGCTTTCCGGAAATCCTGGGCGGGCGTGTCAAAACCCTGCACCCTGGCGTCCACGCTGGCATCCTGGCACGTCGCGCTCACGCGGAGGATCTCCAGGAACTCGACGCGCACGGGCTCAAGACCATCGACATGGTGGTGGTGAACCTGTATCCCTTTGCCGCGGCCTTGGCTGCCGCTGCGCCGGCCGAGCATGAGCTGCTGGAGCAGATCGATATCGGCGGGGTTGCCCTGCTGCGCGCTGCGGCGAAGAACTACCATGACGTTGTCGTGCTGGTTGATCCGCAGGACTATTCGGCCGTCCTTGATGAGCTTCGAGCGCGCGGCGAGGTCTCCTTTGAGACCCGCCGGCGGCTAGCGGCGCGCGCGTTCGCTCACACCGCCGCCTACGACGCGGTGATCGCCCAGTGGTTTGCCTGCCCTCCCGCAGCGAGCCCAGACCAACAGGCGCTCGCCTTCCCCGAGGTCGTCACGCTGCCCATCGAGAAGCTGATGGACCTACGCTATGGCGAGAATCCTCACCAGCGCGCCGCGTTCTACTGCCTGGGCAGCCGCCAGCTGGGCCTGAGCGGCCTGGCCGCGGCGCGGCAGCTCCACGGCAAGGAGCTTTCCTATAACAACTTGCTGGACCTGGATGCGGCCTGGGCGGCGGCAAACGACTTCGCGGCGCCGACGGTGGCCATCATCAAGCACACCAACCCATGCGGCCTGGCCAGTAACGAGTCGCTGGCAGAGGCGTTCCGCCGCGCCTACGACGGCGATCCGGTCTCGGCGTACGGGGGCATCATCGGCGCTAACCGTCCCATCGACCGCGAGACCGCGGAGCTGATCGCGGAGACCTTCTTTGAGTGCATCATCGCGCCGGGGTATGCTGAGGACGCTCTACGGCGGCTGAAGCGCAAGCGCAACCTCCGTATCATGGAGATGCCCCAGGCCGCCCTCCCGACAGACCGGCAGTGGTGGGCCAGCATCGAGGTGCGGCAGGTACGCGGCGGCCTGCTGATCCAGACGCCCGATGCGCTCGCTGAAGACGCGGTGAGCCTCAAGGTCGTGACCCAACGGGAGCCGACGCTGGAGGAGCTGACCAACCTGCTGTTCGCCTGGCGGGCGGTCAAGCACGTGAAGTCGAACGCCATCGTCCTAGCAAAAGGCCTGCGCCTGGTGGGCGTGGGCGCTGGGCAGCAGAGCCGCGTGGATAGCGTCGACATCGCCGTGCGAAAGGCCGGCGAGCGGGCCATTGGGAGCGTGCTCGCATCGGACGCGTTCTTCCCAAAGACAGACGGCGTCGAGCACGCCATTGCCGCCGGCGTGACGGCGATTATTCAGCCGGGCGGCTCCATCGCCGATGAAGAGGTCATCGGCGTGGCCGACCGCCACCACGTCGCCATGGTCTTCACCGGCACCCGACATTTCCGCCACTGAGTGCGCCGCACCGCGGCTTGAGGCCAGGCGCACACGCAATGCTGCATGGAGGTACTGTGGACCAACCGCTGAAAGTGCTGATGACCGCGGCTGAGGTCGTGCCGTTCGCCAAAACCGGCGGTCTGGCTGATGTGATGGGCTCGTTACCGAAGGCGCTGCGCCAGCTCGGCCTGGACGTGCGCGTCGCTATGCCCAAGTACGGGCGTATTGACGATGCACGCTTTAACCTGGAGGCCATCGGCCAGTTCGATGTTCCTATCGAGGCGGGCGTTGAGCCAGTCACGCTCAAGCATACGATGTCTGGCCCTGTCCCGGTCTACTTTATTGACAACGCCCGCTACTTCAACCGCGAGGGCATCTACGGCTACGCCGACGACGGAGAGCGGTTCATCTTCTTCTGCCGTGCGGCCCTTGAAGCAGCGCGTTATCTGAACTGGCAGCCGGATATTATCCATTGCCACGACTGGCACACGGCCATCATTCCCAACTGGCTCAAGACGATCTTCCGCGCCGACGAGTTCTTCGCACCGGCTGCCTCGGTCTACACGATCCACAACCTGGCCTATCAGGGCGTCTTCGGGTATCGCATCCTGGAGATCGCCGGGCTTGCCGAATATGGCTTCCTCTACCCGCAGATCGCCGAGCTCGCCAACGTCGTTGATCTGATGGCCCGCGGTATCATCTTCGCGGACATGATTACTACGGTCAGCGAGACGTACGCGCGCGAGATCCTCACGCCGGAATACGGGGAGAAGCTAGATCCGCTCTTGCGAGACCGCAAGGACCGGCTGGTGGGCATCCTCAATGGGATTGACTATGACGTCTACGATCCGCAGACCGATCCGCACATCCTCGTCCACTACGATATACACACGCTGGACCTGCGCGTACAGAACAAGCTGGCTCTGCAGCGCGAGGCGAGGCTGCCCGAGGATCCGCACATTCCGCTCCTGGCGGCCATCTCGCGACTGACCGATCAGAAGGGCTTCGACCTGCTTGCCGCGATCATGGACGCCCTGCTGCATCAAGGCGTGCAGTTCGTGCTCCTGGGCACGGGCGACCAGCACTATCATCAGCTCTTCTCTCGCATCGCCTCGACCTACCCGACCCAGGCAGCGGTGTTCCTCACCTTCAACACGCCTCTGGCACAGCGCATCTACGCCGGCAGCGATATGTTCCTTATGCCGTCGCGCTTTGAGCCCTGTGGGCTGGGGCAGATGATCGCCATGCGGTACGGCAGCGTGCCGGTGGTGCGTAAGACCGGTGGGCTGGCCGATACAGTGCAGGACTTCGATCCCCGTACCGGCCGCGGCACTGGCTTCGTCTTCGTACGCTACGATCATATGGACTTGTTCGCCGCCATTATCCGTGCCCTGGAGACCTACAAGTATCGCGACGTGTGGCGTAGCATCCAGGTGCAGGGCATGCAGCAGGACTTCTCCTGGAACCGCTCGGCACGGAAGTACGTCGAGGTGTATCACAAGGCGCTCCAGTATCACCGTGGGATATCCTGAGAGCACGGCGACCGATCGCGTTGGCCGGGCTGTGCGCGCCCTGCTATAATTGCCTCTGCTGTTTTGTCCCGGCACCTGGCCCTATGTATCCCGTATACGTGTAAAGTGCCACAAACACGCCGTGGCAGCGGATGGGCAGCGCTGCAGTGGTACAGACAGTGGTGCAGACCAGGCTGCCGTGCCCTGCTAGGGTTTCCGTATGCTGATCTGCTCGCGACAGCTTGAGCGAGTTCGTTTGAACATACGACCGGCTGAAATAGCGCTGCTGAGAGCAAGAATTACTTGAAGAATTAATTGAAATTAATTGAAAAAAGAAAGGGCAGGAGGATACGGAGTGCCCAAGAAGAGGAAGGTCGATCTCAAGCGCATTCAAAAGCAGCAGGAGCGCCGTCTACGGAACCGCTCGGTGCGCTCGATGGTGAAGACGTTCATCACGAAGGCTCAGCGCGCCATGGCTGTGCCAGCCCCGGCGCTCGACACGGTGCAAGCAGCAGTCATCACCGCGCAGAAGGTGATCGATAGTGCGGCGCAGAAGGGTGTGATCCACAAGAACGCCGCCGCGCGGCGCAAGTCGAAGCTGATGAAGCGGCTGGCGCAGCTCCTCAAGGCGCAGCAGGGCAGCGCCGAGGCCACGGCGTAGTCCCGCGGCGCAGGGCCGCGCTGCTGCGCCGGCTCGCCTATCCCCCGGCGCCCTCTAGGCTGGCTCGCCTATCCCCCGGCGCCCTCTAGACGGTCCAGCAGGTTCCAGATCCGTACCTGCCACTGCTCCACGGTTGAGCGGATCCGCTCCCGCAGGTCGGGTCCGCTCACTGGTGTGAAGAAGAGCACCAGGATCACCCCGGCAAGCAGGCCGAGCAGCAAGCCCCGCCAGTACCAGTCCGCTTCCGGCTGCACCGCCGGAGAGGTGCCGGCGCGTCGCTCGAGGGAAGTGCTCTTCCCCCGTTGCTCCCGCTCGGGCACGCGCAGCCCCGCTGCAGCCCCAATCGCCGTATTTCTGGTATCTCTTCTGGGTGTCAATACATACATACTAGGACGCTTATCCCTCCGGCTCTCCCCGCCCATCCAGCCCACGCCTGCTCGCGCGGTCACGCACGGCGCAGGCTGGCCAGCACGATGAGCAGCCACGCCAGCAAGCTCGCCGCCACGACCTGGCAGTCGCCCACGCGCGGCAGCGGCAGGCGCCAGAAGGTGGCCAGCGCGTGCCCGCCGACGCTGCCGGCGAGGCCGAATGGCAGGTAGTACAGTGTGCTGCGGCCGGGCCGGCCGAACAGCACGGCGAAGAGTAGCACGTGCAGCAGACCCACCAGCACCGCAAGCACGAGTGGCGGCGATGGCAGATAGAACAGAAGCTGCCGAAACTCCGCGGGCTCGATAGGGATACTTACAGCCGGCACGCAGGACAGGGTAGCAGGACGGCCGCTGGCCTGTCAATCTTGCCGGCCCGCCCGCCTGGAGTCACAATGCACGGCAAAGAGGCACGGTGAAGAGGCACGGGAAGGAGGTCCCCATGTGCATACCACCCAAGAGTCGCGGGCGCTCTGTGCTGCCGGCATCGGGTGCTCCACAGTCACGACGCGCCCTTCTCTTGCTGGCCACCCTATCCTTGGCGACTCCGCTGGCCGCCTGCCGCCAGAGTGCGCCGCAGCCGGCTCAGGGGCCAGAAGCCCCGGCGGGCATCCTGCCGCCCAGGCAGCCCGTCACCATCCTGCTGCACGTGCGCCCCGGGCCGGTCGGGCACACCGGCTGGTACATGGATCAGCGCCCGGTGTTCGAACAGCAGTTCCCCACGATCAAAGTCGAGTTCGATGAAGTCACCGGCATCACCATCGCCGAGCGCATGCTCATCTTGCATGCGGCCGGCTCCATTGGTGACGCGGGCTTCTTCAGCCCCATCAGCGACGGCGGCGGCGACCCCATGTACAAGGGCGTCTACCGCCCGCTGGAGGAGATCGTCAAGGCCGACAGGTTCGACCTGCGCCCCTTCTGGAAAAACGGCCTGGAGATGGTCAGCTACCAGGGGAAGCTTTACGGCATTCCAGTCGTCGGTCACTTCGGGTCGAACCTGTGCTACGTGAACCTGGAACTGGCAGAGAAAGCCAGTGTGCGCATCCCCTTGCAAGACGCCGACTGGACCACTGATGACCTGATCGCCGCAGCGATGCGCATGACCCGCCCGGAGAGCGGGGAGTGGGGCTGGCGGCCATCTTTGAGCTTCCTGCAAGACGGCGTGCATCACCTGCGCACCTTCGGCGGTGACTTCTACTCGCCAGATGGGCGCCGCTGTGTGATTGACTCAAACGAGTCTGTCGCCGCGCTCCAGTGGCTGGCCGACGCCCAGTACCGTTTTCGCGTCACGGAGACTCTCACCGGCTCGCCCGGCGCCGGCCAGCTCTTCGAGCAGGGCAAGCTGGCGATGATCCAGTCCACGCCCGGGCTGGTGGCCGAGTACTCGAAACCCGGCCAACAGCGGGTGACCTTCCGCTGGGGCGTGACTGTCCTGCCCAAAGGGCCGACAGGCACGCGCGGGACCCAGGCGAACGTGAATGCATTCGGGATTACCACGCTCTCCAAGCAGCCCGAGGCGGCATGGATCTGGATCAAGTTCATCACCAGCCGCGACAAGGGCGTCGAGCAGGTGCCTGGCGGCGCCGGGAGCCCAGGCGCACGCCACGATGTGTGGAGCGACGAGCGACTCCATAGGTTCCACCCGATCTACGCGCTGACCCAGAAGGTGTACGACGGCACGCCGGGGCCGATGTACCTGCCGGCCAACCATCGCTACTTCGAGACCGTCAGCGAAGCGAACCGGCAGCTCGGTGCGCTCTGGCGCAATGAAGGCGGCGCCCGCGAAGTCGCCATACGCACTGCGGAGGCAGTCAACCGCATTCTGGCGCTGCCGGCACCGTAGGCTCTGACCAAGCGCAAGCTCGATCTGACCAAGCGCAATAGGGAGCTATGGCTCGACAATCAGCGCGGTGACCGTGCCGAACATGCCGGTCTCGCTCTGCGCGTGGGAGAGCACGTGGCAGTGGAACGCCTGCACCTCCGGCTCGTCGCAGTCCACCAGCATCTCGATCCGTTCGCCGGGCCGGAGCGTCAGGGTGTCACACAGGTACGGCTGAGGCAGCGGATAGCCGTCCGTGCGAACACCTGCACGGGGAACCCGTGCAGGTGTTCGGCTCGACCCATTCCATACCCAAGCGATACCTCAGTGTACCGCAGCAGGTATGTCGCAGCATCAGGGAATTCTCCGGATTACTCGAGGGGACAGGCCCCGATGGAGCGTCCGGGCGTCCTGCTCTGCGCTTGCAGGGCGCCCAGGCCTTTGCTACGCTGCAGATGTGCCGGACTTTCGTTGGCGTGAGAGTACCAGCGCGAAGTCGCGCTAGTATGAAAGTAAAAGTAAAAATAAAAGTAAAAACAGAGATAGAGACAGAAAAACGATGGAGCATGACAGGACTACCCCGGGGAAGCACTCGATTGTGCTATCGCGCCGTGGCCTGCTGGTGACCATCGGGACGCTGCTCCCTGCTGCGAGCGCGGCCTGCCAGGTGAGCCGGCCGGCTCCGGCCGCGCAGCGCACCCCTGACCTGAGCAGCCTGCTGAAAAACGTGCACCTGCGTGTCTCCACCTGGCTCAGCGGAGGGCACGATGCGGTTGTCACCAGCTTTTTCAAAGAATTCGAGGAACGCTACCCCGGCGCAAAGGTCGAGCATGAGACCGGGCAGACCGATGAACGCCTCCAGGCGCAGCTCGCCGCCGGGACGCCGCCCGATCTCTTCTTCATGGGCTCCCAGGCAACGTTCCTGATCGTGAGGAAAGCCGTGGCGGCACTCGATGGCTACATCCGGCGCGATCGCACGGATATCGGCGACTTCTTCGACCGCGCGCTCCAGCAGTTCCGCCTGGGTGGGTTAACCTTCGGCCTGCCATACGACTTCAACAGCAGCGTGATCTACTACAATGTCGAGCTCTTCCGCCGCGCTGGCCTGCCGCTGCCGCCGAGCGACTGGCGGTCGCCGGGCTGGACCTTTCAGGATTTCCTGGAGGCAGCGAAGCGGCTGACGCAGCACGTCGGTGCCGAGGTCCAGGTCTGGGGCTACGGCGCAGGCCCTCGCCAGTGGGCCGGCTGGATGGCGGCGAACGGCGGCTGGTACCTCAACGCCGAGCGGACCCAGCTCGGTATGGCCGAGCCGGCCATCGTCGAGGCCCTGCAGTTCATGCGAGACTTGATCCACCTGCACCGGGTCAGCCCGGCGCTCGAGCAGTCGCAGCAGGCCGGGGGGCTCTTCCAGTTGTTCGAGGCCGGAAGGCTGGCCATGTATACCGCCACCCCGGCGGAGCTGCTGCGACATCGCACGCTGTCGTTCGAATGGGACGTAGCGGTACATCCAGTCGGGCGAGGGTTGCGCGCCACCGCCGGTAGCGGCGCAGCCTGGGCGCTGGCGCTCCCCGGCGCGCAGCGAGACGCCGCCTGGGAGCTCTGCAAGTTCGTCACCAGCCGCGACGTGCAGCTGCGCCACATGCTGCGCGGCATGAAGGCACCTGTGCGCCGGTCGGTGGCCCAGGCGCCGGAGTACCTCAACGACGCGCCGCCCAAGGGCATGGCCGTCTTCGCCGAGGCTCCCTCTTATGCGTTAACTGAGCCGCAGATGACCAACTGGACGCAGGTGTCAGCGCAGATCCAGAGCGAGGTGCTCCGCATCCTGCGGAACGAGGCGGCGCCCGGCGAAGCCCTGCCGGCCCTGAAGGCAACGCTGGATCCGCTGGTCCAGGAGAGCGCCGCCGCGCTCAGGGCGTTCACCGGAGATACCGACTGCGGCTGCGCAGCGAAGTGAGCCCCACGCTTGCCTCCTGCCCCGGTCTCTGCTACGCTGCCCCCGCTAGAGCGAACGCCATCATGGAGCGCGCCACATGATCGTCGATGTCCACACCCATACGCCCCGCTATCGTACCCTGCCTTCCCCTGAGGAGGCCGCCTTCTTCCGCCGGCCCGACATGGCGCCAATGCGGCCGGACCGGCCGAACCCCGAGGCATATACCTGGGACGACTACATGGCTGCCATGCAGCCGGTGGACCGGGCGATCTGCTTTAATATCGCTGCTCCGCCGCCGGGCGATCCTGCACCGACCGGCGGACCGACCGCGCCGGCGCGGGAGCTCAACGATGAGACGGCTGCCCTGGTGCGCGCCTACCCGCACAAGCTGATCGGTTTCCTGGCCGTGCATCCCCGCGACCCGCACGCCATGGATGAAATCGACCGCGCCGTCTTCGACCTAGGGCTGCGCGGGATCAAGCTAGGGCCGAACTACCAGAACTTCGACCCCTTAGGGGAGGATGCCTTCCGCATCTACCGGCGCGCCCAGGAGCTCAAGCTGCCCATCCTCTTCCACCAGGGTACGTCACCGGTGCGCTTCGCCGACCTGGACTACGCCCACCCGCGGCACATGGACCGCATTGCCACGGCCTTTCCAAACCTCAAAATCATCATGGCGCACATGGGCCATCCGTGGCAGATCGACTGTATCGTGGTGATCCGCAAGCATCCAAACGTCTACGCCGACATCTCGGCGCAGTTCTACCGGCCGTGGTCGTACTACAACGCCCTGCGGCTCGCCACTGAATGGGGTGTGCTGCATAAGCTGCTGTTCGGCTCAGACTACCCGGTAGCAACCCCGCAGGAGACCATGGACGCGCTGCCGCGTGTGAACGACATTATCGAGGGCACGAAACTGCCGCCAGTCCCGCTCGACGAGCTCGAAAAGATCGTGCACCGCAACAGCCTGGAACTCCTGGGACTGGAGTGAGCGTCTGAGAAAAAGCGTCCGGAGTGAGGGGAGGGCTATGGACCTGGGCCTGCAAGGAAAGGTCGCGATCGTCACCGGAGCAAGCGAGGGTATTGGGCGCGCCATCGCGCATCGCCTGGCAGCAGAGGGCGCGCGCGTGGCTATCTGTGCTCGCCGCGCAGATGTGCTCAACCGCGCCGCCCAGGAGATCGCCGCGGCCACCGGCGCTGAGATTCTGGCGGTGCCCTGCGACGTTACCCGGCCCGAAGATCTGGAGCAGCTGGTGAGCCGCACGGTCGAGCGGTTCGGCCGCCTGGATATCCTGGTCAACAACGCCGGCCGCTCTGCCGCGCGGCCGCTTGAAGAGACGACCGACGCGCTCTGGCAGGAAGACCTTGACCTCAAGCTGATGGCTGCCGTGCGCGCCATCCGGCTGGTGGTGCCGCACATGCGCCGCGTCGGCGGCGGGGCGATCGTGAACATCACCACTGTGACCGGCAAGGCTCCCGCGGCCAACTCGCTGCCGACGAGCGTGAGCCGCGCCGCAGGCATCGCTCTGACCAAGGCGTGCTCGAAGGAGTTCGCGCCCGACCGCATCCGTGTGAATACCGTCTGCGTGGGCTCGATCAAGAGCATGCAGTGGGTGCGCCGCGCCCAGGCGCTGGGCATGGACCTGGACGCCTTCTACGCCGAGCAGGGCAAGCACATCCCTCTGGGACGCGTGGGGGAAGCGGAGGAGGTCGCTGACCTGGTGGCGTTCCTGGTCTCCGAACGGGCTGCCTACATTACCGGCGCCTCGGTGAACATCGATGGCGGTGCCGGCGCAACCGTGTGAGGGGCTCTTCGCCCTTACCCCCGGCCCCTCTCCCACGCTCTAAGAGAGAGGTCTCCTCGCTCTCTCCTGAAGCTTCAGGAGAGGAGGCCGGGGAGTGAGGTTACGTTCCCTGCACACACCTCGAAACAGGGATAGCGCCGCACGAAGTCGGGCTCGAGGAGCGCCAGGTCGCTAGTAGTAAGCAGTACCTGCTCGTGCCCCTCAATTGCGCGGAGCAGGTAGGCGCGGCGCTGCGGGTCAAGCTCAGAGGCGACGTCGTCCAGCAGCAGGATGGGCTGCTCGCCGGTGCGTCGGTGCATCAGCCGGAGCTCGGCTAGCTTGATCGCCAGCGTGATCGTGCGGTGCTGGCCGCGCGAGCCGTAGATGTGCATGTCGATGCCGCCGAGGCTGATGGATACATCATCCCGATGCGGCCCGACCAGCGTCACCCCTTGCTGGAGCTCTCGCCCCCTGATGCGCTCGAGATGCTCGGCATAGGCGTGCTCGATCTCATCCAGAGGGCCGCGCAAGTCCACCGGCACCTCCAGGCTCGGGCGGTAGGTAAGCTGTAACGGCCGAGGGTGCGCTGCGCCAGCGGCGTCCTCGTCCAGCAAGCGGGCATGCTCCTCGGCGGCAGCGAGGCTCAGCTCCTCCACGGCCCGCACCCGCGCTTGGAGCACCTGCGCCCCGAACGTCACCAGCTGCTGATCCCAGTACTGGAGCTGCGCCGAGATCGCCAGCGATCCACCCGCCGCTGTAGACCGTTGCGCCCGGCCAGCGCTCAGACGCCCGCCGAGCTGGCGCAGCAGCGCATTCCGCTGCACCACGACGTGGTTGTACTGCTGGAGCACACGACAATAGTGCGGATCGACCTGGCAGAGCATCACATCGAGATAGCGCCGCCGCCCTGATGGCGCCCCGGCGATGAGCTCCAGGTCCTCCGGTGAGAAGAGCACTACGTTGACCTGGCCGACCACGTCGATGGCGCGACGTGGCACGCCGTTCACCTTGAGCCGCTTCTGCACCGGCCGCTCGGCACCAGGCGGAGCAGCGAGCGCGCCAGGCGGGCTCTGCTCGACCACCACGATTTCGATGCGGACTGTGCCGCGCCGGCGCTGCACCACCCCTTCGACGCGGGCAAATCGCGGTTGCGGCGTGTCCCAGGAGATCAGCTCGCGGTCACTCGAGGCCCGATACGCGCGCGTGGTCGCCAGAAACAGGAGCGCTTCCAGCAAGTTCGACTTGCCCTGGGCATTGTGCCCGTAGAAGATGCTGACGGAATGGGGCAGCGCGAGGTCAAGCCGGCGGTAGTTCCGGTAATTGACCAGCGTGAGGTTACTACAGTACATGCGTGCTCGGCCGCCCCAGCGCACCTACAGCACCGGCCCGAGGTTGTTCGCCGCCAGCCGGTCGCGCAGTTCGGCGTCCTGGATCTGCTCAAGCTTCAGCACATGCTCGTCGATGGCGTGCTTCAAAAGCTGCACCGCCTCGACGATCCGTGTGGCGCGCATCGACGCCGGTGGCGCATCTCTAAGATCCTGCTGGATCGCCTCCCAGGCCGCCGGCATTGCCGCGTAGTTCGCTGCCCAGCGCGCCCGGTCGAACGCGCGGAAGTCCTCGTTGCTGTCGTTCCAGTCCCTGCCCAGAGTCAGCAGTTCCCAGCGCGCCGGGCCGCCTTCCTGGACAAAGATCACCTGGGCGGGCACGGACATGCGCCGCCAGCCTTCAAGGGAGTACACATCCAGGACCAGCATCACCGTTGCCGTGCGCTGCGGCTGCTCGCGCCGTGCGGTGATCGTTGCATCAACGATCCGCACCAGCAGCAAGCGAGGAAAATCGTGTTGCAGCCTACTGCGCACCGCCCGCTCTGGAGCGCCCGGACCACAACCCCATACGAGCAGCGCTGCGGCAGCGACCAGGCTGCGGCGGCTCACTGCCAAAGCCATGGGTATCGCCCAGGAATGTCTCACCGGGAGCGCATCACGTACTGCGACTGTACTACACAACTGTACTACACAGAGTAGTAGTGTAGCATATTATCGCGCGCCTAGCGCATCCGGTGTGCTGGAGATCTATACCCCAGGCGCGAAAAGGGGAGCAGGCTCATGAGCCTGCTCCCCTTTGGGATATGGACCTTCCTCCGGCGCTTCCGTCGCGCTTACGCTATGAACGCACAAAGACGTTCACGTTGAACCAGTTGGGGAGGGCGAAGAACAAGAAAAAGAGCACCAGGAACAGGACCACCACGATCAGCAGCATGGTCGCCATGCTCATGCCAGCGGCGGCGCCGCTGTCGCTCGGAGGTCCCGGAGGGTTCACGTTGACCTGGCCCATAACAGAGTCATCCTCCTTGTGCAGAAAGTGCAAAACGTTGCTGGCCGGCGAGACTGCGCCGGTAGGTCTGTCCTACACGGCGTGGCCTCACCGGACGACGCTGCGTCAGGATCAGCCCCCGCCCGCGCCGCATGGTTGGGAGTGCAGGTTACGTGCCACCCACCAGCTCGCGTGGCTGGTAGGAGGTGGAACAAAATACCCCGCGTCGGCGTCTGAACCAGTGAACGACGAGCTCGTGCCGGCAGGCCTGTCTGGCAGACGCCCAGCAAAAGCGAGGCAAGATCGTATACACCAGCAGCCCGCGAGCAGACGGGCGGAGGGAGATCAGATGGTGTCGAAGCAGCAGATAGCGTGGGTGGCCGTGCTCCTCGTGTCGTGTGTCGTCGCGCTCAGCGCGTGCAGTCCGGCGCGCCGGGCGGTCGCGCCGGAGATCGGGGCGCTGCCGCCTGCTGCGGAGCGTGAAGGCGCTCCGGCGGACGTGGCCGGTGTGGCAGCACGCCGCGCCAACGGTACCGCCGCCTCCTCGGATGTGCAGGGCGCGGGTGGTAGCTTGGCCCAGCCGCTTCGGCAGAGCAGCGCCGCGTCCGCCGGCGCGGAGAAGACCGCAGGAGCGCCGGCCCAGGCGCAGGCGCCTGCATCGCAGCCTGCCGGCCAGGGGCAGCAGCCGTGGGATCGCATGATCATCCGCAACGCCACGGTGAACCTGGTGTCAGATAACGTAGGGGCGACGCTGGATGCCATCACCGGCATCGTCACCAGCACGCCCGGCGCCTACATCTTCGGCTCAAACATTCGCTTCGAGAACAACCGGCAGGTGGCCACGATCACGCTACGCGTGCCCGGCCCCGCCTTCGACGAGGTCATGGGCCGCATCCGGCGTCTGGCCGCCAAGCCAGAAGACGTGACCAACGAGCAGGTCGCCAGCCAGGACGTGACCGAGGAGTTCGTCGACCTCCAGTCGCAGGTGCGCAACCTCCAGGCTCAGGAGCAGCGCCTGCTCCAGCTCCTCGAGCGGGCGCAGAACGTACAGGAGATCCTGCTGGTCCAGCAGCGCCTGAGTGAGACCCGCGCCCAGATCGAGCGGCTGCAAGGGCGCATGAACTTCCTAGAGCGCCGCTCAGAGTTCGGTACAATCACGGTGACGGTCACCGCGCGCCCGCCGGAGCAGAAGCAGGACCAGACCCGAGGCTGGGACCCGCAGCGGACATTCCAGAAGGCGTGGGCGTCTGTGGCAGTGATGCTCCAGGCGCTGGCTGACGCGGCGATCTGGCTCAGCGTGTGGTCGGTGATCCTGGTGCCGGTGGTGGCGATCCTGGCGCTGCTTCTCTGGGCGGTGCGCCGCCTGACCCGGCCGGTCGCACCGCCTGCCGCGCCGCCGGCTCCCGCAGCGTAGGTGCCATACGCATTCGCACCGCGGTCAATGTCCAGCCGTGTGTTCGTGCCGAACATCGACATCACCGAAGCGCTGCGCCGGGTAGCGACAACCGGCGCAGCCTTCGTGCCCCAGGCCCTCGCAGAGGAGTTCTGCCAGGACCTCCAGCGCGAGGTCGAGGCCGGGCCCTTCGAGCCGGCGCCGTACCAGATCGGCCCGGTGCGCCAGGAGACCGAGGTGCTGGCGATCCTGGCGCCGATGCAGGACTATCCGGCCGTGGCTGAGCTCTGCCAGGCGCTAACTGCGCTCGTGCACACGCAGGGACACGGGATCGCTGGCCTCGACCGTTACATGCCGAACGTCTGTCACGTGCAGCGCTACCGGCCCGGGGCGCTGGGCATCACACCTCATCTGGACGGCAAGCGCTTCGCCCTGCTAGTTGCCGTGTTCACGATCAGGGGAAGCGCCCGTTTCACCATCCACGCCGAGCGCTTCGGGTCGCCGATCGAGGTGTGGGAGGTCACTCCAGGCAGCCTGGTGCTGCTGCGTGGCCCGGGCCTCGCCGGCATTCCCGATGGCCGGCCGTTCCACGCCGTGTCCGGCCCGCCGGCTGGTGAGCGTTTCTCCGTCTCGTTCCGCATGGACACGCGCGCAACCCGCTTCGCTGCACGAGCCTGGCCTAGCCCCGCGCCAGACTGGCCACGCCTGAGCACCCTTGAAGCCAGCCCCTACTTCATCACACGATCGAGTTCGCGCTGCACCTCCGGGGTGATGTCGTCTAGCGCCTGCTTAGGGATCTTTTCTCCGTTAATCGCTGCGTTAACAGCTTCTTCAAGCTTCATCCAGTAGAAATCAGTCACTGGCAGCACCGGTCGCTGGTGACGTGCTTCTTTCAAGATCTCATTTCTTTCAAGATCTCATAGAAAATCCCAAACTTCGGGTTCTGCCGGATCTTCTCATACCATTTCATACTCATACTATGGAAGGGAATCCAGCCAGGCATCCAGTTCCAGAGCTCTCCCATCGCGCGCGTGCCCTCAGGAGAGGCACACAGCCACCGTAAGAACTCCCAGGAATCCGGTACCTTCTTCGCTCCCTGCGGGATACCAATGCACCAACCTCCGACCCATGACGCTTTGGGGCGTGCTGGAGGCAGGCCGGCTGGAATATGCGTCATGCCGTACTGCATGGTATCTGGTGTTCGATGCATCCTTGTCTCTCGCGTGCATATGCCACCGATGAGTATATTTCTTTACAAAGTCCTGGGTAACATCTTGCGAAAACTCCTTATTTTAATATTTATAAGATTTATTTTCAGTTTTAAGGATGAGCCGCCGGAGTAGTAAGGCGTTCTTCACGGCGAAGCCCTCCCAGTCGTTGTTGAAGTAGGCGTACACTGTCTCACAGCCTCCGGCCAGCCGGCGTAGCCGCTCGGCCCAGGCGCCTAATTCCTCAGGGCTGTAGTCTCCCCAGTTGAAGGCGCTGCCGTGAAAGCGCACGTAGGCGAAGCGGGCAGTAGCTTCCACCGGCGATTTCAGCTGCGGGCTATCGACGCAGCAGAAGGCCACCCCGGCACGCCGCAGCACGTCCAGCGTCTCGGCATCGAACCAGGAGGGATGGCGGAACTCGATGGCGTGCTGGCGGTCCTGGGGCAGCGCGGCGAGGAAGAGGCGCAGCCGCGCGATGTCCTTGGGCAGGCTGGGCGGAAGTTGGTAGAGCACCGGGCCGAGCTTCGGGCCCAGCGCGCTAGCCCGCTCGAAGAAGCGCGCCAGCGGCTCCTCGGGCTCGCGCAGGCGCTTGAGGTGCGTAAGGAAGCGGCTCGCCTTGACGGCGAAGACGAAGTCCTCGGGTACCTGCGCCGCCCACGCGGCGAACTGCGCAGCCTCAGGCAGGCGATAGAAGCTGTTGTTGATCTCAACGGTATCAAATGTGCCGGCATAGAAGGCCAGCCAGGCACGCGCCGGCAGGTCCTTCGGGTAGAAACGCTCTCTCCAGTGCTGGTAGTGAAAACCTGACGTGCCTATGCGGAAGCGCGCTGCCATCCTGCCAGAACGCGTTCCAGAAACTCGGCGCGCTGCTCATAGGTGTGCTCGCGCTCGACGCGCCGGCAAGCGGCCTGTCCGGTAGCACGGGCCCGGCCAGGCGGCACTGCACGCAGATAGCATACGATATCCCCGCGCTCTGTACCACCAGGATTTCATGGCCGGGAGCGAAGAACTGCTCGATGCCGACCCAGGCATCGGTGATGATGCAGCACCCGCAGGCCGTTGCTTCGAAGATGCGTATGGGTGGTGAGAAGCCATAGGCGGCCATAGCTGCCCGGTTGAGGTTCAACACGAAGGTGGCGCTGCAATTGACCGCAGCATGCCGGTACGTGGGCACGTGGCCGATATAGCGCACGTTGCGGGGCAGTGGTGCGTTTCTCGCCCCAGCCTCCGCCGCCCAGAATGAAGCGCTTCTCCGGCGCCTGTTGCGCTGCTTCGGCAAAGAACGCCCAGAAGCGCTCCTCGCGATCGGGCATACGGTTGCCCAGGAAGAGCAGGTCGCAGCGCAGCTCCTCGTCGGGCGGTACCGGCGCATACTCCTCCAGGTCCATAGCGTTGTAGACCGGCAGAACAGCGCGGGCGCCGAGTTGCCGGTATGCCTGGGGAACCGACTCGCCGCCACCGTACGTGAGCACGGCGTCGTAGCGCGGCACCAGCCGGTGGAAATACCAACCGGGCTCCGCGCGGGCCTGCTCCAGCGTGGCTGGTGCGTCCACATCCCAATACACCACTAGGCTACGGCCGCGTGCTCCAACACGGCATGGTCCAGCCACTCGTCGTTCGCTCCGCAGCCGGAGCATTTCGCCATCACGTCTGAGCGACGTGCCTCCTTGACCTGCCGCGCGAGCTCACCGAAACTGCGGCAGAGCCTGACCTCGGCGTAGTCAGGAGCCTGTGGCAGGTCGCGGAGGTATGCCAGAGGGAGGTCTAGAGGAGGTCTAGAATGGCGGAAGATAGGGTGGCAGAGGCGGGCACGCAGACACAGCGGAGCGGACAGCGCTCAAGACGGTGGCGCAGCCAGATGCCAGATGAGATAGAAAATAGACAAAGAGGCAAGAGTTTTTTCAAGGCCGGCATCCTACGCGCGGCCCGACCAGTGCTAGTGGCCACCCGGCGTGCAGTCGAGGCGGCGGGCTCCTCACGCTACACCTCTATACCGTGGGTCTATACCGTGGGCAAGACGCCGATATCTTCGCCGCGGCGGAAGGCCAGGGCGTCGTCGATCATGCGGCGGATGTCGTACTGCGGCCGGAAGCCCAGCAGCTCCCGCGGCTTCGAGAGGTCGAACTCGTAGAACGTCGGCGGTCCGCTCACTGCTGCCTCGATATATGGAATCCCCAGGCGCTCGGAGAGGTAGGGGACGGCCTCGTCCCAGGTGAAGGGGCGTGGGCCGGCAAGCTGAAAGGTCTGGCCGAACGCCGCCGGCTTGCCCAGCGCGCTGACACAACCCTGCACGATATCCCGCACGTCAGCAATGTGCTTCTTCCACGCCCGGCCGTGGCGATCTCGTAAGACCACCAGCCGCTCCTCGCCGCTCCACAGCGGCTCGAGCTCGGCGTGCTGCCGGCGCAACCGGGAGAGATAAAACTGGTGGAAGTCCAGGATCTCGCCCGCGCCGACCACCAGGCAGAAGCGCAGCACCGTGACAGGCAGGCCGTACGTGCGGTGATAGCCGAGCACCATCTCCTCGCCGATAGCTTTGGACAGGCTATACCAGCCCCGCGGCTGCCTCGGCTCCGTGTCCTCGCGAATAGGCTCGGCCATGCCCTCGGGCGGGTACTTATCGAGCACAGCATCGGTGCTGGCGAAGAGGAAGTGCTGGAGCTCTGAGTGGGCCCGCGCCGCCTCCAGCATCAGGAACGTGCCACGCACGTTGATCTCGAAATACTCCTGCGTGGTGAAGGGGCCACCACCCTGGAAGGCCGCGCCGAGGTGGTAGATCGCGTCGACCCCGTCTACCGCGGCCTGTACGTCGGCCGGCTCAGTCAGGCTCCCGTACCGAAGCTCGATGCCGAGCGGCTCAAGCTTCCCCACCCGCGGGTCGCGCGGCCATACCAGGCCGCGCACTTGGTGCCCCTCGCGCACGAGCGCCGCAGCGAGGTTCGCGCCGATGCGTCCTGTAACGCCGGTGATCAGGATGCGCATGGCTAGTGCCCGCAGCAGCCGCAGCTTCCGCCGCAGCAGCCCCCACCGGAGCTGCTCGCCCCCTCGCCCACCGACGCCGCGCCGGCACGTGACGTCGCGCCGGCGTGCACGGCGAAGACCGAGAGCAGCCGCTTCACGTCACGGCTATGGCAGCGGTGGCAGACCACGTCATCGGCATGCGCGAGGCTGCGTAGTAGCTCGAAGCGTTCGCCGCACGCAGCGCAGCGATACTCGTACAGGGGCATGACCGATCCTCCTTAATTAAAATTTAATTTTAAATTTAAAATTAAATTATTGTCTTAACTTAGCTTATGGTCTATTGTAGGCGGAATCCATAACCCAGGGCTCATGCCGCTTGCAGGCAGAAGATCCCTAGGGCGTCCGCTGGCGATTATACCCGGCGCCTGGCCGTCTAGCTACCCGGCATGGCCGCACTAATCACGCGAGTCAGGGGTTTCTCCTGATCCAACAGGCTTGGGCTTCTGGTATGCTGCTGAGTTGAAACCCGCCCCACCGGGGGAGGACTCCTTTGAACCCTGTGGACGGCTTTCCCTGGCTCTCGACGTTCTTGCTGTACGTGCACGTGCTCGGCGTCGTCGTGTGGCTGGGCGGCACGCTCTTTCTGGTGCTGGTGCTCAACCCAGTGCTGCGCCGCGCCATTGAGGGACCCGAGCGCTACGCCCTCCTAGGCGCAGTGGCGCGGCGTTTCCGCGCCATCGGCTGGCTGGCCCTGGGAGCGATCGGGGCCAGCGGCATGGCCATGCTCGTGCGCTACACTATGGGTGGCCTGCCGCTGATGCAGCTCCGCTTTGGCCAGGTGCTGTTGGTCAAGCTGGCCCTGGTCGGTGTCATCGTGGGCCTCAGCGTGCTGCACGACTTCTTCATCGGGCCGCAGCTAGTAGCATACGCCGGCCGGCTCAGCGCTCTCCCGTCGGACAGCCCGGAGCGGGCGCACGTGGCCGAGAAGATGCAGCGCCTGCGGCGCCAGGTGATCCTGCTGGCCCAGCTCAACCTTGTCCTGGCTCTGATCGTGGTATTTCTCGGCCTGAGCCTGCGCCACCTCTAGCCGGGCGGCTCCTCGCAGGCGTATGAGCTCGCTGGAGCCTGCCTGCCTTGCGTAGCTCTCTAGGCTCACGGCCTCTTCACGTAAGACTTCATGTAATAAGAAAGATTAATTAAAAAGATTAATTAAAAAGATTAATTAAGATGAGGTACACAGAGGTACACAAGCGAGGTACATAATGGCCGTCGCCACCGATCCCCTCCAGGCGCTCCCCTACTTCTCAGCCTTGACCGTGGACAAGCTGGCGCTCGTGCGCGGGCTGGCGATCGAGCGATCATACCAGCAGGGTGAGATCATCTTCCTTGAGGGTGGTCCCTGCGAAGGAGTGTTCATCGTGCAGAGCGGTCGGGTGAAGATCTATAAGACCGCACCCTCCGGCCGGGAGTACGCCCTGCAGGTGATCGGCCCCGGTGGCTGGTTCAACGCGGTGCCTGTCTTCGACGGCGGCCCCAATCCGGCCAGCGCGCTCGCGCTCGAGCCGGTGCGCCTCTTCGTGATCCCCGCGGGCGATATGCTCCGCCTCGCCCAGCACTACCCCGAGGTCGCCATGGCAGTGATCCGCATCTTCGCCCGCCGCCTCCGCTATCTGACGAACGTGGTCGAGGACCTGGCATTCCTGCACGTCAGGGCGCGGGTCGCCAAGCAACTGCTTGCTGAGTACGAGGCTGCCGGTCGCCGGGGCGAGGTGCGCGTCACCCAGCAGGAGCTGGCCCTACGTATTGGCACCGCCCGGGAGATGGTCGGCCGGGTGCTGCACCTGCTAGCCGATACCGGCGCGATCCGCGTCCGCCGCGGGCTGATTGAGATCGTTGATCAGAGCATCCTGGAGCTCTACATCGACAGCGACTGAATGGCCCGGCATGGGCAAGTCCCTCACTGGCTGTAAAAGCAGTCAGGGTCATGCCATGATGGCAGCCGAAGCGTCCTTTCGCGCTGCCTTCTGCCGCTTGCCGCTGCCGCTCCTCACGCGTTCACTCAGACACCGGGGGGTGGACGTCCCGCGCCACCACGCGGGCAGCTGAGGCCTCGGACCAGCTCTGCGCCAGCAGCCCCAATGCGTGCCAGCGCTCCCGCCTGCCCAGGGGCTCCGCGGAGAGGTGCCGTTGCCTCCCCCGCTTCGTGTCAGCGCTCCCGTTCGCCCGGGGCTCCGCGCTCAATCGCACCACGAAGCGCGGCTACACCCAAGCGCTCCTGTTCGCACGGGGCTCTGCCCAGGACACCTGCGAGCGCCCCGCGCGTTCGAACCCGCCTGTTGCAGCTGGCGGTGCGCTCCCGAGACACCTGCGAGCGCACCGCGCGTTCGTCCACCGGCCACTGTTTGAGGAGTGTGCCGCTGCGGTCCATCCATAGCTCTCGCTGTTTGCCCGATAAGCACACAGCCTCTCATACGCACCCTGTGGCTTTCACCTTGGCTTTACTTTCGAAGGATGCATCATTATTCATCCCTATTTCATCCCTCCCGACCCAGCCCGGCGAGGGGCCAGGGGGTGAGATTTCCGCCCCTCCCCCGCGGCGGGAGAGAGGCCAGGGTGAGAGCTAATACGCCCCCCGCCCGGATAGCACCGCCGGCACCGTGCGCAGCAGCAAGCGTATGTCCTCCCACAGCGAATATTGCTGGATGTAGCGCACCTCCAGCCGTACCCGCTCCTCCAGCGACAGGTCCCCGCGCCCGTTCACCTGCATCGGTCCGGTCAGCCCCGGCTTCACCGCCAGCCGCTTGCGCTGCCACGGTGTGTAGCGCGCTACCAGCGCTGCATCCTCTGGCCGCGGACCGACCAGACTCATCTCCCCGCGCAGCACGTTCCAGAGCTGCGGCAGCTCGTCCAGGCTCCACCGCCGCAGCAGCCGGCCTACCCGCGTCACCCGCGGGTCACAGCGCAGCTTGTACGCTGGCTCGGCCAGTGCCCCCACATCGACCACCTCGGCCAGCCGCTCCGCCGCGTCGGCCACCATCGAGCGGAACTTGTACATGCGGAACGACCGCCCGTTCTCGCCGGCCCGCTGCTGCACGAAAAAGACCGGCCCGGGGGAGTCCAGCTTGATGGCGAGGGCAATCAGTGCAAAGAGCGGGGCCAGTGCGATCAGCACAGCCGCGCTCACCACCACATCAAACAGCCGCTTGGCCGCAGCGTCCCAGGCCGTCAGCACCGGCGCCCGCAGCCCCAACAGCGGTATGCCTCCTACGAGGTGCAGCGTCGCCCGCGCTGAGAACAGATCTACGAAGTCTGGCACAACGTAGACGTGCACCGGCAGGCTCTGGAGCGCCTCCACGCAGCGCAGGGCCAGGTCCCGCTGAGCCGGCTCCAGCGCCAGGTACACCACATCGATCTCATGCGCTTCAGCCAGCGCGGCGCAGGCGCACGCCGGACCCAGGCACGGCACGCCCCCATCCGCGCCCGCTAGCTCTCCGAGCCCCTCCGGCGCCGCGTAGCCGATCACATGTACCTCCGGCGCCTCCACGCCCAGCGCCGCCGCCAGCCGCGCTGCCGTCGCCGGCGCGCCGATCACCAGCGCCCGTCGCGCATCCCGCCCCATGGCCGCCCGGCGGCGCCACCACCAGCGCAACGCCAGCCGCGCTGCCGCTACAAGCACCAGCGTCAGGACGGCGAAGTACCCGAACAGCACGCGCGAGAAGTTCTCGATCTTCGCCAGATAGAACAGGCTCGCCACGCACAGGGCCGCCGCGCCCACGCCAAAGGCGATACGGCCCAGCTCACCGACAGCCGTCGCCGCCTGCTGCCTCTCGCCGCGCATCAGGCGAGGGTACAGCGTCAGCCATACCGCCACCACAATGGCGTACACCGGCGGCGAGAGATACACTGTGTCCGGCTCAATCGGCAGGCCGATGGCCAGCGTGTGCCGCAGCCGGTCGGCCAGCACTAGCGCCACGAGCGCGAGCGGCAGATCAACCAGATACGGGTAATATGCGGCTCGATACTCCTGCAGCCGGTACACCGCCACCCACCCCTTCATCCGCGTCCCGACCTGCCTCTAGTATCCCATCCGCCCCCACCCAAGCCCATGCAAAATGACCGGCGTACTACCGCCACCGCGTACTATGTACGCACACCCATCGCGCCTGTCCCACGGCCGGTATGTCTCCATACGGCCTCGTGCCTACCCTCGTACGATTCCACACCACCTGCCTATGAGCTGAATAGCAGGGTAGGGCCGACCCAGAAGTCCTGGGCGCTTCTGGGGAGCCGCTGGCCTCCGCGGCCTCCAACCACATACCCTGGAGCAAGCACCCCGGCGTGGTGTTCGTTCCGGGAATGCGGCGCTGCCAGCGTCTGCACGCTCAGACACGACCAGGCACCACCAGGACCAGGCAATGCATCAGTCACTGACCTCCCCGGCGGTCGCCGGCCGTTTCCCCTGCTTCACGGCATCCGCTGGGCTCGCGGGATGGAGCAGACGAGCGTATGTCCTGCGCACGGTGGGCTCCGTGCTCTTTTCCCTTTTCTGGGTCTTTGCCCCGCCCTATCTCTACGGCCTGCCCTCGGCCATGCGCGCCAGCGCGCTCGTGGCCGTAGCCGTTCCGCCGGCCGCCTGGCTACTGGCCAAGCTGTGGCGGGGTGAGCGCCTGCGCCGCAGCGGCCTGGAGCTGCCGCTCTTCGCCCTTGCCTTCGCCTACGCCGCCAGCCTGGCCCGCTCCACCGACCCGCGGCTCTCCGTGGAGAGCGTCTTCGCTACCGCCACGCTACTGCTGGGCTTCTATGCTCTGCTCGACTGTCTCTCCGTGCCGGTGCACCGCCGCCTGGTAGTCAGCACTACCCTCAGCATCGCGCTGGTGTTTGCCTTCGTTGCCCTGTTCACCTTGCCGGACTGGTACGTCGGCCTGCACATCTTCTGGCCCCACGATGGCTGGCTGGAGCTGGCCGGGTGGACCAGGCCGGTCCCGCCCGTTCGCCTGCGCATCGGCGACCCGCTGATGTGGCCCAACATCTTTGCGGCGTTCCTGAACTTTGCCCTGACCCTGGCTGGGGGAAAGTGGCTGCAAGCGCGCGGGATCGCTCGGCTGGGGTGGAGCGCCTACCTCGTCGTCACGGGCTTGGCCATCTGGCAGACGTACTCCCGGGGCGGGTGGCGGGGCGCCGCGGCCGGCGCCGCAGCGCTGCTGGCCGCCTGGGCCTCCCGCCGTGATGTGTCCCGGCTGCGGCAAGTCCTGCGTGCCCGCCCGCGCACGGCACTGCTCGGCGCGCTGGCCGCGGCCGGGACGCTGGCTGCGCTCGTTGCCCTGACCCTGCCGGGCCTGCACGGTCGCACGCTCAGCAGCGATGTCATGCGCACGGAGTTCTGGCGCGTCGCCATCGTCACGATGCTGCGCCACCTGCCGTCCGGCAGCGGGCCGGAGACCTTCGGTCAGGCCATGCTGGCGACCTGGCGCCCTGAATACGTGGACGAGTTGCACGAGCACGCCCACAACGCCTACCTGCAGGTAGGCGCCGAGATGGGCCTGGCTGGCCTGCTGGCACTGCTCTGGTTGACCGGCGCGCTGACGCTCCAGGCCCGCCGCGCCTGGCCCCGGGTGCGGCAGACGCCTGACTGGTGGCTCTTTGCTGCCGCCTGCGCCGGCCTGGCCGCGCTGGGCGTGCACAGCCTGGTCAATTCGTTCCTGAACTCCCCGGCCATCCTCTGGCAAACCCTGGTCTTCGCCGCCCTGGTCGCGGGCTTGGCCCACCCGGCGCGCCCCGGGCAGGAGGCCCCGGGGCGGCACCGCCTGGCGCTGCGCGGGACCCTGGCCGCCATCCTGCTGACCTACCTGGGTGCCCTGGCCGTCGGCCTCTGGCCCGAGCGCGCTCGCGCCACGCAGGAGGCCGCCCTTGCGGCCGCAGCCAAGCGGGACTGGCCTGCCGCTGCAGCCGCGCTCGAACGGGCGGCCGTGCTCGACCCGCGGCTAGGCATCTATCACCAGCAGGCAGGCATGGCCTACGCCATGCTGGCAGCAGAGCGTTCCGATCCGGTGCTGCTGGACCGCGCCATCGCTGCTTTGCGCCGCGGCCTGGCCACCGAGCCCAACTTCGCCACGAATCGCGCCAACCTGGCCGCGCTGCTGTGGCAGGCCGGTCACTATGACGAGGCCATCGCCGAGATGGCCCGCGCCGCCGCGCTCGACCCGCGGCAGCCGCGCTACGCTATTGCCCTGGGCCGGTACCTGGAGGCCGTCGACCGCTTCGACGAGGCCATTGAAGCGTATGCCGAGGGCTTGTCCCGCCGGCCCGAGCTAGCCCGCTCCATCTTCTGGCGTCTGAGCGAGTTCCGCCGGGCCGCCTGGGAGCGCATCCAGCAGCAGGCCGGCGCGCACTGCCTCGGCCGCCCGCCCTGGGCCCGCCAGAGCTGCCGGCAGGCGCTCGCCCTGGCCGCCGGCGACCCCGCGGCGGCCGGCGCCGTCACCGATCCTGTGCTGGCGGGCCGTCTCGCCCTGGAACGCGGGGATGCCACTGCCGCTCTGGCCGCGTTCCAGGAGGCCGCGCGCCATGCCCGCGAGCCCGGACCGTACCTGGGCATGGCCCGGGCCTGCCTGCTCGCCGGTGATCTTGACTGCGCCGAGCACGCCGCCCGCATGGCCCGGTTCGTCTCCGCCGATACCCTCGTATTCTCCGGCCTGTATGACCCGGCCGTGCACGCGGTGCTGGGCCGCGTGGCCGAGGCCCGCGGTGACCTCGATCGCGCCATCGCCGAGTATCAGCAGGCACTCGGCCGCACCGTGGTGTATGCTGGCTATGGGCGCGACGTGTGGCGCCGCCCGATGCTCCTGCCCCCGGAGCTGCCCCAGGTGAGCGTCCTGGACATCAGCGCCGGCCTGCCTGAACAGCAGGACGCCCTGCGCACCCTTATCGCCGCATTGCGCCGGCGCGGCACTGCCGCCGACCTCGATGAAGCCGCCCGGCGAGCCCGCCAGCTCGACGCGATCGACGCTTTGCTAGCCCCGGCCGTCCCCGCTCCGGCTAGACGCGATGGGTAAAAACCCCTATGGGCCATGCGGGAGAATGACACCACGTCACCCGCAGGTCTACTCTAGCGCAGTACATGATGCTGCGCTATGCTTCCTGGTGTTCCATCGGGTGTTGGGCAGCGCCGGTTATCGGCACATGTTACCAACTGAGTGCCACCACATGAGTGCCACCACACGGTGCAGCAGCCTGCGCCAGCGGGGGACGGACACAGCGGCGCCGCAGCACCGGTCACGCGCAACCCCAATCGTCCTAGCCGGAAGTGCGTGCACGCTTGTCCCCCATCAGCCCAGGACCCAGAATACGTGGTAGTAGTGGTAGGGTCACCCCTGGGTTGTGAGTGCCCTGGGTTGTGGGTGCCCTGGGGCGTCCTGGTGTGGGCACCTGGGGCGTGGGGTGCACAGGCCGGGTGTGGAGCCTGCCCCGATGAGTCTGTCTGGTCCGAAACGGGCATCTGTCCCTACGCACTACGCACTACGCAGCGGGCTGGGCGACGCGGTGGTCCGCCCGTACCTACGTAGTACGCTGTACGCAGCTGTACGCATTCATCTTACACATTATATTACTTACTTATTACTTACACATCATACGCATCAGTCTTACGCATTCGTTCCGAAAGGCGGTTGTGCGCATGAGCAGTTCCTGGCCCGAGAGCCGGAGTTTCTGGGCAGGCAAGCGGGTGGTGGTCACTGGGGGCGCCGGCTTCCTGGGCCGGTGGGTGGTGCAGAAGCTCCAGGAGCGCGGCGCCACCGACGTGTTCGTGCCCCGCAGCTGCGACTACGACCTGCGCGACCTCGCCGCCATCCGGCGGCTGCTGGCAGACGTGCGGCCCGATCTGGTGATCCACCTGGCCGCCCGCGTGGGGGGTATCGGGGCCAACCGCGCCCATCCGGCGGAGTTCTTCTACGACAACCTGATGATGAGCGTGCCGCTGCTGCACGAGTGTTGGCAGGCCGGGGTGCAGAAGTTCGTGGCCCTGGGCACCATCTGCTGCTATCCCAAGTACACCCCGGTGCCGTTTCGGGAAGAGCATCTGTGGGAGGGCTATCCAGAAGAGACCAATGCGCCCTACGGCCTGGCCAAGAAGATGCTGCTGGTGCAGAGCCAAGCCTATCGGCAGCAGTACGGCTTCAACAGCATTTTCCTGATGCCGACCAACCTCTACGGGCCGGGGGACAACTTTGATCCGGAGAGTTCACACGTCATTCCGGCGCTGATCAGGAAGTGCGTGGATGCCCGCGAGGCGGGGGCCGACCACATCGTAGTGTGGGGCGACGGCACGACCACGCGGGAGTTCCTGTACGTGGAGGACGCCGCCGAAGGCATCGTGCTGGCGGCGGAGCGCTACAACGCCAGCGAGCCGGTGAACCTAGGCTCGGCGTTTGAGATCAGCATCAAGGACCTGGTGGCGGAGGTAGCGCGGGCCACTGGCTTTCGTGGGCGCATTGTGTGGGACACCACCAAGCCGAACGGGCAGCCGCGGCGCAAGCTGGACACCAGCCGCGCCGAGCAGTGGTTCGGCTTTCGCGCCACCACGCCGTTTGAGGTGGGCCTGCGCCGCACGGTGGCGTGGTACCTGGCCCAGCGAGCGGCCGAGCGAGCGCTGGCGACGGTCGGAGCATAGGAATAGCGTACGCTGAGGGCCACGACGCTGTCCTGCCGTATGCGTCGGTGCTGGTCACCAGCGGAGCCGGCTTCATCGGCTCGCATCTGGTAGATGCCCTGCTGGCGCTGTGGCAGGCCGGCCGCGCGCCGGAGACGCTGCGGGTGCGGGTTGTGGATGACCTGTCCGGCGGCGATCTGGGCAACCTGGCCGGTGCGCTGGCCGCGCGCCGGCCGGACGGCACGCCGCTGGTCGAACTGGCGATCCAGAGTATCCTGGACCCACTCGACCCGCTGTTCGAAGGTGTGGAGGCTGTGTTCCACCTGGCCGCGCACGTGTTCCCGGCCCGTTCGGTGGATGCCCCGTGTGCGGATGCCCGGGTGAACGTCGTCGGCACGCTGAATGTGCTGGAGGCCGCCCGCCACGCCGCGGCGACATCCTGCATAGCGTGGCCAGCACAAAACTAGCTGCCCAGCAACTCGGCTTCCATGCCTATGTCACCTTAACTCAGGGAATCCATAAGTTACTAGCGGACGCACTCAATGCAAGGCGTGACTACTTCAGTAGATTAGTGGCTGGCGGCACATGAGACATAAGATCCGATGTGCCGGAGCATCAGTGCCGACTGTGATGCCTGAAGCCGCGTCCCCAAAGGTCTTCTCCGCATGGGATACCTGGCAGCGCGCCACTAGCTTGTGGTCTCTCCTGCGTCTAACACCCTTTGACACTTCGACCGAGCAAGGACGCTCGCAGGAGCGGTACCGGCGCATAGTTCTCTCAGCGCTTGCCTCTGCAGGAGCAAAAAGTATTGCGGTCGTAACAACATTAGTTTCGGTGCCGCTCACAGTCAGCTATCTGGGCTATGAACGCTATGGCATGTGGATGACGATGAGTTCGATCATCGCCATGCTCGGCTTCGCTGACCTAGGTGTAGGCAATGGCTTGCTGAACGCAGTCGCCGAAGCAGATGGCAAGAACGACCGTGATGCTGCTCGCAGGTATGTTTCTAGCGCATTCTTTATGTTAGTAGTTATTGCTATTCTCCTTCAAGTAGGATTTGTCATAGCTTTTCCATTCGTGCCGTGGCCACGCGTGTTCAACGTGACCTCGGAGTCAGCTGTGCGAGAAGCAGCTCCGGCTATGGCTGTGTTCATGACTTGCCTTGCCATGAACATTCCACTTGGTGTTATCGATCGGCTACGGATGGCCTACCAAGCCGGCTTCGTCAACAGTCTGTGGGCAGCATTGGGGAACCTTCTTGGGCTAAGTGGCGTCCTGCTTGCGATCTACCTCCATTTAGGCCTGCCCTGGCTCGTGCTGGCGATGGCGGGAGGCCCGATACTCGCCTCATTGGCGAATGGCATTGTGCTGTTCGGGATCCAACGTCCGTGGCTCCAGCCGTGCCTCACTCAGGTAACTGCTCCTACAGCAACGCGATTACTCCGGCTTAGCGCGCTATTCTTTATACTTCAGGTCACAGTTGCTGTCGCGTATGCATCCGACAATATTGTTGCTGCTCAGGTGCTCGGACCTGAGGCAGTCACCCAATATGCAGTGCCCGCGCGTATGTTCAGCATAGTCCCGATGCTTCTCGGCATGGTCCTCACTCCGTTGTGGCCTGCGTATAGAGAGTCGCTTGCTCGAGGAGATTTCAATTGGGCTAAAAAAACACTTCTTCGGTCACTCCGCAGTTCTCTGCTTATTTCTGCCCCTCTCTCTACAGTTCTAGTTGCATTCGGCGTTCCGCTAGTGCATCTCTGGATCGACTCGAGCATTACTCCATCCTTTTCGCTTCTCCTTGGGCTTGGCATATGGAATATAATATTCTCTGTTGCTGGCCCAATAGCAATGTTTCTCAATGGAGCTAGCATCATTCGTTTTCAAGTATTATGTGCGTTACTTCTAACTTCAGTAGCCATATCTCTGAAGATTTTAATGACATATATGCTTGGAATTCCTGGGCTTATTTGGAGCACGATTATTGCACATATTTCGTGCGCTCTTATTCCAAGCTCTATTTATACTCACAAGCTGTTGGCAGAAATCAATCGCAGTAAGATAAATTTGTGCTGAGGCACTTCCGAAGTGCCTCAGCACCTATCCGATGAGGGCCTCAAGGAAATGCAACAGGTCAACTGGGAGACGCTCGATAGGCACCTTAACTGGGATCGTTTTGCAGGACAGATGATCGAGGCCATCGAGTCGGATGTAAGTCTGTCGTGTAGTAGTGAACATTTCTCACGTAAGTTACGTATACGCTGGGCTGCCATGATTTCTCCGTACTCTACGCTCCGTCCTAGAATGTTCATCGCTTCAGTACGTGCATTTGTGCGATCGATCAAAGATTGCTGAGGAAGGGCAGATATGTGGCGCCGGGAAAGCAAACTATGATTAGCATACACGAAGCGATTGAACGTCTCCGCGCCGATCCGGAGTTTGCCCAGCTTATACACGATTCGTATCTCGATCGCGACGCGCTGGCATGTGCCGAACGCTTTGCGGCCTCCGCAGAGTTCGCGGAGGTGTACAGACTCCTCGGAGGGCGAGTTCAGGGCGCAGTCGTCCTCGATCTCGGAGCCGGGACAGGCATCGCATCTTTTGCCTTTGCCCGCGTCGGGGCCCGACGTGTATTTGCACTCGAACCTGACCTCAGCGACACTGTTGGATGCGCGGTCATCCGCCGCATCGCCGGCGGCCTTCCTCTATACGTAGCCGCCGCAGTGGGTGAGGCAATTCCCCTGGCAAACAGCAGTGTCGATATCATCTATGCTCGACAGGTGCTCCACCATACCCGGGACCTCTCACAGGTCTTGCGCGAGTGTGCACGAGTATTGCAGCCTGGAGGCGTCTTCCTGGCCTGCCGAGAGCATGTCGCTGACAACGCGCGGCAGCTCGAGGCGTTTCTGGCTAGCCACCCTGTACACCGCCTGGCCGGAGGAGAGTATGCCTTTCCACTTAGTTCCTATATCTCTGCTATCGAGGCCGCCGGGCTGCGCCTGGAGAAGGTAATCGGCCCCTGGGATAGTATAATCAATGCTTTTCCTGCTGTCAGGTCTGATGATGAACTGCGCCGCTTTGCTCGTATGAAGCTTGCGCAGAAATTCGGGCCGCCAGGTAGACTCCTAGCGGCTGTGCCGATGATCGAGGCAGCCGTCTGGGCATGGCTGAAACGCCCTACACCAGGCCGTATGTACTCCTTCCTCGCTTCCAAGCCATGCTAGAACAGTACATGTTATCTCCTAGACAGGAGAGGACACACGACGTTGCAAGGCCGCCCCGCATTTGTGTCGATGCGCGCATTACCAGTGGCGAGTCAGGTGGCGTCGAGCAGGTGATCATCGGCCTGGCCAGCGGGCTGTCGCGGCTATCGGATGGTAGGGAGGAGTATTTCTTCCTCGCCTATGAGGGCGCTACAGACTGGCTGGAGCCGTATCTTGGCGGGCCGTGCCGCCTCCTGCTGTGCAGGCGCGATGCCCGCGCCTCCCTAAAGCAACGCATCCGCTCTGCTTTCCCACCGGTACGCCGTGCCGCGGCACTCCTGAGATCGTTACCCTTCTGGCCGGTACGCATTCCCGTATCAGATGGCACGATCGAGCGCGCCGGCATAGACGTGATGCATTTCACGTCGCAAGATGCGTTTCTTACCGAAATACCGAGCATTTATCATCCATGGGACCTTCAGCATTTGCACCTTCCACAATATTTTAGCAGATACGAATACAGAACAAGAGAGCGAAGATATCGTACATTCTGCCGCCATGCTCGAATGGTTGCCGTTGCCACCCAATGGATAAAAAACGACATCATGGGCAAATACGATCTCGGCGATGATCTCGTACGCGTTGTTCCTCTCGCCCCACCAGTTCAGATTTACCCCGCTCCATCGCACAATGACGTGGCCGAAGCTCGCCAAAGGTTTGTCCTTCCTTCAAAATTCATCTATTATCCGGCGCAAACCTGGCCGCACAAGAACCACCTGGCGCTCCTGGAGGCGATCGCATACCTGCGCGATCGCCACGGCCTAATCGTGCCGCTGGTGTGCTCTGGCCGGCTCAACGAGTTTTTCCCTACCATCAAGCGGCATATGCATAAACTGGGGCTCGCTAGCCAGGTGCGCTTCCTGGGATTTGTCAGCCCGCTGGAGGTACAATGCCTGTACCGGCTCTGCCGCGCGGTGGTCTTCCCCAGCAAATTCGAGGGCTGGGGCCTGCCTGTGACCGAGGCGTTCTTCGCCGGCGTGCCGGTAGCCTGCTCGAACGTGACGTCGCTACCAGAAGTCGCCGGCGATGCGGCGTTGCTGTTCAACCCTGATAATCTAACCGAGATCGCCGCTGCTATCTGCCGGCTCTGGACCGATGAGAACCTGTGCAGGGCCCTGGTCGAGCGTGGGCGGGCGCGCGCCGCCCGGCTCTCCTGGGAGCGGACCGCGCGCATCTTTCGGGCACATTACCGTCGCATCGCCGGGCGCCCCCTCACTGAGGAGGACCGCGCGCTGATCGCTGAGTCGATGTCGCACAGAACTACTGCGCCGGTGCCCAGTGTCTTTTAACCGCACCGGCAGCGTGGCCCCGGTGGGCCGTATTGCCGTCGCTCAGGAACTGCCTCCAGCCTGAAGGGAGCACCTGGGGATGAAGCATGGCTGACCTGCAGGCCGGGACAATACCTGTGGTGTAGAGTCGTGCAGACGTACTTTGTATAAACGTAAGATGTGGCCTATAGCTACGAACTATATGACGAACTAGAACTATATGTGGCACTCAAATGAGGCACCAAATGGCCAGGCTGGACCGTATCACCGTCAATCCGCACATATGCCTGGGGCAGCCCACCATCCGTGGTACACGTATTACTGTGAGCGTGATCCTGAAGATGCTTGCTGCAGGTAAGACCGTACGAGATGTGCTGGAAGCCTACCCAGAGCTTACAGAGGAGGACGTACAGCAGGCGATGCGCTATGCGGCGTGGGTCGTCTCCGATCAAATCGCTATGGTGCAGAGCGCCTAAGGGATCGCGGTGCCTGCTGCCCGTCTGTTGGCCGACATGAGCATCTCGCCTGCGACAGTGAGCAGCTTACAGCAACACGGCTGGGACATTGTACGGGTCTCGAAGTTCATGCCTGCCAATGTATCAGATCACGCAGTCCTAGCATTTGCCCGACACACCGGCAGGGTCCTGGTAACGCAGGATCTGGATTTCTCCACCCTGCTGGCAGTGCGTGGGTATCGCAGCCCCAGTGTGATCACGCTGCGGCTGTCTTCGTCAGACCCGGACACGATCACGCGCCGATTGCTGAGCATCCTGCCGGCGATCGAGGAGCGTCTGCAAGAGGGCTGTGCTGTGACTGTCGATGACCAGGCAGTACGTATCCGTCGGCTACCGATTACGTGATCGAGGAATATGTACTCATGCGCTGCCCGACGCGGGCTGAACTCCCGCCGCCTCCGCCCGGCAAGACCGGCTGGCCGTGGACAGAGGAGAGCCCGTCCCTGCCTGCCACGCTGCCCGACGGCCGCCCCTGGCCGCGGGTGAGCATCATCACACCGTCGTACAACCAGGCGCCCTTCTTGGAGGAGACCATCCGCTCGGTGCTGCTCCAGGGCTACCCCGATCTGGAGTACATCATCTGCGACGGCGGCTCCACCGACGGCAGCGGGGAGATCATCCGCAAATACGAGCCCTGGCTGGCCTGGTGGTGCAGCGAGCCCGACGCCGGCCAGGCCGATGCTATCAACAAGGGCTGGGCCCGCGCCACCGGCGAGGTGCTGGCCTGGCTCAACTCGGACGATGTGTATATGCCGGGCGCGCTGGCCTGTGTGGCCCGCCGCTGGCAGGAGTGCCCGTCCGCAGATGTGCTCTACGGCGATGCCTTCGAGTTCGAGGAGCCCTGGGGCATCATCGGCCGCATCCGCCCGGGCCGCGTCGGCTCGCTGGATCTGCTACGCTGGAGTGTGATCCCCCAGCCCTCAGCCTTCGTTCGCCGCAGGGCCATCCAGTCGGTCGGCTTGCTCGATCAGAGCCTGCGCTATGCCATGGACTTCGACCTGTGGATCCGCCTCAGTCTGGCCGGCCACACGTTTGCCTACCTGCCTGCCGTGCTCTCCATCATGCGCTACCACGGCTCGTCCAAGACGATGACCCAGTCCCCGCGCATGGCCATGGAATGGCTCTCCGTGCGCGAGCGGGTGCTGGCGGCTCATCCAGAGCTCGCCAGCCGGCGCGCCGACATTCTAGGACACGGCTATCTCGCCCTGGCCTATACTCACCGAGGTGCGCTGGATCCCGCCTCGCTGCGGCGGGCGTTGGTCCAAGCGCTGCGCCTGCATCCACAGCTGCTGCTGAGCAAGCGGTGCCTCCCCCTCTTGCCTGCTCTGTTTCTGTCGCAACGCACGGCCGCGGGGGCTCGTCTTGTTGATCGGCTGGTTAAGTCCCGTCTTTACGCCGGGCAAGGGGCAGCCAAGTGCGACCTCGATCACGGGCGGCCAAGCGCTGCACCTCCCGACGAGCAATGCCCGTAGTGGTGCTATTCAGCTGGACTACCCGGTTTACGCGCCGAGTAGATAGGCTGGCGCCGCGAGCCGCTCGGCTGCCGCCCTGCTGGTAAGCGCATAGAGCGTCAGCCGGCCATCGGCGCACAGCACCTCCGCCTCCGACGACTGGTACAGCTCCACGGGAGCCTTCTCCGCCAGGATGTAGCGGATGTCATACCGCTCCCGTAGCTCGGCGAACCGCCGTGCGCCGAAGGTCTGCGCCAGCTCGAGGTCTCGCTCCAGCACGCTCTTCGGCACGCGCGCCGTGTACCCGAAGGCAATGGGCTTCTGGTGGATGGTCTGGTAGTACAATGGCAGGGAGAGGTTCTCGCTCAGGTCGAGCACGCCGCCGCTCGGCGGCAGGTCACGCAGCGCTTGTACACACGCCGGCACGGCGACCTGCGACGCCGGCATGGGGCTGGGCAGGTATTCAATGACCAGCAGGAGCAGCAGTCCACCGGCAATCAGACGTGCCCGCGCCGGGCCGTCTAGCAGTAGCTTCAGGCCTACCGCCGAGATCACTGCCGCGCTCAGGGTAACCATCACGACCATCCTGACCGGCATGCCCGACACGCGCAGCGGCGGCAGGGCGATCTCGAGCCATCCGTACGGCAGGCTGGTGAACGGCACACGCTGTCCCCACACCTGGAGGGCCGGGCCGAGGCTCAGGATCGTGAACAGCAAGAAGAAATGGTACCACAGGCCAATGCCCCGCGCTGCTGGCTCCTTCCGCTTGAGCCAGACGTAGCCGAGCAGCGCTAGCACCGAGAGCCCCAGATGCACGCTGCTCTCATGGATGTTGCCAGGGAGCCGCCCCCAGAACCACTCCGTCAGCCAGGCGAAACGCCAGTGCCCCCCGTAGACGAACAGCCCCAGCAGGTCCAGCGAGAACTCCTCCGACGCATGCGCCCCCAGCCAGGGATCGCCTAGGCCGCCAAGCGTCAGCGCGCCCACCAGCGGGCCGCACAGCAGCGCCGCCGCCCCGACGAAGGCGCGCAGCGGGACCAGGTACGGCTTCTTGAACGGGTACAGATTATCCTTCAGCGCATAGGCCTGCCGGCGCACGAACATGTAGCCGGCCACGAGGGCGTACAGGAAATAGTAGTAATCACACAGCAGGACGAGGAACAGCGCTGCCGCGGCGCTGATCGCTCTGGCGATCGTCGGCTGGCAGATCAGCCGGTCCCACAGCAGGAGGAAGAGCGGCAGCCACTCCAGCGATACGAGCTGAAGGTGGCCCTGGGCATGGGCGAAGTGGTAGCTCGAGAAGGTGAAGATATACCCCGCCGCCAGGCTCGGCACGTACGCCCTGCTCAGACGGTACGCCAGCAGGAAGGCGGTGTATCCCCCCAGCACGAACGAGCCGGTGACAATGACATTGTGCGCCTGCACCAGGCTGAGCGCTCGCAGCAAGGGGATCGCCACAAAGCCGTTGAACGGGTTCAGCGTATGCCCGACAAGCGATATTCCAAACGGATAGTGCAGGTACTCGGTATGCCAGGGCAGCTTCCCCAGCTCGGTGACCGCCTTGTTCACCCACCACAGGTTCCAGACATTCTGCAAGCCGTCGCCCGTGTCGGCGAAGTAATGCGTCGAGAACTTCGTGATCAGCGGCCACGTCAGGATGCAGAACGCGCCGAAGTAGAAGGCCAGCGGCCCTCCCACCATCTGGCCTGCCATCTTCACCACGCGCTCTGCTCCCGCTCGCTGCCCCCGTCCGTCCACGTCGTCACGTAACCCTTGCCGTACTGCAGAGCACCTCCAGGCACCCCCCTCGATCCTCTGGCACCCTCCGCAGGCGCATTCTACACTACCTTCGCCGTTTTCCTGCGCCGGGCGTAGTCCCTCCTCCCTCCGCGCCTCTAGCCGGGTGGATCGCGCCCCCCGTCCTCCCATTCCCCGGCTACCCCTCTCGCTTGCAGGCAGCCACCGCCAGGCTCCTCGCCCCCTGCCCGCCCACTCCCTTCGCCCTCGCGCCGCCTCCCTCATCCCTGAGCCCCCCTCCTTGCAGGGGAGGAGCTAGGGGAGGGGTCCCCCGGTCTCCACGCATTCTTCCCCTCACCGCGCCGATGCGGTACCCTGATGGATGTATTGGCCTGCGCCATACACTCGCCGGTGCACGGGCCCGTGCTTCCACGGTGACCGTAGCCGTGCCCGCTGTAACTGTAGCCGTGTCTTAAGTAGCCATGTCTAAAGCAGCCATGTCTAAGGCAGCTGTGTCTAAAGCAGCCGTGTCTTCAGTAGCTGCGTCAGAGGGAGGTCTTGCCCGCGTGCCTGCCCTGCCGGTTGTGATCGTGGCTCACCGCAAGCGCGAGCTGCTGCGCCGCTGCCTTGCGTCCCTGTATACTCATGCCGGCGAGCTCGCCCTCGATGTTTGGGTCGTGGATAATTGCTCACACGATGGCACCACTGAGATGGTGCGCGCCTGCTTCCCCCAGGTGCACCTGATTGAAAACGTGGCGCCGCGCGGCTTCGGGGCCAACAACAACCACGTGCTGCGGCAGCTCCTCGTTCAGGGCAGGGACGGCTACGTGCTGCTGCTCAACGACGATACCGAGGTACTGCCGGGCGCGCTGCAGACCCTCTGCCGCTTCCTCGACGCGCACCCCCGCGCCGGCGCGGTGGGCTGCCGCCTGCTCTTCCCCGACGGCTCGCTGCAGCGCTCCACCCAAGCCGAGCCGACGCTGCTGCGCGAGGCGGTGCGCGCCCAGCCGCTGCTGCGTCGCCTCACCGCCAGCCCGCTCTTCCATCGCCTTGCCCGCCGGCTCCTGCGCCGCCTCTTCCCCAAGGCCACGGAGGCCTTCTGGGACCATGATCGAGTGCGTGCCGTCCCCTCCGTGATGGCGGCCTGCGTGCTGGTGCGCCTAGCCGCCCTCCGCCAGGTCGGTCTGTTCGATGAGCAATTCGTCATGTACTTCGAAGATTGTGATCTTTTCTCCCGCATGCGCCGGGCCGGCTGGGAGATCATGTTCACCCCTCAGGCGTCGGTGATCCATCACCTGGGCGCCAGCACCGGCCAGCGCCAGCACCGCCGCGTGGCCAACCAGATGCTGGTAGAATGGTACCGCTCGCTGCTCTACTTCTGCGCCAAGCACTACTCGCCGGCCTACACGCTGGCCATGCGCGCCGCCGTCGCCGCGAATTTTGCCCTCCTGCTCCCCTACGAGGCCGTCCGCCTGCTCTTCATCCCCCGCGCCGCCCCCGACGCGGCGCGGGCGCTGCGCGTCTACACTGCCATCGTGCGCCTCGCCCTTCGCCCCGCGCCGCTGCCTCCGCCCTGAGCCGGCCGTTCGCCAGAACGGGTCGAGATCTGCTACGCGTGCCGCCGCTGTAGAGGACTCTCGCAGCTACTGTGAGGGCAGACCCTTCAGATCCCTGGGTCTTTCCCCCTTGACCTGCTCCACCCGCAGGCGTACAGTGACGCTATCACAGCCAAGAGCGGCTCACAGCGCCGTCCACAGGACAGGGTCCGGCATGGTTGCCCAGTCGCCACCCCCAGATATGCGGCAGGAGCACTCATCTCCATCAGAGAGCGCGCTCCAGCGCGGACTGGCCGCCCTCGAGCGCGGCGATGAGGCGCTGGCCTATCACTACTTCTGCCGCGCTGTCGAGGAAGAGCCGGCCAACGACGAGGCCTGGTTCTGGAAAGGCATCACCAGCCCCGACGTCAACGAAATGGTGCTCTGCCTGGGCCAGGCGGTTGGCCTCAATCCCGCCAACGAGCGCGCCCGCGAGGACCTGCGCTGGGCCCAGCAGTATCGCCGCCGCCTCGAGGAGGCGCTCGCCCGCCCCGGCCTCGCGCCCAGACTGGCCGCCGAGGCCGAGATGCCGCCCGATCTGGCCGGCTTCCTGGAGCACCGCGCCCGCCCACGCTCCCAGGAGCAGATCGCGTGTCTCAAGTGCGGTGCGGTGATCCCGCCCGATGCCTGGTGCTGCCCGCAGTGCCGCACGTATCGCGCCGTCAGCGAGGCGCCGCTTGCCTGGAACCTGCTGGTGCCCGACCACGCTCCGACGGCGGAACATCCGCGCCCACGGATCCGGCCGCGCCGCCTGCATGCCTCCTGGCACCGCCACCCGGCCCGCCCCGGCCTGCCCGAGCCGCGCGGCCTCTCGCCGGCGCTGCGCCGCCGCTTGCTCGCCGCACTCATCATCGCCTGCGGCCTGGCCCTCCTGGCCATGCTCGAACCGGCCCTGCAGCGGCCTCCGGCCCCCGGCACGCTGCTCAGGCTGCATCTCCTGCTGCCCGATCCAGTCCTCGCCGCCCTGCGCTGGCTGCTCCCAGATGCTGTGCTGCGCCCCTTCAACATCTCGGCACCGCAGTTTGCCGCCGCTTGGCAGACGCCGTTCCTGGACCTGCGTATCGGCCTCATTCCCATAGCCATGGTCTTCGCCGCTGTCTACGCCCTTGCACTGGGCCTCTCGTGGTGGAAGCGGACCGGGCAGCCGCCCGATCGCAGGTGAATACGCTTGGTTGCTCCGTAGTGCGACGCTATGCGCCTGGCCATTGTCCATGATTTCTTCTGTAACCTGGGAGGCTCAGACGTCTGTGTGCGCCATTTCCACGAGCTCTGGCCCGACGCCCCCGTCTATACCATTGTCGTGTACGACCGCAACCGCCGCCATCCCCTACTGCAGGGCATGGAGCTACGCACCTCATTCGTGCAGCGCCTGCCCTTCGCCGGCCGTATGCACCAGCCGTACCTCCCCCTCTTTCCCCTCGCGGTGGAGAGCTTCGACCTGCGCGGCTACGACGTGGTGCTCTCGTCTAGCCATGCCTGCGCCAAGGGGGTGATCACCCGCCCGGACACGCTGCATATCTGCTATTGCCACACGCCCATGCGCTACGCCTGGGACCTGCGCGAGCAGTACGTGGGGCGCTCTGGCGAGCTGCGCAATCCGCTGGGGGTGCTGCTGGCCCGGTTAATCATGCACTACCTACGCCTGTGGGACACCGCCACCGCCGACCGCGTTGATCGGTTTATCGCCAACTCGCAGAACGTCGCCGCGCGCATCGCCAAGTATTACCGCCGGCAGGCCGTTGTTATCCATCCGCCCGTGGATACCGGCTACTTCACGCCGGCGCCGGAAGGCACACCCACGGGGGACTACTATCTCTACGTTGGCCGTCTGGTGCCGTATAAGCGAGTGGACCTTGCCGTGCGCGCCTGTACTGAGCTGCGCCTGCCGCTGAAGGTGGTCGGCGCTGGCTCAGAATTCCGCCGCCTGAAGGCGCTGGCCGGCCCGACCGTACAGCTCCTGGGTGAGCAGCCGCGGGAGGTCGTACGCGAGCTGCTGCGCCGCTGCCGCGCCTTCCTCTTTCCGGCCGAAGAAGACTTCGGCATCGCTCCGGTGGAGGCGCAGGCCTGTGGCCGCCCAGTGATCGCTTACCGGGCCGGCGGGGCGCTGGAAACTGTGGTCGAGGGCACGACCGGTCTGTTCTTTGATGCCCAGTGTGTGGGGAGCCTGATCGAGGCGCTGCGCGCCTTTGAGCAGGGCGGAGGCGGGGCGCAGTTCTCCCCCCAGGTCATCCGCGCTCACGCCCTGCAATTCGACCAGTCTCGCTTCCGCAGCCGCCTCCGCCAGTACGTCGAGGAAGAATACGCCCGCTTCCGCGCCCGATCCTCGTAGGGGTGAAAGACCGTTCGCCCCTTCCGGGGACGGGGCGAAACATGTTTCGCCTCTACAACCCGTTCGTCCAGGCGCCCAGCGTCCAGGAGAGCACGCCTGCGGTGATAATGATCCAGGCGTGCACGCGGAACTGCCGCCGCGCCAGCCGCAACGCCGCCAGCGCCAGCGTGAGCGCCGCAACCATCTTCAACAGGAACACGCCGCTCAGCCCGCCGCGCTCCAGCACGGTGCGCATGATCGGGTTGAGCTCGGCCATGGGGCCGTGCAGCTCGACCATCTGGGCGAACGTGATTAGGTCGAGCGCGGCCGCACACACCAGCAGCACCGCGCCGGTCTGGATGGTCAGATCCACGCTCGCTCGACCTGCTGCCAGGGCCGCTGTCGCAGCACGCTCCCTGGATCCGCTGAACACTCGCCGCACCGCTCTCCCTCCACGCCTCCCTCCGCGACGCTTCCGCCGGGAGGGGAGTTCTCCCTAGCTCAGAAACAGAAAACCCCTGCCGCTCCAGGCGCAATCTCCCATGACGCACCGCGCCGCGAGCGGTATAGTTGAGGCCGGCCGGGGACCGGTTCTCTCGCTGCCATCACACCCGTCCCGACCATCGACGTCTCGACAGAATCGGCGTGCCGGCTGGGCCGGCACAGGAGCCGCCCGGCGATGCATCTGTCCCTGCCTCAGACGCGCCTAGCCCCGGACCTGCCGGTGCCGGCCGCCAGTAACGGCCAGGCTGTTACGACGCGCCGCCTGGGGGCGCTCGCGCTCGGCTTGCACCGCCGCACGCTCTTCGTGCTCGTCTGCTTCGCCACCATCACCTGGCGCAGCCTGGTCATGCCGACCGACCCTGATGTGTTCATCCACCTGGCCGCTGGGCGGTGGATCACCGAGCACGGGCGCGTTCCCTTCACCGACCCCTTTACCTCGGCCTCACAGGGCCGCCCGTGGATCGATCATGAGTGGCTGCCCCAGGTAGTCATGCACGCCCTGTACCAGATCGCCGGCTACCGCGCCCTGGCGCTCCTGTTCACCGCGACGATCCTGGCTGCCTGCTGGATCGCCTATCGCTCGCTCCGCCGCCGCGGGGTACACGAGGTTGTCACCGCCGCGGTGGTGGCCTGGGCGGCGATCCTCTCCAGCCCCCTGTGGGGCGTGCGTATCCAGATGCTCACCTTCGCTCTGGCTTCCGCCTACCTCGCTGCCCTGCTCGATTACGCTGAAGGCCGGCGCCGGCAACTCTGGTTCCTCGTGCCGCTCTCGCTCCTCTGGGCCAACCTGCACGGCGGCTTCGTCGTCGGGCTCCTGCTGGTCGGGCTCTTCGCCGCCGGCACGCTGGGCCAGGTCCTCCGGCTCCTGCTCCGCCGCCAGACCGCGCCTGCGCAGACGCAGGATGCTCGCGCCCTGCTCAGCCGCTTCGCTCATCTGGTCACTGTCGGCACTGCCTGCACCGCCGCCAGCCTGGTGAACCCCAACGGGCTCGATCTACTCTTGTATCCGCTCACCCACTACGGCGGCACTGCTAATCCATCGATGAAGTACATCGCCGAGTGGCAGAGCCCAAACTTTCACGAGCCGCTCTTCCTGGCGTTCGCCGCAGCGCTGGCGGCGCTGGCTATAGTTCCACCGGCGCGCCCCACTGCACCCGATGAAAGCAGGCCATCCGCCTCCTGGCCGCTGAACCTATGCCTGGTCGTCTTCACGATGATGGCGCTGCAGTCGGCGCGGCACCTGCCGCTCTTCGCCCTCGCCTTCGCTGCCGTGATAGGCCCGCGCCTGGACGCCCTGGCCAACGGCTGGCTCCAGCGTGAGCGCCTACCGGAGCAGCCGCTGTTCGCTCGCCTGAACCTGGCGCTCTTCGCCGGGATCATTGGCCTGCTCGTGGCCCAGTCGCTCACCCACGAGGGGCTCCAGCTCGGCCGCGAGCCGCTGCTGACCCCTTATCCGGCCGGCGGCGTCGATCACCTCCTGCGTACCCGGCCGCCCGGGAACCTGTTCAACACGTACCACTGGGGCGGCTTCCTCATGCTTCGATTGTACCCCGCGCAGCGACCGTTCATCGACGGCCGCGCTGATGTGCATGGCCCGGACGTCATGGACGCCTATATGCAGATAGCCACGCTCCAGCCGGGCTGGCGCGAGGCTCTCCGGCGCTACGGCGTTAATACCGTCTTAATCGAAAAAGATAGCGCTCTGGCCGCTGCGCTCGCTGATGATCCGGAGTGGCTGCGTACCTATCGCGGCGAGGTCGAGGAGGTCTTCGTCCGGCGCAGCCCGCTGCTGCTGTCCGGAGGGCCGGCATGAGCGCGGTCCCCCCGTACACGCGCCGTGCTGCCCTCTCTGTACGCGCCGGCGTCGTCGCGCCAACGGCGAACTGGCCCTGGCTCGCTGCGGTCGTCGCCGCTTTCGTTGCCCTGGCGGCCGCCTATAGCGTCGCCGTTCCGGCCTATGAGACCAACGACGAGCCGTGGCATTACACGTACGTGCGCGTGCTTGCACTCGGACGCGGTCTGCCGGTCCAACGCCCGGGCGATGCGCGCTATGTGCCGGGAGAAGGACACCAGCCTCCGCTGTACTATCTGCTGGCGGCGCCGGTGCTGAAGCTCAGCGGCCTGGCGCCCTATGAGGTCGTCGCGGTCGAGAACCCCGATCCCCTCCGCCGGCCGAACCGCTATCTCCACCCGGTGCCGGGCGAGGACTTCCCGTATGCCGCCGCCGTGCGCGGCCTCCACCTGGTGCGGCTGGTCTCTATAGCGCTGGGTGCGCTCGCCCTGGTATGTATCTACCTCGCGGCGCGGGAGGCGCTGCCGGCGTATCCGCATGTGCCTGTGGCGATTGCCGCGCGGGCACTGCTCGTCGTCATTGGCAGGCACAGGCAGCGCCTGTTCGCGCTCTGGCCGGCCATGCAGCGCTGGGCGCTGCTCGTCATACCGCTCGCCAGCGCTGCCATCGCCATAGTGGTGCTCGTCGGGAAGGTTGCGCCTGCCTATGCCACGGCACACTGCTAACATCACGCGCCCGAGGCCCAGGCAGGCCTGGACACGCACCGCCGGCCCAGGCGCGCTCGCACGGCGCTTGACCGCGCCGTGAAGAAGCAGGACGCGACAAGGAGCAGGTCTGCGCGTGATGTCAGGGTCGCCAGCTCTTTCTGTGTCTTTCGTCGGGCCTGCTGGAGGGACGCGGCGAGCGTTCGAGCGCGGGCGCCTCCTGCACCTCCTGCACGTGGCTGCAGTGGCCATCGCCTTCGCTGCGGTGAGTATGCTGCCGCGATATCTGTGGATGCCTGCGCCGGGCAGCCGCGTGCTCCTCTACGTCGTGATCGCCGCGCCAGTCTGCGTGTGGCTCGGTGCCAGGCTCTGGCACGCCCAGCCGCTTCCGCGCAGCGGCCTGGAGTGGCCGCTCCTTGCCCTCGGCGCTGCCTATGCTGCCAGCCTGCTGTTCTCCACCGACCACCGCCTTTCCCAAGAGAGCGTCTTCATCGTCGCCACGCTCTTCCTGGGCTTCTACGTGCTGCTTGACTACCTGCGCTCCGCCCGGCATCGTATCATGGTCGTCAACGTCAGCCTGATGCTGGGCCTGCTCTTCAACCTGCTCGCGGTGGCCCAGCTCGTGGACTGGTACGTGGGGTTCGGGTATTTCTGGCCCTTGGGCGGCTGGCTTTCCCTCGGTGGGTGGGAGCAGCCACTCCCGCCGACCCGCCTGCGCATCGGCATGGCCTGGCCGTCGCTCTACGCAGCCTTCGCCAACGTTTTCGCCCTGCTCGCTCTGGGGAGGCTGCTGTGTGTGCGCGGCCGCGCGCGCCTGGCCTGGGCAGCCTACGGGGCGCTGGCCTGGTTCGCGGTCTGGCAGACCTACACCCGCGGTGGCTGGCTCGGCGGTGCGGCGGGCGCGGCGCTCCTGCTCCTGCTCGCTCTTGAGCGGCGCGGCGGCCTGCGCACTACCGCGACAGCTGTCCGCGCCCGCTGGCGCCTGCTCGCGCTCTGCGGCATCCTCGCCCTCGCCCTGCTGGGCGGCATGGCTTTCGCTGCTCTGCCGAGCCTGCGCCTCCGTGCGATCTCCAGCGACATGCTGCGGCTGGAACTCTGGCGGGTGGCCCTGGTGACCATGCTCGCGCACATTCCTACCGGCAGCGGGCCCGGCACGTGGGGGCATGCTCTCCTGGCCTCCTGGCGGCCGGAGTACGCCGGCGTGCTCGAGGTGCACGCGCACAACGCCTACCTGCAGATCGGCGCCGAGCTCGGCATCGCCGGCCTTGCCGCGCTGCTCTGGCTTCTTGGCGCTTTCGTCCGGCTTGCCCGGCGCGGCTGGCGGCGGGTGCGCGCTAGCGAGGAGTGGTGGCTCTATGCTGCGGCGCTCGCCGTGCTCGCGGCGCTCGGCCTGCACAGCCTGGTGGACAACTTCCTCGACCAGCCCATCATCCTCTTGTGGCTGCTCTGTTTCAGCGGGATTGTGCTCGCCCTGGGTCGCGCCGGGCCCGCCCCTCTACCAGCCACGCTACAGCAGCCGAGGCAGCGCTGGGAGCTGCGCGCCGGCCTCGCTGTGCTGTGCGGCTATCTTGCCTCGCTGGTTCTCGCTTCCTGGCCGGAACGCCCGCGTGCAGTGCAACAGGCAGCGCTCGTTGCCGCCGCACAAGGCGACTGGCAGAGCGCAGCAGCGACCCTCGAGCAGGCCGCTGCGCTCGACCCCGCGCTCGGCGCGTACCATTTCCAGCTTGGCATCGCCTACGCGCGGCTGGCAACCCAGGAGCCCGACGGTGACTGGCTGGCCCGCGCCATTGCGGCGTTCCGCCGCGACCTGGCCCTCGAGCCGCACTACTCCACCACCCATGCGAACCTGGCCGCGCTGCTGTGGCAGGCCGGTCACTCCGACGAGGCCATTGCCGAAATGGCCCGCGCCGCCGCGCTCGACCCACGCCGGCCGCACTACGCCATCGCCCTGGGCCGCTTCCTTGAAGCCGCCGGACGCCTTGATGAGGCGATCGAGGCCTATGCCGAGGGCCTGTCCCGCCGGCCCGAGCTGGCCCGTTCCATCTTCTGGCGCCTGAGCGAGTTCCGCCGTGCCGCCTGGGGGCAGATCGTGGCCCTGGCCACGCAGAAATGCGAGGAGCGCCCGCCGTGGCACCGTCTGCCGTGCCGGCGTACCCTGGCCTATCTCTCTGGCAGCGCCTCCCCGCAGGACCTCGCTGCCGATCCCCTGCTCGCCGGGGAGGCCGCGCTGGAGCGCGGCGAGGCAGACCGAGCGGTAGAAGCCTTTCGGCAGGCCGCCCGGCGTTCTCCTACTCCGGCAGCGTATCTTGGACTGGCCCGCGCCCACCTCCTGCGCGGCGACCTGGCGGCAGCCGAGCGCGCTGTACACATCGCTCGCTTTGTCTCGGCCGACACGCTGGCCTTCGCCAGCGATGACAACCCGCAGGTGCACTATCTGCTCGGCCGGATCGCCGAGCAGCAGGACCGGCGTGACGCTGCGGTGGCGCAGTACGCCCGTGCGCTTGCAGTGACGCCGGGTGGCGACCTGTACGAGGGGATCGTCTGGCGCCGCTACGGTATCGGCGAACGAGAAATCCCGCAGCTTCAGGCGCTCGCTATCGAGGCCGGGATGTCGGACCGCCTGGCGGCATATCGGGCCTATATCAGCGCGCTGCGCCGCCGCGGGACGGCTGCCGATCTGGCTGAGGCGGAGCAGCTCTCCCGCCTGCTGGACGACGCTCTCGAGCGGCTGGCGGTCGCGGTTCCGGCGGCGCGCAGCCGGCCGGCGCCGTAGTCTGCCGCCTGCTCCTTTCTGGGGCCCTATTCCTTTCTAGAGTCCTGCTCCTTCTAGCCTGTTTCTACTAGCCTGTTTCTTACTAGAACTAGAGCAGGGGCAAGTGGTTTTCCACTAGCTGCTCCAGGGAAGGCCCTGGCTGTGCGCAAGGCTTTCCCTCATGTGGCGGCGGCCCGGTGCAGCTATAGTAGCCCGCGGAGTACCCGTGAAGTAGACCCGAAGAAGACCCGAAGAAGACCCAGGGAGTAGTGGAGTAGTCTGCGAAGCGAGTGGTCGCCCGGGCAGCGCGTCCGGCCTGCCAGGTGGTCTGCATGTACCGGCCAGAGCAGTATCGTGCCGCGTTTTATCCCTATATCGTTGATCTGCCCCTCGCCCTGCTGGCGCTCAGCGTGGCGGACTGGCTGCGGCACACGCTGGCGATCGGCCTGCCCATCGAGCCCGGCACGGTTTACCTAACGCCCCCGGTGTACGCCCTCGTCACGGGCGTCTGGCTGGCGCTCTACCCGCGGCTGGTCCGCCTCGAGCCGGCCCAGCGCGCGCCCGTCGCCGCCGAGCTGGGTCTGGTGGCGTTCGGGGTGACCGCCTCAACGCTCTGCTTCGCCAGCCTGCTCTACTTCGCCAAGGTAGAGAACTTCTCACGGGTCCTGTTCGGCTACTTCTATGTCCTGACCCTCACGCTGACACTGGGTGCACGGCTGGGCCTGCGCTGGCTGTGGCGCCGGCGGAGCGCTGCCGGCGACAGCGCGCTCCAGGCTCTGGTGATCGCTCCGCCGGATATCGCTGCCCGTGTCGCTGCCGCCCTCGCTACAGAGAGCGGCGAGGTGAGGGTCCTCGGCTATGCCGGGCCCGCTGGACCCTCCGGCAACCTGCCACGTCTTGGTTGCGCCGAGGAGTGCGCGGACCTGGTGCGCAGGTATGGTATCCAGGCGGTCTACATCGCCCTGGAGGCGTCCTGTCGCGACCTGGCCCTGCGCTGTGTCTATGAACTCCAGGACCTGCCGGTGCACGTCTACGTCATGCCCGACTTTGTGGACCTCTTCTCAGCGCGGGCGATCCTCCACATTGTCGGAGGGATCCCGCTCCTAGGCCTGCGCGCGCCGGTGCTCTCGGCCTGGGACGCGGCGCTCAAGCGCGTCTTCGACGTGGTAGTCTCCAGCGTGCTGTTGGTCTGCCTAGCGCCCGTCATGCTGTTGATCGCCCTAGCGATCAAGCTCGACTCGCCGGGGCCGGTTTTCTTCAAGCAGGAACGCATCGGGGAGAACGGCCGGCCGTTCCGCATGTACAAGTTCCGCTCGATGGTGGCGAACGCTGAGGACCGTCTGGAGGAGGTGGTCGATCTCGATGCCCTGCCGGAGCCTGCCTTTAAGCTGCGCCACGATCCGCGCGTCACCCGTGTCGGGCGCATCCTGCGCCGCACCAGCCTAGACGAGCTGCCGCAGCTCTGGAACGTGCTGCGCGGGGAGATGAGCCTGGTCGGCCCGCGCCCGGAGGAGGCGCGCATCGTCGCTCGCTATTCGCCCTGGCACCGCAAGCGCCTGGCGGTGAAGCCGGGGCTGACCGGCCCCATGCAGGTGAGCGGCCGCGGCGATCTCTCGCTCGACGAACGCATCCGCCTGGAGCTGCGCTATATCCAGCACTACTCCCTCTGGCAGGACCTCTGCCTGCTGGCCCGCACGCTGCCGGCCGTGCTCTCCGGTCGCGGCTCGTATTAGTGCGCGCACGATGCATTACGTAATTAGGCAGTACGCAATCTGCCCTGGGAAAAACCGCCGTGCACTGGGCGGAAATCCTCCGGATGACCCTGGTCTTCCCTCATGAACGAGCTTGCCAGCCGCAGTATACTGGGCATCGTTCCAGCTCAGGGAAGCACAGGACACACGCCGGCGGTGTGGCCGGTACGCTTTGCCTGTGGCGGATATAGCTGGGCCGCAAGTCTGTGAAGGTTATGCGCGATGCAGACTATATGGAGGCGTCTGGGAGTACCCTTCCTACAGCCTCAGCCGCACGGTTCGTCCCGTCCGCACCGCGCCTCGCCCCAATTCCGCTCTCCGCTGGGCCCGGCGTTCACGCGGCAGCTCTGGCTCATTCGTATTGGCAGTGTGTTAATGACCATCGACCTGCTGCTGGTCGTGTATATCCTGCAGGCGCCTGAGGCCCGGCTGGCTGCCCTGGCCCAGCAGGATGAATTCTTCACGTGGCTCCAGCTGTTCGCCGGGCTCTGTCTCGTGCTGGCCGGCCTGTTACTGGCCATCCACTACACTCGCACCCTCGCCCGTCTGCGGCGCCTGGCGATGCAGGTGCGGGTGCTCGAGGAGTTTGCCGGTACCTTGCAGGACCGCCTGGGGCAACCTCTCACTGCGGCGCGTCTCTACGCCCGCCTGCTGGCAGAGCAAGAGCCCCTGACCGATCGCGGCAAAATGTACTGTGCCGGGATCGAGCAGGCTGCGGACGAGGCGCTCCAGTTGCTCTCCTTCTTTCTGGACCCCGCGCGTCTGATGGATGAAGCCGCTCAGGATCGCGCTGCTGCCGAGCGTAATCGCGCCCTCCTGGAGACAGGCTCGCCTGGCCCGGCCGCCCCCTCGACCGGTGCTGGCCAGTGAGGATCCTGCCTGGAGCGTTATCGGCCCGCCCCGGCGGCGCTGCCAGGTCAGGTCGCACCGGTGGCGTCCCCAGGGCCGGGATCTGTGCTGCACTGTCACGCCACCACGGTATCCCAGTGTCGCACGACAGATCCGATGGCTCCGGAGCACATGGAGGACATAGGGTAATTCCCCACGCTGCCGGGGAAATACGCCCCGGATTACACCGGGGAGCCCTCATGACCGCGCCACCACCGCTGGCTACACTGATATCGTCCCCTTGAGCCAGGCCTGGACGCGGCTGGGAACGTCGTAGCAGCCCTGCCCAGTCCGTATTACCTGTGCAGCTGCCGCCAGGACGGCAGAACGGTCAGGGAGAATCCGGGCCAGGGCGCAGGCGAGGAGAAAGGGGGTGATCGACGCGAGATCGACGGCCTGTGCCTAGCGCAAACGAGCGCACCGGTGCCATCTACCCGAAAGTACTGTGAGGGGAGGGAGCGACATGCCGAAAGTACTTGAAACTCTGGGACTTTGGGCCTATAGTTGGACCCAGACGCTGCTGCACGATGTGCGAGAGCGGCTGGATACCGAGCGCGGCCAGGCTCTGGTGGAGTATGCACTCATCCTGGTGCTGATCGCCGTGGTGGTCATCGCCATGCTGATCCTGCTCGGCACGCGGGTGAACAACATCTTCAACTTCATCGCCAACGCGATGAACAGGCCCGGTTAGCGGAGAGCCCTGCGCTTGTGCCACGGACACTGCAGCACGAGCCCTGGGGCAGGGCAAAACCCGACCGGATCTTGCCCTGCCCAGGTACGGCTCGATCAGCCCTGGTTGTACCATGCCAGTCTGCCCTAGGGGCCTTGTATCCCGCCGGCGCCGGGGAGCCACGAGCGTTCGACCGCTCCCCGAGGGAAACTCCGGCGGTGATCTTCGGCTCACCTGGCGGCAGGGAGCCCGTCCCGCAGGGTGCAGGGCGGACCGAACGGAGGCAAGGAGAGCATGCAGGGGCGCTCAGGTACGTTGCTGATGCTGGCCGGCGTGGTCCTGGCTGTGCTGGCGGCTGCGCTGGTGCTCGGCACGACGAACCGCGGGACCGTGGTGGTGCCGAGCGGCCAGACCACCACCGGCGTGCCGGCCGGGACGCTCGTGCCGGTGGTGGTGACCACACGCGACATCGCCGAGGCAAGCGTGGTCGTGCCCGACAACCTCACGGTGAAGCAGTTGCCGGCGGAGCTTGTCCCACCCGGCGCGCTTGCCGCCCCAGAGCAGGCTGTGGGCAAGTATACGGTCAACCGCCTCGTCGCCGGGCAGATTGTGCTCAACGCGAACGTCTCACCTACCCGCACCGCCGGCAGCATCAGCGCGAGCGTACCCAAGGGCAAAGTAGGCGTTACCATCAACGTCGAGGACACGCTCACCGCATCCGGTATCCTCCGCCCGGGTGACCGCGTGGATTTGCTGCTCACCCTCCAGGTGCCTCCGCCGAATATCGCCCCGCAGGAGAGCGGGCAGGCCCAGCTCGCCTCGCTGGTGACCCAGTTCACTATCCAGAACGCCGAGATCCTGGCCATCGGCGGGTCCATGTCTGCGGTGAACCTGCCGCCGAATGCTACACCGGAACAGCGCAACCAGGCGAACGCTGCCGCCGGCCGCACCGCACCGCCGACGGTGCTGACGTTGCTGGTTGATCCGCAGGACGCCGTCGCGCTCAAGTATATCAAAGACGCCAAGGGCTCTATCGACCTGGTGCTGCGCTCACGTGAGGACGATGCACGCTGGACCACCGACGCAGTCACCCTGGATCGACTCTTCCAACTGTACGGTTTTCGGCTGGGCCAGCCTGTGTCGCGCTAGAGACCCGGCCCCGGGGAGGCGGTGGCAGGCGATGTCCGACGGCCGTGGCCACGTATATTGAGGAGGTCAGGGGGTGGTAGATCAACCGCCAGAGTTACTACGAGTGCTCCTGCTGGATGAGACCGGCCGCTACAGCGACCCGATCGCTCGTGTGCTGGGGCCGGATGAGGGCATCGACCTGGCGGTAGCGAGCATCGTCGGCGGCGACGCGGAGGCTGAGGCGCGCCGGCACCAGCCGGATGTCGTGCTGCTGATCCCCTCGCGCTCCAGCGATCCGAGCGCGGTGATCATGGACCTGGAGAATGTCATCCCCACCGCGCCGGTGCTGGTCCTGCTGACCGATAACGATATGGCCGTGGCGCAGGCATGGACGATGGCCGGGGCGCGGGCCTACCTCACTCAGCCATTCGGCCGCCAGGAGCTGCTCAATGCGATCCGGCAGGTGCACCAGCGCGAGCTCCGCCGCCGCGCTCGCCTGTCGCAGCTCGTACAGGGCAGTCTGGCCGCGCCGACCATGAATCGCCTGATCGCCGTGCATGGAGCAAAGGGTGGGGTAGGCGCTACCACCCTGGCGGTGAACCTGGCCATTGCGTTGCGCCGCCTGACCCGCCGCGCGGTCGCGCTGATTGACGCCAATGTCTCCACCGGCGACGTGGGGGTGTCGCTGAACCTGCGCTCGGATAACAGCATCGTCGATCTGATCCCGCACCTGCGGGATCTGGACTCTGAGCTCTTGCAGCGGGTGATGCTGCGCCATGCTAGCGGGGTACGTGTGTTGCTGGCCCCGCAGGAGCTCGATGCCGCCGGGGTGCTGACCGGCGAGCAGGTGGCGCGTATTCTGGCGCGGATGGTGACGACCTTCGACTTCACAGTGGTTGACACGTCGGCCACGCTGGACCCGGTCACCGCCGCCGTGCTGGATGCCGCCGACATTGTCGTGGTTGTGACCACGCCCGAGCTGGCCGCCCTGAAGAACACCGCGACGTTCCTGCGGCTGTGCTTCCAGCACGGCTACGGCAGTGACAAGCTCCAGCTGGTGGTCAATCGGGCCGATAGCCAGGGCGCTATGGACACGACGCAGGTGCAGGCCAGTCTGCGTATGAAAGTCGCCGGCCGGATCCGCAGTAGCGGGGGGGCGATGGTGGCCGCGGCGAATAGCGGAGAGCCAGTGCTGATCTCGCACCCGCGCTCGCCCGCGGCGAAGGACATCATGGACCTGGCGCGCCGGCTGGCTGCAGGCAAGGAACCGCTTGAGGCGGTTGGCTCCAGCCAAGAAGCTGACGCAGCACCGGAGCCGAGCACGCGCGCTGGGGTGCTGTCATTCACGCAGGTGCTCAGCCGCCTGCGCCCCAGCCGGCGTGCTCTACCGGGCGGATGAGAGCCAGCGCCGAGGGAGGGCCGGGTGCGCCCGGAGGGGCGCAGAACGCAGGCTTCCCGACCGGGCTGGGACGCACCCGCGATCGGGTGGTAGGGAATAGCTCGCTCTGAAGGGAGGGAGTGCCATGTCGGTGAATCACCTGCCGACCGGCGGACTCTCCGGCTGGCGTGGCGGCGGCAGCGGGATGCGTCGGGACAAGCAGACAGAGCCACTCGACGAGACGCAACGCTTGCCGTCACGCGCCGACTTGCGGGCGCTGCGCCAACGACTCCAGCGCCGCCTGATCAACGAGCTGAACGAGCGCCTGTCGGAGATCCCTCCGGCCCAGGTGCGCTCCTACCTCGAGCAGATGTTCAACGAGATGCTTGAGGAGGAAGGTGTCCCGCTACCGCGGGCCGAGCGGCTGCGCTTGTTCGACGCCATCGCCGCAGAGATCCTGGCCTATGGGCCTATCGAGCCGCTCTTACAGGACGACACCATCACCGAAATTATGGTCAACGGGCCCGACCAGGTGTGGATCGAACGCAACGGCATCCTCGAGGAGACCGACATTCGCTTCGAGGACGATGAGCATGTGCGCCGTATCATCGAGCGCATCATCGCGCCGCTGGGTCGCCGCTGCGATGAGTCGTCACCGATGGTGGATGCGCGCCTCCCCGATGGCTCGCGCGTCAACGCGATCATCCCGCCGCTCTCGCTGATCGGGCCAGTGCTGACCATCCGCAAGTTCGCTCGCTCGCCGCTGACGGCGCAGCATTTGATCGAGTTCGGCACGCTTACCCCTGAAGTCATCGACTTCCTGGCAGCCTGCGTGCGCGGCAAGTTGAATATCCTCGTCGCCGGCGGAACCAGCTCCGGCAAGACGACGCTGCTCAATATCCTGTCCGGCTACATTCCAAACAACGAGCGGATCATCACGATCGAAGACGCTGCCGAGCTCCAACTCCGCCAGCGCCATGTCATCCCGCTGGAGCACCGCCCAGCGAACATCGAAGGCAAGGGCAAGATCACCATCCGCGACTTGGTGATCAACGCCTTGCGCATGCGCCCCGACCGCATCATCGTGGGCGAGTGTCGCGGGCCCGAGGCGCTGGATATGCTGCAAGCGATGAACACCGGCCATGAGGGCTCGATGACCACACTGCACGCCAACAGCCCGCGCGATGCCATCTCTCGCCTGGAGATGATGGTGCTGATGGCCGGCGTGGACATCCCCCTGCGGGCAGTGCGCGAGCAGATCGCTTCTGCCATCGACCTGATCGTCTATCTTGAGCGCATGCACGATGGCGTGCGGCGCGTCACCTCAGTCACGGAGGTGCAGGGCATGGAGGGCGATGTCGTGACACTGCAGGAGCTGTTCACCTTCCGCCAGTCCGGCGTGGAGAAGGGGCGGATCCTCGGCCAACTCGTGCCAACCGGGGTCCGGCCCAAGTTCCTGGAAAAGCTCGAGGTGAATGGCATCTACCTACCACCCAGGACCTTTGGGATCAGCACGACGCGCCTAGGTCCTGACATGGACGGCCGGCTACGCGGTCTACTCAACAGCTAGAGGACATCGATCGCCGTATGTCGCTTCTCGCGTTCCTCGCGGCCTTGTTAGCAGCCGCAGCAGTGCTGTGCTTCTTCTGCGGCCTCGCGCTCGTATTGCCGCACCGCCGGTTGAGCCAGCGCGTCGCCGGGTTCGTCGCACCGCAGCTCGCCGGGGAGGCGGAGCTGGTGCGCCTGGCTGAGCTTGCTGTCCCGGCTGCCGAGCGCGGGCAGGCCCGCCGCACCGGGCGCCTGGCCCTCTTGATCAACCGCCGCCTGACGCGCCGGCGCTACATCCAGGCGGTACACCGCGAGCTCCAGCGCGCTGGCTTGCCGATCACCGCGACGGAATTCCTGGTCATCCGCTTCAGCCTGACGGCGCTCTTCCCCTTGTTGGTGTTCCTGATCGTCCAGCAGCAGCCGGTGCTGAACCACCTACTCTTCGGGCTGGCTGCTACCGCGCTCGGCTGGTTCAGCCCCCGCGCCGTGCTCCGGTTCCTCCAGCGGCGCCGTCTGGAGAGCTTCGAAAAGCAGCTTCCCGACGCGCTCCAGATGATGGCCTCCGCCCTGGAAGGCGGCTCTGGCGTGATCCAGGCCATGGCGATGGTCGGCCGGGAGATGGAGAACCCGATCGCTGAGGAGTTCACCCGGGCTATGCGCGAGATGGGGCTCGGGCTCACTCAGCAGGAGGCCTTGCTGGGCATGGTGGACCGGGTGCCCAGCGACGACCTGGACATGGCGGTCACGGCGATCAATGTGCAGCACCGCGTGGGGGGCAACCTGGCCCACGTGCTAGAGGCTATCGCGGAGACGATGCGTGAACGTGAGCGAGTGCGCGGAGAGATCCGCTCGCTGACGGCTCACCAGCGCCTGTCGGCGACCATCATCACCGTGTTACCGTTCGCCGTGGTGGCAATCCTGTTTGTGACCAGCCCGAGCTATATCAGCCAGCTCTTCGAGCCGGGGATCACCCAGATCATGCTGTACACCGGCCTGGTGATGGTAGGTCTGGGCTATCTAATACTGCGCCGCATCTCAAATATTAAAGTTTAGTAATTTCAGTATTAAAGTTTGATTTTATTTTAATTTAAATTTTAATTATTGAGTTTAACACTGCTGATGAGGACGCGACTGGTCTCTCGATGCCAGAGCGGGGCACTCACGCTCCTATTTACCGCGCTGGCCTTGGCACTGGCTGCCATGACCGCTGGCGCGGCCGGCAGCCTGGCGGTCAGCGAGGTGCGCCTGGCGGGCTTCCCGCGGGTGCTGCTGCGGCTGGATGTGCTGGCGCCGGACGGCACGCCGGTGCCGAACCTGAGCGGCCGCCACGTGACGGTGCGTGAGAACGGCAAGGCGCCGCGCGACGTGGTGATGTACCCGGTCGCCCAGAAGGCCGAGCCGCTGGTGCTGGTCTTGGCCGTCGAGGGATCGGCGGCGCTGGCGGGCGAACCGCTGCGGCAGATGCAGGCTGCCGGGGCTGCCCTGCTGGCGCGCCTGCGCAGTCAGGACCTGGCCGCCATCACTGTGCTCAGCGCGACGGCGCAGTCGGCACCCGTGTTCACCGACCACCGGCCGGCCCTGTACCGGCTGCTGGACAGCGTGCCGGCTGCTGAGTCGGCCCCCCGGCTCTACGATGGCCTGTACAGCGCGGTCATGCAGGCGGGCGGCGCCGGGGACCCGCGTTCGGCGCGGGCAGTGGTGGCGCTGGTGCGCGGGGAGGACGGTGGGAGCGCGCGGCGTCCGGAGGAGGTGGCCCAGCTCGGTAAGGAGCTGGGTGTGCCGGTGTATGTCATCTTGCTTGCCGGGGACCATAGCCGCGCCGCCGAGCCGCAGCTCGAGCAGCTCGCGCTGGAGAGTGGCGGGCGTTTCTTCAGCACAGCCCAGGCGACGCAACTGCCTGCGCTAGCGCGGCGTGTCGGCGACCAGATCTACGGCCGCTACGAGCTGACCTACGTGTCCGATGGCATCGAGCCGGCCAGCGAGGTACATGCCCAGATCCGCGTCACCCCGCCTGGGGTGCCGCCAGTGGAGACAGTGGTGATCTACCGCGCGCCGGCGGTGGTAGCACCGGTGCCCACGCCGCCTGGGCCGGCGGTGCAACTGCCAGAGTTTGAGGTGCCCCTGGAGCAGCGCCTGGCGCTGGCCGCGCTCGCCGCCGGCATGGCGCTGCTGGGCTCTGGAGCAGGGCTCGTCCTACTGTACCGGCGGCAGACCTGGCGCCTGGCGCGCCGCTGGGTCACGCCGCCGCGCAGCCCGCGCACACCGCGCCTGACGCAGTACGTGCGCTGGCGCATCATGAGTCCGCTGGTGGCATTGGTGGCCGGGCTGGCCATGCGGCTTCTGCCGGAGCGCCAGATCGAGGACATGCAGCGGCAGCTCGCGCTGGCCGGGTCCCCGTATGGGTGGGGGATCCAGCAGTTCCTGTTCGTGCGCGCAGTGAGTGCTGCCCTGGGCGGCTGGCTGATGTACCTGGTGCAGCGGGAGATCCCAGAGTTTCCACTGCTGCTCCTTCTACTCGCCGGCGCAGGCCTCGGCTACTACCTGCCGCAGTTTTGGCTTCGGCACCGGATCCGCAGCCGGAAGGAAGAGATCCTGAGTGAGCTGCCCGATGCTCTAGACCTGCTGACTATCTCGGTGCAGGCTGGCCTGGGTTTTGACGCCGCGCTGCTGGAGGTAGCGCAGAAGTGGAAGAACGAGCTGGCGCGGGAGTTCGACCTGGTCTTGCAGGAGATGCGCCTGGGCATGAGCCGGGCGGAAGCGCTGCGCCGGCTGGCCACCCGCACGGGCGTGCAGGAGGTATCGGTCTTCGTCAGCGCCGTGCTGCTCTCCGATGAGCTCGGGAGCAGCCTCGCCGACACGCTGAGCGTGCAGGCGCGGCAGATGCGCATCCGGCGGCGCCAGCGGGCCGAGGAGCTGGCCCACCAGGCGGCGGTGAAGATGCTCTTCCCGATGATCTTCCTGATCTTCCCCGCGCTGGGCATCGTTCTCCTCGGCCCCGCCGTGCCCTCCCTCCTGCGCCTGGGCGAGCAGCTCGCGCGATGAGCGCATTCTCTGTTCTGGCCCTGGCCGGCCAGGTATCTGACGCCTGCCAGCACTCGCCGGCATGGGCCTGCGGGCCTACATCCCATGCGCCATTCGACCTATCGGGCCCTGTCCTGAAGGCGGATCAGCAGCACGCCCGGGGGGCCTTGGCGGGTCATTATTCTAGGTGTTATAGCTACTACAAGCTAACTACTGGCTACTACAGGACACGCAGGCGTAGTTGACCGTTATACCTTCGCCTCCGAAGTAGCGGCCCATATAGCGGCCTAGACAGCGTGCAGGCGCTGGTTCCGACTGCAGAAGTCGTTGTTCGAAATGTCTAGCAGCGTAAGCCCCCACCGCTTCCACAAACTTACGAGCCGCAAGGGTACTGCTACGGTTGAGCTGGCACTTGTGCTCCCTGTGCTGCTATTACTCGTCCTAGGTGCACTCGATCTCGGTCGCATGTTCTATGCTGATGTATCTTTAACCAACTCCGCCTGGGCAAGCGCGTATGTTGCAGCTGCTCTTCAGCCATTGCCTCAGGGCTCCTGGTGTAGAGCTGATGTCCTAGCAAATCCAGATCCAACAGTGCTTGAGTGCAAAGACCAAAGCGGAGCCAACATTCTTTCGCAACAACTCCGGGATCGAATTGTCCCTGCCTTCCGAGCAGCCAAAAACGAGCTACAGTCGCTCAAAGATATTCCATCCACGACGAATTGTGGCAGCGCACTAGTACAAGTATGTGTCGAGATCAAGTGGATCAGTGATAGCGAGGTGGATCCAGGAGCCACATACACCTGGCGCCGATCCTATGGCGCCGTACGCGTGACGGCAAAACATAACTTTCCTGCTCTCTTACCATCGCTGCTACGGATATCGACCGTCACCTTACAGCGATCGGTGGTCAGCCATGTACGATATAACTCTTAAGATAACTCTTAAGCCGCGCCTGCTTATGGAGCAGGCGCATTGGATTTGTCAAACTTTGCACACTCTTCAAGAGTGTGAAGGGTCTGCCAGTTCCCGCCGCGGCAATGCGACTAGAGGCACTGCTGAGCGCGGTCAGGTGGTGGTTGAGTACGCCCTAGTAGGGACAGTGATTTTTTTCCTCATGTTGGGTTTAATCGATTTCGGCCGTGCTGTTTGGACGTACTCTAGTGTTTCAACTGCAGCCCGCGAAGGGGCACGCTACGCTATGGTACGCGGCTACGAGTGCCTACGGCAGCAATACTGCACAGCAGGAAGCGAGACAAAGACGGTGCCCCTCACTCCATGCAATGCTAGCTGGGTGTCACCGATAGTGGAAAAAGCATGCTCTTACCTCGCTGGAATTGACCTCTCCCGAGCTCGTGTAGAGGTCACCTTGCCTTACGGTGGAAACAACCCGGGCCAACCTGTCCGGGTCCGAGTGGAGGCGGACTACACGCCAGTTACTCTGCTTATTTTCAGGTCCGTGGGAAACCTGACACTCAGGAGTGTCTCAGAGCAGATCATAACTTTCTAAGCATCGAGTTTTGCTTAAAGCCCTGTCTTGTCCCGAACCTAAGGCCTTGCGAGAAGAGGTAGGAACATGCCACTACGCTGGTGGGAGCGGTTCAACTCGACACTGGCCGGGCTTCTTCATTTCCGCGAAGGCTCCCAAGAGCGGGGTGTGGTCATCATCCACGTGGCTCTGGCCATTGTCGTTCTTTTAGGTATGGCTGGGCTTCTCCTTGATGGAGGGATCCTGTTTTCGGAGCGACGCCGAGCGCAGCGCGCGGGGGATGCCGCGGCACTTGCCGCAGTGCAATATTGCGCCCAGCTGAATGATGAAGAGTTTACTGGACAGTGGTTCGCTCCTGCCCAGGCTATCGCGCGAGCTTATGTTCGCGCAAATGCCTACCCTGGAAAGCCGGACTCTGATATCGATGTCAATATTACCGCCGACCCGGGCCGCTTTTGCCAGGTCGACGTGGTCATCCGTCACCGATTTCCGACTTTCCTCATCCATATTCTCTCGCGCTCTTCTGAAAGCGCGGTCAACACGCGAAGCATTGCTCGATTTACCGCGGACAAGACATCAGACATTGGCCTCCTAGCTCTAAGCCAGACCAACTGCCCGGGGCTTACGATCACCGGGGACACTTCTGTAAGCCTCACCAATGCGAGCGCCTATGTGAACGCTGCGCCGTGCACTCAAGGACAGACCGAATCGATTGAAGTCAACCCTTCCAGCTCCTCTTCGACATCTGGCCTTCGTGTCACAAACGGCTCAATCTTATACTACGGAGAGGAAGCTGACTGCGGTGCAAATCAGACGTATTGCACGCCATCCCCGCAGCGTATGTCGAACCCGTATACCGATCCACTGGCAGGTTTGTCGTCACGCATTCCAAATCTTAAAGAGCTCAGCGATAATAACCAGCTAAAATCTGGTCAAAAGTTGTGTGCTGCTGGCGAAAACTATCAAACGATCTCCGGCAGCGCTGTTATTTCCCCTTATGATGACAGTGATCAGGGGTTCTACGTTATTTGTTATGGCAGCAGGAGCGCCATTGACTTGCAAACCAATCAAGAAATCAGGATGAACCCCGGTGTTTACCTACTTGTTCGTACAGACACAAAAAACCAGAGTGACCTTGCGATTAAGATGAATGGGGGTATGCTGTGCGTGAATAATCCTAGTTCTAATACCTGCTTTAATAGTTTCGATGATTTTATGCAGGCTGGAACTCAAGGGGTAGTGATCATCTCAACTAGCCTTTGGCGTGTGTCCGGGAGCTCTGCGAACACTAACTACTGCGGTGGCCTAAGCATCGGCGGAACAAACCTTACAGTTAAGCTTTATGGTCGAACAAGCGGTGACTGGCGGGGGATCTCTATTTACCAGGATCCTGACTGCACATTTGGACAGCAGGCTCAGGAATCGCTTTTCGATTTTTCATCTGGTGGGACTCTCGACATGTCTGGCACACTGTACTGGCCGCGCGGCGGGGTGGATATCCATGGGGGAGGAACGTTTACAACTGGCCCTATTATTGCGGATACTATAACATTGGGTGGTAGCAATGCCTTGTCTCTTACAATCCGGCAGCCGGCCGAAGCGACTTATCTTCATTATACTCTGATCCGCTAAGAAGTGTTCCATCGGCGCGTACTGGTGGGGATCGTTAGTAAGACCTAGGAAGGTCGATGATTAACAGGTCTATTTGAGGCTAGTGACTAGCTGGACATCTAATACAGGACACTTGCCTCAGCATCTACTTGTTGAGCCTCTTCTGTGCCTTCGACTTGATATGTCACAACAGCATGATTGACCAATACAGTACCTGTTGCGAAGGTTTGACTACAAAATACAATACTATAAGGCACGGACGCACATTGACCAGGCGGCACCGTTGCACCGCCAGCTAATCGTATCCGACAAACATCTCCAGTTCCCACGCCAAATGTGACTATTTGATTAGAAACATCAGCAAGATAATCCTTGACTTCAATTATGGTAAGGCTCTTCGACGTTTGATTAATAAGAGTTATAATACCATTTATTTCACAGTTGGACACGATCGCCATAGTCTTTGTTAGAATGACAGGGAGAGGTGAGATCGTCGAGAGGCTGTCAGCAGCCGCTACTCTTGCCATAGCCGGCACAACGTAGCCTGCAGTTCCCGCTACTGCTCCAAGCCGGACAAGCCTCCGCTGGGTGCTCTGTGCCAGTTTCCTGCTACGCTCCTCTGGCGCTTGCTCTCCCGCCTGCCTGGCTGCGTCCTCGACGGCTGCCATCGTCGCTCCTCTCCCGCGCGGTGTATGCACTCCCGCCAGCTCGCCCGTGTAATACCTGCGAGCAGGCGGGCCACGCGAGGCTGTGGCCCTCAGTCTACCGCGCCGGCAGCAGCATCAACAAGCCCCGCCGGGCGGATTTTCAGGTCTGGCGGAGGTCCATCGGGTGTACGTCGCGCGGGCAATGCCCGCAGGCAGATGGAGCCTCATGCCGCAAGCGCCTTACCAGGCATCACGTGGTGGGCACGCGGGCCGCGGCGGAGAATGGGCCTGCGCCGTGCGCTGCGGTGATCAGGTGTCTTCCCGGCCGCGCCATCTGGGCGGCACAGGGGCGGAGTTGGGGACGGAAAGAGAAGCCGCCACAGCAGCGTGGGCGGCTGTCCGCTCGGAGACCCCGCTGAGCGCCGCGAAGGCGCAGCCTGGCTCCGGGTGGCGCCACCCGCGCTGGATCGCTCTGCTCCTCCAGCTAGCTGGGCTTGTTCATCGCGTTGGCGATGAAGTTGAAGATGTTGTTCACCCGCTCGCCGAGCAGGATCAGCATGGCGATGACCACCACGGCGATCAGCACCAGGATGAGCGCATACTCCACCAGAGCCTGGCCGCGCTCGGTGTCCAGGCGCTCCCGTGCATCATGCGCCAGCACCTGCGCCGCGCTCCAGGCCTGCAGCCCCAGGGCCTCCAGGAACTGCAACATATCACCGCCTCCTCGACGAAGTTCTCTACAGGGTGGCTCTCGCTCCGGCACTGCGTCCAGGCACCACGCTGTCGCTGGCATTCCGCACACCGGGGCGCGCCCGGCATACCAGCCGGATGCCGCCAGCAGCCTGGCCGGCCTCCCGCCTCTTCCCTCGCTGTCCTCGGGCCGCCGGCCACAAGCGCGCACTGGCACACGGCCTTACCTGACAGCGTAGCACCAGTGTAGCCCCTCGACCGGGGCCGTCATGAGCAGTTCTGCCTCCAGGCGCCTGGGAAAGCCCCAGAGCATCTAGGTAGTTACCCTGCCTGCTCCGCCCTGTGGAGTAGGAGCCGTTCCCTGGAGGGACCTCCTGCGCACAGCCAGGCCGGGCGTGTCTGGAAGGCGTGTCTAGTCTAGAAGCCGTGTCTGGAAGAGGAGGGAGCGCACGCGAGGAACTGAGCGGGGAGCAAGGGGCAAACAAAAACCCCGCCACAAGGGCGGGGGAACAGGAACGAGCCGCTGACACCGTTTGGTGGACCCGAGGGGACTCGAACCCCTGACCTCTTGAATGCCATTCAAGCGCTCTCCCAACTGAGCTACGAGCCCGTCGAGACCTGCAGCGTATGCACTTGTCTGCCGCCAGGCTTACACCTGCGGCACAAGCAAATATAGCACGCCGGCAGCGGCGGTGCAAGGGGGGCGCAGACTCGTGAGCACGTTCACAAGGTGATGTATAATAGGGCCGCGCCGAGGGACACCGCAAGGTGCCGCGCCAGGAGGGGGAACACGCGCGCGGCCGGTTGTAGCGCGGCGCATGCGTGTGCACTGTACGTAGGGCTTGCTCGAAGGTCGGACAATCGGGGGCCGCTCGAATCTTCGCTTCTCGGAGGTAAGCCTTGCCGGCTCCACATCACGCGTCTCGCCGCCGTGCGGCTGGCCTGGCGCTCGCCGCCGCCACGGCCTCGCTGGCCGCCTGCGCGACGGGGAATCCGCAATCGACGCTTTCGCCTGAAGGCTCGCACGCGGCGATCATCTTCGACCTCTATATCCCGATTTTCTGGGCCGCCGTCCTGGTCTTCGTGGCTGTCGAGGCCGTGCTGCTCTACTCGGTGTGGCGCTACCGTCAGCGCCCCGGCCAGGAGGGCGAGATCCCACCCCAGGTCCATGGCAACACCCGCCTGGAGATCGCCTGGACTGTCGCCCCGGCGGTGGTCGTGGCCATCATCGCCATCATGACCTTCCGCACCCAGGCCATCCTGGCCAGCTTCCCGACCGAGGCCCTCAATGTCAAAGTGATCGGCCACCAGTGGTGGTGGGAGTTCCAATACCCCGACCTGGGCATCACCACCGCTAATGAGCTGCACGTGCCGGTCGGCCGCCCGGTGAAGCTCACCCTGGAGAGCGCGGATGTGATCCATAGCTTCTGGATCCCCCGCCTGGCTGGCAAGACCGATACCATCCCAGGCCTGACGAACCAGTTGTGGTTCCGCGCCGACCGTCCCGGGACCTACCGGGGCCAGTGCGCTGAGTTCTGTGGCACGCAACACGCTCTGATGGGCTTGCGCGTCATCGTCACCAGCCAGAGCGAGTTCGACGCCTGGGTGCGCGCCCAGCGGCAGCCGGCCACGATCCCCACCACTGGTGCCGCCGCGCGCGGTGCCCAGCTCTTCCTGGACCGCGCAGCGACCGCGCCGAAGTGCTGGTCCTGCCATACCATCGCTGGCACAGACGCCCAGGGGAAGGTCGGCCCCGACCTGACGCACGTGGGCAGCCGCGCGACCATCGTCGCCGGCTTGCTGGAGAACACGCCCGAAAATCTGGCAAAATGGATACAAAGCCCGCAGGCGATCAAGAAGGGCGCGCTCATGCCCAACCTGGGCTTGAGCGAGCAGCAGGCGGCGGATCTGGCTGCCTTCCTCTCTAGCCTGCGGTAGGCTAGACTGCAGGAGCGATTGAGCGAAGCGGCAATTACGGCGGAGGCGCTGTAGATGGCAACCACTGTGATCACCCGTGAAGTAGGAGTCCTGCGCCTGCCCGTGCGCGAGACTGGTTGGCTGAGCTGGCTCACTACTGTCGACCACAAGCGCATCGGCATCCTGTACCTGACCACATCGTTCATCTTTTTCCTGGTAGGCGGCACCCTGGCCCTGCTGATCCGCCTCCAGCTCGCCGTCCCGAACAACACGGTGCTGGACCCGGACGTCTATAACCAGGTCTTCACCATGCACGCGCTGACCATGATCTTCCTGGCCCTGATGCCCGCCGCGGTGGGCTTCGCCAACTTTGTGGTCCCGATCATGATCGGTGCGCATGATATGGCATTCCCGCGCCTAAACGCTATGAGCTACTGGGTCTACTTGCTGGGCGGCATCCTGTTCGAGATGAGCTTCCTGCCGATGTTCGGCGCGCCCAGCGAAGGCTGGTTCGCCTACGCGCCGCTCACGGAGAGCCAGTTCGCCCGCTCCGCCGGCATGAACTTCTATGTCATCGGCCTGAACGTGCTGGGCATCGCCTCGATCGCCGGCGCGATCAACTTCATCGTGACCATCCTGAAGCTACGGGCGCCCGGCATGAGCCTCACCCGCATGCCGCTCTTCGCCTGGATGACCCTGGTCGTCTCGTTCCTGATCGTCTTCGCCTTCCCATCGTTTACGATCGCTACAGTGCTGCTGTTCTTCGACCGCTACGTCGGCACGAGCTTCTTCAATCCGGCCGGCGGCGGCAATCCGCTGCTGTGGCAGCACCTGTTTTGGTTCTTCGGCCATCCGGAGGTCTACATCCTGATCTTGCCGGCGATGGGCATCGTGTCCGAGGTGCTGCCGACCTTCGCCCGCAAGCCGATCTTCGGCTACACCTTCGTGGCCTACTCGGGTGTCGCCATCGGCTTCCTGGGCTTCACGGTGTGGGCGCACCATATGTTTGCCACCGGCCTGGGCCCGGTGGCGAACGCATCGTTCGCCGCCACTAGCATGCTCATCGCCGTGCCGACTGGCGTAAAGATCTTCAACTGGATCGGCACGCTGTGGGGCGGCCGGCTGCGCCTGACCACAGCCATGCTCTTTGCCATTGGCTTCATTGCCATGTTCATCATCGGCGGCATTAGCGGTGTGTCACTGGCCTCCCCGCCGGTGGACCTCCAGCAGACCGACACGTACTACGTGGTGGCACACATCCACTACGTGCTCTTCGGCGGCACGGTGTTCGGCATGATGGCTGGCGCCTACTACTGGTTCCCCAAGATCACCGGCCGACTGATGAGCGAGCGCCTGGGCAAGTGGCACTTCTGGACCCAGTTCATCGGGTTTAACCTGACGTTCTTCCCGATGCACATCCTGGGCATCGAAGGCATGCCGCGCCGCATCTATACCTACGCGCCGGGCCTGGGCTTCGACGAGTGGAACCTAGTCGCCAGCATCGGCGCGTTCATCATGGGGATCGGCGTGCTGCTCTTCATCGTGAACCTGCTGTATAGCCTGCGCTATGGCCCACCCGCCGGCAACGACCCCTGGGACGGGGCAACGCTGGAGTGGTCGGTTTCCTCACCGCCGCCGGCGCATAACTTTGAGGCCACGCCGATTGTGTACAGCCGCCGCCCCTACTGGGACATGAAGTACCCGGAGGTGGCCCACGAGCATGGCGTGCCCGCCGGGGCACCGTTCATGCTGCACGGGAGCGGGCACACGCTGCATCTGCCCGGTCCGACCTATTACCCGTTCATCGTGGCTGTGGGCATTTTCCTGGTCGCCTTCGGGCTGATCCTGCAGGTTGCCTGGCCGCTGGTCATCGCCGGCCTGGCCGTAGGGGCCATCGGTATGCTGGGCTGGGTCCAGCAGATGGCGGCAGACTAAGCACAGCCGAGGAGTGACTGGATGCAGACACAGGCGCATACCCCGGCCCACCCTGCCGTGCCCGTCCAGGTCGACGATCCATTCCGCGGCCTGGATGTGCGCAAGTTTGGGATGTGGACCTTCCTAGGCTCGGAGTGCTTGATCTTTGGGTCGCTCATCACTACGGCTCTACTTTATCGCGGCAAGCATGACCCTGGGCTGGGGCCACATGATGTGTTGAACATTCCTTTCACGGCGCTCTTGGCGTTCATCCTGTTGCTGAGCAGCCTGACCATGGTGCTGGCGCTCGCCGCTATCCAGCGCGGCGACCGCCGTCGGCTACAGCTCTGGCTCCTGGCCACGGCCGGACTGGGCACCTGCTTCCTGGGAGGCCAGGCCTACGAGTTCAGCAAGATCGTCCACGAGGGCGTAACGCTCTCCAGTAGTCTATTCGGTGCCTCGTTCTTTACGCTCACCGGCTTCCATGGTACGCACGTGTTCATCGGCGTGCTGTGGCTGCTCTCTTGCGTGGCTCGCTCGCTCACCGGCGGCTTCCACGAGCGCAACTACATTGGCGTGGAGATCGCCGGCCTATACTGGCACTTCGTGGACGTGGTGTGGGTGGTGATCTTCACGCTGGTCTACCTGCTGGCGCCCACGGGTTAGGAGGACCAGCCCCACCGAGGCAGGCTGCCGGCTCTAAGTGCGACAGTTGCAGGAAGCCTGTGCGAGGAGGATACCTGAGTATCAGGAGGAGCACCGCATGAGCAGCGTGCATGGTGAAATGCAGGCCGGGGTCCACGGCGCCGCCGTGGAGCACCGCACGCATCCGAACTACGTGGGTGTGTTCGTCGTGCTGTTCGTGCTCACCGCTATAGAGGTCGGTGTGAGCTTCGTGCCGCAGCTCCCCCAGGCACCCATCCTGATTACCCTGATGATCCTGAAGGCAGGAGCCGTGGCGCTGTATTATATGCACCTCAGCTTCGATAGTCGCGTGTTCTCTTGGCTGTTCGGCACCGGGCTGGTCACCGCGACGTTCCTGCTGATCAGCTTCCTGGTGCTGTTCGCCCGCCACGTGGGCATCGCTGGCTGAGCAGGCAAGATGGACCCCTAGACGAGGACGGGCTTCTTTCGTGCTCTGGCAGTGGAACCTAGACCCTGCTCTCCTCGCGGGTCTCGCTGGCGTCACCGGAATCTACCTCGTGGCCTTGGGCCCCCGGCGCGATCGCTTCCCCGGCGCCGCGCCGGTCGGCCCCTGGCGAGTGACCGCCTTCCTGGCAGGCATGGTGGTTGCGGCGCTCGCGCTCATCTCCCCCCTCCATATCCTGGGCGAGCGCTATCTCCTCGCCGCGCACATGGTGCAGCACCTCCTGCTCACGCTCGTCATACCGCCCCTGCTGCTCCTGGGTACGCCGGACTGGCTGCTGCGGCCGCTCCTGCGCCTGCCTATGGTGCCCCAGGTGGCCGGGTTCCTGACCGCGCCGGCCGTGGCCTTCCTCGTGTTCAACGGCACCCTTGCTCTCTGGCACGCGCCAGCGCTCTATGATCTTGCCCTGCGTGTGGAATGGGTGCACGCCCTGATGCACCAGAGCTTCACTCTCACGGCGCTGCTGAGCTGGTGGCCGGTGTTGAGCCCGCTGCCTGAGCTCCCGCGCCTCTCTAAGGCGGCGCAGGTGCTCTATCTCTTCCTACAATCGCTCCCGCCAACGATTATCGGAGCACTTATTACCTTTGCCACCATCGTGCTGTATCCAACCTACACTACGGCGCCGCGGCTCTTCGGTCTCTCGCCGCTGGACGACCAGCAGCTGGCCGGCCTGATCATGTGGGTGCCGGGGGCGCTGGTATACTTGGTGGCACTGAGCATCGTGTTCATCGCCTGGCTGGAGGGCGAGGAGACCGGCCGCCATCCCGCCCCTGGCGCCCAGCCATAGCCTCCGGGGCGATGTCCGCTGTGACTGCCGCAGTTCGGCGTGCGCTTCTTCGAGATGTCGCCATCGCGGGCCTGCTGGTCGCGCTTACGGAGCTCGTATACCTTCTGGTGAGCGGCCCGGCAGCACGCCGGCAGTCCGGCGCGCCACACTTCGTCATGTTGGCCGATGCCCTGCTGCACGGTCGCCTGTGGGTGGATCCAGTGCGCGCGGCGAGCCTCGGCGATATTACTCCATTCGCCGGGCGTTCCTACGTCTCGTTCCCGCCGATGCCCGCGTTCCTGATGCTGCCATTCGTCGCGGTGGTCGGCACACGTTTCAACGATGCCCTCTTCACCCTCCTCCTTGGCGCGTGCAACACGGCGCTGGCCTACGTCCTGATGCGCCGGCTTAGCCGCCCCGGCTTTGCCGGCTGCGGGCTGGCCCTGGGCCGGCCGGAAGCCCTGGCGGTGGCAGCTACGTTAGCCTTTGGCACGGTGCATTTTTATGCATCGCTGATGGGACGGGTGTGGTTCACCGCTCATATTGTGGCCGTCACTTTCCTGTTGCTGTACCTGCTCGAATGTGCCGGCCGCGGCCGGCCGTTGCTCGCTGGGGCAGCACTGGCCGCGGCATTCCTAGCCCGTACGCCGGTCGCCTTCGGAGCGCTCTTCTGGATGATGCTGGCCCTCCGCCGCAGCCGGAGCCCAAGGCATCTGGCATGGCAGGTCCTTCAGTTCAGCATACCTCCCGTGGCAGCGACCGCGCTGCTGCTTACCCTGAATGTGATGCGCTTCGGCAACCCCCTCGATTTTGGGTACGAGAGGATGCGCGTTGCCCCTCAGCTCGAACCCGGACTGCGCGCCCACGGGCTCTTCAGCCCCCATTTCGTGCCGCGCAACATCGCCGCCTTTCTCGTGCAGCCGCCGCTGCTGGACATGCGCAGCGTGGCAATCTGGCAGGCCGCTGCCGGTGATCCGCCGCGCCTCCTCGGGATGCTGGTCACGCCTGAGCGCGAGCGAAGGATTCCCTTTCCGGTGCGGTTCGATCCGTGGGGCACCGGGATCTGGGCCGTGTCCCCCGTGCTGCTGTTCTGCCTGCGTCCACCCCCGCGGGATGGTTTCTGGGTGTACGGCGCGGCATGGTTGAGTACGCTGGCTGTTGCGCTGCCAAACCTGTTGTACTACAACACCGGCTGGTATCAGTTTGGCTACCGGTTCGCCCTGGACGTTCTCCCGTTCCTGCTCGTGCTGCTGGCAATGGGCCTGCATCGACCGCTCCACCCGCTCTGGCACAGTGCCTTTATTTTCCTGCTGGCCCTATCTGTTGCAGCCAACCTCCTGGGGGCACGCTGGTTCCTCGGCCTGCCGCCGTACTGAGGGTGCGAAGAGGGAGACCCCTCCCTCGGCCCTTCCCCTAAGAGGGGAGGGGGCCGCTCCCCCGGCTCTACTCGTTTGAGTCTTTGGTTAGGTTGCGCTACCATGCTCGCGCCGGCGGACGTAATCGCCTGCTGAGGCTGTACCGTAGCTTCGCCGGGATATGTCAGAGCCGGCATATCCCGCAGGGAGGAGCAGAAGAGCAATGGTCACCCAGACGGAGAAGCTGGCAATCGAAGGGGGAGAGCCGGTGCGCCGTGGCGGGTTTCACGGCTGGCCCATCATCTCTGAACACGACGAGCAGGCGCTTATTAGTACGTTGCGCTCCGGCAAGTGGGGCTCACATGCCGGGAGCAAAGCGCATGAATTCGAGCAGCGCTTCGCCGAGTTCCACCAAGCGAAGTACGCTGTCACGGTGGCGAATGGCACCGCCGCGCTGGAGGTCGCGTTGCGTGCGGCAGGGGTCGGCTTCGGCGACGAGGTGATTGTCCCGCCCTACACGTTCATCGCCACAGCCAGCGCCTGCCTCATGGTCGATGCCATCCCCGTCTTCGCTGACATCGATCCGGAAACCTACCAAATCGATCCGCGGAGCATTGAGCAGCGCATCACGCCGCGCACCCGCGCCATCATCGCCGTGCACATCGGCGGCGGCCCCGCTGACATGGACGGCGTGCTCGACACGGCGCGGCGGCATGGCCTTAGAGTGATCGAGGACGCCGCGCAGGCGCACGGCGCGGCGTGGAACGGTCGCCGCGTGGGGGCGCTGGGTGACCTGGGCACGTTCAGCTTCCAATCCAGCAAGAACCTGACCGCGGGCGAGGGCGGCATTGTTTTGACGAACAACGAAGAGCTCTACGATCTGGCCTGGTCGCTCGCCAACGTGGGCCGCATTCGCCAAGGTGCCTGGTATCAGCATGAGATCCTGGGCTGGAACTATCGCCTCACCGAGTTCCAGAGCGCGCTCCTGCTGTCCCAGATGGAGCGTCTGCCGGAGCAGCTCGCCCGCCGCGAGGAGAACGCTGCCTACCTGGCCGCCGGCCTGAGCCAGGTGCCCGGCCTGCGCCCGCTCCGGCGCGACCCTCGTGTCACCACCCATGCCTGGCACCTGTTCATCGGTCGCTACGACGCAGCTGCATGGGACAGCATCCCGCGGGAGCAGTTCTTGCAGGCATGGCGAGCGGAAGGTATCCCGGTCTCGGCCGGCTATACCACGCCGCTGCACCACCTGCCAGTGATCCTGCGCGAGACCGCCCGCCTGGAGGCCATCGCTGCTGGAGGACGGCAAAGCTACGACGGCTGGCTCGCTGCGGGGCGGCCGCACCCAAGCCCTGAGAGCAAGCGTGGCACCTGTCCGGTGGCGGAGCGCGCCTGCTACGAGGAAGGCTTCTGGTTCCCGCAGCACATCCTGCTGGGAACGCGCGCGGACATGGATGCGATTATTGAAGCGGCGCACAAGCTCTGGCGCCGCCGCGATGCCCTGCGAGGCTAAAGGGCCGCGAATGAGAGCGCGCAGCTGGCATGAGGGCAAAGCGCTGGATCTGGATCGTTGTTGCCGCGGTAGTGCTCGGGCTCGGCGGGCTGTGCGTGACGTCTGCTGCGCTGGCGGTGCTCGGCGCCGACGCGCTGTTACGACGGCCCGCCGTGGCCATCGTCCGTGTCGAGGGCCAGATCATGCCTGGTGAGCCGCCGGATGGTCTGCTCGGTGGGGGCGGCGCCTACGCCGGGCAGATCACGCGGCAGCTTCGAGCGCTGCAACGCGATCCGGCGGTCAAAGCTATCGTGCTGCGGGTAGAGAGCCCCGGTGGAGAGGTCGTCGCCTCAGACGAGATCGCCCAGGAGATCAAGCGCACGCGCGAGGTCGGTAAGAAGGTCGTGGTCTCCATGGGCAGCCTGGCCGCCTCAGGGGGCTACTATATCGCGGCCCCGGCCGACCGCATCCTGGCGAACCCGGCCACCACGACCGGCAGCATCGGCGTAATCGGTATTATCCCCAATGTACAGGAGCTCCTGAGCACGCTGGGCATCCAGGTGCAGGTGGTCAAGAGCGGCCCGTTCAAAGACGAGGGCAGCCCCTTTCGCCCCCTCACCGACGAGGAGCGCGCCATCTTCCAGCGTATGATCGACGAGGCCTACGAGCAGTTCGTGCAGGTGATCGCGGAGGGCCGCCGGCTCGACCCGGCGCGGGTGCGCGAGATCGGTGACGGACGCATCTACACCGGCCTGCAGGCCCGGCAGCTCGGCCTGGTCGACGAGTTCGGGGACCTTCGTCGCGCGGTCCAGGTCGCGGCCGAGCTCGCCGGGATCAAAGGCGAGCCGCGCGTGATCGACACGCGCCGCGCCTCGCCACTCGCCGCCCTCTTCGGAGCGCTGCTGCGCCCGGCGCCACGGTTCACGCTGGCCGACTTGTTCGGGTTGCAGCAGCGCTTCACCATGTACTATCTCTACCTGGAGTCGTGAGTCTGCCCCGACGCGGCCGGAGCGCTCCGGCGAGGTGCGGGGACATCAGGAGGAGCGTATGCTACGTGACCGGGTCCGCCTGGGCGTGATCGGCACCGGCGGCATTGCGAACGCACATTTCCGGAACCTGGCGAAGATCCCTGAGGCCGAGGTCGTAGCGTTGTGCGACGTCGTGCCCGGCGCGGCCGAGGCTGCGGCGCAGCGCTTCGGCTACCAGGCGCGCACCTACACCGACTTTCGCAAGCTGATCGACGATGGCGGCGTTGATGCCCTCTACATCATGGTACCGCCCTTCGCCCATGGGGAGATTGAACTGGCCGCCATCGAGGCGCGGCTGCCGTTCTATGTGGAGAAGCCCGTGGCGCTGACCATGGAGGTAGCCCGCCGCATCGAGCGGGCGCTCGACGAGAGCGGTGTGCTCGGCTTCGTGGGCTACCAGTGGCGCTACGCCCCGGCCGGCGAGAAGACCAAAGAAGTGCTCGCCGACGCCGTGGTCGGGCTGCTGTATGGGTACTACAAGACCCGGCCGCCCAGCCGGCCCGGCCACTGGCTCACCATCAAGGAGAAGTCCGGCGGCCAGATGGTCGAGCAGACGACCCATATTATCGACATGGCGCGCTGGCTCGTAGGCGACATAAAGCGGGTCTATGCCCGCTTTGCTAACCGGCTGACCCAGCCCAACCCGAGCTTCACCGCCTGGGATGTCGGTACCGCCACGGTCGAGTTCGAGAACGGCGCGGTGGGCACGATCTCGAACTGCTGGCTGGTGCCGGTGGACCACGTCTCCGGCGTGGAGCTATGGACCGACAAGGGCATCATCGAGTTCAACCAGCGCCGCCTGACCATCCAGAAGGACCGCGAGGTCCAGGAAGTGCCACTGCCGCCCCTCGAACCGGACACCACTGTGCACATCTACGCGGACCGCGCCTTCATCACCGCCGTGCGCACCGGCGACCGCGCTGGCGTACGCACCCCGTACCGCGAGGCGGTAAAGACGCTGGCAGTGAGCCTGGCCGCCACCGAGTCCGCCGAGACGAACCGGGTCATCGAGCTAGGGGCGTGGAAGTAGGCCCTCACCCCCGGCCCCCTCTCCCGCGCTGCGGGAGAGGGGAGCCTGGCGGTATCTCGTCCTCCCCCTCCTGGCACCGGTGCGAGCGCCGCCGGGCGCTTCGGGCACTGTCCAGGTATTCTACTCCCCTCCCCGACACGGGGGAGGGGCCCGTCTCCCTCTCCCTCCCCTTCCTCCCACCGCTCACCCTGCCCGGTTGGGGCCTTCATAGGAGAAGCCGGTGCCCCGACTGCGAGCCAGGCGCTCGGCGAGGGCCTGTCGCCATGGTTCTGGAAGATGCCAGCGCTGCTGCACCCGCGCGCGGAACTGCCGACGCAGGTCGTCCGTCGCCGGATCGCGCGCCAGGTTGCGTAGCTCGTAGGGGTCGGCAGCAAGATCGTAGAGTTCCTCGTCCTCAGGAACCGGGGCATCTGGCCAGCCATAGTGGACGTACTTCCAGCGTCCGGTGCGCAGCATCACTGCCGGCGAGGGCGCTCCCTGCGTGGCGAACTCGCTGAGCGCTTCGTCGCGCCAGTCCTCCCGCTCGCTGGTCAGGAGCGGCCAGAGATTGGCGCCATCGATGTCCTGAGGCACCGGCAGCCCGCAAGCGGCAGCGATAGTGGGGAACATATCGTTCAGCTCGACCACCTGCGGAACCATCCGGCCCTGGGGGAGCTGGCCAGGCCACGAGAAGATGAGCGGCGTGCGTGCGGCGGCCTCGAAGAAGAGGCTCTTATACCACATGCCGTGCTCGCCAGCCATCTCGCCGTGATCGGTGCAGTAGATCACCAGGGTGTCTTCTTCCAGGCCGAGCTGCCGCAACGTCTCGAGCACGGCCGCCACTTGCTCATCGACAAACGAGACCAGGGCATAGTACGCCGCGCGGGCGCGGCGGGATTCTTCCTCGGTAAGGTTTTCCAGCCCCCAGTGGCGGCGCCAGCAGGCCAGGCGCGCCGGCTTGTCCGTGAGATCGTCGCGCGGCGGCAGATCGACCGTGGCAGGATCGTACATCTGCCAGTGGCGCGATGGCGGCCAGAAGGGAAAGTGGGGGCGTAACCAGGAGATCCAGAGCAGGAACGGGCGCCGCTCGCGCCCGCTGCCATACTGGCCGGCGTGCCAGCCGCGCAGCAGGTCCAGGCCGATCTCGGTGACGCGCTCGTCGCGCCGGCAGTGGGCGCACTCGTCCCGCGGGCCGGCGCCGCGCACGCGTTTGGGATCGTATGGGTCAGGTCCGCGCCCGGCGTCCCGCAGCGGGTGCGTGTGGTCCCCGTAGGGCCGAAGCTCGAAGCCATGCATCTGATCCGGCCCTACGAAATGCATCTTGCCGGTGCTGGCGCAGAAGTAGCCGTGCTCGCGAAAGTACGCCGGAATCGTCGGCACCGCTGAGTCCAGCGCGTCCCCGTTGCTCCAGACATTGATGCGATGCAGGTGCCGTGAGGCCAGATGCGCCATGCGCGACGGCACGCACAGGGGCGACTGGCAGTAGGCATTGCGGAACCAGACGCCGCGCGCGGCGAGGCGATCCAGCGCCGGCGTGCGTACGATGCCGTTGCCTTCGTATCCGGTCGCATGCGGGGAGTGCTCGTCGGACATGAGAATCAGTACGTTACGCAGACGGCTGGCACTCATTTTTCGGACAGCTCCTCCTCGCCTTGCCTTCAGCGTGTCTTCCGTCGCCGGAACCAGTAGTCGATACGGGTGGTGCCGCCACGGATGACCGGCCCGGCCGGTGGCGCCGCCTGCTTTGGCTGGGCGGCGGCTGCGGCGGCAACAGCGCCGATCGGGCCGCCGAGGAAGCGGGTCACATCCGGCAGGCCCGGCCCACTGGGCTGGGCAGCCTGCGGGTACACCGTCCAGATCTCCAGGTTCCGGTCGATGTGCACCAGCTCCCAGCCTTCGGCGCCGAAGCGGTTGGCCAGCGTTTCGATGTTGAGGTCTGCGCTCTGTCGATAGACCTTCCCGCCGGCATCGTATTCCCAGTAAGTGTCTGCATCAGTTGCGCCGGCATGATACGTTGCCGAGATGCGCAGGTATTCCCAGGCCTCACGCTCAACCATGGCTTCCTCTCCACGACACATCTCCACGGCACAGCCACAGGCAGCACGGCGCAGCACCGCCTGCGCCCTGTTGGAAGGCCTATCCCACCGCGCGCTGCTCCAGCCAGTCCAGCGTTACTTCGATGCCGAAGCCAGGCGCGTTGCTCGGCACGACGTAGCCATTCTTGATCACCGCAGTTCCCGGCAAGGCTACCATCTCCTCCAGCGGCACGCCCGGCGGGGCCACGCCCTCCGATCGCTCGCCCATCGGAATCGCCGGCATAGCGTACGCCAGGTGCTGGCCGTACGGGTAGTTCATGCCGCCATGGGTGATCACCGTCAGGCCGTGAGCCTCAGCAATATGACAGATGCGCACCACCGCGGTGATACCACCCACCCAGGCCACGTCCGGCTGCAGAATATCCACCAGCCCCTGGCTTGCCGCCAGGGCAAACGGATGGATCGTGTACCAGTGCTCGCCGGTCGCAAGCGTCGCCCAAGGCAGGCGCTGCCGCACCTTCATGTAGCCCTCCAGGTCCTCCGGCAGCAGGTAGTCTTCCAACCATTTGATTCGGTACGGCCGCAGCGCCTCCATCAGCCGGACGGTGTACTCCACGTGCAGAGACATCCAGGCATCCACCATGAGCTCAACGTCGTCACCGACCTGCTCACGGGCGCGAGCGACCAGCTCTTCATCGCGGCGGATCCCCTCGATGCCGGACTCCGGGCCGTGGCGGAGGAAGATCTTGACGGCTTTGAAGCCCAGCTCCAGGAACCAGGCCAGGCTGTGCTCGGTGCCGTAGCTGATGTCGGTGTTACTGGCATAGCACGGGATGCGCTCCTTCTGCGGACCGCCCAGGAGCTCATAGACGGGGCGGCGCAGCAGCTTGCCCTTGAGGTCCCACAGGGCGTTATCGACCGCGCTGATGGCATAGCTGGCCAGCCCGGCGGTCCCATACGGCGCGGAGATGCGCCGCATCAGGTCCCACAGCTTCTCCGTGGCCATGCAGTCCTGCCCGACGAGCACGGGTGCAAAGTGCGTGGTGATGATCCGCTCGACAGGGGCGCTGTGTACCGTGAGCCCCAGGCCCCAGGTCCCGTCCTCGGCGGTGACGACGCAGGCGACCCGCCGCCAGCCGGTCGCCCAGTCCGCCCGGCGGAACTGCGGGTAGCGCGCCATCGGGCTGACGAAGCCGTCTACCTGTTGGCGGGGCACACGGGGCGGCGTCTTCGGATGAGGGGTGAGGTCAATCACGGCAGTGCGAATGCTGGCGATCTTCACGGCGCGTCTCTCCCCGAGCGTGCGATGCTGTGCCGCGCAGCCTGCGGCTTCCGCAGTGTCCCCCACGGACGCGGCGCTGTCAAGGCGTAGCAGCGAGCGGCGCCTGCCTCTCGGACCTGTCAGATGCGGCGTTCCTGCGCTGCTGGCTTGAGCTCAATGACGTAGTTGCGGTGGTGCTTCGTGCCGATGTTGGTCAGGCGGTTGTCTACCTTCCCACCCGGGCCGACCGGCACGAATACGACCTCGCCATCGCGGAACTGCACGTCGCGGTAGTTAGACGGATCGTCCGGATCGGAGAAGCGGATCAGCCCGCCGGACTCGACGATGTAGACATAATCCAACCGATGGCTGTGCTTCTCTAGTGACTCGCCGGGGGCGAGCGACAGCTCCCACACACGCACGCGGTCGTTGTCGAGGATCAGCCGCGTGCCCACGAGCTCCGTTGGCTCCGTCGGCATGGTTCTGATCTCCCTCCTGCGAGGCTAGCTTTCCTATTATCGCCCTTCCTTGCTCGGCAGTGGAGGTCCGCCAGGGGTGGCAAAGCGAAAGAACGTCCAGGCGTCCTGCCCGGAGCAGGCGCGGTCCTCTGCCTGGGTAGGGAAGAGAGCAGCGCGACGTAAGGAAACCTGCGTGCCCGAGTAAGGCACGCAGGCTCTCATCGCCAGTGACGTGCTGGAGCCGAAGCCCAGGGGGAGATCAGGTTCGCTAGGAAGCAGGCATAGCCACGCCGGCCTCCGCTCGGTGAAACGCCGCCCACAGTGCCCAGATGCCAACCACCAGGTGCAGCACGTTATCGAGCGGGTTCTCCAGGTTGGCGACGCCCAGGTTGTACTGGCTCATGCTGCCTGCTGGGAGCACGAAGCCGAGGATACCGAGACCCAGCAAGAGGATGCCACCGATGATGAGAAACGGCCTGGGGTTCATGATTCCATCTCCCTGGGATGAAGAGCAAATGGGAAGACACTTCCAACCCCGTACGGGCTACGGACGAGATACGAGAAAAGTGATGCGAGCCGGAGAGCTCAGCGGTGTGACAGCGCCCGCTTAGTCCCGGCCTGGGCAGGCTCCCCCGCCGGCACCGGCACGTCCAGCATGCCGCAGAGAGGCGCTCATATGCCAGGCCATCTCGTGCTCATTTTGTGCTTGCTTTCGCCCGGGCCCGGCGCGCCGAGAGCGGGGTCTCTAGCTCAGGCGCGCGATCATCTGCCGGATCCAGGCGATCTCCCGCTGTGCCGCGGCCCGCTCATCCTCGTCCGGCGCCTGCTCGGCGTAGGCGTGCAGGTCAGCCAGCGCCTCGGCATAGCGTCCCAGCCGGCCGCGCAGTACGCCGCGATCGCGCAGGTCGCGCAGGCTGCCGGGCTGCACGATCAGCATCCGCTCAATTGTGTCCAGGGCGCGGTGGAAGTCACCCACCTGAAGGTAGATGCCCTTCAAGTTGTTGAGGATGCGGTAGAGGATCGCCCGAGCGCTCATGGGTTGCAGGAACTGCCGCTCCAGGGCCACCGGCCGGCCGAAGGTGCGCTCCAGCAGCGCCGCCACACTGCGCTCGTCGAGAATGATCCCGCCGTTGAAGACATCGATGAGCAGCGCCGGCATGTGCGCTCCGGCCGGCACATACCCGGACAGGAAGTGCCCGGGCAGCCCGATGCCCGCAAGAGGCAGGCCACGCCGCCGGCCGATCTCGTTGTAGACCAGCGTCAGTGTAATAGGAATGCCTGTGCGCCGGTCGAGCACGTCGTTCAGGTAGCTATTGCGCGGATCAAAATATTCCTCGGTGTTCCCGCGAAACCCGAGGTCAACGGCAAAGTAGCGGCTCAGCACGGCAACCTGTCGTTGTGGCGGCGCAGCCGGATCGATGTACGGCGCCTCCGCGCTCAGCCGCGCCAGCTCGCGCAGGTAGTACCGGATATCGAGCCCGGGGTATGCCACCTCAGCGATCAGCAGCGCGGCGTAGGGCAGATCAACCTCTGCGTCCGGCCGCTCAACCGCAGCACGAAACCGCTCCCAACGCTCCAGCGACGCCATGCCCTACCGCCTTTCGAGCCTGCTTGACCCTCACGCCTCCCACCACCTAGAATACCAGCCACCGGGCGTATGGCAAGGAGCAGGCACGCATGTCCTTGTCTGTCGCCTCTTTACTCTTTACTTTTGCACATGTTTTGCGCATGTTTTTGGGCATTGAGTGACGCGGCTCATCCACAACTACTTGATCAGAGTAGCTCCTGGTAAGCACATCATGATCGCGTGGACACACGACTGATAGAGCGCGTTTACAAGCAATTACAAATAACTGCAACAAATAACTGCAAATAGTGCAAATAGTTACGGAGCAACAGATCGATGCAGTATCGCTCGCTTGGACGCACAGGTCTCCAGGTCTCGGTGGTGAGCCTAGGGACGGGAGGACCGAGCCAGTTCGGCCAGCGTACCGGGCTCAGCTTTGCCGAGCAGCAGGCACTGGTGCACCGCGCCCTAGACCTGGGCATAAATCTGTTCGATACCGCGGCGGCCTACCGGGAGAGCGAAGTGCTGCTTGGGCGGGCGCTGGCCGGCGTGCCGCGTGACCGCTACATCTTGGCGACCAAATGCACCCCGTTCCAGCGCGAGCCGGACGGCGTCGTCGTGGCTGCGGCGGAGATCGAGCGCCAGTGCGAGCAGAGCCTGCGCAATCTCCAGACCGATGTGATCGACATCTATCAGTTCCATGGGGTGGTCCCCTCACGCTACCACGAGGTGGTCGAGCGGCTCTACCCGGTGATGCTGCGCCTGCGCGAGCAGGGCAAGATCCGCTTCATCGGCATCACCGAGCTCTTTTTCAGCGACCCCGCCCATGAGATGCTGCACATGGCCGTGCCGTCGGGCCTGTGGGATACTGTCATGCTCAAGTACGGCATCCTGAACCAGGTCGCCGCGCAGGAGGTCCTGCCGCGCTGCCAGGAGCAGAATATCGGCGTGCTGAATATGGCCTCGGTGCGGGTGAAGCTGACGCGGCCGGAGGAGCTCCAGGCGTTGATCCGCGACTGGGTCTCCCGCGGCCTGGTCCCGCCTGGGGCGCTGCCGGAGGAGGATCCGCTCGGCTGGCTGGTGCAGGGGCCAGTCGATTCCGTTATTAGCGCGGGGTACAAGTTCGCCGCTGCCCATCCAGCCATCTCCACGGTGCTCACCGGCACGGCTCGCCTCACCCATCTGGAGTCGAACGTGGCGGCGATCCTGGGCGAGCCGCTGCCGGAGGCGCACCTGCGCCGGCTCCAGGAGCTGTTCGGGCACATCGTCGAGGCCGCCTGAGCTACCTGTTGGGCACACGCGCAGTATGCCGGCGCACATGGTCGGATCGCCCACGTGGTAGGATAGCCAGTGGACGCGGCGCAGCTGTCGAGGCTGCCCGGCACGGTCGATAAACCGGTACACAATGAACTGAACTCTGGCAACTGAACTCTGGCACAGGAGCAGAGAGGGAGCACGCGATATGGCTCGTAGCGGCGGACAGATGATCGTCGATGCGCTCGATCGGGCGGGGGTACGGCATGTCTTCGGTATTCCGGGGGTGCATAACCTGCCTATTTACGACGCGCTTTACCAGCACCCGCGCATCACTAGCTTCGTGACCCGCCATGAGCAGGGAGCGGCCTTCATGGCCGATGGCTACGCGCGGGTGTCCGGGCAGCCGGGCGTGGCGCTGGTGACCACTGGTCCCGGCCTGACCAATACGGTGACCCCGGTGGCCGGTGCCTGGGCGGACTCGATTCCCCTGCTGGTGATCGGCACGGCCGGCGAGCTGCCGCTGCTGGGGAAGTACAAGGGGTACCTGCACGAGTTCAAGGACCAGTCCGGGATCATGGCGGCAGCGTCGGCGTCACGCCTGGTGCGCAGCGTGGACGATCTTGAGCGAGCGACGCTGGAAGAGCTAGCGCGCCTACGCACCGGCCGGCCGCGGCCCATGGTGATCGAAGTGCCGATCGACGTGCTAGCGGCGTCATCGGAGGTGCCGCCTGCGCCAGAGCCGGAGATCTGCCCGACCCCGGCCCCCGATGAGGCGGCTGTGGCCCGCACCGCCAGGATGCTGCTGGAGGCGCGCTATCCTATCATCTTCGCCGGAGGAGGGGTGGCGAAGAGTGGGGCGAGCCCGCTGCTTACCCGCCTGGCCGAGCGCCTGCGCGCCCCGGTGCTCACCTCGATCAGCGGCAAGGGCGCGATCTCGGATGAGCACCCCTGGGCTGCCGGATGCACCTGGCGCACCTCGTCTGGTCCGACGGATGGCTACCCAGAGGTGTGGCGTAAGGCTGACGCCGGCCTGGTCGTGGGCAGCCGACTGACTGGAATGTCCACGCGCGCCTGGCGCCTGCCGCTGCCGGAGAAGCTTGCGCATCTGGACCTGGACGAGAGCGAGATAGGCAAGAGCTATCCGGTGGTGGAGAAGCTGGTCGGCGATGCCTGCGCCGGGCTGGCCATGTTGCTGGAGCACATCGGTGATCGCGAGAGCGCCAGCCAGTGGGACTGGCGGGAGATCCGTGGGGCGCGCGAGGCCGACGATGCTGCCGGGGAGACGCGTTGCCCGGAGGCGCTGGCGTTGGTGCGAGCCCTGCGCGCTGGACTGCCTGAGCACGGCATTCTCGCCTGCGACCAGGCCATCGCCTGCTACTGGGCCGTCCGCCACTTCCCGGTGACCGGCCCGCGGCGTTTCCTCTACCCGGCGGGCTCGGCTGCCCTCGGTTTTGGCCTGCCGGTGGGCATCGGCGCGCAGATCGCCCGGCCGGAGTGCCCGGTGGTTGTACTGGCCGGCGACGGCGGCTTCCTGTTCACCGGCACCGAGCTGGCCGTGGCCGTGCAGTATGAGTTGCCCATCGCCATCGTGCTCTGCAACGACAACGCCTATGGCATGATCAAAGCAGCCCAGGAGCGGCGGTACAACGGCCGCGTGATCGATACGGAGCTACGCAACCCCGATTTCGTGGCGTTCGCCCGCGCCTTCGGGGCCCACGCGGAGCGCATCGACTCGCCTGAGGCATTGCCGGAGCTCCTCCAGGCCGCCTTCCGCCGCCGCGGCCCGACCTTGATCGAATACCCCGTAAAGCTGCTTCCGCCATTCCACTGATGCGCTGACGCCGGCTCTCCGCGGAGAGCCCCTGCGCCCGACACGAACCGGCGGCAGCCCGCCCCAAAATACAGTGGGGACGCACTCATGGTGCGTCCCCACCAGCCTCTAGGCACGGCTTGTTTCGGATACCGCAGCGGTGTCAGGTTATCTGTGGCGCTGACTCCATACCGAGCAGGGCCATGCCTCTAGGCATCCCCGGAGGGCCTCGGCATGGTTCCAAGCACTCCCTCGGCTCGGACAGGCCGGCCCTAAGGTCACCGACCCCGTTGGTCAGTATGCTCGCTCGCGCGGCTCTTCACCATAGCCGCGCTCACTCAGATACGCGGGAGCGACATCCCAACCCATCCGGTCGATCTCGTCCTTCTCCACGCTCAGATAGATGCCATCGGCAGTGATCTCCCGAATGGCGCTGAACGGGATATAGAGATCCTTGCCGAGGCCAAGGAAGCCAGTGTCCACCTTCACGTGGCCCTCGCCAGCGGTGGCTGTGGTCCCTGTGATCCCCAGCTCACCGGGCAGGTCAGCTGGGTAGACCTCGCCGATCGTCCCCACCTTATCGCCATCCACGTCAAAGACATCCATGCCTTCGCGCAGCTGGCTTGCAAAGCGCTCCATCATCTCAAGTCACCTCCCTGTGCAGCCGGTCTCCGATGACCGGCCAGCGTGTGCCGTGCCTTTTTGGCAGCCCTCTGGGGTCTTGTACTGGCAGATGTCGTGCCAGAGCACGCTCTGGCCGGGCACAGCATGTCACGAAACCGCTCTTCAGGGTTCCTCATACCGGCACAGCCCCTCGCAGGACTCGATCACGAAGCCGCGCTTTCAGCCCGCGCTCGGTCACAACGTCCACAGGACAGCTAAGCAGGCTTTCAAGCTCATAGAGGGGGAAGGTTTGAAACCTTCCCCCTACGTAATCCCTCTCGATACAGGCCTGTTGGGAAGCAGGGGAGGGTTTCTGAAACCCTCCCCTGCTTTACTATTCCGCGATCCGGACCAGGCGCTCTTCCAGGCTGCTTTACCTAGAGCCGCATGACGCCCAGAGTCACCTTGCGCCCGTTGACGGTGTGCTCCTGAATAAACGCGCCGTCTGGAGCCGGGCCCTGCACCAGCTCGATGGAGAGGGTCTCCTGCCGGATATGCTCGCCGAAGCGTTCCACGACTGCGGCAATGTCGCTGCCGCCCTGGTAGAACGTGCGGATGCGGTCCTCGATGTTAAAGCCGGCCTCTTTCCGCATAGACTGGATCGTATGCACCAGCTCCCGTGCCAGGCCCTCCTGCACCAGCTCCGGCGTGAGCGCCGTATCCAGCGCCACGATGTAGCCCTCGCCGGCCGCCGCGGCGAAGCCAGGCTTCTGCTTGAGATCGACCTGAAGCTCTTCGGGGAGCAGGGTGACGCTCTCGTCGGCTACTTGCACGGTGAGCGGCCGCCCCGCCGTCTTCGCCTGCCACACCTCCCAGGGATCGCGCTCCCGCAGGGCCTGCACGACCGCTGGCAGCCGCGGCCCGAGCTTCGGCCCCAGCAAGTCCGGCCGCGCCCGTACATGTAGCTCGACGAACTGCACCGGGTCATCAGTGAACACCATCTCTTTCACGTTCAGCTCGTCAAGCACGTGCTCGGCAAGCTGTTGTAGGCCAGCGCGGATGTTTTCGGGCGCATAGACGATCAGCCGGCTAAGTGGCTGGCGCACTTTGATCTTACCGACGTTGCGCGCCGCCCGACCCAGGCTCACCACCTGCTGCACGGCCGCCATCTTGGCCTCGAGCTCGGCGTCGATCAGGGCGCCATCCGGCACCGGGAACTCGCAGTGATGCACGCTCTCCGGCGCCTGGCGGTCCACTGAGCGCACCAGGTTCTGGTACATCTCTTCGGCCAGGAACGGCATGAACGGCGCGATCAGCTTGGCCAGCGTCACCAGGGCGTCGTAGAGGGTGAGGTACGCCGCCACCTTGTCCGCGTCCTCTTCGCTCTTCCAGTAGCGCCGGCGCCCTCGCCGCACGTACCAGTTAGAGAGCTCGTCTACGAACGCCTCGATGGCCCGCGCTGCCGTCGTGATGTCATAGCGCTCCATCAGACCATCGACTTCGCCGACCAGCCGGTTGAGCCGCGACAGGAGCCAGCGGTCTAGAGCGGAGCGTTGCTCCGGCAGCACAGTATGCTGCCCCGGATCGAAGCCGTCCAGCCTGGCGTAAGTGACCCAGAAGCTGTAGGTATTCCACAGCGTGAGCATGAAGCGCCGGACCACTTCGCCGACGAGGTTCACCGAGAAGCGTCGCTCCAGGCCCGGGTGGCTGGTGCTGTAGAAGTACCAGCGCACCGCGTCGGCACCATGGACGTTGATGACCGACCACGGGTCGACAACATTGCCCAGGCTCTTGCTCATCTTGCGGCCCTGCTCGTCTAGCACCAGGCCCAGCGAGATGCAGTTCTTGAATGCCGGCGAGTCGAAGAGCAGGGTGGCGATGGCATGCAGCGTGTAGAACCAGCCACGCGTCTGATCCATCGCCTCGGAGATGAAGTCGGCCGGGAAGCTGACCTTGAACTCCTCCTGATTCTCGAACGGGTAGTGCCACTGCGCCACAGGCATCGAGCCGGAGTCAAACCAGACATCGATCAGGTAGGGCACCCGCCGCATCTCACCACCGCACTGCGGGCAGGCCAGCACCACTGCGTCGATGTAAGGCCGGTGCAGATCGAGCTTGTGCAGCTCAGGGAGGCCCTGGCTGAAGTTCACGCTGCCGCGGTGCTGTGGCACGACGATCTCGTGCAGCGTCTCGGGCCGCGCCATCTGGACGAGCTCAGCCAGGCTGCCGATACAGTGCTGATACTGGCACTGTCGGCACATCCACACCGGCAGGGGTGTGCCCCAGTAGCGCTCGCGGGAGAGAGCCCAGTCCACCACATTTGCCAGGAAATCGCCGAAGCGGCCATCGCGCACGTGCTCGGGTACCCAGTTGATCTGCAAGTTGTTCTTGAGCAGGTTCTCCCGCAGCGCCGTCATGCGGATGTACCACGAGTTGCGCGCGTAGTACAGCAGCGGCGTGCCGCACCGCCAGCAGAATGGATAGGTGTGCCGGTACGTCGTGGCGCGGTACAGCAGCCCGCGGCGGCGCAGGTCCTCGATGATCTGTGGATCAGCGTCTTTGACGAACAGTCCGGCCCAGGGCGTGACCTCCGCCGTGAAGCGGCCGCGCGCGTCGACATTTTGCACGACCGGCAGGCCGTACGTGCGGCCGACCTCAAGGTCGACCTCGCCGAACGCCGGGGCCAGGTGCACCAAGCCCGTGCCGTCCGCAAGCGTGACGAAGTCGGCCGTCACGACATAATGCGCTGGCTTGTCGAGCTCGCTGAACGTGAAGAGCGGCTTGTAGCGCCGGCCGGCCAGCTCCTTGCCAGGGAAGGTGCTCAGCACCTCGTAGTCGCCCACCAGCGCCTGGCCCAGCAGCGCCTCGGCCAGGATCAGCACCTGCCCATCCTGGCGCACCCGGACGTAGTGAGCCTCGGGATGCACCGCCACGGCCACGTTCCCCGGCAGCGTCCACGGGGTCGTCGTCCACACCAGCAGGTACGTGCCCGGCTCATCGGCCAGCTCCATCTTGACATAGACCGACGGGTCCTCGGTCTCCTCGTACCCCAGCGCGACCTCGTGGCTGGAGAGCGCTGTGCCGCAGCGCGGACAGTAAGGAACCACCTTGTAGTCCTGGTAGAGCAACCCCTTGTCCCACACCTGTTGCAGGATCCACCACACTGACTCGATGTAGTCGGTGGTTAGCGTGATGTAGGGGTGGTCCATGTCCAGCCAGAAGCCGATCCGCTCGGTCATACGCCGCCATTCTCTCTCGTACCGGAAGACACTCTCCCGGCAGCGGCGATTGAACTCGGCTACACCGTATTCCTCGATCTGCTGCTTAGTGGTGATGCCGAGCTCTTTTTCGACCTCGAGCTCGACCGGCAGGCCGTGGGTATCCCAGCCAGCCTTCCGAGGCACGTAATACCCTTTCATGGTGCGGTAGCGTGGCACGATGTCTTTGTAGACCCGCGTCAGCACGTGCCCGATGTGCGGCAGGCCATTGGCCGTGGGCGGCCCTTCATAGAACACAAATCGCGGCCGCCCTTCTCGCAGCTTCAGGCTCTTTTCGAACGCCTGGGTCTGCTTCCAGAAGTCCAGGATACGTAGCTCTAACTCGGGGAAACTGACCCGTGGAGTGACCTCTCGAAAAAGCGCCTTCGTCTCGGTAGCCATACGAACCACTCCTTTGAGCGCCTCACGCCCTGGCCCCCTCGCCGGTCTGGGGTTGTCGGGGCGAAGACGTCTTCACCTCTCCCAGGGGCCAGCGGCAGAGGCCGCGTATGCCCCAGCCCGGCTCCCACAGCCTCCCAGGGGCTGGAGATGAGGGCTTCCTACTCCACTACGATCTCGAGCCGTTTGTTCAGCCGTCCTTTGTTCTCTGTTTTTACGATCCGCACACGCCCGACCTCGGCGGTGTTACGCAGATGCGTACCGCCGTCCGCTTGCAGGTCCAGGCCGACGATCTCGACCGTGCGCACTTCTGTGATATGTGGCGGCAGGAGATTAATACGCGTACGGATCAGGTCCGGGATCTGGAAGGCCTCCTCCCGCGGCAGTGTACGGATGCGCACTGGTAGGCCTGCGGCAATCGCTTCGTTCACTTTCTGCTCGATCAGCCGCACCCGCTCGGGGCTGAGGTCTTCCAGGGTGAAGTCCATGCGGCTGCGGTCGGGATACATCTGACAGCCGCTCACCTGGGCGCCGAACTCCTTCCAGACGACGCCGCACAGGATGTGCAGCGCCGTGTGTGAGCGCATCATGGTATACCGGAAGTCCCAGTCTATTGCGCCATGCACGCGGGTGCCGGGCAAAGGAGCGGGCACGCTGCCTCGTTCCAGCACGTGCCAGAGCCGGCCGTCTCGTCGCTCGAACCCCGTGACCGCTGCTGTCACCGGCCGGCCCTCATGCTCCCAGGTGAGCGTCCCGCGGTCGGCCATCTGTCCTCCGCCGCCCGGATAAAATGCGGTCTGGTCTAGCTCGACGGCATTGCCATCGACGGCGGTGACCGTGGCATCGAACTCCTGCAGGTAGCTATCGTCGAGATAGAGCAGCCTAGTCATGGTCCTTGCTCCGATGCGTGCCTCTTCACGGGCCCCAGAACCAAAAACGCCCTCGTCCCCGGAGGGACGAGAGCGTGCTCCCGCGGTACCACCCTCGTTAGCCGGCGCGCCTCTGATCGGAATACGCGCCGCGCTCGCTCTTCAGGGGTACGTGTTCATACCCCCGCCGCTGGTAACGGGCGGCGACTCCGGCCACGTCTACTCGGCCGTGCGGCCTTTCGGGTGGCGGCTCGGGAAGGATTTTCGGCAGGGCTCCGGTGCCCGCTCGCACCACCCGCGGGCTCTCTGTGGCCTTCTGCCCGGCCTACTCGTTTCCGTCAACGCCTTTGGACGAGCATCGAAACCTGTGTCACTCTCGCTCTTCGCAGGGACGACCGCTCAGAACGGCTGCCCGTGTGAGAGCGTGGTGGTTACGAGTATACCTGCCCGCTGGCACAGCGTCAATCTTGCGTATCATCCGGGCAGGGCTTTCCAGTTCTCTGAAGTTAGGCTCTTCTTGGGTTGAAGGTGTTGAGGAGGTGCCGCAATGCAAAGGACTGATACCAGACGCAGTTTACTCGATGCGCTGGCCGCCATCCCCGACCTCAGGGCAGGCGCGGGCGCCGCTACCCGATCCACAGCCTCCTGGCAGCCCTCCTCTTCGCCACCAGCAACAGGCAGTCCTCGCAGCGAGGACTGTGGCGCTGGGCCAGGGCCCATGCGGACCAGCTTGGCTGAAGTTGTGCGACCTTATCCGACGGCGTCGGTGCCGGCTCTCGAGGCTGGCCGAAGCCAGGGGCTAGGAAGCACAGGAAGTCTTGTGGGGTGCAGGCAGGTCCATCTGGCAGCTGAGCCTCCAGTAGGCCCTCGAGGGCGTGCGCGGGCACGGGGAGATTGAGAACCAGCTTTCCTGGGTCCATGATGTGCGCTTTCCGGAGGACCGGCGGCCGGGGCGGAAGGGAGGGCCGGGGCTGAGCATGATTCGGAACCTGGCGCTGCACCTCATACAGGTGTTAGGGGTGCTAGGCGACCGGTCTGTGGTGGACGGGGTTCGGGCTCTGAACGCCAGGGCCGACCGCGGCGTAAGCCTGCTGATCGGCCCATGGTCATGAAAACTGGAAAGTCCTGCGCAACGGGCCGGACGGCCATTCAGCGGCGGTTACGACCGGGTGCGGCGCCGTGCGGTGCGGCCGATACAGCCAGTGGCTCCGCATCCCACACCACCGTGGTGAAGACCTGCTCCGGCCAGCCCAGCGGCGCACGGGCCACTGTGCCTTGCTCGTCAGTTGCCTCCACGATATAGGCGATGCCCGGCGCCGCCACTGCCACCTGGCCACGCCAGACTGCGCGGCGCAAGTGGGCAAGCGGCTGGGTCTCCCAGGGTGCCGACGCCGGCACATCCAGGCGGCGCAGCCGCACCACCACCTGCCGTACCGGGGCCGGTCCGAGGGCGCGGACCTCTAGGTCCAGGAGGTCACCTGGCCGCACCACATCCCGGGTCACCAGCACCCAGAGGGTGAGCGCCTCCGGCCAGCCGTCTGCCGCCAGCAGGGCCGGCTCCAGTGCCTCGCCCAGCAGGCGTTCGGCACGGCGGAGTAGAGCCCGGTACGCCGCAATGGCTTTGCCGTTCACTGTCGCCAGGACGCCGAGTTCTCCCTGGTTGGTGACCTGTCCGGCCAGGGTCTGCACAGCCTGCCGCAGGCCGCAGTCGCGCAGAAGCGGCACGACCTGCTGGGCAGCTTCCCGCGCCGCCGCAGCCTGTCCGGCCGCAGCGAGCTCCTCGGCGCGACGAAGGGCAGCCTCGACCGGCCCTTGCCCATCGAGCTGCATCGCCGCCTGGTCATAGCGCACCACCCAGCGCATGGTCTCCAGCAGGTAATGGAGCCGCTCCAGGTGGCGGCGACCCTGGACGGCCGCAGTAGCCACACGCTGCGCTAACTCCTGCTCGAGCTGCGCCAGGAGCGCCAGGTTTTCGGCGCGCGGGAAGCGCCCAGCGCGGTACGGCGGGACCGCCTCCTCCGGCGGGAGCAGATGGCCGCTCGTGCTGAACCAGGTGAAGGGCGCGCACTCCACCTGCCCCATTGCCCCGGTCCAGCGCGGGCCCAGCCGCTCGAGCTGGGCGTGGACGCGCGCCATCGCCTCAGCCTGGCCTGCGCCGTAGCAAGCCCGGCTGAACCGGGCGAAGAAGGCTTCCGGTGTGCAGGTGGGGTCCCAGGCCCGCTGGAAGGTGAAGGCGGCCACCTCCTCGACCGCCCGCGTGCGCCAGTGGATGCCCAGGATGCCCTGGCATCCCTTGGCCTGCGCGTCGGCGAGGAGCGGGGCAAAGGCCCACACATTCGGCTGCGGGCCCCACTGGTCCCGCCGCGTGCCGCCGCCGTCGCTCTCAAACCAGGGGATCGGCCAGCGCTCCCGGTCCTGGCTCAGCCGGCCATAGACGGCGCTGACCTGCGGCTCGAACGTCGGGTCGATATTGTCCAGGGCGGCGAAGATCACGTCCAGGGGCAGCGTGCGGTCCAGGCCCAGGTAGAAATCCGTGAAGTGCAGCCACTGATCGCCGCCCCACCCACTGACGATCAGCCGCACCTGCGGGGCGACCTCAGTGAGGACACGGTGCGCCAGGGCAGCGTAGCGACTGATCCGCACGCCTTCGGCGATGCGTGCCGGCTCGTCTAGGTAGGCGAAGGCGGCTGCCTGCTGGCCGTCCACTGGAGGCAGCCCGGCGAGCGCCTGGCCGCGCCGGCCGCGCCCTTCCGCCTGCCAGATCCAGACGTGGGTGAGGGGGTACTGCTGCACGAGGTGGGCCAGCCGGGCGCGCAGGGCCGCGGCGCTCTCCGGCGCGTCGGGATCGCCGTGCACCTCGAAGCCCACGCATGTCTGGATGCCGCGGGCACGGGCGTAGGCCAGCGCCTGCGCCAGCAGCGCCTGCTGCTGAGCGATGCCGGCATCAGGGGTGGGGTAGTCCAGGGCACAGGCCGCCCCGAAGAGGTCGCGCGCGTAGAGCTGGGCGGTCCCAAAGGCGTACTCGCTGGTCGGGGTCGGCACAGCACCCCACAGGTGCATGTGCGAGCCACTGGTCGCCAGCGGTGCTCCAGCGCGGTAGCGCCCGCTCCCATCGCGATAGGCCGCCCAGGGCTCGTAGTCATAGCTGTGGAAGCCCACGAAATTGGCGCGTTGCTTGGCCAGTTGATCGAAGAACCGGCAATAATCGTCCAGGTTCCACACCGTCGGGCTGTTCAAGAAGTTGTACCAGGGCAGCGTCCCGCGGGTGGTGAAGATAGGGCGCTCGCGGCGATCCAGCCACGGGACCGCGAGGTCGGGCTGCACCGGTGGCAGGGCATCGCCGCCGAGAAAGAAGCCGCAGCCGAGCTGCTCCAGGAAGGCGTAGGCGGCCCACTGGGTGGCCACCGGCGAGCCGCCGGCCAGCAGCACGAGCAGGCCGCTGTCGATCGTAGCTGTCCGTAGGAGGATGCCCTGCTCGCCCAGGCCAGCCAGGTCTACTGTCTGACCAGCCCGCGCTGCCGCGGCCAGCACCGCGGCCCGGCCGACGGCCAGGAGAGGCCCGCCCTGGCCCGGCGGCGGTAGCTCAACACTGAGGGGGACAAAGCTGCCGGTCAGCAGCCACAGGAAGCGCTGGAGCTCACGGGCCGCGAGCTGCTCCAGGGGCGGAGCCTCCGGGCTCAAGATGATCCGGGCATCGGCCAGTCGTGACGATGGCGCAGGCATGAGACCCCTCCCTATCCTTTGATCTTCTGACACTTATACGCATGCACGCCCCAGAGGGTGTTCAGAACTTGCATCCTAGACAGGGATTTGGGCATGATCAGTCGTGGACTGTGCCCACGGCTGGGGCGAGCAGGAGGACTGTTCCGGGCGAAACGGAGGCCAGGCCACCGCTCTCCGACCGATCTGCCCGCTATCGAGGGGGTGCTGCTCGCGCCGCGGCGGCCCACACGTCAGAGACCGGGGGGCCCACGGCAGGTCGACCTGCGGCAGGTGCGCACTGCCGTGCTCGCTCTGCCACGCCCCGGGTGCCAGTGGCGGCGGCTGCCGTGCGCTTGCCCCGCCTGGGGAACCGGGCGGGAGTACGTCGACACGTGGACGAACGACGGCGCCTGGGCGCGTCTGCACGACGCCTGGCGGGACCGATGCCGTGTCCAGGTGAGACGGCAGGCCCAGCCGAGGGCGGCGATCCTCGACCGTCAGACCGCCGAGACGACCGCGGTGGGTGGGGCGCAGGACGACGGCGCCCACACGAACAGGCAACGGGCGCAAGCAACACGTGCTGGTGGACGCCCAGGGGCATCTCCTGCGGGCGCTGGTCCACGCGGCGGACGTCTCCGAGAGCGACAGGGCCGACCCGTGCGGCCGCACGCGGAGGGGGCCACGTTCGAGTGCATCCAGACGCTAGGGGTCGCCCTGCAAGGGACGGCGGTACCGGCGGGACCCCACCAGTGCATCCAGACGCTGGAGGGTCGCTCAGAGAGACCACGCGTGTGGCATGGACGGGGGCACGGAGCATCGTGGGTGGACAGTGGCAGGGACGGCCAGCCCCCTACAGGCGACTGATTTCGCCGGCATTCCCCAGCGCTGGATCGTGGAGCGCACGCTGGCCCGGCTCACGCACCACCGCCGCTTGCGTAAAGCGTCCGCGTACTGGGCGGTGTGCAGTGCTGCCTCCCTCTGCGTGGCATCGATCCGGCTGTTGACGATGCGCTTAACCTGCGCGACTTCATGAGCTCTGAACACGCTCTGAGAGCCTGGCGAATTCATCCACTTGCGTCCGGCTGGCCGGGAGTTTATACTTTTCGAACAGATGTTCTCATCAATGGGTGGCTCCCCAACGGTACGACCCGTTGGGAGGCACACGGTGTGCTCGCGAAGGAGAGGAGCAGCATGGCATTCACGCTCACCGACGTCCTTGAGGAGGTACGCTCATCCCGCGCGTTTTTCCTCAAGCACCTGGAGGGGCTGCGCCAGGACCAGTGGGACTGGAAGCCATACCAGGAATGCAAGAGCATCCGTGAGACGCTGGCGCACCTGATCGTCAACGATCGCGCCGCACTAGCGTCGCTGGAGAGCGAGGGGGAGCCGGAGTACGACGGGCTGCGAGAGGCCGTCGCAGCGGAGACTGGCAACGACCTGGAGCGGCTGCTGGCAGCGCTGCGCGCGTCGCACGCGCAGCTGCTGGAGACGATCGAGGCGCGCTACGCCGGTGCGCCGCTGGATACCGAAATCAAGATCTGGGGCAGCCCGATGAAGCTCGGGCGCGGCGTCGCCTATCTCTCGTCCGAGGACTTCTATCACGCCGGGCAGGTGGCGTTCATCCGCATGGCCACCGACCCGAGCTGGGATTACTACGGCTTTATCTACGGATAGGCACAGGGAGCGCCGCTGATCCCGTTGCCACGTGTCAATCACGCTTCCGGCCGCTCAGGTGGATCAAGGCCCCAGTGCAGCGGGCGCCGGATATCTCGCTTGCCTGGCCCGGCGCCCACTATGCTCCTTCAAAAGCATGGCTCACCGCCGCGCGAACATGGCGTCCTGGCGATAGCCGTCGTGCAGGTCCCCCGTGTAGGGATCGAGCTGCGGCGAGGTCGCGCGCTGGTTCAAGCCGGTCCAGACAACGTTGATGGCGCCGTCCGGGCCGACGGTCAGGCCGGTATAGTCGCCATGGAAGACATTGCAATCCTTACCGCGCGCATCGGCCACTCGTCCATCGCTATAGCCGGCCGGGCCGCAGATCTTCGGCCAGCGGTCCTGCGGCACGTACTGCCCGGCCCAGTGGGTCACCGAGACATCGAGGTGTTCCTCAGGACCGAGCGACACTGCGGGTGCGCTGCCGATCTTCAGCACGTGGCGAAACGTATCGGCCGGCGCAGCCGTGGTGTCCTGGTCCCAGGCTACCACCAGCGTGCCGTCGGGCCTGTACCCCGCCCAGGGGAACCAGGCATGGCCATCCAGGTGCTCCAGCAGCGTGCGCGGTCCCCAGGTGGCGCCACCATCCGTTGACCTGACATAATACACGTCTGTGTCGGAGCCCGGGCCGGCGTTGCAGGGATCGTAGTTCGGCGCCGTGCCGATGTTTAGGCTGCCGGAAGCAGTCAGGAAGCAGGGAATGCCATCGTTCACGGTTGCCTTTGCATTCGGGGTGCCGCGGTCGGCGAAGACGATGGTGATTTCCCGTGGGTTGTTTGGGTTCACGACGATGTTCCCGATGGGGTTCCAGCGGAGCTGGTGGCCCCAGACGGTCTGGCGCCGGATCACGGAGAACGGCATGTCGCTCAGGCCATCCTCCAGTTGCACTGCCGGCACCGGGTTGGTGAACGTCTGTCCGCCATCGGTTGATTTCACTACCATGATCTGGGTATCGAAATCAAACGGCACTTCCCAGGCCTTCTCGTTCTGGCCGTTGGCGAAATGGACGTACAGCGTGCCGTCGGGCGCCACAACCGGGATCGAGAACTGACCCTCGTCACACTCTGTGGAGCCCTGCGGTCCGGTGGTTTGAAACGTACAGCTCGGATGCGAGCCGGAGATCTTCTTTGGCTCGGACCAGCTCAGCCCGCCGTCGTCAGAGTAGCTGAAATAGATCGGCGACTCGGCATAGTTGCCGTGCAGGTCGTTCAGGAAGCGGGTCGCGGTAAGGTACGCGCGGCCGTAGAAGGGTGAGCCAGGCCAGTTATCCACGGTCAGCCACGGCTTATCCCAGAATACGGCATTGTTGGCCGGGCCAATGCCGGTGCCCGTGCCCTTCATCACCGTGACCGGTTCGCTCCAGGTAATGCCGCCGTCGGTAGAGCGGCTGACCGACACGTCGCCCTGCGAGACCCACGGACCGCTCTGGCCGCCGGTGTTTTCAAGCTGCGCCATCAGCACAACGGTCTTCCCTCGGTCGGGGCCGCTGCGCACCTTCGCCACGAACGCCGGCGAGGGGTCGCCGGCGCCGTTACCGCTGCGCATGGGGATGTTCCCGTTGATCCAGCTCTTCCCGCCATCGAACGAGGTGAAGAAGCCGGTGGGCACGATGGCCTGGCGCGCGCCGGTGGCGTTGTTGAACCGGTAGAAGTAGGCGTTAGACCCGGCAACCAGGTGCCCCCCGTCGAGGGGGTTGACGGCGATAGCGATCTCGTTATCGGGCGCGAAGTCCTGGCCCAGTTCGGAGACGTCGCAGCTTATATCTTTGAAGGTCCCCGGATCGCCGTTTTCAGTGGCCCTGACCGAACAGCGGAAGCGCTCGATCTGCTCTTTAGAGAACTGGCCGCTGGTCATGCCGGGCCGGTCGGTGTCGAACTTCTCGATCGGAGGCAGCCACTTGTACTTGAAGAGATTGGGATCGACGTTGGGCTTATCGCGCGCCGCCACCGGCGCGGCCGGGGCAGCGCCCAGCGCGGCAGCCAGGCCGAGCCAGAGGGCCAGCAGCAGGCGCAACGGATGAGACACTCGCGACTCCATATGCATACCTCCGTTCAGGATGCATCCGTTCACGTCAAGACTCGTCTGCTCAAGAGCGATGTCATGATGGCACAGCCTGACCGGGAGCCTCGCTGCGCCGGCCGTCCGGCAGCAGGCGCACCTCTGAACCTCTGAGAGGAAACGCACTACACGGAAGGGGCCGCCAGGGACAGGGTATGCTGATCCCTCTGGTCGCTACAACGGCCCGGGGGATGAGCGGCTATGGGCCGAAGGGCAGAGCCCCGCCTGGGTGGAAGACCTATCCCCTCTCCTGCGCGAAGACCGCCTGCGCTGCCTGCAGGCCAGCTCCCGGCGGGCAGTGATAGCCCTGCCGGCGCAGCACCTGTTCGAGCGCCGACAGCACGAGCAGGACGTTGGCCCGGGTAGACGACGCGCCCATCAGCCCAATGCGCAGGACGCGCCCCTTCAGCGCGCCGAGCCCGCCGCCTACTTCGATGTTGAATTCGTTAAGGAGCGTTCCGCGCACGGCCGCTTCATCGGTGTCGTCGGGCAGATACACCGTGGTGAGGACTTTCATCCGATGGCCTTCCTGGGCCACTAGGCGCAGGCCCATTGCCTCCAAGCCGGCTTGCAGTGCCTCACCGTTAAGGCAGTGCCGCCTGAAGCGCGGCTCCAGGCCTTCCTCGTCGATCACACGCAGCGCCTCGCGCAGCGCGTACACCAGCAGGATCGGCGATGTATGGTGGTAGAAGCGCTCCGGCCCCCAGTACCGCATGAGCTCGGAGAGGTCGTAGTAGAAGCTCTGCACGGGCCGGCGGCGTGTGCGCATACGGCGCATCGCCCGCTCGCCGGCGGTGATCGGCGCAAGGCCGGGCACGCAGCCCAGGCACTTCTGCGAGCAGCTATGGCAGATATCTATGCCCCAGGCATCGACGCACACTGGATGGCCACCCAGCGGAGTTACGGCGTCTACGACGAACAGCGCCTCGTACTCGCGGACGATGTGCCCGATCTCCTCCACAGGCTGGAGCACGCCTGTGGAGGTCTCGCCTAGCACAATGGTTACGACGCGTGCCGGGCCGGCTTGGAGCGCCCGGCGCACGTCGTCCGGCTCGATAATCCGTCCCCACTCCGCCTCGACGGTGTGCACGTCGGCGCCGCAGCGGCGCGCGATGCCAGCCATGCGCTCACCGAAGAAGCCGTTGACGCAGACCACGACGCGGTCGCCCGGCTCGACCAGGTTCGCGATGGCGGCCTCGGCACCGGCGAACCCTGTGCCACTGATCGGCAGCGTGACCTCGTTGGCCGTCTGGAACACCCGGCGCAGCAGCGTCTGGGTTTCGTCCATCACGGCGAGATAGGCCGGATCGAGATGCCCGACGATGGGCGCCTGCATAGCGCGCAGCACCCGCGGGTCGACGTTGCAGGGGCCCGGCCCGAGCAGGATGCGCGCCGGAGGCGCAAGCTCCCCTAGCTGAACAGAGTCGACCGGCACTGGCACGTCTAGCTTCCTCCTCGAAGCGCCACTTCTCGCTGGTCTGACGGGCCGATTGTAGGCGGAAGCAGGCCGGTTTGCAATAGCGCGGCCGTTTACCCCCAGCCGGGAGATGCGTATAATGCTCCTGCTTCAGGAGGCTGTCTCGGTAGTACGGTAGTATCGCCCCAACGACCGATCGTTTTGGGCGATTACCGTGAGCGACCCGCAGGTATGGACGCGGGTATGGGAGGGATGGCCATGGACCGCGACCGCCAACGAATGACCAGCCGGCTCACCCGTCGTGTGCTTATCGCAGGGACATTGCTGCCGCCAGTGCTGGCGGCCTGCCGGCGCCAGGAGACCAGCGGGCCCGCGCCCGCGCAGGCGCCGCAGCTCAAGGGAAACATCGTGCTGCGCATCCTGATCAATAGCGCCCCCGGTCCCGAGACCGAGATGCACGACTCGGTCATCGCCGCCTTCGAGGAGCGCTTCCCCAACGTCAAGGTCGATGCGATCCGCGTGCCCAACGATGCTGAGCTGACCGAGAAGCTGCGGGTGCTGCATGCGGCCGGCGACCCGCCCGACCTCTACTGGAACCGTGTGCGCACGTCGCTCACCTTCATTGCCCCGGGGCTGACCATGGGCCTGGGCGCCTATATCAAGCGGGACAAGATCGATCTCAACGACTTCTGGCCCAGCGCGATCAAGGCCTACACCTGGAACGGGGAGATGCACTGCCTCCCCTCGTCGGCCAGCTCGAACGCCTACTACTTCAACCGGCAGATCTTCGAGGAAGCCGGCGTGCCCACGCCCGATGTGCTGGTCAAACAGGGCAACTGGACCTGGCAGACCTTGCTAGATGTCACGCGGCGGATCACCAAAGGCGATGATCCGCGCACCAAGGTCTGGGGCATCGAGCGCAACCTGGGGTTGATTTCGGCTGTGGCGCAGTTTACCTGGCAGAACGGTGGCAAGCCCTTCAGCGATGACCGCAAGGAATTCCTGCTGCACGAGCCGCCTGCGCTTGAAGCCATTCAGTTCCTCGTTGATTTGGTGCTCCGCTATGGGGTGGCGCCGACCCCGGAGGAGCAGCGCGCTGCCGGCGCCGACATCTGGGTCAGCGGCCGGCAGGGCATGATCCTGGGCGGGCGCTTCTCTGTGCCGACGCTATTGACCGTCTCATGGCCGCCTGGGATGGCCCTGGCCACCACCGGACCGAAGCGCAATGCCACCCGCGGCGACGATCTGGGCAGCAGCATCCCCAAGGGGGCCAAGCAGCCGGACGCTGCCTGGGAATATGCCAAGCTGTGGTCGTCGCCGGTCGGGCAGGCCATTGTGATGCGCAGCGGGCGTTCCTATACGGCGCGGCGTTCCTACGCTCGCAGCGAGGAGATCAAGCAGTTCCTGCGGCCGTGGGAGGATCAGGAGACGTACTTTAAAGGGCTGGAGTGGACCGAGGTCTTCCCTATCATGCCGCGCTACCCGGAGGTAGTGCAGATCTTTGACAAGCACATGAATGCCATCATCAACCGCGAGCAGGGCGTGCGCGAAGGAATGCTGCGGGCCAAGAGCGAGATCGATCCGCTCCTGAAAGAGGGCTGGGGATAGGTCTTCATTCCCTTGCCGCGCCCTATGCCCTGTGCTATACTCACCCCCGGATAGGCAGAAGCGGCCAGCCTGCCTATCCGGGTCGGCGGGCGATTAACTCAGTTGGGAGAGTGCCACGTTTACACCGTGGATGTCGCAGGTTCGAGTCCTGCATCGCCCACCTCGGAAGCATCCGTCAGCAGTCGGCGCTGAGCACTTTATCCTGACGTCCACTGGCCCACCGGCCACACGGTGGGCCGCTGTGTCTTCGGGCCGCATGCAACGACCTGAACGGGCGCCTGACCATGACCCTGGCCGCAGTACGGTGGGTCGGCGGCGTAGCCGGCCTGACCGTGACACGCTGGCCTGCGGCGCGTTTGAGGAGTGCTGAGTGCATCGATCCTCTCACCACCTGACCACAGCGTCTGGCTCCGCAGAAGGGCTGGACCATACGGCAGCGGAGAGGCTGGCGACGTGGGTATCGGACGTGCTGAGCCCGCCGTACACAGCGGTGCCGGTCTTGCTGACGGTCGCCTACGTCAGCAGCGCCACGCTGCTCGAAGCCTTAAAGTGGTCGCTCCTCAGCCTGTACATGACGCTTGTGCCGGTGTACCTGTTCGTGCGGCGGCGGGTGCGGTCGGGCCGGTTCAGCGATAAGCACCTGTCGCTGCGTGAGGAGCGCACGCAGGTCTACCTGCTCTCCGGCAGCGTCCTGGTGCTCTGCACGGCGGTGCTGGCGCTGCTGCACGCGCCGGCGCCGCTTGTGGCGGCTTTCACCGCTACGCTGCTCAGCAGCCTGGCCGCCGGGACTATCAACCTCTTCTGGAAAATCAGCGTCCACGCCGGCAGCATCAGCGGCAGCGCCACCCTGTTGATTCTGCTTATCGGCACCCGAGCACTGCCTGCCCTCCTGCTGGTGCTGCTCGTCTGCTGGGCGCGCGTCGTCCTGCGCAAGCACACCGTGGGGCAGGTTGCAGCAGGCGCCGCCCTCACCCCCAGCATCACTGTCTTGGTCTTCAGCGCCTTCCGCAGCGCAGGACTGTTATAAAAAACAAATAAAAAAAAACAAAATATAACACGTACTACGTAATGCGTCTCTACGCAGGACGCCAAAGCGCCCCCTGAGCAGCCGCTATCCCGCGGTGGGTGAGGCAGGGTGGTTTACGCAGCACGCATTACGTAGTAGCCCTGAATATCTCCCGCGGGATTTCCTCGACGCGATGGCCCAGGCCGGGCCCGTTTAGGCTGTCCGTGCGCAGGACGCCGTTGCGCCGCTCGAAGATGCCGGGGTGCACCTTGCGCTCGGGGTCGGAGGTGCGCGGGAAGAACTGGTGGGAGTTAGCTTCCACGCCCTTGAGGGTGTACAGCCGGGCAGCCAGGCCCACCGAGTGCGTGAGGGCGATGCCGGGGTTGGTGAGGTCCTGTACAGTGTAGGGCACGCCCATTGCCCGGGCGCGCGCCGCGAAAAGCACGGACGCAGAGTGCCCCTTGCAGGCCTTCAGGGCGATGCCCGACCAGCCGAGCTCCATCGCCAGGTCGAAGTCTTCCAGGCTGGTCAGGCTCTCGTCCACGATGACCGGTTTCAAGGCAGCCAGCTCGCGCATATCCCAGCGGTGGGCGCGCAGGTCGCGCTCGGTGGGCTGCTCGACATAGAGCAGCGACTCGTAGGCCATAGGATCGCGCTCGCGCAGCCGGCGCAGGAGCTCGACCATGTACGCCGGGCTCTCGCACTGCTCGTTGGTGTCGGCGGTCAGCCAGAGCTCGCGGATGCCGTGCCGGGCCTGCGCCTCGCGCGCTACCGCCACCACTTCGAGCAGGCGTTCCAGGTCCCAGGCGAGGTCCGTGCCGCGCAGCTTGACCTTGAGGCAGCGCAGCCCATCGCGAGCGATCCAGTCATCGAGCGAGTTGGGCAGCCCGTCCTGGGGGTCGTCCGCCGTCACCTCGCTGCGGCGGAGCTTGTCCAGGCCGCCCACCAGGTGAAAGACCGGCAGCTCCGGCAGGAAGCGTGGGCGCAGGTACTGGCTGATGTACTGCCCGCGGAAGGCTGGGCCGAGGTAGTGGCCCAGGTCGTGTGCCATGTGCTCAGGGCCGTAGCCATCGTACGAGGAGATGCCGTTCGCCTTGCCGAAGGCGTCGTGGAGAGCGGCATCGACCGGCGAGGCGCTCACCAGCGCTCCCAGGAAGGGCACTGGCTCGGCCAGCGCAAGCTCAGCGCTTATGGCGCGGGTGAGCCGCTGGAGCTCGCCCTCCAGCTCCAGGAAAATATCGACGGGATGAGCATAGCCAGGGTAGCCGGCGACCAGGCGGCAGTAGCGCTCTGTGAGCAGGCGCATCGCCCGCTCGCGTTCGGCGTGCGGCACCCGAGGGCTGGGGAAGGCCCAGAAGTCCATAAGGAACATGGCCCCCCAGCCATCCGCCACGTGCCCGCGATGGGTCTCCACGCGGGCGCGCACGTGGCACAAGAGACACTCCTCGACAACCACCGCGCCGAACTTCAGCGGCGTGCGCGCCCGCTCGTACGAGAAGTACGGCGTGACCTCGAGGACGCGGATATCGCTCTGCACTCAGACCAGCTCACCAGTGTGAAAATCGTAGACGCGCTTAACGATAGCGTGCTGCTGTTGCTGCTGTCCTGCCTCAGCCGTCACCTCGCCGATGACGTACAGCCGCACATCGCAGTTCGGCGGCAGTGTGCGCTGGGTATCGGCCTCCAGCTCGAACTTGCCGACCTCCGAGGACTCCAGCACGCTCCAGCGGGTGCCACTGAGCATGGTGAAGTGTAGCACTTGCTCCGGCGCGTTCGGCGCTGGCCGGTAGCGCGCCCACGCCTCGACCTGGCTCAGGTGACCGCGCGGCCGGTCCGCCGGTGCCAGGTCCACCGTGATGAATGACTTGCCAAAGGACACCGCGTGGCTGATCGTGGTGAGCATACCAGCGCGCGCCGCGCCTGTTGAAACGACCTCTTTCTTCACCACGACTGGCTTGACGTCCGCGAACTCGTTCTCAAGCCAGGCCAGCATCTCCTGCCGCTGGCGCTCTGCCGCGGCCGCGGCCTCCAGGGCCGCACGCTGCCGTTCCTCCCACCAGCCAAAGAGCAGCCGTCGAATGGTTGCACCGATCCCACCGGTCTGGCCTGTCTGGGGCGCCTGAGCCTCCGAAGCCATGGTACACCTCCTCGCCACTTGGTCTGCCGCGCTGTCACGGCGACGGAATCTCCTGGCACCCTGAGTATAACAGTTTAGACGCACTGATGGACATCCGGCAGCCGGCTCCTAGCCGGCGGGGGAAGCGCCGGCGCCTGGTCACACACGCCGACGAGGTAGCGCACCGGGGCGAACGAGCGCCGGTGCAGCGGACTGACCCCCAGGCGCAGTAGCGCCCGCATGTGCGCGGGCGTGCCGTAGCCCTTGTGGGACGCCAGGCCGTAGCCAGGGTACACAGCATCGAGCCCAACCATCAACCGGTCGCGCAGGACCTTCGCCACGATCGATGCCGCCGCGACGCACAGGTAAGTATCGTCAGCGCGGGTAGGCGCGTGGTAGGGAATACCGGCGTCCGGCAGGGCGACTGCATCAACCAGCAGCAAATCAGGCGAGACCTGCAGGCCCTGGACCGCCTCAAGCATGGCCGCGCGGCTGGCGGCAACGATCCCATGGGTGTCGATGAAAGCAGCCGAGCGCAGGCCAATCCCGATGCCCAGCGCCAGCTCCAGGATGCGCGCGCAGAGCAGCTCGCGCTGGGGAGGCTGGAGCTGTTTCGAGTCACGGGCGCCTTGCAGCAGCTCGGTGTGCACGTAGCAGTACCGCGGCAGGATCACTGCCGCAGCCAGCACCGGGCCGGCCCAGCAGCCGCGCCCCACCTCGTCCACGCCCGCCACGAGCACACCATCCACCCGTAAGGCCGTCTCCCAGGCCAAGCCGGCCAGGTGAAACGGCGCGGGCTTGCGGTGGATACTCCTCGTGCCTGAATATGGCGAAGCGATCGCTTCGGCCACCGCCCGTGCGTGCAAACGTGTCCAGGTGACGCTACCGCGGTGCGCGGCGTTCTTTAATGCGCGCTGCCTTGCCGATGAGCTTACGCAGATAGTACAACTGCGCTCGCCGCACCTTGCCGCGCCGGATCACCTCGATGCGCTCCAGCCGCGGCGAGTGAAGCAGGAAGGTGCGCTCCACACCGACGTTATGCGAGATGCGCCGCACTGTAAAAGTGCGCCCTAGGCCCGCCCCTTGCAACCGGATCACTACACCTTCAAAGGCCTGGGTGCGCTCCTTCCCACCCTCGATAATACGTACATAGACGCGGACCGTGTCGCCGGGCCCAAACTCCGGCAGGTCCGAACGCATCTGCTCGCGATCGAGCTGCTGGATGACAAGACTGCTCATTGTTCGTTATCCTTGTTCGCCGTCCTTCGCGCGACACGCGTCACACACGTCATACCCTGGATGTGCAACACTCTCTGAAGATGCAACACACGCTCACGAACGCGCGGCGCTGCCCTGGAGCATCCTGCATCGGGGTCAAGCACCTGCCGCCGTGCCGGGCAGCGGCAGGAGGTCTAGCCGCTACGACGATCCTGCTTTCGAGGCGGTGCGCCTGCTGCACCAGGGGCGATCGGCCCTCACGAGCTCCCAGTGGGCGCGCCGTGCCGGCGGAACCCCTGCAAAAGTTGCCTCGCTATTGTAGCATGTGCCCGCGCGCCGACCCAACTGCGGCCAGCAGTTGCTGGCACACCTCTTGCACGACCACATCAAGCATCAGTATACCAGTGCGCCAGCCATCGTGGGCAGGGACGCTGCCTTGCTGACCGGAATGGCGCTGATCGCCCAAGGAGAGTACAATGGTCGAGTGGCACGAAGGGCCCGCCGCCCAGGAGCGGGAGCACACAGGCTTGATGGCTGGCGGGGCTACCCGGGACGAGAGCATGGAAGAAATGACAGAAGACAATATGACAAATATGACAGACGAAGAAGAATTCCCCATCGAGTTGACGGATGAGCAGCGCCAGGCCTTCGCGGACTGGCTCAGCCAGCGGATAGACGCGATCCTCGCACACGCCACAGGGCTCAGCGAGGAAGATCGGTCGCTCCTGCGCGAATACCTCTCCGCAACCGAGCTTGAGGATATTGTCTCCGAGTGGCTGGACGCCTATTCCGATCCCGACAACCTGGCCGATCTGGCAGCGCAGTTACGCTCGGAGGAGACCGAAGAGGCATAAAGGCCGGCGCGTCCGAGCAAGAGCACCCCATCCCGGTCGAACAGGCGGATGAAGCAGCCGCTCGCCAGCGCACGCGCGACGGCAGCGTGATACTCGTCCGGCTTGACCGGGTAGGTGCTGGCGCGCTGGTCGAGCACAACGTATTCGGCGTCCCTCAGCGTCGGAAAGAGATAGATCCGTTCGCGCTGGCTGAGGTGCGGAGCCAGGGTGGTCTGGGCGCTGACCGAGGTGCCCGGCGGGATACGCTCCAGCACCTCATGGAGCAGACGTTCGCGCGGGCCGGGTTCTGGCCACTGCCAGCTCCCGCCGATCGGCGTGCGCCCGCCGTACACCTGGGCCCACAATGCCCAGGCAACTACCCAGGCCGGCACAATGCCCCTGTGGAGCGCGGCGGGCCATCCCCGTACCTGCCGGTGCTGCATGAGCACGCGAGCCCCTTCGACGCTTGCGATGAAAAGCAGCGCTCCGGCGATGGCCGGGTAGTGCGCATGGCCGCCGACCATCCACTTCGACGTGCTGAGCAGGTTCAGCGCTAGGGCCGGTGCGGCAACGAGCGCGGCCGCAGGCGCGATCAGCGGCAGGAAGCCGTACGACCGCATGGTGAGCGTCAGCGCGTCGAGCGCCTGCGGGCGGGCCAGGGCCTCCAGCGCACTGCGCGGTAGCGTAGCGAGCACGGCCGCGCCATCCGCGGCCGACAGGTCTAGCAGGGCATAGCGTGTCAGGAAGGGGGAGACGGTGCCGCCGGTGTACACCGGCAGGATAAGGCCTGCACACACAAGTGACCAGGCGAATCCCAGGGCAGCCACGGCCAGGCCGCTGCGGCGGCCCCACGCTACAGCGCCGTACAGGCTCAGCAGAGCGACGGAGATGCCAGTCTCCTCCCGCGCCAGCATGGCGAGGAGGGCGCAGACGGTGAAACTGGGCCACCGGCCAGAAGCCAGGAAGGCCGCAGCGAACAGCAGGAGCGGGGCCGCCAGCATCACAGTGTGAAAGTCGAGCAGCCCGCTCTGGAACTGCGGCAGCAGGGCATACGCGAGGGCGAAGGCCGCGCTTGCTATCTCGCTGCCGAGCCGCAGGCGGGCCAGCCAGTACGCCGCCAGCACGCCGGCGGCCATCACAAGCGCCTGCGACACCAGCAGTGCCTTCGGACTGCTCCAGACCAGATACAACGGCACCGCGGCCAGCAGCAGCGGCTCTACGTGGTACGCCAGCAGCGAGTCGGGGTGCCTGAGCGCCCGCGGGTCAATATCCAGTGTGAACTCCGCCTGCTCGTAGAAACTAAAACGCCACGGCCGCCCGTGCAGGGTATTCCACACGATCTGATCGGTGAAGCCCAGGTCTTCGCCATAGGTCAGAAAGGTATCGTGGAAGCGCAGCGCCAACACACTGAAGCCAAGCGCGTAGGCCACAGCCAGGGCGAGGACGAAGAGAAGGGCAGGCCGCAGGCGCTTGACGGCGGGCCTTCCTGCCGGCAGAATACCCGCGGTCTCTCCAGAGGTACCCGCACGGGCCGTGCCGTTCAGACGCACAGGAGCAGCCATCTGTGGCTCCACCGCGGGTCGCACTCATCATTCTGGTATGGAACGAGGCCGCGGCGATTCCGCGGGTCCTGGCGGAGATTCCGCCAGGCGCTGCGCAGCAGGTGATCGTGGTCGACGGAGGCAGCCAGGATGGCACGGTCGCCGCGGCACAGCAGGCAGGAGCCAGGGTGCTCGCCCAGTCGCGCCGCGGTTACGGTGCAGCGTGCTGGGAGGGCGCCCTCGCTGCCGAGGGTTGCGATATCCTGGTTTACCTGGATGGTGACTACAGCGATCCGCCCGCGGCCATCCCGGCGCTGCTCCAGCCGCTGCTGGCAGGCCAGGCCGCCCTTGTCCTTGGTGTGCGCACCGGCGCGGCCGCGGCCCTGCCCTGGCACGCTCGGCTGGGTAACCGGCTGATCACGCTGCTGATCTGGCTGCTGTGCCGCCACCGCTTCAGCGACCTCCCGTCGTTCAAAGCGATCCGCCGGGACCTGCTGCTGCGCCTGGACATGCATGAGATGACCTATGGCTGGACCACCGAGATGCTGGTAAAGGCGGCCCGGCTGAAGCTGCCTGTCGTCGAGGTCCCGGTGGCCTATCGCCCGCGGCTGGGCGGCCGCTCGAAGGTCTCCGGGAACGTGCGGGCCAGCGTCCTGGCTGCCTGCCGCCTGCTCACCACCGCGGTGCGCTACGCACGCTGGTGAGGCCTGCATTCACACCAGCCACCGGAGCGCCTGCGCCCATACCGGCCTGGCGCCCGGCTGAGCTGGGGGAGCCATGTGATCCAGGGAGTGCACGATGAAATAGTCAAGGCCGAGGTACCGGCCGGCGCCCAGCGCCGCAAGCAGCACATGGAGCGTGAGCATCATGACATAACTCCAATACCACTCGTTCGGCACCTTTGCCAGCAGCAGGAGCAGGTTGAGCGATTGCACCGCGCCGAGCAGCCCGCCCAGGCGGGTCAGCAGGCCCAGGATCAGCAGCATCGCGCAGGTCAGCTCCCCGAAGAAGACCAGCCCGCCCAGGATGCCGATGTTCGGCCGGATCACGCTGTCGGCGAAGTACGAATAGGGCGCCAGAAAGGGATGCTTGGCGCTCTCGATGATGTAGAAACAGAGCCCGCCGTCCAGCGCCGCGCCGCACCCCCAGTTCGGCTGGCCTCCCAGCCACTCTGGACGCTTCCAGTGCAACTCCTGCTGCCACATCAGTCCCATGGCGATCCGCCCGAGGCCGGCGGCGATGGCAGGCAGCCCGGCCAGTCGGGCGGTACCCCACGGCTCGGTTCCCTCTTCGCCGGCATGTGCCATACCCGCCGGCGTTGCTCCTGCTGCCATACATCCCTCGCTCTCTCGCGACCGCCTGCGGCGCCTCTCCCGGAGGCGCAAATCTCACCCTCAGTAGAAGCGCCGCGGCCGCTTGCCCTCTCGTAGCAGCGCGTGCATCCGCTCCTCAGCCAGCTCGACGGCGCGGCGGAGCGGGAAGATCTGGCGGGTCAGCAGCAGGTCCTGATCCGTGCCGACCGGGTGCCAGTACACTCCGTCGTGATCGACCGTCAGTTCGGGTTCCAGGTCCTCCAGGCGCAGTACCTGGCCCATGCGCGCCGCGCTTGGCCACCGGCCGCACGAACTGGTCCTCCGGCGGGATACCCAGGCCGGTGAGGAACGTCTGTAGCTCGCGCAGCCGCTTCTCGCTGTGCATCGTCCGCGTGGTGCCGATCTTGATGTGAAAGCCCCGGCGCTGCAACGTGTTGATGCCGGCGATCGTGCGCTCCCAGCTCCCTTTCCCGCGGAAATAGTCGTGCAGGTCGGGCGTGGCGCTGTCCACGCTGATCTGCAGGCGCAGGTTGGGATGGCGGCAGGCCTCCAGCTTTGCTAGGCGCGGGCCCGCCCATAGCATGCCGTTGGTCAGCAAGGTCGTCGTCATCCGCGCAGTGGCGTAGCGCAGCATGTCAAAGATGGGTGGGTAGATGGCCGGCTCGCCGCCGGTAAGGAACAGCTCCCGGCAGCCCAGCCCCACCGCTTCGTCAATCAGGCGGGTGAACTGCTCATACGGGAAGCCGCGCCGCTCGGCGCGCGGGCTGGAGCTCACCAGGCAGTAGCTGCATTGGAGGTTGCAATCATAGTTCGCGTAGACCCAGAGCTTGCGCAGCCGCGGCTCCGGTCGCGCGTGCGCACCCCCGCAGAAGGGACAGGCTGCGGGCGTGCCGTGCTGCATAGCGGTCTCAGCGGGAGCGGTCATTGGGGCTGTGCTCCTGGAGGTCCTGCGCCTCTCTCCGGCCATTCCTCTGAGGGAGGAAGCCAGCTACCTGGCGCTGGCGTACCTCCTGCACCAGGTAGTCTATGCTATCCTTCTCCCAGTAGATCACGTGCTCGATGGTCTCGCGGAAGCTGTAGCGATCCGGCTCGGCCCGCGTCTCCAGCTCTTCGTCGGGCAGGCCGATCAGCGCGGCGATCAGGTTCGTGCGCTCGCGCAGCCACTCGGCCAGCAGCCGCGCCACCTGGCCGGTCTGCATGCACTTCCCTTCGTAGCGGATGTTGTAGATCGCCCCGCTGTGCATACGCTCGTGGTCAATGTTGTGCGTCAGCAGATCGCGCACCGTGCCGCCCATGGCGCACGGGTGCCCGCACGGCTCGTCCAGCTCGCCGTCGGCAAGCTCGGAGAGCTTGTCGAGTGTATCGTTGAATGACTCCTGGAGCAGCTGGATCAACAGGCGCACCTTACTCACCACCGCCCTCCTGTTAAACGAGTTAAACGAATTAATTAACGAATTAATTAACGAATTAAGCAATAAAGAACAATAAAGAGCGATAACGAGATACACGATAACTGGATAAAAGCGCACCCGCAGCGCTATGCGCCTTCGGCGAAGAGCGGCAGCCCGGCCATGAGCCGGCCGATCCATTCGCGCAGCACATCGTTGGTCGGCCCCATGACGATCCCGGCACGGGCATCGCGAAAATAGCGCTCTACCGGCAGCGCCCGCGTGTATCCCTGTCCGCCGCACACGCGCATCGCCAGAGCGGTCACCTGCGCCGCGGCCTCACACGCGGATACCTTGGCCTCTAGCACCGCGAGCAGCGCCTGCTCAGAGCCAGCATCAATCCGCCGCGCTGCGTCGCGCAGCAGGCAGCAGGCCTGGTCGATGGCCACGCGCATGTCGGCCAGCATCATCTGGATGGCCTGGACCGTGGCCAGGGCGCGGCCGGTGTGGCTGTGCACCCGCGTCCTGGCATGCTGGACAGCGTAGTCACAGGCAGCATCGGCGATGCCGATGTTCACGCCCGAGACACCCAGCAGGAAGTACGGCGCGACGACCTCAAACGCCAGCGACACGCCATCCCCCGGCTTGCCGGCGAGGTTTGCGGCCGGCACCACAACGTCCTGGAGCACCATCTCGATGCTGCTGTTGGCGGCCATACCCAGGCCATCCCACTCGCCCTGGAACAGGACACCAGGCCGGTCGCGCTCCACCAGCACGACGTCCAGCCCGGCCTCCGGCTCACTGTCCTTGGCCAGCACAAGATAGCTCTCGGCGTGGCCTCCGCTGGTGACGAAGCGTTTGCGCCCGCTGATGCGTATTTCGCCGCCGCGGCGCTCAGCGATGATGCTCGGCGCGTAGAAGTGGCTGCCTGAGCCGGGCTCGCTGAAGGCCAGGGTGGTCAGATGCTTGCCGCGGGCGATCGCCTCCAGGAGGGCGCGGTGCTGCTCAGGCCCGCCGTCGCAGCGGGCCAGCACAGCCGCCGCCACGCTGTGCATCAGAAAGCACATCGCCGTGGAGGCGCAGCCCTTGCCGAGCTGCTCACATACCTCCACGAACTCCTGCGCGTCTACCGCGTAGCCGCCCAGGTGGCGCGGCACCCTCAGGCCGAGCAGACCGCGCGCCCGTAGCTCCTCGAAGTTCTGGCGCGGGAAGCGCCGCGCCCGATCGACCGCGGCAGCCCGCGGCGCCAGCACCTCCTCGGCCACCCGCTGCGCCTCACGCACCACATGCGCTGGTTCGCACGTTGTTGCAGCCATCTCTACACGCTCCACTTGACGCCGCAGCCGCGGCAGCACTCCGGCGGCGTGTCCGAAAGAAAACGCCGCCGGAACTCGCGATATCGCTCGCCGTTCCAGATCTCGGCCAGGCTCTGGGTGCGGATATCGCCCAGCACGTAGTCCTGCCACTGTGCGTTCGTCACAAACGGCACGAAGCAGCAGGGCAGCACCTCGCCCTCAGCCGTGATGTAGCTCAGCTCCCAGGGACGCCGGCAGGCCATCCAGGGCCGGCCGTCCTGTCCCGGCGATGCCCCGGCGCCCAGGCTCTGCTGCGGGCTGCTCCGGCCGGAGGCGTTCAGGCGTACCCTGAGCCGGCGGCCCAGCTCCTCGGCCTCGTCCAGCAGCCGCTGCTCCTGCTCGCCGAGCCGGCCGTAGAGCGACTGCGCCTCGACCGCCAGCCCTTCATCGAAGAAGACCAGCCGCTGGACATACACCTCGTCCACGCCGAGGCCGGCAGCCAGGCGTACCAGCTCCGGCAGCTCATGCAGGTTTTCTTTCATGGTCACGAACCAGATCGACACCCGCGGCGTTGCCGTGCCGAGCTGTTGCTTCAGCCGCATCAGGCTTCGCACGTTGGCCACGACGCGTAGGAACGCTGGCACGCCGCGGATGTTCCGGTAGGTCTCGGGCGTCGCCGCGTCGAAAGACACGCGGTACTCATCCAGACCACAGTCGATGAGCTCGCGCTGGATCGGCGGCAGCAGGGCGATGGCGTTGGAGTTAAAGACCACATGCACGCCCCGCGCCTTGAGCAGCCGGATCATGGCGAACAGCTCGGGATTGAGCAGCGGCTCGCCTAGCCCGTGCAGCACGATGTGCTTGAGTTGGGGAAGCTGGGCCAGGATCGCCTCGAACTCCGCCAGGCCCAGGTCAGTCTTCCAGTGCCGGCCGTGGAATGTGCGCGGGCAGTGCACGCACAGCGAGTTACACTTGCTCGTCACTTCTACGTAGAGCGACTGCTGCGGTGAGGGCACCACAATGGGCCGGTCGCCGGTATCAGATACGCCCTCGGGCATGTCTGCGGTGTCTCCTATAGCCCTGCTGCATCGTTCGCGCTCGCCTCACCCGGCAGCGGAGCCAGGCCGGACAGCCCACCGGGGAAGCTCCTCCACTAGGCCGGCGCCCGCGCTGGTAGTCATGACACCGGCGAGCCAGCTCCGCGTGTGCGTGGCAACGTCTGGGGGTAGCCCGGCCAGCTCCGTGCGCAGCCGCTCGAGATCGGGCGGCGTATCCACGTCGTACCACGGTGCCACGGTTGCCACGCGCAGACCACCGGCGCGGGCCAGGGCAGCGGTCTGCGCGCAGATGTGCGCTGTGTCATACTGGCGTGGCCGTCCCTGATCATCCAGGAACAGCCACGGATGTGGCCGCTGCGCGGCGATGAGGTAGTAGCCGCCGTCGTCGCAGGGCCCCAGCACCAGGTCGGCGCGCTCCAGGGACTTGAACGCCTCGACGAGATATTCTGGCGGCACCGTCGGACTATCTGCATCGATGAGGGCGATGCGCTGGTAGCCGGCTGCGCTCAGTACCTCGAACGCCTCGCCCAGCCCGGCGAGCAGCCCGTGGCTGCGCTGCACGAGGATAGACGGCGCCGCGCTCTTGAGCGGCGCAAGCAGGCTGGCGAGCAGCCCGGCATGCTCGCCGCCGGGGCAGAACACGAACAGGTCGGTGACCGCTAGGCGCTGGAGCAAAGCAAGCGTATCGAGCAGGAAGCAGCGCTGGAGCTCAGCGGCCTGCGCTGCACCCAGGGCCGCGGCCAGGCGTGTCTTGGCCTGGCCCGGCAAGGGGGCCTTGGCCATGATTGCCAGCGCCCATCCTGTTCCGCACATACTCGGCTGCGCCTGTTCCAGGGCTGTGAGAGGCGGTGGCCTCGCGCAGCTTGTTCTCAGCGCGGGTCAGGCTCTCTCGCCCGCCAGGGGCCGCCGGGACGTGTGCGGCGCCGCATGGCACGCAACGTACGGCCGCGCACCCGCCCGCCTGGCCTGCGGTTCTCGCCTGAGCCCGCTCTTACCCAGGCGACCGGCCACGATCGAGGCCACCGCCTTGTCCAGCATGCGCTCCCGCAACCATGCCGTCCAGATCAAGTGGTGCTCATTTTCTGCTAACTCTCTCCGGCGGCGCGATCGCGCGTGCAGCACTGCTGCGAGCTGCCTTGGCAGGACCGCCCGCGCGCCGCTCGCCGGGTAGGGCGCGTGTTCAAGGACCATCCGGGCCGAGTCGTGGTATGCTGAGGGGGCCTCGCCAGTGCATGGCTGTACCAGCAGGCAGCGTCGAGGGCAGGAAGCAATCCGGGAGAGCACCAGAGGAATAGCATGCGATGCCACAGGTGAAAAACGTCGTTATGATCGTCTCGGACACGCTGCGCCGCGACCATCTGGGGTGTTATGGGGGCACGGCAGCGCGTACACCCAATGTGGACGCGCTGGCTGCTCGATCAGCGGTCTTCGAGCGGTACTATGCGGGCGCCTTCCCCACCATGCCGACGCGCGCCGATTATCTCCTGGGGAAGTGGACCTTCACCTTCATGACTTGGGAGCCGTTACCGCGCAACCAGACCACGTTGAGCCAGATCCTGTCCCAGGCCGGCATCCGCACCCTCGCCGTCGTGGACACGCCATTCTACGTCGCCAACGGCTACGGCTATGACCGCGGCTTCCAGCACTTCATCGAACTCCTCACGCAGCCGGGACGCCGCCAGCGCCGCCTGATCCCCGAGCCGCGGGTCTCCGAGTACGACTACTGTGCCCCGCGGACTTTCACGACTGCCGAGCAGGCGCTAGAGCAGGTGTATAAGGAACGCTTCTTTCTGCTAGTCGATACGTGGGACCCCCATGAGCCGTGGGACCCACCGGAGTGGTACGTGCGCCCCTATAAGCCTGACTACGACGGCCGGGTGGTGGCTCCGCCCTACAATTACTATCAGAAGGCGGGCTTGAGCGATGATGATCTGGCGACAGCGCGGGCGTGCTATGCCGGCGAGTGCACCATGGTTGATCGGTGGGTGGGGCGCCTGCTGGAACGCCTGGAGTCGCTCGGGATCGCCGAGCAGACGGCGGTGCTGTTCACCAGCGACCACGGCTTCTATTTCGGCGAGCACGGTGGCCTATTCGGCAAGATGATCCGCCACGAGACCTGGGTGCGCGGCCGCCCGGCCTGGGCGCGGTCACCCCTGTATGAGGAGATCGCCCATATCCCGCTGATCATGTACGTGCCGGGTCTGCCGCCGCGCCGCGTGCCGCAGCTTGCTTCGGCAATTGACCTCATGCCGACGATCCTGGATCTGCTGGGAGTAGCAGTGCCGGAAGGCCTCACCCTACACGGGCGCTCCCTCCTTCCAGCGCTTCAGGATGCGGCCGCGCCCGGACGCGAGATTGTGGTCACTGCTATGCCTCTGGCCAATCCCGGCCAAAGCGTGCGGGTTGTAGACAGTGTGCTGCGCCAGGTCATGGAGTATCAGCCGGCAACGATCTCCACGCCGGAATGGAGCCTGCTCTACGCTGCCCGCGGGGAGCCGGTTGAGCTCTACCATCTGCCATCTGATCCAGCCCAGACGGTAAACGTCGCTGATCGCCATCCAGGAGTGGTCCAGGACCTCCATCGCGCCTACGTGGCGCTGCTGGAAGAGGCCGGCACCGCCGAGGAGTATCTCGCCCCGCGGCGGGAGCTCTGAGCATCATGCAGGCCAAGCCGCCGGTGGGTGGAGCTGGGGATTGGGGCTTGCTGCAGCGTCAGGCGAGCCAGGCTATCAAGCATCAAGCATATCATGCAGGCAGAGGTGCTAGGATGGGTAGCGAGGTGCCAGCCGGGCGGGTCTACCAGATCAACATCTCGAAGGGAGGCGTGCCCAAGTGGCCAGTGCCCTGGGCCTGGGTCACAGTGCAGGGCATCGAGGGCGACCAGCATCGCTCCCCCAGCCACGGCGGCCCTGAGCGAGCACTGTGTCTATTTTCGCTAGAGGTGATCCGCCTGCTCCAGGCTGAAGGCCATCCCATCGAGCCGGGCGCGGCCGGCGAGAACCTGACCCTTGAGGGCCTGGCCTGGCACCTGCTCGCGCCGGGGGACCGGCTGCGGATCGGCGAGGCTGTGCTGATCGAGATCACCCGCCACACCACGCCCTGTGTGAATATCGCCGGCTGCTTCAAAGATGGGGACTTCAGCCGCATCCTGGAGGCGAAGTATCCGGGGCAGAGCCGGCTGTACGCTCGGGTGCTCCAGGAGGGCGAGATCATGGCTGGAGACCCGGTCTACTTGGTAGCCTGCGCCGCCCTTGCCCAGGGCCGCGGCTGAGCAGGCCCGGCGCCGCCCTCGCTGCTGGACGGAGGGGCAGGCATGCGCATCGCGGTCACCGGTGCAAGCGGACGTATCGGGCGCTACGTGATCGAAGAGCTGCGCAGCCGGCATGAGGTGGTGGCCTTTGATCTCGTGCCGCTGCCGGAGCCCTATGGCTCTGGCGTCCACTGCGTGATCGGCGACATGCTTAACCTGGGTGAAGTCGAGTACGCCTGCCGCGGGGCGGAGGTCGTGGTCCACCTGGCCGCCATCGCTGATCCGCTACGCCATCCACCCGAGAAGGTCTTCGCTGTGAACAGCGCTGGCACGTACCACGTGCTGGAGGCAGCGGTGCGCGCCGGGGTGCGGCGCGTGATTGTGGCATCGTGCGATGCCGTGCTCGGCTTCGCCTTCCGCAGGCGAGACCTTCTGCCAGAGTACCTGCCCATCGACGAGTGGCATCCGTGCAGGCCGCAGGACCCCTACGGGCTAAGCAAGCTCATCAGTGAGGAGACCTGCCGCACCTTCACCCGCGGCTACGACATCGAGACGGTCTGCCTGCGCCTCTGTCGCGTCCTCTTCCCCCAGGAGCGCGACCAGCTCCTGAACATCATACACACGCCCGAGGCCGCGCTGAAAGGCCTGTGGGCATACGTGGATGTGCGCGATGCCGCGCGGGCGTTTCGCCTGGCCGCGGAATGGACCTTCCCTGAGCCGAGGGGAGCGAGTGATTGGGGCGTGCCGGGCTACGAGTGCTTCTTTATCGCCGCCTGCGATGCGCTCACTGCGCATGAACTCCCGGCGCTGCTGCGCCGCTACTACCCCGGCATCGAGCCCTTGCTGCCCGGCCTGGCAGGCTCCGGCTCAGTGATCTCGGGCCAGCGCGCCGCAGAGCTGCTGGGCTTCACGCCGCGCTTCTCCTGGCGCGACATCGTGTGAGCCTGGCGCCTGGCCATCAGCCACTGACGCGGCGGATCACCTCATCGGCGACGTCGAGGGCGAGGGAGCGGCGACCGAGGGCGCGGATGCGCTCGGCGATGGTACGCATGCGCGCTAGGCGGCTCTGGCAGTGCGGGCACTCAGCCAGATGCGCCTCGAGCGCCGGCCGCTGGCCCTGCGGCAGCTCGCCGTCAGCGTACATCGAGATTGCCTCTTCCAGTTCCCAGCAGCGCGTCGTCGAGCTCATGGCTGCCTCATGTCCGCGGCCGGCGGGTCGAGCGCGATCCCTGCCTCGAATGCCGCCCATTCGAGCGCCTGCCGCGCCGCCAGCATGCGCCGGGGCACCTCTTCGACCGGGATGTCGAGCACCAGAGCGAGCTCGTGGTAGCGCAGCCCTTCCAGCGCGGAGAGCAGGAGCAAGGCGGCCTGCTCGACCGGCAGAGCGGCCAGCACGCGGCGCAGTCGATCGTCCTCGTCCAAACCCGCGCCCGGCGCCGGTCGGGAGCGGGCGGGCGCCAGCCGCGCCAGCCGGTCTGCCAGCCAGGGCAGCGGCACCTGCCGGACGACCCAGCGCAGCAGAGCGTGCGCGGGCGTCGGGGCAGCCGCCCGCTGCGTAGCCAGGCGAAACAGCCACAGCCGCAGCCCCACATCAGGGTTATATTCCAGTGCCAGGATGCGCCGGTAGCACTCGACGAAGGTCTCGCGGGTGAGCGTGGCGGCCAGCGCAGCATCGCCGGTGAGCAGCGCCAGATAGCGCGCCAGCGCCTGCTGGAACGAGCGCACGACGACACGCAGGGCGCGCAGGTCGGCCGTCTGGATACGTTGCACCAGCAACTGCTCTTGAGCGCCGGGCGCCTCGGTGCGCTGGCGCTCCACCAGGGCGCTCATGCGCTCGAATGCCTCGCGGCCGACCGCGCGGTCCTCGCCGGCGCTGCCGATGGCGCCGCGATAGGCCAGCGCGGCTTCCTCAGTGCGCCCCTGCCGTTCGAACAGGCGGCCGAGCGCCAGATACGCCCGTGCTGCAATCGGTGTATCCGGCGCTGCCACCAGGCAAGCTTGGAGGGCGCGCGCCGCGTCCTGCCAGCGCTCCAGCTGCAGCAGCACAGCCGCCTCTTCGTATGCCGTGGTCGCCACCTCTAGCGGTGTGGCAGCCACGTGGCGCGCCTGCTCGAACAGCCGCAGCGCCTCCTCGGTGTCCCCGGCAGCCGCTCGCTGCATGCCCTGCTGGTGCGCCCGGCTCCACTCGGTGCCGGCTGTCTCAATCCAGCCCGCCTCTGCCATCATGTCCATGCCCTGCCCGAACGGCCCTCCGCTGCCGACGCCTGTATTATACGCTGGGCGGCTGCCTGCTTCGGCTCGCTCCGCGTTCCATTGAGCTCCGCGTTCCGTTGACGCAGCGACAAGCCATCGGATAGACTGCAAACAGTTCGCGAAACCTTGTCAGAAAGTCAGAAAGGGCAACGAGGAGAGGCGGGTGGAGCGCCGGGAGAGCGACGCTGCGCTGCCGCGCGTGGGGCGGCGCATGCTCTGGCAGGAAGTGGTAGGACCGCTGCGACGGGCCATTCTGAGTGGGCGCATCGCTCCGGGGGAGCGGCTGGTAGAGGCAGATCTGGCCGAGCAGATGGGGGTGAGCCGCGGCCCGGTGCGGGAGGCGCTAGAACAGCTCGAGCGCGAGGGGCTCGTAGAGACGACTCCGACCGGCCGGACGGTGGTGCGCGGGATCAGTGAGCAGGACGTACTTGACCTGCTCACGCTCCGGCAGATGCTCGAGGCCGCGGCCCTGCGCACCGCAGCGGCACGGGTCTCCCCGGAGGATGTCACGCTGTGGCGCAGCCTGCTGGCCGAGCGCGAGAACGCGCGCGGGGACGATCCGGCAGCGCGTGCCGCGGAGAGCGATGCCCAGTTCCACAGCCATGTCTTTACCGTGGCCGGGAACCGTCCGCTGCGACGCGCCTGGGAGGGCATCAGTCACATGGTCGAAGCGCTGATCGCCACCTCAGACGCGGCCCGCGACCCGCAGGCTCTTGCCGCCGACCGGCGGATGGTCGATGCCCTCGTGCGCGGCGACGCTGAGGCGGCCGTCACTGCCCTGGGCGAGCGCCTCCTGGTCGATCGCCAGCGGATCCTCGGCTGGCTGCGCGGCGAAACCGCTGCAGTCGCGGGCGCGCCCGCCGAGCCCCCCGCGGTCGCCTCGCGTGCTCGCGGGCGGCGCAGGACGTAACCGGCAGTCACTGCTTGCCGTGCAGGGCCGCCCAGGCCAGGGCGAGCCAACCCGCCAGGAAGGCCAGGCCGCCGAACGGGGTGATTGCCCCCAACCAGCGCAGGCCGCTCAGCGCTAAGGCATACAAACTTCCGGAGAAGAGCACTGTTCCCAGGGCGAAAAGCCAGCCGGCCGCCCGCGCCGCAGCGCCCGGCCAGCGGTCGAGCACCCAGCCTGCTGCCAGCATCGCCAGCGCATGGTACATGTGGTAGCGTGCCGCAACCTCGAAGGTGGAGAGCCGCTCCGGCGGCAGCCGCTCCTGGAGCGCATGCGCGCCGAAGGCTCCGGCGGCCACTGCCAGCATGGCTGAGAGCGCACCGAGCATCACGAACGCATTGCTACCCTTGCTCACGCGTGTCACCCTGCTCACACCACCAGCACGGGCCGACGATCACCAGAAGCGGCGACCGCTGCGCCCGGCCAGGGCATCGTGGATGCGCTAGGAGAACATAGCCCCGCGCCTCGAGAATGACCGCCGCTGCCCTGAGCGGCTTCCAGGGAATAGTGCGCATCCCACTTCCTTGCGACTATGGCACTCGCCAGCGAGCCGGCGAGCCGGCTCAGGCGACGCCGGACTTGTATATCCGGACTCTATCACAGGGATCACAGGTCCACGTCGAAGAAGCCTGGTTTCACCCGCGGCACATACCCAACGAGGCAGAGCCAGTTTAGGATCACGAGCCCGAGCACACATGCCAGGATCGTCATGGCATATCGCTGCGGCAGTGCCCGGCGCATCCCCTCGAACACCAAGATGGTCGAGGGGAGCAGGGCCGGAAATAGATAGCGACCCAGCGGCTGGAAGTCCATCTTCCAGCACCACCACATCGTAGCCAGGACGAGGCTCCCCAGCAGGCCGACGTACGCTGCCAGCAGCACTGTCCGCGGCTCGAGCCGCTGCCGCTGTAGCAACGCCACGCCCAGCCGGAGCACGCTCCAGGCGCTGCTCGCCAGCAGCGCCAGCGTCAACGCCATTGGCAGAAAGTATAACGTCGGGTGCAGCGGGACGTTGCTGTAGCCGAAGAGCGCCCAGAAACTGGAGACCAGCCGCGCCCAGAAATAAGTGTAGCCAGCCATCGCGACGAAGGGCATGCCGGTGTCTGCCAGCGAGCGCCACTGCGGGGCAAGCTGCCGCCAGGTCTGCTCGGTCAGTCGGGCGGCGAACAAGTCACCGTTGTAGACCTCCAGGTTCCACACGAACCACCAGCCGCTTACCAATATGGCGACGGCGCCGGTGAGCGCAAGGCACTGTATTCGTACACGCCAGGACGACGCCCGTGCCAGCAGAACGAGCAATGTAGCGGCAGGCACAACTGCGTAGCCGTTCAGCCGGCTCAGCAGCACCAGCCCGAGCGCGCCGCCCAGGACAGCCGGCGTGTGCGCGCGCCAGCCGCCTAGGATGCCACTGCTGGCCAGGTAGAGCGCCAGCGACGCGGCGAAGAGGGTAAAGGCATCGCTATTGACGTAACTTCCAATGTGTGTCACCTGGGGGATGGCGGCGACAAAGAGGCCGGTGCAGCGCTGGAGCACCGGCGAGTCAGGGAACCACAGCCGGCCCATGCGGAGCGCGAGCCAGACTGTAGCAGCAATGCACAGTGCAGAGGCCAGTCGCGCGGCCGGCAGCGCATCGCTCCAGGGAGACAACAGGCGCACGACGACCATGGTAAAGAGATAGGGTAAGGGCGGCTCAGAGGCATGGGGGATCTCGGCGCGGTAGGGTGAGATGGAGCGGCCGAAGAGGTCTACGCCCAGCACCGGCAGCCGACCGTGCCGGACAATGAACGCCACGGTCTCAAAGTGCAGCCGCTCATCGGAGCCGCCGTCGAACGGTAAGGCGCGCGCCCACACCAGCGTGTTGACGAACGCCGCGAGGACCGTCACTAGCGTAGCCAGCCGGCCACCGGCCATCACATGTGCCGCGGCTTGGCTCAGCCGCCGCGCAGCCGGTGCTGCTGTTCCTGCCCGCTCCGTCAGGTCCACGCGCATATCTCCTCTAGGGTCTTCTAGTCTCTTCTCTTGCGCTGGCACTGTCGAGCGTACCGTTCTCGGCGCAGCCAGCCAAGGGCAGCGCCGAGGCGGCCATGACCCATAGTGTATCGTGCAGCGTGGTGCACCCGCGCCGCGCGCCGGCACGGCTGGCTCCCGGACACCTGCCTCGCTATACTGGCGCCGGCGCCGGGAGGGCATCCTCGGCGCTAGGAGGAAGAGGCTGTGAAGATCACGAATATCGAGCCGTACCTGGTGTGGAGCGGCAACGCCAACTATATGTTCGTCGTCGTGGACACCGACGAGGGCATCTACGGGGTCGGTGAGGCCGGTCTGCGCAGCCGCATGCTTGCGGTGGCCTCGTGCATTGAGCATCTGAAGCTGCACCTCATCGGTGAAGACCCCATGCGCACCGAGCACCTCTCGCAGGTAATGTACCGCGCCGACTTCTTCCCTGCTGGGAATATTGGCGCCTCGGCTGCCGCGGCCATCGATATCGCCCTCTGGGACATCAAGGGCAAGGCGCTGGGGCTGCCGGTGTATGAGCTTCTGGGTGGGCGTGTCCGGGACCGCGTGGTGTGCTACCCACATAACGTCGGCCACGCTATGGAGGTCGAGCCACTGGTGGAGAGCTGCCTGCGCTCGAAGGAGGAGGGCTGGAAGTTCGTGCGCTGGGGCCTGCCGCAGGACGGCACGCGCTTTGAGCCGACGGAGGCGATCCGCGCTGGGCTGCGCCAGCTCGAGGCGGTGCGCAGGGCCATCGGCGATGAGATCGAGATCTGCTTTGACGTGCACACCCGGCTCGATCCTGCCGACGCGGTGTACTTCTGCCGCGCTGCCGAGCAGTATCGTCCTTTCTTCATCGAGGACCCCATCCGCGCTGAGAGCATGTACTCGCTACGGCATGTGCGCCAGCACACCAATGTCCCGCTGGCAGTGGGCGAGCAGTTCTGCTCCAAGTGGGAGTTCCGCCAGGTGATCGAGGAGGAGCTGACCGATTACGCCCGCATCGACGTGTGCATCGCCGGCGGGCTCACCGAGGCGAAGAAGATCGCCGCGATGGCCGAGGCGCACTATATCAAGGTTGCGACGCACAACCCGCTCGGACCGGTCTCGACTGCGGCGTGCCTGCACTTGAACCTGACCATCCCAAACTTCGGGGTGATGGAGCAGCCGCGCCGCCCGGGCACCATGCTCACCGACGTGGTGCCGGTGCAGGTGGAGTGCAGGACGGCTATCTGCTGCCGCCGCAGCTCCCTGGCCTGGGCGTGGAGTTCGACCGCGAGGCCGCCCGTCGCTCACCGTACCAGCCCCGCCGCGGCGTGCGCCTGACTCGCGATGACGGGTCGTTCACCAACTGGTAGGGCTGCGAACGCGGAGCGGTCAACGGATTTCGGGAACGGATTGCACGGATGAGAGGCGAGGATACGTGCCTCCCAGGGCGGCAAGGGCATCGCCGCGGCGTAGCAAGTAATAAGATAAGAAAAGAAGAGTATTAAGTAAAAGCTTAAGATTAAAATTAATATAGAAAGAAGAAGATAAATAGATTGGGGATGGTCACGTACGTAGGGATAGATGGCGCTCACGGTTGGGATGGGCAGCAGGGCGTCATGATCGGGACGCCGTGGCAGCAGGAATGAGCGAGAAGTGCGTGTGTACTGCGCGCCAGGTACCGTGCCGACGGCGAAGCACGACGGTGGCGCGTCCTGGGCGGTGGTACGGCCAGCCCTCGGCATCGAAGCCGGTGCTGGTCCAGAGCGCTACCGCCCAGGCCATCTCACCCTCGGCGTCCCACACCAGCGACTCCAGGTCGAAGGTGAAGTCGCGGATAGACGGCCAGACGCGCCGCCACTGGTGCTCTTCCAGCGCAGCCAGGCCGCGCACGATCCCGGCCACGGTTCCAAACGAGACGACCTGGGGATCGAAGAGCCTACGTGCACGCTCGAAGTCCACCGCGCGCACGCATTCCTGGAGTTCAAGGAACCAGCTACGGACGGCTTGTGCGACGCTGTGCTCGCCCGGTTCAACGCTGACCCCAGCCATGGACAGCTCCCGCGCCTTTACTGGACCGATCGCTCATCTGTCCGGCGCAGCGGCCCGGCCCAGAGCTCGAGGAAGTCAGCCAGGCTTTGCGTCCATACGGGCCAAGTGTGTGTGCCGCGTTTCTCACTCGTAACATAGCGCACACCGCGCCCAGCCAACCGTGCTCCATCCAATAGATCCACCAGCCGCCTGATTGCGTCCAGGAAGTCAGGGGCCTCGCTGCGGCCCCATGAGAGGTAGAGCGCATCGAGCCGGGCCGCCTGCTCGGGAAGCTCGGCCTCTGCCAGGCGACCCAGCGCCCCTGGCCGGAGGATCGCTGCTGAGAAGGCGCCAAGGCCTGCAAAGAGGTCGGGATGTCCCAGGCCCAGGCGTAGCGCCTGGCCGCCGCCCATAGAGAGCCCGGCGACGGCGCGCTGCCGGCGCGCTCGGCTCACCAGATAGCGTGCTTCGACCAGTGCGAGCACCTCTCCGAGAAAGTACGGCTCCTCGCGGGCAATGCGCTGTGGATCATCGAAGGCGCCAGTGTGGCCATAGGGCATCGCCACTACCAGCGGCGGGATGCGCCCGGCGGCGATGAGATTATCCAGCACAATGGCGGCGCGGCCCTTGGTCACCCAGCCGCTCTCATCGTCGCCGCGGCCATGCAGCAGCAAGAGCAAGGGATACTCCTCTATCACGCCGCCCGGGGTAGCCTCAGGGAGGATGGCCGGGTAGCCCGGCGGTGTGTACACCACGCAGCCGACCGCAGCGCCCAGTGTCGAACTCCAGAACGTCTCCAGGATCACGCGGCCATGCGGCACCGGGGGATTGAACTCCCAGACCGCCGGTGGAGTAGCCGGCACAACGACGCTCGACGGAAGCGTGCGGTTCGTGCCGGCGCGTGGCTCAGGGCAGCGCGGGTCCGGCACGCGCACGCCATCGACCACGAACCAGTAGGCGTAGGCGCCTGGATCGACCGGCGCGGTGGTGAGCTCCCAGACGCCGTTGGCGTTCCGCTGCATGGCTGCCTGCGTGCGCGCAACCGGGCCGTTCTCGTACACCAGCACGTTGCCGGCCAGGAATACCTCGGCCGCCTTCGGGGCGTACAGCCGGAACGTGACCGAGCCATCGGCGTGTACCTCCGGCGAGACGATCTCTGCGCCAGGCTCCTGGCGCTGCCGCGCTGATCCTGGCGGCGCGGCTACGGCACGGGCAGTCTCCATCGCGGGCCTCCTCTCGTCTCATTTCGTCTTCGTCTCATTCCAGCCCGGAGCCGTTCTACAAGCTTACTACTTCCGGCCTTGCAGGATCGCATCCCCCACTTGTACGGCCTTCTGCCCTGCCTCCTTCACGCTGATCTGGCCGGCGAAGGCGGGCACGATCTCAGCGGTGATGGCGTTGTACCACTCTAGCCACACGCGATGGAAGGCCAGATCGCGTGAGGTGGCCATGAGCTCATGGTTAATCCGAAGGCTAGCCGGCGGCGGCTTCAAGAAGTTCTCCGGATCAGTCGCTTTAAAGGAAAGCCAGGGTGAAACCCGCAGACGCCAGACACGGAACCATGGAGATCCCACCCCGGCTTAGGTATAGACAGACATAGACAGACATAAGAGACATAGAGAAGAGATGAGGGTGGGCATCTGGATCTTGGTCTCGCCGATCAGCCCCTGCACATAGGGCCCGGCCATGTGCCGCAGCAGAAGCCAGGCCGCATCCGGCTGCTTCGTCTTGGTTATCAAGAAGTGAAGGGCCGCGCACGGCGGCCCGCGCTCAGAGCACCGGTCAATTCTCGACGTAGTTGCTGCGGATGATCGGATAGCCGCTGCACAGGCAGTCCTCGGCCGAGCGCAGGGTATTCGGCACGTAATCGCGCGGCACGACCACGTAGTTGAACTGCCACAGCGGGCTGTATTCGAGCATACCAGGCACGCTATCGTAGATATTGTATTGCCCGGGCACTCGCTCCGGCTCGCGCGCCAGCAGCCCCCGCTCGTCCAGCTCGACGCTGTAGACGAGCTGGTACTCCTGGGCCACTTTGACCTTCGTGGGATCGACCTCAACCGGGCCAGCCTCCAGAGCGTAGACAATGCGGCCGTTAAACCAGACGCGCTCGATGAGCTGACGAAAGGGGTTGTTGTAGTTCAGCAGCTCGACGCCAGAGGCGCTGAAGATAGCCCGGCGCGGTCCGGCGCGCACCTGGCCCTCTTCCACGATCCAGTACTCTCCTTCAACGGCGGCGGCCTCGGCGACCGGCAGCCCCTGGGGCAGACCCAGCAACTGCCCGACAGTCATGCGCCTGCCAGGCTCCACAGCCAGAGCAGGCTGAGCGCCGCTCGCTCCACTGCCCATCGAGGGGGAGGTGTCCTCTGGAAGGCCGCCTCGCTCGTTTTGCGGCACTTCGTTCCGTCGTGCGCTCAGAGGTAATTCAGGCATTCGAAAACCTCAGGGCTCTTGAACATACGGCAGGGTCTGCGGACCCTGCGGCAGGACGCAGATAGATGTGTGCGGGCCCAACTGCTGCACCAGGTGCCTGACCAGTGCGGAGATGTCATCGCAGGACTCGAAATGCGTGCTCCGCACCACCTCGTCTGGGAGCTCGCACTTGAGATAGACGCGCGCCTGCCGCTGGATCTGTGCCTGGATCTGCACCTGCCACTGATCGAACATCGAGAAGCCCGGCGAGCAGATTAATCGCAGTAGCTCGTCTGGCGTCTTCCCCAGCTGCAAAATCTTGCGGTAGTTGCCGTGCTCCGGCACACCGTCGGCGCACTCGGCGGCGCAGATGATAATGCCACCAGGCTTCACCACTCGTGCCGCGGCGGCCATGCCTTTCACCGATTGATAGATGTTCTGATCGAGCGGGTAGCCGGAGTTGGTCGTGATCACGATATCGAAGCGGCGCGGCACTGCCTGCATAGCCGTCCGCCGCACGAACGCGCAGCCCTGACGATGCGAGGCGAAGAGCTCACCAGCAAAGACGGCTGTGATGGCGTGATCTTTGTTGATAGCGACGTTAAGGTTAAACACCGGCCGCGTCATGGCGGCCGCCTCGGCGATCTCCTCCCAGATCGGGTTGCCCTCCAGCGTCGCCCAGGTCGCACCCGGGTGGGCAATCATGTCGGCGCCGTGGTTAGCCATCACCGTCGGCGCGCCCGCCACGCCAGGCACAACCATCTTCGGTCCACCGCTAAAGCCGGCGAAGAAGTGTGGCTCGATGAAGCCAGTCAGGATGCGTACATCGGCATCGAGATAGTGGCGGTTGACCCAGACTGGATGTCCGCGCCGGGTCTGGCCGAGGTAGCGCAGGCTCGCCGTGTCATGCGCGTTATGGGTGACAATCCGGTAGTTCTCCACGATGGCGTCGCCCAACATGCCGCGCAGCTCGGCCTCCGTGTTGGCGCGGTGCATGCCGGTAGCGTTGATGAGCGTGATATCCTCGCGACGCACGCCGGCATCGTCGAGCTCCTCCAGCAGCACGGGCAGCACCCGGCCGGAGGGCATCGGCCGCGTAATGTCACAGAACAGGATCGAGACCGTTTGCCCGCGTCGCACCAGCTCGCGGAGCGGCGGTGCGTTGACCGGCCTGCGCAGCGCCGCTCGCAGGGCCGCAGCCTCGTCTGGCAGCCCCGGCAGATACTGCGGCTCGACAACAGTCACATCGCCATCGGGCAGCTCGATCTCCAGGCCGCGCTTGCCGTATGCCAGCGTTACCTTCATCTTTTTTTTTATTTTTTACTTTTATTTTTTTTTACTTTTATTTTTTATACGTCACATAGACCGTATATACGGAAGGGGGATGTACTTTACCTATCCTGGCTCCTCGCTGAACAGAGACCTACCCGTGTCGATAGGGCCCGGCTTCGCGGCGATAGGCCTCGTCTAGTAGATCCACCGGATGGACCACGTCTACCGTGAGCCCGCGCTGCCGCGCACCGTAGGCGAGCTGGAGAATGCAGCCCGGGTTCGAGGCAACGATCGTCTGCGGCTGCACCGCTACGACGTTGTCCATCTTCATCTCGAGGAGCTGCATGGAGATGTCGCTGTTGGTAATGTTGTAGATGCCTGCGCTGCCACAGCACATATCGGACTCCCACATCTCCACCAGCTCAATGCCCGGAATTGACCGTAAGATCAGGCGCGGCTGCTCGTAGATGCGCTGGGCGTGGCGCAGGTGACAGGCGTCCTGGTAGGTAACGCGCCGCCGGATCTCACCCCTGGGCGGCCGGAAGCCGATCTCCACCAGGTACTCGTTGATATCGCGCACCTTCGCGCTGAAGGCGCGGGCTCGCTCGGCGTACTGCGGGTCGTGCTCCAGGAGATGCCCGTACTCCTTGAGCATGGAGCCGCAGCCAGCCGCGTTGATGATGATGGCATCCACGCCGAGCTTCTCGAACACCTCGATGTTGTGGCAGGCGAGCCGCCTGGCCAGCTCGCGTTCGCCGGCGTGCTCGTGCAGGGCGCCGCAGCAGCGCTGGTCTGGCGGCGTCACCACCTCGCAGCCGTTTTCAGCCAGCACGCGCGCCGTGGCCAGGTTGGTCTCCCCGAAGAACTGGCTCATCACGCAGCCGCTGACCAGGGCCACGCGCGCCCGGCGCGTGCCTTTCGCCGGCAGGACCTCCGGCAGCCGCAGCCGCAGCAGGCCGCCCTGCGCACGAGGCAGGAGCCCTTCCAGCTCGCCCAGCTTGCCCAGTCGCTTCAACAGGCCCGTCCGCCGTACCAGCGCTTGCACCCCGCTTTTCTGGTAGAAGCGCATGGCTAGGCCAGCCGCATCCAGCAGCGCCGGGTGCGTGAAGACCTGACCTAAGACGGCGCGTTTGAGCAGCGTCTCCGTGCGGCTCGCCGGCTTAAGCTGCGCCCGCGTGGCCTCGATCAGCTTCCCGTACTCTACCCCAGAGGGACATGCTGTCTCGCAGGCGCGGCAGTCCAAGCAGGCGAACATATGCTGCCGGAAGTTCGGATCATAGAGCGAGACCTTGCCTTCCGCGACCATGCGCATCTGGAAGATGCGCCCGCGCGGCGAATCCAGCTCGCTGCCGAGCACGCGGAAGGTCGGGCAGGCTGCCAGACACAGCCCGCAGTGTACGCAGCGGCGCATGTCCTCTCGCCGCGGCGCGTCCGGCCCGTTAAAACCGACGATCGGCAATTCGTGAGTAGTACTCGTAGTACGAGTACCATGCTCTTGTACAGCAACCACGGCGTTCTTCTATCCTGCTGAAGACATGGTATGGGAGACGGTCATCCGTTTTCCCAATCTGTTGCCAGTCCGTCCCCTTAACCCGTGCAATCCGTGCCCATAATCCGTTGACAGCTAATCCGTTGCCAGCCTGCGCCAGAGCTATTTAGAGCCCACCGACAAACCGCCCCGGGTTCAGCACATTCTGTGGATCGAACTCCTGCTTCAGGCGCCGCATCAGGCTGAGCGACCCCGCCGGTTCGCCCCACACATCGACCAGGCGCTTGACTGCCAGCGGGCCATTCAGCATGACCAGGCTCCCTTCGTAGCTTTGCGCCGCCGCGCGGAGCTCGCGCACGACCTGTGCGAGCAGGTCCGCCTGCGTCTGGCCGTTCACACCATCGATGCGCACGTACAGCACCCCGCTGGCCAGCTCACCTGAGAGGCGGCAGGAAAGGCCGCGCTCCGCCGCAACGGCTCGGGCGCGCTCACAGAAGGCGGCGACGCGGTTGGTGAGGATCGCCGCCTTCAGGAACAGCCCGCCAGGGCGCTCCCAGTCCTCTGCGCGGCGGCGCAGCAACGACTGCCAGAGGGCGCGGCTGGCTGGTCCGTCGGCCGGCGCAATGGCAGCCGCCCCGGCCTCATGCAACATCTTCTCAATCTCGCTCGACTGCCGCTGCACCAGCGCGTCGACCCCGGCGCTCCAGGCCAGGACCGCACAGGCGCCCGGTGTCTCCAGCCCCTGCCACCCGCCGGGGCGCTCCAGCGCGGCGAACAAGTCCGGCGTGAGCACTGCGAAGGCAGCCGGCAGGAACGGCGAGCGCAGGAGGCGCAACGCCGCGTCTTGCGCCTGGGCGAACGTCGGGAACGCGGCGGCGAGGGAGCGCTCAGCCGGTGGCAAGGGGTGCAGCTTAAACGTTGCCTCCACAATGACCGCCAGCGTGCCGAGCGATCCAATATACAGCTTCATCAGGTCGTAGCCAGCGACGTTCTTGACGACCTTGCCACCGGCGTGGGTGATCGCCCCATCGACCTGGGCGACGCGGATGCCGATCACCAAGTCGCGCGCGGCGCCATACTTGAGCCGGCGCGGCCCGCTGGCGTTCGTCGCCAAGATGCCGCCGATGGTGCTGTGCTCGACGAAGGGGGGATCGAGCGCCAGGTGCTGCCCGCGCTGCGCCAGCACCGCCTGCACTTCCGCCAAGCGCGCCCCCGCCTGCACGGTGACGGTCAGATCCTCCGGCGTGTACTCGAGAATACGGTTCAGCTTCGCCAGCGAGAGCGCCACCTGGCCAGCACGCGGCGGATTGCCCAGGGAGAGCTTCGTCCCTTGTCCGCGCGGGATGACCGCCAGCCCGACCTCTGCAGCCGCGTGCAGTGCCGCGGCCAACTCTTCAGGGCTCTCGGGCTCGATGAAGTATTCTGGCTCAACACCGTCTACCGCCAGCGCCGCGCGGCGCCCGGCATCGAGCGCCTGGCCGGCGAGCTCCTGAAAGGAGGCCGGGGGACGAGTTGCCATCGACGCTACCACCCACCCTGCATGTTCGTGCGCGGCACGATCCCCACGCACGCGCCCGGCACGGGAAAGACCTTGCCCGGATTAAAGCGCTCGTCCGGGTCGAAGGCGTGCTTCACCCGCTTCATCGTGGCCAGGTCCGCCTCGCTGAAGATCAGCGGCATCAGGTCGCGCTTTTCAATGCCGATGCCATGCTCGCCGGAGAGCGAGCCGCCGACCTCGGCGCAGATGCGAATGATCTCCGCCCCCGCCTCGCGCACCCGCTCCAGCTCGCCGGGCCGGTCGGAGTCAAACAGCAGATTCGGGTGCAGGTTCCCATCGCCAGCGTGGAAGACATTGGCCACGCGGAAGCCGTACTTCGCCCCTACCTCGTCGATCCGCCGCAGCACCTCCGGCAAGCGGCTGCGCGGGATCACGCCGTCCATGACGTAGAAGTCCGGCGAGATACGCCCCAACGCGCCAAACGCGCCCTTGCGGCCGGCCCACAACAGGTCGCGCTCTTTGGCCGACCTGGCCACCCGGACCTCACGGGCGTGATGCTGCTCGCAGATGCCGATGATCGCCTCTGCCTGCACCTCGATCTCCTCGCGCAGGCCTTCCAGCTCGATCAGCAACACTGCTCCGGCGTCCAGCGGGTAGCCGGCGTGCACTGACTGCTCCACCGCCTGGATGGTCAGGTGGTCCATCATCTCCAGCGCCGCCGGGATCACGCCCCCGGCGATGATCGCCGACACAGTGTTAGAAGCATCCTCGACGGTATTGAAGATCGCCAGCAGCGTCTTCACCGCCTCGGGCAGGGCCACCAGCTTCACCCAGATCTTGGTCACGATGGCCAGGGTGCCTTCGGAGCCGACGATCACGCCAGTGAGGTCATACCCGGGACCATCCAGCGTCTTGCCGCCCACCCGCACGAGCTCACCATCAGGCAGCACGCATTCCAGGCCGAGCACGTGATTCGTCGTCACCCCGTAGCACAGGGTGTGCGGCCCGCCGGAGTTCTCTCCGACGTTGCCGCCGATGGTGCACGCTTTCTGGCTAGAAGGATCAGGCACAAAGTAAAGCCCGTACGGCGCCACGCGCTGGCTCAGGTGCAGGTTGACCACACCCGGCTCGACGACGGCCCGCAGGTTTTCGAGGTCGATCTCTAGGATGCGGTTCATCCTGGCAAACGAGAGGACGATGCCCCCTTCCAAGGGGATGCAGCCCCCCGAGAGGCCAGTGCCGGCGCCGCGAGCGACGATCGGCACCCCCTCAGCCCGCGCCAGCCGCACGATGGCCTGGACCTGCTCCGCCGACGACGGCAGCACGATGGCATCGGGCAGGCCAATGTCGATCGAGCCATCATACTGGTAGAGCATTAAGTCGTAATCGTCCCAGAATACATGCTTCTCACCCACGATCGCCATGAGCTTCTGGGCCAGGGCGCGGCGCTCGGCGCGAGGTCGCCGCGGCGGGAGCTTGGCTGTGTGGCCTTGCCCGTGTGCGACCACGGTGACCTGGATCCTGGGAGACTGGGGAGCGACATCGGTGGTAGCCATTGTCATGTCCTCGAAAGGCAACGGCCGGCCGTTGCGGAGTGGTCGCCAGGAGTCCCGGACCGGACCCATCTGGCCCGGCCGTTCCAATCATAGCATCGCGCCGAGCACCGCGCCAGCACGGTGCCTGTCGCGCTCTGGAGGTTCTGGTGGAAATGCTTCTGGAGCGCGACAATGGTAATGCGCTTCTCCGCTGTTCCTCGGTTCATCGCCGGCGAAGCTGTGCTCTTCGACAGCGCGCAAGAGTCTGGAGCACTGCGGCTGCCGGATAGGGCGACATCGCCAGGCAGCCGGAGCAGGTGGTGCGCATCATCCTGGCGGACCCGCATGGCGCCTGGGCTGCCAGAGCCCTGAGCTGGAGCTCTCCGTACGCTGGCGTGGTTGACAAGCTGCGGCGTGGGCCCATGTACGTACAGGCCCGCGCCCAATCTCTCGTACCTGAGGCATAGGGTACTTCTGGGTGGGCGAGCCCTTCAGGAGCTGCTCCGCCCAGCTTGCTCAGGGCGGCGCGTTACGCTGAGGCGCCGGTGTAGTGCCGCAGCCCGTAGCGCCAGAAGGCTGAGGCGATCCCCAGCGACAGCGCGGCCAGTGCCAGGGCAGCGGCCAGCATGAGGGGATGCAGCCGACCAGCGAGAGCCTCGGCTGGCACTGTCGTGGCGAAGGCCACAGGTACGACCAGGGTCAGCACCATGCGCAGCCAGTCAGGATAGAGGCTCACCGGGTAGCGGCCGGCGTCGAAGAGGCTGCTCCAGATCACCATGATGTTTTCGACCCGGATGATCCAGAAGGTGAGCGTGGCCAGCACCAGCCGGAAGCTATACACGATCACCGCGGCCGCTACCAGCGTGACGACGAAGGACGCTGCCTGGAGTACCCCGATGCGCTCCCCCAGCCGGATGGTGCCGCCGAGCACCAGCGCGCCGCCCAGCAGCACGTCGGCCAGCCGCCAGATCACCACCTGCCGAAAGCTGACCAGGAACTGCGAGGCCACGGGCTTCGTCAGGGTGAAGTCGAGCGTGCCATCGCGCACGTCCTGCATCAGCCGCGACAGGCTCGGCCCGATGACTGCGCCCATAAAACCGGCCATGATGGAATAGATCCCCAGCAGCACCACGAGCTCCTCGGGGCTCCAGCCTCCCAGGGTGCGAGTGTGGCTGAAGATAACCGCCAGCCCGAGCAGCGCAGTGCCGAGCGAGATCGCGCTCTGCACGAGCTGGATCGCGAAGTTCACGCGGTACTGGAGCTCGTTGAGGAGGCTCACCCCAAAGAGCACGCGCAGCACGGAGAGGTAGTACATCGCCACGGCTCCTCTCATCCCCCCACAGCCGAATACCGGCGCAGCCCGGCGCGCCAGAGCAGGTGATACCCGACGAACGCCAGCGCGATCCAGATGAGCTGTGCAGTGAATCCCCAGGTAATCTGCGCCCCCTCAAGCCGGCCCAGCAGCAGCTCCACCGGAAAACCGACAGTGTACCGGAACGGCAGCAGCTCTGCGGCTGTCTGCACACCTGGCGGCAGGAGCGCATTGGGCGCCACCTGTCCGGCCATGAACCAGGAGAGCCCGTAGTACAGCTCGTTGAGGGCGGTCACGCGCGTGGTCCAGAAGGCCGCCAGCGCCAGGGTGTACTCTAGCAGCCAGCGCAGCACCCACGCGCCAGCGACGGCCGCCAGGAACAGAATCGCGCACTCCGGCGTCAGCGAGAGGGTGGGGCGGAAGTAGAGGCCGAGCAGCACTGCCACCGGCAGGACGACCGCTGAGGTCAGGAGCTTATATGCGATGTTGTCGGCCGCCATGCGGTGCATTGGGTTCGCCGGCTTGAGCAGCATGGCTGAGAGCTGCCCTTGGCGGATCAGGTAATCGTACTCCCACATGATCCAGCTGAAGGTGAGGTGGTTGACGACCATCATCGTCAGGTAGTACGCGGCGAAATCCCCGCGCGTGTAGCCACCCACCGCGCCCTGGCCTGCCACTGTTGACCACACCACCAGGTACACCACCGGCTGGATCACCAGTCCGAGCAGCCAGATCAGCAAGGCCACGCGGTACTGCAACTGTACGGCGATGGACGCCTGCAGCATGGCGCCGTAAAGGCGCACGAGGTCCCGCATGATGCTCCCCGTCCTGTACGCGCGAATACTTAGGCTGCCTGTGGTCAGTCCGGTACTTCCCCGCGAAACACCCGATCGATCACCGCCTCGACCGGCGGGTCTTCCACCGACAGGTCATGGACGCGCAGCCGGCTCAGCAGCCGCGCCGTGACCTCCGCGGCCTGCTCGCGAGGCACGCGCAAATGTACTTTACCGCCATTGCTCTCGAGGCCTGAGACCAGCTCGCCATACTCCTCCCAGGCCACGTCCGCCGCGGTGCCGTCCTCGAGCGCCACAGACACGATCTTGAACGGCGCCAGTCGCGCGGCCAGCGCGCCAAGCTCGCCGTCATACAGCAGCCTCCCGTGGTGGATGACGATCACCCGCGAGCAAAGTGCGGTCACGTCGGCCATGTAGTGGCTGGTCAGCAGGACCGTGGCGCCGGTGCGGCGATTGTACTCGCGCACGAACGCGCGGATGCGCTCCTGCATCGTCACGTCCAGGCCGATGGTTGGCTCGTCCAGGAAGAGCACCTGCGGACGGTGGATCAGCGCCGCGGCCAACTCGCAGCGCATGCGCTCCCCTAGCGAGAGCTGGCGGACCTGCTTGCCCAGCAACGGCCCAAGGTCGAGCAGCTCGGACAGCTCGTCGAGCGTCTGGCGGAACTGCGTTTCCGGGATCTTGTAGATCACCTGGTTGACCAGGAGCGTATCGATGGCCGGCAGGTCCCAGTAAAGCTGCTGGCGCTGGCCCATCACCAGCGTGATCCGGCGTAGGAACTCCTTCTCGCGCCGCCACGGCACGTAACCGAGCACGTGCGCCTGTCCCGAGGTAGGATAGAGCAGCCCCGCCAGCATCTTGAGCGTCGTGGTCTTGCCCGCGCCGTTAGGGCCGAGAAAGCCGACCACCTCTCCCGGCGCGATGGTGAAACTGATCGCATCGACGGCGCGCACCAGGCGCGTGCGCCGGCGGAAGAAGCTCCCCACAGCCGCGAGCATGCCCCCGCTGCGTTCGGAGACCGCGTAGTGCTTGCTCAGCTCTTCGACAGCGATGGCCGCAGTGTGTAGCGACCTGATGTGCGTGGACATAGTACGATGCATGCGACGACTAATGCTCGTTCTGCCGCGTGGTAGCCGGGCGGCTACAGCTATGACAGCGTCCCAGGACGTCAGGCATCAGCCCTCTCACTCCTACTGCACCAGCAGTGTAAATTATTTACACGAGGTTGTCAATATCTTTGAGTTTGAGATTAAAAATATTAATGCAGCCAGGTCATCTCAGCGCCACGCTGGGGCCGGGCGGACAGCGCATGGGAACAGCACCGGCGCGTAGCGCTACGCTGGCCCGCCGGATGAAAACGGAGCGTACAGCTATAGCCCTATATACAGCTATACCCTATTTACCCTTTATTTACAATTATTTATTAGTTTGTAATTATTGACATTATTTACAATAGGGGGAGAACAAACAGATGTTCCAGGCGACGCGCCCGGCTCGCCGGGCTCTCCTAGCCACGAGCAGGCGCAGCACAGCGAAGGGCGCTCACTCGACTGCGACGAGGGCGGCCCGCACCACCCGGCGCTCGGTGTACTCTCCCGCAGCCCGGTTCCATGCGCCGTCGCATGTAATTAACGTCACCACTGGCTCCTCGGTGGGGCCTACAATCTGAGCAACGGGCGCGTTTGCTGATGGAACGGACAGGCTCTCCGTCACACGGTACCGAGAGCGCTTGCCGCTCGGGCCGAGGAGCACGATCTCGTGGCCCGGCCGGAGCTCACGCAGCCGGTAGAACACCGCCGGCCGCCCGCCCGGCATATCCAGGTGGCCGGAGAGCACGCAGTTCGATGGCTCGCCGGGCCTGGCACTAAACGTATACCAGGCCACCTGGGTGAAGCTGTCCGGCGTCTCCATCTCGCCATCGGCAGTCACCCCGAGCACCACTACTCCGGCGTCGACGCGGATGGCCGGGATCTGCACCCGCACCGGCGCCTCAAGCGGGAAGGCGTCGAGCGGCGGCGGCTCTGGTGCAAGCCAGGCCGGGTCGAACAGACCGGCCTCGCGGGCGATCTCCCCGGCATTTGCTACCGTGACGTCGCCGGCCCGCGCCCACGGCACATCGACCTTCCAAAGCTGGAGGGCAGTGCGTTGCAGCCGCACCGCGTAGAAGCTCCCCATGTCGGTCACCGGCGACGCCGGCAGGCCGTAGACAGCCTCTGCGTCGCCAGCCTGCGCCAGCGTGAAGAGGAACTCCGGGTAGCCCTCCAGGAGCGCCATGCGGCGGGCGCGCACCTCCTCCGGCGGCAGGCTCGCTTCAGCCCGCGGGTCAAGCGGCAGCGGGATGCCTTTCTCAGATAGCAGCCACGCATCGTGGCCTCGCACGCTGAGCTGGTCCATCAGCGGCGCCAGCTCGGCCGCGCTAGCCTCAGGCCGCCACACCAGCAGGCCCCGCTGAAATGCCTGTTGCACGGTGCCGTCCTGCTCGAAGCGCCGCGAGATAGGGTAGCCGAGCACAGGCGGGCCACCGAGCCTGCGGTACCACAGCCAGAGCGGTGCAACATCATCGTCCAGGACGGTATAGCCCGTGCCGGCCGCCGGATCGCCCGTGTAGGCATAAAACCGCCCGTGCAGCAGCCCCAGCTCCATCGGCGTCTCTGCCCCACGCACCGGCATAGTCGCTTGAGGCAGATGGAAGAGCATGCCCAGCGCGCCGCTTCCGACCAGCTTAACGACGGCGCGGCGAGAGAGACGAAGTACGTACGGCGCAGGCCGGACCATCTCGATCTTCCCTCTCCAGCATCTCCTGTGACTTTACGACACCGCAGTGGCAGGAGGCAAGGATGCTGGGCGGTGCAGACACAGCTCTACCACAGGGACCGGCCAGTCGCCCCTTCCTTCACAAGCCGGCCCACCCTGCCGCTTGACGGGAAGCACGGCATTACTACAATACTCAAGTCCAGCACGACGCCCGGCCTTTCCTTGGACACAGTCGAGTCCGAGATCATCCTCGATACGAGGGTAGACACCATGGTACAGTACCGCGTTGCGCTGGTTGGCTGTGGCCGCATGGGCGGGACGATCGACGACGAGGTGCAGACCTATCCCTCGATTGTACTCCCGTACTCCCACGCAGCTGCCTATGCTGTTGTGCCGCAGACGAAGCTTGTGGCCATCGCTGACGTAGACGAGGCCAGGCTGGCCGCCTTCGGCGAGCGCTGGGGCGTGCCGCCGGAGCACCGGTACACTGATTACCGTACCATGATCGAGGTCGAGCGGCCGGACATCCTGAGCATTACCACCCGCGCTCCGCTCCATGCCGAGATCACGATCTTCGCGGCCGAGCACGGCGTCAAGGGCATCTACTGCGAGAAGCCTATGTGCTGCTCCCTGGCCGAGGCCGACGCCATGGTCGAGGCCGTGGAGCGTCACAACGTCAAGTTCAACCTAGGAACCAGCCGTCGCTGGAGCACCGGCGTGGACGCTATTCTCTCGCTGATCGCTGAGGGACGGCTGGGCACGGTCCGCTCAGTGATCTCGTACGGCGGCGGCAGCCTGCTGCACACCGGCAGCCACTGGATCGATTTGCTCATGCGCCTGGCGGGCGATCCACCGGCCAGCTCTGTCCAGGGCATGGTGGACGCCAACGGCAAGTGGGATGGGCAGAGCGATCGCATTGAGTACGACCTGAGCGGCACCGGGATCATCCAGTTCGCCAACGGCATCCGCGGCTACTACCTCTCTGGAGGGCCCGTGGGCGAGTTTGAGGTGTGCGGGACGACCGGTATCGTACGTATCCTAGATAACGGCCTGCGCTACCAACTGCGCGTGCTGACTGAGCGCCCCGGCTGGCGGCAGAAAACCTTTGAAGACGCGCCGTTCCCCTGGTTCGAGCGCAAGAGCAACACAGTGCGTATCATCGAGGACCTGATCCAGGCTATCGAGACTGGCGGCTCCACCCGCGGGAACGTGCGCATCGCCCGGCGGGGCATGGAGATCGCGCTGGGCTTTGTGGAGTCACACCGCCGCGGCGGCGCCCGCGTCACGCTTCCTCTGGAGAACCGCACGCTCTGGATGGCCTCGGTCTGAACGAGCCGGCCGCCCAAGCCATGCTATCCAGATACCAGGATAGTAGACTGGACGCTGGCCCGATACGTCTCGGCACTGCCCGGCCATCGGGCCGATTAATCGAATTAATCGAGAAAGGAAGGGGTTCCATGGTGCAGAGACCGGTTACCAGACGCGGGATACTGGCATCGTCGGCCTGGGCGCTCGGCGCGGGCCTGTCGAGCGCGGCGGTGCTGAGCGCCTGCCGCCCCGGCAGCGGCGGAGAGAGCGCACCGGCCAAGCCGAGCGGCCCGGTAGAGATCACCTTCTGGAATAACCTCAGCAACACTCATCCGGAGTCGATCGCCCGCCGGTCGCTCATCGAAGAGTACGTGCAGCAGCACCCCGACGAGATCAAGGTGCCACTCGAAGAGTTCGATCAGGCCGTCTCGCTGGATAAGGTAACCGCTGCGGCTGCCAGTGGCGTGCCGCCGAACATCATGTTTCTGGCCTGGTACGACACCACCGGCCTGTTCGTCAAGGGGGCCACGGCGGACATCGACGAAGAAATGAAGGGGTATCGCGACTGGCCTGCCCAGCGCGCCGACATCTTCCCGGCATTCCTGGAGTCGGCTCTGTGGAAGGGCAAGATGCACCAGATGCCGGTCTACACGAACAATATCGCCATGATTTATAACCCGAAGCTGCTGGCCGAGGCCGGTCTCCAGCCGCCCAGGCAGGGCTGGACCTGGAACGATTTCCTGGACTATGCCGCGAAAGTGGCGCGTCCGCCCGACCGCTATGCGCTCGACCTCAACTGGTCGTTCTCATACTGGCAGGTATGGTATGGCCTCACCGGAGGGCGCCCTTTCAGCAAGGACGGCACCAGAGTCCAGTTCAATAATCCAATGGCCACCGAGGCCACGCAGTTCCTGATCGGGCTGATCAACCGCGGCTATGCACCGCCGGAGTCGTCGCCTGAGATCTTTACCCTGCGTAAGACGGTGTTCGAGCAGCAGGGCCCGTACCGCCTGCCCACGCTGCGCCAGCGCGGCGACGATTTCGAGGTCGTCCACGCTCCGCTGCATCCGGTGCGGCGGGAGCACTTCGCCCCCAACGGCGGCCATAGCCTGGCGATCTTCAAGGTGCCGGACCGCGCCAAGCAGCGCGCGGCCGGAGCGATTGCCAAGTGGTTCAACACGGCGCATCCGCAGGCTGTGCTCTGCGTGCGCGCCACCTCCATCCCCATCAGCAAGGCAGCGCTGGAATCAAAAGAGCTGCGTGACTACATGGCGACCGACAAGCAGCACGCCGCCTTCCTGGAGCTGACGCCCTACGGCTACCGTGGCGTGCCTATGCCGAGCTGGGCAGAGTTCATCAAGGTCGTCAACGCCGGCATCCAGGACATGCTCGGCGGCAAGGTCGGTGTCAACGAGGGCCTGGCGCGCATCGAGCGCGAGGCACAGCTCCTCCTCGACGCTGACCTGCAGCTCGGGGGCTAGCGCGCTCCTGCTGCCCCTGCGCGGTCTCGTCACGAGCGTAGCGCAGGGGCAGCAGGAGCGCGCTTACCAGGGCATGGTGCGCTTGGTGTAGCGGCGGCCGATCTCGGCGGCTTCCTGATTGCCAGCGCCGATCATCACCCCTTCGTCGATCATGGCGGTCACCGTATCGGGGCGCACCTGATTGAGGAAGAAGATGCCGTTGGCTTTGCAGGCGGCCAGCACGCGCGCCCGCGCCTGCTCCATCTCCGGTGGATAGGGCGGGTCGTGGCGGTCCGGGTAACCGAACGACATGCCCATGTCGCCCGGGCCCCACTCAGCGAAGCAGATGCCCGGCACTTTCAGCGTCGCCTCAACGTTCGAGAGGGCGCGGCGGTTCTCGATCTTCAAGCCGAGCATGAGCTCACCCTCCGGATTAAGCGGCCACACGTCGGCTTTGCGCAGATACTCCTGCACGGAGACGCCCCAGATGCGCGCGGCCCAGCCCTGTCCCCCGCTGCCGCGCCGGCCTACGTCCAGCCCCTGGCCCACGCCGATGGTCTGGAACGGGTAGCGTGCCGCTTCCACAAAGGCTTTCACCGCGCCCGGCGTCTCGGCGTGGCAGAGCAGGATGCCATGCACACCGGCCGCCAGCACCTGCTTCACCATCCAGGCGTTGGCGCGCATCACATGCTCGTCGGTGCCATCGGTGGGCAGGGTGACGATGACCGCGGGCGTGCGGTGCCCGCTGCGCGTCGGCCCGCCGTCCACCAGCCCGCGCATGAACTCATGCAGCGCGCCGATGTCGAACGGGCCGTGCTCCATCTCGTACATCAGGTAGTCGGCCCACGTCTTGGCTGCTTCGAGCCCGCCCTGGTAGGTCCGATCGCGGACGCCCGTGTAGTAGATCGGCTGGCCCTGCTCAAGCAATTCAATCGCGCGGTTGATCCTCGGCATACTGCACCTCGTGCGGATGTGTGGCGTGCTCTCACGGCAGCACGGCTGCGCCGCAGCATAGCATGTTCAGCGCAGAGGTGCCATGTCTTCCTCGCGCCCTAAGGAGTGCAGCCTCGCACAGGGAGGCTGCGGTAGAGATCGATGGGGAAAGAAGAGGGATAGAATGCTACTGGGCAGTCTACTATATTAAATGCAAGTTATATTTAAATTATTTATAAACTATATCAATACAATATGCAATACACAATATACAATATACAAAATGCGAAATGCCAAATATACAGAGACCGGCCTACCGACCACGACCCAGTAGGGGGCATGGCATGCCATGCCCCCTCTACACCTCATGTCTCTGGAGTCGGGCTCAGACATGGCCGGCGTTAATAGCTGATCTGAACCTTCCTGCCCTCTTCGGCGGACTTCAGGATGGCATCGCAAATGACGGCATTCTTATAGCCATCCTCGAACGTCGCGCCGTACGGCTCCACGGGCTTGTTGTTCACCACCGCGTCGATGAAGTGGGTCAGCTCGTGGACGAAGGTGTGCTCCCAGCCGATGATGTGGCCGTGCGGCCACCACCACTGCCAGAACGGATGGTAGGACTCTGTGACCAGAATGGTCCGCCAGCCGTTCGCTTCCTTCGGCTCGGAGGTGGCGTCGTAATACTCTAGCTCATTAAGGCGCTCTAGGTTGAAGGCAATCGAGCCTTTCTCACCGTTGATTTCGAACGAGTTGAAGTTCTTGCGCCCGGCGGCGAAGCGGGAGGCCTCCAGCGTGCCGATGGCGCCGTTCTCGAACTCGACCACGGCTTCAAAGGCATCGTCCACGTCCACCGGGGCGCGGCCAGAGCCATCGGGGAGCGGGCGCTCCTTGATGAACGTGCTCGTGACTGCCATGACCGCGCGCGGCTCGCCCACCAGGAAGCGCCCCAGATCGATGATGTGCGCCCCGAGATCGCCCAGCGCCCCGGAGCCGGCCACGCTCTTATCCAGCCGCCACACGCGCGGGAACGCTGGGTCCATGATCCATTCTTGAAGGTAGCGGGCGCGGAAGTGATAGATGCGCCCCAGGCGGCCCTGCTCGATCATCTGGCGGGCCAGGCGCACCGCCGGCACGAAGCGGTAGTTGAAGGCGCAGGCGTGCTTCACCCCGGCCCGCTGCACCGCCTCCAGCATCCGGCGCGCCTCCTCGGCGTTGCGTGCGAGCGGCTTCTCGCAGATGACGTGCTTGCCTGCCTCTGCCGCGGCAATGCACGGCTCGGCGTGCTCGTTGTTGGGCAGGCCGTTATCCACGATCTGAATGCGGTCGTCACGCACGAGTTGCCGCCAGTCGGTGGTGTAGCTCTCGTAGCCATAACGCCGGGCCGCCTCGGCCACGGCCGACTCTGTGCGGCCGCAGATGCTCACGAGCCGCGGGATCGCCGGGGGCGGGTAGACGATGTAGGGGATCTTCTTGAACGCGTTGGTGTGCGCCTTACCCATGAAGGCGTAGCCGAGCATGCCAACCCCGATCGTAGGGATCTCGCCGACAGCCCGCGCTTCGCCCATGCGAACGAACCCGACCTGCTCTTCTGGCATGGCTCCAGGCTCCTTCGGAATGCTACTATGTACTGCGTACTGCGTAACGAGTAATACGTAAGCGCATCCGCATACACCGCCTCAGAGATAGCCGCCCTTGCCAGTTGCAGCAGAGGCTTACGTAATACGCAGTACGCAGTACACGTCTCACCCTTACCGTTTGAACGCGGCGTCGAATGCTACGGCCGAGGGGGCAAAGTCGATGCGGCGGACGAACTGCACGGCCTCGCGGGCGCCGTGCTCGCGATCCATGCCGCTATCCTCCCACTCGACCGAGAGCGGGCCCTGATAGCCGATGCGGTTAAGGGCGCGGATGATCGACTCGAAGTTCACGTCACCGTGCCCCGGCGAGACGAAGTCCCAGCCGCGGCGGCGGTCGCCGAAGTTCAGGTGTGAGCAGAGCACGCTGTTCTGCCCGTCCAGGGTGACCTTCGAGTCTTTTACATGGACGTGGTAGATCCGGTCGGCAAAATGGTAGATGAACTTCGCCGGGTCAATGCCCTGCCAGACCAGGTGGCTGGGATCGAAGTTGAAGCCGAACTCCGGCCGCCGGCCGATCGCTTCGAGGGCCTGCTCGGCGCTCCAGAAGTCGTAGGCGATCTCGCTGGGATGCACCTCGTGAGCGAAGCGCACGCCGGCAGCCTTGAACTCGTCCAGGATGGGGTTCCAGCGCTCAGCGAACAGGTCGAAGCCGCGCTTGATCAGGTCGGGCACCTGCGGTGGGAAGGGGAACCACAGGTGCCAGATCGAGGAACCCGTGAAGCCGGTGACGACCTGCACGCCCAGGTTCTTGGCTGCCCAGGGCGCCGCCTTGCACATGCGGATGCCCCATTCACGCATCTTCTCCGGCTGGCCCCTGATATCCTCCGGCACGAAGCCGTTGTGCCGCTCGTCGATATGGTCCAGCACGAGCTGGCCGGCCAGGTGCACGCTGAAGGCCCAGACGTTCAGCCCGTAGCGGCCCAGTAGCTCGCGGCGCTGGTCGCAGTAGCTCTTGTCCTCGGCAGCGCGCAGGACGTCGAAGTGGTCGCCCCAGCTACAGAGCTCTAGCCCGTCGTAGCCAAAGTCCCTGGCCTTCTGGCACATCGTCTCAATGGGCAGGTCTGCCCATTGCCCGGTGAAGAGGGTAACGGGTCGTGGCATTGCACTCGCCTCCTCAGGTGCTGAGATGGGTGGGGCAGTGCGCACCACGCGCTGCCTGGACCGACGCAGCAGGCCCGCAGCGCTGGCCCCTTCGCCCCTGGTGCCATGGGTGCCACAGCAGGAAGACCCCGGCCATTATAGTCCAGGCTCTGGCGGGGGACAATGGATCTCGTGAAGCTAGAGATAGAACAGTTCAGGAGCGACGCCTGACCACGTACTCGGCCAGGTCGACCAGGGCCTGGCGATGGGCGTTGTGCGGCAGGCCGTCCAGTGCAGCGATGGCTGCACTGGCGAACTCGCGCGCGCGGGCATAGGCCTGATCGACGGCGCCCGAGCGCTTGATCAGCTCGACAGCCAGGGCGACATCCGCCTCTCCGTCCTCGCTGCCAAGCACGCGCAGGATGCGCGGATCGTTCGGATGCTGTTGCAGATAGCGGATCACCGGCAGCGTCAACACCCCTTCGCGCAGATCGCTGCCCACTGGCTTCCCCAGCAGATCTTCAGAGCCGGTGATATCGAGGATGTCATCGGCGATCTGGAACGCCATGCCGATGTTCATGGCGTAGTCGTGGAAGGCCCGCACGACACTTGAGGGCGCGCCGGTGAGCGTGGCGGCCGCCTCGCAGGCAAACACCATCAAGTGCGCCGTCTTCTGGCGGATAGTGCGGTAGTACTGCTCTTCCATGTGGTCGGCGCCGGGCTTGAGCGCTGGCTCCTCGATCTCGCCCTGGCAGACCGCCATGACTGCCCGCGCCATCAGCCCCATCACTTCCGTCGAGCCCAGGGCAGCGATCATCTCGGCCGACTTGGCGAACAGGTAGTCGCCGGTGAGCACGGCAATGGTGTTGCTCCAGCGCACGTTGACCGTCTCGACCCCGCGGCGCGTGGCCGCATTGTCGATAATGTCGTCGTGGACGAGCGTGGCGGCGTGCAGGCATTCCGTCGCCGCGGCGAGCTGGATCACCGGCGGGCGCGGGTAGGGATGAAACGCCGAGGACAGCAGCACTAGTGCTGAGCGCACCCGCTTGCCGCCGGAGCGCAGCACATGGCGCAACGCTTCTGCCAGCAGCGGGTTCTCGACCTGGCAAACCCGCGCTAGCACCTCCTCAACGCTGGCCATCTCCGAAGCCACGGGATTCAGCAGCGCCAGTGTGGCCACTCCGCGGTCCCCTCCGCTGGGTTAGAGCTCCGTCCCGTCTATGTGGTGTCTCGGCGATCCAGTCGAAAGAACCGTGTCGCATTCGCCGAGGTGATATGCGCCAGCGCCTCCACGCTCAGGCCGCGCCAGGCAGCGACTCGGGCCGCCGTGTATGGCAGGTTGGCCGGCTCGTTGCGCTGCCCTCGTCGGGGCACCGGCGCCAGGTACGGGCTGTCAGTCTCGAGCAGCAGCCGGTCCTCCGGCACCGCCGCCACAGCTTCCTGCAAAAACGCTCCTGACCGGTAGGTGACGATCCCGGCGAACGAGAGCGAGAAGCCACGTTCCACATACGCGCGCGCCAGTCCAGCGTCGCCGGTGAAGCAGTGCATCACTCCGGCTGGCAGAGCCGGCGCTCGGTCGAGACAGGCCAGGATGTCGGGTCCGGCCCCGCGATTGTGAATAATCACCGGCTTCCCTACCTGCGCGGCCAGGGCGAGCTGCGCCTCGAACGCGCGGACCTGCGCCTCCCACGGGCTGCCGCGCACGCGGTCCAGCCCTGTCTCGCCCACGGCCACCACAGCCGGGTCGCGGCACAGCTCCTCGAGCTCCGCCGCGAGCGCAGGAGACCAGCGCTCCGCCGCGTGCGGGTGCAGCCCGACCGTGGCGTAGAGGCCGCGGTGCGTCCTGGCCAGGGCAATACTCCGTCGCGCGGTCTCGGGGTCGATCGCCACGACCACGATGCGCAGCACCCCAGCCGCCCGCGCCCGCGCGAGGACCGCGGCCAGGTCATAGGCGAACTCGGGCAACGCCAGGTGGGCATGCGTATCAGTCAGCGCCCCCGGCATGGCCGGCTCCTGCATGCCCACCGCTAATCACTACGCTCCAGCCGCGGGAAGAGCGGCCCGGCAGGCTGCACGCGGCCTCCCGGCGCCAGCCGGCCCCAGGAAAGCTCAGTGACCCAGGCTGCCCCCTGCACCGCCGGCAGCCCCAACTGCGCCAGCATGCGGTCGGCGGCATCGGGCATCACTGGCGACACCAGCAGCGCGATCAGCCGCACCGCCTCCGCAGCGTTGTACAGCACCGTGCCCAGCCGCTCGCGCTGCCCCGGATCGCGCGCCAGTACCCACGGCTGGGTCTCGTCGATATACTTGTTCGCTCGTGCAACGAGCTGCCACGTGCCGTTGAGCGCCTCGCTGAAGGCAAAGCGCTCCAGCATCTCGTCGGTGACGGCAATCGCCTGCTGCGCCGTCTGGCGCAGGTCGTCGTCGGCCGGCTCCGCCGGGCCAGGCGCCGGGATGCTCCCGCCGAAGTACCGGCCGATCATGCTGACGGTACGGTTGAGCAGGTTGCCTAGATCGTTCGCCAGCTCGGCGTTGTAGCGGCGCTCGAAGCTCTCCCAGTCGAAGTCACCGTCGCGCTCGAAGGGGATCTCGCGCAGCAGGTAGTATCGCACCGCGTCGGCCCCATACTCGTCTACCATCTGGCTCGGATCAACGATGTTGCCCCGCGTCTTGCTGATCTTCTCGCCCTTCAGGTACACGAAGCCGTGGCCAAACACCTGCCTGGGCAGCGGCAGCCCGGCGGACATGAGCATGGCTGGCCAGTATACGCAGTGGAAGCGCACGATATCCTTGCCGATCACGTGCACGTCGGCTGGCCAGTACTTGCGGAACTTCTCTTCGTCCGAGCCGTAGCCGATAGCGCTGATGTAGTTCAGCAGGGCGTCGAACCAGACATAAATCACTTGGCTAGGGTCGCCGGGCACCGGAATGCCCCAGCGCATCGATGCCCGCGACACGCTGAAGTCCTTGAGTCCGCCGCGGACTATGTTGATCACTTCGTTGCGCCGGAAGTCGGGCTGTACGAATTCCGGGTGCTCCTCATAGTGCTTGAGCAGGCGCTCCTGGTACCGCGACAGGGCGAAGAAGTAGTTCTCTTCCTTGATCCACTCCGGCCGCGTGCTGTGCACCGGACAGAGGCCGTCTTTCAGCTCGTCCTCGCTGTAGAAGGCCTCGCAAGACACGCAGTACCAGCCTTCGTACGTGCCCTTGTAGATATCGCCGCGGTCCTGCACCAGCTTGAAGAACTGCTGCGCCGCTTTCTTGTGGCGCGGCTCGGTCGTGCGGATGAAGTCATCGTTTGAAATCGCCAGCCGCTTCCAGATGGCCTGGAACTGCGCGGCCATGCGGTCGCAATACTCCTGCGGATCGAGCCCCTGGCGCTTGGCCTCGCGCTCGGCGTTGAGGCTGTTCTCATCAGTGCCGATGAGGAACATGACGTCGAAGCCTTTGAGGCGCCGGTGCCGGGCGATCGCGTCGGCACCGATCTTCTCGAAGGCGTGGCCGATATGCGGGCGGGCGTTGACGTAATCGATCGCTGTGGTGATGTAGAACGTTGCCATCGCAGTCCCCATGAGCGCAGGCCTGAGACAAGTTCCTCACCCGGGCACGCCGAGCACCCGGTTCATGCTCATGTTAACAGATTCACAAAGTCACCGCCAACGGGCCTTACACCTGCATTACCCCTAGACTGAATGCACGTATAACAGCGGCGATTGTAGAGCATCGCTCAGGGCGCCTGCAAGGGCGCGCCGCCTCAGGCACTGTCCAGCGTAAAGAAGTCCGGCAGCACCTCCGGCGGTTGCTCCATCAGCCGCACTGTCGCGGCCGTCAGCCGGTCGAAGTAGGCGTACAGCGCGCTCAGATCGCGCAGCGTGTGCGGCAGTAGGAAGGGTGCTTTCGCCTGCTCCAGTGCTCGCATCGCTTCCTGGACAGATGCCGCCGCCCGGCGCAGGCTGGCCGTGGCGCGCTCTAGCGCGGCAGCGGCCTGCGCGCGGTCCGGCGCCCAGCTCTGCTGCGCCTGGCGGTACAGGCGTACAGCGTTGAGCGCTGCGCTGTATGCGTTCACGACCTCGATCAGCTTGGTGCACTCGGCAGCGTACTCCTGAAGCGTGCGGCGCCTGGGCTCGTCTCGCTCCTCGCCAGCGAGGGCATCCTTCAGGCGGGCGAGCGCGGTCTCGGCGAAGCCACGGGCGCGCTCGATAGCCTGCCAGGCCCGCGGCGCGCCGCGCAGACCGGCCAGACCGGCCAGCACGTCCCTGGGGTACCGCAGGCCCGCCGTCCGCGCGGCCGGGTAGGTGTACCAGTAGTACAGCAGTGAGTCTAGCAGGGCGCCGAGCGGCTCGTATGACGAGTCGAAGATATGGTCCAGCCGGTCGAACAGCTCTACGCCAGGCCCGAAGCGGGTGCGCACGCCGCCCTGGCCTGGCGGTCCAGCGGGCGGCACCAGCCAGCGGGCGTACTTGCTCTTGAACTGGAACAGGTCGCCGCTGCTGCTCTGGTTCCAGGCGTACTCGGCCAGGCAGGCGTAGTTGCGGTGGTACGCCGGGTCGTAGATGCAGTAGGCGTCAGCGCCCTCTGCGCCGCGGGCGAAGCCACCGGCCAGCATCGAGTAGATATTCGTGAGATAGCTATGGTGGAACAGGTTCGACCAGTAGCCGGCCATAGGCGTCACCCAGGCGCGTAGGCCCGCCTCCGGCCTGGGCTCGAGCGGCGGCTCGCTGTAGCGCCACCACTGCACCGCGACATGCTGAATGAGCCCGCGCTCGCGCAGCCGCTCGGCGAAGCGCTCCAGCGCGCCCAGCTTCTCCAGAGCGTCGTTCCAGAGCGTGATGTCGGTGATGCCGCGGCTGAGCAGGTGCTCTACACTGCGCACGGCGAAGTCTACGAGGAGCTCGGCACGGTCGCGCCCGCGGCATTGCGGACACTCGCACCAGGGGCTCACGATGCGCGTCTCGTCGCGGGGGTCGATGCCTGCGTAGGAATTCACCTCGTCCATGGCCATATGCCACCAGGTACCGCCGTGGGGGCGCAGGTGGCGCTCGATGAGCGAGTCGTACAGCGAGAAGAGGAGCCGGTACGTGGCCTCAGAGGTCAGGCAGTAGCCATAGCCAGTGGGCGCGCCCTCCGCCGTCTTCGCCGATACCTCGGGGTACACCGACGGGATGAGCGTGTTGTGTCCGGGGCCATTGAAGTGCGGCCGGACGCGCACGTTGCGCCGGCGGCCGTACGCCACGATCTGGCCGAAGAAGTCCTCGGTGAACATCCGCGGCAGGTAGTCGAGCGACTGCCAGGCACCGGCCGCAGGCGAGTACCAGCGGATCACCTTGGGCGTCCTGAGCTCCGGATGTTCAGGGAAGGGCACCATCAGGAACTCGGTACGGCGGCCGTCATACTGCACCACCCAACAGCCGTAGACGCCGATGCCGAGGCTATTGAGCTTGAGCGCCGCCATCTCGTCGATCAGGCGGCGCCAGTCGTCCAGGGCCATCAGGTCCGGCCCCCACTTCGACTCGACGTACAGGCCGCGATAGCGCAGGTCCGGCCAGTCCTGCACCTCTCCTGCCGGCACCAGCACGTCCTCGCCCTGGCGCTGGAGAAGCTGTGCCAGCGTCTGCGCAGCGTAGAAGGTGCCCTCCGGGGTGCGGCCAGCCAGGGCGATGCTCCCCAGGGCGATGCGCAGGGCGTAGCCTTCCGAACGATCGGGGAGGCCGTCGAGCAGCTCCGCCAGCCCCGGCACGGCACGCGCGGCGGCCCCGAGCCGGATAGCCGGCTGTTCCACAGGCACCGCCGAAGTGATAGTAGGTCGGGAGAGCCCCAGGGCTGCCAGCCGATCAGCGATGAGTTGCGCGGCCTCGTGCTCCAAAGGCGCAGCCTCCTGCGGGAGGATGATCGGCAGGATCTCAGACTGTGCGGCGCCCGCACGGCCGAGCGAGACCGCCGCGCCGCTCCAGCGCGCGCGCTGCGGCTCCGGAAAGATGGTCGTCGAGACCTCCGGCATAGCGCGTTCCCTCCAGCGTTTTTATTTATTATTATTATTATTTATTTTTATTATTTACTGATTTGCTGAATGTACTGAGCTGAGTTTACTGGTTTATTTATTGATATTTACTAAGTTCTCTAGTTCTCATAGAGTTCTGGCATAGGGCTGGTCGGGCAGAGCGTATCGCACGACCGGCGCTAGGGCAAGCCGGGGTGGCTGCTTGGCTTGACGCCATCGCGCGCGCGGGGCTACAATCGAGCCGCCCGACTCGTGACGTGGCCGGGCAGCCTCTCGAGGGGTACGCGAGGTGACGGATACACAGGTCAAGGCAGTGACGGCCATCGCTCTGCTGATCTGCCTTGTGGTGCTGGCATACACGGGTTTTCAGGTATTGTACTTGCTATTTCTAAAACAGTAAGGTTGGCCGATAAGGCCAAGGCACTGTGCTGATCAAGCCCATTTTCATTCGTTCATTTTTCATTCGTCTGCATTCATTTGTTTGTTTTATTTGTTTATTCTACTCTTTTAATTCTATTCGTTTATTCATTTCGTTTATTCATTGTCATTCAGCACTGGCTTGCGACCCAGCCGGTTGAACAGCAGCCTGCAACGGCAGTCGCCCGCGCAGGCGTCTGGTAGGTTGAACCGTGGTTCCCTGGCAGTTGAGTGGCACGCCCTTTGCCTGGCCGCTGGCCCGGACGCTCGAGGAAGCGCTGGAGCACGTGACCCTGGCGCGCGCGGCCTTCGTGCGGGTGCAGGAGGCCCAGGATGCGGAGCGGTTGTTCTCGGGGAGCCGCGCCTACCAGGCTGCGGCATGCAATCTGCGCATACGCGTGGAGCACGCCAAGGTGCTCGGCGCTTCCGATGACGAGGTGCTCTCCGCCGCCGCGCGGGCGTACCACTCGGATCGCTGCCAGGTCTGCGGACGTATCTTTCGCTCCCGTTGTCAGGACCCACGTTTCCGCGGCCTGTGTGGCGAATGCCTGATTGCTCCATAAGACTATATAATAAAATAACAAAGGATATATAAAGACTATATAACAAAGATAATTAAAACCGTAAATTTAAAAAAATTACAAATCTACTAAATACAAATCTACGAAAAATGATCTGCCGCGCTGTTATTTTCGATCTCTTCGGCACGCTGGTTGAGAACTTCACCGAGGCGCAATATCACTCCATGCTGGCCGGTATGGCCGATGCGGTCGGCGCGCCGGTCGACGGCTTCGCCCGGCTGTGGGGCGAGACAGCTTTCGCCCGAAACGTCGGACAGTTTCCGACATCAGAGGCGAACGTCGCCGCGATCTGCCGCAGCCTCGGCGTCGCGGCGACAGCCGCGCAGATCCGTGCCGCAGCAGAGCTCCGCTGGCAGGCTATCCTAGACATCGCGCAGCCGCGCCCCGACGCGGCCGAGACGCTGGCCCAGCTCAAAGCACGCGGTGTGCACACCGGACTGATCAGCGACTGTGGGGCTGAAGGGCCGCGGCTCTGGCAGCGGCTGCCGTTCGCCCGCCTCGTCGATGTGCCTGTCTTCTCGTGCGTGGTCAAGCTGAAGAAGCCCGATCCTCGGATCTACGCGCTGGCTTGCGCCCGACTGGGCGTCGCGCCGCACGAGTGCGTGTATATCGGGGACGGCGGGAGCCACGAGCTCACCGGGGCCACGCAGGCAGGCATGCGTGCCGTGCTGCTGCGTGTGCCGTGGGATCACCTGCTGATGGATGGCCGGCCCGACGCGCGGGAGTGGCGTGGCCTGACGGTTCCGGCGCTCAGGGACGTGCTTGCGCTCATTGATTGACTTGATCGACGGCGCCGGTCATGCCGCGCGGGGGACAGCACCGGTTGCCCGGCCGCATCAGCGTGTGCTATGGTACCTGCCACACCCCCTGGGAGCTCGCCACGGCAGGCCGTGCCGCCGTGGCAGACCCCGCCACCGGGCTGGAGAGGAGCGTCGGGCTGTGAGCGCAGCAGAGCCGCGTGCCGGTAGCACGCAGATCCGCAAGGCCGTCATCCTCGTGGCCGGCCTCGGCACGCGTCTCCTCCCGCTGACCAAGTCCCAGCCAAAGGAGATGCTGCCGGTCGGCCGCAAGCCGGCGGTGCAGTATGTGGTCGAGGAGATGGAGGCCGCCGGCATCGAGCATATCCTGTTCATTACCGGTCGCAAGAAGACCTCGATCGAAGATCACTTCGACCCCGATCCCGAAGTCGAACGCCGCCTAGCTGAAAGCGGCAACATCGAGCTCCTGCGCGAGCTGGAATACGCCCGGAGCAACATTACCTTCTACTACACCCGTCAGAGCACGCAGACTGGCCCCGCCGACGCCGTGCGCCTGGCGCAGGAGTTCGTTGGTGACGACCCGTTCGTCGTCGCCTTCGGCGATACGATCATCAAAAGCGATGGGCGTGTCAATTTGCTGCGCCGTATGATGGTCAGCCACCTGATGAATGGCACCGCCTGTACTATGGCCGTGGAACGTGTCCCGCCGGAAGATGTCTATAAATACGGCATCGTTAAGCCGAAAGGCCCGTTGCCTCCCGGCGATGCCATGCAGTTCGAGATCGAGGACGTGGTCGAGAAGCCTGATCCGGCCGGCGCCCCGAGTAATCTGGCCATTGTGCCGCGCTATATCTTCGACCGCTCGATCTTCGAAGCTATCCGGCTGACTCTGCCGGGGAAGAGCGGCGAGCTCTGGCTCACGGACTCGATCGGTGTCCTGCTTAAGCAGGGCCACTCAGCACGCTGTGTCCTGCTGACAGAATCCGAGCGCCGCTATGACATCGGCAGCTTCGAGAGCTATTTCAAGGCGTTCGTAGATTTTGCTATCTCGGACGAAAAGTACGGCTATCTGTTGCGGCAGTACCTGGAGCAGAAGGCCCTGGAGTGACCGGCATGATCATCGCCTCTGCGCCCGGCCGCGCCGGGATCATCGGTAATCCCAGCGATATGTATGGTGGCAGTGTGATCTCCTGCTCCACGGTGGAGCGCGCCTATGTCTCGATCGAGCCGTGCGACCGCCTGATCCTGGAGTCTGACCAGGGGCAGATCGAGATCATGCAGCGGAGCGACTTGCAGCTCCGCGGCGATCACTTTGACATCCTGCGCGCGGTGATCGCCTCGCAGCGGCTGTTCGGCCTGAAGGCTCACCTGCGCTGCTGGAGCGATGTGCCGATCGCCGCCGGGCTGTCCAGCTCCACTGCCCTGGTGGTCGCCGCGCTGCGAGCCGTGCATGAGTTCTTGAATATCCGTGCTAATCCTTACCACTTCGCCGAGCTAGCGCGCTCGATCGAGCTGAACCACATTGGCATCGTCTGTGGCTACCAGGACCAGTACATGGCTACCTTCGGCGGCCTGAACTTCATGGATTTCCGTGATAAAGAGTTCTACCGCGAGGTCTTCTCCGAGCCGTATGCGACAGTCGAGCCGCTGCACGAGCGGGGCGTGGAGATGCCGCCGGTGATCCTGGCGCACACTGGGGTGCAGCGCTCCTCAGGGGCCGTGCACAAGCCGATCCGTGAGCGCTGGCTGGAGGGGGACCGCGAGGTGGTCGAGGCATACGTGACCATCGCCAAGCTGGCGCGCGAAGGGAAGAAGGCCTTGCTCTTGCGCGACTGGCCGCGGCTCGGCGCGCTGATGAACGAGAATCACAATATCCAGCGCAGCCTCGGCGGCTCCGGGCCGGAGAACGAACGGCTGATCGAGGTGGCGCTGGCGCACGGCGCATGGGGTGCGAAGCTGGCCGGCGCCGGGCAGGGCGGGACGATCATCGCCTTGCACCCCGAGCCACACACGCTGATCGAGCCGCTCACCGCGGCCGGGGCGCACCGGATCATCTTTCCGCGGCCGCAGCCCGGGGTGCGCATCGAGCCAGAGGGCGCTGTTGCGCCGCCACTGCGCCAGAACGGCGCGCTGGCCGGGGTCGAGCACGGTCGCTGAGCCACGCCGCCCATGCGGGAGAGAGGAGTGGCGCCGGACACCGTGGAGAGCAGCAGCTACAAGCAGGCCATCCGGCAGCAGTTCACGGCCACGGCAGACGACTTCACGCGCAGCAAGGCGATGACGGACCGCGCTACGCACGACCTCATGGCCGAGCTTGCCCAGGCGCGGCCGGGCCTGCGGGCCCTTGACCTGGCCTGTGGTCCAGGGTTCATCGCCTTTGCCCTGGCGGCGCGGGGCGCCTGGGTCATCGGCATCGACATCACCCCGGCGATGCTGGAGCAGGCGCGGCGGCTGCGCGTCGAGCGGAATCTGCTGCAGACGCAGTTCGTCCTGGGCGATATCGAGCGCCTGCCCTTCGCCAGCGAGAGCTTCGACATCGTGACGGCGCGAGCGGTGGTGCACCACCTGCCGCAACCGCTGATCGTCCTGCGTGAGGCAGTGCGGGTGTGTCGACCGGGCGGGCGTGTGGTGATCGGCGACCACTACGCTCCTGAAGAAGATGAGCGGCAGGAGGCGATGAACGCGCTGGAGCGCTTTCGGGACCCGACACACGCCACCTCGCTCAAGGACTCGCAGATGCAGGAGCTCCTGCGCGCAGCCGGGCTGCGTGTGGTCGCTGTCGAGCGCATCGAGATCCCGCGTACGCTGGACGAATGGGCGGGCATCGCCCATGTGACCGGTGAGCGGCTGGAGCGGCTGCGGCAGATGCTCCTGGAGACCAGGGCAGACGACCGCGCTGGCCTGCGCCCGCGCTGGGAGCACGGCCAGCTCTGGTTTACGCACCGCTGGGCCGTCTGGGTAGGGGAGAAGTAAGCGATGCAGTTCGCCGAGCGAGTGAGCCGCTTGGGCACGGAGTCAGCCTTCGAGGTGCTGGCACGGGCCAAGACGCTTGAAGCCCAGGGGCATTCGATTATTCACCTGGAGATCGGCGAGCCCGACTTCGCCACGCCGTCGCATATCATCGAGGCAGCAGTGCGCGCCCTGCACGACGGGTACACGCACTATGGCCCGACGCCCGGGCTGCCCCTGCTGCGTGAGGCCATCGCCCGCTACATCGCGCGCACGCGCGGGATCGCTGTCTCACCAGAAGGGATCGTGGTCACGCCCGGGGCTAAGCCGATCATTTTCTACAGCATCATGATCTGCGCCGGGCCCGGCGATGAGGTGCTGGTGCCCGATCCAGGCTTCCCCATCTATGCCTCGGCTGTGCGCTTCGCCGGGGCGACCCCGGTGCCCTACCAGTTGCTGGAGTCGAAAGGCTTCCGCCTGGACCTAGACGAGCTGGCGGCGAAGCTGACGCCGCGCACGCGCATGCTGATCCTGAACTCGCCGAGTAACCCCACGGGCGGCGTGCTTACCCGCGCTGATCTCGAGCGGATCGCCGAGCTGGTCCAGGGGCGGCCGATCACGATCCTCTCCGATGAGGTCTACAGTAGGATCATCTACGGCGCCGAGCACGTGTCGATCGCTTCGCTGCCGGGTATGGCGCGGCAGACCATCCTGCTGGACGGGTTTTCGAAGACCTATGCGATGACCGGCTGGCGGCTGGGCTACGGCGTGACCACGCCAGAGATCGCGCAGAAACTGGCGCTGATGCAAGTGAACTGCACCTCGTGTGCGGCCAGTTTCGTGCAAATGGCCGCCATTGCCGCCCTGGAGGGGCCGCAGGATGCTGTCGAGCGCATGGTCGCAGAGTTCGCCCGCCGCCGTGAGGTCATCGTCGCCGGGCTGAACCGGCTGCCAGGCGTGCGCTGTGTGGCTCCGGAGGGGACATTCTACGCCTTCCCGAATGTCAACAGCTACTGCACGAACGGGCGCACGTCGCGTGACCTGGCCGACTACCTGCTCGACCGCGCTGGCGTAGCTGTCCTGTGGGGTACCTCGTTCGGCGAGGCCGGCGAGGGCTACCTGCGCCTCTCGTTCGCGAACTCACTGGAGAACATCCAGGAGGCGCTACGCCGGATAGAGCAGGCGCTGGCAGAGCTCGCAGCCTCGCCTCCACCGGCCTTTCCTGACTCGGCTGGCGCAGCCGGCAGAAGATCGTCCTGAGGAGCAGCAGATGGCACGGAAACGTGCAGACCGGCCGAACGTTGTGGTCTTCTTCACCGACCAGCAGCGCTGGGACACCATGGGGTTGCACGGCAACCCCCTCGAGCTCACACCCAATCTCGACCGCATGGCACAGCGGGGTACGCACCTCTTTTTCTGCTTCACCTGCCAGCCGGTGTGCGCGCCGGCGCGGGCGTGCCTGCAAACCGGCCAGTACCAGAACCGCCACGGGGTCTGGCGTAACGGCATTCCCCTCCCCGAGGATATGCAGACCCTGGCCCATCACTTCCGCGCCGCGGGCTACGCCACCGGCTACATCGGCAAGTGGCACCTGGCCGCACAGGAGCCGGTGAGCGCGCCACGGCGCGGCGGCTATGAGTTCTGGCTGGCAGCCAACGCCCTGGAGCATACGTCCGAGCCGCATCGCACCATCGTCTACGACAACGACAATCAGCCAGTCTTCCTCCCCGGCTACCGCGTCGATGCCCTGACCGACGCAGCGATCCGCTATGTTCACACGCATCAGGACGATCCTTTCTATTTGTTCATCTCGTACCTGGAGCCGCACCAACAGAACCACCTGGACGACTATCCACCGCCGGATGGTTATCGCGAGCGCTACACCGGCCGCTGGATGCCGCCGGACCTGGCCGCGCTGGGCGGCTCGGCGCACCGGCACCTGGGCGGCTACTACGGCATGGTGAAGCGGCTGGATGAGGCACTTGGCCGGCTCCTCGACGCGCTGCGCAGCCTGGAGCTCCTGGACGATACGATCGTGCTCTTCACCAGCGACCACGGCAACCACTTCCGCACGCGCAACGCCGAGTACAAGCGGTCCTGCCACGAGGCGTCGATCCGCATCCCGGCCGCGCTCCAGGGACCCGGCTTCGACGGCGGCGGGCAGGTGCGCCAGTTGGTCAGCCTGATCGACCTGCCGCCGACCCTGCTGGATGCGGCGGGCCTGCCTGTGCCGCCGGAGATGCAGGGGCGCTCGATCCTGCCGCTGCTGCGCGGCCGGGAGGCTGCCTGGCCCGACGACGTGTTCATCCAGATCAGCGAGGCGCAGGTGGGGCGAGCTGTGCGCACGCGGCGCTGGAAGTACGGCGTGACTGCGCCGGAGAAGCACGGCGGCCGTGACCCCGGCTCGGAGCGCTATGTTGAGGAGTACCTGTACGATCTCGAGGCCGATCCGTATGAGCTCCAGAACCTGATCGGTTTACAATCACACCAGGAGGTTGCCGCGGTGCTGCGGGAGCGGCTGATCCGGCGCATGGTCGAGGCCGGTGAGCCGGCCCCAGAGATCGAGCCCGCGCCAGTCAAGCCGAGCGGCCAGCGCCGGGTGAGCGCCGCAGAGGCGCGAAGCTGAGGGTCGTCTCGGGAGAGCCCTGGAGGAGGAAGAGGGAGGCACTATGCCGGACGAGCTGCGCTTCGCCGTACCGGACCTGGAGGCGTTTGCCAAGGCGCTCTTCATGGCCGTCGGGACTCCGGAGGACATCGCTACATACGTGAGCCGCCATCTGATCGACGCGAATCTGACCGGCCACGACTCGCATGGTATCCTCCGCGTGCCGGCGTACGTGGGAGCGATCCAGCGCGGCATGCTGCACCCGGCGGCGCGCCCGACCATCGTCCGCGAGACGGCAACGACAGCGCTCGTGGATGGCCAAGACGGCTTCGGCCACTACACTGCCGGGTTCGGCCTCGAGACCGCCCTGCGGAAGGCGGCGGAGAGTGGGATGGCCGGCGTGGCGCTGCGGCGCTGCGGCCACATCGGGCGGCTTGGCGCCTACGTGGAAGAGGCTGCGAAGCGCGGCTTCATCGCCCAGCTCACCGTAGGAGGGCTGGGGCCGAACTCCGGGCACGCTCCGCCCTACGGTGGGGCACAGCGCGTGCTCGGCACGAACCCCTGGGCCATCGGCATCCCGGGGGGCAGCCAGCCACCGGTCGTGGTAGACTTCGCCACTACGACCGTAGCCGAGGGCAAGCTCCAGGTCGCCCGCGCCAAGGGGACGCCGTTGCCGCCGGGCCTGATCGTCGATGCCCAGGGCCGGCCGAGCACCAACGTGGAAGATTTCTATAGCGGCGGCATGCTGCTTACCTTCGGCGGGCACAAGGGCTATGGCCTCTCACTGGTAGCGGCCCTGCTCGGCGGCTTAAGCGGGACCAGGCGCGAGGGATCGATCGGCGGGGTCTTCCTACTGGCGATCGATCCAGGTGCTTTCGGCGAGCGTGAGGCGTACCTGGAGGCCGTCGCTGCGGCGCTGGCGACGGTGAAGGCCGTGCCGCCCGCGCCGGGCGTGAGTGAAGTGCTCTTGCCCGGCGAGCCAGAGGAGCGCAGCCGCACCGAGCGCAGCCGTACCGGTATCCCGCTGCCGGAGGCAACATGGGCCGCCCTGGTTGAGCTCTCCCAGCGATTGCAGGTGCAGCCGCCTACACCGTTGGGATGACTCTGGTGTCGCTACGCTCTCGTTCCACGTGCACGTCCATGCAACTCCGCCGCCTCGTTCACTACCTCCAGAGCCGCCAGCCTGTAGCGGTGCGGCGCTTCGCCAACGTAGAGGTTACAGGCCTGGCCTATGACTCGCGGCAGGTGCAGCCCGGCGACCTCTTCGTCGCCTGGAAGGGCTTTACGACAGATGGACACCGCTATATTCCACAGGCGCTCGAGCGCGGGGCAGTCGCCGTTGTGGCCGAGCATGAGCTCGAGCTCGCGCGCCCGGTGCCGCTACTGGTTACCCCGAACGCACGCAGCGCGCTGGCACACCTAGCCGCCTGTTTCTACGGCTTTCCCTCCCGGCGCTTGGGTCTGATCGGGGTCACCGGCACCGACGGAAAAACGACGACGACGACCTTAATCGCTCATCTCTTGGAAGCCGCTGGCTTTCCTACAGGCGCGGCCACGACGGCCCAGTTCAAGATCGGCTCACAGTGGTTCGACAACCTGACGCGCCAGAGCACACTCGAGTCGCTGGATGTGCAGCGGTTGCTGGCGCGCATGGTCGAGGCCGGCGTGCAGTACGCCGCGCTGGAGGCGACGTCCCACGCGCTGGCCCTGGACCGGCTGGTGGACTGCGCCTTTGACGTCGCAGTGATGACGAACGTCACCCACGAGCACCTGGACTTCCACGGTACAATCGAGAACTACGTCGCGGCAAAAGCGCGCCTCTTCCGCATGGTCGGTGAGACGCCCCCGAAAGGCATTCCCCGCGCCTGCGTGCTCAACGTGGACGACGCGCACGCAGAGGCGTTTCGCGCTGCCGCCGCGGCACCGGTAGTGACGTATAGCCTGCACGGCGCAGCAGACGTGCGGGCGCGCAACATCAGGCTCTCCGGCAGCGGCACGCAGTTTACCCTAGAGAGTCCCTGGGGCTGTGCGGAGGTGACCACGCCATACGTGGGCGAGTTTAACGTAGCGAACTGTCTTGCTGCCCTGGCAGCCTGCGCCGCCGTCGGTGCACCGCTGGATATACTGGTGCACGGGCTGGCTACTGCGCCGCGCGTGCCGGGGCGCATGGAGCTGGTACAGGCCGGGCAGCCCTTCACCGTCGTGGTGGACTACGCTCACACCGCGGAGAGCCTGGAGAAGGTGCTCACGGTGCTGCGGCCGCTTACCCCGGGCAGACTGATCGCTGTGTTTGGCAGCGCCGGGCAGCGCGACGTGGCCAAGCGGCCAGCGATGGGCGCAGTGGCGGCGCGCCATGCCGATTTCTTTGTGCTTACGGACGAAGACCCGCGTTTTGAGGATCGCGAGCAGATCTTGCGTGATATCGCGGCCGGTGCAGTGCGCACGGGAGCCAGCGAGGGTGTGCAGTTCGTCTGCATTCCCGACCGCCGTGCGGCGATCGAGGAAGCCCTCCGCCGCGCCCGCCCCGGTGATACCGTGCTACTGGCCGGGAAGGGCCACGAGCAGTGCATTATTTACGGCGATCAGAAGATGCCATGGGATGAGCGCCGCGTGGCCCAGGAGATACTGGCACTGCTTAACCATACGACCGGCGTTGACACATCAGGTAGGGCGCGGCTATCGTGATATGGGGCCGCATGAGTGCGCGGCGAGACGCCTGGAACGTAGCAGGCGCGCTCGTAGCAACGATCTGTGACCGAGGATGGGTGCGGGCCAGGCGCAGGAAAGGCAGGCAGAGACGGTTGCCGCTCAACCAGCAGAGGGGGCCGGGCAGGCGGGGCCGGCTGCCCGGCGTGGGGGCCGGCTGGTGATCATGAGCGGCCTGCCGGGCACCGGGAAATCGCACCTGGCCCAGCTTGCAGCGGACCGAACGGGTGCCATCGTCCTGCGCAGCGACGCGCTGCGCAAGCTGCTGTTTCCGCAGCCCGACTACAGCGCGCGGGAGAGCCGCACCGTCTACGAGGCAGCCTACGCCCTGATCGGGTATCTCATTGCGGAGGGCTTCCCGGTGATCTTCGACGCCACCAACCTGAGCGCCTGGGCGCGCGCCCGCGCCGCCAGCGTCGCGGCGCGGGCCGGCGGCGCGGCGCTCGTCGTACAGACGACCGCGCCGGAGGATGTGGTGCGGGAGCGACTTTCCGCGCGCGGCCGGCCGGGTGTTGAGGCGTTCTTGTCGGATGCCGGCTGGGAGGTGTACACCAGCATGCGCAGCCGCCTGGAGCCGGTCGCGTCCGATGCCCCGGACGAGTTCGCCGTTGACACGAGCGATCCGGCGGCGGTGGCCGTAGCGATCGAGCGCATGGCCGCGTTCTTGAGCGAGGCGCCGCTCGCGCGCCGTGCCCCGCAGCAGCAGGCGCCTGCGATCGCGCGCGTCGGCACGCCATCTGTGTCGTAATGTACGAATGTGCGTGTGGGCATATGATGAGTACGCGATCGTCTTGGAGCGATAGCACTCGTAGGGAGAGCACGTCCTCGTCCGGCCTGGCGGAACGCCGCGCGACGCGCCGGCGTCTCATCGCCGGGATTGCCGCTGCGCCGCTCCTGGCGGCTGGCTGCGGCCTCCGTGAGACCTTCGAGGCGCGCCTGCGGGAGGCTGTGGCAGCACGGCAGGCGGCCCGCAGCGCGAGCGTCAGGCCGCCTGCCGCCGAGCCGCCGCAGCCCACGCCGCAGCCCAGCCCCCAGCCTGTGCGCGACGCGCCCGGCCTGCCAGGACGGCTACTCTTTGTTTCCGACGCGAATATCTGGGTCTACGAAGGAAAGGCGGCGCGGCAGTTGACCGATGACCGAGTGAGCCGCCAGCCGTCCTGGTCGTTCGATGGGGAGCGCATTGCCCTGGTGAAGCTGGCGCCTAATGCGTCCAACCTCTGGATCATGCAGGCGGATGCCTCAAACCCGCGCCAGTTGACCCAGAATGAGAAACGTGACCTGCAACACTCGAACTGGAGCTTCCGGCCCGGCTTCTCGCCAGACGGCACGCGCCTGGTCTACTTGGCCGAGGATACCACGTATGACCTGATGATCTGGCAGATGAATGTGAACGGTACCGGGCGGCGGTTGTGGTTCAGCATGCCTGATTTCCAGGGGGGTATGGACTCACCCAGCTACTCGCCTGAGGGGTCACGGCTCCTGTTCATGGCCTTCGTGAATGGCGTGGGACAGCTCTTCATCGGCAACACGCAGACTGGCCAGCGCCGCCAGATCACCACCGGCCAGGAGCACAAGTATGATCCTGCCTGGTCGCCGGACGGCTCGCGCATCGCCTTCGCCATGCGCGAGGGTGGGAAAACCGACATCTATATTATGAATGCTGACGGCACCGGGCGGGTGCGGGTGACCCAGGCGGGGGTCTGCCGTGCCCCGGCGTGGTCACCCGACGGCAGGTATCTGGCCTATTTGTCTGCACAGACGGGCAGCTTCGAGCTCTGGGTCACTGAACTCAACGGGCTGGAGGAGGGCAAGTTCCAGCACCAGCAGGTGACCCGCAATGCCGCCATCGACGCGACCTCAGGGCTGTCCTGGGGCCGTTGAGCAGGGCAGGGGTGGAGGCGATAGCTGTGCAGCTTCCTGTACCGGCAATCTCCCGTGCCCGGCTGGTTATGCTGGCAGTGCTGGTGCCGGCCGTGCTGCTGTTCTATGGATTCGTGCAGCAGAGCATCGTCGAGCAGCGGATCGAGCAGCGCGCGGAAGCGATCCGTGCTGAGATCCGCCGGTTGCAGGAAGAGCGCACGGAGCTCACCGGCTGGATCGCCTACTACCAGACTGACGACTACATCGAACGCGCTGCCCGCGAGAAGCTGAACATGGTGCGCCCCGGCGACGTGCTGGTGGTCGTCGTACGCGAGCAGACCCCGGCGCCGACACCAGCGCCTACCCCCACACCGACCCCACTGGGCCCCGTCGGGTACTGGCCCAGGTGGCTGGACTGGCTGCGCGGCCGGGCGATGCTCAGCGGCGGGTAGCGTCCTGGGCCGGGGCTACGCTATGTTAGCCGCGCTGGTCATCCGTCGGGAAGTCGCTCAGCACCCCTTGTTGCACCAGCCACCGGGCGAATAACGCTCGCGGCAGGTCCAGTTCAACCTCCGCAGCAGCCGGTGCGGCTCTGCCGCGCGTGCGCCAACGTCGCCGGAGCGCCACCAGGCGGCTGATCTGGTAGGCGGTGAGCCCGGCATCGATCAAGCGGAGAAGCAGCCTGCGCTCGTCCATCGCGCGCCTCCGTCGAGCAGTCGGCCAAGCAGAGTGGATAGAACAAAAGTTCTATCCACTAGGATACCTCAGGCGCGGGACGCTGTCAATCACGCAATCAGGCACTTAGGCAGGCTGCCAGTGTGCTACCGCGGCTGGCAGACGGACGGTGAAGACGCTGCCGGCTCCGACTGTGCTCACCACCTCGATACTACCGCCCTGGAACTCTACCAGGCGCTTCACGATCGCCAGGCCGAGCCCGGTTCCTTGGATACGCCGTTCATCGCTCTGCCTGGTCCGATAAAACGGCTCGAAGATGTGGGGGAGGTCCTCCGGGGCGATGCCGGTGCCCTGATCCTCGACTTGCAGCACCACGTAGCTGTCCTCGGCGTACGCGCTCAGCCGGATCGGCGCGCCAGGGGGAGAGAACTTGACAGCATTGGACAGGAGGTTCGTGAGGATCTGGAGCAGACGCATGCGGTCAGCGTAGACACAGGGAAGCGGATCGGCCGCGCTGACCTCGATACACGGGCGCATGGCCGAGGTAGCGGCTTGAACCTGCCGGACTGCCTCATCCATGACCGGCCGAACGTCCAGCCGCTCGGGAAAGATACGGAAGGCGCCGGATCCCAGGCGGTAGAAGGTAGCGATATCCTCCACGAGGTACACGAGCCGCTGCGCGCCCTCATTGATCTGGCGAGCTATCTCTCGCACTTCCTGGGGGGACAACGTTTGCTCGCACAGCACCTCGCTGTAGCCAGCTACCGCTGCCAGGGGCGAGCGGAGCTCATGCGAGACGGTGGCCAAGATTTGTGTGCGCGCTCGATCGATCTCGCGCAGGGTCTCCACCTCAGCAGCCTCGCGAGCCAGTCGCAGGCGCAGCAGCGCTTGCGCTGCCTGATGCACCAGAATACCCAGGAGCTGGCGATCCTGGAGGTCCAGCTCGCGACGGGTGGTATAGCCAGCGACGAAGATGCCGAACAGGGTGTCGCCAGCGAGCAACGGCAAGCCGACTATCGTCTCCCAAGGCAGCGCTTCCTCGAGCAGCGATGTCGAGACGAGCACAGCTGCTGAGACAGGAGCCGGCGGCGTGCGCGCCGGCGCGCTTTGGGGCGGCCCGGCATTGGAGAAGATCGTCTCCCCACGGTGCAGACACTCGTGGAGGGCCGTGTCGCTCAGCACCCGCGCCAGCACGCGCTCGTCCTGAGGTAGGAGTGACCAGGATGCAGCCAGACGCACCTCACCAGGCTGGTGGCTGCAAAGGAAGACCGCCGCCGAGTCGAAGCCGAACGCCCGCGCCGCGATATCAACCAGCACCCGTGGTACCACCTCTGGTTCGCGCGCCCCAATGAGCTCGACGCTCGAGCGATACACCATGGAGACCATGCGCAGGTGCTCTTCCGCGGCGGCCCGCAGCCGGTCGCTCTCCGCGGAGGCCACTGCCAGGGCCTCGCTGCGCTGGCGCAGGTGCTCTGCCTGGGCAAAGGACAGGTGCACGACGCCGACCACCAGCACAATGAGCAGCCAGGTCCATGGTGCGAGCTGCCAGAGCAGGGCCATGATCACGCCCAGGGAGACCATGGCCAGATATTGCGCCCGAATATCGTGATGGGCGCGGCGCCACACCTGCCAGAACGACATACCCTGGTCCAGGGCGATCACCCCGGAGACCAGCCCGGAGTTCAGGAGGAAATAGCTTGAGAGCACAGCCGCCAGCACCGGCAGATGCAATGGATTGAGCAGCGCAGCGTGCCACTCATAGCCGCGGCGTTCGGTCAAGAACTCGTAGAGACCGGCGCTCAGCGTACTGGCGATCAGGTACTGGGCAGCGTTGAAGGCAATGCGGAGCGGCGGCCTCCGCTCGAGCGCCTCCGCCAGCGCGGTGCCGGCGCATACAGCGGCAGGGCCAACCACCCCGCCGGTCAGGAGGAGGGCCGCGATAAAGAGCGCCGAGACGACGGTGAGCTCCGGGCCAGAGGCCGTGCGCACCGGCCGTGATTCCGTCGCCAGTGCGCCGAGGAAGAGCGCGGCCAGAAGCCAGGCAAGCTCCCTGGGTTGCTCGCGCGGGCCAACCTGAGCCAGTGCGCCCGCAAGAGGGATGAGGGCACCCGCGGCGAGGATGCAGAGCACATAGACGCGCGTGCGGTTGGCAGCCGGCTTGCTCTCAACGCTCACGCAGCATTCCAGCCCTCGGCAGGCACGTCCAGAGCCCGGCGAGCGACAGCCACGGATTGAAATAGCGCAGCAGCCCCAGGGCGATGGCGATGTCCCCGACGCTAATGATCACCGGCTCACGGAACGGCATGGGCAGCAAGAGCACGTCGCCCAGAAACCAGAGCGGCGTCTGGGGCGTCCGCAACGTGAAAGTTGACCAGAGCCCAGCGGCAAGTTCCTGCTCCAGGACATGCAGGTTACCTGCTGCGGCCATCGCTCCCGGATCGACCGGCATATGGCCACCGTTGAGCACGATCACTAGCGCGTTCAGGAACAGGCCCAGCCCGAGCAGCCCAAAGCCTGCCGTGCGGCGATTATACCAGATGAAGAGGCCAGCGAGCAGAAAAGATAGGACATAAAGTACACTGCCCCATGCGACAGGCAGGCCAGGCACTGACCGCGCCAGCAGCGGAGCAAGGGGCGGGAGGGCGAAGAGCACCCGAGGGCCCAGGGCTGCCCCGAGCAGCTCTAGCCGGCACAGGCGCTGCACACCGGCCAGTGCGCTACCACGGTTGACTAGCACAGCAATGAGGAGGGAAAGGAGCGCGGATCCAACAAAGAACATCGCCCAGGTAGCCTCGATACATTCCAGGCGCCCACATCCAGCGCCAGGGACACCTTTTATATCTCTTTGATATCTTATATCTCTTATCTCTTCACAGATGTAACCAAATTTAAGGTCGCTTTCTACTTTAAGTCGCTCGGGGACAGCAGCCAAGACCCGGCGCCGGATGGGCCATGTCGCGTGGTTCTGTCTCTATCCATCGGCATCACCGGCGCGCTTCCGGAGGCCTAGCCAGAGGGGACATCGCGGCCTGGGCCACCCAGAAACCGCGAGAAAAGGGACCGGGCGAGCACGTGCTCGCCCGGTCCCTCGCGGGCTACCAGCGAATGCCTTCGCGCATAGCGATCTCCATCTCCCTGCTTCCCTCCGCCTCGCGCAGGTACCCTGGCAAACCATCTAGCGAGACCGGCCTGCAGCCTCTTGCAGGGGAGGCTGCAGGCCACTGTGCGAAGGCGTGTGCGGGATTACCAGCGGAAGCCAGCGCCGCCAGCAATGGCCAGCCCCGCCAGGATCAGAGCGGCGGTGCCAAGTCGAACAAGCGATGTATACACGCGTGCCATATGCAGGATGCCTCCTTACAGCAGAAGTACACAGCTTGCGGGGCTCGAGCTGTGCCTGGCCCGAGTGCCCCGCCGCACCCCACGGTGCGCAGCCGTATCATGCCGTATCTGGGGGCAAGGCAGGCGATATTTGGTACTTCTGTCGGGGACCTCAGGCCAAAAAGTACTATGCTCCCCAGCCAGCCGTACCCGATTTCACAGTACGTCCGTACTTCAGTGGGGCAACCGGCCATCGCTGCGTCGGTGGGGTATAATCGCGTGGAGGCCGTTGCAGGCTGCGGCGGCCCGGAAAGTAGGGACCGATGCCAAACCGCTTGATCCACGAGACCAGCCCCTATTTGCTCCAACACGCCGACAATCCGGTCGACTGGTATCCTTGGGGGCCTGAGGCGTTCGAACGCGCCAAGCAGGAGGACAAGCCGATCCTGCTCAGCATCGGTTACTCCGCCTGCCACTGGTGTCACGTCATGGAGCACGAGTCGTTCGAGGACCCCGAGATCGCCCGGCTCATGAACGAGCTGTTCATCAACATCAAGGTTGATCGGGAGGAGCGGCCGGACCTCGATAGCCTCTACATGGAGGCTGTCCAGGCGATGACCGGGCACGGCGGCTGGCCGATGACCGTGTTCCTCACGCCGGACGGCGTGCCGTTCTACGCCGGGACCTACTTTCCTCCTGAGGATCGGGGCGGTATGCCCGGCTTTAAGCGGGTGCTGCTGGCTGTGGCAGAGGCGTACCGCCAGCGCAAGGACGAGGTACTCCGACAGGCCGAGCAGGTGCGCGCCTTCCTCCAAGCCCGCATCGCCCGGCCTCCCGAGGAGGTCGTGCTGACGGCCAGCATCCTTGACAGCGCCTACACTGGCCTGGCCTCCGAGTTCGATGCGACTTATGGTGGCTTTGGCCGCGCGCCGAAGTTCCCCCAGCCGATGAACCTGGAGTTTCTGCTGCGCACGCACGTCCGCACGCGTGATCCTCAGCCGCTGCAGATAGTCGAGCGCACGCTCGAGCACATGGCGCGGGGTGGCATCTATGACCAGCTCGGTGGTGGCTTCCACCGCTATTCCACTGACGCTATGTGGCTCGTGCCCCACTTTGAAAAGATGCTGTACGATAACGCCCAGCTCGCCCGGGTGTACCTCCAGGCGTGGCAGCTCACCCGCCGGCCGCTCTATCGGCGCATCTGCGAGGAGACGCTGGCGTACGTCGTGCGCGAGATGACCTCGCCAGAGGGTAGCTTCTACGCCACCCAGGACGCCGACAGCGAGGGGGAGGAAGGCAAGTTCTTCCTGTGGACGCCTGCCGAGGTGCGCTCGGTCCTCAATGCAGAGGAAGCGCGCGTAGCGCTGCTGTACTACGACATCACCGAGCGCGGCAATTTCGAAGGCAAGAACATCCTGCACGTGCCCCACGATGACGACGTCGCGGCGCACCTGTTGGGCATCTCGGAAGACGAGCTTCAGGACGTTCTGGCACATGTCCGTCGCAAGCTCTTCGAGGCGCGCGAGCAGCGCATGAAGCCGGGCCGCGACGAGAAGGTGCTGGCGAGCTGGAACGGGCTGATGATGCGCACGTTCGCCGAGGCTGCCGGGCCGCTCGGCCGCGCGGACTATCGAGAGCTCGCAGAGCGCAACGCCCGCTTCGTGCTCTCTGCCATGCGCCGGGACGGCCGGCTGCTTCATAGCTATAAAGATGGCATTGCCAAGGTGCCCGGCCTCCTGGAGGACTACGCCGCGTACGCGAACGCCCTCATCTCGCTCTATGAGACGACCTTCGACCTAGAATGGCTCGAGCACGCCCGCGCTCTCGTAGCCCAGATGCTGGACCTGTTCTGGGACGAGGAGATCGAGGGCTTCTACGATACCGCCCACAATGCTGAGCAGCTCATCGCCCGGCCGCGCCATCTGTACGATGACGCCATGCCCTCAGGCAACTCCCTCGCTGTTGAAGCGCTACTGCGTATGGAGGTCTTCACCGGCGATACGAGCCTGGGCGACCGAGCCGAGCGTGTCTTGCAGGGGATGGCGCGCGCCATGGCCCAGTACGGACGAGCCTTCGGCCATCTCTTGAACGCGCTCGACTTCCGGCTCTCCACGCCGAAGGAGATCGTCATCACCGGCCGGCCCGACGCACCGGACACGCGGGCCTTGCTTGAGGTCGTCTGGCAACGCTATCTGCCGAACCGCGTCCTGGCGCTGCGTGATCCTGCCTGGTCAGAGGAGCGCGTCGCCGGTCTACCGCTGCTCTCCGGGCGTGTCCCGCTCGACGGCCGCGCCACAGCCTACGTCTGCGAGAACTACACCTGCCGCCTGCCGGTGACCGAGCCTGAGGCGCTGGCGCAGCAACTGGAGCAACTGGAGTGACGCACGACGCAGGTGTCGGACGGGCATCAGGTATGCTCGCAGCAGGTTCGAGCCGGAACATATGGCCACGCCGTTGCCCGTTCTGCTCGACGTCGATACTGGCATCGACGACGCCCTGGCGCTCTTGCTGGCGCTGCGTTCGCCCGAGCTCTCACTCCTCGGCGTGACCACGGTCGCCGGCAATGTGGACGTGGACCAGACCACTCGCAACACGCTGGCCGTGCTGGAGCTGGCGGGAGCGGGGCATGTGCCAGTGGCCCGCGGCGCAGCGCGGCCGCTGCTGCGGCGGCTGACCACTGCCACGTTCTTTCATGGCCCGAACGGCCTGGGCGGCGTCGAGCTGCCGGCCGCGCGTCGAGCGCCGGAGCCTGAGCCGGCCGCCCTCTTCCTTATCCGGCAGGCGTTGGCGCGCCCGGGCGAGATCACGCTGGTGGCGACTGGGCCGCTCACGAACGTGGCCCTGGCGCTGCGGCTCGATCCTACCTTTGGCCCGGCGCTGCGCCGGCTCGTCGTCATGGGCGGGGCGGCGCGGGTGCCCGGCAACGTCTCGCCGGTGGCAGAGGCGAACTTCTACGCCGACCCGGAGGCGGCGCGCATCGTGTTCGAGGCCGGGCTGCCGCTCACCATGGTGGGCCTGGACGTGACGGCACGCGCCCTGTTCCCCGCCGATCTCTACTACCGGCTGAACGAGGCACGGCGGCGCTCACCCGGCCGCTTCGACGCACTAGCCGCCTTCTGTTTGGATATCCTCGATTTCTACCTTCAGGCCGACCTGGCCGCCGGCCTGCCCGGCAGTCCCCTACACGACCCGCTCACAGTGGCCGCGCTGATCTGGCCGGAGCTGCTGCACCTGGAGCCCGCCTTCGTCACGATTGAGACGGAAAGCCCTGCCGCGAGGGGACAGTCGGTAGTGAACCTGACCGGCGTCGTCGAGCTCCTGACGCACGGCCCCGCGCGCGACGACGTGTCTGGCCTGACGCGCGTGGCTCCCAACTGCGACGTAGCTATAGAGGTCGATGCCGGGACCTTCTTGGAGCGGTTCTGCGCACGACTGGGCCTAGAGGAGTAAGGCCGCCAACGGCGTATGAACTGGATTACACGGATGCGTACGGCGGAGAGCGCCGGCGCCCAGCCCACCTCGCCTTGTGCCCGGTAAGCGAACCATGCCACAGGCGCTGGAACACCCTGCCGCCGGACCCTAGCGTCCCCTTGGAGGCCGGGCCCGCCTCCTTCTGCACTCATGCACCCCTCTGCAGGGCATACATCTTGCCTAGAAGTAGCCACAGTAGAGCAGGTAAACGGCTGGTGTTCCTGGCAGCCGGTCTGAGTGGCGCAGTGGCTAGACAGCCGGGAACGGCGCAGAGCTGCTTCGGGACTTCGTGCTTCGGGACTTTCGGGACTTCGTGCTTCGGGACTTCGCAAGGAGGGGCGCGAAGAATGATCACAGCAGTAGTCACGGACTGGGCCAGGCGGTCATGACCTCGCTGGCAGCCGCCCTGGCGATGTTCCTTGCCGCTATGCCGCGGATCATTAGCTTTCTCGTGATCCTGGTGATCGGCTGGCTCATCGCCAGCGCGCTTGCGAGCGTGACGGTGAACATCCTGCGCGCCATGCGGTTTTAATGACCTGGCGCAGCGCTCAGGCTTCAGCGGCTTCGTCCAGCGCACAGGCGTACGTGCCGATGCGTTAACCTTCATCGCCGAGGTCGTGCGCTGGTTCGTGCGCCTGATTGTCCTGGTCGTGGCATTCGACGCGCTCGGCCTGCCGACGGTGTCACAGGTGCTGGAGCAACTGCTCCTGTGGCTCCCCAATCTCGTCGTAGCCCTGGTTGTGCTGGTGCTCGGCGGATTGGCGGCGAACTGGCTGCACGGGCTCGTGCGCGGGGCCACGGCTGAGGCAGGGCTGGGCAACCCAGACGTTCTCGCGGGGTCGCCCGCGTGGCCGTGTGGGCTTTCGCCATTCTCGTGGCCGTGAACCAGCTCGGCGTGGCAACCACCCTGGTCAACACCCTGTTTACGGGCCTGGTCGGCGCGCTGGCGCTGGCACTAGGCCTGGCCTTTGGATTGGGCGGCCGTGACACTGCTGCCGAGATCGTGCGGAGCTGGTATCTGAGCTGGCGGCAGGCTGCGCCGCAAGTGCAGCAGGCAGCCGCACGAGCCCAGCAGGAGATCCAGGAAGGCGCAACCGAGGCCGGGCGGGAGCCCGGGACTCGCGCTGCCTGACACAGGACGGGGAGGACCCCGCAGCGGACCTGCATGAGACCTGAGGCATGAGGAGGGATCATCATGGCAAGCCAGCCATCACCGCAGCGCAGAGATGCCTTGTACGGCCCGACGATCGCCGGCCTGTTCTGGGACCGGCAACGAGCCGGGCAGGCCCTGGCAGAGTTACGGGATGCCGGCTTCTCCCCCGAGCAGGTCTCTGTGCTGCTGTGTCTGGAAGACAAGCAGCGCGACCAGCCGCGTTCTGGAGAACGCACGCCCCACAGCGCGGAGGCCGGCCCCCCACCTGCTGGCGCTGGTCGCATGCCGCTTTGGCTCTCCGAGACTGGCACGCTCACTCTTCCGGACGGAGGCACGGCTATCGTCGCCGGGCCGCTGGCGCGGCGACGCGGCGCTGCGGGGGAACTGGCCGGAGCGCTAGCGGCAGCGGGCGTGCGCGAGGAGGACGCCCAGGCATACGGGTCCGCGCTGCGGCACGGCGGCGTCCTCCTGATAGCGCAGGCGTACAGTGATGACCAGGCCCGCGGCGTCTACACGCTGTTCGAGCGCTGGGGTGCAAACGGGTTGCGCGCCTATGGCCTGGCCATCGGTGAGCCGGAGGGTGAGCTGCCGGTGGAACCAGACCGGCAGAGTGGAGCGTCCCGTGCGTCACCGTAACGGGCAGCGGCCAGGTAAACAGACGAGGCAAACGGAGGAGCATCATGCAGAGAGATCGAGACAGAGATTACACGGAGAGGGAATACACGGGGATGCCGCGCTCGACGGCGGTAGCGATCTTCGATGATCGGGCCAGCGCCGAGCAAGCCGTCGAGGAGCTCCGCCGCGCCGGTTTCCCTGATGAGCAGATCGGCTTCATCATCCGTGATGGGAGCGCCGAGGGGCTGAGACAGCGCGCACCCAGGCTGCTGAGGGGGCGGCCACCGGCGCTGTCGCTGGTGGCGTCGTCGGCGGGCTGCTGGGCGCTGCAGTTGCTGGTCTGATCCCCGGCCTCGGGCCGGTAGTGGCTGGTGGCATTCTTGCCGCCGTACTGGGCGGCGCTGCGGCCGGCGCGGCAACAGGTGGCCTGCTGGGAGCGCTCATCGGCATGGGAGTGCCCGAGGAGGAGGCCCACTATTACGAGACCGCGTTCCAGTCTGGCCGTGCTCTCGTGACTGTGCGCGCGGGAGAGCGCTATCAGGAAGCCTCAGATATCTTGCACCGGCACGGCGGGCGCAAGGCAACGATCCCGGCCTCGGACATCACCGAAACGCCAGGCCGCGGCGAGCGCATTGACCGGCCGTACGTCTGAGGTAGGCCCGCAGGCCCCGCCGCTTTGGCCGCAGCGGCTGCTGCGGTATACTTAAGAAGCCACAGGGGAGTAGCCGGCGGGCTCTGAGGGGTCCGCTCGGCGTGGCCGTCAGGACGGGGGATAGGCCGCGGCGCCGGCAGCCCTCCGGCCACGCCGGTTGCACCGAGTGAGCGGCAACTGGCAAGACCTGCGGTCTACCAGACGCACGTGGCCTCTGGTAGACCGCAGGTCTTTCGTTTTGCGGGGAGCACTGTGTCGGGGTTTGAAGCGTTTACGATCATTGCCACGCTGGTCTTCCTAGAGGGGATCCTGTCGATCGACAACGCGGCGATCCTGGGGGCGATGGCCCGGCGGCTGCCGGCTGATCAGCCGGTGCCCTGGCCAGCCTTCATCAAGCCCTGGGTCGGGCCGCTGGACCGGCTGGTGGGGCCCCAACGTACGGCCGCGCTGAAAGTTGGCCTGTTAGGGGCCTATGCCGGCCGCGGGCTCATGCTGATCCTGGCCGCGTGGGTGATTCAGAACCTCTGGCTCAAGCTTGTCGGCGCCGCCTACCTGCTTAAGCTCGGCGTCGAGGGACTGACCGTCGTGCCGCAGCAGGGCGATGGTACGGACGAGCACGGCCACGAGATCACCGTCGGCGCGAGCACCTTCTGGAGCGTTGTGGTGGCCATCGAGCTGGCAGACCTGGCGTTCTCGCTGGACAATGTGGTCGCTGCGGTGGCACTCTCCAGCGACCTGCGTATCGTCATGCTGGGCGTGGCACTGGGCATCGTCACCATGCGCTTCGCCGCGGGTATCTTCGCCTGGATGATTGGCAAGGAGCCGCTACTGCACCGTGCGGCGTATATGCTGGTCTTCGTCATTGCCATCGAGGTATTTCTCGATGAACTGGCGCATCTCCACGTCACGCACGCCCAGCGCTTCGCTATCTCGCTCGCTATCATCACCGGCACAGTGCTCTATCGGCGAGTGCCCGGGCTGCGCCGTCTGGATCCGGTGTTCTACCGGATCGGGGTCGCCTTCTACTACCTCGACGCGTTGATTGGCAGGCTGCTCTGGCCGCTCTCGCTGCTCCTGCGCGGCGTTCAGCTTGCCACCCGCCATGTTGCCGTCCCTGCGCTTCGCCAGGCTGCGGCGTGGCTGCAATTCCTCTCCAGCGCGTGGCTTGCCGCGGCCGAGGCTATCAGGCAGCGGCTGAGCGTGCCGGAGAACAACGCCGGCGCGCGCCGGTCGCCGGCGCCCTCCAGCGACGGCTCCGTGGCGGCAGGGGCGGAGCCGGCCGCAGCGGAGGAGACCGTGACGCGGTCCCCACCACGCTGAGCGCGCACGAGGCGAGGCAGATGCCTGGGATGCCGGTACTTCTGCGACTTGCGGGACAGGTGCTTGGCATCGTCCTGCTGGACGTTGTGCTGAGCGGAGATAACGCGCTGGTCATTGGGATGGCCGTGCGACGCCTGCACGGGCGCCAGCGCCGGCTGGCTGTGGCCGGCGGTGCAGCCGGCGCAGTCGCCCTGCGCGTGCTGTTCGCCGCGCTAGCCGGGCTGCTGCTGCACGTGCCCCTCCTCCAGGCCGGCGGCGCGCTGCTGCTCCTGTGGATTGCCTGGAAGCTCCTGGCGCAAGAGCACAGCATCGAGCCAGCCGTTCGTGAGGCCGCCTCGCTGTGGGATGCGATCCAGACCGTTATCCTGGCCGATGTGGTGATGAGCCTGGACAATATTCTGGCGGTAGGCGGCCTTTCCCATGGCGACGTGCGGCTGCTACTCTTTGGTCTGGGTCTCTCGATCTCGCTGATCATGCTTGCCAGCAACGTCGTGGCCTGGCTAATGAACCAGCTGCCGCTGTTGGTGTACGCTGGCGTGGCCGTGCTGACCTGGACGGCCGGCTCGATGCTCATTGAGGACCAGGCAGTCCACGCGACCCTGAGCTATGCCGCGCACGTAGCGCACGTCGGGACAGTGCCGGAGGCCATGCAGTGGGTGGTGCCGCTCGTTGCCACGGTGAGCCTTCCGGCCGGCTTCCTCCTCCAGAGCCGCCGCTCCTCTTGGTCGCGGCGAGACCGGCTACAGGACTAGCGCAGTGGCGCTGCCGTGCCGGACTCGCTCTGGACAGCGTGTGCGCTGCCGTGCCGTGGGACCGCCGCATCGGGCTGCCATGATCCACCTGCGAGCCACTGGCTGCATGCACGCGCGGCGCTCTGGGGAGTGCACTTGTTACCTCTACCACGGACGGTACGCGCGCACGCGGGGCCAGTCGGTGCGGACCAGCACCAGCGCCACCAGGGCGATGAGTGCCGCATCCCAGGCCAGCGGGAGCGGGGCGGCCACGAGAGCGCGGCCGGAGACTAGCGTGACGGCCAGGCTGCGCAGCGCACGCATGAGCACCCAGGCTGCGGCGCCGACCAGTACTGCTACCACCGGCGAGAAGCGCCGTGAGAGCACGCCGGCCAGCGCCGGGATGCCCAGCATGGAGAGGGCGGCCAGACCGCGGCCCCACGAGCGCTCGGCCTGCACGAAGGCGCTGAACACCGGGCCGAAGCGCTCCGGCGGAATGTCGAACAGGGCCTGGTCGAAGAAGACCCACAGCGTGAAGGCAAAGCTGCCGGCCGCCAGCCCGCCCAGCGGCCCCAGGAGCGCCCCCGCAGCTAGCACCAGCGCGGCCACCAGATCTGTGAGCATCACCAACACCAGGCCCCACAGCGGGGCGCGGGCAGGCGCCAGGCCAGCGCGGGCGCCCCACAGCAGGAGACCGTAGCGGAGCAAGAGGGTAGCAAAACAGGCGATGGCCGTGCCGGTGAGATAGCTGCTCCGCAGCGACCAGGGAAGCGACGACGTCCCAGCTTCCTGCTCGCCGCCAGCAGCCGCGTCGAGAAGCTGGATGCCGCGCCAGAAGAGCGCCCCGCCCAGGAACAGGCCACCCAGCCAGGCTAGTGCCGGATACAGCAGCAGCCCGCCGAGGCAGCCCAGGTAGAGCCCCCCGCCGGCAATCACCCAGTGCCAGCCCTCGCGGCGCATGGCGTTCTCCCAGGCCGCGGCATCGCTCCCGCCAGCCCGATCAGGCCAGCGCCCATCTGGCCTCAGGCCGCCCTGGCGAGCCAGGGCGGTCAGCGGCCGGCCAGCGCGGCGGGGAGCTCCGCCTGCGGCACCGTCGATTGCTCACTGCGCGCCATATCGCGCAGCGTCACGACTCCTCGGGCCAGCTCATCATCGCCCAGGATCACGGTGTAGCGCGCCCGCCAGGCATCGGCCAGCCGCATTTGCGCCTTCATCGAGCGGGGCGACGGGGAGTACGACACGCTCAGCCCCTGGCGGCGAAGCTCCACGGCCAGTTGCAGTGCCCGCTCTTTGGCCGTCTGGCCCAGGTACGCTACGAACACGTCGAGCGGCGCTGGCTCCGGCAGCAGCACGCCCTGCTGCCGCAGGTTAAGCAGGATCCGCTCAACGCCGGTGGCGAAGCCCACGCCCGGCGTCGGCCGCCCACCCAGCGCCTCGGCCAGCCCGTCATAGCGACCGCCCGCGCCGAGCGTGCTCTGCCCGCCTACCGTTGGCGGCCAGACCTCAAACACCGTGCGGGTATAGTAGTCCAGCCCGCGCACCAGGCGCGGATTGAGCTGCCACGGCACCTCCAGCGCCCGCAAATAGTGCTGCAACGCCTCGAAGTGCTCGCGGCAGGGCTCGCACAGATAGTCGATCGAGCGCGGCGCTGCAGCGATCACTGGCTGACAGCGCTCTTCCTTACAGTCGAGCAAGCGCAGCGGGTTGCGCTCCATCCGCTCGCGGCAAGTAGTGCAGATCTCTTCGACGCGGTCACGATAGTACGCCTGGAGCGCCTCGACGTAGCGTGGGCGACAGGCCGCATCGCCGATGCTGTTGAGCTGAAGCGAGAGATCGCGCAGGCCCAGCTCGGCGTAGAAGGTCCACAGCAGGTGGATCACCTCGGCGTCGGCCGCGGCATCGGCATCGCCCAGGAGCTCGCAGCCGAGCTGAAAGTGCTGGCGGTACCGCCCGGCCTGCGGGCGATCATACCGGAAGATGGGCCCGAAGTAGTGCAAGCGCACCGGCTGGGGCAGATTGTACATACCGTGCTCGAGATAGGCGCGCACCACCGGGGCCGTTCCCTCGGGGCGAAGGGTCAGGCTGTCCCCGCCCTTGTCCAGGAACGTGTACATCTCTTTATCAACGATATCCGTGCCGGTGCCGACCGTGCGCAGGAAGACCCCGGTGTCTTCCAGGATAGGCGTGGTGATCTCCTGGAAGCCATAGCGGCGGCACAGGCGGGTGAAAGTCTCCCGCACGTGCGCCCAAGCCGGCTGCTCGGCCGGCAGGATGTCATGCGTGCCGGTTGGTGCACGAAACCTACTCACGTTTTTCTCCAAGCCCCTGCTCACGCCGGTCTGCGGACACATACCGGGCAAGCCGCGCCAGCAGCTCCTGGCGAGCCAGGCCGCGCACGGCAACCCGCTTGCGCCGGCTGCGCTCCCCGGCAGCGAGCACAATCTGTGCGCGGGGCAGGGCCAGCACCTCGGACAGCAACGCCAGCAGCGCCCGGTTGGCCGCGCCCTCGATCGGCGGTGCGCTCAGCCGCACGTGCAGTACACCCTGCTCCACCCCGACGAGCGCGCTCCGCGCCGCGCGCGGCGTGACGCGTACCTCGAACTCCAGCTCCCCGCTCCGCTCGCGGCAGATCAGGTCCATCTCAGGCTCATGCAGCAGATTATACCCCATACCCAGTATACGCTCGCTGCTGTTTACGCTGCACGATAGCACGCCGTCCGGCGTATCTAGAACATCCGGTCGATTTGTGCACTCTGCCAGTAGACGCGCGCCCGCGCGGGCCGTACATTCGTTCTAGAACATGAGTTCACACATAGTGGCACGGACACTGCATCTCTGGATGTGAGCGCACTCCGGCGGCAGATCCTTATAACGTGCGGATGCTCGTCATACCGTGTGGGCGCTCGTCAAGGAGCCTGGCCGCCGAAGCGCAGAGATGCTGGTGTCCAAGGGGACAGGGAAAACAGGAGAAACAGCTATGACCCTCTACCTGGCGCTGGCGGTGTACCTGGGCGTGATGCTCTTCATCTGGTGGTGTGCCGAGACCGAGCGTGACCTGCGCGGACGGCGCAGGCGTACTGCGGCCGGGAGCGCCGCGGCCCTGCCGCGGCAGTATGGCGGGACGCCGCGGCCAGGCCTCTCGTATACGTGGAGCAGCTATGTCTGCCGGCTGAACACCTCAGGACGCAGCACGCCGATGTACGGAAGGTTGCGGTAGCGATGCTCGTAGTCGAGGCCGTAGCCGACCACGAACTCGTCGGGCACGTCGAAGCCGATGTAGTGGATCTCCCGGTCGATTAGCCGCCGCGCCCGCTTGTTGAGGAGCGTGCAGAGGCGCAGGGATGCCGGCCCGCGTGCCGCGAGGAGCTTCATCACGTAGTTGACGGTGAGCCCGGTATCGATGATATCCTCGACCAGGAGCACATGGCGGTCTTCCAGAGAGGTGTCGAGGTCCTTGAGGACGCGCACGACGCCGAGGGCCGACTTGCTGCTGTAGCTGGAGATGGCCATGAAATCGATCTCCAGCTCGATATCCATGGAGCGCATCAAGTCGGCCAGGAAGAAGACACAGCCGCGCAGCACTCCCACCAGCACCGGGCGTTTGCCGCGGTAGTCGGCAGCAAGCTGCCGGCCGAGCTCGGCGACTCTGGCCTGGAGCCGCTGCTCGGGGATCAGCACAGCGGCGATGTCTTCGTCAAGCGAGGGGCCGCCGCGCCAGGGCGGCAGCAGGCGGGGTTGTACGATCTCCACAGGCGGCCTCCAGGGAGAACATCCTGCCTGGCTGCTTCGCACGCCATCGTGCGCTGGGCGAGTGCGCCTGCCCGCCCCTCCACGGCGCGCCGCTGCCGCCCTCCCCTGTGCCGGCGCGGCAGGAATGCACTCCGACACGACGTTCCAGGCATTATGCTCCCTCCACTACCCCGCGCAGCCGGTATTTCAGCGCCAGGCTAGCCAGGTCACGGCGGTAGAGCAGCTTCACCTGCACATGCGGATAGAGCTCGCGCAGGCGGCGCAGCTTGCGGTTCTTCTTCGTGACCAGGCTTTGCTTGAGCGTGGTGAGCTCGATATAGAGATCGAGCTCCGGCAGATAGAAGTCCGGGGTGAAGAACTCGACAGGACGGCCATCGGCTGCCCAGCGTAAGGGGAAGCTGTGCGGCTCGTACTCCCAGCGGATCTGGTAGAAGTCGAGAATCTTGGCGAACTCCGCTTCGGCCGGATGGGCGAACCGGGGTCGCTCGGCCGGCGGAGCGACGGCAGGTGCGGCGGACTGCTCGTCTGCGATCGTCATCCTTCGGCGTACGGGATCCAGGCGGGCCGCGCTCGAACAGCGCAGCCACGCAACGTCGTCTTTACTATAACATGCCTGCTGGCTGCTGTCGATAGACCCAACACGTTTGTACTGCCTGCCCTGCATTCAGGGCAACGCGCCGGCTCACGATCGGTTACGCTTGTTCGCCCGGCCCTCAGCAACCCCTGTGCTGTTTTGCCTGCCAGCCAGAATATTACTTAGTGAAGAACACTGCACATACGAGCAGAACACGGAGAACTCGACAGGCCTGGGGAGTGACGGGAAGGAGGGGCGGCGCGATGGCCTGGGCAGAGGGGCACGGCCCCGACGACTGTGGTGGCGAGCTCTATGCTGCGGCGTTCAGCGCCGAGGAACGCGCTGCGCTGGACGCCGCTGGCTGCGGGCGGCTGGATGACGAGATTAGGCTGCTGCGCGTGCTGGTGCGGCGGCTCATCCTCGACCAGGCTCACGACGAGGAGACCGAGCCGGGCGCCACGACCGGCGAAGATCCTGTGCCGCGCCGGCGTCCCAGAGGCAAGCGCGAGCTGGAGACGCGGGTGAGCCTGGTGGCGCGCTGCGTCGATGTGCTGGGACGCGTTATGCGCACCCGCGCTGGCCTCCACGAAGGCGCCGCAGATACCACACGCCACGCCCTGGAGAAAGCGCTGAGCGATCTGGTGGCCCGGGAGGATACCGGGCGGTAGGCGTCCCCGCAGGCAGGAGGAGTGTCCATGGGATCAACACAGAGTGCCAGGGACTTCGGATCCGACGAACTGCTGATCCGCGCGCTGGCGGACCGGCTCGATATGCAGGGCTGCGCCTACGGCCGTGTGACGGCCTCGCTCCTGGAACGTACTACCCAGGACTACGCCAGGCTGGAGGCCAAGATCAACGCCCTGCTCCTCGGGATCATCGTGTCGCCGTTCGCCGCCGCGTTGGTCGACCGGCTCCTGCCGCGGTGAAACGAGTATGCGCTGCGTACTGCGTCTTACGTAGTACATATTGTGTGCTACGTAGTACACAATATGTACTATACGCCCTGCATAAGACACTACCGGCCTGCCGTGTGGCAAGCCATGCGCTGGCCGGTCGGGCCGTCTCGTGGGGCTTCATGCAACTCATGCATTCGTATGCATATGCAATACGTACAAGCAGTACGCAACAGCCGGGGGTAGAGCATGGGCGGGGAGGCAGGCATCGAATGGTTCTCGCGGAGCGTCCTGGGCCGGCCGCTGCGGCCGTACCAGCTCGCCGCCGCCCGCGCCATCGTGGCGAGCGTCTTCGGCCAGCAGGGGTTGACGTTCACGGTCATGATGGCGCGACAGATGGGCAAGAACGAACTCTCTGCCCACCTCGAGTGCTTTCTGCTGAACGCGTTCCGCCACCGTGGCGGCCAGCTCGTGAAGTGCGCGCCGACCTTCCGGCCGCAGATCGTCACCAGCATGCAGCGCCTCGAGCGCCTGCTCCAGAATCCCTTGAACCACGGCGAGTGGCGCCGCGAGCACGGCTACATGCTGCGGCTGGGCCAGGCGCGTGCCCTGTTCTTCTCCGCCGCCGAGCACGCCAACGTGGTGGGCGCCACAGCCAGCATCCTGCTCGAGGTTGATGAGGCGCAAGATGTATCCCTTGAGAAATATGCTCGTGACTTTCGGCCCATGGGTGCCACCGCCAACGTGACCACGGTGCTGTACGGCACGGCCTGGACCAGCGAGACGCTCCTGGAGCAACAGCGCCAGCTTAACCTGGCCCTCGAGCGGGCGGACGGGGTCCGCCGCCACTTCGCGTTTGACTGGCGTACCGGCGCAGCAGCAAACCCGCTGTACGGCCGCTACGTCGAGCAGGAGATCGCCCGTCTGGGCGCGGAACATCCGATTATTCGTACGCAGTATCGCCTGGAGGCGCTCGATGCCGGCAACCGCTTCTTCTCGCCTGCCCAGCGGCTGCTGCTCCAGGGAACACATCCCCGTTGCCAAACACCCCCGCCCGACCCCGGCGGAGAGCAGGAGAGCCTGCCCAGTGGCGGCGGAGGGGCGCAGCGTGCTACGCCTCTCTGTACAACAACCTACGTCGCCGGGGTGGACGTGGCAGGGGAGGATGAGACGGCGGCCGATGCAGCGCTGCGGGCGCTTAAGCCGCGCAAGGACTCCAGTGTGGCCGGCATTGCTGAGCTGACGTACGACGCGGAGGGCCTGCCGCAGCTCAAACTGGTCGAAATCTTCTGGTGGACCGGCCGGCCCCTGGCCGACCAGTGCAGCGCGTTGATCGGGCTGCTGCGGGACACCTGGCAGTGCCGCCGCGTGGTGGTGGACGCCTCGGGGGTGGGCGCCGACCTGGCAGCGCGGCTGCGCCGGGCGCTGGGGCCGGCAGTGGTCGAGCCTGTCGTGTTCAGCGCGCCGGTGAAATCCCAGCTTGCCTACCACCTCCTGGCGCTGGTGAACGCCGGGCGGCTGCGCGTTTGGGCGCCGGATCACTCTCCTGAGCACACCGAGCTCTTCGCCCAGGTGGAACGCTGCCGCTACGAGCTGCGGGCGCACCAGCAGATGAGCTTCTTTGTGCCGCCCGAGCAGGGCCACGATGACTTCGTGACGATGCTGGCCCTCCTGGCGTGGAGTACGACACTCACCACGCCGCCGCCGGTGTCGTTGCACGTCCTGCCACGGCCGGATGATTTCACGAAGGAGCGGTACTGACCGATGGGTGTGTCGCTCCCGACCACCCAGCCACTGCGTACTGGGCACTGCGTCAGAACCACTCCGCCCCAGGACGGCGGCGCGTGCCGAACGGCGGGGGCGGGGTGGCAGGGCTTTCCATTAACGTAGTGCGCAACGTAGTACGCAGCACGTAGGACGTAGCAGCACACAGTGCCTAAAGGAAAGCCAGGGGGAAACCCGCAGACGTCAGACACGGAACCATGGAGATCCCACCCTGGCTTAGGTAGAGGAGGTGCTGGGTGGAACTGAGTACCTGGCTAGTGTCTCTGCTCAACACGTACCACGCACGACGCCGCAGCAGGGCAGTGGCGGAGGCCTACCCCGCCGGCAGGGAGGACCGTGGCTTCCGGCGGCTCAGCAGCTCCAGCGAGCGGGATCCCTCCCCGACCCAATGGCGGGCGCTTCTGGAAGAGGCGTACCTGGCCTACTGCACCAACCCGCTGGCCTACGCCATCATCGAGATGGGCGTGAACTTCATCCTGGGGGGCGGCGTGCGCCTGGTGGCCGCCGACCCGCGTGTCCAGGCTGCGCTCGACGCCTTTTGGAACGACCCCGACAATCGCATGGGCATGCGCGTGTACAGCATTGCCACCGAGCTTTCACTCTACGGGGAGCAGTTCCTGCGCTTCTTCACCGATCCACTCACTGGGCGCACGGTGATCCGCCAGATCGATCCGCTGCTGGTCGAGGAGATCGAGACCGACCCTGACGACATCGAGCACCTCCTGCGCTATCGCATCCTCAGTCCCCACGCCGCCCGGCCTGGGGATGAGGGCTGCTGGGTCGACGCAGCAGAGATCGAGGCCTTCCAGATCAACAAGGTCTCGAATGCGCTGCGCGGCCGGTCAGACCTGGCACCGCTGCTGCCCTGGCTGCGTCGCTACAAGGAATGGCTCACCGACCGCGTGCACATTAACCGGCACAAGAGCGCCTTTCTGTACGATGTGACGCTGCTCGGGGCAACGGCGGCCACGCTCCAGGCGAAGCGGGCCGAGTACGCCGCACCGCCTGAGCCGGGCACGGTGATCTTTCACAACGAGTCGGAGCAGTGGAAGGCAGTGCAGCCACAGATCGGCGCCGACGATGTGGCGGCCGACGGCCGGGCGCTCAAACTGATGATCGCTGCGGGCGCGGGCATCCCGGAACATTACCTCGGCGAGGGCGGGCACGTCAACCGCGCCACCGCCGCGGAGATGGGCCTGCCAACCATGAAGCGCTTCCAGCGCCGCCAGGAATACTTCCGTGCGCTGCTCAAGCGCGTGGCTGCCCGGGTGATCGAAGCGCGCGTGCAGGCCGGTCAGCTCGGCCGGCGCGTGGACCGCTCCGTGCGGGTGGAGTTCGAGGAGCTCCACGAGCAGGACCGTACCGCGCTCGGCCGCACCACTGCGTCCTTCGCCCAAGCGCTGGCACTCGCCAGCAGCAGCGGCTGGCTCGATCCCGGCGAGGCGCGGAGTCTCTTCTGGCGGTTCCTGGGCGAAGAGCCCGTCTCTGGACGTAACGCGTAATCCGTCCTTTTCCGTTTCCGTCCTTTTCCTTCCCTTGTGGATGTAGAGACCCTTTGTGGATGTAGAGACCCCTGGCCTTCAGATGCTCTTCCACCCCAGGTGGGTATTTGTCCCAGGGGGGATTTGTTCGAAACTGCTCGAAAGGAACGCCTTGAAAGGAACCTCCAATGACCATGACTGGAGCGCGACACCGGTATCCCTTCCCTGAGGTACCGGCCGGGCTCGTGCAGGGGCCGGCCGGCGAGGCATTCCGCGGCGTGCTCGCACTGCATGAGGCAGCAGCGCTGTGCAGCGCAGACAGCAGCACCGCTCACACCGGCAGCCGGCGTGTGCGCGTCATCCTGATCCGCGAAGGGCTCGCCGCGTCCGGCCGCTACTACACGGCGACCGCGCTCGATGACATCTACCGGCAGGTCGAAGGGCTGCGCGCCTTTGCCGACCATCCATCGAAGGTCGAAGACTACAGCCGCCCGGCACGCAGCGTGCGCGACATCGTCGGCTACTACACGGACCCCGAGCGGGTCCCCTCGCCCAACGGGGCAGTCAAAGCGACGCTGCACGTGCTTGAGCAGGCCGGCTGGCTATGGTCGCTCATCCAGGAGGCGCTGCGCGCCGGACGGCCCGAGCTGGTGGGGCTCTCCATCGATGCCGTGGCCCGCGTGCGCCCGGCCGTGGCCCAGCAGCCAGACGGGCAGACGCGGCGGGTCACGCTGGTGGAGGCAGTGCCGCTGCTGAAAAGCTGCGATGTAGTCACCCGCGCTGCAGCAGGCGGCGCGCTGGAACGGCTCCTGGAAGAGCAGCGGGGCAGCCACGCCCCTGGGAATCGAGCGTGTCACAAGGGGAGTGCAGAACGTAGAGATGGGAGTACAGGAGTGGATGGGAGCGATCTGTATCGTGGCGATCAGCGTGCTGATGTTCTGGCTGGAGCTGAGGAGGGGGCAGGAGTGATCGAGGAGCAGACGCCGCACCTCTCCGGCGCAGCGGCGCGCATTGCTGCGCTGGAGCAGGAGCTGGCGCAGGTACGCGAAGCGGCCGGGCGCGCTGCCGGGGCGGCGCTCCTGGAGGCGCGCCTGGCGCAGTCTGCCCTGCCGGAGCCGGTCAAGGCGAAGCTGCGCCGCCGCTTCGCCGGGCAGGCGATCGACGAGCGGGCACTGGAGGCCGCCCTCGACGAGGAGGCCGAAGCGCTGGACGCGCTCCGCCGGCTGGGACTGCTGGCCGGCGGAGCGCCGTCGGGACATGGTCGCATGATCACCGGCCATGGCACGGCCAAGCATGAGATCGTGGTCGGGCCAGACGGTGTCTCCCGCGGCCTAGCCGCTGCGCAGCTCGCCATGGACCGCCTCTTCGGCGTGCGCGAGGGCGCAGCCCGGCTGCCCGGTGGCTTCAGCCCGCCAGCGTGGACTGGCCTGCGCGAAGCGTACGTAGCTATCACCGGCGATGCTGGCGTGAGCGGCCGCGTCTTTCCCGACCGCTCGATCATCCGTGAGGCCAACGAGGTCACCACGGCCGTGATGGCAAACATCGTCCTCACCTCGATGACCAAGCGGCTCGTGCAAGACTATGAGGGCCAGCCGCAGGACTGGCGCCGCTTCTGCGCCATCCGCGCCATCCGTGACTTCAAGACCCAGGACCGCATCCGCTTGTTCGATTTCTCCTCGCTTTCGACCGTGGCGGAGAACGCCGCCTACACCAACCTGGCCTGGGACGACGCAAGAGAGAGCTACACACCAGCGAAGCGCGGCAACCTGGTCTACGTCACCCGCGAGATGATCCTGAACGATGACCTGGACGCCGTGCGCAAGATTCCGCAGAAGCTGGCTGTTGCCGCCGGTATCACGATCAACGAGTTCGTCTACGGGCTCTTCACCGCCAACGCCGGGGCAGGGCCGGCCATGGCCGATGGCTTCAACGTGTTCGATGGCACGAACCACGCCAACGCCGGCACCAGCGCGCTCTCGAGCACCAGCCTCCAGGCCGCCCTGATTACCATGCTCAAGCAGACCAACTCCGCCGGCAAGCGCCTGGGCATCCGCCCGCGGTTCCTGCTCGTGCCACCGGATCTCTTGTTCACGGCACTCACGATCGTAAATTCAACCCTGGTCCCGGGCTCAAACAATAACGACGCCAACGTGCTCAAGGGTGTGGTGGAGATCATCTCGGTGCCGCAGTTCACTGATACCAATAACTGGTATCTGCTCACCGATCCGGCGCAGGTGGAGACCATTGAGATCGGCTTCGTGGGTGGCCAGGAGACACCCGAGCTCCTGCTCCAGGACGGGCCTACTGACGGGTCGGTGTTCACCAACGACGCCATCACGTATAAGATCCGCTGGGAGTTCGGCGGCGGTTGGGTGGACTACCGTGGCGCCTACGGCTCCATCGTGGCGTAACGTGGCGTAACGTGGCGTAACGTGGTGTAACACGGTAGAGGCGAATGATTAAATGATTATGCGTCTCTACGTCCTGCATACGGCGGACAGGCGCCACGCAGCCCGACGGGTCCCCACAGGGGGTGCCCCTGCTCGCAGGGTCGCTGCCCTGCGGTGGGGCGGGGTGGGTACGCCGTACGCAGGACGTGCTCGAGCAGTACGTGTTACGCAGTAGGGGCGCAGCGCCACTGCGCCCTTCCCTCTCAAGAGGAAATCCATTGACGACACTTGCCGACTATCGCGCGCAGCTCCGGCTGGACCTGTGTGATCCGGTCGGGGCATCGCAGCGCTTCGCCGATGCTGACCTCGACCGAGCGATCCAGCGCGCCCTGGCAGAGTACCAACTCGCGGCGCCCAGACCGGCTAGCGCGCAGCTCACCACCACCCCAGGCAGCCGAGAACTCAGCCTGGCAGCGCTGCCCGACATGCTGGAGGTGTGGACCGTGGAGTGGCCGGTCAGCACGTGGCCGCGGCAGCACCGTGCCTTTCGCCTCTCCGCGGATCGTCTGGTGCTCGAGCTCCTGGTGCCCACCCCACCGGCCAGCGCCGAGCCGGTGAACATCGACTACGGCGCGCAGCACACCGTCGATCTGAGCCAGGCCACCGTACCGCCGGAGCACAGTACGCTGCTCCTGCGCGGCGCCTACGGCTACGCCTGCCTGGCCTACGGCACGCCAGCAGCAGACAACTTCCGGTACCAGGATGGCGCCGCCCACGCTGACGTTGACGACACCGGCATTCTCCAGCGATGGCACGCCGCCGGGCACGCTGCGCTGGCTGAGTTTCGGGCCGCGCTCACCGACTTGCGTAACCGGCGCGCCCAGACGACGGCGCAGCGCGTCGTCTGGGCCGGCGTGTAGCGCACCTGAGCGCACCTGGAGGCGTCCAGTCATGTCCCTTACACTCACCTGAGGGTCGAGCATGGGTAAGGTGCAGCAGCGCTGCGCCCCTCCGTTGCTATTCATGTGCTATTTCATGCACCACTCGGAGACAGGAGCATGTCATGGCGCTCGACGACCGTAAACGAATGCATATTGCCGCGAACCGGGCCAGGATCCGGCAGGGCCGGACCGAGGTGGTCACGCTCGTTCATGCGCAGCCGGGCGTGACGCTCTACAGCACAGCGGCATGCGTGTTCCAGGAAGCAGGCAACGTGCCGGCAGGCGTGGCCGAGCGCTCCGGCTCGGTAGGACAGCGCCCCTGGGATGCACTGGCCGAGTTCGACCTCAGCACCGACCTCACGGCTGTGGCGCTCCTGGCACGCACGAGCGGAGGCACCGCTGCAGCTGTTGCCGCGCCGGGCGTGAGCAGATACCGCCTGCTCGATGTCGTGCAACTCGGCCTGGGCGGCGCCAACCGCCGCCTCGCTAGACTGCGCCGTGTCAAAGACGATGTGTAACAGGTACTGCGTACTACGTACTGCGTCACATGGAGGGACGCCCGTCTACCTTCGCAGAGACACATGTATGCTTGCGACGTAAGTATCGTTCCTACGCAGGACGCAGCACAGAGTACGCGCAGCAGGTTTGATGGGAGGCAACCATGCCCCAGGGCTACTTCGACCCGTACGGTAGTCTCCAGGTCGTGCAGATGGGCGCCGACGGCTCGGCCATCGCCCCACGCGCACCTACGCACTACAGGGCAGCGAACGCCACCGCGGCCGGTGACACCGCTGTCTGGACCCCCGCCAACGGCAAGCGCTTTCGCCTGCTGCGCCTCTACGTCGATGCCTCGAACACGGCCAATATCTTCTTCAAAGACGGCGCCGTGCAGCTCACGCCGCAGGTGACCCACACCAACGCGCGCGGTCCGATGGTGTATGACTTCGGGCCGGCCGGCTATCTCTCTGCTGCCGCCAACAACGAGCTCAAGGTCAACCTCGGCGTCGCCGCGGCTAGCCCCGGCATCGGCGTGCTAGCTATCGGATGGGAGGAGTAACACAACTTTGTCTGGTCTCCCAAACAAGGAGCGCATGCTGGCATGGACGGAGAGATCGGTGCCCAGCTCATCCGTGTCCTCAACGGGCTGGTCCACGATGTGGTGCAGCTCCGGCAGGAGCTTGCTGCGCTGCGCAGTGCCTACGCCGCGCATACACACCAGGAAAACACTGCAGCAACATACGTTCAGAACGCCACCACGGCTGCACCAGGCGACCCGGGACCGGAGATCCAGGGCGTCCACAGCGAGTATGTGTAACACCTCCTGCGTAACACGTCCTGCGTACGGCGTACCCACCCCGCCCCACCGCAGGGCAGCGACCCTGCGAGCAGGGGCACCCCCTGTGGGGACCCGTCGGGCTGCGTGGCGCCTGTCCGCCGTATGCAGGACGTAGGATGCAGCACGTAGGACGCAGTACGTCGGAGGACCAGGAGGCACCCATGCCCACGATCGGCCAGGACTGCACCATCACCCTCGCCCATCCCAACGTCAACAGCGGCGCCCCCGTGGGGTTCTGGGTCAGGCCCGACTCGTACCTGCTCCGTCTGCCGAAACTCTGGTTCCCAGGCATCAATGTGGCGGGGATCGCCGGCGTGACCTCCCCACTGCAGCCGGGCAAGCACGTGGTCGAGTGCGTGGTGCTCTGCCGGGCGAATATGGTGCGGCTGGACGGCTCGATCGATACCCGCACTGGCGACCAGCATTACCAGAACCTTCGCGCCTTCGCCGCACAGGAGAACAGCGCCATGACGCTGACCGACCTCAGCGGGGAGACCCGCGTCGTAGGCTTCGAGCAGATGGAGGCGCACTGGTCACCGCTCGGCGGCCCGTGGCTCAAAGAATGGGAGGTGCGCTGCGTGTTCGTCGAGATCTGAGGCTGGTCGTGGACCCCGTGCGGGGTGCAGCGCCGGGTCGGGCGGCGCGGTGTAGGGAGGGCGCCGTGCTGCCCGGCTCCGGCGCTAGTTAGGGCGCCATGGCCCGCCTGCGCGCCGAAGGCGCGGCGGGATCGAGGCCCTACGCAAACAGCGCCGCGGCTACGCGCCGCAACATCTCCGTCCCCCGCACCTCTGTCTCGAAGAGCGGCACAATAGCGCGGACCATCCCATTGAACTTCTCCCAGATGGTCCGCATGTGCTCGTCCTGCATCAGCACGCGGTTGCGCACAAACTCTGTCGTATCGCTATCCAGGCTGGCCGCGTCCAAGCGCATGTTGACGACCACGCCTCCCACGGGGATGCCAAACTCATGGAACCAGTTGATAAACCGCGTGATCACGGCGATGGGCAGGGCCTCCGGTAGGGTCACGAAGAAGAACGCCGTGCGCTCGGGATCGGTCAAGAGACGGCGGGCGTGTGCCATCCGCTCCCGAAAGCTCACCAGGTAATCCATCAGCGGGTCAGGCTCTTTCTTCTTCGTGAATGACAACATCTCCCGCAGCGAGCGCGCCTCCTCGCGCGACTTCAGCATCTTATTGACCCACAGCGAGTACACCTTTGACATGCCGAGCAGCCGGCGCGCGTTCGCCGTCGGAGCGGTATCGAACACGTATAAATCGTACTCGTCCTTGAACATGAGATCGATCATGTTCTCGAACATGGCGCTCTCTTCGAAGGCCGGATTCATCGTGGCAGCCTCGACGAACTCATCCGCCTTCGTGCTGATCTCCGCGAACTTCAGGAACCACTGGATCTTGTCGCGAATCTCGTTCTTGGAGCGCTCGATCGTGTCCTTCGTATCGATCTCATAGGCCCACAGGTTCGGTACGCCCTGCACCGGGGTGTGACGCCCAAAGACATCCTGCCCGAGGAGCCCGGAGAGGCTGTGCACGGGGTTGGTGGACGCTAGAATCGTGCGCTTGCCCTGCTGCGCGGCCCAGAGAGCTGTGGCCCCAGCCATAACGGTCTTCCCGACGCCGCCCTTGCCGCCGAAGAACACGAACTTCAGTGCGGGATTCTGGGCGAAGTACTGCCGCATCGAGGTAGTGATGCGTGTGCGCTCCTCAAGTATCATCCGGACCATGGATCCACTCCTGCTCCCCCCTACCTCGCCCCCCTCCTTAGTTCCTAATGTATTTTCTACTAATGTATAGTAGATTAGTGTAGAGTAGAGGGGAGGCCTGGGTGAGGTATCAGTCCCCATACATGATCTTGGCCAGGCGCTCGATCATCGGCAGGCCAGTAACATCCCGCTCCAGCTCCGGAACATAGGCCAGGACCTTCTCACCAAAGGTCTGCTTGATCTCGGCGAGGTACTTCCGCTGCATCTGGATGCGGTTGCGCAAGTACTCCGGCACGTTATCTGTCAGAAGCCCCTCCGGAAGCACGCGATTGACCACGTACCCGGCGATCGGGACATCGAAGCGGGCGAACAGCTCGGCTGCCTTCAGGGTATCTAGAATAATCATCTGCTCCGGCACGAGCACGAAGAAGAACGCTGTCTTCTCGCGGTCGGTGAGGATGCGGGAGCTGGCATTGATGCGCTCTTTAATGTACTGAAGCTCGTTCAGGATCTGGTCTTCCTCGAGCGTTTTCTGCCGCCGCATCACCTGGGCGACTTTCTCATACTCACGCATCTCCTCACGCAGGCGCGTGATCTTGTTGATCCACTGGTCGTAGACCTTCGCCATGCTGAGATAGTACAGCGCGTGGCCCAGTGGCACGAGGTCGTAGATATAGTAGTCGTAGTCGCCTTGTACGACGATATCGACCACGGCGTCGAAGATCGCGCTCTCTTCCATCGCCGGCTCGGCCGCGGCAGCCTGGATATACTGCTCGATCTCATCCGGAACCTTTTCCAGGCCATACATGTCCAGGATCTTCCGGCGGATCTCATCCTGATACTCGCGCACCCGCCGGTCGGCGTCGATCTCCTGTGCCCAGAGGTTCTCCGTGATCTGCACCGGCCCTTTGCCGAAGATATCGCGCTGGAAGATATCCGAGAGGCTGGCCTGCGGGTCCACCGAGAACACCAGCACCTTGTGGCCCTGCTGGGCCAGCCAGAACGCGGTCGCCGCCGAGAAGGTAGTCTTCCCTAGGCCGCCCTTCCCACCGAACATGACATACCGTCTCTCAGGATGGTGCAGGAACGTTTCCTTCAGTGACATAGAAGCTCCTGTGGGCGAATACACACTGCGCACTGCGGAAAACCGCTGTATCCACCGGGATTATCGCAGCCGGTCCGTCCATCAGCGGGCACGTGGGCGGAAATGACGTATTACGCATACGTATTACGCAGGACGCAGTACATTTTTCAGCTCATCGCATCGGTCAGGTCTTTCTCGCGGAGCATTCGGCGCTTCCAGGTAGCGATCTGCGGCACCACATAGGGAAGCAGCCGCATAGAATAGTACGGCGGGAGAATAGGCACGCCCAGGAGGTCGCCCATGGTCACAAGAATGAAGAGATGCTCCATGCTGGCGCGGGTGCGGATGGCATAACGGGTCATATCATGCGATGCCATGCCGTACATGACTTCTTTAAACCCCGCCAGCAGCCGCTTCAGCCCCGACTGTTCCTGTTTCACCCTCATCTCCGGCATCCAGTGTCCACCCCTATTCTGCGCGTTCTGTAATCCGTTGACCGCTCGCGTTGACAGCCCAGCGCGCAACGTTCACATCTCGATCAGGTCGTACTCTTCACTTTCGAGCGGGTCACGCTCACGTAGCGCCCGGCGCTTGTACACCTCCAGCCGCGGCAGCAGGTATGGCAGCAGCCGCCGCGCATAGTACGGCGGCAGCACCGGCACGCCGATGATATCGCCGACGACCATCAGTAGCAGCAGGTCTTCCAGCTCGGCACGCAGGTGCATGGCATGGTGCGCGAACTCATAGCCGGTCATGCCGTACCAGATCTCGCGCACCAACTGCCACAGCTGCCGCAAGCCGTTCTCCTGTCCGGCCGGCTCCTTTCGGGCGAGCTTGCCCACCAGGAACGGGATACCCGCCCGGCGGGGCTCCGTCGCTTTCGCGGCTGGAGCCCCGCGCACCACATCGCGTGCACCCTCCCTGGACGTCCCCTCTCCCGCCGCAATGAGGCGGGATGAAGCCGAGGGCGGAGACATCTCCATAGTTCGCGTCATACCGCTGGAGCGGGCGCGGCCTCCGGCATCTGCGGCTGCGGCCGGTAGCGCTGCATCGCGCGGATAGCGTCGTAGCCGATGAACGCCGCAGCGACCACCAAGAGGATGGCGATAATGATCATCAGCCCAGCCCCTAGCACCACGCCCTCACGCCCCGGCTGGCCCAGATTGCGCACCAGCACCGTCTCCCACAGGTTGCGCGCCGTGACCAGGCTGGCTGCCATCGTGGTCACGTACATGAAAGCGCCTGGAATGCCAGCGTAGAGCGGATTGCGCCCGCGGGAGAACAGCCAGACCGTCACGATCAACAGCGACAGCGAGGCCATGAGCTGGTTCGCTGCACCGAAGAGCTGCCAGAGGTACACCCAGGTGCCGGTCAGCACCAGGAACGCCATCGCCAGCAGGGAGACAATGATGCCCACGTGTGGATTGCGCGCCACCGGGAGATAGTCGCCCAACCCCTCAGTGAGCGTCACGCGCATGACCCGGATGACGAGCTGCACCACCGTGATGACGATCACCACGAAGGCGGCGAAGCCCAGCGCCGTGCCGTACACCGTGGGCAGACCAAACACGCTCAGAAAGCTGCCGATCCCTGCGGCGAACGCCGGTGCGCCCGCGCCGGTCCCGGCCACACTGACGGCCATCAGCGAGAGCATGCCCAGGGCCATCTCGGAGAACATCGCCCCGCCGCCCACCGGCAGCGCATCGGTCTCATACTCGAGCTGCCGGGCCGTGCTGACGGAGCCGATCAGAGCGTGCCAGCCGGAGATGGCGCCGCAGGCGATGGTCACGAACAGCATCGGCCACAGCGGCTGCCACGCCTGGCCCGCCACCGGCACAAAGCCGAGGTCGGCCGTCTTAATCGCCGGCAGTTTAAACATAGCGACTTCTGGCTTCAGCACCACGGCCAGCAACGCGCCCAGGCCGGCCAGCACAATGGTCAGGAAGGTGATCCAAAAGCCGAGGTAGTTTACCGGTTGGGCGAAGCGCCAGATCGGCAGGATCGAGCCGAGATAGCAGAAGACCGACAGGAACAGCAGCCAGAAGATAAAGCTGGTCTGGATCCGCACGTTCCAGTCCTGGCCCTGCGGCAGCGGTTGCGTCGGGTCATAGTAGCGGATGTCGATGGGGATGGCGGAGTTCAGCGCGCTGTTGAAGCTCTGTACCGCGCCGGCCACCGGGCCGAGCACCGTCTTGCCATCCTGCACGGTGTTCCCGATCGGGCCGATGAACACGAAGAACAGCGTCACGCCCAGCGTAATCACCGTCGCCAGGATCAGGTCGGTGCGCCACCGGTACAGCATCTGTCCAGCCAGCATGCCCATCACCGCGAGCGCCAGGATCGCCAGCGGGGTCTGGGGCTGTCCATTCAGCACGCCGGCCACCAGGTTCCCGAACGCCCCGGCAACCAGAAGAAGGTAGAAGAAGATAAAGATCAAGAGAATGCGCCGGGTGCGCGGGGCGATCAGCTTGTGGGCGATGGCGCTCAGGGAGTCGCCATCATTGCGCACCGAGACCATGATGGCGCTGTAGTCGCTGGCCCACCCGATGAACATCACCCCTAGCAAGAGCCAGAGCATTGATGGCAGCCAGCCCCAGATGTTTGCAGCGGTGATGGCACCAACGATCGGCCCGGCCGCGGCGATAGACTTGAAATGATACCCGTAAAGCACTCCGCGGCTTGCCGGAACGAAGTCTACTCCATCCATGTACATCCGCGCGGGAGTGATACGATTGGGGTCTGACTGGATCACCTGCCGGTCGATCCGCATGGCGTAGTAACGATAGCCAATATAGATCGCCAGGGCTGCCAGAATGATCGCAATCAGCGTGCTCATATCCAGCCTCCAATCTGAAGTTGCCGAACCCGGGCAGCTCGCGCCCGCATGCAACACCACCAACCATCCAAGCCCCACCTCTCCCTGTGCGCGTTCATAATCCCTCCGTTACTGCCTCACCTCCCTTTGCAAGGATGTCATGCTCTTACCTGTGCTCCAGGCGCTGCGAAGAACAGCAGTGCCTGGGAGCACAGGCTGGCGCTCTCCGTGGCCGCTGAGGCCTTAGACCCGTGCCAGGGCTTCTTCGATAGCTGCGGCGGCGGCGCGGTAGCCAGATCCACTAAACGTGGCGCGGCCGCCGACGATCACCGCCGGGAAGCGCCGCACGCCATAGCGCAGCGTCTTGAAAAAACCCTCCACAGAAGCCGCGTCCACGAGGTTCACGCGCAGGCGGTCGCCATAGCGCCCCACCAGCTCGTACAGCCAGTCGGAGAGCGCCTGGTACTCTGCCAGCAAGTCGGGCGGGAAGGCATTCGCCGCCTGATCACGGCGGATCTTGGCGCCCAGGCCAAGCTCTTTAAACACGACTTCACAGTGCTGGCAATGGAAGAACGCAGCAGGAGTATAGGCCAGCACCTCGATCGTGAGCGGCTTGCGGACCAGTGGCAGCATCGGCACCTCCCGACGACAGCAACGAGGGCCCTCTCACCGCCTCATCTACGCAATAACCTGGCAGTCCGATCGCCAGTCAACCGCACTTTATCATTTCGACAGGATACCTTCAAGCCGCGCGCCCGGCTCCCCGAGGTAGCGCCCGCCCGCTATTGACCCGACTTGTCTGATCGCGCATACTGCTGGTGTCCCAGCGTGCATCACTACGCTGGCATGCGCTGTGCTCATCGGGCAGCGGTGCGTGTCTCTCCTATGCACCCGGTGATGCCGCTCCCGTATACAGCTCCAGTCAGGCATCGGTGGAGCACCCACAGACGCCGCGGGCGTAGACGCCCAGATACGTAGAAGCAAGGGAATGAACCATGCGCATTCTCATTGCCGGCGATACACACTTGCAGGGGCGTGAGGATCCCGCGACAGCCTTCGACCACGTCCTGGCATTCTTCGAACAGGCTGACCTGCGCATCGTCAATCTCGAAGGCTGTCTCTCTGACCCGCAGTACACCATCCCCCACAAGGCCGGTTGGCGCCAGCCTGAGCGGCGCATGGTCACTGGACTGGTCAAAGCACACATCGACATGGTCGCCACCGCCAATAATGTGACCTTTGGCGCGGCGCCGATCCTGGAGTCGCTCGAGACCCTGGACAGCTTCGGCATCGCCCACGCCGGCTCGGGCCGCACGCGGGAGGAGGCGCGCCGCCCAGCGACTGTGACGCGTGACGGCGTGCGCGTGGGAATGCTCTCCTACACCTGCGTCTTCTGGCCATACGGGCACGCCGCGACCGAGACCGAGCCGGGCGTGGCAACGGTGAAGTGCCACACCGCCTACCAGCCGCACCATCGCGTCGAGGAGATGCCCGGCGCTCCGGCGACCACCCTCTCCTGGCCTCACGCCGCTGAACAGGCAGCTCTGGAGGCCGATATCCGCGCCCTGCGCCCCCAGGTCGATGTGTTGATCGTGTACTTCCACTGGGGCGTGTCCGGCAGCCGCGATCTGGCGCAGTATCAGCCCACGCTGGGCCAGGCCGCTATCGACGCTGGCGCCGACGTGGTCGTCGGCAGCCACCCCCACGTGCCCCAGGCTGTTGAGCTCTACCGCGACCGCGCGATCTTCTACAGCCTGGGCAACTTCGTGTTCGACTGGCCCCCGATGCGCGCCTATCGCGACGGCCTACTGGCCGAGGCGCGCGTCGAGGAGCGCTCGCTGGTGGAAGTACGCTTTTATACGGTGCGCCGCGATGAGGCGGGCCATCCGGTGATCCTAGCGCCCTCGGCCACGACCGAGCTTGTCGAAGACCTCGTGGCCCGTTCGGCCGCTCTGGGAACAACGCTCCGCGTGGAGCGTGATAGTGTGCTGGTGTGGCGAAAAGAAACAGGCTGAAAAAGCGCCTATCCACTGAATGATCCGCAGTCACACGCTTCCTTACCGCCCGCCGAACTGCACGACGATCGTGTGCAGCCCTTCGGCACCGTCCGGCGCTGGCGGGACGTAATGCGACGTCTGGTGCAGCCCGCGGCCGTCGGTGGCGCGCACCTTCACCTTCCGCGGGCCGGAGACGTCCGGCGGCGCCTGGAAGACCCAGAGCACCCAGGTGAACGGCCCCAGCGCTTCCTTGACGCGGGCCGGCTGCCAGGTCTGGCCCTCATCGAGGCTTACCTCGACCGCGGTGATGCCGCGGTCGCCGGCAAAGGCGATGCCGCCCAGGGAGGCGCCGGGCGCGAGCTGCTGGCCGTTGCGCGGCACGTCGATGCGCGACATGGTCTTGTAGACCGCCTCATCGCTCCAGCCCTGCTTCTGCCAAAAGCCCTTGAAATCGTAATCCACGACTTCGATGGCCGTCACCCACTTGACGTTCTTCATACCGTAGATGCCCGGCACCAGGAGCCGCGCTGGATAGCCATGCGCCTTCGGCAGCACTTCGCCGTTCATCTCGTAGGCCAGCACCGTGCCGGGCTCAAGCGCCTTCTCCAGCGTAATGCTATCGGTGTAGCCGTCGGCTGCGTGAAACACCACCTTGCGCGCGCCGGGCTTCACTCCGGCACGCTCCAGCAGGTCGCGCAGGCGCACACCCTTCCAGTGCGCGTTGCCGATCAGGTCGCCGCCGACCTCGTTGCTGATACATTCCAGCGTGTTGTACTGTTCGACGGCCGGCAGGGCCCTCAGCTCGTCATAGCGCAGCGAGAACGGGCGCTCGACCAGCCCGCGGATATCCAGGCGCCAGGAGCGCACATCGACGCTGGGGTCTGCCAGCATATTCTTCGATACTGTATAAAACTTGTCATTTGGTGTGATTTCAGGGGTAACGCGGGTCACCACGTCGAACGGGGAGGCGAGCGCACCGGTGTCCGGCTGGGCCACCGGTGTGGCCACGGACCCGGACTTCACTCCGCTGCGCAGCCACAGCGCCACGCCTCCCAGCGCGGCTACCCCTGCAGTCACATACGCCAGCGCGGCAAGCACCCGACGGCGGTCCGGCTGTGTTCCCCCGACAGTCGCCGACTGCGGGGCGGCCAGCGCCAGGGCCAGAGGACGCACCCATACGAGCACGAGCGCATACGCGGCGAAGCTGAGCAGCTCAACCAGCATCACCGCCGGTGCGCCGGCCGGCAGCGCCCAGCCGGCCAGCCCTGCGCCAGTGAAGGGCAGGAGCACCACCAGGGTGAGCGCCCAGAGCGCAGCCGCCACCTTCAGCGCGGGCAGCAGCCGCCCGCGACGCTCGGGCGAGCGCGCCAGCCATTGCGCCAGCACTCCTGCAACCGCCACCATAGCCAGCATCACTGCCACGAGCAGCAAGCGCTTCGCCAGGCTGCCGAACACGCTCAGAACGAACTCAAAAAGCGTCAGCGGCACGAAGTCCAGGGACTTGGTCGCAATGAGCTCAGGCAGCGTGGGGACGTTGAGCAGGAAACGGCCCGCCAGCATCACGAGCAACGCCGCCGCGCCGGCAGTCGCCCCGGCCAGGAACTCGCCTCGTGTAGTTGAAGGCGGTGCGTCCTCGCCCTTCAGTACCTCGTGCTGGTGCGCTGCTGGAATGACTACGTCGCCGGCCATCGGGTCCCCCTCTCTACGGCGTCAGTGCGCCCGCTACCTGTCCGCAGAACGCTCGTCTATGCATGTATACGTTCCTGCTTCGTAGCGTGGTTTGGCGGTCACGCGAGCCCGAACGAACAGCCGGGCCCGCAGGCGGGAGCGCACCGCCACGCACTGTAAGTCTACTGCGCCCGGCCATTCGGTACAACAACACGATGCCGGTGCGCAGGACACCGGGTTGAGCGCGCGGCCGGCACCGCGTATACTGGCGCCACTCCTCCAGTGAACGCCGGTGCGAAGGGGAGAACCCCAGGGGATAGCCAATGAAGATCACAGCTGTCGAGGTGCAGGTGCTGCGCGATGTGCCGCTGCCGCGCGAGCTGCGTTATGCCTGGGCGCCCGGCACTGTGACCCGTGCGGCGACGATCGGCATCGTGCGTGTCACGACCGATGAAGGGATCGAAGGGCGCGCCATGGTCGGTCCAGCTGGCCTGCCGGAGCCGCTGCGCCAGTATTTCATCGGCCAGGATCCCTTCCTGGTCGAGCAGCATATCCGGCAACTCCGCATCGCCGGCACAGCCTGGGGCGTCGAGGTCGCGCTGTGGGATATCATCGGCAAGGCGTGCGGGCAGCCGCTGTACAAGCTGTGGGGCGGCTACACCGACCGCATCAAGGCCTACGCCAGCCTGGTGCAGGTTGGCACGCCTGAGCAGCGTGCCGAGGATGCGCTGGGCTTCTACGCCGAGGGCTTCCGCGCCATCAAGCTGCGCCTGCACAACGAGACCGTCCAGGAGGACCTGGCACTCGTCCAGGCCGTGCGCAAGGCAGTGGGCGACCGCATGGAGATCATGGTTGACGCCAACCAGGCTCAGACGCCGGTCACCCCCTCGGTCCAGGCAGGCGTGATCTGGGACTTCCGGCGCGCGCTCTACATGGCCCAGGCGCTCGAGGACCTGGGTGTGGTGTGGCTGGAGGAGCCGCTCTCACGCTATGATCTGGATGGCCTGGAGCGGCTGTCGTCCAGCGTAAGCATCCCTATCGCCGGCGGCGAGAATAACCGTTTTCTGCATGAATTCCGCTGGCTGATTGAGCGCGGCTGCTACAGCATCGTCCAGCCGGACTGTCTGGTCTCAGAGAGTATCTGGCAGCTCAAGAAGATCGCTGCCCTGGCCGAGATGCACGCGAAGCTCTGCGTGCCCCACCACGGCGGCGGGGGGCTGGGCACAGTGGCGCACCTGCACTTCTCCTGCGCGGTGCCCAACTCGCCGTACCTGGAGATCATGCGCGACCGCCCCAGCGAGCCAGCCTGGCCGGCGCAGCAGCTCCTGGCACAGCCGCTTCTCCCCGATGCCGACGGCTACGTCCACGCGCCGCAGCGTCCTGGCCTCGGTGTCGAGCTCGACGAGGAGATGATCAGACGGTACGCGGCGTGATAGCGCCGCTGGCCGGTGCTGGCACCCAGCCCAGCAGCATTGCGGTACAGCGCCTCAGCGTAGCCGCACGACTGCAGTGATCGAAGCGACGAGCGCGACCAGCCAGAAGTTCCAGTTGAGGGCCACGGCGACGAGGGCGAGCAGCACACGCTCGCGGTCGAGGGTGCCCGAGTGGAACAGCACCAGCGCCAGCATCTGGCCCGCTAGACCGCCCAGGACGATGGCGCCAGCCGCCAGAGGAAGTAACAGCCGCCGCGTGCGCAGGGTGATCACGTCGCGCAATAGCGCACTAACCCCGGCACCCAGCATGACGCCCACGAGGAGCATTCCCAGCAGGCCGAAGGAGCGCAGCGGGCCAAGGATCGCCAGCACCAGCATCAACGCCCCCACCATGGCCGAGCTACCGGCCGTCAGCGCCAGGGCGCGCACCGCGCGCACGCGGCGCGGCGCCGGGGGGCGCACGCCGGCACACTCATGGCACCTCTGGCCTGCCTCCGTCATGACCAGGCAGGCCACGCAGAAGGGACGGCCACAGCGGCCGCAGCACAGCAGCGTCTCACGCGCTGGATGCCGGGTGCAGTAGAAGGTTGCCGGACTCTCCGATACTGTACTCACGCACCATCTCGCCGGTCAGGTGAGCAGTCGGGGCACTAGGCCGCCGATGGCCTTAGTATACCCCATCGTCGTATCCGGCAGAGATAGCGAGCGCCAGCTAGGGGGCACGCCCCAGCCGCGCCGGGCATCTTGGTGAACCCTTCGCAGGTCTTGCCACGGCCCTGCGAAAAGAAAAGACAGGTCAGGACCCCGCGGCCAACACCAGCAGCCAGTCCTGCTCATCCGGGGCCACCAGCGTGGCCTCCTGGCTCGATACACCTGATCCGTCCTGCCTGGAGCCGTCCCGCGGGTTTGCCCACAGCGCCTGAAGCGGGAGCGCGAGCCGCGCTGCGTCCAGGTGCACCGAGCCGCCGGCCGGCACGTAGAGCACCGCCAGGCGGCCGTCCTCGCTGCGAGCGGCGGCGATGAAGCGCCGGACGTCGTGCACGCCAGGCTGCTCACGCACGAGCGATTGGTCCGGCCAGAGCGTCCACCAGGCCAGCGACTGGAAGAGCGTGCTCAGGTAGCGCATCTGTTCCGCGCCGGGCATGTGCAGCGCCTGCTGCCAGGGAAGCGGAATGCCGGTGTTCGGATGGGCTACGGGCGTCCTGGTGCCGTCGTCCCAGCCCCACACACCGTGACCACCATAGGTAACGCCTGCGGTGGGTGTGACCAGCAGGCTCCAGTAACAAGCACGGCGCACATTCTGGGGCGTATGGGGCTGGCGCGAGTGGTACGCCAGGTGCCCCTCGTAGCAGGGCTCCAGGTTGATCACTGCCTTCTCGGGGACCTCCCGCCAGCGCTGCGCCGGCGGACCTTCCACGAGCCAGCGCCAGGTGGCCTCGTCATCGCCGTGCCCGCTCTGGTAGCCGATGATGTCCAGCCACGGCTCGGTACGAAACTCATCGCCGACCCACTGCCGGCCGCCGGGATGTGTAGCCACCGGTGCGCGCTCCTCGCCCGATGGGAAGACCGCGCGCCCGATGCGCCGCCAGCGCTCGGCCTGCTCGCCGGTGTACGTGCCGTCGCCGTTCAGGATCCACACCACCGGATGCGCCTGCCAGCGCGCCACCTGGTAGCGCGCCAGCAACACCGCGTCGTCTTCCGAGAGCACATGGCCGGGGTTGTATTCGGCGTTTTCGCCGCGGCTGATCGCCCACAGCAGCACCGGCGCGGCCACCAGCCCGGCCTCGGCCAGGGCATCGATACGCGCATCCAGACGGCGGAAGAACTGCGGCCGGACAGCCTCCAGTCGGCGGCCGCCGATGTAGGCAGGCCCGTCAGGACCGCCATCTGGCGCGGTGCGCCACTGCGTGCTGACGAATTGCGCTGCGGTGAAACCCTGCGCCCGGCGTGTGGCGATGTAGCGCTCCCATTCCTGTGGTGTCGAAAGCAGGGCGCCGTTCCAGACCGTATCGGCCAGCCAGAAGAAGGGCGTGCTGTCGGCATGCACCAGGCGACGCCGATCAGCCGCCATGCGCGGCGGCCCATGACGATAGAGCGGATTATTGCCAGTGTACGGCACACACGTAAACTCGCCCTCGGAGCGCACCGGCTCTGTACCGGCTAGGCGCACAGTGATCGTATATCGCCAGGGACCGGCTTCATCCGGGGCAATGCGCACGCGCCAGGTGATCCCGCCATCCCAGAAGCCGGGTACCCGGCGCGTGCGGCCGCTCGGCGTAACGAACTGTCCTTCCACGTGTACATCGCGCAGCGGATCGGCCCGGCCGGCAACCGCCAGCTCTAGCGCAGCTTCAAAACGTCCCCACTGGTGGACCTGGGGTGGTATTGCCGGGTTCACTTCTTCTCTTCTTTTCCTTAATTTTTTCTTAATTTCCTTAATTTCCTTACTCCTTACATTAAATTCCAGAAAACTATTTCAGGGCGGCTCGCCCGGGTCATGGCACAACGACCGGCGGTGCGGCCGCGCGAGGCGAACGCAGCATGCCGCCGGCAGGATACCGCAGCAGCGCCACGCTGTACAACCTATAGAGAGGCCCGCCGGCTACGGCCGGATCGGCACAGTCATACCCTTGTATGGCAGACAGGCACCGTAGGTAACCTCGCTGCTCGCGCGGCGGTTGAACTCCCGCAACGTGTCGACCAATGGCTGCCGCAGCGCGTACACTTCCGCCATCACCTGACTATACTCGTTGTCGTGCCGCACAGTGTGATCGTGCCGGAAATGGATGCGATCATCCCACGGATCTGGCGCGCCGGCCTGCTTCAGCATGCTCTTGTTGTAGTACACCGCCCGCGGGTCGGCGTCGAAGGGCAGAGCATAGTACTTATCGCACCAGATCTCACTGCCCATTAGGACATACTGCTTGCGCGGATCGATCTCGTCGCGCTTAAGGTAGTCGGCCAGCTCGCCAGGCGGTCTTGACGGCACTGCCGGCGCTCCCTATACTTAGAACAGGTTTTCTATCTCTATGCTGTCGGTGTGTCCACATCAGGCCGGCGAAATGGTATCGTCTGCGTCCACCGCCCAGGCAGGATCCGGTTCTCCTGAGCTTTCCAGCCCCCCGCTGCCGGGGAAGCGGAGCACTCCAGCGCGCTTCCTGCCGGGTCCGGCACGGCTCGAGGGGATCGTCGAGCGCATCATCTTCTGCAATGAACAGACCGGGTTCGTCGTGGCTCGCTTTCGGCCCCACGGCTCGCGCGTCAAGCGGATGGACCGCCTGCCGATCATCACCGGGACCATGCCCGGCCTGCGCGTGGGCGAGAGCGTCACGCTCGAAGGTGAATGGGTAGAGCACCCGCGCCATGGGGCGAGCTTTCGCGTGCGCGCTTTTCAGGCCGCGGCGCCGATCACACGGGAGGCGCTGCGGAGCTACCTCTCCTCAGGAGAGGTGCCCGGCATCGGCCCGACCCTGGCCGAGGCCATCCTGGCGTACTTCGGGGACCAGACGGCCGCGGTGCTGGAGGAGACGCCCGAGCGGTTGACCGAGGTGCCCGGCATCGGTCCAGCCCGCGCCGCTGCCATCGCGGCGGCCTGGCGCGAGCAACGCACCATCCGCCAGATCATGCTCTTCCTGCACGAGCGCAACGTCAGCGCTACCCTGGCTACCCGTATCTACCGCCGGTACGGTGAGGCGGCGCTGGAGATCATCCGCGCCAATCCGTACCGGCTGGAGCAGGACCTGCCGGGCGTGGGCTTTCGCACCGCCGATGCGCTGCATACCGCCCTGGGCGGCCGGCCCGATGCCCCCGAACGCATCGCCGCGGCAGTGCGCCACACGCTGGCCGAGGGGGCAGAGAACGGGCACGTGTATCTACCGGTCGAGGAGCTCGAGGCCCGCGCAGGACGATTGCTGGGCCGGGCGCTGGCTTCGCAGGTGCGCCCGGCCCTGGAGGGACTCGTACGCCGTGGCGAGGTAGTGCTCCAGGACGGGCGCGCCTATCTTCGCTCACTCTACCAGGCTGAGGAGAGCCTGGCGCGGCACCTGGCGCGCCTGCTTGCCGCGCCGCTCAGCCTGCCTCCCGGCATCGCCCGCGGGCCGGCCAGCCTGGCTGCGCTGAGCGAGGCCCAGCGCCAGGCCGCCGTGAAGGCGCTCCAGTGCAAGCTCAGCGTGCTCACCGGTGGGCCAGGCACCGGCAAAACCACTGCGGTGGTGGCGGTGGTGGCTGCGCTTGAGCGCGCCGGGGTACCGTATTGCCTCTGTGCCCCGACCGGCCGGGCGGCGAAGCGCCTGGCCGAGGCCACCGGCCGGCGCGCCGCAACGATCCATCGTCTGCTGGCCTATGACCCGGCGACCGGGCGCTTCGGCTACGACGAAGATCATCCCCTGCCTTACCGCTACATTGTGGTCGATGAGGCATCGATGCTGGATGTGCCGCTGGCCTGCCATCTGCTGCGCGCCATCGCCGACGACGCCTCGTTGCTGCTCGTCGGTGACGCTGACCAACTTCCCTCGGTCGGCCCCGGTAACGTGCTGGCTGACCTGATCGCCTCAGGAGCGGTGCCGGTCACCTGGCTCGTTGAGCTCTTCCGTCAGGCCCGCGAAAGCATGGTCGCGGTAAACGCGCACCGCATCAACGCCGGGCGGTTCCCCTTAAACGGATGCGGCGCCACCGGCAGCTTCTTCCTGGTGCGGCAGGAAGATCCGGCAGCGGCTGTGGCTACTGCCGTGCGGCTCTTCAAAGACGAACTGCGGCGGCGTCCGCTCAGTGAGGTGCAGGTGATCGCACCGATGTATCACACGCCCGGCGGCATCGTGGAGCTGAACCAGGCGCTCCAGGCCGCGGTCAATCCACTGCGGGACCCCGCAGGAGAACTTTCGGCCGGCGGCCAGCCCTTCCGCCGCGGCGACAAAGTCATGCAGCTCCGCAATAATTATGACCGCGGTGTCTTCAACGGGGATATCGGCACCGTCGTCGAGATCGAGCCGGCGACGCGACGGCTGGTGGTGCGCTTCCTCGGTGACGACAGCCGCCCGTTCGATGTGTCGTACGATGCTGCCGACGCCGACGAGTTGACGCTGGCCTACACTATCTCAGTGCACAAGGCCCAGGGGAGCGAGTTCGACAGCGTCATCCTCGTGCTGCTCCAGCAGCACTATCCGCTACTCCAGCGCAACCTGCTCTATACCGCCGTCTCTCGCGCGCGGCGCCGCTGCATCGTGGTCGGCTCGGCCCAGGCTGTCGCCATCGCTATCAACAACGACGAGGCTCGCCGCCGCTACAGCACCCTGGCCGAGCACCTGGCACGCTTTCGCTTGTGACCCCTGCACGGATATTCCCGGGTCTCTTAGACGGACCCGGTCTCTCTGGAGGGACTCGCCGGCCATGTTCTGGTGATACAGGTCACTGCTCTGCCATGGCCATGGTTCGCTCCCAGCCCGTCGGTGTAGGTCTCCGCATGGCAGTTCACGGCCGGGGATGCCGGTATAATCCCGGCGGGTGACCGAAGCTTGACGGCCAGCCGGCAAACGACTATCGGGGCTGTTCGAGTTAGCCTGGTAGAGTTAGAGTTGGAACAGTGAAGCCGGAAAGGGGAGTGCCTGCAAGTGCACCACCTGAGCAGCGGCAGCAGTGGGAGCCGTACGCGCGTGCCTGGGGGATTCGCCTCGCTGCTACGGAGCGCGCTCGGCAGGCCGTAGCGGAAGAGCTCTGTGCTGCGGCCGGGTGTTGATATCGCTGTGGAAGGGCTCTCGCCAGAGTGGAGCTGGTGCGCGCTTGCTATACAGAGCAGGAGCCCCCTGCTGGAACCAGCATAGGTCCCCTACGGCTGGCAGCTGCTCACCCTCTGCGGGGGGAGAAGGTCCAGAGATCAGGAGAATTGCTCGAGTTGGAGTGGACCGGGCCTGTCGCATATACTGGTGAAGGCTAGCTGGATGTCCCTTGCGCGCCGGCCGGTGTTACGAGTGCGTGGGGTGGGGTAGAGCCTCGCCAGCCATATGGCCTGCGAGATGTGACAGCCACACCTCTATGTCTGGGACAATGTGTCTATCGTCTATCTCGCATTTGTCTTCTTTCTTCTAATCTTCTAATCTTCTAATCTTCTAATCTTATAATCTTATGATCTTATGATCTAACGGCTGTCTCCTAATCTATTTGTCTCCTAAACTATAATCTATTTTGTCTCCTTTGTCTCCCAAACTAAAGGAGGCGATTAGTTGAGGCGATACGTACGAAGGAGGTAATACGAGTGGGCAAGCCAGTCGAAGTCACTGAGCAGAACTTCGAGCAGGAGGTGCTCCAGTCGGAGCTCCCGGTGCTCGTCGATTTCTGGGCGGAGTGGTGCCAGCCGTGCAAACGCATCGCGCCCATCGTCGAGGAGCTGGCGCAGGAGTACGATGGCCGCCTGAAGGTCGCAAAGTGCGACGTGGACGCCAACCCGCAGCTACCGGGGCGTTTCAATATCATGGGCATCCCGACATTGATCCTGTTCAAGAACGGGCAGCCCGTGGAGACTATCGTTGGCTTGCGCCCGAAGTCGTACTTCGAGCAGGTCCTGAAGCCGCATCTCGCATGAGCAGCGCCCTGCGACACCGTCGGCTACCGCGACGGCTCTGGAACCCGCCTGAAGCCGGGGCCTTCCCGTACGACCGGCTGGGCGTGCTGGTGGCCTTGGTACTTCTCGGTGCGGCGTTCTCGCTTACGGTCCCGGCGCCGGCGCACTACCTGGTGCTGGCGCTCCTGCTGATTGTCTTCGCCATCGGCGAAGACTTCCTGCTGCGTTCGCACGCGCGCTACCGGTTCTCGCCAGCGCTGCTGGCGCTGCCGGCGGTGCACCTCTACGGCGTCGTGCTGGTCCTGCCGGCAGCAGGCGGCGGCGTCACTACCGGCGTGCTCGGTGTGGCTGGACTGGCGATCCTTGGGGTCCTCCTCGCTGCCGATGTGCTGGCCGAGCGCTTCATCCTGGCACACGGCCCGGTCGGGACCCTGGCGCGCACAGCCCTGGAGGTGCTTGCCTATGTTGGCCTGTTCGCGCTCTACGCAGCTGTCTTCCAGAGCAAAGCGCGCACGCTGATGCTGGCGCCGGTGGTACTGAGCGCGACCTTTGGCGCGGCGTATCGCGTGCTTCAGGCCGAGCTCGCTGACCGGCGACGCGCCGCAGGCGATGCGCTGGTCGTTGCCCTGGGCGTGGCCGAGGCATTGTGGGCACTGACATACTGGCCCATCGGCGGCCTAGCCGGCGGGGCAGCCTTGCTGCTGCTGTGCTATGTCTTGCTTAGCCTGCTGCGCCACATTGAGGCAGGCTCGCTAGGCCCGCGCGCTGCGCTCCGGTACGCCGCCGTGGGCGTCCTGTCACTTGTTCTCATCTTCGGGCGTGCCATGCTCGTCTCGCGCTAACAGCTGCGGCACTCTGCCAGCGCATCCCAGGAAGGCATGGAGCAATGCCCCTGCGTGGCACCGATCTCCCTCCGCGACGGACACGGGAGCCTGCAACGCCACGACGCCGCGGCGTCGGGCGGGACGTGCCGCTGGTCGAGATTCCTGCGCCGATCGAGCGGCCTGGCGGTATCCTGTGGGTGCGCATCGCCCTGGGCCAGTCAACTATCCGGCCGCCAGGCGGCTGGATGGTACTGGGCTTCAAACTGCTGTGGGCCGTCACCATGGTCCTGGCATGGGCAGCCCTGTATAGCTTCGGGCGCCGCGCGAACCCCGATGTGCTGACTAACCGCGGCGTGTTCTTCTGGCTGCTCTATCAGGCGCTCGTGGTCACGTGCATCCCGCTGATATACTGGCTTCACCAACGCCTGCTCGTCTCGAAGCTCTACCGCGGCAACCTGGGCCACTGCACCCGCCAGGGCATCCTGCTGGCAACATTCATCGTGTTTAATCTCTACCTTTCGACCGTGCGCTCGTGGAGCTGGAGCTATGCGCTGCTGGCCGCTGCTGCCTTCGGGCTCCTCGAGCTGCTGGCGCTGACGCGGCGATGAGCACGCAGCTTCCCGCTGAGGAGACCGATCCCCTCGCCTGGCTGGTGCCCTTCTACGATCTGGAGTACGGCGGTTTTACCGACGACCTGCCGCTCTACGTGAATTTTGCGCGCGCCGGCGATGGCACGGCCCTGGAGCTGGGCTGCGGCACCGGACGTGTGCTGCGCGCGCTAGCCGACGCCGGCATTCGCGCGGTGGGGATTGATCGCTCGGCAGCGATGCTGGAGCGGGCACGCCGCCTGCTCGCCACAGCAGCCGCCGGCCAGGTCGAGCTCCAGCAGGCTGATATGCGTAGCGTCGCGCTCAGCCGCCGCTTCGGCCTGGTCTTCGCCGCACTGAACACCTTCATGCACCTGGAGACGCAGGTCGATCAGCTTGCCGCCCTGCGCACTGCGGCCGGCCACCTTACACCGGACGGCCGGCTGGTGCTCGATCTTTTCAATCCACACACCTATGTCGCGCCCGAGCGCAGCGGATTGCTCACGCTCCATTGTGAGCATCGGTTGGAGAATCCGCCGCGGCACGTGCTACACTTCGAGTGCCAGAGCATCGACCCGGCCACGCAGCGGATCGAGGTTACATTCGTGTACGACGAGCTCTTCCCAGACGGGGCGATACGCCGCACGGTAGCGTCGTTTCCCATGCGTTACTGCTACCTCCCGGAGCTTGAGCTCCTCCTGGCGGCAAGCGGCCTCGCGCTGGAGGCCGCCTATGGGAGCTACGATCTCGATCCGTATAGCGCAGAGAGTGACCGGCTCATCATCGTGGCCCGGCGAGCGCGCTAGGATCTTGTTGCGGATGCTGTGGATACGCTGGCCGCGGCGCAGGTGCACCCACGAGGGAGCAGGCTGAGGCCTATGGCAGAGGGCAGGGCAGAGAACGTACTGCTGCAGGACGATGTTGCGTGTGCGCAGCCAAGCGCCAGCGGGGATGGCCGGCGCGAGCTACGTTACCGCCGGATCGTGGCGAAGTTCGGCACCGCCATCCTGACCGGCGGCGGCGTGGACCTGGATCGCACCTGCATGGCCGACCTGGTGCGCCAGGTGGTCAGCCTGCGGCGGTTAGGCGCCGACGTGCTGGTCGTCACCTCAGGAGCGATCGCCGCCGGACGCGCCCGGCTGGGCGCCGCGCCGGTGCGGCGGGATATCCCCTATAAGCAGGTCCTGGCTGCCATCGGCCAGATCGCGCTGATGCAGTGCTATGACGAGCTGTTCCGGCAGCACGGCGTGCTGGTCGGCCAGGCACTGCTCACTCGCGCCGACCTCGCTATGCGCCAGGGCTATCTCAACGCCCGCAACACCCTGCTGGCACTGCTTGAAAACGGCATCGTACCGGTCATCAACGAGAACGACGCCGTCGCCGTCGAAGAGATCAAGTTCGGCGACAACGATAACCTCTCGGCCATGGTAGCCAACGTTGTGGATGCCGATGCGTTGATCATCCTCACCGACACCGGCGGCCTGTACACTGCCGACCCGCGCCGTGACCCATCGGCCACGCTCATCCCGGTGGTGTACAGCATCGACCGGCAAATCGAGCGGCTGGCCGGTGGGGCCGGCACTGCGCTCGGGACCGGCGGCATGCGCACCAAGATCGACGCTGCCAAGCTGGCTACGGCGTCCGGCGTGGATGTGCTGATTGTGCCCGGACATGCGCCAGATGTCCTCGTGCGGGCGGCCTGTGGCGAGCCCATGGGCACGCGCTTTGTGGCTGCAGCCGGGCAGCGTGCCAGCCGCCAGCGCTGGATCCTCTCTGCCTTGGCTGGGCGCGGGCGGATCGTCGTAGACGACGGCGCCGCGCGGGCGCTCTTGCGCTCCGGCCGCAGCCTGCTGGCCGCCGGTGTGCTCGCCGTGGAAGGCCGCTTCCGGCGGGGCGATCCGGTCACCGTGGTGACCCGAGACGGCGCCCGCATCGCCTGCGGGCTGGTCAACTACGCTGCCGCAGACCTGGAGGCGATCAAAGGGCGCCACTCCGATGAGATCGAAGCGATCCTCGGCTTCGCGTACGGTGACGAGGTGATCCACCGCAATAACCTGGTGCTGCTAGCCAAAGACGGGGCGCCAGTGTGAGCAATAGTCGCGCGTCTTGGCAGCCACACCGTCGTTATGGTAAGGGGATAGGTCGGGTGAGGAGGCGCCATCGCACCCCCCTGCATCGGTCTCGCCACGCTATGTACGTTCCCTGGAGGATTTGTGCGCTGTTTTTTACGCTCACGCCTGCTGCGGCGTCTACCTGGCATTGCACTGCTGTGTGCATGCGGTATCCTGCTCCTGCTTCCTGCCGGCGCTGCCGGCCAGAGCCCTCCCTGGAGCCCCTGGTGGGGTCTGACCAGCCGTGACCTGGATCAGTGGTCTGGCCCCGACGGCGCGGCCATTTCCTTCGGCACCCTCGCACGGGGCCACTATGTGCTGGTGGTCCAGCCGCCAGACCTCGGCCGCAGCTACGTGTTCATACCGGCGACCGGCAACTACGCGTACCTGGACAGTAGCGGCATCGCCCCCAGTCCCCCACCGCCGGCCGGTGTGACCGCCATCCCCACCCCGGCGCCTACCCCGGTGCCGACGCCGGCCCCTGTGCCCACCGGAGTACCCGTCCCAGAAGAGCCTGGCGAGCCGGTGGAGCAGGCTACTGAGCCACCGCCCCCGGCGCCACCGACCTTCCGCCCCTGGTGGGTCGCCGTCCACCGACCGACTGAGCTCTGGTCTGGGCCGGATGGAAATGCTCGCAGCTTTGGGCCGGCGCCGCGCGGCGCGCACTACCTGGTGATGAAGCCCCAGGATGGCCCGCGGCTGCATGTGCTGAACCCGGAGACCAAGAACTACGCCTACATCGATGCCACGGCTGTTGGACCCGCCGGCCCGCCCAAGGCCGCGGCCATCGAGGTGAAGGGCTGGCGCGGTACGATCGCTGCAGACGTGGTGAACCTGCGTCCTGAGCCGCATACGTTCATCCAGCCGGTGACGCAACTGCGCGCCGGGACTCCTATTGTGGTCACCGCCTGGGTGGAGGGCGAAGAGATCGATAAAGACAACCGCACCTGGGCGCGCGTGGCCGCCTACGGCGACGACCTGTCGTACGATCCGGCTGCGCCGCCGGCCGGCTACGTCTATTCCGCGCTCATCCGCGCTGCGCCGGTGCGGGAGCCGCCGCCCGTGCCGCCGAATGCCCCGATGACCGGCAAATGGATCGACGTCAACTTGACGCACCAGGTAGTCATTGCCTATGAGGGCCGGACGCCGGTGTACCGCGCGGTGACGACCAGCGGCCGGCCCGGCTGGGAGACCCCCACCGGCACCTTCCGGATCATTCGCCGCGTCGAGAACGAGACGATGGACGGCTCGACGCTGCTGCGGCTGGACAAGTACGAGGTGCCCACCTACTATCTCGAAAACGTCAAGTGGACGCAGTATTTCACTACTGGCGGGGCGGCTCTGCACACCAACTACTGGCGGCCGGCCGCGCTGTTCGGCATTCCCAGCAGCCACGGCTGTCTGGGCCTCCTCGAACGCGACGCCAAGTGGCTCTGGGACTGGGCTGGCATCGGCACCCCACTGGTCGTGCACTACTAGCGTTGTGGTACGCCCTTTTGGTGCCTTGGCATTGGTGCCCTGGCACGCCTGTTTCCGCCCTATCTGCCACCTGCCCACCTGCGGGAAGAGCGAGGGTGCGTGGTCCTGCATTAATCCTCCATTAACCCTCCATTAACCGTGGTGTAACCGCTGCCTTCTATGCTTAGTGCAGTACTAAGTAAAGTGCCGCACTTTTTGAGTGCTCATGTATCCGGCTCCAGAAGTAGATCGTCTGGAGAGCCGCGGCTGGCTCTCTGCTGCACACCCACCCAGCCGAGGCTGGTGGGGGCCAATGCTTCAGTGGGGGTGAATGCTTCGGGGGGGCACTATTCCAATAGTGTTCCAACAGTGCCAATGCTATTTTTATTAGTTAAGTTAATCATTGATTATTGAGCGCCTGGCTGGAGAGGCGGCATTGCAGTTGCTCTCGACCTCGGCCGAGGTATACCGCAGAATGTCGCTCCCCCAGTACCGTGGTGAAGGGCGGACTAAAGACAAAGAGACAAACGTGGTAAGGAGTGGAGCATTATGCGTGCGAATATCCGCGTGGGCAAAGCAGCGAACCGGCGTCGCGCCATGACCGAGGCAGCCCAATCGGTGGATCACCGTTCGTCCGAGCACCTGCTCTTAGGCCTGCAGCGGCAGATCGGCAATCAAGCCGTGAGCAGGCTCCTGCACCAGCCGGGGGCGCCGATGGTCATACAACGCCTCTCGCTCTTCGACACCAAGTGGACATATGTAAGCAAGGCTACGCGTTCGGGCTCGGGACAGGAGGGCGTGGTGTTCTTCGAGGACCACACGCCGCAAGGGCTTGTCGCCAAGCGTAGCACCGACAGAGACCCAGCCCTAGAGAACCTCGTTGCGCATGCCGTGCACCAGGAGCTTAGTGGGAAGAAGGCCAAGACTCCTTCCATCCGTCTTGCCGACGAGAACGACAGATTCTGGATCGGGAATATTATTGAGCAACATCTTGGTAAGGAGCTTGCGGATACCTTCAAGGCGGCACCCCAGATCCTCCTCATGGAGAAGGTCTCGGGCATGACGTTCAGGGATCTCGCCAATAAGCACTCGGCAGTTGCGATCAGTTTACTTCAGAGTCCCGATTATGTCGAACGGCTGGGTATAGTCACCTTCATTGACCTGTTTCTTGGCAATACCGATCGTGTGTATTCTGCCAATTTTGGCAATTGGATGACCGCGATCTCCCAAATCGACCAGTTGATCTCGCTGATCGATAACTTTGATCCAGCTGACATGCAGAGTCTAAAGCGGGCGGCTGATTGGGTTGACCGGGATTACGTTAAACTGCTCCTTTCGCCTGATCTCGATAAGGTGAAGGAGCACATTACGGACTACTTTTTTAAGATCTTAGCATTAGAAGAAAATGGCAGAATTAAGCTTGCGGCAGATCAGCAGGAAAAATTCAAGAGATACTTACTTCGGGGCCTGCAACGCGGGCGCGATATAGTCCTTTCTAAGCTTGCGCCGCGGATCGGCCGCCGCTCACGTACGCTCAAGAAGAAGATCCTGCAGATCGAAGGCGGGGAAAAGGCCTGGAAGGTGCTCAAGGCACGAGCGCGATATCTCCGATCAAGTGGTAAAGATAAATATAAAAATAAATATAGAGAGGAGATTAAGTGACAGAACGAGCTTCGTGAGGAGCTTGAGAGGAAGTAGTCGCAGTCGGGGCTGCTCTTGGGGCTGGGATAGCCGGGGACCACTCCACCTGGCAGGTGGCGACCCCCTAGCGTCCCGCCGTACCGGCGCGCCACGCCGACTGAATACCGTCCCCTGCGTGGGAAAGCTGGTCTCGTCGATGACGAGCACCCCAGTGGGGTCGCCCAGCTCGGCGACGACCCAGCGCCGCAGGTCATCCCGCACCGCGTCAGCGTCCCAGGCGTAGCGGTCGAGGACCCGTTGGATCCCGCGGGGATGAGCGTCGCCAACGTACTCGGCTAGTTGTCAGCCGTTCTTGCGCTCGACCTCAGCCAACAGGCCCCGCAGGTAATCTGCGGCATGCCGATGGGCTTCCGGACGCCGGAAGTGCGGGCGCAGGACACTGGCCGCCTGATCGACCAGCGCCGCCGCGTGCTGTGCCACCGAGAACTCGCTCGAACACGAACACTCTTGCGCCCCCATCGTCGTGACCTCCTACGGTCAGGATAACGCACGACGTGAACAAATTGATCTGATCCCTCAAACCGGCCCTAGCGCCGAGCGGATCGAGAAGCTCACCACCCTCATCGCCGCCGGCACGCCGCCAGACCTCTCGGAAGGACCATCCCCTGTCCGTCTCATGGTCTCCCAGCACCTGCTTGATCCGGTGCTGGATACGTTGGTCAAGCGTGATAAGTATGACACCAAGAAGTACAACCCCGCGCACTTCGAGCTGGGGTGTGTCCACGAGGGAAAGATCTGGGCGATCCCGAATCGTTATGGGGGCAACGCCATATGTCTGGCATGTAACACTCGCCTCTTCGCTGAGGCGGGCATTCCCCTGCCACCCTCCGACGTGAGCAGAGCCTGGACATGGGAGGACTTCGTCTCCAACCTGACGCGGCTGACACAGAAGGACCCCAGTGGAGAGATCGCCCAGTTCGGCCTGGCCGGCCCGGCGTGGCTGATCGGCACATGGCCGCCGCTCTGGAAGACCGACTGGATCGACGCCGATCTGAAGACCATCATCTGCGACAACCCGGCGATGCGCGATTGTTACTCGAAGCTGGCGGACCTGTATACCCGGTATCACGTACTGCCGCAGCCCGGCGAGGCGGCGCGTCTCTTCGGCAACGTGAACCTGTTCAATACAGGTAAGGCTGCTGTTCTCCTCTTCCCGCCGACGGGCTGGCGGACGTACGCGGCCAACGCGCAGGTGGACTACGCGCTCGCACCGCTGCCGAAGGTTGTTCTAACCACTCCGGATATGGGGCTGGGCGGCATCAGCCTGCTGAACGGCGGCAAGCACCCCGCCGATGCCTGGGACTTCCTGACGTATCTCGTCGATGGCTCGCGGTTCGCCAAATTCATCGGCTTGATGCCGGCGGCACTGGCCGATATTGAGCCGTGGCTGCGCGATCAGTTCAAGAACGTCCCCAGCGCTGATCCCAAGGTCATGCTCCGCATCGTGGAGACGGCTCCAGGAGGCAACACCAAGCTGTTCCAACATGCCAGGTATGTCGAGCTGGTGAACGTGATTAACCCAGCTATGGATGACATGGCCGCCGGGAAGGTCGCTCCAGTAGCGATGCTCCAGGCGCTCAAGCCACAGCTCCAGGCCATCATCGACAAGGGCTGATCGAGATGGTCACGCGAGCTGACACCACGGATCTGCCGGCGCCCAGGCTCCCTGCTGAAGGGAACGAACTGAGCCGGCGCTACCTGCGCATGATCGAACGCTGGGTGCCGGTGGGGGTCGAATACTTTGCGCTGTGGCCCGAACGCCCGAACTGTGGGCACTTCTTCGGTGGGTGCCACTGGTACGGGCTTGAGACCGTCGGCCCGGCCAAGACGTTCGCCCTCGCCAGCACGTCGCCGGAGTACGATGAACAGGCAACCGGCATCCCGCGCGCAGAGCTGCGCCGGATGGCGATCCAGGGCGTGCGTTATCTCTGCTTCACGCATGATACCGGGCCGGAGGAGTGCGTGCGACCACGAGTGGGGCTGGGCCGGCCGGAGAACTGCGGCACGAAGTGGGGTGAGCGGGGCAAAGGGTTCTTCCGCGAGAGCCAGTGCGGCACAACCATCGCCGGGCTGGCACTGATCTGTCTCTTGTTGCGTGAGTACGTCGACGACGAGACCTGGATGATGGTGGCGCGCATCCACGCGGACTACGCCGAGCGGTTCGGGGACATGCCCCCGCGCAGCGGCGTGTACTGGGATACACAGATGGAGGAGAACGCGTGGACCGCCTTGGGGCTCACCTCGGTCTTCCTGTTCCTCTCACGCCACGAACGGGCGCAGGCGTGGGAGGCCAAGGCGCGCCGCTGGATGTTCTCTACCTGCGCCACCCCGCAAGACGCACAGGACTGGGGGCGCATCGGCGATCTGACCGTCCGCGCGCTGACCGGGAGGACCTTCACGACCCTGCCGGACTACTGGGCCGAGAACCACGGTATGGTGCATCCTAGCTATACCGCCTCAGCACTGTGGTCGCTCGCGCGTATCGGCTCTCTGTTACAGCTCTGCGGGCGTGAGCTGCCGCTGGAGCTACTCTGGAACCGCCGCCGTATCTACGAGAACCTCAAGGTACTCACTGATGGCGCAGGTTATCCACAGCCGATGCAGGGCATGGACTGGCACTACCTGCCGCCCCTCGGGAACGAGATGCCGCATGCCGTCGCCGCGCTCTTCTTCGGCGATCCCGACGCCGCGGCGCTCGAGCGACGGGCGTTGCACTACGCGGAGCTGCGGCAGGCCGGCAATGGCGGGAGGCTCTACGATCGCGACTTCGCCCTGCGCGCGCATGACCAGCAGGACCCTATGATCATGCGCGAGATCGGGATCGAGAGCGCAGCCGATCTCTACCTGCTGCACAGGCTGATGGGGCCCGGCCCCACACCGACACCTGAGCACCTCCTTGAGGAGCGACTCGCTGGCGTGCGCGTCTTCCCGCACGCCGGGTTCGTGCACCACCGTCATGGTAAGGGGCAGACATCGTTCTCGTGGCGCAACTCGATCATGGCCCTGCCGCTGACGCGCGAGGGCATCTACACCATCGCCCCCGCCACCGCTACCTGGTTGGGTGTGCCGCAGGTCGAGGGGCAGCCGGATAGCCATCGGCTGAAGAGCCTGCGCGTCAGCGAGTACGATGCCGGCTTTGCTGTAGCGATGGTGATGGACCGCTGCCAGGAGACCTTGCGCCAGCAGGTGCTCTTCGCCAGCCTGCCGGATGGCCGTGTGCTCTCGTTCGAGCGCTTCATTGCCCTGCGAGACGTCGTTGTCGAGGAGCTGGAGCAGGGCTGCCTGCATATTATCCCTGCATATTATCAATGAGCACTTCCCGCTCCTGGCGCCCAACTGTCGGGGCGCCCGCATGCTTTACCACCCTGAGGGCGCCACCAAGTACCGCGGCTGGCTCAGCGACACGGAGTCCGATGACGTGGTTGACCGGCTTGGTCGACCGGTGTGGCTGAACATCGACGATCGCATAGGCATTCGCTTCGTCGGGACAGGACTAGCGATCTACCATAACCGGCACTTCTTCAAACCCTATCGCGCTATCGCGGACGAACTGGTTCTGTCACGGCAGGAGGGGAAGAAAATCGTGCGCGCCGGCGAGGAGATGGGCCATCTTGCCGCGCTGCTCTGCCCGGAACAGTCTCATGCTGACACTCCGGCGGCGACGCTCATTCTCCCCTCCGGGCCTGATCAGACCGTCTGCCTCGTCACCGAGGGAGCACTTGCCGCGGCCAACTTCGGAGCCACACGCCGGCAATGCGTTTTCGAGATGCCTCGCCCAAAGGCGATCCCGGTCTACCCAGACGCTACTATTGAGGCAAACAAAGGACGATTGTACATAACAACCGTCCTAGAGGGCCGGAGCGCTGTCCTGTTGGAAGCGAGCCGGACACTCGAGATCGAAGGTGACGTGCGGGTGAGCGCCATGATGGATGGCGCCTGCTACGCCACGAACGTAGGACCTACCACAGCACGTGTCGAGATCGTGTGTGGTAAGGGGGCCGGGATGACGCGACAGATTGGCCCAGGAGAGACGTGGACGATCTTTGCATGATGGCCCTCACCCCTGGCCCCTCCCGCGCGGCGGGAGAGGAGAGCTAGAGCGAACATATAAGCTAAAGAGCGGCGGCCATCCGCTCGGCTGTGGGGGAGATGCGCCAGATGGGCGTCGACGATCTCTGGCGTGTCGCTCCCCATATCCCAGTCCCATACCAGGCAGCCCAGCGCACAGCACGGCTATTTCCAGCGCTGGAGCTTCTCCAGGAAGCGCGGGTGCTGCAGCACCTCGCGGTTGACTATGTGCACAGGCGGCTCACCGCGGGCGACGCGCAGCACCTCCTGGCAGGCCGAGCGACCGTTGCCGCGGAAGCACTCATCCGTCCAGGCAATGCCATGCGGTGTGACGATCACATTGTCCATTTTGAGAAGAGGATTGTTGGGGTCCACCGGCTCCTGCTCAAAGACGTCCAGGGCCGCCCCGCGGATACGGCCCTGCCGTAACGCCTCGATCAACGCTGCCTCGTCCACGATGGCCCCGCGGGCAGTGTTAATGAGATATGCCGTGGGCTTCATCAGCGCCAGCTCCCGGGCGCTGATCAGGTGGTACGTCTCACGGTTGAGCGGGCAGTTGATACAAACAAAGTCCGACTCCTGAAGCAAGGACGGCAGATCAACCAGCCGCACGCCGAGCTCTGCGGCGCGCGCCGGGTCCGCGTAGGGGTCGTAGGCGAGGTACACCATCTCCAGGGGGCGGGCCAGGCGGAAGAGCTCGCTGCCGATGTTGCCCAGGCCCACCGAGCCCAGCACCTTCCCGGTGAGGCCCTGGCCCATATACGCTTGCTTCTCTTCCCAGCGCCCCTCCCGCGTCAGCCGGTGTTTTTCCAGTAACCGGTAGCTCAGCGCCAGGATGAAGAGCAGCTCAGACGCCGCCACCGGCCGCCGCACGCCGTCCGGGGTGATCGTCAGCGCCACGCCAGCCTCGGTGCAAGCCGGCACGTCGATGCGATCGTAGCCTACTCCGAAGCGAGCGAGCAGCAACAGGCGGTCTGCACCAGTCAGCGAGGCGGCGGTAACACGCGGCGCCAGCACAATGAGCGCATCGTAGCCACGCACTTGCTCCGGCGTGAGCTCCGGCTGCCACTCGGGGAGGAACTCCCACTCGATGCCCGAGACCTGCTCCAGGAGGTCCAGACCGATGTCGCCGTACGCCGGGGTACCGTCCGGCCCCCGGAGATCGCGGGTGATGCCGACGCGGAAAGAACGGGTCATGCGGCCTCCTTCAGGCTTGCTGAGCCTAACACAAAGGCGAAAAGGCGGGCATCGGTCGATGCTCCGCTATGCGCCTGCTACGTCAATAAATCAATAAATACCGTCGGGTCCAGTGGATAGGTGCCCATGCGGGCGCCGTAGAGATTGAGCCCGCCGCGGATGCCGGTACGCGGGACTTCAAAGCGCACCCGCAGCAGGCCGCCCTGAGCGGCGGCGATGATCCGCCGGGCGGTGGCGGCGTCTGCATCCAATGTAGTGAGATAGCCGTAGGAGGCGTACTCCCAATGGGGATGCAGGTGCGCGCTCAGCACCCCGCGCGCGTCGGCCGGGTCATCGGGCAGGCGCACCCGGCCCAGTGAGATCGCGTTCACTGACACCACCAGGTCGGTGGGCAGCTTCAGCTCCTCGGTCTGCGGGTAATCGGTCATCAGCACCCGCTGAGGGTCTTTCCAGCCGATGCGGTTGCGCGCCGTGCGCGCACCGGCCTCAAAGCGCAGGCGCAGTCCGCGCACAGCCGCCGGATCCAGGTCCGCCGGCAGGTGCACGGCATACTCCACCCAGCCGGCGCCGGTAGCGCCGAACTTGCTGCCTTCTGGCCCCAGGCGGGGATTCGGCCAGCTCGTGTCATGGAACTCGGCCGGTGAGAAGCGCAGCGCGTAGCCTTGGGCCGTACGCTCGACTGCAGGCAAAGCGCCGGCATACACATCGATATTCACATAATTCCTGGACCGCACGACACCGGCCTCGTCCTCGAGCCAGAGCGCCACCGTCACCAGACAGGGCTCTTCAGGGAGCTGCACCTCAATCTCGCCGGCGGGCGTGACGCCGTAGTGGCGCGGCTCCACTGTACGCTCGCCCGCACAGACGTCTTTGGTCTCTCCGAAGCGGTCGATCGCCGTGACGCGCCAGCGCAGCCGCGCCTGTTCCATCCGACACGGCGACCAGTGCGAGACAAATGCCGGGGCGCGGAAGAGGCTGCCCGGCGGCAGCGTCTGGCAGGGCGGGCAGTCCAGGCCAACGAAGTCCGCCCCGTTCAGGTCGGCGACCTGCATGCCCGGCACGAAGGCGTCGTAGCCGAACTCTTTGCGCGTGCGATCGTAGTTCAGGAAGCCGTTGTGCTCCCACTCGATGTCGGTTAGCTCGGTGTAGACGTAACCACAGATTTTATCGTGGCGCCGCAGCTCGGTGGTTAGGAATTTGAACGTGTATGAGACGTCCTTATCGCCCTGCCGGGCCGAGAGGCCGGCGTACTCGCTGTTCAGGAGAGGCTGGCTGCCCTGTAGAAAGCTCGCAGCACCCTCGACGTGGCTATACAGCCCGCCCACGTAGTTGAAGGGCGACCCGGCATAGGTCTGCCGAACTACATGCTCGATGTGCCGGCGCGCTCGATCGTACTCCTCGATGTAGAAGTGCCAGGAGTTGAGGTCGGTGACCACATGGTCGTACTGGTTGGCGGAGTTATCTTCGACTAATCGGGTGGGATCCAGCTGCTTGGTGAGCATGTACATTTCTTTTACCCAGTGCCAGCTGGCCGGCGTACTGTGCTCGTCCAGCCCCCAGGTCTCATTGAACAAGATCCAGGCGAAGATCGAGGGGTGGTTGTAGTCACGCTCGATGGCGCCGCGCAGGGTGCGCTCCCAGTTCGCCCGCGCCCGCGGGGTGTAGACCGCCGCCGAAGGGAGATCGTACATGATCAGCACACCTAGGCGGTCGGCCCAGTAATAATAGCGCGGCTCGTTTACCTTGATATGGCAGCGCAGCATGTTCAGGCCCAGCTCTTTCGCCGCCTGGATGTCACCACGGATGGCATCGTCCGAGGGGTAAGTGTGCAGGCCATCGGGATGGAAGGCCTGGTCGAGCGCGCCGCGCAGGTAGACCGGTGCCCCGTTCAGCAGCACGAATTCATACGGCCGGCCCTCCCAGCAGCCGGTAGAGATCGAGCGCAGGCCAAAATAGGTGCGCACCTCATCGACCTCGCCGCCGCCCTCAGGCACCAGCGTCACCGTGCACGCGTAGAGGTATGGGGCCTCCGGCGACCAGGGACGCGGCTGCGGGATCGTCACCTCGATCCGCGCGCTGGCGCCCTCTGTGGAGACCGCAACGCTACGCTCGACCGTCGGGAAGGCGCCCTCCGGGGATGTGATGGTAAGGCGGTAGGCCCCACCGGCTGCGCCCGCGGCCACGGCAATCTGGACGTCGAAGGTGGCGGTGCCGGCCTCGAGGTGGGGCGTGATATGCACCCGGTGCAGGTAGACGGCCGGCCGGCCCTCCAGCCAGACCGTCTGCCAGATGCCGCCCGAGGGGGTATACCAGCGCTCGGTCTGCTTGCCCAGCGGCGTATCGGCGTCACAGGCGTCCCAGACGCGCACAGTCAGCGTGGCCGGCCGGCCCGGGCGCACGTACTCTGACAGATCGAGGTCGAAGGGCGTATAGCCGCCCTCGTGCTCGCCCACGAAGCGCCCGTTCACCCACACCCGGGCGTGCCAGTCCACTGCGCCAAAGCAGAGGAACGGTCGCAGGCGCCAGCGCACCTGGGGAGCGGCCGGCACGTCATGCTCGACTGACGGCAGACCCGCTGGCTCACTCTCCCGCGGCGCCGCAGGCGCATCCCGCTCGGCCCACTCGGCAGGGACCTCGATCACCCGCTGGTACCAGGCTGCGCCCTTGTAGTCCGGCTCGTGCACGCCGGACAAGCGGCTCTCCCAGGGAAAGGGCACCACGATCTCCATGCCGAAGGGGTCTTCGACGGAGCCACCAATGCTGCGGCCCACCGCAGGATGGGGCACGCGATACCAGCGCAACTGCTCCCCGACGTTGCGCGGGTCAAAGCAGAAGCGCCAGCGGCCGTTCAGGTTGATCCACGGCCTGCGTTCGAAATCCGGTCGCGGGTGCTCAGGACGCGGGATCCCTGCGTCTCTTGGTGTTGCCGTATCCATCCCTTCCCCAAACCCTAACACGCTGCCGGCTTCCTCATCTTGTTTAGATCCTGTTCAGTGAAAGTTAGTGAAAGAAAGTCTGAAACGCAAAAGCGTAAAGCTTTTATAATTTTATAAATCACCTCGTTTAGGCGAGGCACACAGGCCAGCATCGCGGCACGCGCTGTTCCCAACAGATATCAGTGGCCAGCGTGCACGGGCGGCTGCGCTGGGACGATGATGTAGCCCTCTGCCACGCTCCCCAGGACCAGGTTGCGTTCGAGGCCCCAGTACCACCAGTGCGCGCCGACATAGGCGCAGAGCAGCGCGTCGAGCTGGTCCTCCAGCTCTTTCAGCGCTGCGCCGGACTGCGGCACCGGCGGCAGCGTCGGTGCGGCCAGCGCTGGAGTGAGCGCCGGCAGCGTCTCGAGGATAAGCTGCCGGTAGCGCGCGAGCTCGGCGCGGCGCGCTGCCAGCGGCCCCTTCTTGTACCGGATGATACGCTCCAGGCCAAAGAGATGCACAATCGCCGGATGGGGGAAGACCTCGATCTGGAAGCGGCCCGGCCGGCGCGGCACCAGCGTAGTGGCATGCCTGAAGCCCCGCGCCTCAAGCTCGCGGCCTAGCCGCACGGTGCGCGCTGCGTACGGCCGCCCCAGGTTGGCCGGGTAGCAGGCCGCGCCGGCGCGGCCGAACAGCGCATGGGTCAGCCGGTCAGGCACCCGCATGCCCGTCTCGTTCGGGATAATCGTCGGCGCATCCACAGCCACCAGCGCTGGCCCTGCCTTGGCTGTGCGCTCAACCCAGGCCAGGATCTCCTCTATCTCCAGGCACCGCTCCAGTCCATGGAGGAGCAGCCGCGCTCCATCCCAGCGCAGGCAAGCTAGCCCGCTGGGACGGCTGTACCACCCGAAGTCAATGCCTAGGAAGAGCATAGCGCGTTCTTAGGCCCTCACCCGGCCCCTCGCGCACACTGGGGGCGCGAGGAGTGAACCGGTGCGGCGCCGATGCTCCCTGCGCCCTCACCCCTGTGCATCCACTCCCGCTCCCGCCGCGGCGGGAGCGGGGCCGGGGCGATGGCTTCCGCACCCTGTCACGGTCGCACAATGGTGCCATCGGCCTTGCGATCCTCGGCCATGTAGTACGGCTGCCGCATGCGCTCAGGGTCAAGCAGGCGCGCCGCCTTCTCCTCGTCAATGTCCAGGCCCAGGCCCGGATTGTCGTTCGGGTAGAGGTAGCCTCGCTCCAGCACCGCATGGCCGGGGAAGACCTCGAGCTCCTCAGGCCGGAAATGGTTCTCCTCCTGGATACCGAAGTTCCAGCTCGCCAGGTCGAGGTGCATGGCCGCGGCCTGGTTCACCGGGTCGTTGTCGCCGCCCTCCTGCCAGGCGGTCTGCACGCCGAACCACTCGCACAGGTGGGCGATCTTCTGCGCCGGGGTGATACCGCCCACTTTGGAGATGCGGCAGCGGATGAAATCGATCAGCCGCTCGGTGATAAGCGGCGTGTACTCGTGCGGATTGATAAACAGCTCGCCCATGGCCTGCGGTGTGGTGCACTGCTGCCGTACGAGCCGGTAGTAGGCCACCTGCTCCGGCGGCAGCAGGTCTTCCAGGAAGAACAGGCGGTAGGGCTCGAGCAGCTTGGCCAGCATCACGGCCAGATTGGGCCGCAGGTGCTCGTGCACGTCGTGGGTGAGCTTCACGCCGAAGCCGAGCCTAGAGCGCAGGTACTCGAACATGCGCGGGATGGCCTCGACATAGGCTTCCTCATCGAAGACGCGGGTGGCCGGCCAGGCGTTCTTCGGACGTGGCGTCTTCTCTGGATCGATGAACCCACCGCCGCCGTAGGGGCCGAGCTGGCAGCGGATCACCGGCCAGCCTTCCTCCATGTAGCGGCGCACGTCGTCCTCTAGCTCCTGGAAGTCGCGGCCGCCGGCGTGGGCGTAGCAGGGCACCGCGGCGCGGCAGGCTCCGCCGAGGAGCTGGTAGACCGGCATACCAGCCTCCTTGCCCTTGATGTCCCACAGCGCCATGTCGATGCCGGCCATGGCCGTATTTACGATCGAGTCGTTGCGCCAGTATCCTGAGGTGAGCAGGGATTGCCAGATGTCTTCAATCTGGCTTGCGTCGCGGCCGATGATCTTCGGCCCCAGCGACTGCTCGATCAACGCCTGCACGGTACCGCAGCGATAGTGATCGCTGGCCGAGCCAATGCCGTAGAGGCCGGGCTGGTCGGTGATCACCTTGACGATCAACCATGTGCCATTCGCTCGCGTGCGGATCGTCCGGACCTCGCGGATCTTCGCCATACGCCGTATCCTCCTGGATTGCTGAGGCTACCACCTGGACTGCTGAGGCTGCCGCTGCCTGCGAGGAACAGCAGCGCGCGGGCAGCGCAGCGCCAGGGTATGCGAGCCCGGCCGGAGAGTCAACGGCTCGTGCGACATGCCAGCGAACTCAGCCCGCCCGCCGGGCCTTCAGCGCGGCGATGGCCTCGCCGACCACGTAGAGCGAGCCTGTCACCAGGACGATGTCGCCAGGCCCGGCAGCGCAGAGAGCGGCCTCGAGCCCGGCCACCACAGAGGGGGCCGCCTCAGCAGGAAGCAGCGCATGCAGCGCGCCCGCCACCTCTTGTGCCGGGCGGGCACGCGGGCTGGCTGCAGCCACAGCCCACGCTCGCGCACACACAGGTGCCAAAGCGGCGACAATACCCGGCAGGTCCTTATCCTGGGAGGTGCCCAGCACCAGCAGTACCTGTCGATGGCGTACAACCCGCTCACGTAGCGCCTGGGCAAGACGCTGCGCCGAATCGACGTTGTGTGCGCCGTCCAGCACAACTGTGATGAGCCGACCGTCTGTCCGGCGGACACGATGGACTTCCAGCCGGCCCGGCCAGCGCACTGTCGCGAGCGCGGTGCGGGCTACACCGGCCCAGTCCTCGGGCCGCAGCGCTGGCAGCGCCTGCGGTGCGGCCAGGCGTAATGCCTCCAGCGCAGCCAGGGCCGTAGCCGCATTCTCGACCTGGTGTGCGCCGCGTAGGGCAATGCGCAGGCAATCGTAGCGCCAGGGCTGCGGCCAGGCCGTCCCCGGAGCGCTCCAGACGCAGGCTCCACGGTCGTCCATCTGCCAGCAGAAGTCGCGCCCCCCTATAAGGAGCGTCGTCCCGCGCCGGCGCGCCACGTCGTCGAGCGCAGCCTGCGCCTCCGGCCGCTGCGCCGAGCACACAGCGAGACGGCCCGGCCGCAGGATGCCAGCCTTCTCCCGCGCAATCGCATCCAGCGTGTCGCCTAGCAGTTCGGTGTGATCATAGCTAATCGACGTAATGACAGAGAGGGCAGGCGCAGCCACAGCATTGACGGCATCCAGGCGGCCGCCCAGGCCGACCTCTAGCACGGCCCACTGCACGCCGGCGCGGGCGAAATAATCCAGCGCCAGTGCGGTGCCTAACTCGTAGGTGGTCGGCGGTCCGAGCTCGGGAGCGGTCACCGCGAGCTGCGCTGCTGCAGCCTGGAGCCGCCGTACGCCGGCCATGATCGCGTGCTGGCTGATCAGGCGGCCATTGCAGCGGATGCGCTCGCGGTAGTCCACTAGGTGGGGCTGCGTGTAGAGGCCCACGCGCAGGCCGGCCGCGCGCAGGATCTGGGCCAGCATCGCAGCAGTGGAACCCTTGCCCTTCGTGCCGGCGATGATAAGGCTCTGGTAGCGCTGCTCGGGGTGTCCCAGCGCAGCCAGCAGCGCGCGCGGCCGCTCCAGGCTGAAACGCTGCGGCGTATAAGCATCCGGCCGGCGCCGTTCATAGTCGGCGAAGCTGAGTAGCCAGTCCAGGGCGGCCTGGTAGGTTTCCAGCGTGCCGCTCATGCACGCCTCCCAGGCGCGGCGGCGTCTCCGGCGGGAAAGCCGACTGGCGGCGCGCCGCGCACGATGCAGTCGGCCATACGGCAGGCCCGCACGGCGGCGCGCACGTCATGGACACGCACGATATCCACGCCCTGAACGATGCCCAACACAAGCGTGGCCAGCGTGCCCTCCAGGCGCTCGTGCACCGGCAGGCCCAGGGCATAGCCGATGACACTCTTGCGCGAGGTGCCCAGCAGCATCGGCAGATCGGCTAGTCCAGGGCGACGGCACAGGCGGTGGAGCTCACGCAAGAGCACCAGGTTCTGCTCGGGCGTCTTGCCGAAGCCAATGCCGGGGTCAACGATGAGGCGGCTGCGTGGGATGCCGGCCGCCTGCGCAGCCTGGACCCGCCCCTCCAACCAGGCGCCCACCTCCTCGACGACGTCCGTATACTGCGCCGCCACGTAGTAGCTGCCGAGCGGTCCCTGGGCAGCCTGCGCTGGCCGGTTGTGCATCAGTACGACGGCTACACCGGTCTCAGCGCACACGGCTGCCAGCTCGGGATCGCGCGTAAGCGCCCAGACATCGTTGACGATCGTCGCGCCTGCGGCGATGGCGGCGCGGGCGACGCGAGCGCGTGATGTATCGACCGAGATGGGCACCCCAGCCGGCAGGCGCGCCGCCAGCTGCTCGATCACTGGAAGCACACGCGCTAGCTCGACTTCAGCTGATACCGGCGGGGCATTTGGCCGCGTGGAGACGCCGCCGACGTCCAAGATGTCTGCCCCTGCCTCTACCATGGCCAGCCCTGCGGCCACAGCGGCATCAGGACGGCTGTGCCCGTCGCCGGAGAAAGAGTCCGGCGAGCAGTTCACGATGCCCATGATAAACGTACGCGTGCCCCAGGCAAACGGCTGGAGCGATACCCTTCGCGCTGCGCGCGGCATCGTGCTCTTGAAGGACGCGCTGCGCTCCGTCCCCGAGCGGACATCTCCAAGCGTCTGGATCGTCATCTCCCTGTTCCATAGGGTACCGGTACTGTGCCAGGCAGCGCCAGCGGGCTCGCTGGCAGCGTGCCGGTGAACTCACTGACCGGCACTGGTCTTGAGGCTCTCTGCGAGTTTGCGGCACATGCTGGCGCGCAGCATCGCATCACGCGCCGTATTCTGAAGCTGGGCCCAACTTGGCCAGTCCGGCCGGCCCTTCCGGCGAGCAGACTCCTCGCGGGCCAGCTTATGCAGCTCGGCGGCAACGGCGGCAAACATCTGCGCCAGCACTGCCACTGCCTGTTCAGGCGGTAGTCCGGCAGTGATCTCGCTCGGCCTGCCCCAGCGCGCCAGCGCGTCCTGCACTGGATCGGTCTGCGCCGCCGCGCTCGTTGAGATGTCTGCGTCAGGCATAGTGCCTCCAGGGCTTAGGCTCCTGCCAGCCCGGCGGGATGCGCGCGGCAGGATATCGGTGACGCGACACGTGCGGGTATATTATAGGGCGAGGGCGTGGAGTTAGCCGTGAGCCCTGGTGGCTGCGGACATTCGCTCTGTGCACCGGACGCCGGTTTGGGGAGAGCACTCTGTGCAGACCGACCTGCGTGCGCTCAAGGACCAGATCCGCAGGCATCTCGAGCCCGGCCGGCAGGTGACGGCCGAGGTGATCGCGCTCCTGCGGCAGTTCTGGGCGTTGCATACCACAGACCTCAGTAAGAAGATGTGCGCCGAGGCGATCACCAAGGCCGCGCAGGTGGTCTGGGAGCCGCCAGTGCTCCAGTTCGTCGTAGAGTATGAGGCTGACAGTGTGCTGCGTCGGCAGCGCTGGGAGTACGATCTCGACACTGACGCCGTCGTCATTTACGAGCGCGTCTTCTCTCAGTAGCGACTGCATACGAGAAATACGCACGAAACACGCAAAACACACAAAAGGAAAAAGGAAATTCGAATTGTCACGCAGGCTGGAGCACGTGGCTCTGATGGACGCGCCGGCGCGGCCGGTTATCGTGCTAGTAAACGACCTGATGCTCGCCGAGCGCCTAGCGCGCGGGCTCGCCGCGCTAGGCTACCAGCCGGTCCTAGTGCCGACAGCCGAGCACTTCATTGCCGAGGTCCAGGGGCGCGCTGCGGCGCTGGCGCTGGTGGATACGGGCATTCGCGGGGTGGATTGGGAGGCGGCGATTCGCGCCGCGGCGCCCCACGCGCCGGTGCTGGCGTTCGGCTCGCATAAAGACCTGGAGGCGCGTCGGCGCGCCCTGGCTGCCGGGGCGATGAACGTGGTGGCGAACTCTGCGCTGGCCAGCGACCTGCCCAACCTGCTCGCGCGATATGCGAGGGCGTAATACCTACTCGTACCGTGTAATGCACGCCGCATACTACACTAATTAATATTTTATATTAATATATTTAGTTAATTAAATAACATTAAGGTATACGTAAATAGGGTGGTAGGGCAGTACGCAGTATAGCATTCTCCACGTGGCTCGCTATCGTGCTGGGGCGGGCTCACGGTCGAGCAGGAGGGACTCCCCGCGGCGCTGGACCAGCCGCAGAAAGGCCTTGACTACCTGGGGATCGAACTCTGTGCCGGCACGTCGCTCGATCTCCTCGGCTGCGTCCTGTAGCGACCAGGGCGGCTCGCCATAGGGTCGTGGTCCGGTGAGCATCTCCAGGGTGTCGGCTACCCGCACGATGCGCGCCAGCAGGGGGATCTCCTCTCCCTGCAAGCCGCGCGGAAAGCCGCTGCCGTCGTAGTGCTCGGCGTGGTGCAGCACAATGCCCAGCACGTTGCGGGAATGGTTGAAGGCATCGATGATCTTAGCGCCGACGAGCGGGTAGCGAATATACTGCGTCCACTCTTCTAGGGTAAGCTCTTCTTCCTTGTGGAGCAGGGTCTCCGGGAGCACGATCTTGCCGATATCGTGCAGCATGCCACCCAGCCGGAGCTCCTCGATGGTTTCGGCGGGCAGCCCCATCTCCTCCCCGATGGCGGCTGCATAGTGGGTTACCCGATAGGAATGCCCTTGTGTATACGGATCACGCGCTTCCAGGCCGGTGACCAGGCTCTCGATCGTGGCAAAGAGGCTGCCAGTGAGTTCCTGCGCGAGCAGGCGGTTCTCAATGCGCAGGGCCAGGAGCTGGGCAAGCATCGTCACGGCGTCGCGCCGCTGCTCGTTGCTCATCCTGGCCGGCAGCCCGGTGCCCCAGCCGTCCACCAGCAACTTGCCCACGATGTCGCCGCGGGCGACGAGCAGGGCGATCTCCGGGTCAGCGGGCGCCGGCACATCGAGCGGGAAGCCGCAGCCCAGCTCGCGCTCAGATTCGCGCAGGGAGTCCTGGGCAAACACCGTCTGCGCGCCCCAGAACGATTCACCGGCGTAGATGAGCAGGGCGCTCTCCTGGGCATTGCTCCGTGGCGCCTCAGGGTCGTACAGCAGCACGGCCACGAGACGGGCTGCACTGGCCTGGCGCAGCGCCTGCATGGTCTGCCGTCCCAGACCGTAGAGCGTCGCCCGGATGAACGCTGGGTTCTCGACATCGCTCTCAGCCAGGGCATCGTCACGACCGGATGCCAGCTCGGCGACGAGCTGCGTCAGTCCCCTGGCGCGTTCGTCCCCGCTGCGCAGCGCAGCCCACTCACTACTGCGCACACCTAGCGCCGTACGGAAGGCCTCCGCAGCTGAGGATGCTGCCGCCACACAGCCGATAACCACCAGGTCTGCCAGCGGGAAGGGCACCCCGGCCCCTGTGGTCGCCTCGATCGCCGCTCCGAGGCCAGCAGCGGGCGAAAGCAGGCCCGCCGGCCCGGCGCGCCAGACCAGCCAGCCGGCCGGCAACAGAAGGGCAGCGTATCTGGCGTCGAGCGGGGCTGCGACTAAGACCCAGACGAAGACGACCACCAGGCCAGATACGATCACGAGCCCCGGCGTCGGTTCCACGCCCTCGAACGCTAGCTCTACACCGGCGAGCTGCAACGCGACGAAGAGCGCTAGCAACTCGAACAGTCCCGACACCAGCCAGACACCCGGACCCAGGTACCGCCGCCGACACAGCCAGAGCAGCACGGCGAGCACCATGGCGACAGCAAGCGCCGGCAGAATTATCGCCCGGCCGAAGCCCGTGACCAGCGCGAGGAGCAGCAAGAGGGCGAGCTGGGCCAGGCGTGCCAGCAGCAGCCGTTCCGTCATCCTCTGCGCAAGCGGGTCGCGCATCCCCTTCCCATACACACCGTCTTCTCCCGCAGCTATTGTATGCCGGCCCGCCGTCTCCCCCTAGGACGTAGCCGCGATGGACTGGGCCTCGGTACCAAATGTAATGCACAGTGCGTAATGCGTACTACATAATGCGTAGGGACTCAGAGAGCTGCCGAACAGGCTTGCTGCCGTAGAGCGGGCCAGGTTAGAGGGCAGTACGCACTACGCATCCCGTACCCGTACCTCGACGCCGCACAGCTGCTCGAGCGGCCGGATCATGGCAGCAATATCCTGCTCACCGAAGCCGGCGGCGCGGGCCTCTTCGAACACCTGATGCGCGATGGCACCCAGCAGCAGCCGCACGCCGTGCTCCCGGCCCATCTGTGTGGCGAGAGAGATGTCTTTGTACATGAGATTGATCGAGAAGCGCGGCGCGAAGTTGCCGGCGAAGATAGCATCTGGCATGGCCCAAGCGAGCATACGGCTATTGCCGGACGAGGCGCTGACGACTTGGTAAAACACCTGCGGATCGACCCCAAGCTTGGCCCCCAGCACAGCCGCCTCGCAGGCCGCAGCGAGGTTCACCGCCGCGAGCATCTGATTGAGGAGCTTGCAGATGCTGCCGGTGCCGGCAGGCCCGACAGGGAAGACCGTCTTCCCCAGCGCCGCGAGGATCGGCCGTGCTCGTTCAAAGGCGGCCGGGTCTCCGCCCACCATAAAGGTGAGCGTGGCCGTGTCAGCGCCTGCCGGGCCACCGCTCACCGGCGCATCGAGGAACGCGACACCGAGTGGCGCCACGGCTGCGGCAACGCGGCGGCTGGTGCCGGGATCGACTGTGCTCGTGTCGATCCAGAGCTGTCCACCGCGGGCACCTTCTCGCGCGCCGCCCGGCCCTAGCAGCACCTCCTCGACTGTGGCCGGTTCAGGCAGGGAGGTGAAGAGCACGTCACAGCGCTCAGCGACCTCGCGAGGGCTACCGGCCCGCTCGGCTCCAGCAGCGACGAGCGTCTCGACAGCCGCCTGGCTCCGATTGTGCACAACCAGGGAATAGCCCGCTTTCAGCAGGTTGAGCGCCATCGGTCGACCCATCTTGCCCAGGCCGATCCAGCCAATGCGCTCTGGTGGTGTGTGTGACACTGGCCCTTCTCCTCTCCCAGCGTAGTGCTTTCGTCCTAACTCAGTAAGGTACAAGCTCACAGGAACGCAGATGTAATCGCACCGCAAGGCGCCAACTGCAGCGCAGCAGAAAGGCTTATTCGGCCGGGCGGGCGTACGTGAAGCGCGGCACGCCAGCAGTGGCAGCGGGGATGCGGATGCGGTCGCGGCGGACGACGTTGATGCGCGCGCTAGGATAGTTCTGGCGTAGCAACACGACCATCCCGCCCGGACGGATTAGGGCGCGCTCCAGCGCGACGACCGGGCCGATCGCGCGCACGATGTAGGGCTGGGCCAGCGCTGCGCCATTGAGGCGCAGGGCATCGGGCGTGCCGGCCACCGCGCTGGCAGCGAGGACGCGATGCTCGTTCAGCGCCAGCGCTTCCGCACCCGCAGCGCGCAGGTCGTTGAACAAGTCATGGAGGTCCTCCGGCGTAACCGCTGCGGCGATCTCGATTTCGACACCTGGGCCAAGGAGTTCCACACGACCATTCACGGCACGCAGGACTGTGAGCTCCTGGAGGAGCACCTGCACCTGATTGTTGCTATCGGCAACGTGCTCCCCCCGGCTGCGCGCCTGCTGGAGGGCCAGGAGCTCACGACGCAGGGCCGCATTGGTGCGGAGTAGATCGTCGACCAGCATAGCCTGGCCAACACCCGACGACTGCTGTCCCTGCCTGCCGGCAGCCTCTTGGGTACGGGTCTGCAGAGCCAGGGCGAAGCCAGCTACCATAGCGAGGACGAAGAGCATCGCATTCGTCCGTAGTCGTGACTCATGCCAGAGATGCTGTACCAGGCGAGCGAGCCTGCCCGCCCGGGCGCGCAGGTGGTCAGCCGCCATTGCCGTTCAGCCTGGTCGGAGGTGGGAGCTGCACGTAGCGCAGAGCCAGCGGCCCGTGATACGCCGGTAGGATGACTTCTCGCTCACGAACCACTCGAAACTGAAGCGCGTAGCTCTGGATGCGCTCGCGGAGTTTACTCAGGAGTGGAGAGCGAATCGCCGCCTCCTCGAGGAGCGCCGGGTTGCCGATAGCGCGGACCTCAAACGGCGGGGCGAGACGGGTCTCATTCACCACGATGGCCGGGCCTACCGCAGTGATGGCCGTCATCGACACGACGCGCTGGTCATTGACCGCGATGGCCTCAGCGCCAGCCGCCCACAGCGCGTTGACCACATCGCGGACGTCATAGTCGTGGACCAGGTAGTTACTGGGATCCTCATTCGGTGGTAGAGCGCGTAGGATGCTATCGTCCAGGCGTACGATTACCCCTTCGCCCCGCACGGCCACCAGCCCGGCGGCCAGCCGCTCCCGCGCAAGCTCAGCGCGCAGCCCAGCGAGCGTCTGCCCATCAGCATCTGTCTGCCGGCGCACCTCTGCGATGCTGCGGCGGAGGTCGCGCTGCTCGGCCTCGAGCGCTGCAACCACCTGCGTCGCGAGGTCCTCGCCGAGGCGCGCCGGGACAGGATAGCGAGGAGATCGCGCCAGGTCGGCGCCGCCCACGAAGCCGAACAGGCCCAGCAGCCAGGCGATCAGCAGCCGCGCTCCAGCTCTCTCCCAGCGCAGCCGGCGCGAGAGCAGAGCGCGCACTACAGCGAATTGCGTCACGCCCCCGGCCTGCACGGTGGCTCCCTTCTAGGTGAGCGGGCTCACAGAGGCACGTAGCGTGTCGGGATCGTGGAGCGTATCCGTTACACGACTTCGATCACTCCCTCCTCTGCCAGCACCTCACCGATGCATGCCCAGGACTGGACGCCATACCGCTGAAATGCCTGCTCGAGCGCAGCCGCCCGCCCGGTCGAGACTGCAATGAGCAGGCCGCCAGAGGTCTGTGCATCGCAGAGGAGCAACTGCTCCCAGAGAGGGATCTCCGGCGCCCAGCGGACGGCCCCGCGCAGGCTCTCGTAATTGCGCCGGGTGCCGCCGGGCACCACATCTGCGCGAGCCAGCTCAGCTACCGTGGGGAGCAGCGGCACGCGCGCCCGCTCGACCCGGGCGCCGGCCGCACTGGCTCGCAGCATCTCGTTCAAATGGCCCAGCAGACCAAAGCCGGTGACATCGGTAGCGGCATGCACACCGGTTTCCTGCATCGCCAACGAGGCCGCGCGGTTCAGCGTCGTCATGCTCCGGATTGCCGCCTCGACTGCCGCCGGATCAGCCACCTCGCGCTTGATCGCCGTCGAGATAATGCCGGTGCCGATAGGCTTGGTCAGGTACAACCGGTCGCCCGGCAGAGCGCCGGCGTTGCGCACCACGCGCTGCGGATGCACGGTGCCGATCACACACATACCAAACTTCGGCTCCTGGTCGTCGATTGAATGCCCGCCGATCGCCGCGATCCCGGCCTCGGCAAGCTTATCCGCGCCACCGCGCATGATCTCCCCCAGGACCTCCATGGGCAGGACCCCGCGCGGGAAGCCGACCAAGTTCAGGGCAAAGAGCGGCTCCGCACCCATCGCGTAAATGTCTGAGAGGGCGTTGGCCGCGGCGATTGCGCCAAATGCATACGGATCGTCCACAATCGGCGTGAAATAGTCCACCGTTGCGACGAGCGCGCAGTCTTCAGTCAACTGATAGACCGCGGCATCGTCGCTCGTAGCCGTGCCCACGAGCAGCCGTGGGTCATGCACCGGGGGAAGGTAGCGCAGCACCTGCGCCAGCTCGGCTGGACCGAGCTTGCACGCTCAACCTGCCCCGTGAGAGAGCATCGTCAGCCGTATAAGATCCTTCGCCGTCATCTGCGCGTACGAACGAGCATGCTTTGGGCAACTGCGACCACTGTTTTACTGCTCAAATTTACTACTCAAAGATTTAGTAAATTATAAAGCATATAAAACATAAACAATAGACAAATAAGCAGCGCGTGAGACACCCTCGAAGCCACGTGGTACACAAGCGGGAGCGGCAGGGGAGCACTTCCGCGCGCCACGCTAGAGATTACGCGTAAGATTATACGCCCAGGCCAGCCCGCCCGGTAGACTTTTCAGGGGGTCGCGCAGCCGCGCGCGCGAACGCGCGCGGCCGGGCAGCCAGCGCCTGGAGACCGCTATAATGCAGGGCAGAAGGGCATACCGTGGCTCTTTCTCTGCCCGGACGTCGCTTTCCTGTCGAGGAACATCACGGCATGGGCCGATACGGAGGCGCTGGCTCCAGTGGCTGACTATCCTGTGCGCATTTTTGGCAGTGGCGTGATGGCGCGCCAGATTGAAGCGCGCCGTGAGGAACTGGCCTGGCAAGGCATTGAGCTGGTGATCGCGCCGGGGCCGCCGCGCCGGCTGACCGAGGCAGAGCTCCTCGAGTATCTGCCGGGCTGTGCGGGCGCTCTGGCCGGCATGGACGCCTATACAGCACGCGTCTTCGCCAGCGTGCCATCGCTCCGCATCGTCGCCCGCATTGGCGTCGGCTACGATCGGGTAGACGTGGACGCGGCGACCCGCTATGGCGTGTGGGTGACGATTACCCCTGGGGCGAACCACCAGACCGTCGCTGATGCGACCTTCTGTGCCATCCTGGCGCTGGCTCGCCGCTTCGTCGAGCAGGTGAACGACACCCGGGCAGGCAACTGGAACCGCGTCCTCGGCGTGGATGTGTGCGGTAAGACCCTGGGCATTATCGGCACCGGCCGTATCGGGCGCGAGGTGGCCAAGCGCGCCCGCGGCTTCGACATGCGTATCCTGGCCTACGACAGCGCCCCGGACGAGCGCTGGGCTGCCGAGGTCGGCGTTACCTACGTCTCCCTGCCCACGCTCATGGCCGAGGCCGACTTTATTACCCTGCACGCACCCAATACGCCGCAGACCCGAAGGATCATTTGCGCCGAGACATTATGCTACTGTAAGCCGACGGCGTTTCTCATCAATACGGCCCGCGGAGAGCTGATCGACGACCAGGCGCTGCTCGACGCCTTGAACGCGGGCCGCCTAGCCGGAGCGGCGCTTGACGTGTTCCTCGAAGAGCCTCCCGACGCGCTGCCGCTGGCCCAGCAGCTCATCCGCCATCCCAGAGTGCTGCCCACGCCGCATACCGCCGGCCTCACCGTCGAGTCCGTGGATCGAATGATTGACCAGGCGCTACGGAATATTCTCGCCGTGATCCGCGGCGAGCGCCCGCCCGACGCGGTGAACAACCCCCCGTATCCGCGGAGATAGTGGGCCGGTGCCGAAGCGGCGCGCTCCGGCGGAGCGCGCCGCTCAGCTCCCCAGCCAGCAGTCGATCGGCTTCCTCACCTTCGGCCGGAACGGGAGGCGCACCTCACGGCCGGTGCGAGCCGACTCGTACGCCGCGCAGATAATCTCCAGCACGGCCCGGCCGTTCTCGCCGGTGATGCGCGGCTGCTTGTCCTCGGCCACGCAGTCCACGAAATGCTGCATCTCCTGGGGGAAGCCGTAGTTCCACATCTCCTCAAAGCTGGTGAAGGTCCAGCCTTTGGTCTGCGGCGCCTTCTCCACGGCGTAGCCGTAGCCGACGTCGCTGTAGGTGAGCAGGGCGTTGCCACGGATCAGGTTGGCGATGGTAAGGCCCTTCGAGCCGTACAGCTCGGCGAAATCGTCGATACCACCGGTGCGCGCCCAGCTGTTCTCAGCGATGGCGATCGGCCCGCCCTCGAAGCGTAGGATACAGATCGAGTTGTCCTCCCCGCGGGTGCGCTCACGGTGCACATAGCGCCCCAACGAGGCATACACGGTCTCAACCGGCCGGTAGTCGTAGATCCAGCGGGCGAACTCGATCGAGTGGCAGCCCATGTCCATCAGCACGCCGCCCCCGGAGCGGTCAACGTCCCAAAACCAGTCGGAGTGCGGGCCGTAATGGCACTCGCCCTGCCGCACCATATAGACGTCACCCAGGGCGCCCTCCTGCACCAGAGTCTTGGCCCGCACGTACTTCGGCGCAAAGCAGAGCTCCTCGGCGTACATCAGCTTTACCCCGGCCGCGCGGCAGGCCTCGATCATCTGGTCTGCTTCGTCGAGGTTCATGCAGAGCGGCTTCTCGCAGACCACATGCTTGCCGGCGCGCGCCGCGGCGATGGTGACGGGAGCGTGCAGGTCGTTGGGGCAGGCCACGGTGATCATGTCCACGTCGGGTGAGCGCACCAGCTCCTCGTATGAGGGAAACACCCGCGGGATATGGAACCGCTCAGCAAACGCCCGCGCCCGCTCTTCTGTGCGGGAGGCTACCGCAGTGACTTCGGCATTCGGGATACGGGCGAAGGACTCCGCATGGAGCTCTGCCACGAACCCGGCGCCGACGATGCCTACCCGGACGGTTTTCATGGGCACTCCCCTCCTTTTCTTTTTCTTTGTCTTATTTTCTTATTCTTATCTTACACAGTTACCCAGCGGGTTCCCGTCGCTCCCTGACCCTCGCATTATAGCCTGTGCTCGCGCAGTCGGATGCCGATTATCGAGACCGAAGCACAGGCTCCACGAACCTCGCCGCGGCCGATCGGCCTGCGGTTAGCGCCGGAGGGAGCAGTTCGCGTCGGGGGCAAAGAGATGCACACCGTAGTGCGATGGCCGCGGCGAGTGCGGCTGACACCCTACCAGCAGTTCACCCTGCTCCTCGCCGTTATTTGCGCGGGCGGGAGCCTCATCTTGCTGGCCGGAATTGGGTTCTTTATCGAATGGTTCGTTTTACACGAAACCAGCGACACAACCCAACGCGGCGTCGAAGTGCACTTCCAGGCGGCCTTTGGGGACGATATCTTCCGCCGGCAGCTCAGTGCGTCCGAGCTGGCGCGCTTTGACCAGATGGTGCGTATGCACTTTGATCTCTATAACATTGTGCAAACGCGTTTCTACACCCAAGATGGCCGGATTGTGTATAGCTATAGCGCACCGCCCCAGGTAACCTCCCACGCCCCTCCGGGCCAGACCCTCGCGGAACGCACCGCCGCGCTCGATGCGGATGACGACAGCACGTACTTGTACAGCTACGCCGGGACACCCTCTGAGACCGGCTACGACTCCGAGCCCGCTCTCCACCACGCCGCTTCGGCCGGGCATTCCACCGTGGGTGAAGCAGGCAGCTCGAGCAGCGGGCCTGGCCTCGGCGCACAGGCGCTTCCGCCTCAAGTACGCCGGGCACTGGCTGGCGTAGCCTGGACAGGCAAGACCGCTCTCAGCGCGGCGGAGACCCGCTCTGGCCAGCCGCTTGCGCATGCTCTTGAAGTCGTCATGCCGATTCGTCGCGGCGATGCTGTGGTCGGGGCAGTCCAGGTCTACCGTGATCTCTCCATCGAGCACGGGATGGCCCACCGCATCCAGGCCGCGCTCAGCGTGCTGATCCTGGCCGGTGCAGGAGCGACGTTTCTCACGCTTGGCCGCGTCTATCGGCGCTCCACCGAACGCATCCTAGCCCAAGAGCAATCACAGCGGCTGGCGGAGACCCAGATCGCCGCGCTCCAGGAGCTCAACCGGCTGAAGGACGAGTTCGTCTCCACCGTCTCGCATGAGCTCCGCAACCCGCTGACCTACCTGATCAGCGGCAGTGAGCTCTTGCAGACCAGCACCCTGCCTCCCGACCAGCAACGGGAGGTGCTGCGAGAGATCACCCGCGCGGCGGAGACGATGAGCCGCATCGTCGAAGACCTCCTGGATCTCTCCCGCCTGGGCACCGGACGCTTTCGGCTGGAACGCGCCCCCGTGGCGCTCGAGGGACTGATCCACCGGGTCGTGCACAGCGTCGAGGCCGGCGCGCCACGCCATCGCTTTCGGGTGCTCATCGCCCATGATCTTCCGCTCGCTCTGGCGGATGCCGTGCGCGTCGAGCAGGTGCTGCTGAACCTCCTCACGAATGCCGTGCGCTACTCCCCGGCCGGCGGAACCATCACGGTGTCGGCCCGCCCGTCGGCCGAGGGCGTAGAGGTGTGCGTCCGCGACCAGGGCATCGGTATCCCGGCAGATAAACGTGATCGCATCTTCGAGAAGTTCTACCGCGTCGAGAACCCCCAGGTTCGTGGTGTACGCGGGAGCGGGCTCGGGCTGGCCATCTGTAAGGAGCTGGTCGAGGCCCACGGCGGACGCATCTGGGTGGAATCTCAGGAGGGGGCCGGCGCAGCATTCTTCTTTACCCTGCCTGCTGCGCCCGCTCCGGACAGCTCTTCTCCGGCCCGGGCAGGCGCTCTCCCTCACCGGGATGGTCACCCCCACAACACCCATCCAGACCACGCCTCTGCACCGTATACGGCAATGACCTGAGGGCCTAGAGCTCGCGGGAACGGCGCGCAGGCCTGCCGGCCTCAGGGAAAAACCCTGAGGTGGACGCCGGCGCGATATGTTAGACTTACCCGAGAGTATGTGCAGGTTACACCGCGTGCTGGCGCGTCTGACGTTGTATACGGTGCTCTCGACCTGGCTGGCGACAGTCGTACCGGTCGTATGCGAGCACGGCCTGACGTCGCCGTACGTGCACGCACGTTTCGGGCACGGCGCGATTCATGTCGCCCTGCCGGTATCCCAGGCTGCTGTGCCAGTAGCCTCGCAGGCAGCGGCCACGGCACACGATGAGACGCACGAGAGCCCGGCGCACCGCCCGCACGCGCACCGCTCGCAAAGGGACGGCGAGATACCTGTGCCTGCATCCGCTCCGGCGGTGCAAGGGCCTGCCGCGCGCAGTGCTCCGCCGGCACACGTGCATCCCGCTGCGCTGAGCGCAACGGTAAGCTCACAGCCACAGTCCAGTGGCCCTCTCACGCTCTTGAACGCCGGCCTGCTGGTACCGGCACAGCCACCGCCTGCTGCCCAGCTTCCAGACACCAGCCTGCTTTCTGTCTCCTTGCCACCTGGGCGGCTCCCTGACCCGCCTCCAGAGCGCCCACCGGCGGTATAGGCTACCTGGCCATTCCTTCGTACAGCATAGCCATGATGGCTGGTTGCGCCCGGGGCATTTCACTCTGTCCCTGCGAGCCATCTATTTGGCTATATCCTGACATAGTCGGTATCTCTCGCCATCGCACGTGCAAACGGAGCCGGTACTTGAGCACCGCGCACGTGTCTATGGCTGTGTGCAGACCCAGCAGTCGTGGCTCTCTGGAGAACCGGCTGCTGAGATTGCGAGGAGGAATGAACTGATGAGCAGTATGCCCTCTCCATGGAGAGGCCGTGTGCTCGGGGCTGTGGTGGCAGGGTTCCTGGGAGTGCTTGCCTGGCCGATAGTGGTGTTCGCTCATGCCACATTTGTACGATCTACTCCGGCTCCGAATGCGGTGGTCGCCACGGCTCCTGCAGCTGTCAGAGTGATCTTCAGTGAAGCGGTCGCTGCAGATGGTAGCGCTCTCACGGTGACAGGTCCAGGTGGAGTTCGCGTGGACCAGGGCGATAGCCGCGTTGATCCATCCGACCCAACAGGCACCACGATGGTGGTATCGCTCCGCTCTGGTCTGCAGCCAGGAAGGTATGTTGTGAACTGGACGACGGTGTCTGCGAAAGATGGCGACAAAGAGTCTGGATCCTTTGCTTTCACTATTGTAGGAGCGGCGGGGACTGCGCCAGGGATGCCCCGCACAGGTAGCGGGACCGCACTGCCAGCCATTGGAGCGGTTGCGCTCCTGCTCACGGGATGGGGGGTCCGGCTGGCGAGAAGGGGAAAGGGCAGCATCGGTGAGAACCGCCCTTATAAACTCGGTCGCTAACGCAGACACTTGGAACGCAATCGCTTATTTGGAGCGCAGTCGCTCATTTGGAGGGGAACAGCGATGGCAAAGCTCATTATCCAGCAGGAGCGCATCGTCCCTGGGGTCTTGGCGCTCCTCCTGGCATTGACCCTGAGCCTGGTAGCCACTCCCACCGCTGCGCTGGCGCATGAGCGCCGCACGGTGGGCAAGTTCCAGTTCATCGTCGGTTTTCTGAACGAGCCGGCGATCCAGGGCGAGCCAAACGGCGTCGACCTGCGCATCACCTATGCCGATACCGGAGAGCCGGTGCTGAATGCGCAGCAGACATTAAAAGTGGCCGTGGCATACGGCGGGGGGCTGCCGAAGGAGTTCCCGTTGCGCGCGCGCTTTGGCCAGCCCGGCGCCTACGCCGCCGACTTCATCCCCACGCGGGAGGGCCAGTACCGTTTCATCTTCACCGGCACGCTGGACGGCCAGCCGATCAACGAGACGTTTGAGTCTGGCCCCGGCCGGTTTAACGACGTCGAGGCGGCCAGCGCCCTGCAGTTTCCCGAGGTAGTCCCGCCGGCGGCGGAGGTGCAACGGCAGCTCCGCGAGGCACAGGATGCGGCGCGGGCTGCCCAGGCGGCTGCAGCCGCGGCTGAGATGCGCGGCACGTACCTGGGCCTGGGTGGCATCGTGCTCGGCGCGGCCGGCGTTGTGCTGGGCGTGGCAGGCCTGCTGGGGCGGCGCCGGGAGCCACTGGCTCGCCCGAGCCCGGCACGGCGTACCGGCGGGACGGCATAAGGATGGGCTGTGCGCAGCCAGCGTTCCACCGCTGGCTGCGCACAGCGTAAGTCCTACAAGGAGAACGCATGAGGAAGCAGCGCTCGGGCAGGCGAGGCGCGTCCGCGCATGCCCGGGGAGATCTTACTATTCCTACACCACAGCACCGGTTTGGGGTACTTTCAATTGTAGGGGTGACCCTCCTCGCAACCGCCGTCGCGGTTGCCCTGATCGGGCTGAGCCTGGCCGGGCCTCCACGCCGACAGCAGACGGTGACCGTCGACACGGCTGGCAAGAGCAAAGGTGATCCTGCTGCTCCGGTCGTGGTGGAGGTATGGGCAGACTTCCAATGCCCGGCCTGCCGCGCGTTCGCCTCGGGTCCCGAACGCCGGCTCGAGGAGACGCTGATCGCCAGCGGGCGGGTGCGGCTGGTCTGGCACCACTTCGCGTTCCTGGGCTCGGAGTCGCTCTGGGCAGCTGAGGCGGCGGAATGCGCGGCCGAGCAGGGAAGGTTCTGGGAATACCATGATAAGCTCTTCACAGAGCAGGCTGGTGAGAACCGCGGTACATTCAGCAAAGCCAACCTCAAACGCTTTGCTGCCGAGCTGGGCTTGCACACCGATGCCTTTTCTGCCTGTCTCGATCAAGAGCGGTACGCGGCACAGGTGCGTGGAGAGACAGAAGAGGGCCGTCGGAAAGGGGTGCGGGCAACGCCGACGATCTTCATCAACGACCAGAAGGTGTTCGAGGGCGTGCCGACCTTCGACCAGTTGCGCCGGGCCATCGAGACGGTAACGGCTCCGTGAGCATGAGCGAGTGTACCGGGGTGCTGGCATCGGTGAGATCGCCGAGGTCGTCGCCGCAAGATTAGGAGAACATTTAACATTTAAATCTAGCGAATTTAGCAACATTTAAGAGACAATGCCACAAGACGTGGATGTGCCAGGCGGAGGCGACTTCAAGTCTAGAGCTGCTCCTCTGCGGGCTGTCGGGGCCCGACCCAGCAGGACGCTGCTGCTCGTGGGGCTCTCGGCGCTGGGCGTGGCCATCTCTGGCTACCTGACCTGGGTGCACTACAGCGGCGCGCTTGCGCTCTGCCTGAGCGCGGGCGGCTGCGCGCAGGTGCAGGCCAGCCGCTATGCCAGCATAGCTAGTGTGCCGGTGGCTGCACTTGGGCTGGCGCTGTATCTTTTGCTGCTCGGGTTAAGTCTCTGGCAGACGCGTGCCGGCCCTGCAGTGCCTCCTGCAGTACCGCTCGCCCTTTTCGGGCTGGCCCTGGCCGGCACGCTCTTCTCTGCCTATCTGACATTTTTAGAAGTCTTTGTCATTCGGGCCTTGTGTCCCTGGTGTGTCGGCTCCGCAGTGGTGATCACAGCCATTTTGGCGCTCGCCGTCGCGAACCTGGTCATGCCGGAGGTCGATGCGCATGCACCGGAATAGACGATCCAACCAGACGGCAGCAGCGCCCTGCCAGTGCACACGAGGCGCCGGCAGGACCCGGTGGAGGGTGCCTGCTTTCCTCCGGCGCTCAGAAGGGCTGCGCGCGCCCACTCGGTGGGTAGCCATCCTTGCCGCAGTTCTCACGCTCGCCGCGCTTACCCCCCAGCCGGTGGCGGCACATGCCAACCTGGTCCGCTCTGAGCCTGCTGCTGGCAGTGTGCTCGACCAGGCGCCGTCACAGGTCCAGTTGTGGTTCTCAGAGGCCGTGGAACTCAAGCTGAGCGACGTGCGGCTGCTCGATGGGTCAGGCAAGGTAGTGAATCGCGAGTCGGTGCGTCCAGTGCTGGGCGACCCACTCGCGCTGGTGCTGCCACTGCCGGAGCTCTCCCCGGGCGTGTACACCGTTGTCTGGCGTGTGACCTCCGCAGTTGACGGGCATACCACCAGCGGCACGGTGCCGTTCAGCGTCGGCGCGCCCGGCGCTCCTGGGGTTGCCCCGCCTTTGCAGGCGACACAGCAGGCACCGCCGGTTCAGGTGCTGCCAGTGGCGATCCGCTGGCTGGAGCTGTTGGGAGGCATGGGTGCTGCCGGGGGGCTCGCCTTCATGCCGCTGGTCTGGCAGCCGGCGTTGGTGCGCATGGCGGCTCAGGTGGGCGGTGCCAGGCGGACCAGCAGCCGCGAGCGACGGCGGCGCCGTCGCAGCGAGGGTCGCGCGCCCGAGCAGGCATCATTTGACCTACCTGGAGTCCTGGCTGCAGCGTACCAGGCCGCGCTGCACCTCGTGCGGGTGGCATGGGCCGTCTGGCTTATCGCCAGCTTGCTCGCCTACTTGGACTACGCGGCAAAGACTGCCGGCACGACCCTGGTGGGCGCGCTGGGCGGCCCGGTGCTGACCGTGCTGGGCACGCGCTATGGCACACTGCTCCTCATCCGTGTGGTGCTGCTGGCCACCCTCGGAGCGATCCTGTGGGCCCCGGCAGCGGGGCCATGGCGCTGGTGGGCCGGCGTGGCCCTGGCTGCGGCAGCGCTGCTCACGCGCAGCCTCACCGCACATGCCGCTGCACTGCCACAGGCTACGGCCGGCCTGCTGTTCGACTGGGTACATCTGGTAGCAGCCGCGGTCTGGGTAGGCGGCCTGGCGCAGCTCGCCCTAGCCGCTCCTGGGGTGCAGCGGCGGCTGGACGAGCGCTGGCGCCCTCAGACGCTTGCCCAGATCATCCCGCGCTTCTCCCTAGTGGCGGGGCTAGCCGTCCTGGTCCTGACCGTCACCGGCCTCGTCCAGGCAGCATGGCTCGCCGGAGCGATCGAGGCCCTATGGAGCACAACGTACGGGCTCGCTCTGGCGCTTAAGCTGGCCCTGTTGCTGCCCATGCTGGCCCTTGCTGCCTTCCACCTCCTCCGTATAAGCCCGCGGCTGCGGACGCTCGTCCGCCAGCGTAGCGCGCAAGCGCTGGAGGATGCCGCAGCGCTGGCGGAGCGCTTCCGGCTCTCCGTAACCCTGGAGGCGGCGGCCGGGGTCGCCCTCGTCCTGGCGGTAGCTTTCCTGACCATCCTGCCCCCGGCGCGTGATGCGCTGGCAGCCAGGAAAGCCCGTGAGGAGGGGCTCTCGCAGACTGTGACGGCCGATGATCTCCGTGTGCGCCTGCAGATCCGGCCGGGAGCTGTGGGGTTCAATCGGTTCACCGTGGAGCTCGCCGGCGCGCGCGGGCAGTCGACGCTAGACGTCGAGCGGGTGGCGCTGCGCTTCCGCATGCTGGCCCACGACATGGGCGAGAGCGAGCTCATCCTGCGCCGGACCGGCACCAGCCGCTACGAAGGTGAAGGACAACTCTTCTCGATGGCCGGGCCATGGCAGGTGACCGCGCTGGTACGCCGTCCCGAGCGAGACGACGCGCGGGCCCAGTTCAGCCTGGACGTACCGGCCGTCGCCAATCTGCCGCCAGTACCCCCGGGTGGAGAGCTAGTGACGCCGAACTGGCTACTGCTCGGCGGCGGCGCGGCAACTCTAGTCGGCCTGGGCACGCTTGCAATAGCATGGCTCCTGCGGGAGCGGCCGCGCATCTCCGCGGCTGTGCAAGGCAGCCTGGCCGGTGCAGGCATCGCACTGGCTACTGCGGGCTTCGCCCTCCTGCTCTTCGGCTTCGGCCCCGAAGGGAAGGCGTTTGCCCTGGCGCTGCCAGGAGCAAGCGCGCAGGCGGCCATTCCTGCGCAGAACCCCTATCCGCCGACACCGGACTCGTTAGCCATCGGGCAGCGCGTCTACGAGCAATACTGCGCCACCTGCCACGGCGTGTCAGGCCGCGGTGACGGGCCGCTGGCAGCATCTCTGCCGAGCCCGCCAGCTGACCTGCGTGTGCACGTGCCCCACCATTCGGACGGCTTCCTGTTCCAGGTCGTCTCCGACGGGATTCCTGGAACGCCGATGCCGGGCTTTGCCGGCCCGCTTTCAGAGGAAGAGCGCTGGCACGTGCTGAACTATATACGGGCGCTCGCCGCGGGCGGCTAGAAGCCCTCGCCCCGGTGTCTCTCCCGCGCTGCGGGAGAGAGGTACGTAGGGAGTGCCAACCGGCAGCGGCGCGGCTTCGCTATAGATTTCGCTATAGCGAAGCATGGACCGCTCGGAGCAGGGAAGCCGTTACTGTGCATGCTCGGGTGGAGCTGGCGTATCTTCCGCGCCCTGGTCTCTAGGCGGCGGGAATTCCGGCTCGTCCTTCAACGGCAGCTCCGATGGGCCAGAGTCATAGTACCCAGCAGCACCGCGCAGCCCCTGGCCCCATGCCATCTGGCCACGGTACTCGGCGTCGCCCTCCGGCAGCGGCCCGGACGCCGGATACACGCCCGTGCGGCCGACCTCATCGCGGCGGCCCTGCCCGCCGCCGGGCAGGCCACTTTCGCGCTTTTCCTTCTGAGCTGCATCGTCACGCACGCGTGCCTCGCGCTTGTGCTCGCCCATCATTGTTAGCTCTCCTTTGACTGCCTATCCCCTCTACCCGATCCGTTGCCCGCTCCTGACAGCTACATGATATCCCGGCGGGCTACAGGCTGTCTGCCGCGTACTGAGGGATCATGCGTTCTGCCAGAACGGAGGGAACCAGAACGGAGAGAAGAAGAAAGCCGGCGCTGGTGGACTAGCCAGCGCCGGCATACAGGTGAGGCGCCGCCACGCACGGTCTCTCCGGCGTGCATCTTTTGGTGCACGGCAGGAGCGGGAGACCGTGGCAAGGCTGTCTGCTAACCAGCCCCCTTCACGCTCCCTGCGGTCAGGCCCTCGACCATGAACTTCTGGGCCAGCCCGTAGAAGATGACCACCGGGATGGCCATGAGCAGCGAGGCGCTCATGAGCTGGCCCCAGGGGAAGACGTCTCCGATGACCATCTTGCCCAGGCCGACAGGCAGGGTAGTAGCCGCGTTGCTTGTGATGAAGATGAAAGCGAACAGGAACTCGTTCCAGGCCTGGGTGACGGCGAACATCGCCACTGCCACCAGGGCCGGCATGGTCAGCGGTAGCACGATGCGGGTGAACGCCTGGAACTTGTTACAGCCATCGATGAGCGCCGACTCCTCCAGCTCCTCCGGAATCGAGCGGTAGTAGCCCATCAAGAGCCAGCAGGCAAACGGCATCAGGAACGTCGGATAGGCGATCATCAATGACATAGGCGTGTTAATCACCCGCAGTGCGACGAAGATTTGGTACAGCGGCACCACCAGCATAATACCGGGCATCAGGTATGTCAGCAGGATCGCCGTCGAGATGAAGCCGGCGCCACGCCAGCGCAAGCGCACCAGCGCGTAGGCCCCCAGCGACGACACGATCACGCTGATCAGCATGCTGACGAGCGCGACCTGGATCGTGTTCTTGTACCAGAGCACGAACTCCGTCTTGGTAAAGAGCGTGACGAAGTTCTCCAGGGTCCACGGCGCTGGCCAGAAGATCGACTGCTTCTGCTGGAACTGGAGCGTGCTCTTGAACGCCGTGATGAAGATCCAGTAGAAGGGGAAGAGCACGAACAACAGCAGCACCGCAAGGGGCACGCTGATCAGAAGCTTCGAGCCGATGCGCCGGACCAGCTTGCTGCGCCGCGGGTTACCGCGAGTGACCAGCAGATCGAACAGGCGGCCCAGCTTCTCGAAGGCGATCTCAGCCACGTAATCCACAGCCCAGAAGGCAGCCACCAGCAGGCGCACGACCTGCCCGACCGGCCATAGCAGCGCCATCACCATGCGGTAGAGGAGGCCCTCGTCGCCGAAGTCTCCTCGCTGCCCGGCGCGCATATAGCGGCCGAGCACGATGATCGCCAGGGCCAGGATCGGCGCAGTTACCAGCGCCGTGGCCACGCCGGAGGAGTAGCGCAGACCGCCGATCTTCTCGTACGCCAGGATGCCGTAGAGACGGGTTGCCCCGCCAGGGCCGCCACCGGTGATCAGGAAGACCAGGCCGAAGGTGTTGAACGTCCAGATCGTGGAGAGCAGCGTCTCCACGATAATGACGTAGCGCAGGCCCGGCAGGGTCACATGCAGGAAGCGCTGCCAGGCGTTGGCCCCATCCACCGCCGCCGCGTCGTAGAGCTCACGGTCGATCGACTTTAAGCCGGCCAGGGCCAGCACGGTGAAGAAGGGAATGCCCTTCCACAGGTTCACCGCCACCATGGACCACAGCGCCAGCTTGGGATCGCCGGTCCAGGGGATACCCTTGGAGACGCCCAGCAGCCCGCCCGTGAGCTGGTACAGCGTCTGAAGGGTCAGGTTCAGACCGCCAAAGACCGGGTCGTAAAGGAAGCGCCACGCCAGCGCCGTGACTACTTCCGGCACGATCCAGGGCAGCAGGATCAGGGCGGTGAGTATCGTGCGCCCGCGGGTGATGTTGTGGAGGATCAGCGCGGCGACCATGCCGACCACGAACTTCAGCGCAACCGCAGAGGCGGTGAACTGCACCGTGATCCAGAACGAGCGCTGGAAGTAGGGATCAGTGATCGTATCGATGTAGTTGCGCAGGCCGACGAAGCCGCGCCACTGCCCGCCGATCACCAGGTTAAAGCTCATCCAGACGCCGTTCAGAAACGGCCAGGCGATAAGCCCGAGCAGCAAAGCCAGCATTGGCCCGGCGAAGAGCCAGGCCGTCAGCCAGTCGCGGCCGAGGATCTCGCGGGCCCAGGCACCAAGATCACGCCGTACCGGCGCTGCGATCGGGGCCGCAGCGCCACGTGCGAGAGGAACGCGCATCGGTGTTCGTCCTTGTCTTTTGTGTGTTTTTGGGTCTCTAGAGTTCGCGCCAGTGTGAACGCAGGTAGGTTGAGTGTAAGGCGGCCCTCACCCCCCACAGCACGGGAGAGGGGGAACGCCACCCCGCGCCGCTCCGTGCACACCGCACAAGCGCCAAGCCTACATCCCGCCTGCACCCTTCTCCCAAAGCATCGGAAGAGCAGCATACAGGCAGGACACCCAGGTCCGAATGGCACCAGGCCTCCCCATGCTCGCCCCTCTCCCCAGGCCTGGGGAGAGGGGCCGGGTGAGGGCCGGCATCTCATGCGCCCTTGAACCCGAACTCCTTAAAGATCTTCACGCAGCGGTCATGGGCGTCCTTGACCGCCTGGGCCACCGGCTTGCCCGCCAGGATCTCGCCCATCATATCCGTGGCGACGTTCTGGGCGGATACCGCGTCGGCCGCCTCCGAGAGCGGGCCGCGCCAGGCCACCCCTGGGAACGGTGGCTCAGAAAATGCAATCGGCCTGAAGCGGCGGCTGTTCTCATCGCCCTGGATGATCGGATCGTCCCACCACTTCTCGTAGGCCGGCACCACGTAGCCGGTGCTGGTCTTCCACAGCACCCGCTGCACGTCGATGCTCAGCAGATGCTCGGCCAGCTGGCGCGCCGCATCGTAGTTCTTGCTGCCATCGAAGAAGTAGAAATTATGCCCGCCGGAGCCCTGCAGGCGCTGCTTCGCCGGGCCAAGAGGCTGCGGCAACACCTTGATGTGCGGCGCCAAGGGGTTCTTATCAAAGACCGCCTTGGCATACATCGTGCCGGCATTCGACGTGAAGGCGATCGTACCAGCCAGGAACGCCTCGTTGTTCGAGGGGTCGGTCCACGCATTGACCCCTGGTGGCAGCATCGGCGCCCACTTCGGGTCAGTGTACACCTCTTTCAGCCAGGTGAGGCCGGCGATCGTCTGCGGCGAGTTCAGCGTCACGATCTGCCCGGTCGTATCGGCCAGCGCCCCACCGAAGGACCAGATGATGTTCCACACCAGGCTCTCCCCGTCGCCCGACCGGTTCACCGTCATGCCCCAGCCATAGAGCTGGTTGGCCGGGTCAGAGACCTTGAGACAGTTCTCCCGCACCTGATCCCAGGTGTCGAGGTCCTTGTCAATGTTTACACCGATGGCCTTGAATTTGTCCTCCCGCACCCAGTACCCGCCGGTGCGGTTGTAGAAGGGCACGGACCACCACTTGCCATCGATCACCTGCGAGGCCCGCGCCGACGGATACACCCGCCCGTAGCGCTTCTGCAAGTCCTCCACAAACGCCGTCTGCTCCCGCAGGAGCTTCAAGAAGACCATCTGGCGAGTGGAGAGGCCATGGAACAGGAAGTCGGGGGGCTGGCCGGCCTGCTTCTGGGCCAGGAGCTTCTGGTAGATGTCCATGCCCGCCAGGAAGCCGGCGATGTTCGCCAGGTCCAACGGCCAGTTCTTCTCCCGCGCAAAGCGCTCGATCTCCTCCTTCAGGAACTTGTTGTGGTCCGGATGGTAGTCATCGACTTGCAGCACCATCAACCTGCCGGTGATGGTGACCTGGCCGGCCTTTGCTCCGGCGTGGTGGTGCGCTGCGGCTGCGCGCAGGCAGCCAGGAGTCCGCTGCCCGTAGCTGCGGCAAGGCCTCCGATCAGGTGGCGGCGGCTAAGCAGAGACGGAATGCCCAGACGGAACATGACGCCTCCTCACAGTGGTGAAACTGGTGCAATTGGACCTTAACCTTAGCCCGTGAGTACCCGAGGCGCACACTAGGGTAGGGGAGCCACCCTTGTGCTCGGCGAGGGACGGAGGCTCGCAGCAGACCGCAGAGACAGCTACGGCCATGCATCATGCTCAGCGATCGAGCACGGTCGCTAGCCGGCGCGAGCGCCATTACGTGTCTCTTTCCTGTCGCCTGCGAGGTGAGCTGACGGGTTCGGACGGAAAGAGTCGCCCTACCGGCTCCCAGCCGGATTCACCCCTCGCCCGGCCCGACACCCTTGTCGCAACCGGGCGCGCTGCCGTTGGTTCCCCCGCTCTGCACGCCGTGCGGACTCGGCCCAGCGCTCACGCGCTGTCTGCCCAAAGTGTACCCAGAGCAGGGAAGGCTGTCAATTCGGCGCTGCTCCGCTGGTTCACGCTGCTGAGAGGGTGCCGCTGCTCCCGTGCGCGCTTTGCCGGCTGAAAAACTCGCACAAAACCGCGCAGGAGCAGCGGCCACGCGTGGCGCTCAATACGGATAGCCTTGCTCAGGCGCCCTTAAAGCCCAGCTCTTTGTAAATCCTCACAGCACGGTCATGGGCGTCCTTGACCGCCTGGGCTACCGGCTTGCCCGCCAGCACCTCGCCCATCATGTCGGTGAGCACGTTCTGCGCGCCCACCGCGTCAGAGGCCTCGGTGATCGGGCCGCGCCAGGCCAGGCCGGGGAACGGCGGCTCGGCCAGCGCCACCGGCTTGAAGCGGCGGCTGTTCTCCTCCTGCTGGACGATCGGATCGTCCCACCACTTCTCGTAGGCCGGCACCACGTAGCCAGGGCTGGTCTTCCACAGCACTCGCTGCACATCTATCGTCAAGAGATGCTCAGCGAGCTGGCGCGCCGCATCGTAGTTCTTGCTGCCATCAAAGAAGTAGAAGTTGTGCCCGCTGGGCGCAAGAAAGCGCTGCTTGGCCGGTCCGAGCGGCGGCGGGAGCAGCTTCGTCGATGCAGCGATGGGGTTCTTATCGAACACTGCCTTGGCGTAGAGCGTGCCGGCGTTGGAGGTGAAGGCGATCTGGCCGGCCAGCCAGGCTTCGTTATTCGAAGGATCAGTCCAGGAGTTCACCCCCGGCGGCAGCATCGGCGCCCACTTCGGGTCAGTGTAAGTCTCCTTGAGCCAGGTCACTGCCGCGATGGTCTCTGGGGAGTTCAGCGTCACGATCTGCCCGGTCGTATCGGCCAGCGCCCCGCCGAAGGACCAGATGATCGTGCGGACGAGGAATTCGCCGTCGCCGGAGCGGTTGATGGTCAGCCCCCAGCCATAGAACTGGTTGGCCGGGTCAGCCACTTTCAGGCAGGCCTCGCGTGCCTGATCCCAGGTGTCGAGGTCCTTGTCAATGTTTACGCCGATGGCCTTGAACTTGTCTTCACGGGCCCAGAAGCCGTCGGTGCGGTTGTAGAAGGGCACGGACCACCACTTGCCATCGATCACCTGCGAGGCCCGCGCCGACGGATACACCAGCCCGTAGCGCTTCTGCAAGTCCTCCACGAACGCCGTCTGCTCCCGCAGGAGCTTCAAGAAGACCATCTGGCGAGTGGAGAGGCTATGGAACAGGAAGTCGGGGGGCTGGCCGGCCTGCTTCTGGGCCAGGAGCTTCTGGTAAATGTCCATGCCGGCCAGGAAGCCGGCGATGTTCGCCAGGTCCAGCGGCCAGTTCTTCTCCCGCGCAAAGCGCTCGATCTCTTCCTTCAAGAATTTATTATGGTCGGGATGGTAGTCGTCGACTTGGAGGACGGTGAGCTTGCCAGTGACGGTGACCTGGCCGGCCGGCTTCTGCTCGGCTGGAGCGGTGCGCTGCGGCTGCGCGCAGGCGGCCAGGACTGTTGCTCCGGCTGCGCTGGTCAGCGCGGCGATGACACCACGGCGAGTCGGGCGCGGTGAGCGCGCGTGAAGAACCATGAGGCTACCTCCTTACGACTGTACAGTATCCGGATAGGGCCGCGCACCTGCACCTGAGAACAATCGGGGCCGCGCGGCTTGTACATGTGAGGCCCGGATCAACCGGGAAGGCTCTGGGGAGAGAACGCCCGGGGGCCCCCACCACCCCTGCTCTCACCACCACGCGGGCACCGTGCTCCGCAGCGCAGGGCGGAACTGCACCCTCGCATCGTGTGCCCACGCCTTCAGCGCGATCGCGCTGCCTGCTAATAGTCTACCGGGGCGTAGCCTCAGCACGCAAATCGCGGCCGCCCGGCGCTCACGCGCCCTTGTACCCGAACTCCCGATACACCTTGACGGCACGGTCATGCGCCGCCCTGACGGCTTCGTCCACCCGTGTGCCGTTCAGGATATCGCCCATCAGGTCGGTCCAGAAGTTCGAGGTGTCGATGGCGTTGGCCGCTGGGGTAGGCGGGCCGGGCCAGAAGATGCCAGTGAAGCCGGACTTGTCCCAGGCGGTCTCGATATATCGTGAGGCAACGGGATCGCTCTTGATGACAGGCCGGTCCCAGCCCCAGCCGTAGGCGGGCATGGCGTAGCCGATGCTGGTCTGGAAGATAAACTCCTGCACCGGTTCGCTCAGGAGCCGCCTGATCAGTTCACGGGCGGCGTCGGCGTTCCTGGCGCCGTTGAAGATGTACCAGTTGGCCCCGTAGGCGCCCTGGAGCCGCCGCCTGGGGCCGGCCGGGTTGGGCAGGTAGCTAATATGCTGCGCCAGCGGGTTCTTGTCGAACTGTGCTTTGGCGTAGAGGGTGCCAGCGTTCTGCGTCAGCGCGATCTGGCCGGCCAGGAACGCCTCGTTGTTCGAGGGATCGGTCCAGGCGTTCACCCCCGGCGGCAGCATGCGCTCCCACTTCTTGTCGGTGTAGACCTCCTTCAGCCAGGTAAGTGCCTCGACCGTCTCCCGCGAGTTCAGCACAACCTTTTCACCGCTCTCATCGACGAGCTGGCCGCCCCACATGAAGATCACATTTGACACCAGGCTCTCCCCGTCACCGCAGCGGTTGACCGTCATGCCCCAGCCCCACATGCTTGCCTCCGGGTCGGAGACCACCAGACAGGCCGCCCGCACGTGCTCATAGGTCTCCAGGTCGCGGTCGGGGTTGATCCCGTGCCGCTGAAACACATCACGGCGCACGTAGTAGCCCCCGGCGCGGGTGAAGAAGGGCACGGCGACCCAGCGGCTCTTCAGAAAGTTGTTCGTCTTGAAGCCCGGGAGCGGCTCGCCGTATTTCCTGGCGAGGTCGGTGACTACATCGCTGACCGGTTGCACGATATTCAAGAAATCGAGCTGGAGCGGGCGCAAGGTGTGGGTCATCACGTCGGGCGGCTCGCCGGCCTGGACGGCGGCGTGCAGCTTCTGGACGATGTTGCCGGCTCCGACGTAGCCGTCGACGTAGGCCAGGTCCAGCGGCCAGCCTTCCGCCTGGGCGACTTCAGCGATCTTCTTATTCACGAAGTCGTTATGGTCCGGATGGAAGTCTTTATTTTGGATGACGGCCAGCTTGCCGCTGATGCGTGCCGGCACAGCGCGCGGCAGGCGTGCTCCCGACCGCGGCTGGCTGGCGCAGGCCGACAGCATCCCCGCTGCCGCCGCGCCTGTCGAACGCACCAGGAAGTCCCGGCGAGTTGTCCGACGGGTCCCCCGCACTGCACGTGCGAACCATGACATCGTGCGCCTCCTAAGCAATGCTCTCTAATACACGCGATATTCTGTAAGTATTTTAAAAGTATTCTAATAAAATCATTCTAATAAAAGTATCCTAAATAATTGATATTAACGATTGGTGCTGGTTGATTGAGGAATGCCCGAGCGAGAGCGCGTGCACGCGCTCCAATGGCCCGGCCGTGTCCGCTGTACCGGCCGGCAGCGGTGCCTGAGCACGACATTGACGGCCGGCACAGCCGTCCTGTACCGTACCTGCTAGCAGGATGCGCTGCGCCGCGGCTGTGGCGTGCTCTCCGGCGGGGCTGCCACTCTTGCGTCCGTCCTGCCGGGCACTGTAACGCAGCCAGGCGGCAGGCCCAACCAGGCGCAAGTCAGGGCTAGTACAGTGCGGCCATCCTGGCCTGCTCCAGGACCGACGTCCTGGGAGCCAGCGCCTGCCTGAGCAGGCTGGACAGCACACAAGTACGCACGGACACAATCAGGCATAGACGATGCGTATCGGGTATTTCGACTGCTTCTCCGGGGCGAGCGGCGATATGATCCTCGGCGCCCTAGTCGACTGCGGCTGGCCTGAGGAAGCGCTGCGGGCCCTGTGCGCTGTGGTGCCGCTACGCGGCTACGAGCTTGACGTCGCGCGGGTGCGGAAGGGGCCCCTCGTGGCCACGCAGGTGCGTCTCCGCGTGACCGAGCCGCAGCCGGAGCGGCATTTGGCCGAGGTGCTGGACATCATCGAGCGTTCAGGCCTCACCCCAGCGCAGCGCAGCACCGCCGCGCGGCTGTTCCGCCGCCTGGCCGAGGTCGAGGCTGCCATTCACGGGAGCACGCCCGAGCGCATCCACTTCCACGAGGTTGGGGCCGTTGACTCGATCATTGACATCCTGGGCGCCGTGGCTGGCCTGGACGCGCTGGGGATCGAGCGGCTGTACGTCTCGCCGGTGAACGTCGGCGGCGGCACCGTCCGCACAGCACACGGGGAGCTACCGGTGCCGGCCCCGGCCACTGCCGCGCTGATGCGCGGTCGGCCCATATATTCCTCAGGGCCGGAAGGGGAGCTGCTGACGCCGACGGGAGCGCTCGTGCTGAGCGAGCTGGCCGCCGGGTTTGGCCCGCTTCCGCCGATGCAGCTTGAGTGCATCGGCTACGGCGCCGGCCAGAAAGACCTGCCGCGGCCGAACGTGCTGCGGCTCATGGTCGGCACACCCCTCCCGACGCAGGCGACGATGGGGACGCTGGCGGCTGAGGCGGCGCGCGCCCTGGGTGTCGAGTACGACACCGCTATGCGGCTGGAGACCAACATCGACGACATGAGCCCGCAGCTCTACGGCCACCTGGTTGAGCTGCTCTACGCCGCCGGGGCGCTCGACGTGACACTTCTACCAGCGCAGATGAAGAAGGGCAGGCCGGGCACGCTGCTCAGCATCCTGGCGCCGGAGGAGGCCATCGCCACGCTGGCGCGGGTGTTGTTCACAGAAAGCACGACGATTGGGATACGGCTAGAGCGGGTTGAGCGCCTGAAGCTCGGTCGCAGCGTGGAAACGGTGTCCACGCGCTTCGGACCGATCAGGGTGAAGGTGAGCCGTCTCGCCGGGCAGGTTGTGAACGCTATGCCCGAGTACGAGGACTGCCGGGCGGCTGCCCTCGCCCAGCATGTGCCGCTCAAGCAGGTGCTCGACGAAGCGCGGCGCGCCTGGGAGCAGCACTCACGAGGCGAGGCCGTTTAAACGCGTCTCAAACTGATGACAGGCCGGGCACCAGAAGAGCTTCTTCTTCGCCCACCATTGGCTGAGCTCACGCATCGGCTTCTGACACTTCGGACACCGTACTGGCCCGTGATCCCCGGCGTCGTGCATCGTGTCCCCTTCCTCACTAATGCTACTACTTCTGAAGTCTCCTTTGAAGTCTCTTTTGAAGTCTCTTTTGAAATCGAGATCTCCTTTACGCAGGGATCGGTCTTCCACGATCATGGTCCCCGCCACCTCGATACCGCGGAGCGCGGCGCCAAACCGCCCCGCCCGGCCTCGGCAGCCGGTCCAGCGCGCCGCATGTCAGCCAGTGGCGCGGACAGGATAGCCCAGTACCGCGCGCCTGTGTGTGCCCGCTGCAAGAGAGAACTTGCCAGGCCTGCTCCGGACGCGCAGGCACCAGGCAGCGCAGGGTCCTCACCTGCTGGCGTCCGCCGGGACCGTCCCCTTCTTCAAGCATAGAGCTGCCGCATCGTCGCGACAAGTACCGGGAGACCCAAAGACCGGCTCCATACAGGCTGATGCAAGATGATCCGGGGGGCGTACCGGGACTGGCTTTCATCGTACCGGCGGGATGATGGCACCGGACCGGCAGTCCTACGCTCCCAGAAGGACTTCCCGCAGGGAAGACCCCTGCAATAGCGCGGGGATGTCCCTCCCCAAGCCCCCCACGGGCGCAATCAGACAGCCACACGCTGAGGGGTGGCGCGTTGGCGCTGGCGGGACGTGCGCAGGATGCGGGTCATGTATTCGTCGGCGTTGACGTAATAGGGGTTGCGCTTGATGAAGCGGTTGACCACCGCCACCGGATGGAGCTTGAGCAGCTCAACGACGATCTCGCCCGGCAGGCTGTTGTAGTTGTACTGCACCACCGCGACGATGGGCTGGTTCTGTAGCGTGAAGACAGCGTCGCACGCAGCCTCGTATTTCAGGATCTGCTCGGGCGTTGCCTGAGGGGCAAGCCAGCTCATATCGATGACCACGCGCACACCGCTGTAGCCTTCCTGAAGGGAGCGCGAGATCAGGCTGAGGTGTTTGGAGAGGAGGCCATACGGGTCCAGGTGGCCATCGGTCAACAGAGGCTCGCGGTCGTGGATGAAGACGAGCTGGCCGCGCTCCTGGGCATCGATGGGATCGACGGAGCCACGGTCCAGAATGCGCAGCAGGGGGTCAGCGTGATCCGCTGGACCGGCGTACCAGGCGCGCTCACCGGCGCGGAGCGCGGCGCGCAGGAGAGGACCGGCAGCATCGAGTGTCTCGCTCACCTCGGTGTAGAGCTGGCAGATATGGAGGCCCTGCTTGATCCTCTCGCGCTTGCCGCCGATCTCTAACTGAAGCATGCGCCTCCTCCCCGGCGCACCGCCCCTGGTCGAGTTCGCCTGCGCCGGCAGGGATCAAACCGGTGCAGGCGCCGGGGCGGGGTGACGACTCGCACCCCGGCGCCTGCGGTGCCGAGCCGGCGCGCAGTTCAGCGCCTACATGAGCGCTTCCTGCGTGGCGCGGTCGAAGGCGTGCATGCGGCTCATGTCGAACACGACCTGCATGTTCTCGCCGACATGCGCCTGCGTGCGGGGGTCAACGCGAGCGATGAACACCTTTTCGCCGGTCAGCAGGTACAGGAAGATCTCGCTGCCCAGCGTCTCGATCACGTCCACCTTCACGTTGACCAGGCTCGTCTCGCGATCAGCCGTGGGCGGGGCGAACTGGGGATCGAAGATATCCTCCGGCCGGATGCCGAAGACGATCTCCTTTCCCAGGTGCTTCACCAGCTTGGCTGCCTTATCGGGCGGCACCTTGAGGCGGAACGACTTGTTGTAGTGCTCCACCCACATATCGTCCGGCGTGCCAGTGAGCACGGCGTCGAAGAAGTTCATGGGCGGGCTGCCGATGAAGCCAGCCACGAACATGTTCTTCGGATGGTCGTACAGCACCTGCGGCGCGTCGATCTGCTGCAGGATACCGTCCCGCAACACGGCGATGCGCGTGCCCATCGTCATCGCCTCGACCTGGTCGTGGGTCACGTAGATGACGGTGGTCTGGAGGCGCTGGTGCAGCTTGATCAGCTCGGCGCGCGTCTGCACGCGCAGCTTGGCGTCCAAGTTGGACAGCGGCTCGTCCATGAGGAAGACCTTCGGCTCGCGCACGATGGCGCGCCCAAGGGCCACGCGCTGGCGCTGGCCACCGGAGAGCTGCTTCGGCTTACGGTTCAACAGCTCGCCGATGCCCAGTAGCTCCGCTGCCTGCTTCACACGACGGTCAATCTCTTTCTTCGGGGTCTTGCGCAGGCGCAGGCCGAAGGCCAGGTTGTCGTAGACGCTCATGTGCGGGTAGAGCGCGTACGACTGGAACACCATGGCGATGTCACGGTCCTTGGGCGGCACATCGTTCACCAGGCGATCGCCAATGTAGATGTTGCCTTCGGTGATCTCCTCCAGCCCAGCGATCATGCGCAGGGTCGTGGACTTGCCACAGCCCGACGGGCCGACCAGGACCAGGAACTCGCGGTCGCGCACCTCGATCGACAGGTTATTGACTGCCGTGACCTCACCGAAGCGCTTGGTCACGTGCTCGAGGACGACACTGGCCATGTGCTAAGTGACTCCTTTTGCGTACTCACATGCCTGCAGCAGGCTCCGCCGACCAGCCCCATGGCGGAGCCGGCACGGCATTCCAAGGAGCCGGAACGACTGTCCGGCAGGAACAGAACTCTTCGGCAAAAGCCGCTTCCTACCTCTTAGCCGGTAGGCCGTGCGCCCCGGCGCCACCGGGGCACGTCCCTCTGGGACGGCTGGCGCTCTCCTAACCTGCGACGGCGCACCTCCTTCCTCAGCCTTCAGCCTTTCGCCAGCCCGGCACTCGGAGCGACACGCTGCCCGGCGCTCCCCTTCCGAGGCGGCGCCTCAGGCAGTAGAGCAAACCGGGCCCTGCCATGCCCCGACGAGCCATCGATGCCTTGGACTTCGATGCATCCTCAGGGCTTCGACCTGAGTATAACAAGCGGCTCTCTAGCGCGTCAAAGTCTGCTGCGCAGTGCTAGTGGAGGGTCTCCCTACGCCCCGGTGTTATGCATGATCTGCATAATTCCTGTGCTAACCACGCATAGCACCGGCTCGCTTCGGCGTGCTGTGCTAGTATGTCATAAATCTATTGACTTGATCGCACAGTCGGCGCGAGAATGGAGGCGCTGGTCGGGACAAGCCCGCGCGAGGCAGACGGGCAGGCACTCCCGGCGAGGAGGAGCATGGGATGGGGCGCTTCGGCGAGCTGTTGCGGCAGTACCGCGAACGGGCAGGTATCTCTCAGAATGCCCTGGGCAAGCGCACCGGCATCCACCCCAGCATGATCAACCGGATGGAGTCCGGCGAGCGGGAGCCGGCGCGGCGGGAGCAGATCGAGGCGCTGGCTCGCGGGCTGGGGCTGACGCCCTCCGAGACGGATGAGCTGCTGGCAGCGGCCGGCCAGCTCCCTACGGCGATCGAGCGGCTAGGTGCCGGCCATCCGCTCCTGGTGCTGGTGGCAACGGTGCTGACCGACGAGCGCATCCCCCCGGCTGAGCGCGAGCGCTTCCGCGCTGCGGTCACAGCGCTGGGCGAATGGCTGCGGGCGGCGTACGATGCCGCGCCTTCGGTCCCGGCCACCGATCACCCGGCCGGAGGGGCCAGATGAGTTCGCGCCGCCACGGAACTGAGCCCCAGCTGACGACGAACGGCCCCGCCGCCACGCGCAGCGGTCTCGACGAGCGTCGGCGCGGCTGGTTCTGGCACTGGAACAGCATCGTCACTCAGTACGCGCCGCTCATCGGCCTCAAAGGTATCGGCCTGCTCAACAGCTACACGGTGTGGACCGACCGGCGGAGTGACTCCCCCTTCCATGGCTACGCCTTCCCCAGCCAGGAGGCCGAGGCCGCCTTCTATGGGGAGGAACGCCAGGAATTGGTAACGATTAACAAAATACTGGTGACGCTCGGCCTCGTCGAGATCCGCAAGGAGATGGTGGTGCGTATCGATGCGCACGGCCGGCGCTGGCGGGTGCCGCACAACCTGTACCGCGTGCGCGATAGCGAGGATGGCTACACACTCAGCACCGAAGCCGTGCGTGCTGTGCTGGAACTCGCACGGCGGGACACAGAGGTGTTCCGCTACATCCGCCACATCTTCGCGCCACGCTTCGCCCCGATCGACCGGCATAACCCCTGGCATGCTATCCTTGCAGAGCTGCGGGCGACGCCGCTCTGGCAGGAGCTGGCGCAGCGCGCTGAGGTAACCGCTGAGTCCTACCGCCGCCGCGCCACCCAAGCCCGCCGTACCGCCGGGGCCGTCCGCGACCCCGTCACCCCCACTGTCGCTGACAGCGACAGTGGCCCCCCAAGGCTGGACGGCGTACCCACCGTCGCTAGCAGCGACAGCGCTCAGAGCTCCGGCGCTGCAGGCGACAGCGCGCCGGCAAGCTCCGTCACTACTAGCAGCGTAACGTACTACCAAAGCGAATCACGTAACACGGTCGACAACAGCAGGGTCGACAACAGCAGGAACGATATCCGAACAAACCACCAGTGGAGCCACTGGACAACGCAAGGGTTGGCATCACCACAGCCTTGTGCGTCTGGGTCTCTGCATATCACTATCAGCCGGGACAGCGGCATGCCTCAGCCGTCCCAAGAAGACAGTGCAGTACCGAAGCGTGCCAGGCAAGAGAAAGAGCATCAGGAGCATAGCGAAGGCGCATGCTACGAAGCTTCACCTCTGGGTCCGCTGCTTGCTATGCTGCATCCCTGTCCGGGGCAGGACACAACCGAGCTGGTAGCTTCTCTCATTGAGGAGCTGACGCCGGTGGTGCGCAGCCAGACGCCGGAGCTGGCGGCGGAAGACTGGGTGCTCGCGGCAGTGATCGAAGCTGTGGATCAGGCCGGCGCCGACGCAACCTTCGAGGATGTGGCCGCCATCTGCCGCCGCTGGGTGCGCGATGGCTTTCGCACCGCCGCGCCCGAGAGTGAGCCGGCTGGCGGCACTGAGGATAGTTGGGGGCCAGCCTCACCGGCCCGACAGCCAGCGCTAGCCCCGAGAGAAGACCTATCGGACAGCGGCCGGCTATGGCACGCGGTACTCCAGGAGGTCCGGCGCAACGTCTCGCTAGCGGTGTACCGTACCTGGTTCCACGAGGCCGTGCTCGTGCGGCAGGAGCCGCGGCGGCTGGTGGTACGGGCTCCCAGCCGGCTGGCCGCCGACTGGCTGCGCACGCGCGGCGCGCGGGTGCTTCAGCAGGCGGTGGAGCAAGTGACTGGGCAGCCGCTCGAGGTGCAGATCGTTGTGCCCTGACAGGGTATGCCTAGGCGTATGCTACACTGTAGGCAGTGATGCTGCAGCGACGCGTGGTGCTGGCCCTCGTTCTGTGCATCTTCTGCGTTGCTAGCGGGTGTGCTCGTGGGCTGCTGCCCGGTGCCCGGCCATCTAGCCCTGTTGCTCCTTCTCTCCAGGTACGCGAGCGTGAGCCGGATGTGGTGCCCGCGCTCATGGCTGCTCGACCGGTGGATAGGGCGGTGTCTCCGGAGGAAGCCTCTACAGAGGAGCCTGCGCCTGCTGTCGATACTGCTGCGCCGCAGCAGGCGCTGCCGGGTCTTGCCTGGAATTTCACGCTGGTTGGCCATAGCGACCTTGGTCGGCGCGGGATGTATGCAGGCCTCGCTCTCGCCGGTGAGTGCGCGTACGTTGGCGGGCGGGCCCCCGGCCAGCCAGTGCTGGTCGTCGATGTAGCCGATCCAGCGGCGCCGCGTGTCACTGGCGCGTTCGGCAGTGTGCCGGGCAGTACGGCGCGCGAACTGCGCGCCAGCCGCGCCCAAGGGCTGCTGGCCGTGCTCTACTACCGGCTGGGTGCCGGCGGACGCAACGTCCTGCTCCTCTATTCCATTCGCCGCGATTGTCGCTCTCCGGTCCAGACTGGCGTGTTTGATTTCGGCCCCCTGAAGCCACACGAGTTCTTCCTCTGGCAGGACCCGCAGCGCCCGGGCCGCATGCTGGCGTTTGTTGCCATGTTTGCGACCGCGCCGGCGCTGGTCGTCGTGGACGTGAGCGAGCCGGCCGTGCCCCGCGAGGTGGCCCGCTGGAGCACCGGCCTGCCGGCCACCGAGGCCGTCGCCGGCCGGGTCTTGCGCAATGCCCTGCACTCGCTCTCGCTCTCGCCGGATGGGAGACAGGCGTACCTGGCGCTGTGGGACGGCGGCTTTCAGGTCGTTGATACCTCGGACTTCGCTGTGGCTGCGCCACGGCCGATAGTGCGGCCGCTGACACCCCTGCCACGACGGCTGCGCTACGCGCCTCCGGCGGCCGGACACACCCACAGCGCCGTGGCAGTGCCCGGCCAGCCGCTGGTGCTGCTCACCGACGAAGTGTATGCGCCGGCATGCCCGTACGGCTGGCTGCGCGTCGTTGACGTAAGTGATCCAGCACGGCCGCGACAGGTCGGGGAATACCGCCTCCCGGAGAACGATCCGGCGCGCTGCGCCGAGACCGTCCGGCGGGGTGGCACCTTTAGCGCGCACAATCCCCTGGCGCTTCCGCACCTTGCGCTGGTAAGCTGGCATGCAGCCGGGCTGCAGGCCATTGACCTCAGCGACCCGACGGCGCCGCGCCGCGCTGGTATGTTCGTGCCTGAGCCAGTGCCAGGCGTGGCGCAGCACGATCCGGCGTTCGGGCCGCTGCCAGTCGTCACCTGGAGCTATCCGATCATTCAGGACGGCCTCGTCTATGCCGTCGATGCTGACAACGGCCTCTATATCCTGCGCTACACCGGCGCATGGGCCGAGGAGGTCGCCGGCACGACATTCGCGGAGGGAAATAGCAACGCATGACCGGGACGGCTCCTCCTGGGATCGAGCGTGTACAGGAGCATGTCTATCTGTTCCGCTGCCCGTTCGCGGGCGGCGGCCTGAGCATGGCATATTACGTGGACGCTCCGCGGCCGGCGCTGATCGACAGCGGCGTCGTCGCCTCGGTGGCCGAGGTGATCGAGCCGGGACTAGCCGCGATCGGACGCAGGTTGGAGCGCATCACTTACCTGCTGAATACCCACGGACATTGGGATCACGTCGGCGGCAACGAGCAAGTGCGGCGGCGGTCTGGCGCGGCCGTGTTGGTGCATGCGGCCGACGCAGCGTTCCTGAGCGATGAGCAGGCGCACATGCAGGGGTACTACACTGTCGGCCAGCGCCTGCTTGGGCTGGAGCACGAGCTCCCCGAGCGCCGCACGGTGCTCCGGCAGAGCGTGGAGTTCGGGCCGGGGCCGGACCGGCTGCTGGCTGATGGCGATGAGATCGACCTGGGCGGTGGCATTCGGCTGAAAGCTGTGCACGTGCCGGGGCATTCCCTAGGGCATATGGCCTTCTGGTGGGAGGAGGCGGGGGTGCTGTTCTCGGCCGATGCGATCCAAGGACGCGGCAGCCGGCCGGGTGGCTTGCCGCTTGTGTTCGACGACGCGGCGGCGTACAGGGTGGGCCTGGACCGGTTGGCCGCGCTGCGGCCACGTGTATTGTGTATGGGCCACGCCTTCGTGTGGTCACGCGAGCCGCGGCAGCCGGTGCGCCGGGGCGATGAGGTGCAAGTGACGATCGACGAAAGTCGGCAGGTGATCGACCAAGTGCGGGCCGCAGTGGCGCGGGCGCTGGCGGCGCATCCGGCAGCCCCGTTCCTCGAGGTGGCGCGCGCTGCCATGGCTGAGCTGGCTGCACCGTTGGCGCTCCAGCTCGATCCGGCGACCGGCCTGGCCTCCCAGCCCCTGGCGACGCTTCATTGTGTGTGGCGCGAGCTTGGGCCGGCGCCGTCAGCCGAGCGCACAGGTTAGCCGAAGCGGCTCTCCTGTGGGAGAGGTGTGCCGTTGCACGTGGACGAGACCTTTCTGATCATTGCCTTCCTGATCGGCGTAGCGCTGATCTTCGACTATATCCACGGCTTCCATGATGCCGCCAAATCGATCGCTACCGTCGTGGCCACCCGTGTGCTGTCTCCGGGCCAGGCGGGCGGTTATATAGGCTGCCTTTTTCAACTTCGTGGCAGCCTTTGGCTTCGGTCTGCATGTGGCCAACACCATCGCAACACCATCGGTAAAGGGACGATCAGGCCCGACATGGTGGGTAACTATGTCATTTTCACCGCCCTGAGCGGGGCGATCGTGTGGGACCTCATCACCTGGTCCTGGGGGATCCCCAACAGTAGCGCGCTTACGCTCATCGGCGGGCTCGTGGGCGCCGGGCTAGCCAAAGCCGGCCCGGGTGTGATCGTCCTCTCCGGGCTCCAAAAGACTGCCTGGTTTATCGTGCTCTCCTTGACTATCGGGCTGATCCTCGGCGTGACCTACATGTCGGAGGGTATCGTGCTCAAGCACGCCTGAGCGACCGGCGCACCGCGGACCGGCTGCGCTCCAGGCAGGTGCTCCGGCGTAGGAGCATTCAGCAGCACGCCGGAGCATCTGCAGCGCGCCGATGGAGGATCGCTGCGCGTTAGCGGGCGCGCCGGCGCAGTGCGATGCTCAGGCCGGCGAGGCCCGCGGCGAGGAGCGCCGGTGCGATTGCGCCGAAGGTTATCCCGCCGGTGCGAGGCAATTGCGCCGGGCCCGCTGCAGCGGCCTCCACCACGAACCACACACCACCCACGCCCTGGCCGTTTGTCTCGCCTGGGCGCGTATCCCGGACATAGAAGTACAGCGGCATGCCGTTATACGTCACCTGGCGCGTGCCGTCACGCCGCACGGTGATGCCGAGCCTGCCTCCCAGCCCAGCAGGAGCTACCGGATTGCCCGACGGCAAGAGCAGCGGCGGCCAGGTCTGAGCGCACTGGTCGTAGCAGTTGCTCATGTTCGGCTCGTCGCGGGTGAACCGGTAGAGGGTCATACCGCGGGGGTCAACGAGGATATTGCCCAACGCCGGATCGCGCGTCACCCGCACAGTCGGTGCTGGCTGGGCGAGGGCAGGCGCCGCCAGCGCCAGGGAGAGGAACGCTGCCAGAAAGACCAGTCTGAGACGCGCCATATCAGCTACCCTCCTAATAAATTTAATAAATTAAATAAATATATAAAAACTCAGCCCTTAGACTCACCCGCATGCCGAGGCGACATCCAGTATACGGGATATCCCATAGTTCGGTCCACGAGTAGTGTAAGGGCACCGCTCGCCTAGCTTGCAGACAGCGACGTGCCTGGGCCAGGCCGGAGGCCAGCGTGGCCGCGGCCCGCGGCAGGCCCAACCCGTCATGCAAGCAGCGCCGGGCGCGAGCTATACACCCCCCCGCCTCTGATTCCGCGCCGGCTGCGGGGAGACGTTCAGTTCCAGATGGCAGCGCGGGCAAGGGACGCCAGGCGTGACGCCACCTGCCTGCGCTGCCAGGCTTGCCGCTCAGACGCTGCGACGCAGCCGGCGTACCAGGAGCCCGCTCAGGCCGGCGCCGAGCCCCAGCAGGCCGGCCAGCGGCAGGGCAGCACCGCCGGTGCGCGGGAGCTGGCTCGGGGCAGCGCCAGCGCCCAGGACGGTCCAGCGCACCAGCATACCGCGGTCACGATGGCAGTTTGGCCCCGGGCAGGCAATCGGGCAGTAGACTTCGAGTGGCCCGCCGGCGGTGAACGTGAACTCGAAGGTCCCGCTCTGGCCGGCCATCACATCCGGACTGCGTCCGCCCGGAACCCCTTCGAATTCCAACGCATGGCGGAACTGTCCGCTGTTCACCAGCTCGAAGCGGTAACGCTGCCCGGCGCGCAGGTTGAGGGTCCGCGGCGTGATCTCCCATTCTCTGAGCTCGACGCGTATTGTCTGTACAGCAACCTGCGCCTCTGCCGGTGCCGGTCTATCAGCGATCCCTCCCCCGGCGATGATACCTGCCAGCACCACCGCGCCTCCCAGCCGAGCACAGTAGGACCAGAGCCGACAACTCCCTCTCACGCCTGTCCTCCTGATCGCATATTTTTTTGCGCAGGGCATTTCACTAGTATCGCCCGTCCGCGACAGCGTTAGCCAGAGACTACCGGCGACGATCTATACGAGGGTACAGAGAGACGCATCGACGCACGAATGCGGCACTCTCTGGGTCTCCTACGCGGAAGCACGGTGCTGCGCTGCTCGAAGGAGCGGCGGGACCAACAGTGCAGCACGCGGGCATCATATTCCGGTGCCTGGAGAAGCTCTCGTAGCATACTACGTACGATAGACGCATTCAGGTTCTTCCGGTGTGGCAGCAGCGCAGCGGTAAGAGGGCCTGCGCGCTCCGGTAGCTTTGGGAGCGCGCAGAAATCGCTGAGCCATGCGCGCCCGAGGGCCTGGGCGCCTCCAGTACGTCCACAGATGCACGCACCTGATGAACATGTTACGCTGTGAGCACGGCCTAGCTGCGACCGCAACGCGGCGGGACCGGCGATGCTGGTGCGGCAGGCAGGCCATGTGTAGCCGGTCACGTAGCGCTGGCGCAGCGCCGTGGCGAAACTCTTGTTCGGCCTGAGCGTCAACATATGTAGGATGTGGGTGCGCTACACCGTACCACGGACATACCTGGAGCTCTATCCTGGAGATCTAAGACTGTAGATCGTAGAAGGGAGGGGGAAAGGTGCGTTCTCTGAGCCGTTTTGTGGCCCTGGCGGGGCTTGTGCTTGCGCTCGTGCCCCTGGCCGGGCACCAGCCGCAGGCGCAAGCGGCAGTGGCCAATACTCCCTGGCCAATGTACCGGCAGAACCCGCAGCATACCGCGCGCACCTCAGTGCTGGCACCCCAGGTGCTTAGCGTAAAGTGGCGGTATGGTCTGACCGCGCGATCTGACTCAAGCCCGGCAATCGGCCCCGACGGCACCATCTACTTCGGCGCCGACGACGGCAGCGTCTATGCGCTCAATCCAAACGGCACCTTGAAATGGCGCGTCAACCCGGAGGATAACAACTCAAAGGTCTATTCGCCCGCCATTGACGACCGCGGCCACGTGCTCGTGTCGGTGGACAAGGGCATTCTCTTTGCTCTGCGGCAATCCGATGGCTCGGTCGATTGGAAGGTCACTCACGATGCCGATATCAAGAGCTCGCCGAGCATCGGGCCCGATGGCAGCATCTACGTGGGCACGGAAAACGGTGCGGTGATCGATCTCTATCCGGACGGCAGCCGGCGCTTCACCCGGCGCGCTGCCGACGCTGTGCGCGGCGCGCCAGCGGTAGGTCCTGACGGCACGATCTACTGGGCTAGCAGGGACCGCCGTGTGTACGCGGGCAACCCGGCTGGCGGTGACAAGTGGTCGGTCGCGCTGGACGGGGAGATCGTTGCCGCACCGGCGGTTGATAGTGATAACACGGTATACATCGGCACGCGCCTGGGCAGCTTCTACGCCATTCGCGATGGCGCCATCCGCTGGCGTGTGTCAGTCGGCGCCGCCGTCGAGGCTCCTGCAGCGATCGGGCCTGATGCCGTCTACGTGGGTACGCTGGAAGGGCGCGTGCTTGCCCTGAACAAGGACGGCGTCCTGCTGTGGTCCTTCGGTCCCATCGGCCAGGTGGTCGATGGCCCTGTCATCGCTGGTGACGGGACGATCTATGTGCCGTCGCTGGATAACCGCCTGTACGTGCTAAGCCCGACTGGACAGCGGCTCAGTGACTTCTCCACCGGCGGCGGCATTGCCTCTTCCCCGGTCATCGGAGCCGATGGCACGATCTATATCACCTCCCGCGAGCAGGCAATTTATGCGCTGGGTGGCCAACGCATCGCAGTACAGCTCACACCAACCCCGACGCCGCCTGTGGTTGCGCCGACCCCGACGCCCATCCCTACGGTGGCCCCCCCGGCGCCACGCATCACCGATCCGGTCCCGCCGGCGCCCGGCGCGCGCTACTTCCCCGAGACCGGGCATAACGTGCGCGGCCGCTTCCTGGAGGTGTTCGATCAGTATGGCGGGCTCTACACCTTCGGGTACCCGCGCACCGAAGAGCTCCAGGAGGAGGTGGATGGTGTCATGCGCACCGTCCAGTACTTCCAGCTGGCGCGCATGGAGCTGTGGCCGGAGTTCGCTGGCACGCCATACGAGGTGCAACTGACGCTGCTGGGAGACCTGGTGCTCCGCCAGCGTGGACAGCTCCCGTAGCAGCTCACCGCGCTCTCGGCTCCTCCCTGCCAGGCCCCAGCGATACCGCTGGGGCCTGGTTTTTGCTGTCTTGGTGCCACCACACCACCGATGCATCAGGCTGTGCATCCGGTGTGGAGCCCCGCCGCTGCCTGCGTGACTGTGCCACCGCGCCTGGAAGATGCTACAATGCGACCGCTTCGCCTGACGGGACAGCAAGGTGCTCGACGAGACCTGGGAGTGGATGAAGTTTCTTCAAGGCGATGAGTGGCTGGAGATTGACACCCGCGCCACTGGCCAGCAGGTCGGGCGGAAGTCCTTTCAGGAGAAATGGGTGCGGCTGCTCAAGGAGGCCAACCCGGGCCTGGCCGACAAGAACCTGAAGCCCTTCATGGATGCGATCGCCCAGAACTACGCGCGGCCAATCGAGCTCTTCAAGAAGCATAGCGAGGCCGCCCTGATCATGAACAAGGCCATGCACGACTCGATCCGCGACGGCAAAGCAACGTCGAAGCAGCCTCCAGCGAAGCCTGCCGGCAGATTAACGCCCTGCACGGCAGAGAGCCAGCCTTCCCGCTGCCTGCATCCGTTGCTCGGGGATGCGGCCAGCCCGGCCGCATCCCCGAGGCTAGACCAACTGTGGCGCTCTCGGTCGCCTTGCCCGGCGATGTGATACAATCGACGTGGTCCAGGCTGCGGTGCCATGCAGCGCGTCGCGTTGTCATGCTAATTGCTCTGGGGAGCAGTCCCGCCGGGCCATGGAGCTGTAGGGGGAGCTATGCTGCAAGGGAACCGCTTGATCCGGGCTGCGCAGGAACAGTTGCAGCTTTCGGCCGCATCGCCGCGCGCCGACGGGCGGGCTGAGGTCACTGACGCGGCGACGGACGAGTGGCTCGTTCCTGTGCCCCGCACGCCCCAGGGCGAGCAACTCGCCCGTATCTTCCAGGGCATCCGGCTGCCACGCTGGCGCCCCCAGACATCGTCGAGCGCGACGAGCGCGGGCGAGGCTGTCTCCACAGCGCTGCTGCCGGGCCAGACGCTACTCACGGAGGCCGATGCCGCGGTCGAGCAGGCGCTGTGGGAGGCGGCGATCCCCGAGCCCGATCCGAACTATGTGCTCACCGATGCCCACCAGCTCGCCGCCAAGATGCTGGCTGTGCGGCTGCGGCTCCGCAAGCACTGTATCGGGTTCTTCGGCGTACCGGGCACTGGCAAGAACACCCTAGCGCGCGAGGTGGCCGCGCTCTTCCGCCTGCCCTACTACTCGCAGGACCTGGACGCCAGCCTCGATCTTAAAGAGCTGATCGGTGGCACTGCCCTTGAGCACGGGCAGACAGTCGAGCGCATCGGGAAGATCACCTGGTTCGCCCAGCGCGGCGCAGTGATCTGCCTGAACGAGATCCAGGCCGTCGATCCCGAGATGCAGACGATCTTGCACGACATGATCGGCTCGCGGCGCATTGCCATCCCCAGTATGGAAGGCAAGCCCCGCATGCTGCCGGTACACCCGTCCACGATCTTCATCGTGACGTGGAATCCCTTCCGCGGACGCATGCCGGAGCGGGCGCTGCTGTCGCGCCTGGGCGCGGTGGAGTTCCCGCAGCCGTCGGACAGCGAGGAGTGCCGGCTGGTGGCACGCATGCTCAGCGCGGCCGATATCGACGGTACGGGCCGGGAGATTCCGCCGTCGGAGGTGATCCGCGACCAGGCGCTCTTCCGCGACCTGCGCCGGCTCTACGAGCGCGAGGAGCTGGAGGTCTTCCCCGACCTGCGTTTCCTGGAGAACTTCGCAGCGTTCCGCCGCTTACTCGGCGTGCAGGTGGCGAAACAAACCCTGGTGGCGCTGGCGCCGCAGGTGCCCGAGGACCGCGAGCGGGCCTTGCGGCAGATCGAACGGCTGGTCGCTAACCACTTCGGCGAGGCAGCCGAGAAACCGGCGCCGCGTTCCTGATGGAGGACGATGTACGACGGCCAGGACCGCCACCGCCAGCGCTCCCAATCCATCGCTTACTCCACCGGACGACGCTGAGCCCGTGCCGCGCTTTGGTCTGCTGCTTCGAAACGACGTCGTGCAGAGCGAGGCGGTGCGCTCAGAGCTGGAAGCGTATGCGTTCGTCCGGCTCGGCCGCCGCGTGGAGGTGCGCTTTGGCCACGGCTTCGAGGCGACCTGGGACGATGCGCTGATCATCGATCCGCGCTGGCCCTCGCGCAGCGCCCCGCCTGAGGACCGGCTGATCGCCTGCGAGGGCGGCTTGGAGCACCTGCTCGCCCACGCGCTTTATTTCCCGCGGGAGTTGCACATCGCCTTGACCGTGTGGCCGGCGCCGTGGCGGCGCTACTGCGTGCCGGTGCTGGGCGAGGAGCCGCTCGCTGGCGATGACATCCTGCACCGCTTCAAGATCACCTGCCCGCATCTGTACACACCATCCGCCGAGTGGCTGGGGCTAGGGCTGGCGCGCTACTCGGTGCAGAAGCGCACGGCCGTGCTGCTGCTCGTTAACCTGCTGGCAGACGGCCACGATGAGCGATTGCTGTACGCTGAGACGCCCGGCGCGTACGAGCGCATCGTGGCCGTGGACGCGCTGCGCCCGCGCTGGCTCACGCAGCCGGCCCGCGACGATCCCTGGTGTCAGCTCACCGGCGCGCTCCTGCTTCATGCCCTGCCATTGTATGAGCCGCCCCTCGACCAGCTCTCACCGCGGGTGCGCCGGCTGTTCGAGCAGCTTGCCCCGCTGGTGGAGGAGGCTGTTGCCGGAAGCTACGCCGACGTGCTGCGCTGCGCCTTCCAGCTTGTAGAGGCATGCGAGCGCGAGCGTATCCTGCCGCGCACGCCCAGGCTGCGCCACCTGCGCGTTGGAGCAGCGGTGGGGCGCTGGACTGTCTGGGCGCCGGCTGGTTACGGGGGCGACCGAAGCGAGCTGCTGGGCGTAGGTCCGGCGTCCAACAGGCTCTCCCGCCGGGAGCTCTTGGAGCTCCTGCCCGAACAGCTCCGCCCTCAAGAGGAGACGCCGCTCCTCGCCCAGCCTCAGGAGAAGCAGCCCGGTGAGGCAGGCCGCTCGCTCCCCTTGTCGCAACGCATGAAGGAGCCTCCGTCGGCAGTGCTGGAGCGGCGGCGGTCTGCGGCGCGAGCGATCCTGGAACGGCTGCACCCTATCGAAACGGAGCCGCGGGTCAGCATCGGTGCCATCGCGACGCGGCTGCGCGCGCTCTTTTCCGCTGCGCCCGGCAGTGCAGCGCAGCGCCGCCCGCCTCCCTCGCCGGAGGCGAGCGCCCTCTACGCTCGTGACCTCAGTGCGGTCCTACCGGAGGTGCGCGCCTTCGTCTCCCAGATTGAGCGGATCATCACCGAGCCCTATCAGACGCAGCGGTTCCAGCGGAGCGGCCGGCTGGACCGCAGCCGCCTGGTCGCGGCCATGCAGGACGACGAGCGTATCTACTGGCACCGCCGGCGCGTGCGCAAGCTGGACATTGCCTTCTCGCTGTGCATCGACACGTCGGCCTCGATCGCCCCGCAGGCTGCTGAGCTCCAGCGGGCTGCCATTCTGACGCAGGCAGCCCTGGAGCGGCTGCGTATCCCGTACGAGGTGCGCGGCTTCGGCGCCCACCAGATCTGTTACAAGCGCTTCGACGAGCACAGCCCACACCGCCTCGGTTCGCTAGCGCGCAACGTCGGCGGCGGCACACCGATGCTGGCGGCGATCCAGCAGGCGGTCCATAGCCTCCAGGCCCGCCCGGAGGAGCAGCGCATCCTGTTTGTGATCTGTGATGGCGCACCGTTCGAGCGGGCGAAGGTCGTGCAGGCCGTCCACGAGGCCCGTGCCCACGGCATCCGGCCCTTCTGCGTGGTGCTCAACGGCGTGGAGGTCGCCGACATCTTCGGCGAAGACTGGGTCGCTATCGAGCATGTCAGCGAGATCCCCAACGTCGTGGGGCATAAACTGCGTGAGAGCCTGCGCCACCATCACCATGCCTGAACGCCTGGCCCAGGGCGTTCACACCTCTGCTACGTCCGCCCCTGCAAGGCAGCTTCTACCTTCGGCCTAATCCGCTCCAGGACCGCCTTTGCAGGCTCTTTACAATCGACCACCGCCTGCATCTCAGGTGCAAAGATCAACCGAGCCTCTTCTGTGTTCTCCGTGAAGTTGTCGATTTGCGAGTAGCCCATGCCTTCGATAAACAGTCGCTGGTTCTTTGGTGGCTGGCCAGGTGCAAGGAAGAGCTCCGCTTGCTTAATCTTTGAAGGGATGAAAGCGTTGGCAGCGATGATACGCTGCGGCTCATCCTCCATTACGAACTCAAGAAAACGCCATGCCCAGTCGGGGTTCTTCGAACTCGTGGGAAGGCACATACCAACTAGTGAAACATTATTCAGATTTTTACCGGATGGTCCAGCCGGCATAGGACCTACGTCCCAGCGGAAATCCTTGATTACGCGCCGGAAATTCACAGCCTGGCCACAGTTCCCATAGAAGAACCCAAGTCGCCCTGAAGTGAAGAGCTGGAGCACGCTTTGTTGCCGAAGCGTGGCTGAATCAGGTGCAACTCCATACTTGCATGAGAGGTCAGCCAGCCACTGCGTCGCCCGCATTCCCGGCTCATCCGCTAGGATGAATCGCTTCCCATCCTTCGAGTAAGGACCATCGCCCCCAGTGCCAGCGGACCAGGTACCTTCGCTACGCCCCTCAGTCCACAGTGCACAGCCCCATACAAGGGTCCGGTCGCCTTGCCGCGTCGTAATACGTTGAGCATATTGCACAACCGTATCCCAATCCCACCATCGTGCCGGCGACCACTTCTGCGGGTCCCAGACCTCTGGTAGCAGTTTCAGCCCATGCTTCTCAAAGAGATCAACGTTATAGAGTATGCCGCGAGAGCGATTACCAATCGTTACATAAGTAAAGTGCCCGGTACCCCAGCCGAAGTTCCAGATATCAGGCCAGAAATCCTCCTTCTTCCAACCTGCCTGTTTGATGTACTGGTCCAGCGCACGTGTCCAGCCCTTTTTGTAGTATGCTACGTTGTAGTCATCATTGACTTGGATGATTTCTAGAGGCTCACCACCAGCCAGAAGTGCGCGAACCTTATCCTCATAGTTTGATGGTGTGTGCAGGAGAGTCACACGCACTTTTGGATGCTTCTCTTCCCACAGTACCTTGATTTTATCATACCCTACCTGCTCAGGATCGTCCCAGAAGGTCCAGCTCAGCCCATTGAGCTGAGCTGGCTCCTTCAGGGAGCTCTCCGAAGACGGCGCTTGAGCCGCACGAGTACAAGCAGCAAGCACGCCGCTACCTAGAATTGCGCTGGCAGTTACCAGCCTACGTCGGGAAAGCCTCTCGAGGCCTCTACGCATTTCATAGCTCCATACACCGCTTTGCTATACAGCACTCTGCCGTTGTATGGCAAAGCTTTACAAACGAATAAAACAACAGAGGTACGGCAGGGGGGATGTCGCGCGCTCGTGCTAAGATCCTCTTGAACTCTGGTCCCCCTCTCCCGAAGCTTCGGGAGAGGGGGACGGGGGTGAGGGCCTGCCTACCCCATCGCTCGCTGCGCCGCCAGCGCCAGCGCCCGCCGCGTAAACACGCGCGTGAGGTGGGCGCGATAGTCGGCCGAGGCGAACAGGTCGCTATTCATCTCGACCCCCTCAGCTGCGCGCTCCGCGGCAGCAGCGATGTTCTGCTCGGTCGGCGCCTGTCCCGTCAGCGCCTGCTCGACGGCGCGCGCCCGGTACGCTTTGGACGACGCACCGGTGATGCCGACCCGCACATCGTTGCACCGGCCCTGGGTATCGAGGGCGAGCACCGCCGCGACGCCGACCACAGCGTAGCCCGACGCCGGATGCGGATACTTCACATAGGCCGTGCCGCTGCGCGCCGGCAGGGCCGGCAGGCGGATCTCCGTCAAGAGCTCTCCCGGCTGGAGTGCAGTGGTCAACGCATCTACCAGGAACTCCCCGATCGGGAGCGTGCGCCGGCCACCCTGTCGCACTAGGGTGAGCTCGGCGTTCAGCGCCAGCATGACCGCAGGCATGTCGGAAGCGGGATCGGCATGGGCCAGCGCACCGCCGATGGTACCGCGGTTGCGCACCTGCTGGTCGCCTACAGCTTCGGCTGCTTCTCGCACCAGCGGAAAGCGCTCGCGAATGAGCGCGGAGTCCTGCACCATGCGGTACGTGGTGCGGGCGCCGATGACCAGCCCGCCGTCGGCCTCGCGGATGCCGGCCAGCTCCGGAATGCGGCCGATATCGATCAGCAACTCCGGCGCAGCCAGCCGCAGCTTCATGAGAGGGAGCAGGCTATGCCCGCCGGCGAGGACCTTGGCCCGATCGCCATGCTGGCTCAGGAGCGCCAGCGCCTCGTCGAGGGAGGCGGGCGCCTGGTACTCGAATGGGCTCGGAAACACGGCAATCACCTCCTTCGCTCCGCTGTGCTGCGCCGTTACGCCGGCCTCGCCTGCCGGATCAGCCGCCAGATCTTCTCCGGGGTGGCCGGCATATCTACATTCCGGATGCCAAGCGGAGCCAGCGCATCGCAAATGGCATTGATGATAGCCGCGCTCGCCGCGATGGTGCCGGTCTCGCCAACGCCCTTGGCGCCGAGAGGATTATGGGGTGTCGGCGTGACGGTCCGGTCGAGCTCGAAGCGCGGGAAGTGGCTCGCCCGCGGCACGGTGTAGTCCATCATCGTGCCGGTGAGGAGCTGCCCGTCCTCGCTATACACGGCCTGCTCCAGCAGCGCCTGGCCAATGCCCTGCGCTACGCCGCCGTGCACCTGCCCGTCCACGATCATCGGATTGATCACGTTGCCGCAGTCATCTACGGCGATGTAGCGCTTGAGGTCTACGTGCCCGGTGTCTGGATCGATCTCGACCACAGCGATGTGCGCGCCGAACGGGTAGGTGAAGTTCTGCGGGTCATAGAACGAGCTCTCCTCAAGCCCGGGCTCTACCCCTGGCGGCAGGTCCCAGGCCAGGAAGGCAGCCAGGGCCACATCCTGGATCGTCTTAGCGCGGTCCGGCGCGCCGCGCACATAGAAGCGGCCTTGCTCGAAGACAATGTCTTCCTCAGCCGCCTCCAGCATATGGGCAGCGATCTTGCGCGCCTTCTCGCGCACCTTCCGCGCTGCCAGCGCGACAGCGCTGCCGCCCACGGCCGTGGTGCGGCTCCCGTACGTGCCCCAGCCCATCGGGATGCGCGCGGTGTCGCCGTGCACAACCTCGATGTCGTCGAGGGGGATGCCCAGTTCGTGCGCCACGATCTGGGCGAAGGTCGTCTCCTCGCCCTGCCCGTGCGGGTTAGCCCCGGTGAAGACCGTCGCCTTGCCGGTGGGCGTGAGGCGCACCACGGCGTTCTCCCAGAGACCACCCTGGAAGCCGACGGCGCCGGCCACCTGCGACGGCCCCAGCCCGCAGATCTCCACGTAGGTGGACAAGCCAATGCCCAGGTAGCGGCCCTGCTGGCGCAGCCGCGCCTGCTCGGCGCGCGCTGCCTGGTAGTCCAGCATCTCCAGCGCCCGGTTGAGCGTGGCTTCGTAATTGCCACTGTCGTACGTGAGCCCGGTGCTGGTCGTGTAGGGGAACTCGTGCGCCTGGATAAAATTCTTCCGCCGCACCTCCACCGGGTCCATGCCGATCTCACGGGCAAACAGGTCGATCATCCGCTCGACCAGGAAGGTCATCTCCGGCCGTCCTGCTCCGCGATAGGCATCGACCGGTGTGGTGTTCGTCAGCACCCCGATCGTCTCGCAGGCGATATTAGGGATCTTATAGGCGCCGTTCATCATCAGCCCGCAGAGGATGGTGGGCACACCGGGCGCCGCCGTGGAGAGGTATGCCCCCATGCCGGCGAGGATGCGGGCGCGCAGGCCGGTAATGGTTCCGTCCCGCCGACCGCAGATTTCAACGTATTGCACATGATCGCGGCCGTGTGTGGTCGCCATGTAGTTCTCGCGGCGGTCCTCGATCCACTTCACCGGCCGGTTGAGCTGCATAGCGCAGAAGGCAATGATCGTTTCATCTGGATAGTGCGGGATCTTGCTGCCGAAGCCGCCGCCTATCTCCGGCGTGATCACGCGCAGCTTGTGCTCCGGAATGCCCAGGTCGCCGGACATGAGGAAGCGATGGATGTGCGGGTTCTGCGACGTCGCCCAGACAGTGAGCTCCCCGGTGCCGCGGTTCCAGCTCGCCACGCAGCCGCGGGTCTCCATGGCATTGGGGATCAGGCGCTGCTGTACCAGTCGCTCCTTGACCACCACCTCTGCCTCGCCGAAGGCGCGGTCCACATCGCCGCCGCTGACCTTCCAGCGGAATACCACATTGCCTGGGGCCTCGTCGTGGAGCTGCGGCGCGCCCGGCTCGATGGCCTTCTCGACCGAAACCACCGCCGGCAGCACCTCATAGTCCACCTCGATGAGCTCCAGGGCGTCGTGGGCGGTATAGCGGTCCTCGGCCACGACCACTGCCACGCCGTCGCCGACGTAGCGCACGCGATCGACCGCCAGCGGCGGGTGTGGAGGGAGTTTCAGGTCGGAGTTCGGGATGAGCCAGGCACAGGCGATGTTGCCCACCTTGCCCTTGAGGTCTGCGCCGGTGAAGACGGCTACCACGCCTGGATGGGCACGCGCCCGCTCGACGTTGATCGAGCGGATGCGAGCGTGAGCGTGGGGACTGCGCAGGATCGCAGCGTGGAGCATGCCCGGCAGGACAACATCATCGATGAACGTGGCTCGCCCGGTAATCAGGCGCGGGTCCTCACGCCGCCGCACCGAGGCGCCGAACACCTGCGTGACCGCCATCGCGGGTCACCTCCTTTCCACCGGTCCACTCGGACACCCAGTATGGACCACTCCCCTGGGAAGAGCACCTGGAATAGGCTGCCAGCGATGGACGCGGGCATTGCCCGCATGCACGACCTATCCGCAGCCTATCGCGGCGTGCCGGCCGGCTGGCGCATCATCGCCGCGGCCGCCTGCACCGCTCTGACGATGTTCTGGTAGCCGGTGCAGCGGCAGAGGTTGCCTTCCAGGCCGTGGCGGATCTCTTCTTCGGTCGGGTTGGGATTACGTTGCAGCAGCTCTGCAGCGGCCATGATGAAGCCCGGCGTGCAGAAGCCGCACTGCAGGCCGTGGTGATCCCAGAACGCCTGCTGGAGCGGATGCAGCTCGCTGTCCCGCGCCAGCCCCTCGATGGTGGTGATCTCATGCCCGTCTGCCTGCACGGCGAGCATCGTGCAGGACTTCACCGCCTGGCCATCGAAGTGGATAGTGCAGGCGCCACACTGGCTGGTGTCGCAGCCCACGTGCGTGCCGGTGAAGCCGAGCGTGTCCCGGAGAAAATGCACCAGCAGCAGCCGCGGCTCGACCTGTCGCTCATACAACGTTCCATTGACACGAACCCGAACGGTATGTAACGCCATACGCACTCCCTCCTTTCCGGATCGGCCTTCTCCGGCCTCCCCCGGGGGGGAGGCCGGAGTGGCTTTGCGGGCGTCCTGATCTACACCGGTACCGTGCTAGCTGCTACGGGCTGACTGGATGATCCGCCAGATCTTCTCCGGCTTCAGTGGCAGGTCAATGTGCCGGACTCCGAACGGTCGCAGGGCATCCACCACCGCGTTGACCACAGCGGGCGTGGAGGCGATCGTACCGGCCTCGCCCACGCCCTTGACGCCGAGGGGGTTCGAGGGCGACGGCGTAACCGTCTCCGCCAGCTCGAAGCTGGGGAGCTGCGACGCTTTGGGCATGGCGTAGTCCATCAGCGTGCCGGTGAGCAGGTTGCCGTCGGCGTCGTACTCGACGTATTCATACAGCGCCTGGGCGACGCCCTGCGCGACACCCCCGTGGATCTGGCCGTCCACCAGCATCGGATTGATGCGCCGGCCGCAGTCGTCCACGGCGATGTACCGCCGCAGGAAGATCTGTCCGGTCTCAGCATCCACCTCGACGATCGCCACGTGTGTCCCGAACGGGAAGGTGAAGTTCGTTGGCTCGAAGGTATAGGTTGCCTCGAGCCCGGGCTCGAGGCCCAGCAGTGGCTGGCCCTGCACTTCCATTGCCTTGGCGATCGTATCGGTCGCGAGATAGGCAGCCCGTGCCACCTCCCGGAAGGACACACCGCGATCCGGGGCGCCGCGTACATACACCCGTCCACCGCCAAATTCAAGATCTTCGGGAGAGGCTTCCAGCATATGGGCGGCGATCAGCCGCGCCTTCTCCTTTACCCGCTCGGTAGCGCGCAGCACTGCTGTGCCGCCCAGGGCCATGGCACGGCTGCCGAAGGTACCGATCCCCATCGGCACCTGGGCGGTATCGCCGTGGAGAACCACCACCTGGTCCAGATCAATGCCCAGCTCGTCCGCCACGAGCTGGGCGAAGCTCGTCTCCTGGCCCTGCCCGTGCGGTGACACGCCGGTGAGCACGGTGACGGTGCCCGAAGGCTCGACCCGCACGGTCGCGCTCTCCCAGCCGCCGAACGGCATGCTGCGCGAGGGCCCCATGCCACAGATCTCCACGTACGTGGAGAAGCCAATGCCCAGGTAGCGGCCCTGCTGCCAAGCGCGCTCCTGCTCCCGGCGGAACTGCTGGTAGTTCACCAGCTCGAGCGCCTTATTCAGCGCCGCCTCGTAGTTGCCGCTGTCGTAGTTGTAGTTCCCCGGCGTGTGCCAGGGGAAGGCATCCGCCGGAATAAAGTTGCGCCGCCGCACCTCGACCGGATCGAGCCCCAGCTCTGCGGCAATCAGGTCCATCGTGCGCTCGATGAGGTACGTCGCCTCCGGCCGGCCGGCGCCGCGATAGGCATCGGTAGGCGTCTTGTTAGTGAACACGCCGATGTACTCGTACGCCAGGTTCTGCACTCGGTAGCACCCGGGCAGCATCACCGGTGTGAGCGTGGGGATGGCTGGGGTCAGAAGCTGGAAATAGGCTCCCAGGTCGGCGATCACACGCACGCGCAGTCCCAGCAGCGTCCCGTCGCGCTTCACCGCTGCCTCGACATAATCGACCTGATCACGCCCGTGGGTGGTCGCCACCATGTTCTCACGGCGCTCTTCAGTAAACTTGACCGGCCGCCCGAGCCGCATGGAGGCCAGGGCGCAGAGGATCTCTTCGGGGTAGACGTTGAGCTTCGAACCGAAGCCGCCGCCGACCTCAGGAGCGATCACCCGCACGCGGTTCTCCGGCAGACCGATCGTGTCGGCGAGGCGCGTGCGCAGGAGGTGCGGGATCTGCGTGGAGGACCAGAGCGTGAGCTCGCGCGTGCCGCGGTTGTACTGCGCCACGACCGAGCGCGGCTCCATGGCCACGGGGATGAGCCGCTGGTTGACGAAGCGCTGTCGGATTACCACATCGGCCTGGCGGAAGGCCTCCTCAATATCTCCCTCTCCGCCGGTCGTGCGGCAGGCGATGTTGTCGGGAAACTCGTCGTAGAGGCGCGGGGCGTCGGGCGCCAGCGCCTTCTCTGGATCTACCACCGCGGGAAGTGGCTCGTAGTCAACCTCAACCAGCGCGGCCGCGTCACGGGCAAGGTAGCGGTCCTCGGCCACCACTGCAGCCACTGGGTCGCCCACCAGACGCACCTTCCCGATAGCCAGGGCGTAGCGTTCGGGACGCTTCATCTCGTCCAGGGCGGCATCGACCGGGAGCGGCCGCGAAAGCCGCCTGACGTCCTCGCCGGTCAGCACCAGCAGGACGCCGGGCGCCTGCCGGGCGCGCTCCACGTTGATCGAGCGAATGCGGGCGTGGGCGTACGGGCTGCGCACAACAGCGAGGTACGCCATGTCTACGAGACGGACGTCGTCGGTGTACGTGGCTGTGCCCGTGATCAGGCGTGGGTCCTCTCGTCGCCTGACCGCCGTTCCTACCAGCTTCGGTGGTGCGATCGCCATAGACCTGCCTCCCGCCGAGAGAGCGCCGGCTCTCTGCATGCCAGCGCATACATGTGCTCAGCTCCCTGGGCTGCCAAGAGCGCCCAGCCCAACGAGATCGCTGCCTAGGCTTCTGGCGGCGCCGCGGACACGCGACGCGCCACACACTCGAAGAACTGGCCAACAAGCAGACGGGCAGTGGCCCCGACCAGACGCTGCCCGACCGCAGCAATCGTCCCACCGACATGCACATCGCCGGCGTAGGTGAGCACGGTCTGCTCGCCATTGTCCGCCAGCGTGATCCTGCCTTCGCCGCGCACGAAGCCGACCGCGCTGCGTGCATCGACGGCCAGGACGTAGCGCTCTGGCGGCTCGGGGTCCTTGACCTGCACCTCCCCCTGGAACGTCCCCTTCACCGCGCCCACACCGGCGCGCAGGACCACACGGTACCGCCCGTCCTCGATGGGCGTGAGCTCGTCACAGCCGGGCAGGCAGCTCTGGAGTACCGCGGGGTCCATCAGTGCGTCCCAGACACGCTGGCGCTGGGCAGAGAAGGCGTGGCTGCCCTCGAGCTGCATACCGGATCACCCTCGTCTGTCCGGTGCGGTCCGCACGCGATGGGTAACACCACGTGCGATCACATACCGTTGCGGCTACCAGAGCATGATCGAATGAATATCGAGGCGAAAGGCACTATAACACTCTCTCAAGTCCCAGTCAACGGCTGGAACTGCGTACGGCGGAGGGCGTCCTGGGTAACAGCCCCACTGCGCCTCTCCGCCATCCAGCAACGCGCCTGCCTGACAGCGGGATGGCCCGGCGTGGCGTACGCAGTACACAGTACCCAGAATGCCCTACGTCCCCAGTGCCAAGTTGGTCAGCCGCTCGGCCTCGGCCAGGGCATCGCGCACATCCCGCTCGCCGCGGAGAGCAGCGAGCAGCGGAGCGAACGGCTCCCGCGTCACTGCAGTGTAGCGCCGGTAAAAGGGATACGTGCGGCCAGTCTTGAACGCCTCCAGCCCGACCTGAAGCAGGGGGTCTTTCCGTAGTTCGTCCTGGAACGCCTGCGTCTGGTAATAGGCTGTGAGGGAGGGCTCCCACTGCGCCTTCTGGTGCATCACGGTCTGGCCCTTGAGATCCACGCCGCAGCGCAAGAGCTCGAACGCCATGTCCGGATGCTCGACGCCCTTGGGCACACCCATCTGGTTCACCCACATGGCCGTCGCCGGACCCTTCGTGCTCGGACCGCGGGGCACCGGGATGACCCAGCTCTCGGCGCCGGACGGGAACCAGCCCGGCGTGGCCCGCTCCGCCCTGGCGAAGCCAAAGCTGCGGTCACGGATAGCCGCCTTCTCGATCCGAAACAGATTCACGTTCGGCTGCCGCAGGCTATCGTCCCAGAGCGCCGGATTGCCGTAGCGCTGGTACATCTCGCGCCAGAAGAACAACACCTGCTCGGTCTGAGGGCTGTTGAACCGCGCTTTCGTAACCTCCGGGTTCTGCAGTTCACCGCCGTTGGCATAGATCCACGAGCCGAGCGTCTGCCAGGCCACGGAGCTCATGGGGTAGCCGAGCTGCACGTACTTGCCCTCGGTGTTGCGCTTGCTCAGCACCTGGTTGTAGCGCGCCAGGTCTTCCCAGGTCCTGAGATCCGCCGCCTTGGGATCCAGGCCGGCCTCCTGGAGCATGCGACTGTTGACGTGGACCATCTCGACGTTGACGTAATTCGGCAGGGCGAACAGCGCTCCGCCGGCGGTACGGTAGTCGTTCGCCACGGGGAAGTAATTCGAGGGGGCGAGCTCTTTATAGTTGCGAATAAACTGGGTGAGTTCTGTCAGCGCGCCGCCGTCCCAGAGCTCGCGGGCCTCGAACAGCCGCAGATAGATAGCGTCGGCCGCAGGTTTTCCAGCGGCCACACTGACCGTAACCAACTCGGGCAGCCGCTCCACAAGCTGGATCTCCGCCTTGGAGCCAGGGAACTCGTCGGCGAAGCGCTCGGCCATCCAGCGGTACCAGGCGCCGATCGTCTCCTGCACATCAGTATGGTCGTAGATGTACCGGATCGTCACCGCCTTTCTGGCAGGCTTCGGCGGCTCCGCCTGCTGCCGGCGGCAGGCGGCCAACGCGGTGGCCCCGCCCAGGGTCCCTGCTGCAAGCAGCGCACGACGGGTAACCGGTTGACGGTGCATGGACCTCACCTCCTTCGCGCTTTCCCGTTCCTTGCCTGCTCTCTTTGTCCGTTTGTCCGTATCGTTGACCTGGCTGCGCTGTGCACAAGACAGCTACGCGCTGCACGCTCCTGCTCGGCCGCGCAGACGTGTGCCTCTCCCTGCCGCGTTCCTGTGAAGGCCCGACGCTCCTCAGGGAGCAGGGAAAGGAGTAAGAACAGGGTAGGAACATTGTAGCGTACTGCCCGCTATGATGGGTCTAGAGAAGCGAGAAGTCTTGCCGTTCTCGCGCGTGCTACTGGGACAGCGCCGCGGGCGGAGCCGCGTGGTTGCCGGCGAGGTACAATAGTGTACGTATGGCTTCTTTACGACTTCTTTCTTTTATTTTTCGTTCGTGGGAGAGCGGTTTAGAGCTTTCGTGACGGTTTAAAAGCATGATTCAGACAGAAGTGCTGCGCGTCCATCCGACGCGCCCGGCGGCAGCGAAGATCCAGCGCGCTGCAGCAGTACTGCGCCAGGGCGGGCTGGTCGCGTTTCCTACCGAGACCGTCTACGGTCTGGGCGCGAATGCGCTGGACGCGGCCGCAGTGGCACGCATTTTTGAAGCCAAGGGGCGGCCGGCGTACGACCCGCTCATCGTGCACCTCGCCGCACCGGAGGAGCTGCCGCAGGTTGCTCGTGAGCTCCCTGAGCTGGCCTGGATGCTGGCGCGGGCGTTCTGGCCTGGGCCGCTCACGCTGGTGCTGCCGAAAGCGCCGGCGGTGCCCTCGAATGTGACGGCCGGCCGCGATACCGTAGCCGTCCGCGTGCCCTCACATCCGGTCGCTGCGGCACTCTTGCGTGCGGCGGGCGTGCCGGTCGCTGCGCCCAGCGCCAACCGCTTCGGTCACACCAGCCCGACCACCGCAGCCCACGTGCTGGAAGACCTGGAGGGGCGGATCGATCTGGTGCTCGATGCCGGCCCGACGCCGGTGGGCGTCGAGTCAACGGTGCTGGACCTTACGGCGGAGGAGCCTACGGTGCTGCGGCCGGGTGGGGTGAGCGTTGAGGCGTTGGCGGCGGTACTTGGCCGGCCGCCGCGCCTCGTTCAGCCGCCGGTCGGGGAACATGGAGAAACGCCGCCGGCCGGGCTGCCCTCGCCCGGCCTGCTGGCGAAGCACTACGCGCCGCGCGCAGAGCTGTGGCTGCTGCTCGGGCCACTGGACGCTGTGCTGATGGAGATGCGCCGCCGTACTGCCGAGCTGGCCCGCCAGGGTCGCCGGGTTGGGCTGCTTGTGGCCAGCGAGGACTGGCCGCTCCTGCAAGACTTGCCGGCAGTGATCGTCTGTGCCGGTTCGGCGCGCCGCCCGGCGACCATCGCCAGGCGGCTGTACACGGCCCTGCGCGAGCTCGATCGCCGTGGCGTGGACGTTATCCTGGCCCGCGACTTTGGAAGCGCTGGCCTGGCTCTGGCGGTGCGGGACCGCCTGCTGCGCGCCTCCGGCGGCCGTGTAGCCGTCGTGGCGCAGTAGGGGTAGTATAGCTGTCCAGAACAGGGCGATGTTGATACAGCCGGGCGTTTGCCGCCCTTCTTCGCCGGGTGCTATAATCGCTCCAGTATTGCAGCCTACCGGCATGCAGCCGGTGGAGTATGCCTTTCTGCTCCGCACGGCCGGCGGGTGCACGACGCCGGCCACCGGTGCCTCAGCGCACGGCAGTCGGGGCAAACCCAGAGAAAGGAGGAGCGTGCACGCGCGCAAGCATGGCTGATCCGAGTCCGCGAGACTATGAACTGATGGTGATGATCACGCCTGAGATGCCGGAGGATGCCGTCCCGGCGTTCCTGGAGCGCATCGGCGGATGGATCACCGACCGCGGTGGCGAGGTGCAGAAGCTAAACCCGTGGGGCAAGCGCCAGCTGGCCTACCCGATCAAGCGCTACAAGGACGCGTACTATGCAGTGTACACGTTTAAGGCCCCGCCGTCCGCGATTGCTGATCTCGAGAACACCCTGCGTATCTCCGAGGAGGTCCTCCGGCATGTCGTGGTGAAGCTCGACGAGTAGCACGACGCGCGGGCGTGCGATCCGTCGTAGAGTACGAGTAGTTGCAACACGTTATGCGAGTATGTAATGCGTAGTGAGTTGTGAGGCGTGGTGAGTAGGTGAGTAAAGGAGTCGACGATGGCTGCCTCGCTGAATAAGGTCATGATCATTGGGAACCTCGGTGCCGACCCGGAGATGCGCTATACGCCCAGCGGTAGCCCGGTGACGAACTTCCGCGTGGCAGCTACCCGTCGCTGGACGGGTCCCGACGGTGAGCCACGCGAGGAGACGGAATGGTTCAACGTGGTAGCGTGGGATAAACTGGCCGAGCGGTGCAACGAGTACCTGCGCAAGGGGAGCCGCGTATATATCGAGGGTCGCCTGCGCACGCGCTCGTGGGATGGTCCCGACGGCCAGAAACGCTACCGCACCGAGGTGGTAGCCCAGCAGATGATGATGCTGGATAGCCGCCAGCGCGAGGCACCGGCCGACGACCTGGATTACGGCCCGATGGTCGAGCCTGACGACCTGCCCTTCGATGGGCCCGGCCGCTGAGGCTGCGGGGCGTAGAGAGCCTCTGTCGACTCCTGGCCAGGCCCGTGACAGGGCAATGCCGCAGAGGATAACCCAGAACAAGGAGTACGATGACGTTGGCTGACCAGGAACATCCTGAGGAGCAGGCAGCGCCCGCGGTCGAGGCGCCTGTGGAGGCGGCGGAGCCGGGAGAGCAGGCAGTCACCGAGGCTCCGCCGCAGGCAGAAGCGCAGCCGGCTGCCCGGCGGCCCCGCATGCGCGAGGAGCGCCGGGAGTATTACCGCGAACGCGCTTCTCGGCGCAAGCTGTGCCCCTTCTGCGCTGACCGCGTGGCGGTCATTGACTACAAAGATGTGGCGCGACTGCGCCGCTTCCTGTCCGAGCGGGCGAAGATTGAGCCGCGCCGCAAGAACGGTACGTGCGCCAAGCATCAGCGCCAGCTCGCCATGGCTATAAAGCGGGCGCGATACATGGCACTCCTGCCATATACCGCCGAGCATATCCGCCTGATGGGCCTGCCGAGCTGAGCAGGAGCCGTACGCGGGCCAGCCCGCGTACGGCTGTGCCCGTACGTGATGCGGCTGGTCGGGAGGATCCCGCTCTCCCCTGTCTCTGGCATGACATCTTCTCTCACGCTCAGTGCCACTGGCGGTGCTCTGGCTGGGACGTGCGGTGGGGCTCGCAGCGCGGGCAGGTCAGGAAGGAGCACCGCTGGTGCTTGATCTTCTCCGCAAACGTCAGATTCTTATTCTTAATCGTTTTCTACATCACAAAGAAGCATCCAGCCAGCAGGACGCGCCAGGGAAGCTTGTGAACGCGCGGCGCGGCGCGCTCGCGCGGTCCGTCGCGAAGCAGCAGCGTCGCAGGCAGACCCGCCTGGACGCCCGGCAGCAGGCGCAGCTTCGCGCGGCCCGTGCCCGCGATGGCCGCGCTCTCCTCTTCGGCTGGGGCAGGCATCTCACCCGCAGCGAGAAAGAGGCTTTGCAGCGCCGCCTTGCCATGCTTGGCGGCGTGCTTGTGTTCAGCCTCGTGGCCGTCATTCTGGCCGTGGCCTTTGTCGCCGATGAGATCCTGCCCGGCATGAGCCCGGTGGCGACGGTGAATGGCACCGAGATCAGCCTGCGCACCTACGCTACCCGCCTCGGCTTCGAACGTAACCGCCTGCGCAGCGAGTTCCAGAACCTTCAGGTGTTCGCCAGTATGCGCCCGCAGAACGATCCGGCGCGCCAGCTCGCCCAGCAGCAGCTCATCCAGGTCCAGGAGCAACTCTTCTCGGTGAACGCCAATACCCTTGAGCTCCTGATCGACGAGGAACTGGTCCGGCAGGAGGCGAAAAAGCGGGGGGTGACGGTGTCGAAAGAAGAGATCGACGCTGAGCTCCAGAAGCGTTTCGCGCCGCCGGACGAGGGCGCGGTGCCCACGCCGGAATCCTCGCCTACGGCAGCACCGGCGGGGGCAGGCGCTGAACAGCTGGATGCCGCGGCCACCGGGGTGGCCGCGGCAACGGCTCCCCCGACACCGACATCGCGGGCCATTCCAACACCGGCGCGCACGCTCCTGCAGAGCCGGCTGCGAGACTTCCTCCAGGCTACGGGAGTCTCCGAGGGATATCTGCGTCGGACGATCGAGGCTGATCTCCTGAAAGAGAAGCTCCGCCAGCAGTTAGCCGAGCAGATCCCTGCTGCCCAGGAGCAGGTGCACGCGCGGCACATTCTGGTGCCCGATGAGGAGAAGGCGCGTGAGGTGATCCGCCGCATCGAGGCTGGCGAGCGCTTCGAGGATATAGCTGCGGAGGTCTCGCAGGACCCTGGCACAAAGGATCAAGGGGGCGACCTCGGCTGGTTCCCGCGCGGCCTCATGGTGACGGAGTTCGAGGAGGCCGCCTTCGCGCTCCAGCCGGGCCAGCTCTCGAAGCCGGTGCAGACGCAGTTCGGCTACCATGTGATCCGTGTGGATGAGCGGGCAGCCAGCCGGCCGGTCGAGAGCGACCAGCTCGAGCAGCTCAAGCGTAACGCGCTGAACAAGTGGCTGGAGCAGCAGAAGAATCCGCAGACGGTGCAGCGTTTCGACCTCACGTCGGTGATGGCATGGGCCGACAAGCATGCGCCCAGGCCCAGGCAGCCGGCCGGGCAGCGCAGGGCGTAACAGCCGCCGGCCGTCACGCCTATGGCCGGCGGAGCCCTCTGCGCAGCCGTGCTATAATCGGCCGCGCGGCGTCGGGAGCAGTCACAGGTGCTCCTTCGCGGAAGAGCACACCGCGCCGGCATGTGTGGGCAGCCGGCGGCCGGTCGAGAGCACATAGCACGAGGAGGAGATGAGCGTGTCTAACGCGCATGCGTCGGCGGAGCCGTATGCCTTCTTCCAGGGCCGGTTCGTGCCGGTCAGTGAAGCGAAGATCAGCGTGATGACGCACGCGTTTAACTACGGCACCGGCGTCTTCGAGGGCATCCGCGGCTACTGGAACGCGGCGGAGGAACAGCTTTACCTCTTTCGCATGCGCGAGCACTATGAGCGGCTGCGCCTCTCCTGCCGGATGCTCCGCATCGAGCTGCGCTACACGGTCGATGAGCTGTGCGCGATCACGACGGAGCTCGTGGCGCGTAACGGCTATCGCGAAGACGTGTACGTGCGGCCGCTCGCGTACAAGAGCCAGGAAATCATCGGCGTGCGGCTGCACAATCTTGCGGACGACCTGTGCATCTATACCGCGCCCTTCGGGCCGTACCTTGAGATCGAGAAGGGCATTCGCGTCTGCGTGTCCTCCTGGCGGCGCATTGCTGATACGATGATCCCGCCGCAGGCCAAAGTGACCGGCCTGTACGTGAACTCGGCGCTGGCCAAGACCGAGGCGAACGAAGCTGGCTTCGACGAGGCGATCATGCTCACCCAGGAGGGCACGGTCTCGGAGGGGAGCGCCGAGAATATCTTCCTCGTTAAAGACGGCGTCCTGATCACCCCCGCTCCGTCGGAGCATATTCTCATCGGCATTACCCGCGCTACGATTATCCAGGTGGCGCGGGAGGAGCTGGGCATCCCGACGATCGAGCGGCACATTGGTCGCGCCGAGCTCTATCTGGCCGACGAGTGCTTCCTGTGCGGCACCGGCGCGCAGATCTCGCCGGTGGTGGAGATCGACCGGCGGCCGGTCGGCACCGGTGAGATCGGCCCGATCACGCGCCGCCTTCAGGAGCTCTACTTCGAGATCGTGCGCGGACGGAACCCCAAGTATGCGCACTGGTGCCGCGCCGTCTATCCCGCCCGCGCGGGCGCGGTTTCCTGATCAGCACGAGGACATGACCAATCCAGCCGTCACCACCTCCAGCGCGCCACCAGAGACGCTAGCCCCCAGCCGGCCGTCGCCGCCTGCGTCGCTGGTGCGTGACCTGCCGGCGCTTGGCCTGCTGGCCCTCGCCCTGGCTGGCAACCTGGCCCTAGCGGCCTACCTCAAGTGGCGCGAGCCATCTCTACCAGAGCTCCTGCCGATGCACTTCAACGCTTACGGTGAGGTAGACCTGATCGGCGAGCGCTGGGAGGTGTTTCGCTTCCCCCTGATCGGGCTCGTGGTGCTGTGCGCGAATGCGGCGCTTGCCGTCTCGCCGCTGGGCCGCCGCTGGCCGCGCCCCCGCTTCCTTATGGCAGTTGCCGTGCTGGTGCAGGGGCTGTTCTGGATCGCCGCGCTGAACATCACAGGCTGGCTCGGCTAGACCCGCGAGCGAACAATGGTCCAACAACCGGAGTGGGTGCCGCAGCCGGCAGTGCAGCGGCTGCGCATCACGTTTGTCAAAGGCGAGGAGATCCGCTTCATCGCGCACCTGGACCTCCAGCGCACCTGGGCGCGGGTGCTACGGCGCGCGCGGGCGCCGCTGGCGTACACCGGCGGCTTCAACCCCCACCCGCGCTTGAACTTCGCTGCACCGCTCGCCGTCGGCGTGATGGGTGAGCAGGAGCTACTCGACGTGTGGCTGCGCCAGCGCTGCGACCCTGCGGCCCTGCTAGAGGCGTTGCAGCAGCAGACTCCCCGCGGCCTGCGCGCCCTGGCCATTCGAGAAGTATCCATGGACGCGCCGCCGCTCCAGGCCTTAGTTCGCGCAGCTGTCTACCGCGCGGAGCTGTGGAACGACGAGCGGCTCTCGCGCCAGGAAATCGAGGAGCGCATCCACACTCTGCTGGCGCGGGAGCGCATCCCGCGCCGTCGCGAGCGCGTTGGCAAGTCCGCGCAGGAGTATGACTTGCGGCCGCACCTCCTTGAGCTGGGCGTGCGCGAGTGGGATGATGCCACAGAGCGCTGGTGGCTGCACATGCGCCTGCGCGCCGGTGGCGAAGCCACCGGCCGGCCTCAGGACGTGCTGGCGGAGCTTGGTGTCGAGGCACGCTGGATCGTGCGCGAGTGTCTGGAGCTGGCAGAGTAGCTCATAGCATCTCCACGGCCATCGCCACGGCCTCACCCCCGCCCAGACACAGGCACGCCAGCCCGCGCTTCCCGCCGGTCTGGCGCAGGGCGTAGAGCAGCGTAACCAGCACGCGCACCCCGGAGCAGCCGATCGGGTGGCCCAGCGCCACCGCCCCGCCGCGCACGTTCACCCGCTCCCAGTCCCAGCCATCCGGCGTAAGCTGCTTGCCGTCAGCCAGCACTTGCGCGGCGAACGCCTCGTTGAGCTCGATGAGATCGTACTCCCGCAGCGTCGTGCCGGTGCGGCGCAGGAGCGTGCGGATCGCCTCCACCGGGGCGTCGAAGAGCCACAGCGGCTCGACCCCGGCGGTGGCGTAGCCGGTGATGCGGGCCAGCGGGGTGAGCCCGCGCCGGCGCGCCTCCGCCGCCGAGGTGACGACGACGGCCGCCGCGCCGTCGGCAAGCTGTGAGGCATTGCCGGCTGTGACGGTGCCGTCTGCTTTAAAGACTGGCTTGAGCCGCGCCAGTGCCTCCTCAGTCGTGTCAGCCCGCGGACACTCGTCGGTGGTGACCGTCGCGGGCCGGCCGCGCGCATCGACGGTCTCCACCGGCACAATCTCCTGAGCGAAGGCGCAGGCCTGGATTGCTGCCACCGCGCGCTGGTGCGAGCGCAGGGCGAAGGCATCCTGCTCAGCGCGGGAGATGCCGTGCTTGGCGGCGATGGCTTCTGCCGCACTGCCCATATGGTGGTTTTCCCAGGCGCACCACAGGCCGTCGCGCAGCATGGCGTCCTGGAGCTCGACGTGGCCGTAGCGAAAGCCTGTGCGCGCCTTAGGCAGCAGGTACGGGGCCAGACTCATGCTCTCCATGCCACCGGCTCCCATGATCGCTGCGTCACCCAGCCTGATCGCCTGGGCGGCCAGGATCACCGCCATCAGGCCAGAGCCACAGGCCTTGTTGATGGTGATGGCGCCGGTCGAGGGCGGACATCCTGCCCCAAGCGCTGCCTGTCGCGCCGGGGCCATCCCCTGCCCGGCAGCGATGACGGTGCCCATGATCACGCCGTCCAGGTCTTCCGGCCGCAGCCCGGCCCGCTCGATCGCCCCGCGCAGGGCCACAGCGCCGAGCTGCGGTGCCGGCACATTGGACAGGCCACCTAGGAACCGGCCGATCGGTGTGCGTGCTGCGCCGGCGATGACGATGTCGGTGTTGCCAAGCATCTCCATGGCCTCCTCCGCCCTTGGCCTCGGGCGCCCTTACTGGGCGGTCCAGCCGCCGTCTACGAGCAGCGTGTGGCCGGTGATCATATCGGCAGCAGGGCTGGCCAGGAAGAGCACTGCCGCGGCCACGTCATCCGGTGTGGCCAGCCGGCCCAGCGGGATACGCTGCATGATGTACTCATACATTTCCGGGTCAGACAGGGTGGGCTCGGTAAGCGGCGTGCGTACGAACGTCGGCCCTACTGCGTTCACGTTGATCCGGTACGGCGCCCACTCGATCGCCAGCACGCGCGTGAGGTTGATCACCCCGGCCTTGGCCGCACAGTACGCCGCGCGCCTGGGCATCGCGATCACCCCATTCTGGGAGGCGATGTTGATGATCTTCCCGCCCTGCCCCTGGGTGATCATCTGGCGGCCAGCGGCCTGCGCACAGAAGAACACGCCGCGCAGATCGACGTCGAGCACGCGATCCCAGTCCTCCTCCGTGACGTCCAAGGCCGGCCGGGCGATGTTGATGCCGGCGTTGTTCACCATGATATCCAGCCGGCCGAAATGCTCTACCGCCTGCTGCACCATGCGCCGGATGCCGGGCACGTCGGTCACGTCTAGCGGCAGGGCAATGGCCTCGGTGCGGTACTCCGTCCGGATCTGTACAGCAGCCGCTTCAGCGCGCTCCATGCGGTCCGGCAGTTCGGTGATGACGACCTTCGCGCCGGCCGCAGCCAGCGCCTCGGCCGTGGCCCGACCCAGGCCGCTCCCGGAGCCGGTGACGATTGCGACCTTGCCGTCCACCCGCATACTCGGCGCTGCCATCGTGCCCCAACCTCCGGCGTGTTCCTCCCCATGATGCCCTGCGCAGCTCAACCGGAGCTCACTCGAGAGCCCATCCACACTATAGCCCGCGCGCCGCAAAAGTGAAACCCGGGCCGCCGGTGCCCTTCTCGCCTAGGAGCCTGCCGCGCCTTTACGGGAACTCCGGGGCGAAGGCTTCGGTCACCCACAGGCCAGCGTCGCGCGCCAGCTCGCCTACAGGCACCTGGGTGACCTGCCCGGCCGCTGCCCACGGCGTGTCCTCAACCCAGAGCTGGAACACCGCTCGTTGCATGCGCAGCACTACCGCAGGCCCCATAGGCGCGACGGCAACTGGCAGGCCGTAGCGCTCCAGCCAGTCGGGCGCTGCCGTCAGCGCCTCGCGCAGCGCCGGATACGGATCGAGTAGGCCTAACCGTTCGTCAGGCGAGCTTCCGGTCGGCGGCTGCGCAGGCGCGGCAGGTATCTGCCGGAAGGCTTCTAGCCAGGGGTCTTTGCCCGCCGCGGCAAGCTCGTCCATGATGTTCGCCAGCGACGGGATGGCTGGACCGCTGTCCTCCCGCCACTCCAGCACGCCTTTCTGGAAGACCTGCCGGGTCACGCCACCGACGGTGAAGCGCTGCGAGATCGGATAGCCCAGGCCGTCCACACTGCCGTACCGCTGGAAGGCGGTCCAGGCCAGCCCGCGGCCGTCATCGACGACGCGGTAGCCGGTGGCAGCTCCGGCGCCGGTCTGTGTAAAGAAGCGGCCGCCGGGGATGTCCCACTCTGCCGGTCCCGCTCTATCCTCCAGGGCGGCCACCACGTGGATGCCGGGAGCGCGGCCCTGGGCGCTGAGCTCGCGCCCTTCGCCGCGCACCGTTGCCGGCAGGAGCCGGTCGCCTTGGGGATCGCGGCGCAGGATGTGCAGCCGCGCCAGGCCGGGCACACGCTCCAGCAGTGGCGCGTCCGTGAGCGACGCGGCGATGCCGATCATACCCTCGCGCGGCTCCGGCTCCAGCGCTTCCCCGGTCACATTGTCGTACGCGCGCACTTCAAACGCCAGCACGGGCTGGACTCCAGCAGGCAGGCCCCGGAGCGTGGCGATATCTCGCGGGAGTACGGCTACGGCAACTTCTGCGCCGGCCGGCGCCTCGAAGTCGATCACCAGGCGCGCCTGCCCGATCGCTGCCGCCACGAGACCGCGCGTCCCGCCGCGGATAGCCTGGACTGCGCCGCCCGTGGCGGCAACAGCCCTGGCTACGTCGGGGTGGACCTCCGGCGGCGCGGACCACTGTCCGCGCCACGGCCGTCCGACCATGCGCGAGGCGATCCACTCGTTCAGCACCGCTTCTAGCCGTGCCGCCTGGGCGCTCTGTTCGACCAGCAGGTCACGCTGCTCTGCCGGATCCTGGCGCACGTTGAAGAGCATGCGTCGGCCGGTCTCCGTGTCACGGATGAGCTTCCATTCGCCGTCGGTGACTGCTAGATAGCGCCCGCTCGCCACCTCCGAGATCGCCACGCGGCTGGCGGGCGGCTGTTCATACAACAGCGGACGGAGCGAGCGCCCTTCCACGCCGGCAGGCATCGGGATGCCTGCCAGGTCCAGGATCGTCGGCATGATATCGATCGTCTGTACAGCCGCGTCAACGGTCGCGCCGGCCGGAAACACGCCCGGCAGGCGCATCAGCAGGGGGATGTGTATGGTTGGCTGGTAGAGCTTGAGTCCGTGGAACCATTCGTTATGCTCGCCGAAGGCCTCCCCGTGATCGGCGGTCAGCACCACCAGCGTGCGTCCCGCCAGGCCCAGCGCGTCGAGCCTGCTCAAGAGGCGGCCGATCTCATGATCGGTGAAGGTGATCTCGCCGTCGTATGCGGCACGGATACGGTCCAGCTCCTCTGCAGAGGGCTGCCAGCCCTGGCCGAGCCGTCGCAGCGTGGCCAGGCTCCCATCGACGCAGCCGTCGCACCGCGGCGCATACAGCTCGTTGTAGGGCGGTGGCGGCTCGTAGGGATGATGGGGATCCATGTAGTGCACCCAGAGGAAGAATGGCCGGCTGCGATCTCTGACTGCCTCGTCCAGCCAGGCGAGCGCTGCGCCGGTAGTGACGTTGGCGCGACCGTCTACGAATACCTCAACGTCTTCCCCACGTTCCCACGCCGCCGCAGCCGCGCCCGGCGGCAGTACGTCGCGCGTGCCGGCGCGCACGTTCACATTGCGGTATGTCTGGAAGCCCTGGTCCAGTCCAGAGAGCGGACCGTCGAGGCTGAACCAGCTATAGATCCCGCCCGTGCGGTAGCCATGCCCGGCCAGCAGCTCGGCCAGCGTCGTTGCCTGGGGCGGTAGCACATCGTGCAGGTGCACGCGCACCCCATGCGTGGAGGGGTACTGGCCGGTGAAGAGCGAAGCGTGGTTCGGGTTTGTCTGCGGCTCCTGAGCGTACGCGCCGGCAAAACGCACGCCTTCGGCAGCCAGGCGGTCGAACGCCGGCGTGCGGGCGCGCCCCCCGTACGGCCCGATGTGGTCGGCGCGCAGGGTATCCACGGTGATGAGTAGGACATTTGGCCGGCTCATCTGCGCCGGCGCGGGTGCAGCGCGGGCAGGTTCAGGCTGCGGCAGCCAGGCCAGCGCCAGGCTCAGGGCGAGCAGCGCGAGGCGCCTCATGGCTGCCCTCCCGCCATCGAGCCGGTGTCCTGCGTGGGCCGGTCCAGTCGCAGGATGACCAGCGCGCATCCGCCGAGCAGGATGCTCCAGCCGAGCGTGCACAGCCTGAACAGAATCACGGCGGAGGCGGCCTGAAGCGCCGGCACCTCCAGCAGCGCCAGCAGCGCGGTGCCGCTCGCCTCCGTAACCCCCAGCCCCTGCGGAAAGATCGAGATACCGCCCAGAAGCTGGGCCATGGAGTACACCACCAGCGCATGCAGAGGCTGCCATCCCTCGACGTGCAACGCCAGGCCGGCTGCCAGCAGCGTGCCGGCTCCGGTGGCCACCGCAGGGAGGCCCAGCCCTAGGCCCATGAGCACCGGACGTAACGCCAACAGCGTGTCGGCGTGCGCGAGGAGCGCCTGGACGCGCCGGCTGCGCACCAGAGGGAGCCTGCCGGCCACCGGCGAGGCACGGAGCCAGCGCCGCGGCAGAGGAAGCAGCAACGCGGTGATGAAGGCCAGGACTCCGCACGCCACCGGCAGCACAACCGGCGCCAGCGCAGGCACCCACAGGCATGCCAGAAACGCTACCAGCGCGAGCGAGGCGAAGTCCATCAGCGCCTGAAGTACGACGGTAGGCGCTGAGCGATCGACCGGCACGCCATACCGATCGTACAAGAAGTAGCTCCGCACGAGCTCGCCGGCCGGCGTGAAGGTGAACCACTGGCCTGCCAGGTATGCGGCTGTCGACCGCCACCAGGACAGCCGTACATCGCTCAGGCGCAGGTAGTAGTGCCAGCGCAGGGCTTTGAGCAGGTAATACACTGTGGCAAGCCCGACGATGGCCGGTACATAGCTCAGGTCCGGCTCCACACCGCTGAGCGCCTCGAGCAGGTCCTCAAAGCGGTGCGCCAGGATGCCCAGGACGCCGGCCACAGCGGCGGTGATCAGCGCCGTCCGGACGCCGTGGCACTGCCACCGCCGCGCAGGAGTGGCGGCACGCGGCCCTCTCTGTACGAGACCTGGCTCAAGTGATTCGTGCACAGACCGTTACTCCACGGAAGAGGTGCGTGCTCAGCCGACCTGAGGATCGTACGGAACGCCCTCCCGGCCATGCTGGCCGCACCTGTTCGTGCTCGCACCTCACCCGCCCGCTCTAGCTCCCCAGGACGGCGGGCGTTCCGCACCAGCCAGCGGAGCACGGGCGCTGACGTCACGCTCAGTACCGGCCACAGGTGCCGGCCAGGCCCAGAACTGCGCGACGGCGAAGCGCGCGGTCTGGAGGCAGAGCTGGCCCAGGGCCAGGCCAGCCAGGGCATCGGTGATCCAAACCGCGCCGAAGGAGAGCATGGCAGCGGCAACGGCGATGCTATAGACCGCCGCTACCGCAGCCAGCGGACGAACTGCCAGGCCGAGCCCTCCCGCCAGCACTGTCGCCAGCACGATGCGGGCACCAGGATAGGAACTGGCGGTATCCAGGCGCGCGCGCCAGCTCTCGGTGGTGAACTGGTACGCAGGATCATCGACTGGCTGCGGGCGCGGGTACAGCGTACTCCCCAGCGCACTGCATGCGATTGCGAGCAGAAGACCGAGCGCCAGTGTCGCCCCTGCACGGGCAGCGTGGCCGCGGCCCTGACGGGCGGCCAGCCCCAGGGCAAGCGCGGCCAGAAGCGGGTAGCCCGGCAGCGGGCTCGCCAGCGCAAGGTAGAGCAGCCATGCTGTCTCCGCCTGAAAGCTCCGGCCAAACAGGTCGCGCGCCCATAGCTCCACGTTCTGAAGGATCGTGGCACTCGGCCCCAGGCGAGGCTCGGTGAAGATCCAACCGAGCGCCAGCGTCGTCGCAACGACAATACCTGCAGAGAGAGCGATGCGCGCCAGCCGGACCGGCAACGGGTCCAGTTCCCAGTGGCCGGGCACGCGCGGCACGAGGAGCAGCGTGCGCGCCTGCGCGACCAACGGGAGCCGGAGGATGCCCTGCCAGGCAGCCTGCGCTGCAGCGGTGCCAAGCAGCGCCACGAGTGACGAGCCGGCGCCGATGATCCCACCCCCGATCACGTCAGAGGGATAGTGGGCGCCCAGGTAGATCCTGCTGAAGCCAATAACTATCATATACACCAGCGCGCCCCACCATGCCCCCGGCCAGAAACGCACGAGGATCAGGCACAGGGCTGCCGTCTCGCGCATGTGCCCGCTAGGGAAACTGGGGAAGAGCAGCCACACGTCGCGCCAGACACCGTCGACGGTTGCTCCAGGGATGCGCGTGTACGGCCGCTCCCGCAGTCCTGCTACCTGCTGGACGTCGTGGGTGATTGCCGAGGCGAGCGCCAGCGCGACGCCCATACTCACTGCTGCCGGCAGCAGCGCGCTGCGCCGGCGCAGCCACAGGTAGCCGAACGTCACCAGGGCGACATAAAAGTAATCGGGTCCCGGATCATTCAGCATAGCCAGAAAGAGCCGGGTCAGCCAGGGCAGCTGCTGGCTGTTCACGGTTACGTAGAGCGTGTCGTCCAGCGCCTGCCAGTGCGGGGGGAGGTTCCGCACGAACGTCCCGAGCCAGAGCGCTGCCTCGCGCAGCAGCCACCAGGTGCCAAGTGCTGCCAGCGCTAGGGCGAGGGCTCGAGCAAAGGGCGCGAGCGTATCCGGCATGGCCCGCGATCGCCCCCCGCTCAGGGAGCCAGACGCTGTCTCCCACGCTACCCGGACCGCGTGCGCTCCCGGTGTTGGCGCCCGCCTGTCACCGGCTGCGTCATCCGCGTCAGTCCTGCTCCCGGGTCGTCTGGCCAGGTCATCCTACAGCAACGCTCCTTGCATCCTCTACGTCACAAGGTTAGCATAATGGCGCCCGCCTGTGTGCGCTGGTAGGGAGCGCCAGCGCGTCCTTCTGGCGCAGGCGACGCGCATGTCCCGCACACGCGTGCGGATGCTTTGGCGAACCTGAGCGCGAGCCGTGCAGGAGGTGCCGATGGCGAGCAACGACTATCACTTCATCACACACTGGCGGGTCCGAGGCACCGTAGATGAGGTCTACGGCATGCTCATCAATGCGCCTGACCTCGTACGCTGGTGGCCTTCGGTCTATCTGGATGTGCAGGAGCTTGCCCCCGGAGACGCAGAAGCAGTGGGGAGAGTTGTCAGCCTCTATACCAAAGGCTGGCTGCCATACACCCTGCGCTGGCAGTTTCGCATTGTTGCCGCACAGCGGCCCCAGGGGTTCACCCTGGAGGCCTGGGGCGACTTCATCGGACGCGGTATCTGGTACCTGGGGCAGGATGGCGACTGGGTGGACATCACGTACGACTGGAGGATTCGCGCGGACAAGCCCCTCCTGCGCACGCTGTCCTTCCTGTTCAAACCGGTCTTCGCCGCGAACCACCGCTGGGCCATGGCCCGGGGTGAGAGGAGCCTGCGGCTGGAGCTGGCTCGCCGGCACGCCATGACCGACGAAGAGCGGGCCCGTGTTCCGGCGCCACCAGGTCCTACGCCCACCTCACCGGTGCCGCTGCTACTCGGTACAGCAGTGATGCTGGCCGGTGGGACAGCGGCAGCGTACATGCTGCGCCGGCTGGCGCGGCCGGCTCACTGTGCCTGGCAGGTGTCGGGGGAATAGGGAAAAGCAGCAAACAACGTCTCAGGAGGCACGGCACCGTGGACGGCCCTGTACAGCGCGTGCTGGCAGAGATCGATCCCGAGGCGCTGGCGCAGGATTGCCTGGAGTTCGTGGCCGTACGGAGCGAGACCGGCCGCGAAGGGCCTGGCGCAACGTTCCTTGCTGAGCTGATGCGCCGCAATGGCTGGGACGCGGTGATGGATGATGTTGAGCCCGGCAGGCCGAATGTGATGGCGTATCTGCCCGGTCGAGGCGGTGGAATGTCCCTGCTGCTGAACGGCCATGTGGACACGATCCCTATTGATCGGGCTTGGCCGCCGCGGCGGGAGGGGCGCTGGATCTGGGGGCGTGGCGCGGAGGATATGAAGGGCGGGCTCGTAGCCATGGTGCACGCCCTGCGCGCCATCCAGCGCGCTGGCGTGCGCCTGCGCGGTGATGTCTGGCTCACCGGCGTGGTTGGCCATGAGACCCCGGCGGGCAAGAAGGAAGGCCCCAAGCGCCTCATCCAGCGTCTCAAAGCCGGCGAGCTGCGTGCGGATGCGATCCTGATCGTCGAGGGGCCGACGGCTGTCTGGTGTGCTAGCCTGGGCTCGACGGTCTTCACCATCACCCTTGATGCCGGTCGGCTGCCAGTACACACGATAAAAGTACCGTTCAAGCAGAACCCGATCCGCGCCCTGCCTCGGCTGCTCGATGAGCTCGACCGGCTGGACGATCTGCTGGCCGAGCGGCCGGCGCACCCACTGGCCGGCCGTGAGCAGGTGAACGTTGGGATCGTCTCGGCGGGCGATTACCCGAACCGCCTGCCAGTGCGCATCGAGGTGACCGGCACCAGGCGCTGGATGCCCGGGCGCACAATAGAGGACGTTCGCGCCGAGCTGGAGGCGCTGGCCGAGCGCGTGGCGCACGCGCACGGCTTGCAGAGCCGCGTCGAGCTTGAGGGCTGGCGCGAGCCGTTTGAGACACCGCCTGTTCATCCGCTCGTGCAAGCGCTGCGGCGCGCCGGCGAGCAGCTCACCGGCCGGGCCCCCGATGTCATCGGCATGGCCCTGGTCGGCGATGCCAATCTCTACGTCAATGAGATCGGCATCCCGACGGTCTACTACGGCCCGGCCTACGAGACCGCCCACTCAGACGAAGAACGGGTCTCGGTCGAGCAGCTCACGCACATCGCCCAGGTCTACGCCCTTACGGCGATGGAGTACTGCGGTGTGTATCCAACGCAGGGTCACGCTGCATGATCCAGATACGCGGGCCGCTTCCTGAGATGGTACCTTCTGCGACGACACGGAACCCGCGCCGCTGGTAGAAGCGTACGTTCGTCTCTGTGAAGGTCGCCAGGGAGCAGGCCACTCCGCCGGCGTCGGCGCGGGCGAGCACGGGCTGCATCAGCGCGCTGCCGATGCCCTGTCCCTGCCAGGCCGGATCGACGCCGAGCCAGGACAGGCGCCACTGCTGCCTCAGATCCACGTGCCGGTACAGCCGGCCGAGGGCCATGCCCGCACGAGTGAGCCGCAGAAGGCAGCCCGGGCCGAGCCGGAACGGCGTCCAGAGCCACCCAGCGCGCAGGGCGCGCCACGGCGTGATGCGCGACTGCCCCGGTGGAAGCCACACGGCCACGCCGCGCACCAGGCCCGGCGTCGTGTACACCTCACCGTAGGAATACCCGTAGCGTACGAAGCCCGTGCACCAGGCACCCAGCACGCGGCGGCGCTGCTCTGCATCAGGGAGCGCATACGTAAAGAAGGGATCGTTGAAGAACGCCCGGCCTAGCACCTCCCCGGCTTCGCGCACCTGGTCTGCCGCCAGCCGAAGCGGAGTGATCGCTGCCATAGATCCCCTTGTCTCATGTGCAGCCTGGCCGCGCGGGACCCTCTGCGAGCCAGCCTGACGTTGTACATCCGGCCTCCGAACCTGCGTACAGACGCAGTATACCTGGCGGGACCGCGCATGGGCTTTCCCCTCTTGTGGGCGCACTGGCTTCGCGTCGAAGGTCGGCTTGCCTCTCCGGCTCGCTCACGCCAGGGGATATGGCCCAAGACTGCGCAGTGTGGATTGTGTAGAATGTAGCCTGCCTCGCCTTCCCCGGAGTAAAGGGCACCGGAGGTGAAGGGCGCTCAGGGCTGGTTCAGGCAGGAGGGGAAACGCCTATGTCTGGATGAGCTAATCGAAGTTGCTCGCAAGCTCATAGACGATAAGACAGGTGGCTTCTCCGTGCCGACCAGTGGGGCGGCGCCGGTGGATCACTTTTCGCAGATGCTCTGGCAGAGTGGGGGTGAATTCTTCGACAAGAATGCGACACGGTCAACGTTCCAGGGGCCTCCAGGACAGGTGGTGCTAGTCCAGCATTACTAGTCCAGCATTATAAGGGCAATGCGCGCGGAGACATCTACGACGAGCCGGAGGTAAAAGCGCTCGTCCGTAAGATACCCCGGATTACTATCACACGAGTCGTTGGTCGTACGCTCGGATCTCACCCACACTGCCGGAATGGGGGCAGATCAGCCGGGAAGCGCTTCAGCCAAATCTCGAGGCGGCCATGGCCGGCAAGCTGGGCGTGAAGGAGGCACTGGACGAAGCCGCGCGCATGGCCGATACCATCCTGGCAGCGCGGAAGAGAGAATCATTATCCGAGGAGGTCGAAAGCAAGATGCTCTCGCGTCGTGCGGTCCTCTCGTCGCCCGTACTGAGGGCAGCGGCGCTGCTGGCCGCCGGTGCGGCGTGCCGCAGCCAAGCTCCAGCGCCAGCGGCCAGCACATCTGGCTCGCGGCAGCTCGGCCCCGCAGAGATCACGTTCCTCGCCTGGGCCGGAGCTGGCGTCGAAAGCGACATGTACCACAAGTTCGTCGCAGACTTCATGGCCAGGTTCCCGCAGATTAAAGTCAACCTTATCCTGGAAGCGAATCTCACCGAGGAGTACAAGAAGCTTGTCGCCATGGTTGCAGGCGGCGCGGCGCCTGACGTAGCTCAGGTGCACTACTCGAATGGCGTCGACCTGGCCGCGCGCAACGCCATCCAGCCACTCGACCAGCTTATGGCCCGCGACCGGATCAGCCGCTCGGACTACGTGCCGGGCGTGGTCGATGTGTTCCAGTGGAAGGGCGTGCAGTATGCCATTCCGAAAGATAACGCACTGCGCGTGCTCTTCTACAACATGGACATGTTCGACCGCGCCGGTATTCCCTACCCCGACGATACGTGGACGTGGGAGACGTTCCTGGATGTGGCGAAGCGGCTTACCATCGTCGAGGGCGGCACGGTCAAGCAGTGGGGCACCACGGACATCTTCTTCCAGATGAACGACTCGCCATCGTACAGCCTGGTGCGCTCCTTCGGCGGGGACCTCTACAACCGCGACCTGACCGAGTTCACGATCACCCGTGACGAGACCGTCGAGGCCATCCAGTTCAGCGCTGATGTGCGTACGGTGCATCGAGCTGTCCCTGCCTCGAACGAGCTGCCGGCGCCAGGCGACGCCTTCCGCAACGGCTTCTGCGCGATGAACATTAACTTCGCCCAGCAGGTGTTCTTCCTCAAGCAGGAGCAGCGCACCTTCCGCTACGATGTCACGGTGCTGCCGCGCGGCCGCGCTGGACACTTCCCCTGCGCCACAGGGAGCGCCCACGCCATCCCAGTTGGGGCGCCGCACGTCGAGCACGGCTGGGAGCTAATCAAGTACCTGACTGGCCCGGAGGCGCAGCGGCAGATCACCGAGCTCAAGCGCTGGGGCTCCAGCCGTGTGGATACGCTCGAAGCGATCCTGCCCACGGACGGCATTCCGAAGCACTTTAGAGAGGCCTTTATTGAGCCGCTCCAGGGCAAGGGCAAGTGGAAGGTGATCGCCATTCCTATTCCGCCGCGGGCGCAGGAGATCGCCGCGCTCTACGACAAGGAGTTCGCCGACGTGCGCAGCGGAAAGCGCACGGCGAAAGAGGCGGCCGCTGCGCTCAAGCCGCAGGTCGATGCACTACTACGTAATGTGTAATGCGTAGGGTATAACGCGTAGTGCGTAAGCACTCCTACGTCTGGCGCCTACCGACAGGGATCCCAAGAACCGGCCGATCCTGAGATAGACCTGTCTGGGGTCGGATCAAGAGAACCGGGTGAGACCAAGGGGTTAGATCAACGAGGGAGGGCTGCGTTCGTCATGGCTACTGGTGTTCCGCCGCTCTCGCCTGAGCGAGAGGAGTTAATCGCGCTGTATCGCGGCTTGCGGGTGACCGACGTCTGCGACGGTATGGACCGCTGCGGGCTTCAGGACGTGGGGCTGATGGACTGGGAGATCCGGCCGCTGTGGCGAGACCTGGAGGGCTTTCGGCATCGCATCTACGGCTTCGCACACACGGTGCGCTTCCGGCCGACGATGCGGCGCATGCCGACCGGCACGCCTGAGGAGATTGACCGGGAGATCTCACGCTGGTATCGTGAGCTGGCTCGCGGTCCTATCCCGGAACAGATCCAGCCCGGCGATGTCATCGTCATCGATGCCCAGGGCGTGCTGGAGACCGGGTTCATCGGCTCAAACAATGCGCTCGGCTGGATGGCCCGCGGCGCGGTCGGCGCAGTGACCAACGGGGGCTGCCGGGATACCGATGAGCTAATCAAGGAGCAGGTGCCGGTTTATAGCAAGAAGATCTCCCGGGGTATCCGGCCCGGCCGGCTCGAGCTCGATAGCACCATGCAGCCGGTCACCGTTGGCGGCGTGTGGGTCCGCCCGGGCGACCTGGTCGTGGCCGATGGCGACGGCGTGATCGTCGTACCCATCGAGGTGGCGAAGGAGGTGGCAGTGTGGGCGCGCCGCGTGGCTGACGGTGACAAGGCCGGCCGCCGCCGCTATTACGAGATGCTCGGACTGCCGCTGGATGAGACGGTGAAGCCGTTGGGGTAACGAGATAACAAAGGAGCACTGAAGATGGCGCTGAGGGTCGGGATCATCGGCTGTGGCGATATTGCGCTGAAGAATTACCTGCCTGGCACCAGGGCGCTGGCCGGCACGGTGGATATTGTAGCGACCTGCGACACCGTGTACGAGCGCGCCGAACGCGCCCGCGAGGAGTTCGGTGCCGAGGAGTGCCGCGCCTACGGCAGTGTCGAGGAGCTCCTGCGCGACCCGGAGGTCGAGGGCGTGGAGATCCTCACCCCCTGGCCGCTTCATTATCAGCTTGCCCTCGAGGCGCTCCAGGCAGGCAAGCATGTGTACGTCCAGAAGCCGATGTGCCAGACGCTCGAGGAGGCGAACCGGCTGATCGACGAGGCCGGCCGGCGCGGGCTGGTGCTGGCTGCGGCCCCGCCCAATATGCTCAGCCCTAGCGTCCAGCGCATCAAGGCCCTGGTCCAGGATGGTGTGCTCGGCAAGGTAGCCATGGTCTACTGCCATTCGTCCCATGGGGGTGCGACCGGCCCGGGCCGGCTGACCGACTCGCAGTGGTTCTTCATGCGCGAGGCAGGCGTATGGACCGCGCTCGTGGATATGGGGGTCTATGGCCTGCACACCGTGACCGGCATCCTGGGCCCGGCCAAGCGCGTGACGGCCTTCAGCGGCATCGCCTTCCGCGACCGCACGTTCTTCAGCCCCGAGCGGCCGGAGCCGCGGCAGGTCCAGATCACTGCGCACGATAACGGCATCGTGCTGCTGGACTGGGGCGAAGGCACCATTGGCGCGGTGGACGGCTGCTTTACCATGATCACCCGTGAGGGCCCGGGGCTGGTGATCTATGGCAGCCAGGGTGTGATCAGTGCATCGAGCTGGGGCGGCGCTACCTTCCGGCTGTACCAGCGCGACGAGGGCGGCCGCTACCCCAAGGGCTGGAGCCTGCTCGACGCCCAGGGTAACGTCGTCGCTACCGGCGAGGATGCCGGGCGTGCCGGACCTGGCCAGCAGCGCCGCCGCGAGCCAGGCCAGCCCTCCCCCGACATCGCCCACTGGGCTGAGTGTATCATCCAGGGGAAGAAGCCGATCCTCAGCGCCGAGCACGCCCGCCACGTCGTGGAGATCATGGAGAAAGCGGTCATCGCATCGCTGACCGGGCAGGCGCAGGAGCTCACGACCACGTTCTGAAGCGGCTTTTTGGCTCTCTGTTCTGAGACGTCATTCTTCGTCCGGCGGCGGCTCCAGCACGGCGACGCCGTGCTCCTGAGCCAGGCGTGCGGCCGCGCCAGTCAGCTGGTGGCCGCCGACGACCGGCCGGGCAGAGACGCCGGCTCGGGCGAGCAGCCGGGCGCGCTCGATGGCGCGCCGCACATCGTCCGGGCCGACCGTCCACGAAAGCTCGGTAACCAGATACACGGGCTCTCTGGTCTGCCGATCGATGCCCAGGACGATGAGGTCGGCTTGCTCGATCCCGGTGATCTCCTCATCCGTGAGCGCTCCGCGCGCCAGGGCGTCGTCAAGGAGACGGTATATCCCGTCGTCGGACGCCGGCCTGGGATGGCGAACGACCGGGGCGAAGAAGCGGCGGATGTTCTCCCGGTAGCGACGTTCGAGGTCGCTGCCCCTCATCCTGGCGAAATCTCGCTCGAGCCTGTCCTGACCCTGAACCAGGCGTGCAACGATCTCAGCCAGGCGGCGTAGCTCTGCCTCTGTGCGCGCCTGCGCTTCTGCGAGTGCATCGACTCGTGTTGTGAGGGTCTCCAGCCGGGCGGTGAGGTCATTAACCCGGGTAGCCAGACCCCCTAACTGGGCCGCCAGGTCATCAACGCGCGCCGTCAGCACCTCCAGCCGCGTTTCAGTGCGGGTCTGCGCCTCAGCCAGAGCATCCACTCGCGCTGTCAAAACGTCGAGCCGGACGGTTAGTTCTTCTACGTGTGTAGCTAGCCCTTCCAGGCGCGCTTCCGTGCGGAGCTGCACCTCGGTGAGCCGGCGGAGCTGCTCCCCTGTCTGCTCCTGGACTTCGACCAGCCGGGTAAGCCGCGCTTCGGTGCGGACCTGCGCCTCAGCCAGTGTGGCCAAAGCTGCCTCGAGACGGTCCACCCGCTCGTCGACCGTCTCGGGCAGCCGCAGCAGCTCCTCGCTGAGCACCAGACGGCGTAGCTCTGCCCGCCACTCTGGGTGCGCTTCCAGCAGGCGGACCAGATCGTGGAAGTCTGTGACCGTGAATGCCATCCGTGGATCCTGTTTCTGCTCTCAGCGACTATTGTACCCGATGCGCACGGGCCGGCGAATGGCTTGCAATGACCTCTTGCGCGTAGAAGCGTACCAGGCCGGCAGCGCGCGGCTTGAGCGAGCCCGGGCCTCTGCTGTGCAGGACAGGGGCGGCCCCCACCCTGGCCTCCTCTCTCACACTGTGGGGGAGCGGGGTGCTCTACACCCAGCGCTCGATCCCGCCCCAGCGGTACGGCAGGCGCTGGTCCACCGGCAGCAGCTTCGGGAAGGGCTTGTGCGGCTCGGCCTGGTACCAGTAGGCCGTGCTGGACCAGTCGCCCTGCTTGTCGTTGGCATGCCCGTGCTCGATCGTTACCAGGATGGACTTCTGGAAGCGCACCGGGTCCTCGATGTGGAAGCGATACATCGAGTGCTTGCCGGTATAGTCCGCGTTGGTCTTGAAATGGTAGCCGTAATAGGGCGTACAGAAGGTGCGCTCCAGGCGATTGAAGTTCCAGGCGCCGCAGAAGTAGTCCTCTGTGCCGGTGCCGTGCAGGCTGGGCGGCCAGGGCTCTCCGTCAATGAAGATCATGTCATCCCCCTCACCCCACCAGCCCGGTTCTGGCATATCGACGTTTAAGTGGCAGCCCACATAGTGCCCGCGGCCCTCGGCTTCCAGGATAACGTAGTTGTCCCGGCCGGTAGTGTTCAGCCGCTGGCCGCGCTGGTCGTACCCGTCCGGCTCGCGCACGGTGGTGGGGTTCTCGCGGCGCCACTGGGCGTGGAACCGCCCGTAGTCGCCCTCCAGGCGATCATACTCTTCATAATCAATATAGTAGTAGTAAATCACCTCGTCATCGGTCTCGTTTTCGGCCTCGATACGTGCCCTGGTAGCGAAGGGCATGGGGAACCAGCAGTTGAAGCCGCGATCGAACATCTGCAGCGGAAGTGATACGAAATACGTCTTCTGTGCATGGCCCAGGCCGAAGAAATCGCCCACCGGCACTTCGACGCTAGGCTCGGGCTCCCCATCCCACCACATACGCAGCACAATCTTGCGCAGGTGGAACGGGTCGCGACAGGCGATGGTCGTCCAAATATGAGTGATGCAGCCCGCGCCCTGAATGTCGGCGAGCGTGGCCGTGCTGCGCGGGGCAATGTGCAGGCGGTCATCGTTGCCGCCGGTGCGGTCGAAGCTGGAGATGCGCTTCGACCGGATATCGCGGAGCTCTGGCAGGTTCCGTAACGATGAACTCCCCAAACGCATGTGATCGATTTCCTCCCTAACTTTTCGCCTGGACTCTCTAGGTACCATTCTCTAGACACCATTGCGGCTGGCACATATCGCGCGCTGTTGGGGTACTATACAGGACGCAGGGCGGCCGTGCTGCGGCGCGCAGGCGGGCCCCCACGCCGTTCCAGGTTACTTTGTGCATGTCAGCATAACAGAGGGGCCACAGGAGGCCAGATGCAGATCGGAGCAATCTTTCCGCAAACTGAGATCGGCACCGACCCGGCGGCTATCCGCGACTATGCCCAGGCCGTGGAAGAGCTGGGCTATACCCACCTGGTGGCTTATGACCATGTGCTCGGCGCCAATACCGACACGCCGGAGCGCCGGGACCGTCGCTGGCCATACACCTACCAGCACCAGTTCCACGAGCCGCTGGTGCTGTTTGGGTACCTCGCGGGGGTGACGCGGCGTATCGGTCTGGTCACCGGCATTCTGATCCTGCCGCAGCGGCAGACTGCCCTGGTGGCGAAGCAGGCCGCCGAGGTCGATGTATTAAGCCGCGGTCGGCTGCGGCTGGGCGTTGGCCTCGGCTGGAATGAGGTGGAGTATGAGGCGCTGGGCGAGAACTTCCACAACCGTGGCCGCCGCATCGAGGAGCAGGTGGCCGTGCTGCGTGCGCTCTGGACCCAGCCGCTGGTGACCTTCCACGGGCGCTGGCATCACATCAGCGATGCGGGCATTAACCCACTGCCGGTGCAGCGCCCTATCCCGATCTGGATGGGCGGCAGCGACGAGCGGGTGCTGCGCCGCATCGCCCGTCTGGCCGATGGCTGGATCCTGGTCGGCCCGCCCGGCCCGGAGACCGCCGAACGGATGAACCGCATCCGCGAGTACGCCCGCCAGGAAGGCCGCGACCCCTCAGCCATTGGTCTGGAAGGCGGCGTCGTCGTGCGCCGCGGTGGGCCGGAGCAATGGCGCCAGGACCTGGAGATCTGGCGCAGCATGGGCGCCACACATGTCTGCGTTAACACAATGGGAGCGGGCTTGCGCTCACCGTCAGAGCACATCGAGACTTTGCGTCGGGTGAAGCAGGAGCTCGGCGTGTAAGTTGCAGCCCGCTCTCCGCTGCGCTACAGTGCAGGCTGCTCACCGGCGTGTCCGGAATACGGAAGTTCCTGCGTTCTGTGAATAACTAAGAATAACTAAATAACTAAATAACTAAAAAGGATAACTAACTAAAAGAATAAAAAAAGAATAACTAAAGAAAGCCTAAATAAAAGGGCCTATGCGCATCACCGTCCGGCACACCGATCTCTACGTCCTGAACATGCGGGCGCGCATGCCGTTTCGCTACGGCATCGCCTCGCTCACGGCGCTGCCCCATCTGTTCGTCCGCGTTACCCTCGACATTGGCGGCGCACCACATACAGGCATTGCCTCGGATGGTCTGCCGCCCAAATGGTTTACGAAGGACCCGGCTACCTCATTTCAGGACGACCTGGCCGGCATGCTGCGGGTGATCGAGAACGCCTGCCTTCTCGCAGGCCAGGCCGGCAGCGCGCCGTCGGTCTTCGACCTGTGGCAGGAACTCTCCTCGGCACAGCGGCGCTGGGCAGAAGGGACCGGCTATCCACCCCTGCTCTGGGGCTTCGGCGTCAGCTTGGTCGAGCGGGCCGTCATCGACGCGTTCTGCCGCGCTACAGGCACGCCCTTCCACCGGGCGTTGCGCGCGAATACCTTGGGCATCCGCCTCGGCGCGCTCTACCCCGAGCTCGAAGGCGCCGCGCCGGCAGACTTCCTGCCTGATACGCCTCTGCGCTCGCTGATCGTCCGGCACACCGTCGGCCTCGCTGATCCGCTCACCGAGGGCGAGATCCCGCCGGCCGAACGGCTGGACGACGGCCTGCCGCAGTCCCTGGAGGCGTGCATCCGGATCTACGGCCTGACGCACTTCAAACTGAAGGTGCGCGGCGAGGTGGATGCCGACCTGGCGCGATTGGAGCGCATTGCCGCGGTGCTCGAGCGCGAATGCGGGGAGGGCTACGCCTTCACGCTCGACTGCAACGAGGCCTATACCTCGGTTGAGGGATTCCGCGCCTTCTGGGAGGAGCTCCTGCGCCGGCGCAGCCTGGCGGCCTTCTTGCGCCACCTGCTCTACGTGGAGCAACCCTTCTATCGTGACGTCGCGCTGAGCGCGCAAGTGGCGCAGGAGCTCCGGGCCTGGACCGACCGGCCACCGATCATCATCGACGAGTCAGACGCGACGCCTGAGTGCGTCCCGGCCGCGCTCGCGGCCGGCTATGCCGGCACAAGCCATAAAAACTGTAAGGGCGTGCTGCGCAGCGTAGCAGCAGCGTGTCTGCTGGCGCACCGGCGCCGCCATGACTCTGGCCGTCCCTATATCCTGAGCGGCGAGGATCTGGCCAATGTCGGCCCGGTAGCACTCCTCCAAGACCTGGCTGTGGCGGCAAGCTTGGGCATCCCTCACGTCGAACGCAACGGGCATCACTACTTCCGCGGGCTGAGCATGTACCCGCCCGAGGTGCAGGCGCAGGTGTTGGCCTGCCACGGTGATCTGTATCGCTGCCATGAGCGCGGCTTCCCCACGCTCAGTATCCGGAAGGGCCGTATCCGGGTGGACAGCGTGATGGATGCTCCCTTCGGCCTCAGCTTCCTGCTGGATATCTCGCGATTCACGCCGCTGGAGGACTGGAGCGTTGACTCGCTGGAGACACCTGGTGTCCCGCGCACGGCCCCGTGACCAGAGCAGCAGGGCCTGACCGCGCACTGCGGATGAAAGGTGGGTTGCGCGACAAACATGACAGACATCGCTTCGACCTCTCGACCTGCCATCCAGACCACCGTCGTCGGCAGCTATCCCATGCCGGCCTGGTTGCGTGTTTACCCTACCCGCGACAACCTGCGCGATGCCACGCTAGTGGTGGTGAAGACGCAGGAGCTGGCCGGCATCGATGTGCTCAGCGATGGGGAGCTCTCGCGCTTCGATGTGAACCATCCTGAGACGAACGGCATGATCGACTACTTCGTCGGGCAGATGGACGGTGTCAAGACGCGCACCAGCAGCGCTGATGCCGAGGCGTTCGCCCGGCAGGAAGGCATGGCCTACCGCGTCCAGCCCGCTGGCGTAGTGACCGGGCCGCTTGGCCCGGGTACGCTCGACCTCCCTGCGGCAGCACGACCCCTGCGCGCGCTCACTCGCCACCGCATCAAGTTCACGGTGACCAGCCCGTACATGCTGGCGAAGGTGCTGCTGGACCGCCACTACCGCGACCGCAGGGCGCTGTGCATGGCTCTGGCGGGCGTGCTGGCTGAGCAGGTGCGCGGCGTCGACGCCGACGTGATCCAGGTGGATGAGGCGAACCTCACCGGCCATCCTGAAGACGCTGAGCTAGCCGCTGCGGCGATCAACCTGGTGCTGGATGCCATCCCGCCGGGCCGTGAGCGAGCCGTCCACCTGTGCTTTGGCAACTACGGCGGCCAGACCATCCAGAAAGGGCACTACCAGGCACTGATCGGCTTCCTGAACCGGCTGCACGTCGATCACGTGGTGCTGGAACTGGCCCGCCGGAGTTATGCCGAGCTGGAATATCTCACAGAGGTCGAGCCACGCATCGGCCTCGGCATCGGTGTGATAGACATAAAAGACCTGCAGATTGAGACGGCCGATGAGGTGGCGCGGCGGATCGAGCGGGCCGAGCAGGTCCTTGGGCCAGGGCGCGTCCGCTACGTCCACCCAGACTGCGGCCTGTGGATGCTGCCGCGGTCGGTAGCTGACGCGAAGTTGCATGTGCTGGTGGAGGGCCGGAACCGCTACCTCGGCATACCCGGATAGTTCTCGTCCAGGAGGCCGGCCCGCCGGGCGTGAGCGCTTCCGTGCGGGCCTATGCGAGCCTATGGAGAAAGTGCCAGGGCAACATAATCGTGGGGGCGAAAAGTCTTTCGCCCACGGGCGTAGGGCAGTGGCTGGCACGCGCTACGACACGACTACCTTTTGCCTCTACAGGCGTGGGGCAGCGGGCGAGCCGCCGCGGAACGCGTCGGGCACCATCCTTTTGCCCCTCCAGGTGTGGGGCAGCGCCAACCTGAAAGGAAGGTGCAATCGTCTGAATGCGCCATGGCTCGCCCTCCAGAGGCATGGTGCAGTGCTGCGGGATCAGGCGAACCGTGTTACGGCACACCTGATCGATAGACAAGAAGCAGGGGACAGATATGCTCGGTGTAGGGATCATCGGCGCGGGAACGATCGCGCGAGCGCATGCGCAGGCCTACACGAAGCGCGCGGACTGCCGTGTCGTGGCAGTGGCCGAGGTGGACGAAGCGCGCGGACGCGCCTTCGCGGAGGCGTTGCAGGCGGCGTGGTATCCCGAGTGGGTCAGGGTGCTCGATCGCCAGGATGTCCAGGCTGTCTCGATATGCCTGCCGCACAGCCTCCACGCGCCGGCAGTACTCGATGCTGCCGCCGCCGGCAAGCACGTACTGTGCGAGAAACCCATCGCTACCACGCTCGAAGATGCAGACCGGATGATCGAGGCCTGCGCCCGAGCCGGCGTGGTCCTGATGGTCGGGCACACGCATCGCTTTCGCGCTGAGCATATCAAGGCCAAGGAGCTCCTGGATGCCGGCGCTATCGGCCGTATCCTGCAGGTGCGCGACGTTATCTTTGCCGGGCGCGATGTGCTCCAGCCGCTGAACTGGCGGGGCGTGACAGCTCTCTCCGGTGGCGGCGTATTCATGGACAACGGCGTGCACGCGGCTGACCGGCTACGCTGGTGGCTGGGAGATGAGGTTGCCTGGGTGGTCGCGCGCACCGGCCGCGCCACCGGTCTGGTCGAGGGCGAGGACCACGGCGTGGCATTCCTAGCCTTTCGCCACGGGATCGTCGCGACTCTAGAGCAGGCGCTAGCTGTGCCAAAGGCGGCCGGCGCCTGCTACGCTGAGTTCGTCGGCAGCGAGGGTATCCTGCGCGTAGATACCTGGCAGCGCCTGCGCATCACGACGAGAGGGCGGCCTTGGGAGGAAGTGCCGCTCCCGCGGGATGCGCCAGACGGCTTCGACGCTGAGATCACCGAGTTCGTGGCGGCCATCCGCGAGGGGCGCGCCCCGGCGGTCACCGGCGAGGACGGTCGCGCCGCGCTGGAGATCATTCAGGCGATCTACCACGCGGCTCGAACAGATGCTCCGGTCAGGTTGCCGTTCCCCGGCGTGCCTAGAAATAACACGGGCAAATAACCTCTAATCACCTCTGGTAGTTAAAACTTCGAGTGAGGACACAGAATGAAGATCACCGGCGTGAGAGCCTACCACCTCCCTGGCGCGCGCTACCCGTGGGTGTTTCTGCGCATCGACACCGACGCAGGCATCCACGGCATCGGCCAGGTCTCTAGCGGGCCCAACAGCACCGTCGTGGCCGCCGCGGCCAGCCGGCTCGGACCGCTGCTGGTCGGGGAGGACCCCGCGCGCATCGAGTACCTCTGGCATAAGCTGTATGCCAGCTTTAACTCACTGGGCTCGCTGGGCTTCGTCTCGGCTATGATCAGCGGTGTGGATATCGCCCTCTGGGACATCCGCGGCAAGGCCCTGGGCCTGCCGGTCTACGAGCTCCTGGGTGGTAGGTTCCGTGATCGCTTGGTGCTGTACAGCAACGGCTGGTTCAGCGGCTGCACGACGCCTGAGGAGTACGCCCGTGCAGCCAGGAGGACCGTGGATGAAGGCCACACTGCCCTGAAGCTCGATCCCTTCCGCTATCGCCGGGCGGAGCTGGCCCGCCATGGCGCGAGCTATGATCCCATTGATGAGCTGGAGGCAGAACAGATCGTGGCAGCCATCCGCGAGGCAGTTGGGCCCGGCGTGGAGATCCTCATCGACGCCCACGGGCGCTTCGACGTGCCGACAGCGATCCGCCTGGCCAACCGGCTGGCCCCATACCGCATCGGCTGGTTCGAGGAGCCGGTGCCGCCGGAGAACTGGGACGCCCTGCGCCAGTTCCGCGACCGCTCGCCGGTGCCGGTGTGCGTGGGTGAACGGCTCTACACGCGCTGGCAGTTCCGTCCGGTCTTGGAGCAGAAGCTGGCCGACTACATCATGCCGGACGTGATTCGCACCGGCGGCATCAGCGAGCTGAAGAAGATCGCCACCATGGCGGAGGCGTTCTTTATCCCGGTGAGCCCGCACGATGCTACCGGCCCGATCACCATGATTGCCGGGGCACACGTGATGATGTCCACGCCCAACTTCTACCGGCTAGAGATCGCCTACTCCGAGCTCGAGCAGTACAACCGCGCGCTCACACCGCCGCTCGACGTGCGCGGTGGGTATTTCTACGTCTCGGATCGCCCTGGCCTGGGCCACGACCTGCGGGAGGACTACCTCGCCCAGGCGCTACCGTTTTGAGGAGCCTGGGATCCCCCGAAGCCTTCCATGCGGGTGCCTGTCCGAGAAGACCTTTCCGGGAGGACTTTTGGAAGTCCTCCTCGACTGGAGATACGGTGACCAGCGGCAGGCGGGCGCAGCCAGGCAGTACTTGCCGCGACGGCTCGCATGCTTGATACTCATAGATGACTGGTGCCGCAGCCTCGCGCTATAGGCTTACTTTCTTTGTGTACGGCGGGGGTCCTCGAGCGGTCCGTGGCAAGGAGAAGAGATGGGCCGGAAATTTACCGTTGTGGTAGAGCGAGACCCAGAGACGAAGTGGTATGTCGGCGAGGTAGTTGGGCTTCCCGGCTGCCATACGCAAGCTCCAGACCTGGAAACGTTGAGAGAGAACATCAAAGAGGCGATCCAGCTCTATCTGGAGACTGTTCCCGTAGAGGAACCACTCCCTGATTTTGTCACTACACTTCAGGTGGAGGTCGCTGCGTGAGCCCGCTGCGCCCGGCCTCTTTCCACGACGTGCGGAGAGTGGCCGAGCGTGTAGGCTTCCGGCTGATACGACAACGTGGCAGTCACTGTATCTTCAGGCATGAGGATGGTCGCACTACAGTGATCCCCAACCACGGGCCACATGATATCTCTGGTGGCCTGCTTCGGAAGATCCTACGTGACCTTGGGATCAGTCCGGAAGAATACCATCGCATCTGGAATAACCTGTAATTCTCTGAAGGGCCTCGTCTGTTTCGGGTGCCATTCATCGCTTCAGCGCCTGCCGCGGGCGTAACCCCAGGGCAGCCTCCGTCTCATTGACGCCTTCTCATAAGGGGACTACAATCGGGGACCGCGGTGAGCCTCGCTGCGGCTCTTCCTGACGACGTCTTAAGGGCGCACTGGAAGGCCGGCTGGCTCTCCGAGGGGCTATCTGGTAGAGAGGCAAAGAGCTGGCCTGAACCAACTCCGGTACGACCAGGGATCGTTCACCACGGCGGTTGGGCTCCGTACGCTTAAGACACGACACGCGTAATAAAATTAGCTACCAAATAAAAACCAAATAAAACAAAAAAATAAGAAAGAGGAGGCGGCCTATGGCGGCCGGCGGTGATCCCCGCGGCAGGGTGCGCGTGGGCGTGATCGGCACTGGCGCGATCGCCCAGATCATGCATCTGCCGTACCTGAGCGAGCTGGACGACCGCTTCGCCATCGCAGCGCTCTGTGACGTGTCCCCCGGCACGCTTGAGGCGGTGGCCGAGCGGTACCACGTGCCTCGCCAGGCGTGCTTCACCGACTATCGTGAGCTCTGCCAGAGCGATCTGGTCGATGCCGTGCTGATCTGCCCCAGTGGATCGCACGTGCCGGCAGCGATCGCGGCGCTGCAGGCCGGCAAGCATGTCCTCATCGAAAAGCCGCTGTGCTACTGCCTCGACGAGGCAGACCAGTTTGTCGAAGTGGCCCGTGAGGCACGGCGGCGCCATGGAGCAGTGGCGCTGCTGGCCTACATGAAGCGCTTCGACCCCGGCTACCAGTACGGCCAGCGGCTGGTGCGACCGCTGACCGAGCAGGGCGACATTCGCTTCGTGGACGCCCGGCACATCCATCCGAACAACGATCTATACATGGCGCACCATCCGGTCACACGTGTGCGTGACGTGCCTGAGGCGGTCCGGCAGCAGGCAGCGCAGGAGCACGAGGCAGCGCTGGCGGCCTCGCTGGGGCCGGATGCGCCGCCGGCGCTGCGGCGGGCCTTCAACGGCATGATGGGCTCGTCGATCCACGATGTGTACTGTCTGAGCGGGTTGCTCGGACGTCCGGAGGAGATCGTGGCGTCCGAAGCGTGGGACAGCGGGCGTTGCTGGAGCGCTATCTTCCGGTTCCCTCACGGTGTGCGGGTGAACTACGCTTGGATCGACACCCGGCAGATCCGTGAGTTCACCCAGGAGTTTTCCTGCTTCGGCAGCGAGACGCGGATCACCATTACCTTCCCCTCGCCCTTCCTGAAGTCGGCGCCCACGATCGTGCGTATCCAGGGGATGGAGCCCCCGCCGGAGAACCCGGCGCCCTATGGCCGTCCGCCGGGCGAGCCGGGCTGGCAGGATCCCGGCCCGGCACACTGGGAACGACGCGTCACCGCGTCGTATGAGGAAGCATTCAAGCGCGAGTGGATCCACTTCTATGCCTGCATCAGGCAGGGTGTGGAACCACTTATTGGTCCGGAGGAAGCGCGCGCCGACACCGCTTTTGTCATCGAATGGGCGCGGGCGACGAGAACGACAAATGCGTAAAACGTACTGCGTTAACCAAGAACCCTGGCTTTAGGCGACCTCACCGCTGTTCAGGTCTGCCTTACGGTGGGGCTGAAGTGGTGGGATGTACGCAGTACGTCGTACGCATTACGCACTACGCAGTGGCACGGAGGATACCATGCCGGCGAGGATCTTCGATTGGCGAGATGATCCGATGGGGACGATTGTCGCGGCGCCGGAAGTGCGCGCTCGGTTCATGCGCTTCGAGCCCGGCAGGCCGCCGGGGAACTTCCACAGTCACGAGGAGTCCAATGCTATCGAGACGTTCGTGGTGCTAGAGGGCGCGGCCCGGTTCGACATTGAAGATCAGTCGGTCGTCGCCACGGCCGGGCAGGCACTGGTGGTATGGCCGCACGAGCGCCATCGCGTCTGCTGTGCTGGCGACGAGCCGGCGGTGATCTACCTCACCGTCACGCCCCACCGCCAGCCCACGCACACGCACTACGACGAACACGGCAACCGCCTGCCCACGCGCCCGGGCGTTACCAACCCGACCTGGTGCGGCGAGCCGGCGCTAAGCTCGCCGGAGCAGTAGGGCCGCCCGCGCGTCACTACACCCGCCGTGCGGGCGCCTGCGTGTCATTGTGTCGTATAGACACGACACGGAACACGGCGCAAGAGACGTTCCCCGGATCACCCAGGGATTACCCGGATAAGGAGCGGACAGAAATGATGCGCACGATTACTCGAAGGTCTGCCCTCCAGCGTGCTGCCCTGGCCTGGGGCAGCACGCTGGCAGCCTGTCGCCAGGCGGGCGGGGGCCAGCAGGCGGGGCAGCCCACCGTCCAGGCCAGGCAGCCGGTAACCATTGAGGTGCTGACGCGGCCCGGTGTGACCAGCCCCACCGGCCACAGCCAGTGGTACGCCAACATCACCCCCAGGCTGTTCACACCTGAGACCAAAATCACAGTCACCTTCATCGAAGGGCAGCCCAACGTCACGGAGAAGCTGCTGGTGCTGGCCGCGGCCAGCACGCTGCCGGATGTCTCCTGGTTCGGCATCGTGGCCGATGGCTCCGGCGGTCGCGAGGCAGCCTCCAAAGGCATCTTCAAGCCACTGGACGACCTGGCCAAGAAGGATCCCAAATTCGATCGCACACCCTATTTCAAGGCGCTGCTCGATGCCTTTACTGTCGATGGAAAGCTCTACGCCCTGCCCACGCACGGCCACTACGGCACCAACGTGCTGTACTACAACGCCAACCTAACCAGGGCCGCCGGCATCACCGTGCCGCCAGACGGGAGCTGGACCATTGACGACTTCATTGTGGCCGCGCAGAAGGTCGTGCGCAAAGAGGACGACGTGTGGGGCTACATGCTGGGCGGCACCGATATCAGTGAGTACGGCGTCTTTTTCCTGCGCCAGTTCGGGGGCGAGCTGCTAGACGAGGCGGGCCGGCGCTGCCTGCTGGATAGCCCCGAGGCACGCGCCGGTCTGGAGTGGGTCTACAACGTCCAGGCCAAGTTCCAGACTATTGACAACCTCTTTCGCCAGGGTGGCTTCCGGCCGCTCTTTGAGGCAGGCAAGCTGGGCTTCTTCAACGCCACGCCCGCGGAGGTGGCGCTCTACAAGAAGCCGGGCCAGCAGATCATCACTTTCGAACTCGGCGTGGCCCTGTTCCCCCGGCATCCCAGCGGCCGGCGCGGCACGCAGGCGTCTGGCTCGGGCATGGGCATCACCGGCACGCAGAAGCAGGAGGCCTCTTGGGAATGGATCAAGTTCATCACCAGCAAGGAGGTCGGCGTGCTAGGCGTGACCGAGGGAGGAGCCGGCAGCCCGGGCGGCCGCACCGACGTGTGGAACGACCCGCGCTTCCTCGCCTTCGATCCTGTCTACAGCACGATTATCAAGGCCTACCCACAGGGAGCCGGGTCACTCCGTCTGCCGGCAAACCACCGCCGCACCGAGCTGGTGCAGGTGGTCAATGAGGAACTGCGACAGTACTTCCGCGGGGAGGTTAGCCTGACCGAGGCGACGGCCCGCGCCGTCCAGCGCGCCAACGTGGTGCTCAGCGCTTGACTGGCCCCTCGGGCGAGTGTACAATGCCGTTGCTTCCCTCCATAAATGGTGATTGAGGTGGAGATTTCCTTCAATGGCGCCGACCTCGCCATCCGTGTTTGTAACGCAGCCGCCGGGGCCTGCCACCGGGACTCCTACCGGTGCGCTGTCGCGGCTGGATACGCTCATCCCCAGCCTGCGGGAGTCGGAGCGTAAGATCGCTGAGTATGTGCTTGCCCGCCCCGCGGAGGTCGTCTACCTCTCCATCACGGAGCTGGCCGATCGGACTGAGACGTCCGAAGCATCGGTGATCCGCTTTGCCCAGCGCCTGGGTTTCCCCGGCTACGCCGCGCTGAAGATCGCGCTGGCCATGGAGCTGCGCGCGAGCGCGGCGTCAGACGAGCCTGAGCCGGAGACCGACATCGGGGCCGTCAAACGCAAGGTGCTCCAGGTGAACATTAAGGCCCTAGAGGACACGGCGCAGCTGCTGGACGATGCGGCGCTGGCACGGGCCGTCGAGGCGCTCGTGCGCGCCCGGCGTATCGAGGTCTACGGCGTAGGAGGCTCAGCAGCCGTCGCGCAGGATGCGGCCTTCTCCCTGATGCGGGTGGGCCTGCCTGTCGTGTGTATCACCGATCCACACATCCAGGTGATGTCTGCCGTGCAACTCCGCGAGGGCGACGTTGCCCTGGCAATCTCGTTGTCGGGCAGCACGCGGGACACCGTGGAGGCCCTCCAGCTCGCCCGCGATGCCGGTGCGACGTGCTTGTGTATTACGCGCTACGCGCGCTCGCCTATCACACGCGTGGCGCACATCACACTGCTGGCCGCGGCACGGCCGGCTGTGGTCGCAGGCTACCCGCTGCTGGGGCGCCTCGCTCAGCTTGCCGTCGTCGACGTGCTGGCGGCAGCGGTGACGCAGGCGCGCGGCGACGCCAGCCTCACGGCGCTGGCCCGCGGCCGGCAGGCCATCAGCGCCAGCAAGAAGTTCTAAGTGTGCCCGGGGCTCCTTCACGCCTGGATGTGCGTCCAGGCGCGAAGAATACAGACAATTGCAGGGGAGGCATGGAATGAAGGTCTCTATTCGTGTTGGCTTCCGGCGTGATGATCCGGCCGGTCCGCTCGACGGTGTGCTGCGCGAGTGCCGCGAGATAGGCTACGACGGCATCGAGCTCATGCTCGACCCGCGGTATCCGTTCGCTTCCTCCGGGCCGCGCAGTGGCCGCGGACCGTGGGCATCCGAGAGCGTGTCTCCGGAGCTGCGCGAGCAATTGCGTGAAAGCGCGCAGCGCCACGGAGTGGAGATTGCTACGCTCTCGGCAGACTGGGCGTGGGGCTATGCGCAGTACAACCCGCGGCTCTCCCAGTGGGAGCGCGGTGTGGAGCTGTTGCGCTCCGATGTGAACCTGGCGGCGGACCTGGGCGCCCGGGCCATCCTGATCCACGTCGGGGAGAGCCAGGGCAGCTGGGAGGAGATCAAGAGCATCGTTGCGCGGGTGGTTGAAGAGGGCGCCCGTCGGGAAGTGAAGATCGGCTTTGAGGCCGGCATCTTTGCCCGCACCGGCCTGGGCGGGCTGGAGGCGCTGATCCGGCTGGTCGATGAGCTGAACACGCCGTGGTTCGGCGTCTACGAGCACTGCTACTGGCCGCGCCGCCGTGAGATGCAGCCCCATGAGGAGATCCGTCTGATCGGTCATCGCATGGTAGCGCTGCATTCCAGCTTCCCCAGCGTGCAGATCGACTACCGTCAGATGCTCCAGGCTCTGCGCGAGGTCGGCTACGACTGGTACTGGGTGTTTGAGGTCGGCTGGGAGCAGGCCCGCCAGAGCCTGGACGACTGGCGGTACATCATGACGACGTATGGCGTGTAAAGGGGAGCGTACGGCGTAGCCGGGTCATCTATGGGCCGAGTGTGGCATGTGCTGAGTGTGACTGGAGGGAGGCGCAGGCATGGCGCGCAAGGTCAAGGTCGGGCTGGTCGGGCTGGGCAGCCTGGCGCAGCGGGGGATCCTGCCGCATACGTACCAGGAAGACGCTCGCGAGAAGATCGAGGCAGTGGCGGTCTGCGATGTGGTGCCCGGCCGCGCTGAGGCGGTCGCGCAGAAGTGGGGTTGGCGCGAGGCGTATACCGACTACGACGAGATGCTGGCGAAGGCGGACATCGAGTGTGTGCTCATCGCCACGCCGATCCCGCTGCACTACCGGCAGGTGATGGCCGCGCTGAACGCCGGCAAGCACGTCTACGTCCAGAAGTCCATGACTACGACCCTTGCCGAAGCCGATGAGGTGGTAAAGACGGCCAGGGCGAAGGGCTTGAAGCTCTGCGCTTCGCCGGGCGAGATGCTCCGCCCGCCCTGGCCACAGATCAAGGAGCAGGTTGTCCAGAAGGGCTTGCTCGGACGCGTCTACTGGGCCATCGCCGGCATGCAGAGCGCCGGCCACGAGTACGAAACGTTCCGCCAGGAAGACGATGTGCTCTCCAATGTAGATCCCACCTGGTACTACAAGCCCGGTGGGGGGCCGGTCTACGATATGACGGTCTACTGCCTGCATGAGCTCACCGGCATCCTGGGACCGGTCAAGCGCGTCTCGGCCATGTCCGGTATCGGCCTGCCAGTGCGCGAGTGGAAGGGCCAGCGCATCGAGGTCGAGATGGACGACAACACGCTGATCCTGCTTGACTTCGGGAACTCGACCTTTGGTTTCGCCTTCGGGGCGAACTGCCGCGGCGGCGCGCTGCCGCGGCTGGCCATCTTCGGCAGCGATGGCACCGTCGAGGTCGCAGCATGGCGCGGCCGGCGCTCCGCGGCGCCGGCGGAGGGCACCCGCCCAGGCAGCGGCGTGCGCGTGACCAGCCGCCATGTGCCCGGCGGCGAGCTGGAGCTGGAGCTGCCGGAGATGCCCTACCGGGTGGGTCCGCACCGCGAGATCGGCGAGGCTCACGGCTACGCCGATCTCATGCACTTGATCGATTGCATCTTGGAGGACAAGGACCCTATTCCCAGCGGGGAGCACGCGCGGCATGTCATCGAGATCATCGAGAAGGCCTATCAATCGGCCCGGGAGGGGTGCACAATCGAGCTGACTACGACGCTGTGAGTGGTGAGCCCGGCTGTGCTCCTGTGTAGTCGCCCTGCGCTAGTGTCGTAGCTCTCCCGGCTCCGGGAGGCCGGCCTCTCCGGAAAAGGGAGTATACGAGAGGAGGGTGCGATGATCGTCGCTGATGTTCATTCGTCAGGTGATACGCCAGCTGCTCGTGCTGTCTCACGGCGGGCCTTGATTGCCAGGCTCGGCGGTGCGTCGGCCGGTCTGGCGCTGGCCGCAGCGTGCCGGCGCGGCGGGGAGAGCGAGAAGGTGCCGCGGTATGGCGGAGAGACCGTCCTGGTGCGTGTGCAGGGCGGGGTCTCCGCAGAGGGCACCGGCGGGCGGTGGGACGAGGCCATGGCCGAGTTCTACGCCAAGTTCCCCAACATCAAGACCGTCTGGGAGCCGAACCCGCCCACGACAGACGGCCAGGACTGGGTGGTCAAGCTCAAAGTCGCCATGGCTGGCGGCACCGCGCCGGATATCTTCGCACCATGGGGCGACCTGTACGCCCAGTTCCTCCAGGCCGGGCAGATCTACAACGTCGAGCCGTTCACGCGCCGGCTGAAGGCGTCGGAGATCAATGACTTTGCCAAGTGGCAGTGGGATGCCTTCGCCGACTTCGAGCCCGGCGTGCGCGTCGGCCTGCCGCGATATATTAACATCATCGTCCTGTACTACAACAAGGACCTGTTTGACCAGGCCGGGGTGAAATATCCCACCGCCGACTGGACCATGGATGACTACCGCGAGGCGCTGGCCAGGCTCAGCCGCGATACCGATGGCGACGGCCGGCGTGACCAGTGGGGCGGCAAACTGTCGTACACGGCTTGGGACCGCTTCCAGCGCTACATCCACTCCTGGGGCGGGCGCGCGGTCGATCCAAAGGACAAGGTAGGCTGCTTGCTGGGATCGCCCGAGGCGCAGGCGGCCATGCAGTGGCTGTACGACCGCATCTGGCGTGACAACAGCATGGCCCAGATCGGCCAGCTGCGAGAGGTGGTGAACGACACCGGCAACTACGTGCCGTTCTACCAGCAGCGCATCGCCATGTCCGAAGAGGGTATCTCTGGCATCGGCCGCAGCTTCGCCGCCAATATCGAACGGATCGGTGGCTTCAAGTGGTCGATCATGCACGTGCCGAAGGGACCGGTGCGCCGCGCCACGCTCGGCACGACCGACGGCTGGGCCATGTGGAGTGGCACAAAGAACCCCGGCGCGACGTGGGAAGTGATGTGGTATCTGGCCGGGCCGACCTGGCAGCGCATCAACGTGCAGTACATGGGCCAGATGCCGGTGCGTCTGAGCGTGCAGGAGGACTACAAACGCATCCTACGCCAGCAGTGGCCGACGCTCGAAAAGGTGGACCTCGACGTGGCGCTGGAGGCCCAGCGTATGGGCTATCCGCGCGATAACGAGAATTTCGCCGACCAGCAGAAGGCGATGGAGTACATCCAGCCCGCGCTCAATGCCGTCTTTCGCGACGGCACCCAGCCGGTGAGCATCTTCCAGGAAGTGTGCCGCCAGGTGACGGCGACCCAGCCACGGCGCGGTTAAAATAGCCCGACATGTGGGCGCTGGGCGGCATCCTTTCCTCCCAGCGCCCCTTGTGTGGCCCAGAGCAGTAAACAAAACCAGTAAACAAAACAATAGAGGGGTGGATGACCAATGACCGAGACACGGAAGCTCCGCTTTGGCATTGCTGGCATGACGAGCGACCATGTCTGGGCCATGGGTGATGGCCTGGCTGCGCTCCCTGAAGTAGAGATGGTCGCTGGTGCCGAACCGTACCCGGAGCTGCGTGAGCGGGCAACGCAGCGCTGGGGCCTGCGGCGCACCTACGCGGACTACCAGGTCATGCTCGACCGCGAGGAACTCGACGCCATCCTGGTATGCAGTGACAACGCTGCGAAGGCCGATATTGCCGAAGCGGCGGCGCGGCGAGGGGTCCACGTCTACCAGGATAAGCCGATGGCGGCGACGCTGGCGCAGGCCGATCGTATCCTGCGCGCTGTGGAATCCTCCAGCATCACGCTCATGGTCGCCTACCATTCGGCGTTTAACCCGATCTACGACCAGGTGAAAGGGCTGATCGCTGCGGGGGCGATCGGCAAAGTGTACTTGGCGCGCGGCGTGACCGGCCACGCTGGACCAGCGGAGATCGGCTGCTCGAAGTACTTCTGCGAGTGGCTGTTCGATAAGCAGCGTAACGGTGGTGGAACCTTCGTGGACGAAGCGTGCTACCTGGTGGACGCCTTCCTCGACTACCTGGGGCCTATCACCGAGGTGAGCGCCTTCACCGCGCAGATGGGCCATCGCGACTACCTGCCGCCGGATGTCGAGGATAACTCCGTGGCTATCTTGCGCTTCGCCAGCGGCGCGCTCGGCGTCATCGATGCGAAGTGGGGGCAGATCGGCCCGCCGCCGGTGCGCACGTCGTATCACGGTGTGCAGGGCACGATCACGAACGGCCCCGGCGGAACCGAGCTATATAGCACCGCCGATCTGGCGGTACCGGCGGGATGGGAGGCCATTGAAGTACCAGCGCGAGCCGGCAGCTTCCGCGCCCCGGCAAACCTGCGCGGCTGGCGGGCGCCGACCGGCCGTATTGCCGGGGCAGGCAGCGGTGGCCTGGAGCAGCGCTATTTCGTGGACTGCCTGCTCCAGGGTCGACCGGTTGTGGGCGCGGCTAGCCCGCGCACTGCTCGCGATGCGCAGGAGGTCATCGAGGCCGTCTACCGCTCAGCGGAGCGCGGCTGCGCGGTGAAGCTGCCGCTAGCCTGAACGCTCAGGCCGCCCCGGCCAGACGCCGCAACGCCTCCAGATTGGGGCGGTCCGGCCCCTGGCCGTCGTAGCCGGGCACTTCGAGGATCACCGGCAGATGCTGCAAGGCAGGATGGTGCAGGATTACCCGGAAGCCATCCTCACCGATGCAGCCGCGGCCGATGTTCTCGTGGCGATCGATATTTGAGCCGCGCGGTGCCTTCGAGTCGTTGGCGTGCAGGCACCACAGCCGGTCCAGGCCGGCTGTGGTGTTGAGCTGCCGCAGCGTCTCATCTAGGCCCTCAGGGGTGGTCACGTCATAGCCTGCGGCAAAGACGTGGGCGGTGTCCAGGCACACGCCCAGGCGGGGATCGTCCAGCGCGGCCAGGATCTCAGCGAGCTCCTCGAAGGTGCGGCCGATGGTGTTTCCCTGCCCGGCGCAGGTCTCCAGCAGGAGCCTGCTCTGCCCGGTGTGCCGGTCGAGGATGCGGCGTACGGCCTCGATGACGCGCTGGCGCGCCTGCGCCGGGGTCTGCGCACCGCCCGATCCCAGGTGCACGATCTGGCCCGCTGCGCCGAGCCGATCCGCCCACTGTTGATGGCAGAGCGCCGCCTCCACCGACCGCTGCCACAGCTCGTCGTTCTCCGAGGCGAAGTTCAGCAGGTAGAGGCCGTGCAGGTACACTGGCGAGAGACCGTGCTCGGCGCAGCCGCGGCGGAAGGCTTCCACCGCGGCATCACTATGGCTAGGCGGCCGCCAGCTCTGCGGCGCTGCGGCGAAGATCTGAATACACTCCGCGCCGATCTCGATGGCCCGCGCCACACCGCTCTTCACGCCGCCAGGGACGTGGGCACCGAACCGCATCGACACTTCCCTCATTGCCTCACTCTCGATGATCACCCCTGCCGCGCCGGCGTGCGGGGCTGCTTCGGCGCCACAGAGAATGCCTGTTCGAAGAGCCGCGGTGCAGGCGGGCGGCCCTGCGAACGGGCGATCTCGTGGCCGTTCACGATCAGAACGAACGTCGGCACTGCGCGGACCATATACTGGCGCATCAGCGCGCGGCCGACCGGCTCGCTGACGTTGATGCGCACGACGCGCAGCCGGTCGCCGTAGCGGCGGGCGAGCCCGTCCACGACGGGCTTCATGCTCATGCAAGCCAGTCAATAATCCGAGAAGAACTCGAGCAGGACCGGCTGCTTCGTGCCGATGAGGCGGCGCACTTCGGCCGGCGAGCCCAGCGTGCTGCGCCCGGTGCGCATGAGCAGAAATCCGGCCACCTCCAGCGCGAGCACGAGCGGGATCACTGCAAGCCACCACTCGCGTAGCAGCCCGGCTGCGGCCAGCGCCACCAGGGCGGCCAGCACAGCAGCCGAGAAGATCAGGTACGAATACCGGTTGACTATCGATATCGATGGCATGACGGACCTGCTCCCGCGGAGCGCGCGTGCGCGCGGCACGCACCTCTAGTGTACCCGCGCGGCCCGGCGCGTTGGAAATGGCCGTCGGTTGGTCCAGCCGGTAATATGGTCAGTGTGGGAGTGGCAGGGAGCGCACGACGCCTGTTCCAGTGCTCTGCGCAGCGCGCGGCGGTAGTAGGCGATCTCGCCTTCTAGAAGCCGCCGGTCCGGCTCAGTGGTTGCCTCCCAGAGGGCGAAGGTCGCCTCGCCCAGGGCCAGGCCGCGTAGGCTGGCCGGTAGGACCTCGCTGCCTCGGTAAGCTCAGCCGCACCCTCGCCGGTGGCGGCCGCGCACTGCCGCACGAGCTCCGCCAGCGCACCATCGCTCAGCTCGTGCTCGACGGCCGCACCGGCCAGGTCCTATGCCCGTCGGCAGGACCGGGCAGACGCAGCGCGTCGCCGTGATCCAGCGCGTCGACCTTGCGACAGCCTGGAGGATGCCCTGCCGTCGTGTTGCGCCCGGCCCTTCATCCACCACCGGCACGTCAGAGCCATCCCGAAGCCATGATCGCACGCGCGCGTCGAGCGCCGGGTCTATGGGGATATGCCGGTCGCCGGACCGCCCGCGCGGCCGCACGGTCAGCGGCCGCGCGGGCCCCAAAGCCACGGCCACTGCGGCCGACAGGCTAGTGCCGATACCGCGCACACCCACGACCGCGCGGGCGGCCTGCTGCCCGCCGGCCACGTCCCGCCAGGCTCGGGCAGCGACAGCGTAGCCGGCCGGATCGAGCGCATAGTGGACGTAGCCCTCCGGCGGCTTGATCCGGATATGGTCCGGCCACGCCGCGCGGTCCAGCCTCTCCAGCACGCCAAGAGCGCGGATGAAGTGCGGCTCGACCGGCAGGCCGTCCAGCGCGGTGCAGAAGGCATATCCAGCGGCCAGCGCTGCTTGGCGCAGCAGGACATGCCGTGCGCTCCAGCCATCCTGCTCAGGGTACACAGCGTTGAGCAGCCCCTGCTCAAGCTCACCCGACTCCACCAGGAAGCCAAGCGCATCCTTCCGCGCCGCCAGCGCCGCCAGCCTGGCCAGCTTCGTGCGCGGCGTCTGGCGCCACCAGATGTCACGATAGATAATCACGTAGCTATTCCCCGACCAGTGTCCTGGTAATCCGTATTCCCGCTGCGCATGCAGTGGCGCAGTGTGCCCGATAGTGTGCCATCGACCGGGCCTCACGTGCTATCGCCTCCGCGTCTCGTTCATGATACGCTCTGCGTCGCCTGATCTGGCAGACTCGGTCGGGCCGGGCAGTAGGTCCAGTCCATCTATGTCGCCCGGGATAGTTAAATAGAAGCGAGACAAGGCTAGACAAGGAGCAGGAGATGCGTGCGGACATGAAGCTGGCGGGCAAGGTTGCGGTGATCACCGGCGCAGCACGCGGGCTGGGGCGCGCCTATGCGCTGCATCTGGCGCGGCTCGGCGCCGACATCGTCATCAACGACATTGACATGGAGGCGGCCAGGCAATATGGCGAAGAGCTCACCGCGCCGACGGTAATGGACGAGGTGCGTGCCCTGGGGCGGCGCTCGCTGGGCATCATCGCCGACGTGACCGACCGTGCGCAGGTGCAGCGCATGTTCGAGCAGGTGCTCGACGAGTTCGGCCGGGTGGATATCCTAGTCAATAATGCTGGTGGTGCGCTGGTGCCAGGACCCAGCTCTGCCTCGACCATGGAGGAAGAGCACGTCCGACGCATGCTGGATATCAACCTTATGGGCACGATCTTCTGCTGCCAGGCCGCAGCGGAGCCGATGAAGCGGCAGCGCAGCGGCAAGATCGTCAATGTGGGCTCCCAGGCCGGGCTGCGCGCCCAGGGCGCAGGCGGCGCTGCCTACGCGATCGCCAAGGCGGCCATCCACCATTACACGCGCAAACTTGCTGCAGAGCTCGGGCCGTATAACATCACCGTGAACTGTATCGCGCCAGGCTGGATCCTCTCGTCCCGCGCCATTGCCCAGGGCCGCAATAGCCCTGCGGTGCGCGAGCGCCTGATCCAGGAGATCGCGCTCAGGCGACTGGGCACACCTGAGGACTGTGCGAAAGTGGTCGAGTTCTTGGTAAGCGACCTATCTGATTACGTCACAGGGCAGGTCGTCTCTGTGTGCGGCGGGGTGTGTCTCTTCTGAGCTGTCTCTTCTGAGCTGCGCAAAACCCACCTGGCTAGTTACAGCTTTGTAAGCTTCTTTGACCTAGTAGTTGCCAGTTGCAGCTTGAATCTGGGCATGGCCCCTCGCTGGAACCAATCTACGATCCCGCAACACAGTCACTTCGGCAGCATAGGAAGACCTTCTTCGTAGATCATTCGTACAATAGTCTCGATCTCCGGCTCCTCGATCGTCAGATCGCGGATGCGATAGCGCGCGGCGACGGCGGAGATGACTTCCGCTGCTGTGGTCTCGAAGCGATTGAACCGGAGCCAGCGCCGCGGGCCGTCGGCGCGTATCTCGCACGCATGAGGTACCTGCAACGGCGTATCGGTCTCGTCCTCGGCCAGGTCCACTACCAGGGTGCGCTCGGTACCAAAGCGCTCGCGGATCCCCTGCAAGCCGCCGTCGTAGAGCAGCTTACCGTGGTCGATGATCATGACGCGAGAGCAGAGCTGCTCCACGTCAGACATATCGTGCGTGGTGAGCAGCACCGTCACGCCGCGCTCGCGGTTCACCGCACTTAGAAACGTACGGATGCGATGCTTTGCCACGACATCGAGGCCGATCGTTGGCTCGTCCAGATAGAGCACCTCAGGATCATGGAGGAGTGCTGCGGCCAGGTCCCCGCGCATGCGCTGGCCGAGCGAGAGCTGGCGCACCGGCGTATCCAGAAACGGATCGAGCTCTAGCAGCTCACGGAACCGCCGCAGGTTTTCCTGATAGCGCTGCGCAGGCACCCGGTAGATATAGCGCAGCAGTTCGAGCGATTCGATGAGCGGCAGGTCCCACCAGAGCTGCGTGCGCTGGCCGAAGACCACGCCGATACGCCGTGCTACCTCGGTGCGCCGCCGGTACGGTACCAAGCCGAAGACCTCAAGCCGGCCCGCGGTGGGCACCAGGATGCCGGTGAGCATCTTGACGGTCGTGGACTTGCCGGCCCCGTTGGGCCCCAGGAAGCCGACCATCTCGCCGCGCTCGACGGCGAACGAGATACCGTCCACCGCCCGCACCTCATAGGAGCGGCGCTCAAACAGGTTGCGGATGGCGCCGATCACCCCACGATGGTGCCGCGCCACACGGAAACGCTTCTCTAACTGTTCGACTTCGATCACGGCCATTGCTCGTTCTCCTGGCCGCGTAGCGGCCGGCCAGCCTCATGCCGGCGCCCATCCGTACCCTCTCTACACCCTGGGCAATCCGCTGCCTGGACCCTTAACGCGCACGTGTGCTCCAACACCGCATCGGCTCGCATCCGTGTAATCGGTTCCCGTAATCCGTTGCCAGCCTGTTCTACGAGCCGGTGCTCTGGTACCGGCGCACACCCATGGTCCAGGCAGCCCAAGCCAGCAGGGCGAACAGCAGGGCGATCACCGGAGAGAGCAGGCGCACCCAGGCGGGCAGTCCGAGCGGGTCGGACCTGCCGAGCAGGTACAGGGCAGGGTAGTAGTTGACGAATGCCAGCGGCACGATGAACGTCATGAAGCGCCGCAGCCAGTCACCGTAGATCTCCAGCGGGTAGCTGGTCATAAAGTCGCCGCCGTAGGTGAAGATGTTCGTCGCTTCCTTGCCCTGGACCGTCCAGAAGCAGAGCACAGCCCCCATCACCAGGATGCTGAAATAGATGACGGCGCCACTGGCCAGTGCCACGACGAGCGTTGCGACCTTATCCGGCGTCCAGCGCAGGTCGAGGTACATGAGGGCGAGCCAGAGCACCAGTGCGCCTTGCGAGAGCCGTCCGAGGCGGCGCAGCCGGAAGTCCTCCGTGAGCACCTGAAAGAGTGCGCCCAGCGGGCGCACCAGCACACGATCGAACGTGCCCTGGGCGATGTACACGTCGAACGCATCCAGCGCCGCCGAGAAAAGCTCGGCAAGCGCGAAGGATACCGAGGACATGCCGTAGAGCAGGGCGACCTCGCCGAGCGACCATCCGGCTAGATGGGGGATGCGGGTAAACAGCACGGCCACGGCGAGAAAATCGATGATCGTGGCCAGGAATGCGCCGGCCAGATTGAGCAGGAACGACACCTTGTACTGCATCTGGCTGCGTACCTGGGCGCCCACGAGCCGCCAGTAGAGTGCGAAGAGCGTGCCGGGCGTATGCACTGTGCTACCCTCCCTGCGTCACCACCCGCCGCATAGCGAGCGCCAGCAGCGCCCGGGCTGCGCCGAGCATCGCTGCGGCCCACAGAGCCTGCTGGATCAGCATGGCAGCCAGGGCAGGGCCGGTCACGCGCTCCAGAAAGATGTCGGCCGGTGTCTGGGTGATGGACACAAACGGCAGCGCCAGGGCGAGCGTGCGCAGCCAGGGTGGGAAGAAGTGCACTGGCACGGCGAAGCCGCTCAGGAAGAGCAGCACGGCCATCATCAGGTAGCCGATGCCGCGGGCGTCCGCTGTCCAGAAGGCGCTGACGTTCAGCAGGAAGCGCCAGGCAAAGCTCACGGTAACAGCCAGGGCCAGGCTCAGGGCGAGCGCGGCCCAGGTGATCGGCTGCTCCGGCCAGCGCAGCCCGAAGGTGAGCTGTCCGATCAGGATGATCGGCACGGCGCGGAACAGCAGAAAGTACGTCGCGCGGCCGTAATCGCGGGCCAGCCAGAACGTGAGGTACGAGAACGGCTTCGAGAGGTCGGAGACGACATCCCCGGTCCTGATCGTAGTCTCGATCTCCCACCAGCCCCACAGCGCCACGACCATGATGAGGGCCTGGGTGACCCAGCTATACGTCATGGCCGCGTGGGCATCGTAGCCGGCCACCTCGCCGCGCCCGTGCAGGAAGGCGACGAAGGCCGCTGCGCGCACGTAGCCGAAGAAGGCGTTCGTCACCAGCCCGGCCAGGTTGGCCGTGCGGTAGGCGAGCTGCCGCTGAAATGCTCGCTTTGCGACTTCCCAATATAGCCTCATCCGTATCTTTCTCCATGCGGGCAAGGCCCGCCGGTGGTAGCGGGCGGGCTCAGGCGCCCAGTACGGCCGTGCCTCGTGCGCGACGCCCGGACAATCGCGTTCATCGTGCGCAGAGGCACAGGAACAAAGTATAGCCGGTTCGGCACAAGGCGCCAAACGGGTAAGCGGGTACGGGGGCCGGGACTACTGTCCCGGCCCCGCGCGCGGCCGCAGGGTAGCGTAGTTCCAGCCGTACACCAGGGTATCGCCGGGCTGTGGCGTGATGACCGTGAGCTTTACCTGATCGCCCAGGTCACGCTCCTCGACGCCAAGCTTGAGGTCGCTCGTGTTGCGGCCGAGGTCCGGGAAGACGAGGTACCGGACGTGAGCCGGCACGGTGACGGTCGTGCGGCGCTGCTGGTAGCCGGGGTCGTAGCCATCAAAGAGCGGCCAGATCGTGTACTCCGGCAGATAGTAGCGAAGCTGCCGTGAGCGATCGTACGACACGATCACCGTGCTCTCCGGTGGGTAGTCGCGGCGAATGGTCGCGATCTGCCGCTCCAGTGTGCGATCAATCGCTCGGATCTCACGGTAGCGCCCAGCGCGCTCGGAGACAAAGAACAGGACGGTATTAACGCCTGCCAGCCCGGCGGTCAGTAAGATGGCCAGCGCCAGCGCAGCCGGACGCTCCGAGCGCAGCCATGGGAGCGCGCGCTCGGCGAGGCGGCCAAACACCAGCCTCACTGCGGCAACGGTGTCCTGTGCCAGGTCCTCCAGCGCCGCCGCGACATACAGAAGCACCGCCGGTATAAACGACAGCACGTAGCCCGGATTGCCGATGTGCACGCTGACATAAAAGAACGCGGCCGGGGCGATCCAGAGGCACAGGAAGAGCATGCGCTCGTCGCGCACCAGGCGCTGCGGGGAGAAGAAGCGGCCGATGCCGTAGACCGCCGGCACGAGGGCGAAGCCGATGCCCTCGTACAGCAGGGTCATCACCTCGCGCAGGTTGCTCCAAATATTGCGGAAGAACTGGGCGAAGACCGACGAGCGGCCGATCCAGTAGGCGAAGTACCCCCCGGAGGCGCGGCTGTAGGCCTCCCAGCCCCCGCTCAAAACGACCATCGGCACGTACCAGGCCGTCACGATGGCAGCCATGATGGCGAGGCCCGGTAACAGACGGCGCAGGAGCACAGGTCGGGCTTGCCACGGCCGCGACGGGGCCGGCGCAATACAGCAGTAGAGCCACAGCGGCATGAGGAACGCCAGCAGATCCTGGCGGAACCCGGCGCCGATGGCAATCACTGCTGCCATCGGCAGGGTGAGGTCACGGCCGCCCCAGCGCGTCTCGGCACCCAGCCAGGCAGCCAGCGTGGCAAAGAACGACAGGAAGGCGTACGGATACGCGACCTCGCCGTGGCCCCAGAAGTTGCTGTCGGTCAGCAAGAGCGCCGCTGCGGCGATGCCGGCGAAGAGGCCGAAGAGCCGGGCGCCGAGCACGAGCAGGAACGCCACGCTGCCGGCGCTGGCGAAGATCGAGAGCCAGACGTACGCCGCATTGGGGTCCGGCACAACCTGTGCCACCAGCCAGGCGGAGGCGACGTACAAGATGTAGCCGGGTGGTTGGGGCTGGTGGAGGGGCACGCTATACTGCTGGAGCGCCAGAGCGAAGTTCGCTGAATCCCAGGCGAACAGGTACCGGCTGCGAAATGGGATGCGCGTGGCCAGCACGAGCAGGATGAGCAGGAGCGCCAGCGCCGCGAGACGGCCGCGGGCATGCGGGTGCAATACTGCCCCGCGGCCACGCCGGACAACGCCCGGGAAGCCTGTGGGCGACGGCTCAGCCTCCACGTGCTGGAGCGACGGGCTCACCGCGTTCACTGTGCAGCCTCATACCGCGCGCCTGCGGGAGGCGCTGTCGGTGATTGTACCAGACGGCGTCGCCGCGCCTGCACTGCCAGGGGCGCCGGCTCAGGCGGCCAGATTACCCGATAGACCTAGAGAACTCATCCGCCTTTAGGCCGAAAGACGTCCTCCTAAGGGGGCACTGGGTCAGCCTCGCGGGGAAGAAGACGGAGCACCAATACGCCGAGTGGCCCTTGCGAGGACAGGGCCTGTCGGGCTACCATGGCCGATGCCGGGTCCTGCACAGGCCGGCCCGGAGGAGCCGGCGTGGGGTAGACCGGCCCGGGGAGACAGCGCTATGCCCGTTATCGCTATCGCCAACCAGAAGGGCGGGGTCGGGAAGACCACGACCACGGCCAATCTCGGCGCAGCTCTGCGCGAGCGCGGCTGGCGTGTCCTGCTGGTCGATCTCGATCCCCAGGGCAGCCTCGGTATCTGCCTCGGCTACCCCCAGCCGGAGGACCTGTCCTGTACGCTGGCCGATGTGATGTCCGCGGCTGTCAGTGCTGTGCCGATCGCTGATCTCCAGCTTGCCGCCAGCACCATGTTCGGGCTCCAGAGCGTGGCCCGCGCCCTGCCGCAGGGATGGTCCGATCCCACGCCCTCCATCTTCGAGGCGATTCAGCACACCGCCTATGGCCTCGACCTCCTGCCCGGCGGCCGCCGGCTGGCCCAGGTCGAGCAGTTGCTCGTGCCGGCGTTCAGCCGGGAGTATGTGCTGCGGCGCTGCCTGGCACCGGTGCGCTCCCACTACGACTACATCCTGATCGACTGCATGCCCACCATGGGCGTGCTCGTGGTCAATGCGCTGAGCGCAGCCGATGGTATCATCGTGCCGGTGCAGGCCGAGTACCTGGCCATGCAGGGCCTCGCCCAGATCCTGCCCACCATCGCCGCAGTGCGCGAGCAGCTCAATCCGGAGCTCCAGGTGCTCGGTGTGCTGCTCACTATGGTGGACATCCGGACGCGCCACAGCCGTGAGGTGGTCGAGACGCTGCGGGCCACCCTCGCCGGCAGGGTGCGAGTGTTCGAGGCACTGATCCGCGTGCATGTCGGCTTAAAAGATAGCACTAAGGCTGGTGGCACGATCTTCGAATATGCGCCCGATAGCCGCTCGGCCGAGGCGTACCGTCTGCTGGCCCGCGAGGTCGAGGAGAGTACCGCACCGGCGATCCGCAGCGAAGAACCCGCCACTACCCAGCCGGAGGGGACGGCAGACAGTCCCGCAGCCGCGCCGGCGATGGCAGGTACATCCGAGCCGGAGCCGGCGCCGAACCGAGTTGTAGCGCAGGAGCCCGGGCTCCCTCTCGATGCGCGAGCCCCTGCCTGGATGTACCGCCACGACAGGGAGGTCGCAGCCCCCAGCGGGGCCCCCGCCGGTAGTTCATTTCCGGCTGAGCAGGACGAGCAGGAATACCTGCGCTGGGAGGCTCCTGAGATCGGCGAGCCGGCCGGGAGCCGGGCGCACCCGGCCAGGCCATCCTACTCCGGCGACGACATCCTGCTGAGCACGAGCTGGGCCGGCGCCGCGGAGTCACCGGCATGGGAGGCTGCTCCGGCCTCCAGCCCCAGTGGCGATGGCGTTGCACTGGGCGAGCGCCGAAATGAGCCCGAGCCGCCTGCGGGAGAGCCGGATGACTGGCTGATTGCTCCTCCTGACCAGCGCCGCGCCGGTATGCAACCGGCGATGGACAGGAGAGAGGCTGCCGGCCGTTCATGGCGGCTGGAGACCAGGCCTGAGCAGGGCGACATCTTGATCTACCTCACCCCCGATGATGAGGACGAGCAGGCGGCCCCACCGCCGCGGACGCGCTGGATACCGCTGAGCGATCCCGATGATGAGCTGATCATCCTCGATGCAGATGAACCTGAAGCAGATGAACCTGAAGAAGTGAGTGAACGTGCGGAAGCAGGCGAGGTTGAGGGAGCGGACGAGTTCAGTAGAGCCCTCGAGAGCCAGGACGATTGGGGCGAACTTGCAGGCCAGCGCGCGAGCACTCCGCCGGCGCAAGCAGATAGCACTGCGCCTACAGCAGGCATGGCCGGGGCCTCGCCCGATGCGGCCCTGCGTCCCTTCACGTCCGCTGATGTCGCTGCCCCGGCGTCGCAGGCTCCTGAGCCGCTACCGGTGCTCGGCCAGCCGCAGGCTGGTCTGGCTGTGTGCCCCCATCTGGGGAACGTGGAGCACCGCGGCGTGCACGCTGGGCGCCCTTCACCTGAGCACCGCTGCTACGCCTGCGTGCCCCCGATGCCGGTGAGCGTGCAGATGCAGCAGGCTCAGTGCTTCACGCAGGCCTTCTACTACTGCGAGTACTATCTCCTCCAGGCGCTGGCGGTGCCGCCTCCGGCTGAGGAACCGCCAGCCGCGGGGGAGCCTCCCGCAGAGCCAGCCCACGCGCCCAATTCGGGCGGCTGGCTGCAGCGTGTGCGCGGCCTGCTGCGCCGCGGGTAGCCGGTTCTGTCCCCTGGTTCTGTCTCCCTGTATAGCTATTCAGCAGTGATTAGATTTATATTTTAGCTTTATAGTTAGCTAAAGCTATGAGCCTGCCGGCCGGGTAGGATGGCGTTCGTCAGTGCCCTGGCCGTGCGCCCGGTCTGCTGGCATGGCGGCTGGACCGGCAGCGTCATGCGCGAGCCGGGCGGCACGGCGGGCTGCCACGAGCTGCTGAAGAGCCCGGCAGAGATAGAACTGCTGCTCCGGCAGGCCGCGCGGGAGCCGAGACTGCGCTGTGGTTCGCCGTTGGCGATACAACGTTACCCTCTCCACCAGTACAGCTGTCCGGTCCAGCCGGTCCCGGAGCCAGTGCGCCTCGACGTACTCGCGCGAGGATACGCCTTGCCCGGGGCGACTGCTTGAACGAGCAGGAAGACATGCGGTTGCATCGTGTGCAATCGTGCACAGCGGCAGGCTCCAGCGTCGGCCGCTACAGGGTCGAGAAGGGGTAGATCGACATTTTGTTTTCTTCTTGAGTGCGCACGTCCAGTAACACGCAGCGCCCTTCCTCGTTGAGGCGCCGCGCCCGCTCCACGGCCGGGCCGATCTCAGCGGGATGCTCGATGCGGATACCCACCGCTCCCAGGCCCTCGGCGATCTTGGCGTAGTCGCCACTCATGCGTCCAGCGCCGTACTGCCCCATCGCCGTGGGGAGCGAGCGGCGATAGCCGCCCATCGTCCCGTTGTTGAGCACCACCGTCGTGATCGGCACGCCAGCCCGCACTGCCGTCTCCAGGTCCAGGCCTGACATGCCGAATGCCGCGTCGCCCATCACGTTCATGCAGAACCGGTCGGGGAACGCTAGCTTGGCGCCGATCATCAGCGGTAGGCCGTAGCCCAGGTGCGTCGTCTTGCCCCAGCCGATGTAGCTGTGCGGCACGGTCGCCGGATAGAACGGCATGATCTGATCGCGCGGATGGCCGGCATCATGGGTCAGCGTGGTGCGCTGGAGGTCAACGGCTTTGGTGATCTCATAGATCAGGCGGTACGGATTGATCGGCACAGCATCGGAGGTCAGGAGCGGCGCCCATTCCGCGCGCCACTGCCGCTTCACGGTCGCGATCTCGTCCTGGATCACCGTCTGGTCCCGCCGGCCGCGCTCGCCGAGTTGCGCCTTGACCTCCTCGATCATCATCTGGAGCACTAGCTTCGCATCCCCCAGCAGCGGGATATCGATAGCGTAGTCTTTATTAATGTCCGGCGCGTGGTTGGTGGAGTGGATCATCAGCTTGCCGGGCGGGATGGTGATCCCGTAGTTCGTAATAGTAAGGCTTGCGCCGATAGCAAAGAGCACATCGGATTCTTTCAGCCACTTCCAGACAGCCAGCGGTGCCGTGCGGTTGGCCGCGCCAAGTGCCAGCGGATGGCCTTCGTCGATGGCGCTTTTTCCGGGCATTGTCGTGATCACCGGGATCTGCGTCAGCTCAGCTAGCTCGCGTAGCTCCTCAGCGGCCTCGGCGTAGAGCACACCCTGGCCTGCCCAGATGACCGGGCGCCTGGCGCGCAGGAGCTCTGTCACCGCGTCCTTGACGTCGCTGCGGCTGGGGGCAACACGCATCGCCTTCGGTGATTTGTACGTGTCCAGGTTGGTGACCTCGCCGGCCATGGCATCGCGGTGCAGCTCCAGCAGCACCGGGCCGGGCCGGCCGTTCTTCAGCGCGTGGATGGCCCGGCGCATCAGCGGGACCACCCGATCCGGCCGGTTGACCGCCTCGGCCCACTTGGTGACGTACTGGTAGTTGTATGGGGCGCGAAAGCTCGGCGGTACGTCGGCGCGGTCGGTGCCAGGCCCGTCCGGCAGGAACAGCACCGGCACGGCGTCTCCCCAGGCCTGGGCGATCCCGCCGAACGAGTTTTCGACGCCGGGACCTCCCTGGCAGGCGAAGACACCGAACTTGCGGCCATTGTTCATCCGGCTGAAGCCGTCCGCGGCCATCACGCCGCCCCGCTCCTGGCGGAAGACAATCGGCCGGATACCCTCTCTGGCTGCCGCCTCGATCAGCGGGTTGGAGGGGAAGCAGGCCAGCCACTCTACCCCTTCTACCTTTAGGATCTTCGCCACGGCCTCATACCCGTTCATCTCATCACCTCCGGCGCGTTCTGCGCGCTGCTCCCGCACGGCTCTCCATGGTCAGGCGCTGCCCAGCAAGGCCTGGCAAGGGCATAGTCTACTACAGCGGGGCGGGGCGTGCTCGCAGGGCACCGGCCGGCAGCCTAGCCGGGCAGAGCGCAGAGGGCACGCCACTGAGCGAGGCGAACGCCACCAGGCTCCTGCTGCACAGGCCTCCGAACCCGACGCTTACCGTTGCTCCGCCGAGCGCCCCTGCTCGATGAAGCGCTGCACCGACGGGCGCGGGAAGGCATGCCCGGCCATGAACTCCAGCAGGACGGGTCCATCGGCGGCCAGCGCCCAGTCCCAGGCTGGCCCGAGCTGCGCGGGGTCATCGATGCGTCGGCCTGGTAGCCCGGCCGCCTCGGCCACACGCACGTAGTCTACCTCGCCGATCTCCGTGGCATAGGGTGTGCGGCCGGCCATGGTCTGCATGTACTCGATCATGCCGATGCGGCCGTCGTGGTGAATAGCCAGCACGACTGGAAGCCGGTGCTGCGCCAGGGTAACCAGGTCGCTCGATGACATCAGGAACGATGCATCCCCGGCCAGGGCAACGATCTTCCGGCCTGGGAAGGCCATCGCTGCGCCGAGCGCGGCCGGCAGCGCGTAGCCCATGGTGCCCCACGAGCCCGCCTGCACGTGTGAGTGCGGCCCGAATGTCCTGAGCTGCAGGGGCACCCACAGCTTCACATTGCTGACGTCTGAGGTGACGATCAGGTCAGGCGTCATCCGCTCGTCGAGGGCAGCGAGGGCCAGGCCGATGTGCCACGGCCGGGCGTCCTGATATCGCTCCAGCTCCACGGCGATGCCGGCGGCGAGTTGTTGCCTGGCCTCGGCGCAGGCCTGCCGTACCTGTCCTGCGTCCGGGCGCGGCCGCGTTGCCCGGGCGAGCGCGCGCAGCGTGGCCGCCAGCGCCGGCACTGAGGTGACCGTTGCAGCGTGCTGGTGCGGATCCGGCTGATCGGCGGCATCAAGGATGGCTAGGTGCTGCCCAACCATGCGAACCAGGGCGCGATGCGCTTCCGTGCCGGGGCGCACGCCGATGCCGAGTACCAGATCGGCGGCCTCCAGCTCGCGCAGCACCGCCGGGTGACTGCCGGTGCCGCGGTACAGTCCCATGGAGAGCGGGTGCACCGTCGGCATGGCGGCGTGGCCGTCCCAGGTGTGTGCCACGGGCGCCTGGAGCGCCTCGGCCAGCTCCACCAGGGCAGCGCTGACCACTGGGTACCAGGCACCCTTGCCGGCCACGATCACCGGCCGGCGTACTGCCCGCAGCCGGTCGAGCAGGCGGTCCAGGTCCGGGGCGGGCTCGGCAGCCGGAAGAGGTGCTGGCAGTACCTCGGGGAGCTCCACCGCCTCGCCTTCCAGCACGTCGCGGGTGATTTCCACATGCACCGGGCCCGGCCGGCCCGCCACGGCCAGGGTGAAGGCGCGGGTGAGCGCAGGCAGGATGTCTTCGGCGCGGGTGACGCGCAGCGATGCCTTGGTCACCGGGGCAAAGGCGCGCTTGGTGAAGTCCTCGGTGTCCACGCCATGGAAGCTTTCGAGCGCCGCGCCGGTGGGGACCGCGCCGGAGAGATGGACGAGCGGCGCGCCGGCGGCATAGGCGCTCGCCACACCGGAGATCGAGTTCAGCGCGCCGGGGCCGGCCGTCACCACAGCAACGCCCGGCCGGCCGGTGAGCCGGCCGTACGCCTCCGCTGCCAGGGCAGCGTTATTCTCGTGCTTCACCGTCACGTGCCGGATCGACGGCGTGTCGGCCAGCCCCTCATAGAGCTTCAAGATATGGTCACCGTTCAGGCCGAACACCACCTCGACGCCATTCACCACCAGGGCCTCGACTGCGGCATGGCCCGGCGCGACTCTTCGCCGAGCTACCGTTACGGCAGATGGCGTGCTCCCCATAGCTGCCCCTCGTCCTTCCGCGTCAGCGCGGCATGCCGGCAATACCGATCGCCTCTGCCAGAGCATATCGCGTCGTGCGTATCTTACTGGAGTACGCCGCGCCGCGCCATAGGGCGGCATCGTCCCCGCCGCGCAGGCTGCCTCGTGACACTCCCCGCTCCCGTGCTGCGGGAGAAGGGCCGGGGGTGAGGGTATGCTGCTCCCGCGCGGCAGGCCCCGGGAGGGGCGAAGAATTCTTCGCCCCTCCAACCTCAGCCCGGCGAGGGGTCGGGAGTGAGGCCTAGGCGAGCCGCACGGTGCGCCCTTCAGCCGCCGAGGTGTAGGCGGCCTCGATGATGCGCAGCACGGCCAAGGCGTCCTGGCCGGTGACGACGGGTTCACCGTCTTCCAGCGCAGCGGCAAGGAAGCGGCGCAGGAAGTCGCGGCCGTGCGGGCCGGCATAGCCCTCGGACTCAGGGAGCGTGATCACATACCGCTGCTCGGCGGCATGGTCCCAGCCGGGCGCCAGGCTCTCCAGGAGCAGCGTGGTGTCGCGCGGGCCGGGCCCTTGTTGGACGCTCAGGCGGCCCTGCGTCCCGCGCAGGCCGAAGTATGTGTCATACCCCGGTGCCAGGTAGCCCGGCTTGCCGCCGGCGAGCAGATACCCGCTGTGAAGCGTCCCCAGAGCGCCGTTACTGAGCTGGAACGTCAGCACTGCCACATCCTCGACATCGATCGGCTCGCCGCTGAGCGTGGCCGTGTGCGCGCTCACTGAGATGATCTCCTCGCCAGTCAGGTAGCGCACTAGGTCGAGGTAATGACAGCCCAGCCAGGACAGGATACCTCCGCCGGCCAGCGTTCGGCTGAACAGCCAGTGGCGCGGATTGCGCAGGCGGACCTGCGTGGTGATCAGGCGCACTTCCACAGACAGAAGGCGTCCCAGGGCTCCGGCTGACCGCAGCTCCCGCGCTCGCCGGAACGCCGGGTGCCAGCGGTTCTGGTAGAAGGCGCCTACCTCCACCCCGCGGCGCGCCGCTGCATCGAGAATGACTTCGAGCTCGGCCGCCGTGCGCGTCACCGGCTTTTCAGCGATCACATGTTTGCCGGCGCGCACCATGCCCAAGATCGCCCTTGCCGCCTGATCGTGGCGCAGCAGCGAGAAGAGCACAGGGACATCTTCCCGCCGCACCAATTCATCCAGGCTGGTGGTGACCGCCAGGACCTTCGGCCGCTCTTGCAGCGGCGCGAGGGCGTCGGGGTCCTCGTCGTACAGCACCACACCCTCGATCTCGTCCATGAGCTCCAGGTTACGCAGGTGTGCCAGCGCGTGGGGATGCGTCACGCCGGCAACGCCGATCCGGATCGGTGCCATTGCTTGCCCCCTCCGCAGATCCACGGATATCCTGCTTCTCCCGCCTTACGCAATGCTCGTGAGCGCCGGCAGTATACCGGGCGCTGCGCGTCGCTGCATCTCCTCATCAGACGGGCCTGATCTGACGTTGACATACGCAGCGCATGCTTTTTATTTTTTTATATATTGGATCCTGTCTACGCACCATCGATGCTCCATGAACGAGGGTTATGGCTCGGAGGGCACCGGCGGAGCCGTTGTTTGGATCAATTGTCAATTGTCAAAGGAGGTGTGAATTACATGGAAGGTTCTATCTCGATCTGGACCCGCCGGAAGATGCTCCAGGTTGGCACAGGAGGGCTGCTGGCCGGCGCGCTGACGGCGTGCGGGCCTGTGCGTTCGACCGCGCCGGGCCCGGCGCGCCAGGAAGCAGGTGAGCTCACCTGGCTCATCGCCGACCACGGCGGCGCCGCCGGCCAGGCTTGGTTTGAGCAAACGCTGATCCCAGCCTTTACGCGGGAGCGTCCGAAGGTACAGGTTACTACCATCTATGTGTCCTGGGGTGAGCTGGGCCAGAAGCGGGACACGCTCTACGCCGCCGGCACTGGGCCAGACCTCTTGCAGTCGGGTGCCGGCAACGCCCACGCCTACCGCGGGCTGGTGATCCCCTTGGATGACCGGCTGCGCCGTTGGAAGGACTGGGAAGACTATTATCCGGCTACACTGGCCACCTCGCGGTGGCAAGAGAAGCAGTATGGTATTCCGGCGCGCATCGATGCCCGCGCTATGATCTACCGCCGTGATCTCTTCGCCCAGCAAGGGCTGGAGCTCCCCACGACCTGGGACGAGATGCGCCGCGCTGCCCTGGCACTGACGCGCCGCGAGGGCGGCGAACTGGTCCAGCTCGGCTTTGACCCGGTGGACTTCGACGGCGGGTTTGCCGACCAGCGCTGGGTGCCCATGCTGTGGCAGAACGGCGGCGAGGTTGTCTCCCCTGATGGCCGCCGCCCGCTCTTCAACTCGCCCGAGGGGGTCGAAGCACTGCGCTTCTGGGCTGACTTGTTAAATCAAGTGGCCCCGTGGGGTGAGAAGCTACCGGAAGTGCCCAGCGGGCTGTCGCGGCTGGCCGCCGGCACGGCTGTGGCGAACATCGCCGGGCAGTGGATCCTCACTGGCGCGATCCAGAACGCCCCGGAGGTGGTGGAGCATCTGGTGGTGCGGCCGCCGCTGCGACAGCGCCGGCAGCTTATCAACGTCTTCAACAACTGGTTCGGCATCGGCTCGCAGTCGAAGTATATGGATCTGGCCTGGGAGCTCTTGTTGCACTTTAACCAGCCGGATAACTTGCTGGAGTATTGCCGCCTGGTCGGCTCGGCCGTGCCCCGGCGCTCTCTGCGCGAGCGCGGGCATATGACTGACCCGCGCTATCAGATGAAGGCCTGGATTGAGATTGTGGAGCAATACGCACGGCCGCATCCTCTCATTGTTGCGCCGAGCGTGCCGGTGGGCGGCACAGGCATGTGGGCCGTGCTGACTGAGGCCATTCACAACGTCCGGCAGGGCAAACAGGGTCCTAAGGAGGCGCTCGACGAGGCGGCGCGCAACTGGCAGCTCCAACTCGACGCCGCTTACCGCGAGCTTGGTCTCTGATCTGGTCTGTAACCGGGGCTGTACCAGGGAAAACGCCGCGAGGTGAACAGGCGCCGGGCGCGGCCACGCCCGGCGCTATACAATCGGGCGTGGGCATGCCGCTGACAGAGGAGGTGCCTGGTGGAGTGGCTGACGCTGGATGCGCAGGGTAAGGCCGTGACGCTTGCCCCGGAGGAGCTCGGCGCGACGGCGTACACCGGAGCACCGACGTGGTCGCACTGGGAGACGGCGCCGGGGCGGTGCCGCTGTGTAGCGGTGCGTGAGACGCCATACTGGGTGCAGGCCTTGTGGGAGGTGCCCGGCTTCGGCCGTGTGTGGCTCACGGCCGACCGAGACGGCGACGGCTGGAGCGAGGAGGGCGGCCCGCCGGTCCTCCTCCCCTTGGCGTTCGCCCGTACTCACCTGCGGCGGGCGCAGGCGCGGGCAGCGCACTGCACGCGGCAGGGCGAGCCCGTGCCGCCCCAGGCACAGGCGCGCCTGGACCGCGCGGCCCACGCCTTGGTGCAGGCAGAGGCCGCTACAACCCCGGCCGAGCAGGCGCGGGCGGCGCATGCGGCGCTTGCCGATGCCCTCTGGGCCGGAGAGGAGATCGTGCTGGCCCAGGCACAGCGAGCGCTTGCACGCATGACGCAGGAGCGCCGGGCGCGCCTGCGGCTGGGCTGCCAGGCGTTTCGCCTTGCCCAGATGCCGGCAGCGCAACGCGCCCTGTTCTTCGACCTGTTCACTGCCGTAACCCTACCCTTTTACCGTGCCACCCTGGAGCCAGAGGAGGGCCGGCTCGACTGGGCGCCGCGCGACCGGCTGCTGGAGGTCCTGGCCACAGCCCCGTGGCCGGTCCTGCCGAAGGGACACCCGCTCATCTGGCTCCATCAAGCCGGGCTGCCACCATGGATGGCCGGCCTGCCGTACGAGCGGCTGGTTCCGGTGCTGCGCCGGCAGGTCCGCGAGGCAGTCGAGCACTACCGCGGGCGCATCGGCGTGTGGGACATCATCAATGAGGCGCACCACCTGACCGCCGGAGGGCGCCAGCCCCATCCGGCGAACATCCCCAATCTGACGCGAGAGCAGCTACTGGAGCTCACCGCGCTAGCCGCGGCAGAGGTCAGCGCAGCCGATCCCCAGGCAGTGCGTGTGATCAACGTGAACGATCCCTTCCGTCGCACACGCGCACGCATCGAGCAACCTGAGGCAGAGACCTGGGATGGCGAGGCCTATCTCGCAGACGTGATCGCGCGCGGGATCCCGTTTGAAGTGATCGGCGTGCAGTGGTACACCGGCGCGGGGCGCGAGTACTGCCGGGACTTTCTCACAGTGGCCGAGCAGCTCGAGCGCTACTGCGCGCTGGCGCGGCGCGCCGGGAAGGTAGTACATATTACTGAAGTGCAGGTCCCGTCGGCGGACCAGCCTGATCCCGAGAGCGTGGTGCACCGCCGGCTGCTGGAGGCCGGCCGGCTGGCGCCGGCCCCGTCGAGCACGGCTGGGTGGTGGCACCGGCCTTGGGATGAGGAGGTGCAGGCGGACTGGGCTGAGGCCTTTTATACCCTCTGCCTGGCCCAGCCGGAGGTTGAGGCAGTCACCTGGTGGGACTTCGCCGATCCGGGCTTCTGGCCGTGGGGTGGCATGCTCGACCGTACTGGTGCGCCGAAGCCGATCTACCACCGCCTGCGCGCCCTTGCGGCGAGCACCTGGGCGGATACGGGCCACTGAGGCCGTCGCGGTCCCTCCTGCGCCCGACAGGCCCGGTGCTGGGACCTCCCCGACGACGTCCTCCTTGCTCTGTGTGTTCCTCCTGGCATTACAGTATAGACATTACATCATAAGGAACATACAAAGCATCGTAGCGCGGCAGCTTCGGCAGTTCGTATTAGAGTGCATTACAGTCGTAGGCAGACCGGCCCGCGCAGGTTTGCCGTCTGCGTGGCCGGGCATGTATAGTGCTGGCATGCGGACTGCTACGCGAGACGCTGTGAGACCCAGGGGTCACTTGCCACGGGTGGTGCTGCTCCGGTAATGCAGCCGGTTTCCCTCGCCCGTGACCTACAGCCCAGGGAGGCACGCGACCAGGTATGGCTACGCATCTTTCTCCTGCTGATCCGGCGACCCTGAGCGAGACGGCGCGGCGGTTACGTCGCTACATCATTGAGATGACCACCGCTGCTGGCTCGGGCCATCCGTCGAGCTCGCTCTCGGCGATCGATATCATGACCGCCCTCTACTTCGGGGGGATCTTGCAGTACGATCCGCAACGGCCGGACTGGCCGGATCGTGACCGCTTTATTCTCAGTAAGGGCCACGCTGCGCCAGCGCTGTACGCTGTGCTTGCCGAGGCCGGGTACTTCCCGGTCGAGCAGCTCATGACCCTGCGCCGCATCGGCAGCCCCCTCGAAGGCCACCCAAATATGCGCCGGCTGCCCGGCGTCGAAGCCTCGACCGGTTCCCTCGGCCAGGGGCTCTCTATTGGCATCGGCCACGCCCTGGCCGGCCGCATGGATAGACGTGCCTACCGGGTCTATGTCATGCTCGGTGACGGTGAGTGTGACGAGGGCCAGGTATGGGAGGCAGCCATGTGCGCCCGGCACTATCGCCTGGGTAACCTGACGGCCCTCGTCGATCATAACAAGGCGCAGCAGAGCGGCCTCATCAAAGATGTGATGAACCATATGCCCCTGGCAGAGAAGTGGCGCGCCTTTGGCTGGCATGTGCAAGAGATTGACGGCCACGACATGCGCCAGATCCTTGAGGCGTTGTCTGTAGCGCGAGGCGTGACTGACGGGCCGTCGGTGATTGTGGCGCACACGATCAAGGGCAAAGGCGTGTCGTTCGTCGAGGCAGACTGGACTTTCCACGGTCGAGCACTGTCGCCCGAGCAGGCCAGGCGGGCGCTGGAGGAGTTGGGATGGAGCTAGTGCAAGCGACCAAACGGGCGATGGGCAAGGCGACTCGCGATGCCTTCGGGGAGGCGCTGCGCGAACTGGGGCGCCACAACCCGAATATCGTTGTGATCGATGGCGATGTGAATAACTCGACCCGTACGGAGTGGTTCGCTAAAGAATTTCCCGATCGCTTCATCAACGTTGGCATTGCCGAGTCGAACCTGGTAGGTATTGCCGGCGGGCTGGCAAGCTGCGGGAAGATCCCGGTGATCGCCAGCTTCGCCTGCTTCATGATGTGCAATGCCTTCGATCAGCTGCGCATGTCGGTGGCTTTCCCGCACCTCAACGTCAAGGTCTGCGGCAGCCATTCGGGGATCAGCATCGGCGAGGACGGCCCATCGCAGATGGGCATTGAGGACGTGGCCCTGGCCATGGCGCTGCCTGGCTTTACCGTCCTGGTGCCGGCTGATGAGGTGGAGACACGTGAAGTGGTCAAGGCGGCGCTCGAGCATCAGGGGCCGGTGTATATCCGCACCGGGCGCCCGCCTGTGCCAATTGTGTATACCGACGGCTGCACCTTCCAGATCGGCCGCGCGAACCGGCTGCGTGAGGGCGATGACATTACTTTGATCGCGAACGGGTTGATGGTCGCCGCAGCCCTCGACGCTGCCGACTTGCTCGCCCGCGAGGGCATCCAGGCCCGCGTGCTCGATATGGCGAGCGTGCGGCCTCTGGACGAGGAGGCGGTTGTGGCAGCAGCGCAGGAGACGCGCGGGATTGTCGTGGCCGAAGAGCACATTCGCTGGGGGGGCCTGGGCTCCGCCGTGGCGATGGCTGCGGCGGAGCATGCCCCCTGCCGCATGCGTTTCGTCGCCCTGGAGGGCTACGCGGAGTCGGGGAAGCCGGAGGAGCTCCTGGAGAAGTACGGCCTCACTGCCCGGCATATCGCCCAGGCAGCGCGGGAGGTGCTTGCGTAGGCTATCTCTCGCCCCCGGCCCCCTCCCGCCGCGCGGTGGGAGAGGGGAGAACGATGAATGCGCCCTCAGCGCTTTGCCGTCGCTACCTCGCCGGCGTACCAGATGCGGTAGATAGCGCCAGCGCGATCGTCCGACACGAGCAGGCTGCCATCTTTCGCGACCAGCGGTTCGACCGGCCGGCCCCAGGCATCGTTTGGCCCGCGTGGGCCGGTCAGCCAGCCGGTGGCGAAGTCCTCCGGCGGTTGCGGCTGTCCATCTACAAAGGGGATGCGGATCACCTTGAACCCGGTTCCCTCGCTACGGTTCCAGGAGCCGTGCAGCCCCACGAACAGGCTGCCGCGGAACTCCGGCGGGAACTGGTCTGCCAGATAGAACGTCAGCCCCAGCGGCGCCGAGTGTGCCTGAATGCCGACTGTGGGCTGCGTGAGCCCCTCGCAGCCGCCCGGCCGCGGCGGCACGCGGGTATCCTGCTGCCACTGGCCGTTCGCCAGGTAGCAGTACGGCCAGCCGTAATCGGCGCCCTCATGCACAATGGTGACCATGTCCTCTGGAATGTCATCCCCGAGGTAGTCCCGCTCGTTGACCACTGCCCAGACCTGCCCGGTGTTCGGGTCGATGGTCAGCCCAACTGCGTTGCGCAGGCCGGTGGCGAAGATGCCACCCTGGCCATCAAGGCTGAAGCGCAGCACAGTCCCGTGCCGCGGGTCTCGTTCGACACACACATTGCAGGTCGAGCCCACAGCGGTGAAGATCGTGTGGTTCCAGTCGATCACTAGCGGGCGGAAATGATGCGGGCCGCAGCCGGTCTGGGGCAGGCCGGAGACGACGACTTCGCCGGGGCCAAGGCTAGCCTGGCCGGGCGTGTACGGATACCGTACGATGCGAGTGGTCTGCGCCACATATAGGTAGCCCTCCAAGAAGGCCATGCCATAGGGGCATTGCAGCCCAGTGGCGGCGTTCTCGATCCGCTCGGCCACGCCGTCACCGTCAGCGTCGATCAAGGCCACGATGCGCCCTTGCGTTGGGATCGTGACGTAGATCGCCCCCTCCGGGCTGATGGTCATGCTGCGCGGGGAACCTAGCCCGGCGGCGAACACGCTGATCTGGAAGCCGGGCGGCAGCATGATCGTGCGCGGCTGCGCCAGCGGGCCGCGGCGGAACTGATCCGGGACCTGCAAAGGCACCGGGACACTGGCCGAGGTTTGCTGCACCCGCGCGGCCAGGCCAGGACCCGCCAGCGCCCCAGGTCGCGCCTCGCCCGGCCGCGAAGGCTGGGCAGCTGGCATCTGGGATGAGGGCGCCTCACCTGGGCGGCAGGCCGCGGCGAGCAGCGCCAGGCCCGCCAGGAGCGCCACGACCGGCCGCAGTGATGTAAGGAGCCGTTGTAGCCTCATGGTGCGTCTCGTATTAAACCTCATGGGATCTCTCCAGGAGCTGTTACGTGTGTGCTTCCTGTTCGCTGCGGCGCCGGCGCAACAGCTCACGCAGGCCGGTGAAGCGGCGCCAGGTACTGTGGCCCCGTTCTGCACAAAAGGTTTTTGCAAAGCGCGTCAGCGCCTCATCCCAGCCAACCGGCCGGCCCAGGCGCACCTGCTCCTGCTCACGAAAGTCCGCGACATGTACCAGGATATCAGCCGTGCGCTCGCCTGGGAAGCAGCGCGCCAGACCCAGCGCGCGGATCCGCTGCGCCATCGGGGCGAAGAACTCCGTGTACCAGCGCCGCGCCATCTCCCGGAACGTCGGCACCACAGGGGTCTCCTGCAACGCGGCCTCCTCCTGAGCAGTGTACTCGCGCACCAGCGCTTCGAGCCGCGGATAGTGGCCCGGCCGGCTCGCCCCCACCCGAGTGAGCCCGGTGGCGCGCTCGAAGGCCTGCCGCTCCTGAAAGACCTGGGCTCGCTCGCTATCACCTAAAGGAATGAACTCGGTCACTACAGCGTCGATGTCCATCTGGCCGAGCTGCCGCGCCGCAGCTACCCGATGATTCCCGTCCAGCACGTAGTAGCCATAGCCGAGCTTATAGAGCTCCACCGGTGGCAGCGGCTCACCGCGCTCCATGGCGCGCAGGATACCCTGAAAGCGCGTATCGTCCGCGGCGCGCCGGCGCAACGGCCGGAAGTCAGGCCCCAGCTCATGCGCACGGCCCACGCTGCCGATGATGCGTGCGAGCTCAACGGTGCGGATACCTAGCGGCCGCGCCTGCAACGGCCCGGCGCGGGCCGCATCGGCAGCGAAGCTGCGCAAGGGGCGCTCGGTGGCGACTGGCGCCTCCTTGGGCCGCACCAGCAGTACCGGACAGGGCGCATGGCGCACGAGCTCCTCGGCCACGCTCCCCAGCACCAACCGTGCCAGGCCCGTGCGGCCGTGCGTTGCCAGTACGATCAGGTCAGCCCGCAGCGTCTCCGCCTCATCGACCACTGTCTGCGCCACTGAGTCCCGCTGGGGCACGACGACCGTCTCGACGTGCAGCCCCCGCTGCGCCAGCCCCACGGCAACGGCCTCTAGATACGCTCGTGCCTGCGCCTCGCTGAAGCTGACCCAGGCCGTGCGCAGATCGGCCTCGCCGGGCACTGGCGTGACGACGTGCAGCAAGATCAGGCAGGCACCGAAGGCGCGCGCCTGCGCCTCGGCGAGCGGCAGCGAGGCCTCGCCGAAGGGTGAGCCGTCGAGCGGGACGAGCAGACGTTGAAACATTCTCCCGGCTATTGTACCGTAGGAGACCGCCAGAGTCCGCCCATAGTCAGGCCATGCGGTCAGGCCATGGCGAGATGGCTCCATCGGTCAGTCAGAGATCGCGACCACCTTTTTGTGTATAGCTGTATGCATATTAGTGCATTTATACATAATACATATTTAACTTACCTTACCTCGCCGCCTTCGTTCGCAGCGGGTCAGCGGGTCAGCACAGGGAGGATGTTCCAGCATGGTCGCCGGGTCGAAGCTTCCAGTGCGGGTGGCGCTTATCGGCTGCGGTGGGATCGCTCGTGGCCACATCGCGGCGTATAAGGCCATGCGCGATCGCTGTCGGCTGGCCTTCTGTGTAGACATCGATGCGGCGAAGGCCCGCGCCTTCGCCGAGCAGGCCGGCTGTCGCTGGGCGACCAACTACCTCGACGTCCTAGATGAGGTAGATGCAGTGGACATCTGTACGCCGCCGCATCTCCACGCGCCGATGAGCATCGCTGCCGCATCGCGGGGAAAGCACGTACTCACGGAAAAGGTCATGGCCACCCGGCTGGAGGATGCGGACGAGATGATCCGCGTCGCTGAGGCGAATCGGGTCAAGCTGATGGTCGCCTATGTGACCCGCTTCGACCCGATCTGGATCAGGCTCCACGAGGCTGTGCAGCAGGGCCTGATGGGCCGTGCCTATCTGGTCACCTGCCGCACCGAGCACTTCCCGCACCTGGCTGAGTGGCGGGCGAGCTGGGAGCTGTTCCCGATGGGGTGCCTGCTCTCCCATGGGTGTCACTATGTGGACCAGATGATCTGGAACTTCGGCGACATCGTTGCGGCTTGCTCGGTCGGCTCGAATACTGTGCGGGGCCCGGCGCTGGCGCGGGAAGACACTGCCTGTGCGATCTTCCGGTTCCAGAACGGCATGCTGGGGAACTTCGTCTGTAGCTGGGCGGCGCGGCATACCAACCTGTACATCGAGTTCAACGTGTACGGTACTGAGGGCTTCCTGCATCTCACCTACGGCAACGACGGGGTCCGGCGGCTGGAGTTGTACCGTGGCCGTGACGTCGACGTGCTGTATGAACATGACCCGCGACGGCCTGGGCAAGCCGAGGAGCCCAAGAACTTCGTGGGTGAGTGTGAGCATTTTATCGACTGTATTGTCAACGATAAGGAGCCGCTCACCAACGGCCGAGAGGCGCGCAAATCTATGGCCGCGATCCTGGCGGCCTACCAGGGCGACGACGAAGACCGGATCATCTGGCTGGAGCCGGATGCCCTCTATGCAGCGAAGCCGGGCAGCCGCGCCTGCCCGGCACGGCCGGCAACGGCTTAAGGGAACGGATTGAACGGATAGGGCGGGTCCGTATACCCCTCTATGTACTTTGCGACGCAGTCGCTGTACCGATGGGAATAGAGAAAGTAGGTGCGGTCATCTTCTGCCGGTCAGTCGTTGTGCCGACGGGGAACGGATTGCACGATCGAGTGGCCTGTGTAAGCAGGCAGCAAGATGCGTTTGAGAGTAACACCCAAGGCTAATTTTTAAACTTAAAAAGAGTTTTCCCAAAACATAAACGATAAATGAGCATGAAATTAAGGAGCACTGCAGGAAATGATTATCATCGACATGCATCTTGACCTAGCGATGAATGCGCTCGGCTGGAACCGCGACCTGAAGCTGCCGGTCGCCGAGATGCGGCGGCTGGAGGAGGGCATGCCGGAGAAGGGCCGTGCCGCGTCCATGGTGGCGCTGCCGGAACTCCGCCAGGCGAAGGTTGCCGTCGCCTCGGCTACCCTCAACGCGCGGGTGATGCGCCCGAACAGCCCGGTCAGTGGCTATCGCGACCACGACATCGCCTACGGCGCGGCGCAGGGCCAGCTCGCCTACTATCGCCAGCTCGCGGCGCAGGGCAACGTCACGATCATCACCACCCTGCGGGAGCTCGACCGCCACATCGCGGCGTGGCAGGCCGCGGACCAGACCGGCACCGCGCCGCCACCGCTGGGCATCATCATTAGCATGGAAGGCGCCGACGCGATCGTCTCGCCCGAGCAGGTGCCGCAGTGGTGGCGCGACGGCCTGCGTATCGTCAGCCTGGTGCACTACGGGGTCAGCAAGTACGCCCATGGCACCGGCACACACGGGCCGCTCACCGACGATGGCCGCAGGCTGCTGCCGAAACTCGAGCAGGCCGGCATGATCCTCGACGTCACGCATCTGTGCGACGAGAGCTTCTATGAGGCGCTGGATCTCTTCGGCGGGCCGGTGCTGGCCAGCCACCAGAACTGTCGCACCCTGGTGCCCGGCGAGCGGCAGTTCAGCGATGACCAGCTCCGGCGCGTCATCGCCCGCGGTGGCGTGATCGGTGTGGCCATGGATGCCTGGATGCTCTATCCGGGCTGGATCAAAGGCGTGACAAAGAACGAGGTGGTGAGCCTCCAAGCCTGGGTTGACCACGTGGACCACATCTGCCAGCTTGCCGGCGATGCGCTACACGTGGCAGTGGGGACCGACCTCGACGGCGGCTATGGCTACGAGCAGTGTCCGCACGATCTGGAGAGTGTTGCCGACTTGCAGAAGTTGCCGGGGCTGCTGGCGGCGCGCGGCTACCGCGACGAGGACGTGCAGGCGATCATGTACGGCAACTGGCTGCGGCTCTTGCGCAACGCCTGGGCGAAGTGAAACAAGGAGAAGAGCATGCGCTGGAGCCTGCGAACTGGCGGCAGGCTCCAGCGCAGCGCCTACTTGGGCAGCTTATCCTTCCACTCGTTGTAGATTTCGTTCACGACAGCGTCGTACGCCGGCTTGCCGCGGGCGATGATGTCCCGCGCGTTGCCTTCATTGCGGCTGATCGGTCCCCAGATCTCCTGGCTGTACGTAGGAGCAATCTTAATGGACCAGTCGATGAACAGATGGTCCGGGCTTTCCTGCGAGCGCTTCGGCTCGATGGCGCCCTGCGTGACCTTCTCCAGTTCGTCGCGGGTCATGATGCCTTCATAGCGCCGGTACCACACGTCCATCGCCGCCTTCTGGGTGGGTGGCGTGCCGGTCAGCTCTGAGTACTTGCGCTGGATCTCGGCGCTGGCGACGTGCTTGATGAACGCCCAGGCGGCCTCTTTGTTCCTGGATTGGCTTGCCATCTCCCAGAAGTCGTTGTAGTTGACGTTCTTGTTGGTGACTTTAATCGGGATGGCCGCAGCACCCCACCTGAAGTCTTTAATAACAGTATAACCCCAGAAGTTCCACCCGCCGTTGATGTCCATGGCATAACGGCCCTGGATGAAGCCGATGCCCTGTGTGGGATCCACGCCCGGCCGTGGCGAGACCTGGTGCTTCCAGCGGATATCCTGTGCCCACTGGTGTCCCTCGAGGCTCGGCTGGCTCTCAATCTGGGTGCGCGGCGCCACGCCGGTCGTGTAATGCTCGGGCAGGAAGCAGTCGCCGCCCCACAGCCAGCCTAACATCGTCGGCAGCTGCGGGTTAAAGGCAAGGCCGTAAATCGCCTCCGGCGTGCCGGGGTTCTTAGTGAGCTTCCTGGCATACTCCAGCAGCACATCGAATGTCCAGGACGTATCATCCCAGTCCACCGGCGGCGGCTTCAGGCCTTCCTTCGCGAAGAGATCTTTGTTGTAGAAGAGGAGGGTCCCGAAGGTCGTGAGCTGAGGGATGCCGTAATACTTGCCGTTAATGCGGAAGATCTCTGGCAGGCCCTTATGGAACTGGTTGAGGTCGTACTTATCCCGCACGATATAGGGGGTGAGGTCCTCGAGCATGCCACGGGCCCAGAAGGCCATGTAGTTCTGGCCGAAGCCCCACACATCCGGCGGATCACCAGCGGCCCACATTGTATAGAGCTTCGTCGTGTACGTCTCGCCGGCAGTGCCGGCCGCGAAAATCAGATGCTCGACCTCGACCTCAGGGGCCACCTCCTTGAACGTGGGGATGAGGATTTCCGCCTGCCCGCGCGTCTCGACCTCGCCGCCGCGGGTGTAGAAGCGGATCTTGCCGCTGAGCTTAGCCGGCTTCGGCGGCCCTGCCTGGGCCGGCGCGCCAGCGCGCTGGCAGGCCGCCAGGGCTACACCGCCGCTTGCCATCATGCCAACCGCGTAGTGCACCAGCCTCCGGCGTGTGAATGGAACCTTAGCTGTAGGGGACTGTGCCAGCTCCGGAGCAAGATAGATCATTACGCCACCTCCCTTCGGCGCGAGCCATAGGTCTCTACCTGCCGATGATCAGGTGACCGAACAGGAAAGCACTCATGCCAGAGCATACGGCTGCCCGAGTTGTGCTGTCAAGCTTAACGTTGGCACGAATGGGCAGGGAGACGCTCTCCGCCATACAGTGACCAGGAGCCGGCCAGGCGCTACATTCGACGGGGCCCCCTCCAACCAGTCACAAGGTCCACCAGGCATCACACGCAGGCATCAGAGTACGGCACCTGTCTTGGTGCCTGCCCGACCAGACAGCACGCCCGATGCGTTGGCACAGCGGCGAACACAAGGTACAATCACGCCGCCCGCGAGGCACAGCTCATACGAGGGAGCAGCCGATGCCATCCTGGTGGGAAGAGCCGCTTCGGATCCTCCAGACCAACCTGCGCGTTACCGACGGCGCGCTCGATGGCGCAGCCATCGCCCAGGAGGCCATCGAGTTCGGCGCCAATGCCCTGCTGATTAACGCCGGCGGCATTTACGCCTTCTACCCGACCGACGTTCCCTTCCACCGGCGCAGTCCCTTCCTGCGCGGTGATCTGCTGGGCGATGCCATTCGCGCCTGCCACACCGCCGGGGTGTACGTGATCGTCCGCTACGACTTGAGCGGGCTGCACCGCGATGCCTATGAGGCCCACCCGGAGTGGTTCTACCGCTCCGCAGACGGCCGGCCGATGGTAGACAAGGGCCTCTACATCACCTGTCCAAATGGCTCCTATTACCGCCAGCGCTTCTTCGTGCTGTGGGACGAACTGATGTCCCGCTACCAGGTCGATGGTCTATTCTTTAATGCCTTCGGGCACAGGGAACGGGATCGTGAAGGCACCTACTATGGCCCGTGTCACTGCGAGGCCTGCCGGCAGCTCTATCGGGAGCGCACAGGCAGAGAGTTACCGGCCCGCGTCGAGCCGGGTACGCCGGAAGCACAGGAGCATGCAGCGTTCCGCGCTGATACGCTGAAAGACCTGGCGCGCCGTATCTACCGCTACGTGAAAGAGCGCGACCCGCATGTCGCCGTCTTCAGCGGCGCCGGCCCACGTGCAATCCTGGACGGGTACGCCGACGCCACGGAGATCGAACTCCACGCGGCGCCGTCCAGCGCTTCTTCCGGGCCGCGCTGGCGGCACGCTGCCGGAGAGAGCTGCCGGTGGGTGCGCACGCTGGGTCCCGGCCATGCTTCCAGCATCAACGCGGTGTACTGCCACGTGGGCCCGGGCGTGTGGCGGTTCGTCGCCGCGCCGCCCGGCTGGCTGGCGCACACCCTCGCCCAGGCTATCGCCAACGGCGGCTGGCCCTATGTCATGTGCATCGGCACGCCGGCGACCCAGGAGGATAGGCGGGCGCTCTCCGTCGTGCGCGAGCTCTTTCACTTCGCACGAGACCATGCTGAGTACTACCGAGACCTGGAGTCGCTGTCACAGATCGCCCTGGTCTGGCCGGCAGGCAGCGCCAGCGGTGGTACCGGGCAATATGGCGTGGAGCGGTCCAGGGCGTATTACCAGGGCTGGTACAGCGTCCTGGTCGCGCAGCACTATCTCTTTGATGTGATTGGTGACATGCAGCTCGACCGGGCTGGTGTAAGTGAGCTCCTCGCACACTATCGCCTGGTGATCGTGCCCAATGCGGCCAGGCTCTCCGCTGCAGCGTGTGCTGCGCTCGACGCCTACGTGGAGCACGGCGGCGCACTGCTGGCCACCGCTGAGACCAGCCTCGAAGACGTGGATGGTACGCCACGCCGCGCGTTCGGTCTGCAGTCCCTAGGCGCCAGTCGGGTGCTGGCTGCCCGGCGGGGCTTCCGCAACGCCTATTTCAGAGTGGAAGACCCCGCAGTCTGGCCGCGTTTGACAGGCGTGCGCTTGCTGCCGGTGCAGGGCACATACGTGTATGTAGCACTCCAGGAGGGAGCGACTGGTGACCTGTGCTTCGTCGCGCCGGAGCTGTATGGAACACCGGAGCAGACGCTCATCGAACATGAGACAGGCTGGCCAGCAGTGATCTGGCGCACGTTCGGCCGCGGCCGCACTGCGTATCTCCCCTGGGAGCCAGGCCGGATCTGGTACGAGAGCGCCCCGGCCTCGCTCGAGCTGTTCATCAGCGACGTGGTCGCACGGCTGCTCCCGGAGGCCCAGCCGGTCGAGACCGACGCCCCGGCGTGTGTCGAGTTAACGGCGTTTCGGCAACCCGCGCAGGGCAGCCGCCCAGAGCGGTTCATCGTCCACCTGGTAAACGGCAGCGGCGAGGATGGCCCGGCGATGCGTCTGCCGCTGCCGATGCATGACATCCAGGTGCGCCTCCGTATGGCGCGCCCGCTTCGGGTGCGTGCTATGCGCCTTGGTCAGGCACTGCCGGTCCAGCGCGAGGGAGCGTGGCATGTAGCCGTCCTGCCGCGGCTCGACCAGCTCGAGCTCCTGGTGTGGGAATGAGGCCGCTGCCGCGGCGGCTCGGGCTTCGCTGCTGTCGTAACAACAAATGCAGTAGCCAGCACAATCTACCGCATGAGCTGGCCCCACTGGTCGAGCTGGACGTTCACTGCTTTGTCGATTGCCTCGCCGACCTCCCTTGCCGATGCCTCGTTATTCCAGAGCCGGTTGAGCTCACGATTCACAATACCTTCTAGCTCTGGCCAGCGGCCTTGCTCGTTCGGGTAGTCCTTGCTGTAGGCGATGGCATCCAGGAATGCCTTCATGGTACGAGGCGGCTGGCCGGTGTTGAGAAACTTCGGCGAATAGGCATAAGACATGTTCGGTGGGATCGAGATCGTGGCGATTTCCGGCTTCGAGAACAGGAACTTCACGAACTGCCAGGCGGTCTCGGGGTGACGCGTCTGCGACGAGATACAGCGGTTGACGCCGATGCCCCAGGCGAAGCGCCCGGCCGGTCCCTTAGGCATCCAGCCTACATCCCAGCGGAGTTGGCGTGCCTCAGCCACGCGGATGTCTGCTACCCGGGTGACACGCTGGTCGGCGTAGGCTACACGCCCGTGGATGAAAAGCTGGATATCGCTCAGCCCGCCCCGCTGCTGCGCTGTGTAGCTTACCCGATACTTATAATGCAGGTCTTGCATCCACTGCAATGCCTCTATGCTCTTCGGTGAGCCCATCGCTGAGCGCCAGCGGCCATCTTTCCCTTCCAGGATCTCGCCGCCAAATGTCCAGAGCCAGTGGTTCCAGAATCCTCGTCCGAAGCCCCAGATGCCTGCCCCGACATCCGTGAGCTTCTGCGCGAAGGCCACGAGGTCGCTCACAGTCCACTGCTCACTGGGATAGGGAATGCCATGCCGGTCTAAGAGATCCTCATTGTAAAACATGGCGTTTACAGTATACCGGCACAGCACTCCCAAGAGCTTGCCTTTGTACTCAGCCGAGCGGCGCAGATTTGGCCAGATGTCGTTGAGATCGAATCCTTTTCCCTGATCGCGCTTCACATATGCATCAATGGGGAGGAACGAATCGCGTTCGGCCCATGAGGGAAAGCGCGCAGCGTCTGGCTCCCAGACATCCGGCGAGACGTTGCCGCTATACATTGCTTGAATCTTGTCATACATGCCTTCCGGCAGGTAGGCGAGTTCAACTTTGACGTTGGGGAAGGCGCGCTCGAACTCCGCGGCTGCCTCCTGGTTCATCTGGTAGAAAACCGGGTTCCCGAGGAAAGCATACGTAATCGACCCGGCAACGGCTGGAGTGGCGGGCGTCTCCTCAGCAGGCGCGCGGCGCGGCAGACACGCTGCGAGTGGCAGAGCACCTAGCGCCGCGAACCCGGTCCGGCGCGTCAGGCCGCGGCTCCGCGCCGCGTCTGGTCGTGACGAGGGCACAGGGAGTACAACGCCTCGAGCCATGGGACCTCCTCAGTACGTCGCAATGCTCGATCGCCCCGCGAGAAAGGACCCAGGTACGGCAGACAGCAGTTCCTGGCATCGTCCAGGTAGGACGGGATGCTCACATTGATCCGAGAGCCCGGCTCGCGTACATGCCTAAACGCCAGGCCAGCCGCGCTGCTTGAGCTGCTGGTAGGCCAGCTTCGCCAGGCCGCCGGCGATATGGGTGTGCAACTCCTGCCGCCCCCGCTCAGCCTCGAGCAATTCTTGCACCCCCTCCGGGCTCGCGCGCAGGATATTGCGGACTGTGGCTGTGCTGATCCCCAGGAACTGCGCGATCTCGTCGTCGCTGCGCTTAAACTCCTCGTGCAGCACAACCACATACGCGGCCTCGATCAGGGCCGGGACCCAGGTCAGGTTGCGGTACTCGACCAGCTTCCGCAGGCCCCCCGCAATAGCGAGCACTTCAAGGAGCACATCCCGCACGAGGTCGTCGACCTGAACTTCCACAGGTTTGATCTCCTGGCTCATAGGACCTCCCTTGCTGAGCTGGCCACACCACGGCCGGCTGGCCTGTGGCGCAGCAGCTCTGATAGGCGTGGCCCGACCTGTACCAGGCCGAGCTCGGTGATTTCAATCACATGCGTGCTGGTATCGTGGCCAGAGAGCCGGCAGCCGTCGATACGCAGGGTGCGCAGGATATCTCCCACCGGTACGCCATACATCTGGCTCTGGAACGGAGTCTCGATCAGCCGCTTGGCCAGGACAATCGTCCCGTCGACGATGTGGCTGACCGCATAGCCGCCAGCGGCCTCAGCGCTGGTCTCCTCCTGCGCGCTACGTTTTTGCGTGATTAGAAGAGCTGTCTGCTTCCAGCTCTTTAAAAAGTTATAGACTTCCCGCACGATAGAACGGGCTAGGATCTCTCGCGCCTCATACAGGCCAGTCACGGAGTCGATCACGGTCCGCTCGACGGCAAACTGCCGCAGCCCGTGAGCCAGCGTCGCCAGCAGCGTCGGCAGATCTTCGCGCAGGCTGGCGTGCGAGGCTGCATCGACGAGCAGAATGCGCTCGCGTACGTCGCTCCAGTCCAGGCCCATGGCCTGGGTCCGGAGCTCTAATGCCCGCGATGCGAATGGCGCAGGGGACTCGACACTGACGAAGAGGACGGTGTGCCCCAACGATGCCTGCTTGACGGCGAACTGTTCGGCCATCAGGCTCTTGCCGGTTTCGGGCACGCCGGTCAGTGCTAGCACTCCCCCTTTCGGATAGCCACCCAGCGGCCGCCGCACTGGCCGGTTACCGTGCAACTCTACCACGAAGAACAAGTCGTCGAGCCCGGCCACGCCAGTGGGCACGCCCTCGATCGGCGGGGCGTGGCGCGCCGCGGCGCCAGCCGTTTCGATAGCCTCCAGCAGCGGCCGGCGCTGGCGGAACTGGGCAGCAGTGTGCCTGGCGTCCGGTGGTTCCATTAGCGCCTCACGTGCGCATGTATGCGAGAGCTTGATGCCTGAGTAACACTGCCCGGAGCAGGTCGCACTTCGTGCACTTCGTATAGGCTATACATAGGCTATTATGGTCGCGAAGTCCCCATCAGCGCAACAGTTCTGCACGCCTGCATCGAGGACGCGGGACCATGAAAACCGCGTGCCGTGCAGATCGGCACGCCAGGGCGTATACTGCTCTGGCAGAGCGTTGCCGCTCCGCCATGCGGTGCTGGCTCGGTGCGTCGACTGGCAATCTTTCACATTGTACCTTATAGCTTGCGAGAGGAGAGGTGCGCATGTCACGGTCCTTTACTCGCCGCCAGGTGGTGGCCTTGGGTGCGTCCACAGCCCTGACTGGCATGGCCGCGTGCCAGCGCCAGGGCATGCTACCAGGCAGCGCACCGGTGCCGCAGCAGGCCGCCAGTCCGCTCAAGTTGTCTCTGTCGGCGTACGCCTCCGGAGCAACGGTAAAACCCTACGAGACGATCAAGGCGCGCTTCGAGAGCCAGCATCCGCAAAGTGAGATTGAGCTGATCCTCTTCCCGGCGGCGCTCGGCCAGGATAGCCTGGCTGAGAAGATCGTGGCGATGACCGCAGCGGGCACGCCTCCCGACGTCTTCCTCACCATCGCGCAGCTTAAGCCGCAGTGGGCCCGCCAGGGCATGCTGCTCGATCTCTCGGACCGTGTGAAAAAGAGCAGCGCGGTGAAGCCGTCCATGTACTACAAGCCGGTCGTGGATGCCATGATGTACCAGGGCAAATTCTATGGCACTCCCTGGGGATATAACTCCATGGTGATGTACCTGAACCTGGATCTGTTTGCCGAGAAGGGGCTGCCGGTCCCAGCGCTTGGCTGGACCTACGACGACTTCACTGAACTCGCCCGGGTGCTCACCGATCCGAACCGCGGGATCTTTGGCACCCGCAACCACGCCAATGGCTCGACGAACCCGGTGTTTGCCCTGATGTACAACCATGCCGGGCACTACTGGGTTGATGATACCGAGACCAGGGCGCTGGTGGACTCACCGGACGCCGTGGCGATGTACGAGTACTGGCTGCGGCTGCAAAACGTGCTGAAGGTCACCGATGGACCGCAGCAGCCGCTGCCCCAGGGCAAGAGCCAGCTTGATGGCATCGTCGGCATGTGGCTGTCGTGGTCCACCGAGCCGTTCTCGATCCTGCAGAGGGCGAAGGAGGGTGTGGTCTATCGGTGGCGGATGCACACCTGGCCGAAAGGTCCCAAAGCCCAGACGCACTTCGCCCAGGGGCACCTTTGGAGCATCGCTCAGAACCATAAGGCACCGGACAAGGCCTGGATCCTGGCGGAATGGATGGGCAGTATCGAGGCGGAAAAGGTCTGGGCTGAGGAACATCGTACGCCGCCACAGGTGCCGGACGAGAAACTCTGGCAGACGTACTTCGATCAGTTGCCGCCGGCAGAGCAAAAGGAGGCGATCGACTTCATCGTGAACAGGCTGTACCGGGACGGCTATGCCCGCGACTTCCAGTACTGGTCAACGTACGATGAGTGCCGCGTGGTGATGGAGGAAGAGGTGCGCGCCATCTTCGTGACGGGCGCGAAGTCGCCCAAGCAGGCGATGAGCGACGCCGCGCAACGCATCAATGCTATCCTGGCGCGCAACCGGTAGGCCGGCCGACGTCGCGGCATCGGGACGGCGGTGCGCCCGCACGCGACCTGATCACACGGCCGGGAGCTGGCCCTCGTAAGGAGGAACATCGTATGCCTGTGCCTGTCCCCCTGAATGTTGCTGTCATCGGCTGTGGCGGCATCGGCACGCGCCGCGCTGCCACAGTCGCCGAAAACGAGTTTACCCGGCTCGTGGCGGTCGCGGACGTGGCTGCCGAGCGGGCGCAGAGCGTGGCCGCACGCTTCAACTGCGCCTGGAGCACAAGCTGGGAGGAGGTCGTGGGCCGCGACGATGTCCACCTGGTCATCGTCTCGACCAGCAACAACTTCCATGCGCCGGTGAGCATCGCGGCGATGGAGCGTGGCAAGCATGTGATCTGTGAGAAGCCGCTGGCTCGGAACCCGGATGAGGCCCGGCAGATGGTGGAGGCGGCGCGGCGGAACAACGTGAAGCTCAAGACGGGCTTTAATCATCGCTTCCATCACCAGGTGCAGAAGGCACGTGAACTCTACGAGGCTGGCGCGATCGGTGACATCCTCTTCATCCGTGCGCGCACCGGCCACGGCGGTGGCGAGGCCTTTGCCCGGAGCTGGTTCGCCAACAAGGAACTGTCAGGCGGCGGTACATTCCTGGACAACGGCGTGCACTTGCTCGATCTGGCGCGCTGGTTCATGGGTGAGTTTACCCAGGCCAGCGGCTTCGTCAGCACGAACCTGTGGCCCATCGCCCCCTGCGAGGACAATGGCTTCGGGCTCTTCCGCACTGCCGATAACCGCGTCGCCTCGCTCCATTCGAGCTGGACACAGTGGCGCGGCTACCTTTACATGGAGCTGTGGGGGACGAAGGGCTTCATCGCCATCGACTACGAGCCGCCGCGTACAGTGCTGGTGCAGCGGGAGCGCGGCCCAAACGGTGAGAGCATCGAGCAGGTGTTCTCATTTGCCGGAGTGCGCGATCGCTCCTGGGAGCGTGATCTCGAGGAGATGATCCGTGCCATCCAGGAAGATCGTGAGCCGCTGGCCAACGGCTACGACGGGCTGCGCGCGGTCGAGATGGCCTACGCCGTCTACCGCTCGTCGGAGACCGGCACGGTTGTGCCGCTGTAACGCGGTGGTCGAGCCGCTGCATCAGCCTATTGCACCGTAGGCGTCCTCCACCGCGGCGGCCAGACGCGGCCAGCAGAACCGCTCCAGCAGCGCAGTGCGCGCCGCATTGCCCAGGCGCTGCCTGGCAGCAGGATCGCGCAGCAGGTCCACCGTTGCCGCAGCCCAGGCGTCGATATCTCCCGGCTGCACCAGCACGCCGCTGATGCCGTGTGTAAGATATTCCGGATTCTGGCCCACTGCGTCGGCGATGATGGGACGGCGCATGGCCATCAGCTCGATGAGCTTCGCCGAACACTTGGCGCGATTCGCCAGCGTGTCATCGTACGGGAACCACGCTACGTCGGCAGCCCCGAGATGGCCGGGAATTTGGGCGGGCTCAAGCCACCCGGTGAAGATCGCCGTCTGGCCCAGGCCGGCCGCATGCAGGAGCTGGGCCAGGGTACGCTCTTGCCCAAACGCGCCGCTGCCAGCGACGAGCAGGCGCGCCGCGGGCAGCGCGCGCTGCACCTGCTTCCAGGTTTCGACGATCCGCGGGAGCCGGAATTCGAAAAAGCGCGTGTAGAGCAGGACAGCAGGCACCTGGTCAAGGGCGTATTGCTGCCGTACAGCAGAGCCGTCTGCCTCGTCCCAGCCCGCATAGTCACGGGGATCGTACCCATTCGGGATGTACCGTACGTGTGTCGCAGAGCGCCGGAGAGCAGCGCAGCGGTGCCAGAGGAACCGGCTGGCCGCGGTGATGGTCGGCGCCATCCGCAAAATGCTGTCCTCCTGTAGGGAGACCAGCGTGCGGCTCCACCAGGGCAGGCGGTCCAGCTCATTCCAGCCCCCTTCGCCCTCCCAGTCGTCCGTATCCAGCACCAGGCGGAGCCGGCGGCCGAGTGCGCGCTGCAGCAATGCGACATAAAAACATGCCCCGGCGACCCCTTTCGGCTTGAAGACGTGGACGGCATCGACCCTGGCGCTGAGCAGCCGCGCTGCCGCGGCAGTAGCTGCCCAGGTAATTGAAAGGTACACCAGTGGCGCACGCGCGAAGGCGGCGGCGCGACCGGGCAGTGACGTGTGCACGACGTGGACGCCCCAGGCGCTCCAGCGCCTGCCAGCATCCGCCGGGCGGTCGTACGGCGGGATCAGCACCGTCACCCGGTGGCCGCGCTCGGCGAGCGCGCGTGCCAGCGGCAGCACGCGAGCGCGCGTGGTGCTCTTGGGATACAGGCCAAAGGGCCCGACCAGGAGGAGGCGCACCGCCCTATCGCACCTCACCGGAGGCCACGTTCGCCGGCGGCTCGGGCTCGGGCGGCGTTGCGGGGCGCAGCTTGGTCGCCGTGCCCTGGGACACTGACGCCCACACGCGGTTCACCCGCACCCCCATCCGGTTCTCGGTGACCTCACGGGCAAGCTGGCAGGCACGCTCCACAGCCGGGCCGACGTCTGCCTCAGGGTCTGTCTCGATGGCCAGCCGCAGGTCTACGCTTTTGCCGCGGCTGTGTACCTGCGGCGTCACCCGCAGGATCTCCGGCAGCGTCTCCAGTTCTCGCTTGATGCGCTGGGCGATCGCATCGGTGGTCAGGCGGGCCTCCCCGCTGCTCACCTGAAGCAAGCGTACCGCGGCTGGCCGCCGCGGCGTGAGCTCCAGAAGCAGAAGGATTACCGCGAGAAGGGCAAGCCCCAGCCCGGCGACGATCAGGATCGCCTGGGTGACCGGCGTGAAGGTCCGCTCTACTGCCTCGATGGTGAGGCGAGTCCACAGCAGCGCCTCTCGCGGGAAGAGCATTAGCGCCAGGCCCAGCGCGAGGAGCAGCAGGATCAATGCAAGAGCGAGTAATCGGTTCAGCAAGCTCATAGCACCCTCGCTTGCGCGTGCGTCTCCACCACAGCCTGCTGCCGGGACGGGTGGCGTCGGGAGTGCTCGCGCCTCTGGTACCTGTAGATCATACTACTGCTAAATACTACTACTGACTATTTCTAACGCTATGCGCTGTAGCAAGTTTCTTGCCACAAGACGGCGCGGCCGGGCGCGTCTGCTGGTTAGCGTGCCTGGCCGAGGAATTGCGGGGTTGACGCGCGCCCTCGTCACCGCCCACAATGAAAGTCTAGTGGTCGATACGGTGAAGCTTCGAGGGAACGCTGTTCGGACGATTGCCGAGCGCGGCCAGCCGATCACGCTCGTCGCCTTGCTCCAGGCGCTCGACCAGACGGAGCACCCGCTCTACGAAGAGGCGGTGCGCGCTGTCCTGCACCTGCAGAACCAGGACGGCGGCTTCTCGCCCCAGCGGCAGGCGTCCAGCCAGGTCGGCTTGACTGCAATGGTGCTGGAGCACCTTGGGCGGCGCAGCCGCGGCAAGGTGTGGGTGCAGCGCGCCCTGAACTGGCTCCTGTCACACCAGCGCCCGGACGGCGGCTTCTCGGAGAGCCCACAGGTGCACGTGCCTCCCGACCATCCACTCGTCCGCCCCGGCGTGAGCTGCCTGGCGCCCACCAGCGATGTCATCGTCGCCCTGGTTCATGCTGGCGCCGGCGCGGACTTTCGGTGCAGCCGGGCCCTGGAGTTTCTGCTGACGCTGCGCCGGGCGGACGGGACGTGGTATTACTGGCGCCGCGGGCTGCACCTGGCAGACCAGCCGGTCTGCTCGGTGGACCTTGACTATCCCCTCCGGGCGCTGGATGCGGTGGGGGATGCGGCGCTGGGCGAGGTCATCGCCCTGACTGTGCGCTACATCTTTTCTGTCGCGCCCTGGGACTGGATCCAGGCCACAGCGTACCTGCCGTGCCTGCTGATCGCCCACGCCTGGGGGGTGCTGCCGGAAAGCCAGGTGCGCAGCGCTGTACCGGCGTTGCTCCAGGTGCTCGAGGCTGCGCAATGCGCCGAAGGTGGCTGGCCGGCTACCCGCGCCGGCGCCGCAGCTGCAGGGCGCACGGACCCCTGGCTGTCGGCCTACGTGCTCCGCTGGGTGGCGCGCGCCGATCCTGCCGCCCGCATGCATCTCATCGAACAGGTGCACGCTCTTGATACCCCGTCCCAGTGACACCCCTGCGCCGCCCGCGACGGTTGTCGTCACCGGCGGCGCGGGCTTCATCGGCTCCCATCTGGTCGATGCGCTGCTTGCCGAACGCCGCGCCGGACGCCTGCCGTATGACCTGCGCATACGGGTGGTGGACGATCTTTCCACCGGATCGATGGAGAACCTGGCCGGTGCGCTGGCGGAGCGCGGCGCCAGCGACCAGCCGGTGGTGACGCTTGTCCGGCGCAGCATCCTTGATCCGCTCGACGAGCTCATCGCTGGCGCGGACGTCGTCTTCCACCTCGCCGCCAGTGTGTTCCCTGCGCGTTCGGTGGCTGAGCCACGCGAGGATGCCGCGATCAATATCATGGGCACGCTGAATGTGCTCGAGGCCTGCCGTCGCACCGGGGTCCGCCGCGTGATCTACTCATCTTCGGCAGCGATCTACGGAGATCCGCAGTCGTTGCCGGTAGCGGAGACGCATCCGCCGGCGCCGATCTCTCCGTACGGGCTGTCGAAGTACGCGGCCGAGCAGTACTGCATGTTGTATGCGCAGCTCTTCGGCCTTGAGACGGTGGCCCTGCGCTACTTCACCGTGTACGGGAGCCGGCAGTCGCCCGATAGCCCTTACTCTGGGGTGATCTCCCGTTTTGCCGACCGGGCCCGTCGGGGCGAGCCGCTGGAGATCTACGGTGATGGCGCGCAGACGCGGGATTTCGTGCACGTGTCCGATGTGGTGCGTGCCAACTTGTGTGCGATGTATCGCTGCGCCGCCGGGGTGTTCAATATCGGTACGGGTCGGGCTGTCTCGGTGAGCCAGCTTGCCCGTCTGATCGCCGGCACCATGGCGGCCCTGACCGGCAAGCCGGCGGTGCCGGTGGTGCACCTGCCAGCGCGGCCCGGCGACATTCGCCAGAGCGTCGCGTGTGTCGAGCAGGCGGCGCAGCAACTTGGCTTCCGCGCTGTCGTCCGACTCGAGGATGGGCTCGACGCGCTCCTGCGGGAGCTGGCCGGCGTAGCCGGGGAGGACCGGGCTGCGCGCGGCGCAGAATGCTGACGGTGCAAGAGCGAGCGTTTAGGTGCTCCACGCCTTCTCGCTAAAGCGACCTCGGGCGGACGCGCGGGAAGCAGCGGCAGGGCGATTCGCATTCTGCCTCGCCACATGGTACGCTTAGACCTGTAGCATGAACCCGGGCCCGAGGTCTGCGCGCCCCTGAGCGCGCAGGTGGACAGGCAGCTCGTCCAGGTGCTACAATCCTGCTGCTTGACCGGTTGTATTTTTTTCAGCGATCGCGGCCCCGAGGCCCGCACGAGGAATACGGCCCCGCCCGAACTGCTCCGGGTGTGTCCCTCCCGTCGATGCCGCCGGCCCACGCTGTACGAAAGGATTTCTTATGGCGCGCAACATCTACATCGGCGGGCTCCCCTACGACTTCACGGACCAGGAGCTGGGAGAGTTGTTTGCCCCGTACGGGGAGATCTCCTCAGCTCGGGTCATCACCGATCGCATGACTGGCCGGAGCCGCGGTTTCGGCTTCGTCGAGATGGTCGACAATGCGGCGGCGGACCGGGCGATCGCAGAGCTCAACGGCGCCGTGGTCGGGGGGCGCACGCTCGTGGTCAATGAGGCCCGCCCGCGCGAGGACCGCGGCGGGTTCCGTGGCCGTCCACGGCGCGAGCGCTGGTAATATTCCCCTGCCGCCGGCAGTCTGGAGCTCACGCCGCCGCGCGGCGGCGTGAGCTCCATGGAGCAGCGCTGCTCCGCGCGCGAAACCTCTATGCCTATCCGGGCAGGCTCGGACAGACCGCATAGCGCCTGCGGTACGCAGGCGCCGGAGAAAGGACGGGGCCAATGCCTGGAGGATACTGGACGCGCCGGCCTGTCCTGCGCGATGATCTCCCGCCGACCGCAGACGCGGTAGCGTACTGCCCGCCGCACTTCTGGCTGCTCGAGGCTGGCTGGCAGGAGTGCCGGAAGTGCGGAGCGCGCCGCCGTATTGGTGAGCCGCCACCGCCAGAGGAGCTCGAAGCAGCCGCGGCCAGCGTAGACGCAGCGCAGGGCTGACCGGCCACGCTCGGCGGCCGGTCAGGGCGAGGCATCGGCACGCTCCTCGAGCCGCTCGAGCAGGTGCAGGATAATCTCGACCCCGGCCAGGTTGACACCGAGGTCTTCGGTCAGCCGCCTGATCTTGCGCAGGCGCGCCAGGTCCTCCGCACGGTAGAGCCACTGCCCGCCAGCTTGCACCGGCTGCACCAGCCCAAACGCTTCATAGCGCCGGAGGGTGCGCACCGAGATGTGAAGCTCTCGTGCGACGTCGCTGCGGCGGTAGAAGCCGCCCGGTGTTGGCATGCCCGGCTGACTCCTAGTTTGCTGGGTCTGCCCTGCCATCGTCTGTCCCCGGCGTATCGCACAGCTCACTGCATGAGCCAGCGCCACCATGAGCCAAAGCCCGAGCGAGATGAGCGCGCCTGGCCATTCGAGCCCATAGCGCTGGCCTTGCGTGCTCCTGTGCCGGCTCGCACCGGCTCGCCACGCAGCGCGGCGAGCTCGGAATAGAGCTGCTTCTCCCGCTCACTCAAGCCGCGAGGGATCTCTGCATGTACCTCTACGTAGAGATCACCGCGCTGATCGGGCCGCTCGGGGTATGGCATGCCCTGTCCACGCAACCGCAGCACCCGCCCGTCCGGGGTCTCAGGCGGGATGGTGATCGTTACCCGGCCGCTGAGCGTCTCGAGCTCGACCTCACCTCCCAGCACCAGCGTGGTCACCGGCACCTGGAGACGGGTGCGCAGGTCGGCGCCCTGCCGGGTAAAACGCGGGTGCGGCTCGATCTCGATCGCGACGTAGAGGTCCCCCGGCGGTCCTCCAGCGCGTCCGGGCTCGCCCTGCCCTGGCACGCGTAGCTGCGTGCCCTGATCTACGCCGGGCGGGATGCGTACCTCGATGCGGCGTGACGTCCCGTCAGGGCCAAGCACATGCAGGCTGCGCGTGGTACCGCGGAAGGCCTCCTCCAGGGTGATACGCAGCGGATGCACGATATCCCGACCGCGCCGCGGCCCGTGACGCAGCCGCTCGCCCAGCCCCGGGCCGAAGAACTGCTCGAAGAACTCCGAGAACGGGCTCTCTGCGCCGAAGAGATCGCGCAGGTTCTCCTCGTCCAGGCGGGTCTCGAAACGCACCTCCGGCCCCTGGCTGAAGCGCCAGACGAACGGCCCCTGGGTGGCTTCGCCGCCGGCGCGCTGCCAGCGCTCGTATTCCTGCCACTGCGCGCCCAGCTCGTCATAGCGGCGGCGCTGCTCAGGGTCGCTCAGCACCTGGTAGGCTTCGTTGATCTCTTTGAATTTCTCCTCCGCCTCCTTGCGCCGGTCCGGGTTGACGTCGGGATGCCACTGCCGCGCCAGCTTCCGGTAGGCGTTGCGGATCTCCTCCTGCGTTGCCGTGCGCGGCACACCGAGGATCGCATAGTAGTCCTTGTACTGCACCGGCATAGCCTATCGCTCCACCGCTGCTCATCCCACACCCGGCACCCTACGAGCGCACAGATCCGCCGGGCATTCCGGCAGGCACGACTCCCTGTGACCTGCCTCGAGGCTGGTGTGCCCGGCGGACCGCTCAGCTACGCCGCAGCACGGCCATCGGTCTGGCCAATGCGCTGCGGCTGGCGCACGATGATCAGCTCGGCAATTGTCACGAGGATCGCGGCGGCTACTCCGACAAGGAATAGCTCCGTCGCCGGCAGGCTGAACGGCAGGTATGCGTCAAGCGCATAGCGGCCTGGGCCATACATGCCGATCACATAGGCGATGGCAGTCAGCACAATGGGATACTCAGCGCCGCCGTTAGCCACCCACAGCCCGTGCTTGGCATGCACGAGCGCGATGGCGGACAGCATCACTGCAATGATCGCCGCGCTGGCCAGCGGCGTCAGGAACCCAAGCACCAGGCCGAGGCCACCGAGGAACTCACCAAGGCCGGCTACCACCGCCCAGAACCTGGCCGGGCGCAGCCCCAGCGAGCCAAACCATTGGGCTGTCCCCTCGATCCCGTGACCGCCGAACCAGCCGAAGAGCTTCTGGGCGCCGTGTCCGATGAACAGGAGACCAACCACAAGCCGCAGCACGAACAGGCCGGTATCAACCGTCATAGCAGACACCTCCTTTCATGCAGCGTCTCGCTGGCTTGGCTCACACTATCTGGCCCGGAGCACCCTTTCGGTGGCCGCCAGGCTGGGAAGCAAGCCCGGCGGCTCTTGCACACCCAACCTCCGGCATAGGCGTGCTCGAGGTGGAGCACAGCCCGGCGCGGCCTATGCCCCCTTCACCGGAATGCGATGTAGCCGCACCTGCTCCGCCTTGGGCACGCGCAGCATCAGAATGCCGTCCTGAAGGCGTGCCTCCACCTTGCTGGCATCGACATCGCCGGGCAGGCGGATGCGCTCCTCGATCTCACCGCCCTGGACGCCGACCATCAGCGCCCGTGCATCCTTCGGGATATCGAGCATGCTCTTCCCGCGGATGGTCACCTCGTTATCCAGGACAGTGACCTCCAGATCCTTCGCCTTCAGGCCCGGCACAGGCACATACGCCAGGTAAGCATCCTCGGTCTCATAGAGGCTCACACCGCTGGTGGTGGCGAAGCCACGCTCCATTCGCTCCATCCAGCGCGGCAGGACGAACGCCTCGTCGAGCATCCGATCGATGATGTCGCGCAGCGCAAGCGAGGTTCGCGCGAACGGCTCGTAGCGGGTTACCTCAGCCATGCCAGTTCACCTCCTTCTAGGTCTCTGACAGTTTTCGTCTGTCACGGATCCACCTGATCCGGTAGCTCACCTGGAGCACCCTCGCGGTGCTCCAGGTGAGGACCAGAGCGAGCGGCTCGGCAGCCGGCTGTCCATACGCACGCTGCCTGCCCGCTCCAATTCTTGGATACCCTGGCAGCTATCAAACCATCGCAAGAAAGGCATAAAATCTACGTCAGGCTTTCGGGCTGGCTGCCCCGGATGAAGGCGCCGATGCCACCGACTTCATGGAGCATCGTTGCTGCCGTGCCACGCACTGTCTCGACCTCAGCGTCCTGCTGCAAGGCGAGTTCCTCCAGCCGCTCAACGATCTCGGGTTCAGCTTGCATGGCATGCCCGCAGGCCGGGCAGGTCTCTTGAGCAGGTACGCTTAGAAGGCCGCAGTTGGGGCAGGCGCTTCCCTGGGCGCGAAACCCCTCTGCCACCACCAGCCGCCAGACCCGGCCCTGCTGAAGCATATCGAGCACACGCTCGATGCCCAGGACCGCGCGCCCACCAGCGTGCGCGGTATCGAGCAGGTCGCTCACTAGCTGCTGCTCTCCTTGGCGCTCGATCTGCTCGATGAGTGGCAGGCTCTGCTCGAGCACCTGGTATGGCGTGGCAAAGAGTTCCAAGGCCAGCCGGCCGGCCAGGCGGGCTCGCAGCGGCGCTGGCAGCAGCCGCTCGAGCTCCGTCACCGGCTCCTCCGGGCCGGCGAGGATCAGGCGATCGAACTGGCGCCGTCGCGCCAGGTCGGCAAGGTGATCGGCTACGTGCTTGAGATGCCATGTCACGTGGGCCTCATGGTGTCGCTGGAAGTTCGCCTGGGACCAGCCGCCCTGCTTGTGCTTGGGCGGCACGAGGTCGCTGAAGTCGGTGCGCTCCTCGATCTGGCTCAGGTAGACAGAGAACAGCCGTGCTCGCTCTTTGTCTACGAGCGCCACGGCGTAGCGCTCGTACTCGTCGAGGATGTCGAGCAATGGCCGCACGTAGGGTGAGGTGTCGAACACCACGGCATCGAGCACCGGCCGTGGAAGCTGATACACCTGCCAGAACCCGGCCGGCTGGCAGGAGAAGATCACCAGGCCGCGCCCGTGCGGCTGGTAGGTCTCGAGAAAGTGCAGCACCCTGTCTACCTCACGCTGGAGCGCCTTGCGCCGTTCTTCATCCTGCGCGACCTCGGCTTCCACCTGCTGGGCCAGGTCGCGGAACGCTGTGCGGAAGGCACGCCGCACCTGGCGCTCCGGCGTGGTGTTGAGATACACACTCAACACCGGAGCACGGTCGCTCCGGAACTCCACGAGCTGCTCCACCATCTCCGGCGAGATAAAGCCGGGCTGGACAATCGTTGTCTCCGTATGCACCGTCTCTGTGTGCACTCCACCCCCCTCACTTTCGTGCGTTGGGATGCCGGGGCTTGCCGTCGCAGTCGCCGGCGCGCTGGACATATCAGCGTGCCGTAGGCGCTCCATCAGGCGCTCGCTGTAGCCCGCTGGCGGCTCATGCCGCGGCAGTGCACTGAACATCCGTCCGGCCACGTCCAGCTCTGCCAGCCGCTGCCGGCAGCCGGCGCAGACTGCAAGATGCTGCTCGATCGCTGCTCGGGTGGACTGCTCCACATTGCCGAGCAGGAAATGGGGCAGCAGCGGGATGACCTCACGGCAGCGCATGCGACACCTCCTGCGAAGCGCGCGGCGTCCCTGGCTCGGTGCGCTCGCCTGCTTCCAGCGCCTCACGCAGCCTGGCGCGCAGAAACTCCTGCGCTGCTGCGATCATCCGCTGGATCTCCTCTACAGGCTCGCCCTCGAGCGCAGCGACTTCCTCGATAGAGTAGCCATCCACACGGTGCAACAGAAATGCCTCTCGCCAGCTCTCGGGTAGCTGCGCCAGCGTACGGTTCAAGTAGCGCTGGAGTTCCTGCCGTTCGAGCACTTCCGGAGGAGGCAGCACCGTGGGATCCGGCAGGATGTCGATCAGGCGTAAGGGCACCTCCGGCATCTCCTCGGCGATGGCCGGCACAGCCAGCGGCGCGAACAAGGAGCGCTCCATGCGTTCATGCCGCCGGCTCTCCCGTGCCACCCGGTCGATCTCGCGCGCGGCCAACCGCCGGAGCCAGCGCAGCAGCGAGAGCTGTGGCGGGCGCTCTGGCAGCCGTTCCAGGGCGCGTAAGAACGCTGCGTCCACGATCTCCTCGGCTCGCACGGTTCCGGCGCTGAGCACGCCGAGATCTTCGAGATAGCTCAGGCGCCGGCGGACAAAGCTGTACAATGGTCGGACCAGCCGCGGCGCAGCCTGTATTAGCGCCTGGCGGTCGGCGTGTGTCTGCCCGGCTGGCATGGTAGGCGCAGGTGTGCTATGGTCCATAGCAGCGCTCATGTTGCACCTCATGTATTAACTTGTGGCCTCGCTAGTCCAGACGTCAGTCCAGATGTCGCAAGCAATTCAACATCCCTTGGTCAGGGCTCAACCCGCCGGGCGACAGCCGGCAGGCGTGGAGAGCTGGTGTCAAAGGTGTTCCGGTAAAAAAGATCATACCGTAGGCGGTGCGAGCGCGCCGCAGCGGCGAAGACGACCGCGAGGTCGCGTGCCTGCATGAGCACCTTTCCTCGACTGGCTATTGCGGCACTCCTGCTGTTGGGCCTGCTGTGGGCATTGTGGCTCATGCAGGTGGTGCAGCTCTCGTTCGCCAAGCTCGGCTTCTCCCCGGTAGTCGGTCTCTTTGTGCTGCTGGCCTCGCTCTTTGGCGGCGTCGTGAATATCCCGGTGTGGCGCCGTCGCATCCTGGTGCACGGCTTTGAGCCCTGGAGCCTAGCGCTCCCGTGGCTCCTGGAGCCCTGGGAGACTGCCTGGCCCTGGGGCCGGCACTGGTTCCCGGGGCGGCTGATCTTCTACCGCCCGCCCCGGGTGCGCGAGCAGATCATTTATCTGAACCTCGGCGGGGCCGTGATCCCGCTGATAGTCAGCCTGTATCTGCTCCCGCGAGCGCCTCTGCTGCCGGTGGTGGCTGCCACAGCCGGGGTCGCCGCGGTGTGTTACCTGGCCGCACGGCCGGTCCGGGGGGCGGGCATTCTCATGCCGGCGTTCGTGCCCCCACTGGCTGCTGCCGCGCTGGCCTTGGTGTTAGCTCCCAACGCAGCGGCGCCGGTCGCCTACATCGCCGGGACGGTTGGGGCGCTGATCGGCGCAGACCTGCTCCACCTGCGCGACCTGGAGCTCCTCGACGCCCAGGTGCTCTCCATCGGCGGCGCCGGAGTCCACGATGGCATTTTCTTTGCCGGCGTGATCGCCGTCCTGCTGAGCTAGAGCGGGATCAGCCCGCCGCAACTCAGGCCACCTTTGTTTCAGCGAGATGGCCGAACACTGCGACGCGCTCGTGCAGATCAACGATGGCGTAATGGCCTTGGTCAAGCCGCCCCGGCCAGACCACCAGGCTCGTGCCAATATGAATGCTACCAGCATCTTCGCCCGGCGGAGCGCACACAACCACCTCTGGCGTGTGCATCTTAATCAGATCGGCCAGCACGGCGGCTGGCTCGCCAGTGCTGCCTGGTACGCCGGCAGGGGCGCTATGCAGCAGGAGGATGCGCCGCCGATCGAACTGGCGCATGAACTCCAGCCCGAACTCGACCTCCCAGGCCGGGTACTCCACCGCCCAGTAGAACTCGCGCACCGCCTCAGTCACCCGGCCGCCGAAGCCTGCTACCACGTGCTGCGTGCCAAGCTCAGCAAAGCCGCGATGCACCAAGGCAACACGTGGGCTGATCGACGTGTGGTCGGCCACGCCCTGCACGAAGAGCCGCTCAGGCGCATCCAGTGCCCCGGGAACGATAAAGGCCGGAACATTCAGCTTGCTCAGCCAGTCCAGGAAGGTATCGAGTACCTGGTTGTTCTGCTCCTCCTCCTGATGAAGGGCCTGCTGGAGGACGGCTTCCGCTGCTGCTGGGGCACGCCCCTCCGCCCGCGCGCGGGCCCATTCCTGGGCGCGCAGGCCAGGGCTGAAGAGGTTGCCAGCAACGAGGACAGCCTCGCAGCCATGCTCGCGACAGCGCTCAGCAAGCGGTTCGAGCACATCCAGCCGGCCGCGCAGATCAGAGATGACCAGCACGTTCCGGATCATCGGCTATCACCTCCTTGCGTGCTCCAGAGTTGCGTGCTCCAGATGTTCGCTCTCAGGCTACGTCTTAGCTGGCGCCGGTGCCTGGGCCGCGGACTGGATGGTCACACCGCGCACGCCCGGCACCGCGCGCACGACCCGCTCGACGGCAGCCTGATCAATGCCAGCCGGGACGATCAGCGCCACATGGCCGGCCAGGGACGAATACGTGATGTTCGCGGCATGGGCAGCCGTGGCCGCGTCAGTACGCAGCGCCTCTCCCACGGCGCGCTCGATTTGCTCATCTGACACCAGATGGTTCACTACATCCCACACCCCTGGAGTGTCGCGTGCGATCCGCTCGGCAGCGACGCGATCCCGCTCAGTCGGAACCACGCCGTGTAGAGTGACGACCCCGTTTTCCACGCGCACCTCGAGCGCCGCCGGCCGCCCACCGGCAGGCCGGTACCAGAGCAAGCGGCCCTCCAGGTCGATCTGTACGTCGTGATCGGAGATTGACTCCTGATGCGGCGGCAGCCGATTAAGCGCTTCAAATCCGACTGCCAGGCGCACACCAGTCGGGGTGATCGCCTCCGCCCATTCGACCGGAATGGCGACCGTCTGCTCCAGCCTGCCCCCACCGCGTACGACAATGTGGGTCGCCTCGCCGGTGCTACGATCCGCCAGCACATGGTCGATGCGACCGACCTCACCGTCGCGGCAGGTCACCGGGATGCCGCGCTGGAGCACAACCTGCTCGCCGGACACAGCCGCAGCTGCGCGCACCGGCGCCGCGGCCACAGGCACGCTCTGCGCTGCGGCTGGCGCGGCCACGCGTACCTGTTCAGTGCGTCCCCCCGCGGCTGCTAGCGCCGCGCCGGGAGCAACATAGCGCAAGGGATCGTACTGCGGCATTTCCAAGAGCTCGCGCAGGTTGAGCCGCAGGCTGACATAGCCTGGCTCGACCTGGTACACGTACTCGATCGGTACGACCCGCAAGGAGCGCTCGTCATCCCAGGGCCCGCGCACCACCAGGTGCGTGATCCGACGATCACGGGGACTGACGATGACATACTCGATGTGACCGAGGGCGCCATCGGTCAGGCGTGCCTCGGCGCCAGGCGGGATGTCCAGTGTGCGCGTGCGGGCCGCTTGCTCCTGTTCCGTCTCCAGCAGGTTCAGCACAGAGCGCACGCCGGGCTGAAGTAGTGCCACATCCTCCGCTGCGTGCCGCTCTTCGTCGGTATGCACCGTCCCTTGCAGCTCCACTACGCCGCGCCGCACATCGACGTGGATAATCAGGCCACGGGTGCGCAAATCGCGTGCCAGCGCCTGCGCGACCTGCACCCGCACGGCATCGTCTGCGTAGAGCAGGTTCCGCACGCCCAGTACGCCGCGTACACTGGCTGCAATCTCCTCGGCCAGCTGGCGATGCGATTGCGTCGCCACATTGCCTTCGAGATAGACGATACCGTCCTGCACCCGCACAGAGATGCCCGGCAGGCTGGCCACGCGAAGCTGCGGGTGGCGATCGAGCGCGGCCAGTACATCAGCGAGGATCTCGGCATCAGGGCGGTACTCCGGCAGCTCCTCGATCTGCCGGCGCTCGACATCAAGGGTGATCCGCTCGGACGTGATCTCGGTGGCCCAATCCACCGGTACAATCACGTCCCGGCCCAGGAGCCCCCCGGCGCGTACGACCAAGTGGGTGACTTCCCCGCTGTCCGGATGGACCAGCACTGCCGCGACATGTCCGATTGGCCCGTCCCGGCCGTACAGGGATGTGCCAGCCACAACCGTCGGCAGCTCGTCAGCCGGACGGCCCGGCGCCATCCCCACAGTACCGCTTGCTTCGCGCCGGTGCCGCCGCAGCCCGCTCCATAACGGCAGGGCAAGCAGCAGGTGTTCATGGCTGATGCCAGGGATCGGGCCATGCGCAGCAATGAACTCGGCAGGGTCGTAGCTGCGGCCTGCTTCCAGCTCCTCGCTGGTGATGGAAAGCCACACGCCGTCGTCCCCGGCACGCTCGACCTGCTCCATTGGCACGACGCGGTCCTGATGTGCCAGCAGGCCACGCCCGACGATGATGTGCGTGACGCGGCGCTGCCGCGGGTTGAAGACCACTTTTTCTACTCGACCGCACAGTGCATCGCGGCAGTACACATCACTGCCGATCCGGATCTCAAACCGCTCACCAGCGGCGGTCGTCTGCGGCTCCGGGATCCTCTGCGTGTCCACGCTTTCCCTCCTTCCTCACGAACGTTTCCGGCCACGCGCTCAGCGCCGTTCCAGGTAGCCGAGCCGGACACAGCGGACCTAACCTAGCTTTTTATCGCGCCGAAGACGTGAGAAGAGCGGCAGAAACGCGTCAGTTTTTCGTGAGAAACACCTTGTCGTGAGAAATCTCCTCCCACAAGTGCATCTTGGCATCAACGACCGCTTTGCACACGGGCCCGCGTGCCATGCGAGGCACGGCCTGCCTGCTTGCCTGTCTCGCTAGTGCTATCATGCACTTTTCCTGTGACAGGTACATCAGGCAAATCCCTGAGCTCCTCTTTGGCAGTGGACGAGTGTCCTGGCAGTAGTCTAGTAGTCAGCAGGTGTTCACGTGGTACTTGTCGTCGCGCGGCGTGGTCTCAGTCGCCGAGCGCCTTGCGCTCGGCGATCTGGTGGGCTACCGCCACCTTGCGCCAGTAGCCCAGATGCGGCAGCCCGACGCTCTGCACCTCCAGATCGAGGACATGGTCGTGGGGCAGCACGCGGCCGAGCGGGAATGCGACCGGATCGCCCGGCTCGAAGAAGTTCACCCAGGACCCGGAGAGATCGACCGTTGGCCCAGACAGCGGTATCTCGCCCTGCACGTCGCGCAGCAGGAGCGGGGCGATAGGCGAGCCCATGGTCACCAGGTGGCACGGCCGCCACCCGGCGTCAACGCGCTGGCGAAGCGCCTCAGGCAGCGCGTCGAGCACATCCGGCATGCGGCGCTTGAGGGCATGCAGAAAGTCGTAAGCTACCACCGTGCCCATGCTGTGAGCGATCACCGACACCGGTAGCTCGCTCTCTTCCGTATCGGCATGTTCGAGCACCTCCGCGATCGCCGCGCCGACGCGGCTCCACACCCAGCGCCGGCGTGCAGGCTCCTGGTACAGCAGGATGTCTGCCGCGGCGGCCAGCAGGAAGGTCCGCGCTGCGCGAGCCAGGGGCTCGGCCCAATACCGCACCAGCGCATTGACAATCGCTTCTTGCAGCGCTTCTGCTCCCGGCACCCCGCGCACCCCTAGTAGCGCGCCTAGCGTCTGTTCAGCGGCGTCACGCAGGGCTGCTTCGCCAATTGCTTCAAGTCGCCGTTCCACCGCTCCCTCGGCCAGCAGCGCCCGCTGCCGCTCGGAGTCGAGCCGCGGCGCCACGAGCCTGCCATCCTCAGCCAGTACATCCCAGAGCGCTTTGACCTGGCCGCCGCCGATCTGAGACCAGATAACGTCCGCTGAGACGAGACGCATCTGCCGGCCTGAGCGGACCAGCGCTGCTTCGATCCCCCGGCACAGCTCCGCTGAATATGGAGCGATCGGATCGGCCGCATCGTTAATCCCGTGGATAAACACTAACCCTGCAGACGGCATGGCGGGCCGCCTCACGTGCCGTAGTTGTGCGTGTGTATAACTCTATAACTCTCTTCTACAACTCAGTCCGGCGCGGGAAGGCAGGGAAACAGATCCCGCCCGGTAGCATCCGGGTTGCCATACAGTACGAAGGCGGCCCAGTCCCCGCGGCGACGATCGATGCCGTACTCCTGGGCATGCTCGTAGAGCCACCGCCGTGCAGTAGCGAGGCAGCGCCCGGCGCCGTCCGTGCCGCGCAGCAACGCCTCGTAGAAGCGCGCGGCCACCAAGCGGCTGGCCAGCTCGCTCACCGGCCAGAGCGTGCCGATGTAGCACTGCACGCCTGCCTTGAGGCAGGCGCTGGCCAAGCCACTCGCCTGGTTCTCGTAGCGCGGCGCGCCGGGCTCGAGCGCTTCCCGACCACTCTCGCAGGCCGAGCAGAAGACCAGGGCTGGTGGCAGGCGCTGTAAGAAGCTGGTCAGCCGGTCGGTATAAAGTGGCGCCTCCGGCAGCCACCAGGCGCTGCGGCTGCGCTCGAAGCGGGCGTGGCCGCTGTAATGGATCAGGCTGTAGCTCCCGCGGCCGAGCTCCGTGACTACTGCGGTGTCGCTGCACTGGCTAGGCGAGACCAGTGCCGTCGGGCGCGCCCGGTCGCCCAGGACGGCGCGCAGCAGCCGTTGCACCTCCTGCACCTCATCGGCGGCGTGGACCAGATCCCCGGTAGGATTGCCGATCAGCAGGGCCTCCAGACGCTCCTCATCGCGCACCGGAGGGTTGATGTTCGCGGCCTGGCCGGGTGAAATGACGCGCCGCCCGACGCTGGGGAAGACCGGACGCGCTGGATCCGCCAGGAACATAAGTTCCCAGGGGATGGCCGCCAGACGCTCGTCGATGTCGAGCGAGAATGTGGCCGCGTCCGTCGCCGTATCAAGCGCGCGCTTCGTCTCATTCGTCGTTAGCTCATGGAGCACCCAGCTTCCGACCTCCGAGAGGTCGGTAAAGCCGCTGCGAGCCTGCTCACCGTGACGCAGGCGCTGGAGGAAGGCGTCGAACTCACGCAGCTTCTGCGCGGTGATGTCCGTCGCATAGGGCTTCGCCGCCGGCGCCAGCAGCAGCGGCCCGCCGTCATGCACCACGTTGGTGATGAACTCCCTGCCCTCGCTCCGCTCGGGGCCGAGGATCGAGATGACAGCGTGCATAGGCTGCGCCGCTCGCTCCGGCTGTTTTTCGCCCATGCGCGTGTTGAGCCAGCGCAGAAAGCTCGGCGCGCAGAGCTCATCCCCGGCGAGATAGCCGCGCGCGTCGAGCCGCTCCAGCGCGTCAGGCCGTACGCTGAACTGCTCCTGCGTGCCGTCCCGCAGCTTCTGCATCTCCGTCTGCGCCTGCACCCGGCGCACGAGATCGTCCGCTGGTGCCCAGATACGGCGCACCGCATCGAGCACCGCACGCTCCGCCACCGTCGCCTCAGCGAGCAGAGTGTCGAAGAAGTTCGTCGCCGCGGGCTCCATGGCTGCCCTGGCCGCCTCGATTGCGCCGCGGACGTCGCCTTCCAGCGCCTGGTCGAGGGGAGCCAGCGGCGCAGCGAGCCGGTAGGCACGAATGAGGTGGTACATGGCGAGACGGAGCAAATAGGGGTGGTACCCGCCTGCATCGGCGAGAAACTGTTCCTCCTCTGCCTTGACCTCGCGCCCAAGGTACTTCCGGCACCACGATGCCACGAACGCCCGACGCTGGTCTAGTGAAAGGCACCGTAGCTGGACGACCCGGAACTCCGCGTCGAAACGGGCTGTCCCCACGGCCTCGCGAAACAGATCGAGGTCAGACCGGCCAGCAGCCACGTCGGGCGCGGTGAAGACGACCTGAAGCCGCGGCCGCAGTACATGCAGGTCAGCCCAGGGATCCGGCCCGCTCAGATGATTGACCAGCCCGGCCAGGTTTGCTGCCAGCACGACGACGCGCTGGCCTGGATACACTTGCTCCAGTAGCCGCGCCAGCGCCTCCGCGCGCTGCTCTTCCTGGTTGACTGGGAACGCCGTAAGAGCCTGCCGGCACGCCGGATCGGGCTCCTGGTCGAGCAGCGCGCGCAGGAGCTTGCGATAAATGATAGTGGCCCGCGTGCCCGGCATCACCCCGCCGAAGCGCAGCGACACCACCCGGACACCCGCAGCAAGCCCGACCTCTCGCTGCACCTCCCGGCGGGCGAGGGCGGCTAGTACGCTGCTCTTGCCGACTTTCCGGCCGCCCACGATGGCGACGTGATACCCTTCGCCGATCGCCGCGGCAACCTGCGCAGGCGCGGCAGGGTGGGCCAGCGGGTCATGCGCCTGGAGAGTGTCCACCGCCGGGTCATAGGGTGTTCCCAGCTCCGGCACTGCGGCGGCCAGAAAAGTGCGCAACCGCTCCCGTTCGGGCGAGGGATCGTACACTACCAGGTGGATCCGTTCTAGGTTGCATGGCGCAGCCAGGTACGCCTTCACTGCCGTGGCGATGATCCCGGCGGCGCGCTCGAGTGGGTACTCGCCAGCGCCGGTGCCAAAGGCGGGCAGCGCTACTGCGCGCAGGCCGTGCTCCTCCGCGGCGCGCAGGCACGAGGCCACCACTCGCCCAATGTTCTCCGGCTGCAAAGCGATGTCAGCGTCCAGATCGACTACCGCGGCGTGCAGGACGGCGCGCACGCCGCGCGCCCGGAGAGCCCCGGCATTGGTGACGGTAACGTCCCCTGCCCGCACTGGCGAGCGCGCCTGGGCAGCATCACGTACCTCTGGGCCGCAGGCTGCCAGGATGGCGGCGGAGACCCCGCCTGCCATACTGAAGTAGTTGTCGTCGGACGAGACGAGCCCCTCTACGTCCAAAGCTGGGTCAAGCAGGTCGCCTGCCTGGATGATTACACGGCAGCTGCCGAATGCTACGGTGACAGCATCCGACGTCTCTCTGCGGGACATCATTGCCTCTGCGAGGCTGGCCTGGACCCTGCTCCTGCCTTAGACCAGCGGAGCCAGGAACGGCCGGTGCTTCAACGCGTCCACGCACTCGAGCTGCGGGGTCTGGGTGTAGCGCTGCATGCCACCGGCCGCCCCGGCAATCAGGTCGCCATAGCTCGGCGGGGTCCCGCCAGTGCCCAGCACGTTGAACAGGTGGTAGGTGAAGGCGCCGCGGAAGTCACCATCGATGAATGCGTCCGCCGCGGTTTGCGAGTCGGCACACGCTGCCAGCAGCACGTTGTTCTGCTGCACGTTGACGTAGCCGAAGCGGTTCTTCTTGTATACGCCGAGCAGCTTGTCCAGGAACGCGTTCGCCTCTGCTTCTACATCAGCATCTGGCGGCAGCGAGCGGATCAGCTCGCGAAGCTGCGGCACAGCCTTCGCCCGGAACTCCTCATCACGGCGCTGTTGGAGCGCATGGATCTGCATCACGATCTCGATCGGTGTGGAGAATTGCTTCGGCGCGATATACGTGCTCGACGCGGCGAACTCCTCCAGGATGACCTTGTCGATGGTGCCCGAATGGCAGCAATCCATGATTGCCGTGAGATTGGCGTTCAGCGGCACGCGATCGAAGTATCGTCGCAGGATGTCATCGCGCAAGGGGTTGTTCCAATCATGGTCGTACGGCACCAGGCATTCGTCGCGGCACTCCCACTCATCGCGGCCGTCATCTGCGACCTGAGTCCCGTGCCCTGAATAGTGAAAGAGCAGCACATCGCCATCCTGGGCGCCGGAGACCAGCCACCCCAGTCCCTTCTCGATGTTCGCCTTGGTCGCATCTCGCTCGCGCAGAACCTGGATATCACTGCCGGCGAAGCCGAAGCGCTGCTGCAACGCAGCTTCCACCTGCCTGGAGTCGTTGATACACCCTTTAAGTGGCTGGCTGGGGTAGGCATTGATCGCCACCAGAAGCGCCTTGCGCGCACCCATTGGTCCCTCCTCACTTGCTTACAGCGAGCGCCCTCGGACGGCGGCGCAAGGGCGCGATCACAAGGCAACATCATGCTACAGAGTGTGCACCCATGCGCTACATGACCGCAGTATACGCCATTGCCGCCGCGGTGTATAGCCCTGGATCCAGGCAGGGCCACCGGTGCCTGTTCGTGTGCCACCGGGCGCGCCTAATCCCAGTCACCGATCAGCTAATCCCTGTCACCGATAAGGTAGAACGGCCCCCAGGCACGGTACCTGGCAAAGGCGGCGCGCGTCTCTCGCTGGGCCGTGGCGAAGGCAGTGAGGCAACCTTTGGCAGCCTGCACCTCTGGCTCGAGAGGAAGATCACGCCAGGTGTCTCTCCGCACCCCTCCGCAGCTCAGGCAGCTCGATCGTGATCACCGCGCCCTCCTCTCTCGTCAGGTTGCTTGCGGTCACTATACGGCGAACCACGGCCTCCGGCAACGCGCCGACTTGCATCCGCTGCCTCGGTCTGTTATCACGTGGCACGTCGGATCGCGCCGCACGTGGCCTCTGAAGAGGCCGAGGGGAGAGCACGGAGGAGAGACGTGGCACATGTCGAGCTTCACCCGGAGGAGTACCGGCCGGCGCCACCACTGGAGGAGATCCGGCAGCGCTTCGGCATCGGCCTAGTCGGCTGCGGCAGCATCGCCCGCTCGGCGCATCTGCCCGCCTACCGCGATTTCGGCTATCGCGTGCTGGCCTGTTGCGACATCGTCTCAGAGCGTGCTGAGCTGGCAGCGCAGCAGTTCGGTATTCCAAAGTGGACCGCGCGTCTGGAGGACCTCCTGGAGGATCCCCAGATCCACGTGATCGATCTGGCGGTGCATGCCGCGCAGCGGCCGCCGCTGGTCGAGCAGATCGCACGCGCCGGCAAGCATATCCTGTCGCAGAAGCCATTTGCCTTGACCTTCACTGAGGCGCGTCGCATGGTCGAGCTATGCGAGCAGGCCGGTGTGACGCTCATGATCAACCAGCAGGCACGCTGGGCGCCAGCGCACCGGGCGCTGAAGGTCCTGCTCGAGCGCGGCGTGCTCGGACATCTCTATAGCGTGCTTCACCTGAACCGCTCGTTCCAGGATGTGCCGGGCTCATGGTTCGTGGCAATGGAGCACTTTAACATCCTCGATCATGGCATCCATTACATCGACCTCTCGCGCTACTACACCGGGCTCACCCCGCTGCGGGTGAAGGCCACCACCACCATGGTGCCCGGCCAGGCGGCCGTCTCGCCGATGATCTACACCATCCTGTGTGAGTACGCGCCCGAGGCGCAGGTGATGACGACGCTGCACTTTAACAACATCGTGCCGGGGCCGCAGCTCCGCCGCTACGAGTGGTTCCTGGACGGCACGCTTGGCTCCGCGGCGGCCTCGCAGACCGAGCTGGTCATCTCGCTCAAGGACTCGCCGCATGAGAAGCAGGTGTTCGCTCTCCAGGGGCGCTGGTTCCCCGATGCCTTCGGTGGCAGCATGGGCGAGATGCTCCGGTCGCTGGCAGAGGGGCGCGAACCGCAGACCTCGGGCCGCGATAACCTGAACTCGCTCCGCATCGCCTACGCGGCGATCGAGAGCTCGCGCAGCGGGCGCGCCGTCGAACTCAGGGAGATCACCTGATACTTCCGAGAAAGCATGCGAGGTAACGAGACACTAAAGAATAAACATAACCACAAGGGTTAAAAGACGAAGACTAGAAAGGAGTGTAGCATGCGACTGAACACTGCCAAACGGAAGCTCCGTGAGGGTAAGCCGGCGATTGGCATCTGGATGAACTTCCCGTCGGTCGTGGCCGCCGAAGCGCTTGCTCACGTTGGCTGGGACTGGATTGTGGTAGATACCGAGCATGGCTGCATCGATCTTGAGACGATGCAGAACATGTTCATCGCCATCGGTACCACGCCGACCATCCCTATGGTGCGCGTGCCTGGCAATGATGCGGTGGCGATCAAGCGAGTGCTGGACGCCGGCGCCTACGGCATCGTGGTACCGATGGTGCTGAACGCCGAGCAGGCGGCGCAAGCAGTCAAGGCCTGCCGCTACCCGCCTGAGGGCATCCGCAGCGCTGGCGGCGGCCGGTGGCGCTACTGGGCCGGGCCGGACTACCCGCGCCATGCTAATGAGGAGATCCTCTGCGTGATCATGATCGAACATATCGAGGCGGTCGAGCGCGCCGAGGAGATCCTGTCGGTGCCCGGCGTAGATGCCTGCTTCATTGGCCCGAACGACCTCTCGTGGTCCATGGGCCTGGGTGGGGCGCGCACGGCCGAGCACGAAGAGGCGATCCAGCGTGTACTGCGGGCGGCCAAGAAGTGCGGCGTGCCAGCCGGCCTCCACTGCATGAACGCTGAGGAAGTGAACCGCCGCATCGACGAGGGCTTCCAGTTCCTCGCCTGCGCCAGCGACGGCGCCATGCTCATGTCGGCGGCCACTGCCGCGTTCAACGCCATTAAGAGAATCGACTAGGGCGCGGATGCGGCGCAGCGCTCACACCGGCAACCGCTGCGCCTGTACCTGCCCCAGCAGGTCGCCGTGCTGCCGCAGGCGCTCAGGCACCGTGCTGGTTGTAAAGGCGCGCGGATCCGGTGCACCGGCATCGAGCTCCTCCCAGGTGAGCGGCGTGGAGACGGTTGCCTGCGGAGTCGCGCGCACACTGTACGGTGCGACGGTGGTGCGGCCAAAGGCGTTCTGGGCGTAGTCAACGAGCACGCAGGCGCGCCGTTCCTCCCGCCGGGCATAGTCAGCGGTGATCCCTTCCGGCCAGCGCGCTTCGGCGCGGCGGGCGGCCTGTTCCGCGTACAGGCGCACGCGCGCGAACGTCGCTTCGGGCACCAGCGGCACCAGCAGGTGAATGCCCCGTTTGCCCGACAGCTTCGGCACTGCCTCCAGCCCGTCCTCGCCCAGAACCTCTCGCAGGGTCAATGCCGCGCGCCGCACTTCCTCCATACCGACGTCTGCGCCCGGATCGAGATCGAAGACCATGAGATCCGGACGGTCGGGATGCAGAGCACGCGAGAGCCAGGGATGGAGCTCGATCGCTGCCTGGTTCGCCAGCCAGGCGAGCGTTGCCGCATCGTTGACCAGGACATGCTCTACGTCCCGTCCTGTACTCTCGGCTCGCGCGCGGTAGGTCGCGACCCACCGGGGCCGGTACGCCGGTACATGCTGGCGAAAGAAGGACCGGCCGCCTACGCCGTCGGGGAACTGCTTGAGCGTGAGCGGCCGGTCGCGCAGATGCGGGAGAAGCACTAGCGAGACCGCCAGGTAGTACCGTACCAGGTCCAGCTTCGTCAGGCCGGCCTCTGGGAACAGTAGCTTCTGCGGTCGGGTGAGCCGAAATGGCAGGTCACCCAGGACCTGATCAACCTCCTCTGGAAGCAGTATGCTATCTGGCATGATCCTCCGATTGAACGGCCCATTCCAGGGTGAGGTCCTCCCCCCAGCCCTCTCCCGCGCGGCGGGAGAAGGACATGCAGACTGAGAGGCAGCGCTCGCCTAGGGCGCACTACTTCGGCACGATGAGCACTTCCGATGCACGCTTCTCTGCGTCGGCCAGGGCGTCCTTCGGCGTCTTCTCCCCTCGGTAGGCCGCGGCAAGCTCTTCAGCTACCAGCAGTGCACCCTCGACATAGCCGGGGAAGAAGGGCTGGAAGACGTTCTCTTTGACGGCCGCCTGCTCCAGCACGATCCTCCAGCGCGGATCGGTCGCGTACGGCTCCTTGCCCTCGTTCGCCTTCGTCGTCGGGGGGTAGCCCGTCGTGGTGGTGTAGATGTAGCTCATGTCGTCGCGGGCCATGTACGTCATGAAGCGGAACGCCGCCTCTTTCTGCTTGCTGCCGCTGAACAGAAACAGATTGTTGCCGCGCACGACGACGCCGCGGCTCTTGTTCCTCGGCATCAGCGCCAGGCCGCACCGCAGATCCGGGTTATTGCGCGCGTAGGCGGGCATCGAGAACGCACCGGTGAACCAGATCGCGATCTTCCCTGTCGGGATCGCGTTGGGAATAGACACTGTAGGCGGCCGGCAGGCTCCCGAGCGGATCATCTCCACGAAGAACGTGAGTGCCTCGATCCCGGCCGGGTTGTTGAACGTGTACTTTGTGCGCTCGGCGTTGATGTATGTCCCGCCGGCGCTGGTGAGGAAGTACTGGAAGTGGCTGGTATTGTCCTCGCTCTTGCCGTAGTTATAGAGCTCTGTGCCGTACCGCTGCTTCGATGGGTCGCTGAGCTTGCGCGCGAGGTCGTGATAGTCCTGCCAGGTATCCGGCACCAGCGGCTTCCCATCCCGACCGAGCAGCCCGACCTCCTCGAAGACGGTCAGGTTGAAGAACAGGTGCCTGATGAAGTAGTGCAGGGGGATGCCGTAGTTGCTGTCTCGCCAGCGCGAGATGCCCCACACGGCCGGATGGTAGCGCTCCGGTGTGACTTCCTTCTGCCGCTTGAGCCAGGGATCGAGGTTCTCTAGCGCGCCGCGATACGCCAGGTCGGCTGTCCAGAACTCCTTGCCGCGGGTGACATCCGGGGGCACGCCCCCGGCCGCGGCCGTCACGAGCTTCTCGTAGTGCACGTCCCAGCCGCCGGTGACGGGCGTGATCGCCACAGAGACTTTTGGATACGCTTCCTGGAAGGCCGGGATGAGCCGGTTACCGAAGAGTTCCTCGAAGATCGGGTCCGCAGGCAACCAGAAATCGACTGTGCCAGACAGGCTCTCCGGTTGGGGCACGACGGGCGCCGTTTCCCGCACCCGGGTGCACGCCCCCAGCATACTCCCAAGCGCCGTGGCGGCCAGAAGACGGCGCCGTGACAGGTACCGAGGCTCCTTGCGATTGTCTGGTCCAGATATGTGAAACTGCCCTCCTGCATAGGATCTGGGCTTCGTCCTCAAGCTCGCGCATCAACCGTCCTCCCGCACGGCCGGGCTCCAAGACCAGCGAGATCTTTTCCGCAGAAGGCCCCTCTCCCGCGCGGCGGGAGAGGGGCAGGGGTGAGCGCTGTTTCACCTACCGTCCCAACGGCAGCGGTGAGCCGGGGATCGGCACCTTGATTCCCTGGTACGGGTTGCACTGCCCGTACCGCACCAGCTCGTTCGCTCGCTGGTTGGCGTCCTTCAGCGCCTGCTGCACGCCTTTCTCGCCGGCGAACGCCTTGTTGATCTCTTCGCCAATGACGTTGCCCGCCTGCACTGTCTCATAATGCCGGAAGTGGATGCCGTACGGGCGCTCGTAGACCTTGGCGAACGTGTCGGCATGGTCCGGTGGCCCGACCACGTAATCGGCCAGGGCTGCCTTCAGGCTGGGGAAGAACACCTTCTGCTTGGCCATCTCTTTCTGGTAGCGCGGGCCGGCCAGCCACATGATCAGTTTGTACGCCTCATCCGGCACTTTCGTGAACGAGGGGATGAAATACGGATTTCCTGAGGTGACCGAGATGCCGGGGTGGCCGGGGTCCATGTCGGGCATCGGTGCGATATCCCACTCAAACCGGTTGCTGATGCTGCGTACCATGGGGACCATGCTGGCAGCCGCGCGGAACCAGAAGGCCACCTTGCCGGAAGCGAACGGGATGGTGATGCCGGCCTGGCTCAGCTCGCTGATCTGCTGGTTGGTCATCAGGACCTTTTCTTGAATGGCCCAGCGATACAGCATCTCCTGGGTGGCGATGACCTCCCTGCTATCAAGGATGTACTTCATGTTCTGCCAGTCGGCGTAGTTCCCCCCCATGGTCCAGGTGAAGACCGGAAACTCCTGATAGCTGTGGTACGCCCACTGCATGCCCCACTGGTCGATCTTGCCATCGCCGTCGGTATCTTTGGTCACGGCCTTAGCGATGCGGAACATGTCATCCCAGGTCCACTTGCCTTTGAGGTCGTCCCAGGGGTCCTTCTCGCCGGCCTGCTTGATCAGAGTCTTGTTGTAGTACACAGCGCGGGGGTCGTTATCCCAGGGCACGTTGTAGACCTTCCCGCACCAGATCTCGATGCCCATGAGCAGGTGGGTCTGCCGGATGTCGATCTTGTCACGCTTGTGCCGGTCGGTCAGGTCGAGGTGCGCGCCGGAGTCCATGAACTTCGCCTGAATGGTGTTGTTCGTCTGGGCGACGTCGTCCCACACTCCAGCGACCAGCCCGGCCTGGAGCTTAGCCGTCCAGTCGCCGGTGAGCATCTGCGCCTCGACCTTGATGCCGGGATTTTCCTCCTCGAAGGTCTTCACCGTCCACTCCAGGAACGGCTCCATGGCCGTCCACCAGGTGTTAAAGCGAACCGTCACCGGAGCTTTGGGCGCCGTAGACCTGGTAGCGTCGCCACCAGCCGGTACCTGCGGCCGCTGGCAGGCCGCAGCCGCGAGCGCGGCTACCCCGGCCAGGGCACCACCGGCGCGCAGCGCGGCGCGGCGGGTGAGCGGAACCTGCACTGCTGAAGCACCTGAGTACATCATACGCGGGCCTCCCTTCCTGCGTTTCCCTATACGACATAGCAACATAACGGAGCATTGTGGGGGGGCGGACGACCAGTCCAGCATCAGTGTAGTATGCGGGTCTTCTCCTGGCAACCGGCAGGGAGGAACAAATAGTTACTGAATACTCCGTACTGCGTAGAACTCCAGGACCCACGCCATACCGCAGCGGCTCCTGCATACCGGCAGAGTGGTCTGGCAGTCTTTACGTACTTTACGTATTACGCAGTACGTAGTACGCTCACCACCCCGGGCAGCTCGTGCAGGCTGGTGATGCGGTAGCAGTCCAGGGCAGCGCTGTCGAAGCGGCCGGAGCGATCGAGCAGCACCGGGGTGATGCCGGCAGCGCGGGCACCTGCGACATCGGCCTCGGGGTTGTCACCGATGTGGATGGCATCCCTCGGGACAACGCCAGCGCGAGACAGGGCCAGCTCGAAGATCTCCCGATCAGGTTTCTCGTAGCCGACTGCTCCGGAGATCACCACTGGATCGAAATAGCTGGCGATCTCGCGCTTGACCAGGACAGCTTCCAGCCAGTCTTCCCAGTTGGAGATGATCCCCATACGGTAGCCTTGGGCGTGGAGCTGCCTGATGACCGGCAGGGCGTCAGGGAAGAGATGCCAAGTATCGTGATGGAGGAAGCGCTCGAGACACGCCTCGGCCAGGCCGGCGCGCTCGGCCTCGGAGAGCCCAGCTTCGGCGAGCACGCGGTCGTACACCCATAGCCAGAAGCGCTGTGAGGCCTCGCGACTGAGCGTCCAGCGCTGCGGCAGGTCGTGCGGGCCCGCGCGCACCGCGCGCCATACGGCTGGCTCGGCAGCGGCGATCAGCTCAGCAGGCACCGGCCGGCCGCGCTGCGCGCACACCTCGGCCACGACGGCATGCCATGACGGTGGCGCGTGCAGGAGCGTCTCCCCGACGTCAAAGAAGATGAACGGCAGTGCTCCGTTGCGAGCGAACATTGCTTCTCGGTTCATCGCCTGATTGATCGAGTGAATCGTAGCCCCGCAGGTGCTGCATTAGCAAGCCTGCTGGCGCGTTTCAGGCCGGCGGCTGGCTACCTCAGCCGCCAGCGCGGCGATGCGCTCGGCAAAGCGCCGGCTAGTGTACTCGCTACGCACGCGAGCACAGGCGCGCGCGGCCATGGCGGCGGCATCGTCCGGGTGGTGCAGGAGCTCGACGATCGCCTGTTGCAGCGCCTGCGGGTCGCGCGGTGGCACGGTGCGGATCTCCTCTGGCTCGGCTACATAGTCGGCCAGGCTCTCGCGGCGGGTGGCGAGCACCGGCCGGTTCATGCACAGCGCCTCCAGCAGCGCGAAGCCCCCTGAGATGTCTGACCCGGTGCCCTGGCCATCCTCGAGTTGGGTGGGGACGACCACCAGCGCCGCGCGGCGGTAGAGCTCGCGCACGAGCGTGCCCGGCGCGTTGTAGTGCGGCACGACGTGCGGTGGCAGGTCGATGCCAGCGAGGCGCTCAGGGCTCGTGGCGATGTGTACCTCCCGGCGCAGCGGGCGCACTGCCTCCACCAGCGTGCGGTAGTCCCGCGCTGGATCGCGCCCTACCGCCACGATCGGGCCGTCGGGCTGGGGTGGCAGGTCATTGGTGAAGAAGGGCGCGTCGATGTTGAGCGGTACGAAGGCCAGCCGCTCGGCTGGAATGCCGCACCGCTCGCGTAGCACGCGCATCTGGCCGCGCGAGATGCAGACAATGCGGTCACAGCGAGGCGCCGCCAGGCGCACCAGTAGCCCGACTAGACCCCCCCGGCGCAGCAGCGTGCTCAAGCGCTGGTTAAAATAGATCAGGGGCGGCCGCTTCGGGCCGAGCAGCGTACTGAGCAGGGCCAGCCCCAGGCCAACGGTGAGGAAGACGGCGTCATGCCGCGGGAAGAGCGGCAGCGTGCGAAGCTGCACCGCCTCGGGGCCGAGCCGGCCAACGAGCTGGTAGATGCGCCGACCCAGCGGCCCATACTCGGGTTCATACAGCGTCGCCTGTACGCCCAGTTCGTGCATCCAGTTGTAGCCGAACAACAGGTTGTCTGGCTGCTCCCCGCGTTGCCACGCCTCCAGCAGGGCACGCTTGCGGGTGGAATATACGTACAGCAGCCGTAGCATGAATGCCCGTACCTTCGTCTTTTTCGTCTTTTCTGGCGGGGCAAACGATTATTCGCCTCTTCGAGGTAGGGAAGGATGGGCGAGCCGCTCGATGAAGGGGGTCGCCCCAGTATTCGCCCCTCCAGGGTGGCGCATGGATGATTCGTCCCTCTGAGGACTTCGCCTCTGAGGGGGAAACTATGATCCGCCTCGTCCGGGCTGGAGTAACCGCCAGACGCGCACGACGCGCGGGCCAGGTGTCTCGTAGACGAGCTGTAGCCCGGCGCCACGCGCCTCCAGGGCCGGACGTAGCGGCGCGAACTCACCGGCCATGAAGTCGAAGGCGTCTTCGACGATGTAGCGCGGCTCGCGCGCGGCCAGGAGCGGCTCCAGCTCCTCGGGCTCGGTGGAATAGCGGTACTTCACGGAAAGCCGCCCGCCGTACACATACATCAGAAAGTCTTTGCGCGACATGATCACCGCGTTCAGCTCGGCGTGCTCGCGCAGCCACGCCGCCGCGCGCAGGAAGCTCGACCAGTCCGCCTGGGTGGCGTAGTACGTCGCCGGGTCGGCGCGCAGGTGACGCAGGTTATACCAGCTCTGCCGCGCATCGATAGCCAGCGATGGCAGGGCGCCGGCGAGCACGGCAGCAGCGAGGACTGCTGCCGGCTGTTTCACCGACAAGCCGAGCCCAAGCGCTGTGGAGAGGCGCGGTGCCAGCCACAGCAGCGCCAGGATCACATAGTAGAGCAGAAACGGCACGACTGGCACGATGAAGCGACCGCCGGCAAACGGCCAGAGCAGGCAGACAATGCCATAGAGCGCCACATACGGCTCCACCGCAGTCGGCCGCCGTAGGGCTCGCCAGAAGCCCAACACAGCCAGGGCGAACAGCGGAATCGACACGAACGGTAACGCCCAGGCAAAGCGCGTGTCAAAGGCATCGGTGAAGTACGTGACCACATTCTCGCTGATACGCTGGACGTAGTCGCTCAGTGCGGCGGGCTCGTAGTTCAAGTTCGCTGCGTCTTTCCCGAAGAACTGACCGCCGTAGACGGTCCAGCCTACCAGCAGACGGTTCCGTAGCTCCCAGGGCAGAAGCACCAGCACCGCACCGGCGCTGGCCAGGGCTGCCTCACGGTAGCGACGTTGCAGGCCAAGCCAGAACAGCGCTGCCGGTACGAGCAATGCGCCGGTTGTGCGTACGTAATACGGCAGCGCCAGGGCCCCGCCGATGAGCAGCGCCTGCGCAGCGCGCCATCTCCTGGCCGGCCGGCGCGTGTCTCGCTCCAGGACTGTCAGCGCCCCTAGTGAAGCGAACAGGTATGGTATCTCGGACAGCACTTCGGTGGCGTACTTCAGCATGAACGGGTTCACCGCCGTCAACAGCGTGACGGCAGTCGCTACACCACGCCCGGCGCGCCGCTCGATGAGCCGGTACAGCAACGGCAGCGAGGCAGCGAACAGCCCAACCGAGAGTGCTTTTACATACGGAACGGCCGTCGGCAGAGCGTTGACGGTGCCGGTGAGAAGGAGCACACCGGCGATAAGCAGTGGATAGCCGGGCGGGTACTTGGCGTGCGGCCCGGCGGCAGGATCGTTGACCCAGGCGTAGCCGCGGCCGCTTGCCAATGACTGGCCAAGCAACAAGAACTCGGCGTTATCGCCGAACTTGGGCGTCAGATGCGGGCCGAGCTGCACCAGTGCCAGCAGGATCGCCGTCAGAACGATGAAGAGCAGGTGATGACACTGCAGCCAGCGCCAGACGCGCTGGCTGCGCGAGAGCCGGGGAGAGTGTACGTCTCGCCGGGACTCAGCGGAGAGTAGCACGGCGAGGGCGGGCTCGAGCTTGCGCGCCTGGCCGTTCCGCCGCGCCAGATCAGATGTGCGCTTCACGTGCGTGCTCCAATCGGCTTCGCTGGCACACCGGCGACAATGGTGTACGGCGGCACGTCTCGCGTGACGACGCTCCGCACCGCCAGCACCGCGCCGGTGCCTACCGTCACGCCCTGCAGGATCACCACATCGCTAAAGATCATCACGTCGTCGCCGATGCGCACGGGAGCACAGGTCTCCGGTGCGTCGAGCACGCGCACTGCCTTCGCTGATATGTCGTGCGTGTGGCTGAATACAAGGCAGTTCCGCCCCACATGGGTGTCGCTGCCGACCTCTACGCCGCCGCTACAATCGATGTTCGCGCAGGCCAGGATCACCGTGCGCGGCCCGCAGCGAAAATACGGCCGATCGATATGGGTGGTGCCCACGCCGAGCCGCACGTCTTCCTTGATCACGCAGTCATCACCGATGTCGAGCGCCAGCCGCGACCAGAAGTAGAAGCCGCGGCTGATCGAGACATTGCGGCCGATCCGTACGTTGGGCAGGCGCCGCAAGGCCGCCACGCGCAGTGCCCGCAGTGCCCGCCAGTACGGCTCAACCCGCTGAAAGTCGGGCAGCGCAAACAGCGCCCGACAGAACGCCAGCGCGAGCACTCGCGTCACCTGGTGCGGTTAGCCATGATCGGCACCGCGTCCCGACACATCTGCTCCAACGCTTCTTTCGGAGATTTCTCGTTACGAAAGACCGCCTGCGCGGCGGCCTGCCAGAGCTTGCGGATCTCGCCGTTCTCCGGGAAGCGACCCATCGAGCGGGCATAGTTATTCACGATGATGCCGAACGCAGTGGTGCGGTTGATGTCGTCCGGGTAGATGTTCCCGACCGACTTGCGCACCGGCAGCTCACCGCCCGGCGTAATCGTCTTCTGGGACTCCGGCCCGGTGAGGAACCGGCCTAGCGCCATAGCTGCATCCCGCCGCGCTGTGTCGTCTACCTTAAACACGAGATGCCCCTGGATCGCAACGAACGCTGCCGGCTTTTTGCCGGGGGCGTGTGGCGGTGGGAGGAACAGCGCCTCGAACGGTGGTGTGATGCTGCCGTCTTTGAGGCCGCGCTCGACGTTGCCGACCGTGCTCGGTGATCCACCGATCATCGCCACGCGCTTGTTCAGAAAGAGATTGAGCGTGTCATTATACGTCATCCTGTCGGCGCCGGGTGCGACCACGCGGTCGCGATGCACCAGGTCGGCCAAGAACTGCATGCCCTGGATGCCCTCGGCGCTACAGATCACCACCTGGCTTTCATCCTGGCTATAGAGCTCGGCGCCGTGGCCCCACAGGTACATGATCTGCCAGTAGTCGCCGCCGGTGCTGCCAGCCAGCATGGCGATGCCGTAGACCTCTCCAGAGGCGTCGGTATAGGTGACTGCCCGCAGCGCCTGGCGGAACTGCTCGATCGTCCAGTCAGCGCCGATGCCCGGCTTGGGCAGCAGATGGCGGGCGCTGCGCTCGTCGAACAAGCTGGCGTTCACCGCCAAGCCGGTGGGGTTGAGCATCCAGGGCCACTGATAGAGCTTGCCCTGATATGTGGAGCCATCGCGTGCCCAGTCGTGCAGGTCTGCCTTGCCGGCTGGTCCAAGATAGGCATCGATTGGCTCCAGGGCGCCCTGCGATGCCCACTTGAACATCGGGATGTAGTTGGCCTGCCAGATATCCGGCGGCGTCTTCGAGACGACCGCGACCTGGAGCTTGTCCTCGGACTGGGCTGGCTCCATGGTGACCTTGATCTGGGGGTTCTGCTGCATGAACGTCTCTACACGCTCGCGGTGCCACTCGGCGTACCAGCCGACCGCGGGCGCCCACAGCGTGATGCTTGCCGGCCGCGTCTGTTGGACTGTCTGGGCCGGCTCCCCCGGCGCCCCGGGGCGCCGGGCGCAGGCTGCCACGACCGGCATGGCTACGCCCCCGCACAGGGTGAGCAAGCGACGGCGTGTCAGAGGTCTGAGCGAGTGGTCCACAGGTGGCCTCCCTTCGCATGACCGCAGCGCAGCCAGTGGGACGCCCGATCCGGCCAGGCGGCGGTCACTCGGGCGCCTGCATCGGGCGGGCTGCTGCCCGCGCGCCGGCCGGCGCCAATGCTTCGATGATCCGCTGCGCTAGCACGTCCAGGTCGTGCTCTTCGACGACGATCCGGCGCAGGCGCGCCCCCAGCGCCGCGCGCGGTGCTGCGTCCAGTGCGAGCAGCGCAGCCAGCTTCTCAGCCAGCGCCGCGGCATCGCGGCGCGGGAAGGTAAGCGAGCCGCCGAGCCCTGAGGGCAGCGGGCCAAGCTGCTCCTCGCGCAGGAGTGCGACAAACGCCTCATTGCTGGTCAGCACCGGCGTGCCACACGCCATCGCTTCTAGGACGGTTTTGTCCAGACTGCCGGTGTCTGAGCAGTTGACGAACACCGTCGCGCCGCGGTAGACCGCCGGCATCCGCACATGCGGAACTGCCCCCAGCCAGCGCACCCGCCCGGCGAGGTCTGGCTGCGCTGCCCGGGCCGCCAGTCGCGCACGGTACGCGGCGTCCGCGGCCACGTGGACCTCGCCAGCGAGCTGCACCTCGAACGGTGGAACGCCCGCACGGGTGATCAGCCGCGCCGCTGCATCCAGCACAACGTCATGGCCCTTGGCCGGCGAGATTCGTCCGGCGGAGAGCACTACCGGCTGCCCGTCAGGCACAGGCCCCGGCGAGAAAGCCGCCGTGTCGATGCCATGGCCCAGGATACGGACCTTCCGGCTGGGCAGCCGGAAGCTCTGCCGCGATGCCGTGAGTACGACGTCCACCAGCGCGTGGGCCAGCCGTAGACGCCAGTCAACACTGCGGTGGGTGTACCACAGGCCGAGCGGCACTCCGGCCAGGCGAGCGTACGGCGCGGCGAGGATAGCGTAATGGGGACACATGTGTGCCAGCACGGCATCCTGTCCCTCCGCCATGAGCCGGCGCATAAGGGCATGCCAGCGCAGCAGTAACCGCGCCCTGGAGACGCCGGCGCGCCGGCGTAACGCAAATACGCGCACATTTGATGGCAGTGCAACGCGGCCTGCTCGACCGGCCAGCACGTCCAGCCGGCCGGCGCGAGTGGCCAGGCGCTCCAGCCACGTGTGCACGAAGCCGAGCACCCAGTCGTCGCGATCGACCTTTTGCGTGATCAGGAGCAGCCGCATATGCTCCCCGCTATCTTACCGCACCCCCGCTCTCACGAGACATCCGCGGGGCGTGGGGCGAAGCTCCCCACGATCAGGGCGACGGTGCCCAGCACCGCCGCGGGGAGCAAGAACACCCCGATGCTAAACGCGCTGAGCAGGACACCGGCCCAGAGCAGGACCGTTGAGATGGCGAGCACAAGGATGCCAGTCCCGGCGCCCCGCCTCTCATGCAGGTATGCTCCAGCAGCGACCCCCAGCACAGCGAGCAGCATGAGCAGGAGGAAGATGATCGTGATCGTCTCCAAGCCCTGCTGCGCTAGGCTGGCTGCCATTTCCGTTTGGGTCGCCGTCCTGGGGACACCGTTGCCGCTGCTGACCGGAGCAGTCACCACCACCTGCCGGTATGTCGGGCCAAAGAGCGCAAATGTCAGACCGACCAGGCCGAGCAGGCCCGCCAGCGGTCCGCTCACGACCTCGACCTGCCGAAGAAATGCACCTCGCATGCGCGCCTCCCGGCGGCACGTACTTGGCAGCCCTACGTCTCGCCTGCTCCGGCCTGGCTCGAACGAGGGCCGGGCGAAAGCACCACCCGTGCGACCGTCTGCCGCCACATCTCAATCACGCCGTCGAGGAGCTGCTGCCGGTCGAAGTGGGCCAGCACACGCTCCTGCCCGGCGGCGCCGAGCGCTGCTGCTTGCGCCGGGTTGCTTAGAAGATAGCATATTCCCTCCGCCAGGGCGGCCGGATCGCGCTGCGGCACCACAAAGCCGCCACAGCCCGGCCCTAGCCAGTCCTCGGCGCCGGCCACATCGGTGCATACCACCGGCTTGCCGGAGGCCAGCGCCTCGACCATAGCCAGGCTCGTGCCCTCGTAGAGCGAGGACAGGGCGAAGACATCGCATGCGGCGAAGTATGGAGCGATACGCTCGTGCGGCACTGCTCCGGCAAAGTACACTTTTCCGCCCAGGCCGAGCCGCGCTGCCAATGCTTCCAAGTGAGAGCGCCGTGGACCGGCGCCAACGATGACAAATCGTGCACGTGGGTGATGCCTGCACACCAGAGGCGCCGCCTGGAGCAACGTGTCCAGGTCCTTTGCCGGCACCAGCCGTCCGACGGTCAGCACCAGACGATCGTACTGGCTGCCCAGGAGCCGGGCTCTCAACGCAGAGCCGTCTGCCTGGGCGAACGGCCGTAGGTCAACAGCGACCGGCAGGAGGTACACTCGCTCCGGCGGCAGACCGAGGGCGATGACCTTGCGCCGGTCGCGGCCGGTGCCGACGCGCACGCTGTCGGCGCGGCGCAGCAGCCACTTCGCCAGCGGATGATACAGGTGGTGCAGCGGGTTCTCAGCGCGCCAGTGCGGATTCTCCAGGATGTCAGAATGGAGCTGGAGATTGAGCCGCAGGCCGCGCTGGCGCGCCAGCAGGTACGCTACCAGGCCAGTCAGCCAGGCGTCCTGGGCCGTTACCAGGTCGAAGTGCTCCGCCGAGGTCAAGCGCAGACCTTCATGCAGCATGCGAGGGAGGAAAAGCAGGCGCGATCCGCCGATGGCAGTGATGGTGAAGCCGGGCGCAGGGGCGCTCTGCCGTACAGTAGGTGTGCCGCGCGGGGCCTTCGTGATGACGGCGTACCGCTCCAGGCGTGCGGCGTACGCGCGCTGGCGCGTCGCCGCGTCGCCGCGATGATCGCCGGTGACGCCGGGGACGATGGTTGGATCAAGGCTAAACGAGAGCACACGCATGGCCTGGCTCAGACGGTGCAGGGCTGTTCTGTGCAGCTGTCGCGTTGGGCGGCGGCCTCGCCGGACTCCCGGCCGGCGCCTCAGCGGTTGGGCCGCATGACTGCGCGGCGGCCTGCTGTCGTCTGGTAAAGCGCCGTCAGCTCGGCGATCGTGGTAGCGATGAGCGTCTCCCAGGAGAAGCGCTCGACCTCTCGCCGCGCCGCAGCGGTCAGCCGTTCGCCCAGCGCAGCATCAGCTAGCAGGCGACGCACGGCTTCGACGATCGCGTCGCCGTCGTTCAGCTCAACCAGCAGACCAGTGCGGCCGTGCTCGATTGTCTCAGGATTGCCGCCCACCCGCGATGCTACCACTGGCACGCCGGCAAACATCGCCTCCAGGATCGTATGCGACAACCCTTCGTAGCGGGTATTCAGCACGAAGACATCGGCAGCGCGCAGGTAGAGCTGCACAGTGTCATGGGGCACGCTGCCGGCGAAGTGCACGCGAGCGCGTAGCCCTCGCTCATCCACCAGCCGTTCCAACGCCGCTCGCTGCGGGCCATCGCCCACAATAACGAGCTGCGCTCCATCGGGAAAGCGCGGCACCAGGCGGATCAGCACGTCGATATTCTTCCAGGGGTATAGCCTGGCGACGGTCAGCACCACCGGGCCGGCCAGCCCGAGCGCCTGCTTGGCCGCTTCCCGGCTCAGGCCGCAGTCGCGCACCGCCGGCAGAGCGTTGTAGATCACGCCGATGCGCTCTGCCGGCACGCCCCAGCCCTCCACGATGCGCCCCAGGTAGCGGCTGGGCGTGATCACGCGGCTGGCGTGGCGAGCGGCCAGGCGCACCAGCGTGCGCACCAGCTCGATCTTGAAGGAGTAGCGGCGTGACTGGAACTCGTCGATGCCGTCGGCAGTCCAGTTGTGGCGGATGGCGTACTCCCAGGCGAAGTCACCGACGATTTTGAGCGCTACGGGCTTGCGCAGGAGCCGCGCCGCCAGCACGCCAGCGACTTCCAGGCCGTTGACGTACCACACGTCGAAGCGGCGTCCCAACCACAGCGCGGCCAGCAGCACGAGCAGCATGCGCAGCGGCATAGCGATCTGCCGCGAAACCCGCCAGACAGGGAAGGGATACTGCTCCGGCAACGGCGCGCCGGGATGCGTGCACAGTACGCCGACGGGGAAGCCGCGCGCATACAGCTCCCGGCCGATCTTGGAGACATAGGTCGCCGGGCCGCCGATATCGGGCGGGAACAGGTTAGTGACGAGCAAGATGCTGGGTTTGGCGTTGGCGTCCATGCGGCCTCACGCCGAGGGCGCGGGCTGCGGCGGCGCAGGCGGGGCAGGCTCCGGCCGCGCCGAGAGCTGGATCAGCTTCTCCACCCCGTGGAAAATGTGCCACTTCACCCCGCCGGAGTGCCACAGCGCGTCGCAGCCGCGGCACGGCTCCACCTCCTGGGCACGGCCTTCCACCTGGAGCCGACGCAGCGCCTGCATGCGCACACCGTTCCATAGCTCGAGGAGCGGGGTCTGTCGCACATTGCCTAGGATGTAGTCCTCTGCGAAGTCAGCGCAGCACGCCGGCACGTCGCCGTTCCAGTACACTGCCATGGACTTCCACAGCCAGTTGCACGGGTGATACTCGTGCCCGTACGGCTTCGCCTTGAACTTATCGCTATCCTGGAGCAAGCCGGCCCAGCCGTGGGGGTAGATCGGGTCCCACTCATCCACCGGCAAGCCCTTGAACAGATCCAGGAACTCCTGCGGCACCCAGGGTGGCCGCGTGCGGTCGAACTCCTGGATCACCTGCATCACCACGTACGGATGCTTCACCCCGCGGCGTAGTTTCAGGTGCAGGAAATTCATCACGTTGTCGAGCGTGCGCTCGTACTTCGCGCCCACGCGGAAGCGCTCGTAGATCGCCTTGCTCCCACCGTCGAAGCTGATGGTCAGCTTGTCCAGCCCGGCGTCGATCAGCGCGTTCCCCTCGCCCTCGCGTAGGATGGTAGCGTTCGTGTTCACATGGGTGATGATGCCGGCCCCCTTCGCCAGCTCGACCATCTCCGGGAGCTTGCGGTGCAGGAGCGGCTCGCCGCGGAAGAAGAGATTGAACTCGTAGACGTGGCCTTTCGCCTGATCCACGATCTCTTTGTAGAGATCCAGGTCCATGTAGCCGTTGGTCTTGTTCGAGCCGATACTCTGCGGGCACATGATGCAGCGCAGATTGCACCAGCTCGTCGGCTCCACATGCATCTTAATGGGCGCGTACGGCACACGCGTCGAGCCGCGCATCCAGTGGTAGGCAAACTTGAGCGTGCGCGGCTTTAGCGCAGCCTTATGCCGCCGCGGCCGCGTGATCAGGTGGATGGCCGTGTCGATACTATTCATCGAGCCTCAGGGCCCCTTGGCGTACTCGTCTCGTCCGGCCTACCCTCCGCTTCCTCAATAAGCATCACCGGGATGCCGTCACGCACCGGGTAGCGCCGGCCGCAGGACTGGCACACGATGCGGTCGCCTTCGAGCTTCACCTCGCCCCGGCAGGCCGGGCAGACCAGCAGTTCAAGCAGTTGCGGATCAACCATTGCCGCGTGTCTTTTGCCGTGTGTCTGAGTAGTATCCGCCTGATAATATTTCACTTCCTGGCGTACGTGTCGGGTGTACAATCATACGCCCCGACACCTTCGGCGAGGCCCCTGCCACAGGTGGCACTTTACACCAACAGGTACACCAGGTCAAAAACCAGTAGCCCGGCGGCCAGCGCACCGAGTGCCAGCCACTGGCTCCACCGGCCGGGCCAGATGAGCAAGGCCAGGCGCCGAGCGCAAAGCAGCACGGCTAGCTCCAGCGCCACGAGGGCCAAGGCCATTGCCGCTATCACTACAACGTGCGAGGCGTGATAGCGATACAGCCAGATGCTCCAGAAATCAAGGCCGAGCCCGTACTCCGGGTGGGAAGGCTGCACGGCAATACCCCAGTAGCGCCACGGCGGTGAGGCCAGGGCGCGTTGCAGCAGGTCGGTGCGCGCAGGCAGGAGCAAAGCGATGGCGTCGGCACCCAGCAGCCACAGATGCCCCAGCAGTGGGCTGAACGGCGCCGCAAACAGCACGGCGGTCATGTTCCCTTCCGGCCAGCCCTCACCGTATGGAAAATAGTCCCTGCCGCCGTAGATTGCCCCGGCCAGCGGCAGCGATGGCAGTACCTGGCGGCTGACGATCTGGAGATACACGTCGAAGTTCTTCGCGACGCCGAGGAGCTGCACACCGATGCCGGCCAGCACCAGCGCTGCGATCGCCCCGGTGCCCAGGCGCCGCCACCCTGCCGCTCGTGCAGCCTGGCGCGCCCCGGTGAGCCACCACTCGAAGACCGGCGCGGCCAGGAGCATCAAGAACGGCACCGCCGGGACCAGATAGCGCGGGCCCCAGGCGTTGCCGCCGTACCACACGCCCTTCATGCTGTACACCACAAAGTACGCTGCCGGGACCGCCAGCGCCACCGCGCCGAGCCAGCCGGTGCGCCGGATGAACGGTCGCGCGCCGATGAACGCCAGCGCCAGCGGCGGGGCGTAGAGGAAAATGCTTTTGCCGGGGCTGAGAAGCAGTCCCCTGGCGCCGATGTGGAAAGGCAGGTCCAGCCAGCCCCGTTGCAGGCCGCCCAGCAGATCGGCGAAGAGGGTGGGCGCCAGACCCAGGCGGGTGGAGAAGAGCCACAGCGCCGGCAGGCCGGCGGCAACGAACGGCGCGCCGAAGGCAGCGGCGGCGGTGAGCATCGTCGCAAACGGCAGGCGGCGGTGCCACAGCGCCAGCGCCAGCGGAAGCGCCAGGGCGGGCACAGCGATAGCCGTAGCATACTTCGTGGCGATACCGCCCAGGAGAGCGATCGCCGAGGCTGCGAAATGCAGCACCGGCCTGCGCATCGACCGTCTGGCCGCGCCAGCATGCCCTGCTGCGGGGCTGGGCAGGCCGTCGCAGGCGGCGGCCGCTGCATACCAAGCCAGCAGCAGGAAGAGGGTGACCAGCGGCTCGGTGAAGTCGAGCTTCGCGTACGGCCAGGCCAGCGTGGCAAAGCCATAGCTCAGCGCGGTCGTGGCTGCGGCGCCCTCGCTGAACCCGAAGCGCCGCGCCAGCAGGTACACCAGCGTCACACATCCGGCTGTAACGGCAGCGTTCATCGTCGAGTAGACCAGCCGGATGAAGTAGTCCTGGTTCTCGCGAGGCGACCAGACGCGTTGGCCACTCTCCAGGCGCAGGCCGCGGCCGTCCGGTGCTTCCAGGTTCACCGCCCGCAGGTAGAGATTGCCCCGCGACGCGGTATACTCGACCACGAGGCGGCGCACCTCGGCCGGCGCGGGGAGCGTGAACGTCCCGAGATAGTAATGGGCGCGGGGGGTGCCCGCCCAGTGGCCGGCGATGGAGGCGCGCTGGTGCTGCATCTGCGGGCGCACATCAGCGCGGTCGAAGGCCCATTCGGCAGTGTGCACGCCGGCCAGCACTGGAAACGCCTGTTCACTCCCGTCGGCGAGCTGCACCCGTAGCGTCGCCACCTCCATGCCCTGCGGGATATCGATCGAGAGGGACAGGAACGAGACCAGGTAGAGGCGGGACGTGCGGAACGGCGCGCGCGGCGTGATGAGCATGCGCTCGCCCTCTCGGCGGGCCAGCGCCGGGTACCAGGGGGTGTCTTCCGGCTCTGGCGCAAGCTCAGGCGAGATGGCGTAGGTCTCCGTTTGAGGTGGGCCCAGAGGCGGCCATTCCTCGATCAGGAAGCCCCCGGCCGGGCCGGGGAGCTCATCCCGCTGTGGTGCCAGTGCAGCCACCGCAGCCCCGGCCAGCACGAACGGCTGGCCCAGCACAGGCGTGAGCACGCCCCAGCGGGCGAAGCCACTCTTCATCCGGTGGAAAAATTCATGCTTGGGGTCGAGCAGGAACGAGCGCGCCATACGGTAGGCGAACTCGCCATCGGGCGAGTAGCCATGGCCGCCACCTGTGAGCAGATATACCGCCAGACTGAACAGAAACAGCAGCAGCGCTACGCGCGGTGGTGCGACGGGAGGCGTCTTGGACGGTCCCGCGTCCCGGCACACGTCCATACGGGTGACAAACTGCTGGGTGGCCACCGCGTTACTCCAGCCAGATGCGCTCCACGGCGATGCCGAGGCGGCGGCGATCGGCCGAGCCGTTCAGCTCGGCCGGGCAGAAGGTCTGGTCCATCAGGATTTGGAGCCGCACCTTCTCCGGCGCATCGTCGGGGAGCGGAAACGAGAGCACGACCCATTCCCCAGGATCGACGCTGAAGGGATGCTCGATCCCAGCCACGCGCATGCGCCCGCTGACGTGGCGGCCGAGCTCGCGCGGGCCGGAGAAAAAGCGAATATGGAGCCAGCGGTGGTGCGGCTTGCGCTTGAGCGCGGCGGCAGCATCCGCGCCAGTCCAGCGCACACACGGCGGCCAGTGTTCCAGGTAGTAGAAACCGGGACGCACCTGGGCCTCGTCGTTTACCCCCATGGTGATGTTGTCGTTCTCGATGCGCTCGTAAGCATGCACGTCCACGTAGAGCTCCGGCGGGAAGCGCATGGCCGGCCGGCCGGTGGCATGGGCGCGCACATGGATCACATCCATGAAGCGCGAAAGCCAGCCACGCCGGGCGCACAATCGCAGCAGCCAGTCCCATTCCTTCGGGTGCTCGTACGCTGGATCGCGCACGATGCGCAGCTCTTCGATCACCAGCCCGGCCGATTCGAGCATCAGGACGACTTCGTTCGGCGCGAACTCGCGGTTGTGGCGGGCGTAAGGACCGTAGCCGGAGAACGGTGGATTGAAGCCGCGGCCGCGCAGCATCTTCCAGAAGTTCTCTGCCCGCAAGGCGTTCGGCGTGCTTAGAATGAGATGTCCGCCTGGCTTCAGCACGCGGTGGCACTCATAGACCGAGCGCATCGGGTCGTAGGTCATGTGCTCGATGGTCTCGCAGTAGACCACCGCGTCGAAGGTGCGATCCGGGTACGGCAGCGGGTCCATGTCCACGTTCGCCGTGTCATAGGTGAAGGTATACTCGAGGCCATACTGCTCCGAGCGCACCGTGAAGCGCCCGCCGTCCTGCTGGAGCCGCTCGGGCTCGTTCAGGAGCGACAGTTCGTAGTCGGGGAAGTAGCGCTTCAGCAGCAGGGTCATGAAGTATGGATGCGCCCCGATCTCCAGCAGCCGGCGCGGCCGGCCGGTCGGGGCCCACAGTCGCTCGGCCGCGGCCAGCATGCGCAGGGTCACCAGCATACGGTCGAGCGCCACGGCCAGGTAGTTCTCGTTCGCCGCCCAGGAGAGATAGTCGAAGCTGGTCAGATACTCAATGGCGTCCTGCCGGTCGATGTGGCGCCGGGTCGTCATAGTTCACCACTTTCCCCACACACTCGCTCTACGATCTCGAAGAGGCGCTGGCGGAAGCGCTCGGTGCTGAACAGGCGGCTGCGGGCGATCGCCGCGGCGCTCATGCGGGCGCGCAGGGTCTCATCCCGCACCAGGGCCCACGTGCGGGCGCGCAGCTCATCGAGGGTCTCCCAGTGGAAGCCCGACACGCCGTGCTCCACCGTCTCGGTCAGGCCACCGCGCCGGACCACTACTGGCACCGCGCCGGCCGCCATCGCTTCGACCGGGGCGATGCCGAAGTGCTCGCAACGCACGGGGTCTCGGGCTTCGTTCACGCCATAGCCCGCGGCGTGCCAGTAAATCTTCGCCTCGGCGTAGAGCCGCCGGAGCACATCGAACGGTACATCGCGATGGATATGGATGGGCACGCCTTCAGCCTCGTGCAGCACCTGGCGGTAGTGCTCTTCGTGGAGCTTGCCGGGTGTCACGCCGCCGGCTAGGTGCAGCTCCCAGCCGGACAGCCCCTCGCGCAGCATGCGCTTGAACGTGGCGATCATCGGCAGGAACTTCTTTTCGTGGCTGCCCACCTGGAAGCGTCCCACGCTCAGGATAATATTGCGCTTGCTGCCCGGCGCGTAGGACGCCACATCAACCGGCGGATAGAGCACCTCGCCATCCTTGCGCCAGTAGCGCCGCGTCCACGCTGCCACAAATTCTGAAATCGGACAGAGCAGATCATAGGTATCTAGGTTTGCCAGTGACGGATTATCGCGCAGGCCTTGCAGGCGCAGGCCCCACTCCTTAAGCAGCCGCTCGAAGAGAAGCTCGTACAGCAAATAACGCACGCCGCGCACCTTCACCTTCGCTACAGCGACGCCCAGCTCGCGGAAGTCCTCATCCTGGCCGTCTCGCCCCCGCGGGTTGTAGGTGTCTGACTCGATCACTAGCGTCACGGCGGGGCGGCGCACTAGCTCGCCTGGGATGGTCAGATCGCACGGCACATAGTTGCCGCCGGTCGTGGTGAGCGTTGTGCTATGGATCGGGCAGCCGCCTACGCTGAAGCGCACCTGCGCCGGCGGCGCGCCATCCGGCCGAAAGGAGCCGACCATCAGCCGCACGTCCAGCGGGCGGCCTGGGCGGAGCACCGGGATCCTTACCTCGGCGCGGTCTGCCGTCCAGCGGTACCAGCCATCCCCGACCTCCTGCACGCCGTAGAAGCCGTCGCCGTACTCCGGCACGTAGAGCTCGCGCTGGATCCACAGCCCGACGCGCTTCTTGAACCTGGCCCAGCGCGTGTAGTCCACTGGAAACGGAAACCACACGAACATGATGCCGTGCCGGGCGCGGCAGGGGATGAACGTCATAAACGAGGCGCAGATGAAGAGATCGTATCCCTGGGTGAACTCCCCCAGCCGGTCGAAAGGGAGGTCAGGCACACACCGCACACCTACGCGGGAGAGGTCGAGCCCTAGCTTGGCAGCGAGCGCGGCGCGGTCCACCGGGCGGTGCGACAGCAGCTCGACTTCGTGCCGCTCAGACAGGACCTGCGCGGCGGTGCCGGCGTAGCGCTCTCCGCCGCCCATTGTGTGCCACCAGCGGTTGTAAACACCAATCTTCATCTCTATCAAGGATCATCTCTATCAAGGATCCTCGTTCCTCGGCCCTCGCTCCCACGCTGCGGGAGAGGGAGCGAGGCCCTTACTCTCCGGCTGCTGCTCCGGTGCCGGGGGAACGGCAATCCATCGCAGGATCTCGTCATCTCCGACGCAGCGGGTGCGCTGCTGGATCTGCCGCTCGGCCAGCAGCCCGGGCAGAGCGGCCAGCACCGAGGCGTTCACCCGTGTCTGGAGCCAGGCGCGGGCCAGGGCCTCGCTGGTATACAGCGCCCGTTGCAGCGCGGCGCGGGTAGCGCGTCCCCAGCCGAGCGCGGTGGAGAGCAGATAGTTGCCCCACTCCCTGGCCGCCAGGCGCGCTGGTGCGTTCTTCACGAGCATCAGCAGGCGGCTGCGCTCCACATTGTAAACGAACAATGACGACCACTCGCCACTTGAGCCGCAGTGCAGGTGGCGCACCACCGACTGGGGCACGTAGAGCACCTTCCAGCCGTGCATACGTAGCCGCCAGCACAGGTCCACGTCCTCGTAGTACATGAACATGCGTTCATCGAGCAGGCCGGCGTGCAAGAGCGCGGCCCGGCGCAGCAGCAGCGCGGCGCCGCAGGCGGAGAAGACCTCTTCACAGCGGTCGTACTGCCCGACGTCCGGCTCAGAGAGCGCGATGCCATTGCGCACGATCGTACCGCGGTCCCGCGCAGCGAGCTCCGGCAGCAGGAGGTGTCCGGCATGCTGGATGTGGGGGCGCGCCTGCGCGGCCACGGGCTCTGGCAGCCAAAGCGTATACTCCTGTACCTGCGGCCCGACGGAGAGCTCAGCCATCACCTCATTGCCGGCGCGGATCGCCACGTGCACTGGCCGGCTGTCTGGCCGCGGCGCGGCCAAGCGGAGCCGCACGACGGTGCCAGCCGGCGCGGGAACCGGGATACGCAGGCTGGCCCACGGACCAGTCCAGCGGAAGCGCTCGCCGGCGCGCCCCTCCGGCGGAAAAAAGCCCTCCAGCAGAGCGGCCGGCTGCGGGCCGTACGGGGAGTCCACTGTGGCGGCATAGAGCTGTACGCCCAGCGTTCGGCCGTCTGGGCAAGCACCAGCCCGGGCGGGCACGAAGGTTTCGCTCTCGAGCTGGAGATCGAGTCGGTCGTACAGGAAGAGCAGCTTAGGGCAGCAAGCCGCCACGCGGGGATCGGCTTCGGCGGCTTCGACCAGTGGCGCGAGCCAGCCCGGGGTGACCTGTGTGTCGCTGTTTAGCAGGACAACGTACTCGCCGAGGGTAGCACTGATGCCAACGTTGTTCCCGCCAGCAAAGCCCAGGTTGCACCCCGTCTCGATCACGCGCACCTGCGGGAACTCGCGCCGCACCAGCTCCGGCGAGCCGTCGGTCGAGCCGTTATCCACCACTACGGCCTCGAAGTTCGGGTAGTCGGTCCGGAGCAGTGCTTGCAGCGTCGGTGGCAGGAGGTGCCGGCCATTCCAGTTCAGCACAATGACCGAGACGCGCGGCAGACTCATCGGCGGCGTACCCTCGTCACAATGCCCTTGAGGGCGAAGTAGAGCCGGAAGGGCGGCAGGCGATGGTAGCGCTGCAGCGTGCTCTCCAGCTCATTGATCCGAGCGTCCTTCTCCTGGACGATGCGGCGGATGTACTGGTCGCGCTGCAGCACCTCGTTGGCAAGAGCGGCGGCGCGGCGCTCGGCCTCGCTGACCTGCCTGAGCGCCTGCGCCGCCCAGTCGCTCACCCACTCTTCGAACCGGCTGCGTAGGTGCTCCAGGCCCAGCCGCTCCTCTGCCTCGCCCAGCAGCCCCTCCTCGACGCCCAGGATGAAGGCGTAGCGCAGCACCGCGGTGTAGAACTCCTCGCGGCGCTGCAGGTTGGCCACCTCAGTGATGCCAACCACATCACGCAGTTCGGGGTGCTTCTGGTAAAGCTTCACTGCCGCGCGGCCGGCGGCGCGCTGGCGTTCGAGGAAGCGCTGCAGGTCGGTCGGATGATAGTGATACGTTACCGCAGCGGGGTTGTACACCAGCCGCACTCCAGCGCGCTCCAGCCGGTAGCCTAGCTCCGTGTCCTCGAAGGCGGCGTCGCGGAAGCCCTCGTCGAAGAGCCCCACCTCCAGCAGGTCGCTGCGCCGCACCGACACGTTCGAAGAGTAGAAATGGGTGAACGGCACGTGGTTCTTGTCATGAATGGCGCCGAAGGCGAACTGTGCGCCGCGCGCCAGCACATCCAGCAAAGGTGTGGGCGCGAGGTCGGGATGCCAGGTGATATGCCCCAGCACGGCAATGCGCTCGCCCGAGCACGCCGCTGCATGGATGCGGGCGTGCTCTGCCAGGAGCTGCGGCGGCGGGATGCAGTCGTCGCCAGTGAGCAGGACGATCTCCCCCTGCGCCGCGCGGATACCGCGGTTGCGCGCCGCGGCGGGCCCGGCGTTTTCTTGGCGCAGCACAGTCAGTCGGCAGCCCAGCTCCCCGGCCAGCCGCCGAGCCAGTTCCGGCGTCTCATCCGTGGAGCCATCGTCCACCACGATCAGCTCGTAGCACTGGCGTGGATAGTCCTGCGCGTCGAAGGCCCGCACAGTACGCTCCAGCACCGCGACACGGTTGTACGTGGGGATGACCACAGAAATGAAGGGAAGGGCAGCGCCCTCACCCCCCGGCCCCCTCTCCTGCGCTGCGGGAGAGGGGGAGATAGTCGCTGCTCCGGTGCCCGCCAGTGTCGCGGGAGTGAGAGAACCCTCACTCCCCGGCTCCCTCTCCTGCACTGCAGAAGAGGGGGAGGATATGTCCCCGCGGGCTGTCGCCTGCTCCGCAGAGGAGAAGACCGCTCCGCTCTCCTGTAGCACAGGAGTGGGGCCGGGGATGAGGCCCATCAGCTCCAGCAGGAGCGGGTAGAGGTCTACCATCTCTATGAGGTCGGGTAGCGAGCGAGGGGCGTCGGGGCCGAAGACGATCAGGCGGGCCCAGTTGTCGCTGGCATCAGGGCCGTAGCCGTGCATGCCGCGGAACACGCCCCCCCGCTGGAAGAAGTTCGGGGCGATCACTACGCCGGGATCCGCCAGCCAGATGATATCCCCGTAACGCCGATCCGGCATGCGGAAGCGCATCAGAGCAAAATCGGCCTCCCCCAGGAGGCGCCCACCCGGCAGCGCCGTGAGGGCTTGTTCCAGCTCGTAGCGCGCGTCTTTGCGCAGGGCCCACGCGCGCGCCTGCGTGGGGTCCAGGAAATAGACATAATCTTCGCCGGGCCGCAATGCGGTCCTGTGCAGGGCTGCCTCCACGTCCACCGTGCGCGCGACAGCAACCATGCCATGGTCGCCGAAGACGCAGCCGTTCACCTGTGGAAAGAGCTGCTGCAAGCGTGAGTAGACGAGCTCAATCGCCGCGTCGATCTCATGCAAGACCCGGCGGCGCTCCGGCGAGTCTGGGCCGTAGGTATGGCCGGCCCAGTCCTGCTCGGAGAAGTGCAGGTAGATAAATGCCTGGTCGTCCCGCACGTGCGTGTAGAAGTCTTGCAACAGCTTCTGGGTCGTGCCCTCGTGGAAGGGATGGCCCAGCCACAGCCAGCGCTTGCCAGCGGCGCGCAGAGCATCGAAGAGCGTAGGATGGGGGCCCAGCGCCCCTGGCTCTTCGATATGCCTGGGCTGTCCGAAGGCGAAATACGGCAGGAGCGTAGTCGGGACCGCGGCAGCGTGGCCGTACCGCGCTGAGGCAGTGTGGCCGCGCCACGCTTCAATCCGGCGTACCTCCTCGGTGATCTCTTCGCGGGAGAGCGCGTCCAGTGGCAGGCCGGCAAACGGGGATTGGGCCGGGTCGAAGCAGAACATGTGCGCCACGCCTGACTGCTCCGGCCAGAGGCCGGCAAAGATAGCCGGCCAGAGCAGAAACCCGAAGCTCTGCCGGAGCGCCGCGCTCGCTCCTCCTCGTTCCAGGCTGCTCAGAAACGGGGCATCCTCTGGATTGACAAAGTCATGCCGGAGCGCGTCTATCAGGACGGCCAGGGTCACGCGTGACATAGCTGAAACCATCGGCGCACTGCCTCGACGCGCGCCGCCTCCCAGCGAGCCAGCCGCCCGGTCAGGTCCTGGACGCGGACAGGCTCGCCACCGGATAGGCGCGCCCGCAGCTCTGCCAGCCGCGCCTCGGCCAGCGCCAGCGCCGCCTCATCAACGTCTCCGCCAGTGCCTAGGGCGCGCAGCAGGTGCCACTCGGTGAGCTCAGCCAGGCTGGCGGGGCTCCGCGCCTCCCAGGCGTGGTAGAAGCGGTCGAATACGGCCGGGTCATCGAGCGGCGCCGTCCAGACGTACAGCCAGCGCGCGATCACGTTCAGCATGCGCAGGAAGAGCTCACGACAGGCGTGCCAGTACTCCACCGGCTCGGTCTCCGGCTCGTGCAGCGGATCGAGCTTACAGGCTAGCGCCTCTTGTACCAGGCGCACGTCCTGGGGGTGGTCGCGCCACTCCTCGGCGAAGCGCGCCGCGCGCTCACGGTAGCTGCTGTCGTATCGCCTGCGCAGAATCAGTACAGCATCCATCGCTGCCAGGGCAGCCTTGGACGCACCGACGTAGAGGGCCCCGCGCTCCGGCCCGGCCGGGGGCTTCGAGACATACCCGGCGCGCATGGGCGCTAGCAGGCAGACCATGCGGTTGAACAGCAACGCCTTCGCCTCGACGAGGGGGATATCTCCAGCGGCGAACGCGGGCAGCCGCTCCAGCACCGCCGGATCGCCCCACACCAGACAGCTGCCGTAGCGCAGGTCGAAATTAAACACTGTCGGCGGGAGCCAGCCCAGCGCATGCAGCGGGACATGCAGGAGGTCTACTGCGGGCACGCCCAGCCGCACTGCCAGTTCACGGCCCCACCGGGTGAGGCGCGCTCGCTCGATCGGCGTCGCGCTCACCAGCACAAAATCATAGTCGTTGGCCGGGAGGACCAGACCCTCACTCCCAGCCCCTCTCCCACAGCGTGGGAGAGGGGTGAGGGCCCCCTCTCCGCGCCCGAAGGCGCCAGTGAGGATCACCGCGCGCAGGTCTGGCACACGAGCGCACAGGAAGCGCACCACCTGTGCGACATCGCCGGCGACACGGGGGTGAAGCTCAGCAGTCCTGGCCACAGGCGCCAAGACTGCGCCGGAGGTGGCTACTCGATCCATGCTTCGCGTACGACGAGGCCGAGCTCGCGAGTGTCGCTGCTAGCGCCCTCCTGCGCCGGGACCAGTACCCGTGCCACCTCGATGGTCACTTCAACCACGCGGCTGGCAGCGCGCAGCCGGATGGGATACTCAAAGGCGGTGAAATGTGGCACTGCCGTGTGGATGACGCCGACCTCCTCACCATCCACCAGCACCCGCCCTTCCAGAGGCTCGTCCCGGTGGTTGGGCCGGCAGAGTGACAAGCCCAGCACGGTAGCGCCGGGTGGTGCAGTCAGGTACAGTGTGGCGCGCTTGCCGGTCCAGCGCACCGGTGGTGGCCAGTCTTCCACGGCATACCAGCCGTCGCCTAGGCACGCCTCGTCGTTCTCGCCGACGACCATCCGGCTGGGCGGTAATCGCCAGCGCGCCGGCGCAGCGCCCGACCGCCGGCCGGGGGATGCAGCGCGCGGCGCCGTGCCTGGCCAGCGCCCCGGGACCTCCCAGGTATGCGGGATCGGTACGAGGCCATCATCGGCGCGGCGTGGCGACGCCACGGTGAAGTGGAGCACGCCAGCGCGCATATCAAACGGTGTCCGCCACGTGTCGCCGGGCCAGACGCCAGCGGTGAGCACGTAGTTCCCTTCGAGCAGCGGCAGCGACGCGTAGCGGCAGACGACTTCTCCCTCACCCTCTTGCACAGACAGGCGGAACGTGCTGTCGGTGCTTGTCCCGTGAATGTACAGGCCATCGGCACGGTGGATAGCGACACCGAACGTCACGTCGGGGCAGGCTGTGGCCGCGCGGTAGCGCAGGCGCACCACCATGCTGTCGCCGGTGCGCCGCCGCCAGCCGGGCTGGCCCTCGTCGTCTTCGATCTGGACCTGCTCGATGCGGACCTCGCCCGAGCCCCAGCGTGTCTCCCGTGGCTTGACCTCGACGGGCTCGGCCGGTGCGGCCGGCACAGCCCGCTCCGGATGGGCAGCTCGTTCAGCCGCTGCGGCAACTTCATAGTGGCGTCGCGCGGCCTGCAAATAGCGATGGATGACGCGCTCAGGCTCCCCGTGATCCTGCACTTCGCCGTGGTCGAGCCAGAGCACCTCGTCGCAGAAGCGCGCGACCGAATTCATGTCGTGCGAGACGTACACCAGCGTTTTGCCGCGACGCTTGAACTCACTAAAAACGGCGTAGCACTTCTGGCGGAACGAGGCGTCCCCCACCGCCAGCACTTCGTCGATCAGCAGGATATCTGGGTCCACGTGCACCGCGATGGCGAAGCCCAGCCGCATGTACATGCCGGAAGAGTAGTGCTTCACCGGCGTGTCCATGAAGCGCTCGAGCTCAGCGAAGCGCACAATATCCTCGTAGCGCTCGGCCAGCACGCGACGGCTGAGGCCCAGGAAGGCGCCGTTCAGGAAGACGTTCTCCCGGCCGGTCAGCTCTGGATGGAAGCCCGCGCCGAGTTCCAGCAGCGCCGAGACTTTCCCGTTCACGTGCACGGTTCCCTGCGTTGGACGGAGCACGCCGGAAAGGAGCTTGAGGAGCGTGCTCTTGCCTGAGCCGTTCTGCCCAATAATGCCCAGTGTGCGGCCGCGTTCCAGGCGGAAGCTCACGTCCCGCAGGGCCCAGAGCGTGTCCGGGCGCCCATCCCACCGCAGCAGCGCCAGATCGAGCAGCAGCCGCTGGAGGCTGCGATACCGCTCCTGGCGCAGCGCGAACTTCTTGGACACATGCTCCAGGGCCACGGCGAGGCTCGCCTGTGACGCTGGAGCAAGCGGCGCTGGCGCAGGCGGGATCGCCGCCTGCACTGTTTCGGGCGTGCTTGGTGTCTTGATCAGACGCAGGTGGGAAGGCGAGCGCATCAAACCTCTTCGCTGAACAGCGGCGCGATACGTCGGAAGAACCACCAGCCCAGGGCCAGGAGCATGACCGCCTCCGCTGCCGTAATCAGCGTCATGCGAATCGGCGGAATATTATACAGCACGATGTAGCGGTAGTCGGTGACAATCGTCGCCATCGGGTTCAGGATATAGACCCAGCGCCACACATCCAGCCCCAGCAGGGATGGGTTCGGCAGCAGCTCAAGCTGGTAGAACACCGGTGTCAGGAAGAACCACGCCAGCAGGCCGACCTCCAGGAACGCTCCCGTGTCGCGGAAGAGCACGTTCAGCGCGGCGAGGATGAGCGCCAGCCCGGCCACGAACATCGTCTGGAGCAGGATGATCGCTGGGAGAAAGACAACGTTTGGCCCCGGCGGAGGCGAGTGTAGGGCAACCGCCAGCACAAAATACAACGGAAGTGTGAGCAGAAAGTTGACGAGATTCGCGATCACTACCGAGAGGGGGAGCACCTCTCGCGGGAAGTAGACTTTGTTGATCAGGCTGCCATTGGCGGTAATGCTGTGCATGGCACCGACGAGCGACCCGGCCAGGAAATTCCAGCTTAGCAGCCCAAGGAGAGCGAACTGCGGGAAGTTCTCGATTTCGCGACGGGTCATCACGCGGAAGACCAGCGTGAACACCGCCATCATCAGCAGCGGGTTCAGCAGGGTCCAGAGAAACCCCAGCGCTGAGCCGCGGTAGCGCACCTTCAGATCGCGCGCTACCAGGTTGTACAGCAAGTCACGGTAGGCCAGGAGCTCGCCCAACGGGCTGGAGACGGCGAAGATACCCGAGCGTGGAAGTGCTAGCACGCGTAACCTACGATCTGGTATCGGGCTAGTACAGGCCTATCTCGTAGGCCTCTGAAAAAGCCTAGTGCGTCAAGCCTAGTGCTTAAAAAGCTTATTGTGAAAAAACAGCTCCCATGCGCAACGGCCCTGCCCCGCACATCGGCTGCCCGGAACGGCAAACTGCCCCCTGCCGACCGGCAGGGGTGAAGCGGAGAGCGGCCAGCCCAGCATTCTAGCACAGCGAGCCGGGGTGCCCAAGTCCAGGGGGCAGGCTCGAAGCCTGCCCCCTGGAGAATGCACAAAAATATCACACCATGGCTGGAGTGCCATCATCTCCAGCCCGAGGCCCGGGAGATCAGTTGCCGGCCTTGGCCAGGATCTGATCGATCTGCGGCCGGGCTGCCTGCGCTGCTTCCTTGGGCGTGCGCTGGCCCTGGTACACCGGCGCGAACTCGGTGTCCCACACCTGCAAAATATCGATATGGCCGACCGGCACCGCATAGGCCAGCGCCTGCACCGGGCCCCGGCCCTTCAGCGGATCGATGTGCACGAGGCGCGCGTTCGCCGGCACACCGTCGTCCGGCATAAGTTCATCCAGCGAGTCAGGCCGTGAGGCGCCCCAGCGCTTGCCCCGGGCGATGGTGGACTGTACCTCTTTGCTGGTCAGGAACTTGACCAGCAGCCAGCCGTGCTCGCGGTACTTGGCCTGCTCCGGCACCGCCCAGCCACTGGCGCCCACTGGCACGAACTGCCCGCCGCGGCCGCGCGGGTAGGGCACCACGTCGTACTTGAATTCCCTTTTCTCTGCCTTGATGAAGAAGGCCGTGGAGTGGAAGCCAATCGCCATAGCCACGACCTGGTTGCGGAAAGCATCGCCCTGCCACTGGAAGCCGTGTGACTGCGGCGTCACTTTATGCTTCAGCTCCAGGTCCGTGGTGAACTGGAGCGCCTCGACGCTGGCATCGGTATCGATGATCGACCTGGTCAGGTCGTTGTTGTAGAAGCCGCCACCGAAGGAACGCAGGATGCCCAGGTGCTGCTCGCTATCCGGGCGGATGCGCCAGTTCGAGATAGCAAAGATCTTCTCTTCAGGCTTGGTGAGCGCCCGGCACGTCTCCAGGAACTGCTCCCAGGTCCAGTTCGGATCGGGGTACTTCACACCGGCTTTGTCAAAGAGGTCTTTGTTGTAATAAATGCCCCAGCCGGCGCTATCCTTCGGGAGCGCGGCCTGCCTGCCTTTGTACTGGAAGATCTCGATCAGTACCGAGACGAACTCGGACTCCTGGACGCCATCCCGACGCATGAACTGCTTGAGGTCGGCCAGCGCTCCGAGGGAGGCGAAGTCGCGCACCACGGTGAAGTGCTGGTGCACCATGTCGGGGATCTGCCCTGAGGCTAGTAAGGTCTTGAGCTTCGCCGGATACGGGCCCCATTCTTCCCAGCTATAGCGCACGGTGATCTGCGGATAGCGTTTCATAAAGTCGTTCAGGAAGCCGGTGTACAGGTCCTGCTCCAGCCCGGCCCCGGCGGGAGTGATGAAGAAAATCTCCGCGGGAGGAACGCCAGCCGTAGCCTGCGGGGCTGGACCTGCCGGGCCAGTGCCAGCGCGACCGCATGCCGCGGCGAGTGCGCCTGCTGCACCGGCCAGCGCACTCAGCACACCCCGGCGGGTGAGGACCGTCTTGCCGGCGTGTGTCAGCAGCTTCGTCGTTGCAGTTGCCATAGTCGTGCTCCTTACCCTCCCCAGCGCAGCCCCTGTCTGCTGCGTCTTGCTCCGCCGGGCCGCGCACCAGCAGTATAGCGTGAGAAGACACAGGGGTGCCATGCGCGCGGGCCGGTACCCGCGCCGCGGACACCTCCGCTACCAGAGCGCACGAGGACGGCTCCCTCCCCCGGCCTTCCTCGCCACTGGGGGGCTGGGGAAGGGGCCGTCCTATCCCCATGTGCATACCCTTACTGCATCTTGACTTTCCAGCCAGTGCAGCTAGACTGAGGCTGAAGACACGGTGGGGGTACGGGCAGGCAAGGGAGCACGCATTCAGGCGCGTTTCGGACATGGACGGCGGCGTGTGAGCGACCAGACGGCAGACCAACGCGCGCTTCGGTATCGCCCTCCTTGGGCCCGGCCGCTGGGGCCGGCTCTCTGCGTGGAGATTGTTGCCGCTGCCCGGCTGCTTTTCCCCGACTGGCCCCACCTGCTCCCCGACTTTGGCGAGGCCCTGCTGGCGCTGCTGGGCGTGAAGCCGGCCGGCCTGCTGATGGACTGGCCGCGCCACGACGTCTACCGGCTGCGTGCCCTCGTGCAGGCGTCGCCCGGCGCCGCGCTGGTCTGGCCGCCGGACCTGGACCCCCTGGTCTACCGTCCAGACGCGCTCGTGGCAGCCGTGAAGCGCATCCCGGCGCTGACACGGCGGCTGGGTCTACGCCATGCCCCGGCCAGTCGCATCGCCGAAGCAGCGGCAGGTTGGCTCGACGAGGAGTTATTGGGCGTGGCGCTGGGCTACTGGCCCCCCGACGCGGCGCGCTGGGCCCGGCTGCACCCGCCGGGCCTGCCCTGGGATGCCTGGGCGCCGGCCAGCGGTGGCCGGCCGGCCCGCCTGCTCTCCCAGTTCGGGCGCCGCGCCTGGGTTGACTGGACCACCTGGGACCCCCGCGGCGCGGCGCCGCTGGTCGCCTTCTATGATGTCTGGCAGGCGCAGGTCGAACGCCTGTTGCAGGAGCCGGTTGCGGCACGTTCGGCCGCAGGAGATTACCGATGACAATCCTGGGCCTGCACCATGTCACCCTGGTCTGCCGGAATGCAGCGCGCACGGTGCAGTTTTATACCGACGTGCTGGGGCTGCGCCTGGTGAAGAAGACGGTCAACTTCGACGATCCGTTCTCATACCACCTATACTTCGGGGACGAGACCGGCCGGCCCAGCACGCTGGTCACATTCTTCGAGTGGCCGCAGGCTCCCCAAGGCCGGCGCGGCGTCGGCGCGACGCACCACATCGCACTGTCGGTTGCAACCCCGGAGGCTCAGCTCCGCTGGAAGCGCCGGCTCCAGGATCACAGGGTGCGCGTCACCGGCCCTTATGACCGCACGTACTTTCGGTCGATCTACTTCCAGGACCCCGACGGCATTATCATCGAGATTGCCACCCGCGGCCCCGGCTTCGCCGTCGATGAGCCGCCGGACCGCCTGGGAGAGCAGGTGATCCACCCCCGCCCCGAGCTCACCCGCGGCCACCGTGATGAGGCCGCGATCGAAGCCACGACGTGGCCAGAGCCAGTGGGCGCCATTACCCCGGACATGGCGATCCAGGGGCTGCACCACGTGACGGCCTTCTGCTCCGACATCAAGCGTACAGCACGCTTCTACACCGAACTCCTGGGTGTCAAGCTGATCAAACGTACGTTCAACTACGACGATCCCAGCGGGCCGCACTGGTACTTCGGCGATGCCGCCGGTAGCCCCGGCACAATCATGACCTACTTCGGCTACTCCGCCGAGGAGGTGGGCGTCGGGCGTATCGGCGCTGGCCTGACCCACCACGTCGCCTTCGCGGTGCAAGACCGCGACGAGCAGCAGGCATACCGTGAGCGTCTGGAGGCGGCTGGCGTGCAGGTCACGCCGATCATCGACCGTCTCTACTTCACCTCGATCTATTTCCGCGATCCAGACGGCCACATTCTCGAGATCGCTACGCTGGGGCCAGGTATGCTGGTGGATGAGCCAGCCGAGGCGCTCGGCCAGCGGCTGGTCCTTCCGCCGTGGCTCGAGCCCGAACGCGAGCAGATCGTGGCTGCGCTCAGACCGCTGTAACAGGTTGCGTCCGTACGGCCGGCCGCTGACCAGGTGCAAGGAGCGCGCCTCCTGCCACCTGGCTGGAGCTGCTGCTCACAGCACCAGCACGCCCTGTCGCGACGTCGCGACCCTGGCGGCCACCCCGTTGGCGAAGGCCGCAGCGCGGAAATCATTGTCATTATGTGCCAGCGCCCACAGGAACGCCGCAGCGTAGGCCGGGCCAGCGGCGGCCAGGCCAGGGGCGTCTGTCTCAGGCTCGACCTCGAGGCGGAAGGGGGCTTCGGTGCGCTGCATGCCGAGCGGGCTGGGACGGTATACCGACGAGCCGTGCCGGTCGCGCAGGAGGGCCACTGCCGCTGTCCCGGCATCGAGCAGCGCCCGCGCCCCGGCGTCTGCTTCAGGGCGCCTGGTGACGCGGCGCAGGGCATCCGGCGTGCAGACGACCACCTGCGCCTGCGGCAGCAAGGGCGCCAGGTCTTCTATGGTGAGGCGCTCGCCGGGCAGGGCCGTGAGCACCAGCGCCGTGCGCACGCGCTCCTCGCGAGCCCGGCGCAGCACCTCCGCGCCACCGTCTGCACGCAGCGTCCGCAGCAGTGCAGACCCGGCCAGCAGGAGCGTGCCCTCCGCCGGCGGCATGGTCTCCTGGAGCTGCGCCACCGTGGTGCACGTCGCCCTGCCGGCATACGCGATGGTGAGGTGATCCCCCTCGCTGCCGAGAAGCGTCACTAGCGCAGGCGTCCCATCGGCTTGTCCGAAGGGGACAAGCTCCACCCCGCGCGCCGCCAGCCACCCGGTGACGATAGGACGGAAGGCATCACCGGCCAGCGGGGCGAGCAGGCGGACCTGGGCGCCCAGCGCGGCGAGCGTCAGCGCAGCGATAGCGCCGGCCCCGGCCGGGCGCACGATGAACGGCTCCCGACAGACACCGGTACCGTCAGGCGAGAGCGGGTCGGCATTGGGCGCCGGCACCGGGCCATCGACCCGCGCCACGATCTCCAGGGCAACCGGGCCAGCGATGGTGAAGCGGGAACGTTCAGGGGTGAGCGGCTGCACGCCGCGAAAATCAATGACAGCAATATGCTTTTCTTTGTCCTGTCCTGTCTGTACCATAGCGGTGGCATCTCCCTTGATAGCGCTGCAGGCGGCTAGAAGGCCGGCGCACGTTGCATTCAACGTCGCGCACAGACACACACCGGCATGAAGAGCAGGTATAGCAGGCATATAGAATTATACTCATACGCACAAAGCTTTACCTGTCCTTAACCCCGGTGCATGGTGTGCAAACCGATGATGTTGTACGCTCATGGGTAGCTGAAGGTCCCTGCCGGAGTGCGTTGCCGGCAGGAGGTCGGCCAGCGCCTCTTGGGCGTCGCGCTGCCGGGACCATCACGGGCAGAGGGTGGTCACGATGGAACGACCTGCGCTTGGTGGACTTGCACTGGCTGCCGCAGCTGTGCTGGCGGCGTGCTCGCGTGCTAGGACACGGGGCTCGCTCGGGCAGGGCCGGGTGAATCCTCTCGCCAGCCAGCGGGAGCGGATCGCGCATCTCTTCCGCCGCGCTGGCTTTGGTGCCACGCCCCAGCAGCTCGACGAGTTCAGCCGGCGCCCGTACGACGACGCGGTGGAGTATCTGGTCAACTACGAGCAGGTGCCGGACGACCTGGAGCAGCGGCTGAAACTCAATCCGGTCGATCGATCCCGTATCGACAGCGTGCGCCAGGACTGGCTCTTCCGCATGCTGCATACGAAGCGGCCGCTCCAGGAAAAGATGGCGCTCTTCTGGCATGGCCACTTTGCCACGGCAAACTCCAAAGTAAACAGCGCCCTCTTGATGCACCGCCAGATCGAGCTCTTCCGCCGCATGGCCCTGGGCAACTTCCGCGAGCTTGTGCTCGAAGTGTCAAAGGACCCGGCCATGCTGCGCTGGCTAGATGGCAACCAGAACCGAAAGGGGGCACCGAACGAGAACTACGCCCGCGAGCTCCTGGAACTCTTCACCATGGGCATCGGCAATTATACAGAGAAGGACATCAAAGAGGCCGCGCGGGCGTTCACTGGCTGGTTCATGCGCCTGGCGCCGGGCGCGCAGAACCGTCCGGGCCAGGATAACTATGAGTTTTTCTTTGACCGCAATCAGCACGACTTCGGTCCGAAGACCTTCCTCGGTGAGACCGGTCCCTGGGACGGCGGCGATATCATCAACATTATCTTTAAACAGCCCGCCACCAGCCGCTTCATCGCGCGCAAGCTCTTCTCGTTCTTCGCCTACGAGAACCCGGAAGAGGCAACGGTCGAGCGCCTGGCCGCTGTCTTTGAAAAGCATAACTTCGAGCTCAAGCCGTTGGTGCGGGCGATCTTCAAGTCTCCCGAGTTCCTGTCACCGCGAGCCTACCACGCACTGATCAAGAGCCCGGTGGAGTTCTGTATCAGCCTCATGCGCGAGCTGGGCATCGCTGTACCACCGACCGACCTGCCGGCCGTGCTGCGCCGCATGGGGCAGGACCTGCTCAATCCGCCGACGGTGAAGGGCTGGGATGGCGGTGCCGAATGGATCACGAGCGTCACCTTGCTCGAGCGGTTCAACTTCGCCAACCGACTGGTCAGCGGCCGCACTGGGCGTGTGGAGTCTCTGAAGCTCGACCCCGCTGATCTGGAGGCGCTGAAGCTCACCAGCTTCGAGGCGCTCGTCGATCACTTCCTGGATCGCTTTGTGGAGCGCGATGTCCCGGACACGACCCGCCGGGCGCTCCTGCGGTACGTGAAGACCGGCGCCGGTACCTTCGCGCTCACGCCGGCTTTCGTGGACCAGAAGGTCCGCGGTTTGATCCACCTGATCCTGTGCACGCCGGAATATCAGTTACACTAGCTAACTCGTGCGCGTGTCGTGCGCATGCCTGGAGGTTACACTATGCCGCTGAGGTTTACCCGCCGCTCTCTCGTGGAGACAAGCGCCCTCCTGGTCGCAGGCGGGTTCACGGCGCCGGCTTTCTTGGTGCGGGCAGCCGAGGTGACGGCGCCGGCGAACGCTGCTGTGCCGGGCGGCAAGCGGGCGCTGGTAGTGGTGCAACTGGGCGGTGGCAACGATGGCCTGAACACCATTGTGCCGTATGCCGACCGCAACTACTACCAGGCGCGGCCGCGGCTCGCCATTCCCGAGCGAGAGGTGCTGCCGATCAGCGAGTATGTTGGCTTTAACCCGGCGCTGGAGCCGCTCCTGCCGGTCTATGCAGAGGGCCAGCTCGCCATCGTGCAGGGCGTGGGCTATCCGAACCCCAACCGCTCGCACTTCCGTTCAATGGAGATCTGGCACACAGCCGTGCCGGAGGAGGTCGTCCGCACTGGCTGGCTCGGCCGCTATCTCCACAACACCTGCTGCGGTGAGGATCGCTCGGTGGCGCTGCAAGCGCTCAACCTGGGCGATTCGCTCCCCGCTGCGTTCTGGACCGAGCATGTGCCGGTGCCTTCTATCGCGAACCTGAACGCGTTCGCTATCGAGACCGATAGGAAGTACCAGAACGAGCGTGAACTCCGGCTAGATATCCTGCGCGAGATTTACGAGGGCATGGCCAGCCGGCGGGTCTACAGCGAGTTCCTGAAAGAGGCCGGCCGCAATATGATGCTGCTGGCGCAGGAGATCCAGAAGGTCGCGCAGAGCGCTCCGGCCACTAGTGTGAAGTATCCGAACACGCCGTTCGCCCAGGGCTTGCAGACGATCGCGCGCTTGCTCTCGGTAGACCTGGGCACCCGGGTGTTCTATATCGCCACAGGCGGCTTCGACACGCATGCGAACCAGCTCGCCACGCATAACCGGCTGCTGCGCAACGTGGCCGAGGGCTTGCAGGCCTTCCTGCACGACCTGGGCGAGCGCGGGCGCGCCGACGACGTGGTCGTCATGCTCTTCTCAGAATTCGGCCGGCGCGTCCGCGAGAACGGCTCCGCCGGCACAGACCACGGCGCGGCTGCGCCGATGTTCTTGCTAGGGAGCAAGATTAAGGGCGGCCTGCATGGCGCCCACCCCAGCCTGACCGAACTGATCGACGGCGACCTGCGCTTCAACGTCGATTTTCGGTCGGTCTACGCGGCCGTGCTTCAGGACTGGCTGGGCACCGACCCGCTGAAAGTGCTGCCCAAGGCGCCCCCACCGATCGAATTGTTCAAATAATGGGCTGCCGGTGAGCGCACGCGGCAGAGGCTGTGATCACCCGGGTACGAGAGCACACATAGCCTACCTGTGGCTGGGGCAGCGGGGGCGGAGAGCGACACCTGCCGCTGCCCCGGGCCTGTGTATTTTGCACAGGCGAACACTGGTCCGAGATATCCGCTCGATCTGGTCTGCGGAATCCGCTGGCAGCCGCCTGGACATGCGTTAGCCAACTTCGAAGCGTGCCGCAGTTGCTGGCGCGGCGCGTAGCCGCGCTGCGCGGGCGCGCCGCTCGCGGCGTCGCTGGCAGTCGATGCACAGCGTAGCGTCCGGCACCGCCTCCAGGCGGTCGCGGTCGATGGCAGCGCCGCAGTCCTCGCATACGCCGTACCGGCCAGTCTCCAGCAGCTGGTACGCGCGCTCTACACGCTCGATCCGGCCGTGGAGCACGCGCCCGATTGTGGCATCCATCTCGTGGAGTAACGCAACCTGCGCCAGGTCACACAGCGATCCGGTCGAACCATCGTCGCTGCCGGCCGCGATACGGGCCAGCTCCTGGTCCTGCAAGGCAAGTTGCTCGACCAGGCGAAGCAGCTCAGCACGCTCCTGGGCGAGCCGCTGCTCAATCCAGCTCCGGTTCTCGGCTGCCACGCCACACACCTCCTCGCTTGCCGCATTGCAGCCTTGCCAGTGCACCTCATCGGCAATATGCGGTGCGCCGATTGCTCACGCAGCAGCAAGATGCGTACCAGCGTCAAGCGAGCAGGCGAACACGGGCGAACTGTTCGCGGATTAGGGAGTGGATGAAGCAGATCAAACAGATCTCACAAGTGCCAGCCCGTTCGCCCTGGTTTGACCCCACCCGGGCCCTGCGTTACCCTGAAGAGGCATGCGGCACGCTATCCCGGGCCATCCTGGTAAGGAGCGTCCTAGTAAGGAGTGTCCTGGCAATGAACCTGCGCGCCGTCACGATGTTCCTCCCGCTCGAGTGGCCGCTGCACGCTGGGGCACTGGAGCCGGCTGCCCGCACAGCTCGCGTGGCTCGGGAGGTCTGCGCAGAGGAAGGCCTCACGTTGCAGACGGTCCGTGCCGCGGCACCGCCCTTACACGAGGCCCTTCGGCGCGTGCCGGTCGGGCGCCGCGGTGAGGATGCGCTGGCGTACGCGCGCGCCCTGGACGCCGCCGCGGCGGAGGCCGGGCTGGACTACATCTCCGCGGGGCCGGCCCGGCCTGATCCCTGGCTGGAGCAGCGACCCCTCTTTGAGGCACTGCCAGAGCTTGTGCTCTCGACGGAGCGGCTGAGCTGCACGGCGCAGGTGGGGGATGGGCTGCGCGGCGCGGTGCACCTCGGCGCTGCGGCGATGGCGGCCCGCGCCATCCACCGCATCGCACATGGTCCGGGCGGCGGCTTTGGCAATCTGCGCTTCGCTGCGCTCTCCAACTGCCCGCCTGGCATTCCCTTTTTCCCGGCGGCCTACCACGACAGCGGCCCGCCCGCGTTCGCCTTCGCTGTGGAAGCTGCCGATCTGGCAGTCGAGGCGTTCAGCGCAGCCAGCACGCTGCAGGAGGCGCTGGCCCGGCTGGTTGATCTGGTGACCGGCATGGTGAGCCGGCTGGAACAGCTTGCCGCTCGCATCGCCCACCGTGCCGGCATGGGCCTGCGCTTCCTGGGAGTGGACCTCTCGCCAGCGCCGTTCCCCGAGGCAGCGCGCAGCATTGCTCAGGCTCTGGAACGGCTGGGGGTGGTTCCCTTCGGTGCGCCTGGGACGCTGTTTGCTGCGGCGCTGCTCACCGCGGCACTGCGGCGGGCCCGCGTGGCCAGGACTGGTTTCTCTGGGCTGATGCTGCCTATCCTAGAGGACGCGGTCCTGGCGCAGCGAGCTGCGCAGGGCGTGCTCAGTCTCGACCGCCTGCTGCTCTATTCGGCTGTGTGCGGTCTCGGCCTGGACACGGTGCCCCTGCCCGGCGACATCTCCGAGGCTGCTCTCACCGGCATCATTCTGGACATGGCTGTGCTGGCAGTGCGCCTGGATAAACCGCTCACCGCCCGCCTCTTCCCGGTGCCGGGCGCGCGGGCTGGTGAGGAGGTGCGCTTCGACTTCAGCTACTTTGCTCCTTCCCGCGTGCTGGCAGTGCACGAGCCTGCCTCTATGGAACTGGTAGCCCGTGGCAGTGAAGGCTGGATCGAGGTTGTGCTGTAGGGCTACGAGACCGGTGGTCAGCTGCCACACGGCACCTCGCGAGGCGCCGTGTGGCAGATCCCGGTGCGGTGGCTCCCGGCATATGCCACGCAGGAGGATCTCTAGAGATGGCGAATGCAGCAGAACTGTACATCCTTGTGCGGGACGAGCTCGCACAGCGGCGCGAGGAGGGCTACAACGTCGATGCCTATGCGGCCTGGTTCGCTGCAGTGGCTCCTACGCCGGAGGCCGCTGCCGGTAAGGAGCGCCAGCTCGAATCGCTGTTGGACGAATTAGCCGCAGCACCGCCTCCGGCCAGTTTCCCCTACGTTGAGCCCTCGACGCTGGAGGAGATCCGGCAGGAGCGGCCGGAGGGGCCGCGCCGGCTCGACCTGCCGTACAGCGAAGAAGAGCTCTTCGAACGCATCCATGGGGCGTGGCTCGGCCGCGCGGCTGGCTGCCTGCTGGGCAAGCCGGTCGAGGGCTGGTCGCGCCGGGATATCCGTCGCCTGCTCGAGCACGCCGGACACTATCCCCTGCGCGACTTCTTCCCTTGGGTGGAAAACCCGCCGGCGGACCTGGCACACATCGCGCGCCGGCCGCGCAACTGGTTCGCTGGTGCCGTCGATCGCATGGTGCGCGACGACGATATGGACTACCCCATCGTCGCGTTGCACACGTTCAACCAGCGCGGGCCGGACTTTACCACTGCTGACATCGCCTATACCTGGCTGACCTGCCTGCCGTACCTCCTGGTCTACACAGCCGAGCGTGCAGCGTACCGCAACCTGGTCAACGGCCTTACGCCTGGCCTGCCTACCGCCACGTATCGCAATCCCTACCGCGAGTGGATCGGTGCCCAGATCCGCGCTGACTTCTGGGGCTGGGTGTGCCCCGGCTGGCCGGAGCGCGCTGCGGAGTTTGCTTTCCGCGATGCTGCCCTTTCCCATGTGAAGAACGGCATCTATGGGGCGATGTTCTTCGCCGCCGTGATCGCCGCAGCGTTCGCCACGCCGAGCGCCGAGGAAGCGCTGCGCATCGGGCTCTCTGAGATCCCGCAGCACAGCCGCCTTGCCGAGGCGGTTACGAACGTCATGCGCTGGAGCTGTGAGGACCAAGACTACGAGAAGACCCTCGATCGTATCGCCGCGGCCTACGGGCATTATCATCATGTACATACGATCAATAACGCCGCGCTGGTGGTGGCCGGCCTCATGTACGCTCAAGACGAGCTCGAGCCGGCCATCTGTATCAGTGTCATGGGTGGGTGGGATACCGATTGCAACGGCGCCACCGCTGGCTCGGTGATCGGCGCCCTGCGCGGGGCCGGCGCCCTGCCGCCGAAGTGGACCGGCCACTTCAACGACCGCCTTGAGAGCGCCGTGCTCGGCTACACCGGCAGCAGTATTTCCAGCCTGGCGCGCCAGACCTTCGAGCGGGCCCGGCGGCTGCGCGCGAGTGGATGACGCCGGTATGTTATGATGGTGATGACGCAGCGGCAAGGGCCCCCTTCCAGTTGGGCGGGACGACCTGGAAGGCGGCTGCTGCTTCAGCGCGCGGTGCGGGTGTCGGTGTAGCTAGCAGGGTGAGGAGTAGGCACAATGGCAACGCGAGGTAATCGAGGCGGACGAGAGCCGAAGAAACCAAAGAAGGAGGCGGTTGTGAAGAGCCTCCGCAAGGCGACGGAGTCGGTTGTGCTGCCGCCGGTTGAGGTCGTGCGAAAGCGCCGGCCCGAGCGTGATGAGCAGGAGTGAGCTCTGCTCCGGTCGCTGCACGCCGACGTGTTCGGCGTGTAGGGAACGGACCGCGGCGCGTCATACTATGCCGCGGTCCGTTCTGTTGACAGAACTGTTAAGCCCGATTTTGTGACTGAGCAGGCCTGCACGTGCGTGCCCATCTGGCCCCTGTTCCCGATACCTTCACTGAAACCCTCTCACCTGAGCGTCTGAAAGCCCGTGAGCGCCTGGCGTGGGCCGTGCTGATAGCGTTCTTTGGATGGTTCTGCTTCCTTGTTGTGGCTATCCCCGCTGCGCTCGCCTGGTACGTCAATACAGCCACTACGCCACGTGAGGTGAAGCTAGAGGTCATCTCGGGTCCGGTGCTGGTGCTTGCACCGGGCTCGGCTGACTGGAAGCTGGCCCGCGCCGGGGCAGGCATCGGCGAAGGCATTGCTGTGCGGACCCCCGAGAACGCCCGTGCGTTCCTCACCTTCCCCGATGGGAGCACGCTGCTGCTCTATCCAGCTTCGGAGATTGTGCTCCGACAGGCGCGCACAGGCCGCTGGCGGGCAGAGCTCCAGCGCACGACCGTAGAACTTCGCAGCGGCAAGATCCGTGTGGGAGTGAGCGGGGTAGAGCAGCCGGCAGAGCGGAGCTTCACCGTCTGGACGCCCGGGGGCGTCGTGGCGCTCCAGGATGGCAGCCACCTGCTCGAGGTGGCCGGGGGTAGCGGACGTCTGCCACAGGTCAACCTGACGGTGCGCCGCGGCGAGGCGCTGGCGCAGGAGAGTGGCCGTGCTGTACGGCTCCTCGCCGGCCAGCGGGCCGAGCTGATCGCTGGCACGCCCCCCGCCGGCCCGCTGGCGCCAGCGATCGATCTGCTCTTGGATGGGAGGTTTGCTCAGCCGGGCGGCCAGGGCCGGCTCTTGCAGCACTGGCAGGCGTTCAGTGAGACTGAGCGTGGCCCGGCCGGCGTGCCCAGTCTCGAGATGCAGGATGGGTATCCAGTGCTGCGTCTCGAACGGTGGGGCTCCCAGTTCCATGGGGATACCGGCGTGGTGCAGGAAGTCAGACGTGATGTGTCTGACTACACCAGCCTGCGTATCTCTGCGGAGTTCAAGATCGCGTATCAGAGCCTCTCCGGTGGTGGCTGGGTAGCCAGCGAGTATCCGTTCATGTTGCGCATCGAGTACGTCGATGCGCTGGGCGACCAGCATCGCTGGGCGCGCGGGTTCTTCTACGAGAACCCGGCCGGCTATCCCACGCCGAATGGCATCGCTGTGCCGCGCGATCAGTGGGTGAGATCGCCGGCATTCGACCTGCTCGTCGAGGCTCAGCCGCGACCGGTGTTCATCAAGCGGGTCGAGGTACTGGCCTCGGGGCACGAGTACCTGACCTTCGTCCGCAACGTGCAGCTTGTCGGCGAATGAGCGTGCTGAGCGTTGGCATTGACATCATCGAGATCGCGCGTATTGCCTCGGTGCTGGAACGGTATGGCGGCCGGTTCCTGGAGCGGATCTATACGGAGCGAGAACTGGCGTACTGTCGCGGGCGCGTGGCAGAGTTAGCTGCTCGCTTCGCAGCCAAGGAAGCAGCCTCGAAGGCCCTGGGTACCGGCATGCGCGGCATCCGCTGGCGCGATATGGAGGTCCTGCCCGACGCGCGGGGGAAGCCGATCCTGTATCTCCACGGCGCGGCGCTGACGCGAGCGCAGGAGCTCGGCCTGCGCGAGTTCGCAGTCAGCCTCTCCCACTCTCGTGACTTCGCCGTTGCCGTCGTCGCCGCGCGGGAGTGAGTCGGACATCCCTTACAGCTCCTGATCGTCTCGCCGGACGCGGCACCGTTACTCTGGCGATGCGAGAGACGCTCTGGCCGTACAGCGCTCGGCTCCCGCGGAATACAACGGGACAGCAGTCTAGACACGGATCGCCGCGGTGTCAGCTATCGTCCCCCTGCTCAGAGCTGCTGTCACCGCTGTTCTCCCCTTCCGCATCTTTATCTTTCTCTTCTTCCTCACATTCCTCACATTCACAGGACTCATCTTCACAGGGAAGGTCATAGGGAGCGCTCGCAAGCATGCTGTCCGCGTTGCCGCAATCGATGAGCCGCAGGTGGTGGCGTCCGCGGCGTGTGACCGCCGGTGGCGCCTCAGAGGGGCTTATGGGAAGTAGCGGAGCTAGCGCGTCGAGCCCGCGCCCAAGCTCGTCCAGTACCGCACGTATGCCTGTCTGAAAGCGCCTCAAGACTGAGATGTAATGGCGAGCAGTAGAGAGCGCTGCGTATTCCGACGCTTCCTCGACGATGCGTAGCCAGCAGGCGGCCACGCGGTGATAGTCCTCGCGAACGCAGTCCTGCCTCGCCCTGGCGAGGCCGCGCTCCAGCTCCGCCAGCTCGTCGAGCAGCGCACGCCCGCGGGAAGTGCCGTGCAGGAACGCCTGCGCCCAGCTCACAGAGCCATCTGCGCTCGCCATCGTCTCTGCTGCTGCTGTCCGGTCATGTCGGGTCTCCACTCTCCCCAGCTTAGCACTTGCGTGATCGGGCGGTCAATCTACCGGCCGGCACCTGCCGATGCCCGGCCGGCGCCGCGCCAGCGCCCTGCCTGTCGTATAATTGACCGGAGCGGTGAAATGCGACCGATGCACTCGCTGATGCGGCTGGAACGGTATCTAGAGGGCCTGCTCGAAGGAGGCTTCCTGCGGCTCTTTCGCAGCCGTCTGCAACCGGCGGACCTGGCAAAGCGGCTGGTGCGCGCGATGGAGGAGCAGCAGACGCTCTCAGTCGGCCGCACGCTCGTGCCGAACGAGTATGTCCTGCGGCTGTCTCCGGACGATGCACGTGCGTTTGAGCCAATCCGCCACACACTCGAGCGTGAGCTAGCAGGGTATCTCCAGGGCCACGCCGCGCGCTACGGTTGGGAGTTCGTCGCCCTGCCGCGGGTGACGATCGAGCCTGACCAGGCAGTGCGGCCTGGAGCGGTCGACGTGCAGGTCCGGCTGATCGAGCGTGAGGACACCGCTGGCCAGGCAGACCCCACGTCGCAGGCTGCAGCGCTGGACCTCGAAGCGACCAGACCGCTCCCGGTCGCGCCGGTGGCCGACGGCATGGGGGCTGCTCCGGCTCAGGCGGCTGGAGCGCCGCTGACGCTGGTGCTGAGCGGCCCCGGCGGAAGCTACCGGCTCTCGCTGTCCCCCGGCAGCGTGCTCTACGTCGGTCGCGATCTGGAGAACGATGTTATCCTGGCGCACCCAAGCGTCTCGCGACGGCACGCGCGCCTGGTGCGCGCCGGAAATGCGATCCTAGTGGAAGACCTGGGCAGCTCAAATGGTACGCGCCACAACGGTCGGCCGGTGTCACAGGCTCGGCTGCGCGCCGGAGACGAGGTGGCATTCGGCGCCGTTGTCTTGCGTGCGGCCATCTCCGTGGAGGCGGCGCATGCCACTGGCGCAACGGATGTGCCGCGCCAGCGCCGCAGTGACGCCGGCAGTGTATGACTCCAGAAGTTACCCTGCTCATCATTCGGGTGCTCCTTGTTCTGCTGTTGTATCTGTTCGTGGCGCAGCTCCTGGTGTTGCTCCGGCGGGACCTGTTCCTGGCTGCCCAGAGCGGCCGCGCCCGGCTGGTAGTGCTGGACGCGCCCGACGCTGCCGTTGCCCCTGGTGCTGCCTTTGAGGTACTGAGCGGAGACAGGATCGGGCGCAGCCCTACGGTCGAGGTGTCGCTTGGTGATGGGTATGCCTCAGCCGAGCACGCTCGGCTGGTGCTGCGCGGCAGCACCTGGCAAATCGAGGACCTGGGTAGCACGAACGGAACATTCGTCAACGGTAATCGCGTCCGCCGGGTGCAGCGTCTCCGCTCCGGCGATACCGTCCAGATTGGTCGCACCATCCTGCGCTTTGACGTCGTGGAGGCCTGATGCGCTCGCCGCGCCTGCGTGCCGTCCTCCAAGGGATCTTCATGCTGCGCTGGCGCGAGCTGTCCCTCCTCCCGGTGCCGCTGGCGGTGGTGCTTTTCGGCGGCGCGCTGGCATCCATTGGGCGGCACAGCACACTCGATCCCGCGGCACAGTGGCTCGCTCTGGGCTTCGCCCTGGTCATCCTCCTCGGCCACGCCGGCCTGACTGTGCTGTGCCGCACGGCCGATCAGACCCTCTATCCTGCCGTCGCTCTCCTCAGCGGGCTGGGCCTCACGCTGGTCTACCGCCTTCGTCCCGACCTAGCAGTTCGGCAGCTCGGCTGGATCGCCGTCGGCGTAGCAGCGATGCTGGTGGTGGTGTGCGTTCTGCGGCAGCCAGAGGTACTCCGGCGGTACAAGTACAGCGCCGCCGCGGTCGGGCTGCTCCTCGTTGCCCTCACGGCGGTGCTCGGCGTGGACCCCAATAACAGTGGCGTCAGGCTATGGCTTGGCTTCGGGCCGGTGCTCTTCCAGCCGTCTGAAGTGCTGAAAGTGCTACTGGTGATCTTCCTGGCCGCCTACCTCGATGAGAATGCGACGGTGCTGGCTTCCGGCACGTACCGGCTGGGGCGCCTCCGGCTGCCGCCGCTGCCGTATCTGGGCCCGGCTGTGGTCATGTGGGGGCTGTCGCTGGCTCTCTTGGTCTTCCAGCGCGACCTCGGCGCCGCCCTCCTCTTCTTCGGCATCTTCGTCGCTATGCTCTATGTCGCCAGCGGGAGGAGCCTCTACGCGGTCGCGGCGCTACTGGCCTTCGGCGCCGGTGTGGCCATCGCCTATACCCTGTTCTCCCATGTCCGCCTGCGCGTCGAGATCTGGCTGAACCCCTGGGCGGACCCGCGCGGGCGGGCCTATCAGATCGTCCAGGGGCTGATCGCACTGGCGAGCGGCGGCGTGCCCGGCGCCGGCCTCGGCTTCGGCAGCCCAACGATCATCCCTGCGGTCCACACAGATCTGGTCTATGCCGCGCTGGGCGAGGAACTGGGATTCGCCGGTGCGCTGGCGCTGGTCAGCATCTATATGCTGCTCGTTGCTCGGGGCATGCGTGTGGCGCTGCAGGCCCCGAGTGGCTTCGCCCGGCTCGCCGCAGCCGGCCTGACCTCTGTACTGGCGATCCAGACGGTAGTGATCCTGGCAGGCAGCGTCCGGCTCATTCCGCTCACAGGCATCACCTTGCCTTTCGTGAGCTATGGCGGCTCATCCCTCCTGGCCAACTCTCTCCTGCTTGGCCTGTTGCTTCGCATCTCGTCGCTGCCGCATCCCGCACCACCATCGCGGCGGGTGCGCCGGCCGGCACCGGCGCAGGCACGTGGCGGCGTACCGTCCGGAGCGGCGCTGCAATGAGGAGATAGAGAGAAGCAGAGGGGTAGTGCTCTGAGCATGCGTGGACGGATCGTGCGCCTGGCCCAGGTGTATCTGGCGCTGCTGCTGCTGATCACGGCAGCGACGGCGTATTGGCAGGTCGTGCGCGGCGAGGAGCTGCGCGAGAGTGAATACAACCCGCGGCGGATCGAGGAGGAACGGCGGGCGCTGCGCGGGCGCATCCTCGACCGCCGCGGTGTCGAGCTGGCGGCGACCCGGGATGGCCAGCGACGCTACGCCTTTCCAGTGCTGGCCCATGTGACGGGCTTCTTCAGCCTGCGCTACGGTACCAGCGGGATCGAGCGGGCCTATGACGGCCTGCTGAGTGGTCGCGCCGGCGAAGGCCCGATCAGCCGGACTGTTCGGTCGCTTCTGCATCAGCCGCGCCGCGGCGGCCATGTCCAGCTTACCGTTGACGCCGAGCTCCAACAGGTAGCTGATCGCGCCATCGGCAACGCCCACGGCGCGGTCGTGCTGCTAGATGTGCGGACTGGTGAGATCCTCGTCTTGCTGAGCAAGCCACTCTTCGACCCCAATGGGATCGATGCGGACTGGGAGCGCCTGCGCGCTGCGCCAGCGGCCTCCTCACCGCAGTGCTCCGCCCAGACTCCCTGTGCCCCGCTGCTCAATCGCGCCACCCAGGGTCTCTACGCGCCCGGCTCGACGTTTAAAGTCGTCACCGCTGCCGCAGCCCTGGATAGTCGGCTCCTCCAGCCGAACACGTCGCTGCCTGCGTGCACGGGCGCATACGTGGTCGAGGGCTTCCAGATCGTCTGCCAGCCGCGCTGCGACGGCGTCTACGACCTGACGCATGCGCTGGTGTATTCCTGCAACGCTGCCTTCGGCCGGATCGGTACTATGCTCGGGGAGGCGCGGCTGCGGGAGTACGCCCGGCGCTTTGGCATCGGGACGGCTCTGCCTCTGGAAATCGCCACGGCGCCCACCCAGTTCGCGTCCGGCACGAACCTGAGCCAGCCAGCGGTGGCCTCGACGGCGTTCGGCCAGGGCGAGCTCTTGATGACGCCGCTCCAGATGGCGCTTGTTGCCGCTGCAGTGGCCAATGGTGGAGAGCTACCTGCTCCGCATCTCGTGCTGCGTACGCTCGATCGCAGCGGGAACACCCTGGAGGAGAGCCGGCCGCGCACGCTGGGCCGGGTGATGAGCCAGCAGGCTGCTCAGCAGCTCACCCAGATGATGGTCCTTGCAGTCGAGCAGGGCTATGGCTTCCAGGCGCGCATCCCTGGTGTGAGAGTGGCCGGCAAGACCGGCACTGCGCAGAGCTCAAACGATCCCCGGGTGCCGGATCATTCGTGGTTCATCGGATTTGCACCGGCCGACCGGCCCCGGTATGCCGTCGCCGTGATGATGGAGTTCTCTGGCTGGGGATCGCTCGAAGCCGCGCCGGTCGCCCGCCAGGTGCTGGAAGCTGCACTGGCCCGGCCGGGCTAGCGCGGCAGGAGGATGTTACAGCGTGGGCAGTAACGGAATGTATCCGGATAGTACAACCGGCAGCCGCTACACTGCGCCCGCCGGGGGCGCGGTTGCTCCGCCGCCGCGTGCGCATCGGTCTCCAAAGCTACGGCCGCCGTAGCTTCAGCGCCACCGCGTCCAGCCTGTCCTCGCGTAGGCGAGGGAGGCTGCGCCAGCGTGCTCGGACGCCGGCCCACGAAGGTATCCACGAGCCAGCCTGCCCCGGCGGCCATCAGCGCGCCGGCTGCCAGCAGTCCGCGCCAGACCGTGGCGAGACCGCGTGCTTCACCAGCAGCGCTGCCGCGGCCGGCCAGGCTGCGCTCGATGATGGGAGGGCGAGGGCGTAGCGGTTCTTCCTCAGGAGCGCCCGCAGGTGCCTGCGCTGCGTCGGGCGGCTGCGGCTGCCACTCGGGCCCAGCCGGTGCGATCTCGCGCTGGAGCTCGTGCTCCATGCCGCCCATGCCGCCCACGGCTGCCCCGACATCAGGGGGTGCCGCTCGCCGCCCGTTCCCGGCGATGAAGGAGCGGCGCTCTGGCTCCGTAAATGGCGGGTGCGCCTGGGGCATGGTCGGGGCTCCATCCTGGCCTGCGTGTCCTAGCTGGGCCGGCTCCTCGGCTTCCGGCTGGTCCATCTGGAGCGAGACGACGGCAACGACAGCCGATGGCCGTAGGAAAGATGCATCGCTCACAGTGAGCAGTGGGACGGTGGCGCGGCCCGGCAGTCCGCGGCCCGGTGTGCGCCTGGTGGTCTCTCGCCGCGCCGGCCCGCTCCCCACGCCGCCGTGGCCACGCCGGCCCGCCGCGGCCGCTCGCTCGCGGCGGAGCGTGTGGCCCCAGACCTGCTCCTCAAGCTCTTCTTCGCTCGTGCGGCCGCGCGCCGGCTGCTCGACGACGATCTCCATCGGCGCGGCCTGCTTGTCCAGTCGGACAAGCACCGGTTCTTGCATCCCATGCACGGCCGGTGCGCACACGCTACAGCCGGGTGCCTCGGCTTCGAAGCAGCGCGGGCACCGATAGCCCCGACACGTGAGGCAGAAGCGGAAGAGCTCGGCCAGCGCGTGCTCGAACCCGGCGACCTCCCGCCGAAGGTAGGCCACGTCCAGGCGGTGCCAGCCCGGCCTCCCCGGGCTGAGTGCCTCGGGGATGTGCTTGAGGATGGCGTAGCGCAGTGGACGCGGCAGGCCACGCGCCGCAGCCGTGGCGTAGATTGAGCCGCACCCGGGACACGTACACGTCAGCAAGACGTCGCGTCCCTGCCACCGAACCTCGTACTGCATTCCCGACCGTCTCCCATGCCGCGTGGTGACACTGTGCCCGTAGATACATGCTAACGCCCGGCAGTACGAGCGCGTGAGATACAAGGACCTTTGGCGTCCGTCAAGGACAGCAAGGTACTGTCGTGTCGGCGGCCAGTACCTAGATGGTACGGACCTGAATGAGGTTGGTCTGGCCCGGAACGCCTATTGGCACGCCAGCTGTTACTACGACGAGGTCGCCCGGTTGGGCCAGTCCTGCGTCGCGGACCTGTACTAGCGAAGCCTGCACCATCTCGTCGGTGCTGCTGAAGGGGAGCGCCAGCAGCGGTGTCACGCCCCAGACGAGCGCTAGCCGCCGGCACGTATGCGCGTGCGGTGTGACAGCGATGATCGGGACGGCGGGCCGGTACTTGGCAATCATGCGCGCCGTGAAGCCCGACTGGGTAGAGGTCAGGATGGCCCGCGCGCCGAGCTCAGACGCGATCTCGCAGGTTGCCTGCGCGATGGCATCGGTGACGCTCTCGGCGTGGAGCGGCCCGGGGGAGCGTGGGACAAGCACTCGCTCTGCGGCCCGCACGATCCGGTCCATCGTCGCCACGACCTCGACCGGTCGCGCGCCGATGGCTGTCTCGCCGGAGAGCATCACCGCGTCGGTGCCGTCCCACACCGCGTTGGCCACATCGCTTGCCTCGGCGCGCGTCGGCCGCGCGTCGCGGATCATACTTTCCAGCATCTGCGTCGCGGTGATGACCGGCTTGCCGGCGGTGTTACAGCGGGCAATAATGTGCTTCTGCACCACTGGGACCTCTTCCAGCGGGATTTCTACCCCAAGATCCCCACGGGCAACCATCACGCCGTCCACCTGCGCCAGGATCGCCTCGAAGGCGTCTACCGCCTCCTGCTTTTCGATTTTGGCGATGAGGTGGGTCTCGCTCCCGGCAACCAGGGCGCGCAATTCAGCGACATCCTCGGCGCGGCGTACGAACGAGAGGGCGATGTACTCGACGCCCTGCTCCAGCCCGAAGAGCGCGTCCTCGCGATCCTTCGCCGTGAGTGCGGGCGTGCGCAGCGGCACGCCCGGCAGGTTGAGGCCAGCGTGAGAGCGCAGGGCGCCGCCGGCAAGCACCCGGCAGCGCACCACCCCGCTAGCAGTGCTCTCCACCCGGAGGTGAATGCGTCCATCGTCGATAAAGAGCTGATCGCCGGGGCGCACCTCCGCAGCGATGGACTCGTACTGCACAGGGATGATCTCAGGGGGAAGTGTCTGGTGGGGGAGGGCAGCAGCCAGGAGCAGCTGCTCTCCGGCCCTGGCCTCTCGGCCGGGCGGCACCTCGCCCAGCCGTAGCTTTGGCCCTTGCAGGTCAAGCAGGATAGCGATCGTCCGTCCAGCTTCGGCCGCGAGGCGGCGGACTGTGGCAATGGCGGCGGCATGCTCGTCGCGAGTGCCGTGCGCGCAGTTAAGGCGCGCCACATCCATGCCGGCGGCCAGCATGCCGCGCACTGTCGCCTCGTCGCGCGAGGCCGGGCCAAGGGTGCAGATAATCTTCGTGCGCCGTAGAGCGTTGGTCAGGGACTTCACGCCGGCTGCTGCTCCCAGTGCTTTGCTCTTTTTTGCTCTTTGTGAGAAGGGCTTCAACGGTACGAAAGCTTTAACGGAAGAGGGCGAGCACCTCCTCGTCGGTGTCGGCACGCAGGAGCCGTGCCGGGTCAACCGGCTCGCCAGGACGCTGAGAGGCATGGCCGGTCAGCACGACAGCCACGCGGCCGCGCAGCCCTTGCCTGGCCAGGCGCATCGCCGCAGCCAGGGACGCGGCGCCCTCAAGCGACGTGTCTACCCCGCATCGGTTGAGCACTGCCAGCGCCGCGGCCGTCTCGTCCGCGCTGACCTCGATCATCTGGCCGCCCGACCATGAGGCCAGCTCCGCGATCTCACCTGCCCGGCGGGAGCGGCGGGCTCCCAAGGCTCCCGGGCGCATGGGAGCCTCATGCGCAGACCCGGCGCTTCCTGCCGGCGCGGCAGGGTCGGCATCTGGGGCGCCCGGCGAGCGCACCGCGAACAGTCGTGGCGGCCGGTCCAGACAACCCAGCGCACAGAGCTCCCGGTAGGCGCGCCCAATGCCGCAGAACGAGCTTCCGCTGCTTACGAACGTGAAGAGGGCGTCTAGTGGCCCGAGCTGTTCGTAGAGCTCGAAGGCAATCGACTTAAAGCCTTCGACCGAGGTGTCGTTCGTTGAGGGCCGCAGGTTCGTCAAGCCGGTGATCAGCGCGGCGCGTTTGGCCGCATTCAGCGCCCGCGCCGACACGATCACCCGCGCTCCTAGGTGCAGTAGCTCTGCCAGCTTCACCGGGTGAGTTCCTGGTGCGACGAAGGCGTGGAGCCGGATACCTGCCAGGGCGCTGTAAGCTGCGGCGGCTACGGCGGCGTTGCCTGATGACGAGATGATCAGCTCGCGCTCGCCGCGCTGGAGCGCCAGCGAGACCTGGTAGGCCAAGCTGCGCGCCTTGTGCGAGCCGCAGGGGTTTAGGTCCTCACGCTTGAGATACAGCTCTAGGCCGGTGGCGCGGTCCAGGGCGGCCAGCCGCAGCGACCTGGTCCAGCCCTCGCCCAGGGTGAGCCGGTGCTGGGGGGCCACGCCCGGCACGTACAGGGCCGCATAGCGCCAGATATCCTGGCGTGTGGCATCGACCAGCGCAGCGAAGCCGGCAGGTTTGACGTCCTGGGAAGCGTTGACTACCATGGCAGTATGAGCACCGCAGACACAAGCTCCAGAGATCAGGCTGCCAGGGCAGCCACCGTCCAGTGTCCCGACTGCGGGGCAGAGGTCTCCATCCCCGCCGACGCCGCGGTCGGAGAAGTTCTTCTCTGTGCCAATTGTGCGGCTGAGCTGGAAATAATCTCGCTCGATCCGCCGCTTCTCGACCTTTTCGAAGAAGAGGAGAAGTAGGGGCTCACCACAACGAGCCCCCTCACCGGTCCCTATACTTGCCCGCCTGCTACGGCCGCGCCTGAGCTACGCTGCGTGCCGGAACGGTTACGCACGGCTACCCGGCGCACCAGCGCGCGGAAGCCAGCGCCGTCGGAGTCGTCATAAAACTTCGAAAAGAAGTACGGACAGGCCGGCGAGAGCAGCACTATATCGCCCGGCTGCGCGGTGTCTCGCGCCAGTGCGACAGCTTCCTCGAGTGTCTCCGCGCGCTGGATCGGCGGTCCGGCGGCGTCGCCGCGCGCCGCCAGCAGCGCTTCCTCCAGGCGATCGGTGCCGCGTCCGGGCAGCAGGATCACCAGGCGGCAGCGCTGCACCGCTAGCGTAGCGACCTCGTCGAACGAGAGCCCCTTGTCCTCACCACCAGCGATGAGTACGACCGGAACATCAAACACGTTGAGCGCTGCCACCGTCGCCTGCGGCGTAGTGCTGTTCAGATCGTCGTAGTAGCGCACGCCATCCACTGCGTAGACAAGCTGGAGACGGTGTCGTAGCCCGCGGAACGCCCGCACGGCCCGGCTGATGGCCTCCGGCGGCACACCGAACTCGAAGGCCGCCAGCGATGCTGCGAGCACGTTGGCGACATTGTGCTCGCCCGGCACCAGTAGCTCCTGGGCGCGGCAGATAACTGTCTCTTCCCCGCCGCGGCGCAGCACGAGCTGGTCGCCGTGCAGACAGGCGCCTTCCTCGAGTGCAATCTCCCGGCTGAAGTACACGACGCGACCTGGTGTCAGCTCGGCCATCCGGCGGGTGATCAAGTTGTCATAATTCAGCACGGCGATGTCGCCGGGGCGCTGGTAGCGGACCAGACGTTCCTTCGTAGCCGCGTACTGCTCAAACGAACCCTCATGCTCATCTAGGTGGTTTGGCGTGACATTTGTGACAACTGCAACATGAGGACTGCGCTCTAAGCCCATGAGCTGCCGGTTGCTCACCTCCAGCACCAGCGCGTCATCCGGCCGCATCTCCTCTAGCCGGTCAAGCACCTGCACCGAGCGGCGCTCGTTGCCAGCGTAGTACGTGCGCCGGCCGCTTGCCTGCACGATCTCGCTCAGCAGTTTGCTCGTCGTAGACTTCCCGTTCGTGCCGGTGACGGCCAGAATAGGGCAGGGGGCCAGGTCGAAGTACAACATGGTCATGCTGTAGAACGGGATGCCCCGCTCCTTGGCCTGGCGCAGCTTCGGCAGGTTACACGCGTAGATGAACCACGCCTGGGTAGCGAAGATCGCGTCTGCTTCAAGGATGCCGTCGAGATAGCGGTCCTGGAAACAGATGCGCAGCGGTGCCTGCTTGAGACGTTGGAGCGCGGCCTCGCGCGCATCCGGCTTCATGCCGACGTGGACGAGCCGGAAATTTCGGTCGAAATCTTCTGCTGGCCGGAAGTCATGTGCAGTGAGGTTGGTGAAGCCCTGGCGGATCAGGAAGTCTGCCACAGCGCTGCCTTCCACACCGGAAAGGCCGACGATGTGCACGTTCTTGTGCCGCAGGGCACGCAGCTCGTCCCAGGTCATACCGCTTCCTCCACCTCAGCCACGCGCCGTATAGCGCGTAGGTCATAGTGGGTCAGGAGGTCATCGAGGGGCTGCGTGATCACACGGCCCGTGCGCAGGCAGGCGTGGATCAGCTCGGCTCCGCCGCTGGCGAGACAGAGCGCCACATGGGACACCGCTCGCTCCTTCAGGGTCAGGAACACCAGGTCGCCACAGCGTAGCTCGGCTCTCGGCACTCGCTCGCCCTGGAGGCGCTGGTCTCCGGAGTGGCGCGGGAGCCAGAGCCCTCCGGCGCGGCGGTAGACGCGCTGCACGAACCCCGAGCAATCCAGCCCGCTGGCTGTCGTGCCACCCCAGCGGTAGGGCGTGCCGAGCAGCGCGAGCGCTGCTGCGCGGAGCGCCTGGCAGGTAATCCGCGCAGCGGCGCGGCTGCCGGGCGCTGATCGTACCAAGCTCTGCCACGTCGCACGGCCGTCCGGGGCGTCCACCAGTGCTCGATCCTGGGCCCAGCCGAGCGTGAGGTCGGCGGCCTGCACCAGCGCCCAGCCCTCATGCCGAGCCAGCACGCGCAGGGCCGGCCAGTCAGCCTCGATCTGGGAGGAGCGGTTGCGCTGTGCGGCGCCGTGATCGGGCAGATGCTGCGCTATCTCGAGATTGCGCCACAGATCGAGCACGCGGCCGGCCGGCCGCACCCAGCCGATCTCAGCACCGTATTGGGGGTCCGCCAGCACGGTGAGCGCTGTGTCCACCGGCACGTCGCCAGCAGCCTCAGCAATGCGCTGCCGCGCCTCAGCCACCTGCGATGGCAGCAGTACATGGCCGCACAGCACCAGGCGGCCGTCGTCAGCCTCGCTGCGCAGCGCGATGGCGGCGAAGCCATAGCGGCGGCGTAGCTCCTCCTCCCACTGAGCGAGCGCGGCGCGCACACGGACGCTGGCGTGTTCCAGAGCGGACGTCATAGCGGTCATCGAACCAGCCGGTGAAGGTCCAGCAGAGGACGGGCGTAGTCTTCCCACTCAAGACCATCGACGCGCGCACAGACCTGGCCGCTGAAGCCGTCGGTAGCCCCGAGCGCGCACAGGCGCTCCAGGTGGGCACGCTCCTGCTCAGGGTCGGGCAAGAGGTTACGTCCCGCCAGAAGCGACAGCGCGGCAATGATGCCGTAGGCGCCCCAGTTGGAGATAGCGGCCGTCACGAGGTGGCTGACGCTGGTCGCGGCTGGATCCCGCACAAGGCGCGGCGCTGCCCGCACGGCCTCATAGACGTTGCCCATCCCGATCTCATTCCCGCCGTCACCGATGCCGATCGTGCGCGGGTGCAACAGGCACAGTTCGTCGAGTCGCGCCGTATAGGCAGAGATGTCGACCCCACGCATATTCAGGTAGCGCCCGCTCCGCGTCAGCCCACAGCGCTCGACGGCAACCACCGCCACCGGCTGTGTATGCGCCAGAAGCGTGCTCGCACGCTGCCGGCTGGCCTCGGCGCCTTCGACGGGCCAGACATGAACAGGCTGGCCAGATGGAGCCAGCGAGACCAGCAAGGGCGCGGTGTATATGTCGGTCACATAGTCAACCATGTAGCCCAGCGTGGCGAGCGCCTGGCCCAGTGCCAGCGCGCCCAGCGGGCCATCGGTTTCTCCTGCGCCACCGACATAAAACCCGGTGGCAATCAGCACCTGCCCGCGCATCTCCAGCAAGAACTGCGCCGCCGCTGCACAGGGCGCGGGCGGCAGGTATGGCCGCACGGCCGAGATACCACGTCGGTCGTCATAGTGGACAATATCGTCGATAATCGCAAGCCACTGCGTGGCGTCTGCTGCGTGATGGCTGGTCATCTAGAGCGCCGCAAGCTGCTCGTCCGGCACGTCGGTGATGAACATGTGGCCGGGAGCATGGGTGATCATGAACTCGGGCTTCGAACGCAAGGCTACTGCCTGGGGAGTGACCCCACAGGCCCAGAACACCGGCACCTCGCCAGGACGGACCTCGACTGGATCGCCATAATCTGGCTGTGCCAGATCGTGGATGCCGATCGCTGCGGGATCACCGATGTGTACGGGTGCGCCATGCACTGCCGGGTACCGACTAGTAATCTGTACAGCCCGCACCACCTGCGCCGCCGGGATGGGGCGCATGCTCACCACCAGCGGGCCATGGAAGATGCCGGCACGCGCACATTCGATACTGGTGACGTACATCGGTACATTGCATCCCAGCTCGATATGCCGCACCGGCACGCCGGCCCGCAGCAGCGCTGCCTCGAATGTGAAGCTACAGCCAAGGAGAAAGCTCACCAGGTCGTCGCGCCAGACCTCGCGCACATCGGTGACCTCGGCCTCGAGGCGTCCGTGGCGCCAGATGCGGTACAGCGGTAGATCGGTGCGCAGATCGGCCCCCGGTGCGGTGAGCACCGGCTCGGAGCTCCCTGCCTCGACCACTTCGAGGAGGGGACACGGTTTGGGATTGCGCTGGCAGAAGAGCAGGAAATCGAAGGCATACGCACGAGGGAGCACTACCAGGTTCGCCTGCGCGTAACCTGGCGCCAGCCCGGCGGTAGGCCGTGCCGGGGCTCCTGCTCGAAAGTGTGCGCGTAGCTCCGCCGGGGTCACCGCTGCCGGACCGACCGGTGAAGGCGGAGGCGAAGGCAGAATGAATACAGGCTGGTGGGTTACATGTGTCATGCTGACCCCTGTGCTCTGCAGCAATCGCTCGGCGCTGAGCGAGGCGAGCCATGCCTCAAGCGAGGGCTGGTGGCCAGGCGCTCGATCGCCAGGTTCCGCTGCTCATTCGACAGGCGGCGTAGTACACGTACCTAAGTACACGTACCTAGTATAGGTGGGCTGCGGAGCCTGCTGCAAGGCGGCCGTAGCGCCAACGTGCCTGCTGCGGAGACGTGAGACCCAGCGACATAAATAGTTGACTCTACCCGCCCATGCTTCTATAATCCGGCCAGCCTGAGTGCTGTTCCGCTTCCCCCTTGGAAAAGCAGGTTCAGGCGCGCAGTTCCGGCCGGCATTCTGGCCCCGGCTGCGCACGGGATGTTCCGGCAGTCCGCAGAGCGAGAGTCTCGCAGGAGGCAGGAAATGGGTCGTGCATCCAACCGTAGTGGTTCGCTGGATGGTCTGCCCCGCCAGACCCGCCGCCAGACGCTCAAAGTTGCAGGGGCCGGGCTGGCAGCCTCGACGGCGGTAACATTGCTTCCATCGGTGGTATTCGCCCAGGCGGGGGGCCGCGCCTTTCACGGGGCGTGGCCGTACGACATGCCTCCGGTAGGGCATTTCAACAGCTTTGTGCCGCAGGCGATCACGCTAGGCATCTACTGGGACCTGATCGAGCAGCCGCTGGGGATGTACTACTGGCAGGAGCAGCGCTGGCTGCCGCTGCTAGCCACCGAGTGGGCGATGGTGCCGCCGGACACG